>NZ_FCOI02000129.1 GCF_001544795.2 Caballeronia temeraria | reverse complement strand
GGGCTGAGCACGGTAACGTCCAGCGTCGATTCTCTCTCGACCGGCTTGAGTACCGTGACGTCCGATGTAAGTTCGCTCTCGACGGGCATGAGCACGGTCACGTCCAACGTCAGTTCGTTGTCAACCGGTATGAGCACGGTAACGTCCAACGTCAGTTCGCTGTCGACCGGTATGAGCACCATAACGTCCAATGTGAGCTCACTGTCGACCGGTATGAGCACCGTAACGTCCAACGTGAACTCGCTGTCGACGAATGTGAGCACGGTGACCTCCAGTGTGACTTCGCTGTCGACGGGTCTCGATTCGCTCTCTGCTTCGGCTTCGACGGGGCTGAGCACGGTAACGTCCAGCGTCGATTCTCTCTCGACCGGCTTGAGTACCGTGACGTCCGATGTAAGTTCGCTTTCGACGGGCATGAGCACGGTCACGTCCAACGTCAGTTCGTTGTACGCGATCCACGAACGACGCCCCTCGGAGTAAGGTTGAGTAAGGTGGAGAGCGCGTGATGTATGTCAGCAATGCG
>NZ_FCOI02000128.1 GCF_001544795.2 Caballeronia temeraria | reverse complement strand
ACGGTCAGCGTTCCAGTGTCGCCCAGCGCTTCACGACCGGCGGCGTCGGCGAGCAGCAGTCGTGGAGTGGCATCGGTGAGGATGTGACTCAGGCGTTCGCCGGGATACGCGGGATCGAGCGGCACATAAGCGCCACCGGCCTTGAGTATCGCCATCAACGCGATGATCATGCCGATGCCACGCTCCATGCACAGCGCCACGCGATCTTCAGGACGCACGCCCAACGCGATCAGATGATGCGCAAGCTGATTGGCACGCGCGTTGAGTTGCGCATACGTCAGCGATTCATCTTCGAACACCAGCGCGATCGCATCAGGCGTGCGCTGAACCTGTTGCTCGAAGATCTGATGGATGCACAGATTCTCCGGATACACCGCCGCCGTGTCGTTCCAGCGTTCGAGTAACGCGTGTTCTTCGGGCAGCACGAGTTCGAGCGCGTGCAGCGGCGCATCGGGTTGATCGAGCGCTTGTTCGAGCAAGCTCGTGAAACGCGCACCGAGGCGGGTGATGGTGATCTCATCGAACAGATCGGTCGCGTA
>NZ_FCOI02000127.1 GCF_001544795.2 Caballeronia temeraria | reverse complement strand
TGGTCTATAAGCACTGCCCCTGTGCGGGGCGGCAGTCACTTTCTTTGCTGCTGCAAAGAAAGTAACCAAAGAAAGCAGCTCGTTCAGGCCCGCGGTCACACGCACGTTGGGTAGTACTCTCGTCCTGGGTGGCACTCGCCTAAAGAGTGCCCTCATCACAATCACCGGGCTTGGATCGCGCACGGTCTGTCACATCGCGCCGCTTCACCTGCTGGTTCAGCACCAAATGGCTCCGGCCCGCTGCGCGGCCGATGGGTCCATGGGGCCGCGCGTGCTTCCTTGCTAATACTTCCATCTCACTGCATCTGCCACCCGTTGGTTTCCCTTGCCGACCCAACGGCAGCGCGGAGCGCAGTGCCGGAACTCTTTCGTGCTGAACCAGTATTCTTAAAGTACTAGCTAGTCAGACCGTGCGCGATCCAAGCCCGGTTGTGCCTTCGAGGGCACTCTTTAGGCGAGTGCCGCCGAGGACGAGAGAACTACTCAAACTACGTGTGACCGCGGGCCTGAAAAGCTGCTTTCTTTGGTCACTTTCTTTGCAGCAGCAAAGAAAGTGACTGCCGCCCCGCA
>NZ_FCOI02000126.1 GCF_001544795.2 Caballeronia temeraria | reverse complement strand
GTTCCGTTTACGGGTCATCGTTCCGTCTGACCGCCACGCCGCCAGCAACAAACGCCCGAAACGAACACAACAACCCATTGAGTGTAAAAACATGACACTTCCGATCCCACGCCCGGCGATGACCGATGAATACGCATCGGCGCCTTCGCAACTCGATTCGCCCGCCGAGTTCTTCTACGCGATCACGCCCAGCGACAGCGCGCGCCTTGCACAGCGCCCGCGCGCGGTGCGCGTGGGCAAAGCCGGGGATGTGGTCGCGGTCGCACCGGACAACTCCGTGGTCGTGTTCGCGGCGTGCTATGCCGGCGAGCTGCTGCCGATCCGCCCGATCCAGATCAAGGCGAGCGGCACGACGGCCGGCGCGCTGGTCGCGCTCGTATGATCGGTCTGGATGTTTCGATCTGGCGCAGGGCGTCGTGTGCGCTGGCGCCGACGCTAAGTCTCGATTTCACGAAAGCGCCAGGCGTGCCGGCGGGCTGGACGTTTTCGCGCGCATCGAATGCGACGTACTTCGATGTGAACGGCGTCATGCAAACCGCAGCGCCGAACGTCGCGCGGTTTGATCACGAACCGGTCA
>NZ_FCOI02000125.1 GCF_001544795.2 Caballeronia temeraria | reverse complement strand
ACGTGTGCCCGAAGGGGCTCAACCCGACCAAGGCGATCGGCAAGATCAAGGAATTGATGGTGCGCCGGGCGGTTTGAAAATGGACGAATCTCACCAGTCCGATCCCCTTCGCCGCGCGCGCCTTCGTTGGCGCGCAAGGCGCGGCCTGCTGGAAAACGATCTGATCTTCGATCGTTTCTTCAGCCGATATGAGCATGACCTCAGTGACGCCGACGTGGCCGCATTGACCCGCCTGCTGGAACTGAGCGACAACGAACTGATGGATTTGCTGCTCGCGCGCACGGAGCCGGAAGGCGACCTGGCGACGCCGGACGTAACCCGATTGCTGGAAATGCTGCGCACCGTGTGATTCCAGCAGGAATTCGCGGAGTTTTGCAAAATAGGCCTGTTGCACTGCACACAGGCCGATAAGACAGTTTTGCCGCGCAGCTTCCGTCGTGCAAATTATCGAACACCTGTATCCATACTTCGATTGAGGATGTGCTATGACCCCGTCAGATGTTAAAGCCACGCTATCGTTCAGCGACAACTCGCCGAGCGTCGAAATGCCGATCTACAAGGGCACGATGGGCCCGGACGTGATCGACATCCGCAA
>NZ_FCOI02000124.1 GCF_001544795.2 Caballeronia temeraria | reverse complement strand
CGTTGCTCGATGATGTGCGCGGCCCAGCCCGACGTGCGCGAGATCACGAAAAGCGGCGTGAACATGGCCGTGGGCACGCCCATCATGTGATACGACACCGCACTGAACCAGTCGAGGTTCGGGAACATCTTTTTCGCGTCCCACATGACCGATTCGAGCCGCTCGGCGATATCGAACAGCTTCGTGTCGCCCGCTTCTTTCGACAGATTCTTCGCGACTTCCTTGATGACCTTGTTGCGCGGATCGGAGATCGTGTACACCGGATGGCCGAAGCCGATCACGACTTCCTTGTTCTCCACGCGACGCTTGATGTCCGCTTCTGCTTCATCGGGCGTCTGATAACGCGATTGAATCTCGAACGCGACTTCGTTCGCGCCGCCGTGCTTCGGGCCGCGCAACGCGCCGATTGCGCCGGTGATCGCCGAATACATGTCCGAACCGGTGCCCGCGATCACGCGCGCCGTGAACGTCGATGCGTTGAACTCGTGCTCGGCGTAGAGATTGAGCGAGACGTGCATCGCATCGACCCACGCCTTCGACGGCGCGACGCCATGCAGCAAATGCAGAAAGTGCCCGCCGATGGAATCGTCGTCGGTTTCGACTTCGATGCG
>NZ_FCOI02000123.1 GCF_001544795.2 Caballeronia temeraria | reverse complement strand
GCGGAAGATCAGCACGTCCTGCTCTTCACGATGCATCACATCATCTCCGATGGCTGGTCCACCGGCGTGCTCGTGCGTGAACTCGGCGCGTGCTATACGGCTGCGCTGCGTAATGAACCGATCGCTCTTGCACCGCTGGCCGTGCAGTACGCCGACTACACGTTGTGGCAGCGTGACTGGCTCGCCGGTGCCGAACTTGAACGTCAGACGCAATACTGGCGCAATCAACTCGCCGAGCTTGCACCGCTGGACCTGCCCACTGATCGTCCTCGTCCCGCGCAGATCAGCGGCCGCGGCGCGACGTTGCCCTTTGCGTTGAGTGCTGAGGTATCCGAGCGTCTGCACGTGCTTGCTCAACAGGAAGGCGTCACACCCTTCATGCTGCTGCTCGCCGTGTTCCAGACGTTGCTCGCACGCCTGTCGGGACAGTCCGATGTCGCAGTAGGCTCGCCCATCGCCAACCGTACGCATGCGCAAATCGAACCGCTCATCGGTCTGTTCGTTAATACGCTCGTATTACGCGCCGATCTCTCGGGCTCGCCTTCGCTGCGTTCGCTGCTCGCGCAAGTCCGTGATAGGACGCTTGCCGCGTATGCGCATCAGGATTTGCCGTTTGAAAAGCTCGTCGAAGC
>NZ_FCOI02000122.1 GCF_001544795.2 Caballeronia temeraria | reverse complement strand
CCGTTTAAGCGCAAAGCGATCGGAATGTGATACGTCGATTGTCCGGGATTCAGTTGTTCGAGGAACCACAGACGTTCTTGAGCGAACGACAACGGCAGATGCGCGGGACGCGCCGACGCTTGCAAAGGCGGCAGCGCACTGGCATCGCCAGAAGAAGAGAGCGCTTCGGCAAGCGATGCAACAGTAGGCGCATCGAACAGTGCACGCAGAGGCACTTCAATCGAACGTGCCTCACGCAAACGCGAAACGAGTTGCGTAGCGAGCAGCGAATGCCCACCGAGCGCGAAGAAGTTATCGAACACACTCACGCGTTCGAGCCCGAGCACATCGGCAAAGCATTGCGCAAGCGACGCTTCGAGCGATGAACGCGGCGCGACATAAGCCGCAAGATCCTGCCATTGCGGATCGGGCAATGCACGCCGATCAAGCTTGCCGTTGGGCGTAAGCGGCAGCGCATCGAGCACGACGAATGCCGATGGCACCATATAGTCCGGCAGACGCGAACTCAAATGGTCGCGCAAGGCGCTCGCATCGATTTCCGCTGCAAGCGTGACATACGCGACGAGTTGCTGATCGTCTTGCTGCCTTGCCCGCGCGATGACCACGGCTTCACGCACCGCCAGATGACTCGCAAGCTGCGCCTCGATCTCGCCAAGCTCGATACGGAAGCCGCGAATCTTGACCTGATGATCGTTGCGTCCGAGGAACTCGAGATTGCC
>NZ_FCOI02000121.1 GCF_001544795.2 Caballeronia temeraria | reverse complement strand
GCCAGAATTCTTCGGCACGCCCTTCAGGGCGTCCTTCCTTCTCCCAGAGCAGGTAAGCGCGCTCCCGGACGGCCTGCCCCAGACCCTTTCGGGTTTCCGAATTCCCCTGCAGGTCGTCGCCGTACGGCGCCATCTGACCGCCACGACCGGTGTGCATCCTCGATGCTCATCTACGAGACCACGGGCCTGTACCGGCGAATGTCCGAGACGCACCCGGAACTCGTCGAGACCTCGGCACGAGGCGGCCTCACCGGCGTTTTCAACCGTGCCTACTTCGACGACCGGTTCGCGCGTGACTTTTCATTGGATCGGGGCCGAAATCAGTCGTTTTGCGTGCTGCTGATCGACGTCGACCATTTCAAGCAGTACAACGACACGTTCGGACATATGGCCGGCGACGACTGCCTGAAGCAAGCCGCAGGGGCACTATCAGGCACCCTGCGGCGGCAGGGCGATTTCGTCGCGCGCTACGATGGCGAAGAGTTCGTGGTGGTCCTTCCGGCGTGTGAACCGGCGGCGGGACTGCGCATCGCGCAGTCGCTAAGATCCGCTGTCGAGAAACTTGGGATCCGATCCGCATCACCCGGCAGGGCATCCGTCACCGTCTCGGTCGGCTTGGCTAGCACGTTCCCAGATCCGCCCGAGTCGGCGCCTGCTCTGTTGGGGCTGGCGGACACAGCCCTATACCAGGCGAAGTGGAGTTGACCCGCTTTCGTGGACATCTATCCTTTTGTTCAGGAGGTGCCCATTATGGCGAAGCACCGTACCCCGTA
>NZ_FCOI02000120.1 GCF_001544795.2 Caballeronia temeraria | reverse complement strand
TCTTCCGGATTGCGCGACACCACTACCTCGTGGGCGCCAACGCGCAGCGCGTCCTGCTTCTTCTTAGACGATGTCGTAAAGAGAACCACGTGTGCGCCGAGTGCGCGGGCAAATTTCACACCCATGTGCCCAAGTCCGCCCAGGCCGACGATGCCGACTTTCTGTCCCGGCCCAACTTTCCATCTTCGGATCGGCGAATAGGAGGTAATTCCCGCGCAAACCAAGGGGGCGACACCGGCCAAGTGAAGATTCTTCGGAACACGCAGTACGAAACGCTCGTCAACGACAATGATGTCCGAGTAACCCCCATACGTAACCGGCGCAGTCCCATGCCTGTCGGGCGAGTTATAGGTTAAAACCTTGGTCGGCGAATACTGCTCGCGGTTTGCTCGGCAGTGCGGGCAGGTCGGCTCTGCATCGACCAGGCAACCGACGGCAACTATATCGCCGATGCTATGTTTGGTGACGCCGGCTCCGATCGAAGTCACGCGACCTACAATCTCGTGGCCAGGCACGATCGGGTAGACCGTTGGCATAGAACTGCCGAACTCATCGCGCACATGATGGATGTCCGAGTGGCAGATGCCGCAGTACAGGATGTCGATCTGGACGTCGTTCTCTTTAGGATCCCGACGCTGAATCTTGAGGGGGGTTAGCGGGGCAGTTGCGCTTGTCGCACCGTATGCTTTGGCAGTGTACATCGTCTGGCTCCTTGGGTCCCGGTTGATGGCGGGGCATGGAGGAAACTATAGGCCGCTCACTATCAATCGAATAGACACCAAATC
>NZ_FCOI02000119.1 GCF_001544795.2 Caballeronia temeraria | reverse complement strand
CTAGTCTTACTGTGTCATAGAATGTGTTGACGCAGAACTGCAGAATGGGCATTGCTGGAGCCGTTTAGCGACGTGCGCAGCGATACACCAGCGCAGCGTGGCGATCGAGTCAGCCACGTGGCGTTGCGCGCGCTGGGGAGCCGCGTGGCACGTAGTCCGAGGGTAAGCCAGATGTGTCGCGGATCGCAGCGTTTTTTTTACTGCGTCCCTGAATGAGGCGCTGAGCAACGAGGAAGCCGTACGCGGCAATGCAAAGCGATGCATGGTGATGAAACCCGCGCCAACCGCGCCCCTCAAAGTGCCCGAGGCCAAATTCCTGCTTCAGGTCCTGGTAATCATGCTCGATGCGCCAACGCATTTTTGCAACCTGAACGAGGCGGTCCACAGGCGTGCCTGCGGCCAGCGTCGAGAGCCAGTATTTGATTGGCTCGGGCTCGCCATCGGGCCATTCAACCAGCAGCCATTCCTCGTCGCGCGGTGTGGGCCGCCAGTAATCGCGGTGTGAGGCGCGCACACGCACCGCTGCGAATCGCGAACTGAGCGTAGCGCGCGTGCCTTCACGCCACGAAACCGTACGATAGCGGGAAGCGTCAAGCCCGACGGACAACTCCTTGACCGATGCCGGTTCATGCCCCGGTACACGGCGCTGCAGACTTCTCGGTCGGCCAGGCTTGCTGCCGGATGGCGCGGCGGGCAGCGGCGCAGTGCCCGGCGCCCACACACGGGTGCTCGATTGGATACCCACCGCATATTGCAAGCCGATTTCGCTGAGGGCATCGCGAAACGCAGTGTCGTTTCCGTATCCTGCATCGGCCAGTACGACGCCGTCCGGTGCACCGCTTTGCCGGGCCTCGCG
>NZ_FCOI02000118.1 GCF_001544795.2 Caballeronia temeraria | reverse complement strand
GTCGATACCAAGATCCGTGGCGGCGTGCTGCCGCCCCCAGTGGTACCAAAGGTGCTGGGCTGGGATGCGTCCGGCGTGGTGCGCGCGGTGGGCGACAAAGTAACCCTTTTCAAGCCCGGCGATCGCGTCATGTACGCCGGTTCTTTGTTACGGGCGGGCACCAACAGCGAGCTGCACCTGGTCGACGAGCGCATCGTCGGCCCGATGCCGAAGAGCCTCGGCTTCGAAGAAGCAGCCGCGCTGCCGCTGACCTCGATCACGGCGTGGGAGTTGCTGTTCGACCGTTTGCAAGTGCGCGAAGGAAAAGACCCGATCGGAATGCTGCTCGTCATTGGCGGCGCCGGCGGCGTCGGCTCCATACTGATCCAGTTGGCGCGCCAGCTGACCGGCCTGACCGTGGTGGCCACCGCGTCGCGGCCGGAAACACAGGAGTGGGTGCGCGAGCTCGGTGCACACCATGTGATCGACCACACGAAGCCGATGCCGGCGCAGCTGCGCGGCCTTGGCATTGACGCGGTAGATTACGTGGCGAGCCTGACCCATACCGACAAGCACCTGGTTGGAATCGCCGAGATGCTGGCGCCGCAGGGCAAGCTTGGGCTGATCGACGACCCCCAATCGCTCGACGTGCCGATCCTGAAGCCCAAGAGCATCTCGCTGCACTGGGAATTGATGTACACCCGCTCGATGTACCAGACCGCGGACATGATCGAACAACACCATATTTTGGTCCGGGTCGCCGAGCTGGTCGACGCCGGCGTGCTGCGCACGACGTTGGCGGACCATTTTGGCACCATCAACGCGGCCAATCTGCGCCGCGCCCATGCCTTGCTCGAGAGCGGCAAGGCGCGCGGCAAGATCGT
>NZ_FCOI02000117.1 GCF_001544795.2 Caballeronia temeraria | reverse complement strand
AGGAGCATTGGCATGACGATTTTAGGCATAGAGCAAATCAAGTACGGCGTGACTGATCTGGCGACATGCAGGTCCTTCTTCAAGGACTGGGGCTTGAAGGAAGTGTCTCACGATGAGCGACAGGTACGCTTTGAAACGCTCAACGGTTGCACGGTCATTGCGGTGGATGCGAATGACCCGTCGCTGCCGCCCGCGTTCGAGGAAGGCTCGACGTTGCGGGAGGTGACGTGGGGCGTGGGCAGCCGGGAAGAACTCGATGCGTTAAGGGGTCGTTTTGAAGGTCAGCCGGCGCACTTCGAATCGGACGATGCCATCGGATGCATTGATCCGACTGGAATGGCCATCCGCATTGAGGTGACACGCAGACGCGAGGTGGACATCAAGGCTTCGACCTCGAACACATGGGGCAATGCGACGCGTATCGACACCCCGGGGGTGATCTACGATCACGCGGAGCCCATCGAGGTTGGACACGTCGTGTTATTTACGAACCGATTGGCTGAGCAGGAAAAGTTCTACCACGAACTGCTTGGATTTGAAGTTTCCGACCGATATCCGGGGCGCGGAACGTTCATGCGATGTGCGCCCCACGGTGGGCACCACGACCTGTTCATGCTGCAATTGCCGAATGGCAAGCCGGGGCTTAATCACGTCGCGTTCACGGTGCGCGACATCCACGAGGTTTTTGGCGGGGGCTTGCATGTAAGTCGCTGCGGCTGGAGCACCAAGCTGGGTCCCGGTCGTCATCCGATCTCGGCTGCGTACTTCTGGTACTTCGATAACCCGGCTGGCGGGTTGATCGAGTACTACTCGGACGAAGACGTTCTCACGCCCAATTGGCAACCGCGCGAGTTCGAGCCGAGTCCGACCATGTTTGCCGAGTGGGCAATCGATGGCGGACTCGATGGCAACACCCGCCGCCAGAAGAACGCAAAAGCACCCGATGGACGCTTCATGACGGAG
>NZ_FCOI02000116.1 GCF_001544795.2 Caballeronia temeraria | reverse complement strand
TCGGACGTGTCAGAAATCTTGTGTGCTGAGGTCGATTAAAAAATCTCAGCTGATGGCGGAGGTGAAGCGCTCGCCGAACATAATGGCGAACTGATTGACTGCTTGCCGCCAGGTTATAGGCGGCATCTTCCAGTCCTTCTCGATGTTGCGCAAGGCCAGATACAGCAGTTTGCTGGCAGCTTCGTCGCTCGGGAAGTGGCCGCGATTCTTGACGATCTTGCGCAACTGCATGTGCATGCTCTCGATGGCGTTTGTCGTATATACGATTCGACGCACCTCGGGCGGATAGGCGAAGAAGGGAATCACCTGTTCCCATTGGCGCTGCCACATCGCTGCCACGGTCGGGAATTTGCGGCCCCACTCGCTGCTTGCAAAGGCCTCGAGCGCCGCTGCGGCCGCCTCGGCGGTGGCCGCCTGGTAGATTGGCTTGATCGCGGCCGCCAGCGGCTTGCGGTCCTTCCAGCTCGCCAGATTCAGCGAATTGCGGATCAGATGCACGATGCAGGTCTGGATCTGGGCGGCCGGATAGACCGCCTCAATCGCTTCAGGGAAGCCGCGCAACCCGTCGACCACCGCGATCAGAATGTCGTTCAAGCCGCGGTTCTTCAGTTCGTTGAAAACCTTCAACCAGAACTTGGCGCCCTCGGATTGCTCGATCCACAGTCCTAGCACTTCCTTGCGACCGTCGGCGCGGATGCAGCGCCAGATAGACAGCCTTGTTCTTGACGGTGCCTTCGTCGCGGATCTTCAGTCGCAGCGCGTCAAAGTACACGATCGGATACATCGCCTCGAGCGGGCGTTGCTGCCACTGCTCGACCTCAGCCAGCACCTCGTCGGTGACCGTCGAAATCAGATCGGGCGACACCTGCAGCCCGTACAACTCCAGCAGATGGCCTTGAATCTCGCGCACGCTCATGCCGCGCGCATACATGCTGATGACGTGGTCGTCGAAACCCGGCAGCCGGC
>NZ_FCOI02000115.1 GCF_001544795.2 Caballeronia temeraria | reverse complement strand
CTGCAGTGTCCTTTACGCTTTGCGTAGCGCCTTGCGCATCATCCATAAATTGCCCAGCGCAAATAATGTGGTGATCTGAGCCGTGTTTTTCGCCAGCCCCCGGTATCTCGTCTTCAAATAACCAAACTGTCGCTTGAGAATTCGAAACGGATGTTCGACCTTTGCACGAATGCCGGCCTTCAGTCGTTCGATCTTGTCGTATATTGCATCGAGAGGGTCCTTCAAATTCAGTTTCCTTCGCTTGCTGGGCCGCATCGCGACATGCCATCGGGCCGAGCGCGATTGCTGACGTTTTTCGATGCCCCGGTATCCGGCGTCAGCGTAAACATCCGTTTCTTCACCGTGCAACAGCGCAAGGGCCACATTGATGTCGTGCTCGTTTGCCGCCGTGCCGATAACCGTGTGAACGAGGCCTGATTCTGCGTCCACGCCTATATGCGCCTTCATGCCGAAGTACCAATTCCTGCCTTTCTGCGTCGACTGCATTTCCGGGTCACGTGTGCCAGAGCCGTTCTTGGTCGAACTAGGCGCTGCGATCAACGTAGCATCGACAGCCGAACCTGCCCTAAGCATCAACCCCTTTTCGTTCAATATTTCATTGACGACCGCAAGAATCTGCGCAGCGATGCCGTGCGTTTCGAGCAGGTGCCGGAACCGCAAGATAGTCGTTTCGTCCGGAAGACGGGTCATCCCTCCATCAAGGCCTGCGAATTCACGATACAACGGGACATCATAGAGGGCTTCTTCCATCGCTGGATCCGACAGACCGAACCATTGTTGGAGGAAGTGAATCTGTAACATTGTCGCCACCGGAAATGGCGGGCGACCGGTTTTCCCCTTCGGATAATGTGGCTCGATCAATGCGATCAGCCTTGACCATGGCACCACTCGTCTCATCTCGTCCAGAAACTCCCGCTTACGCGTGCGTTTGGTTGAGAGGTCCAAGCCGAGATGAAGTTGCGTCATCGT
>NZ_FCOI02000114.1 GCF_001544795.2 Caballeronia temeraria | reverse complement strand
ACGACATCGTCTAAGAAGAAGCAGGACGCGCTGCGCGTTGGCGCCCACGAGGTAGTGGTGTCGCGCAATCCGGAAGAAATGAAGGCACACGTGGACACGTTCGACTTCATCCTTGACACGGTATCGGCCCCGCACGACCTGAACGAGTACCTGAAACTGCTTCGCCCGGAAGGCAACCTGACCTTGGTCGGCGCATCGGCCGAGAAAATCGATGTGTCGGCGTACAGCCTGATTTTCGGCGGCCGCAGTATCTCGGGGTCGCTGATCGGGGGAATCGCGGAGACTCAGGAAATGCTCGATTTCTGCGGAGAGCACAACATCGTGTCGGACGTTGAAGTCGTCGGTATTCAACAGATCAACGAAGCGTTCGAGCGTCTGGAAAAAAGCGACGTGAAATACCGCTTCACCATCGATATGTCTACCTTAAAAAATAGCTAAGGAACACCAGCATGTTACGACATATTTTCATTGGTCCGACGTTCCCGGACTGCACTGAAGGCAGCTTGTCTGGCGTGGTCGATACCTTGAACGAGTTGCCAACGCTCGTCCCGTGGATCCGTGCTTTCTCTGTCGAACAGACTCTCGACTGGTCGGGAATCCGTGCGATCGTCCTGATCGCTGAATTCGATTCGCAGGCAGATTGGGAGCGCTACATGCACGAGCCCAAGCATTTGGCTCTCGGCGACAGAATCAAGGATTTCATCGACCTCTCCAAAATGACCGTCGTGCAGACGCAGGCGTAATCATCGCTACATCGGTAGCGTTACTCTTGTAACAAAGAATATGCGATGTCAGCACGATCGCTGGCAGGCGAGGTCGCCGTGGTTACGGGCGGTGAGTACGGGTCTAGCAGGTTGCTGAAGTACCGAGGGTCATGTCATCGTGGAAGTGCCCTGATGCGTTGATATTAGGCCCCTCACTTGCCCACTGAAGATCATGCGCGGCGCCGACACGTTCACCGAGAGTCTGTTTTCCCTGCGAAAGCTGGACGACTT
>NZ_FCOI02000113.1 GCF_001544795.2 Caballeronia temeraria | reverse complement strand
ACCGATGCCACTCCACGACTGCTGCTCGCCGACGCCGCCGGTCGTGAAGCGCTGGGCGACACTGGAACGCTGACCGTACTCGATGCATCGCTCGACCACGCGCTCTCGCAAGATAATCCGCATACCGATGTCGCGCCGCATAACCTTGCTTACGTGATCTACACCTCGGGTTCGACAGGCAAGCCCAAGGGCGTTGCGATCGAACATCGGAACGCCGTGAACTTCCTGACCTGGAGTCATGAAGCATTCACGCCAGACGAGCTCTCGCAGACCCTTTTCGGAACCTCGCTCAATTTCGATCTCTCGATCTATGAGTGCTTCGCTCCTCTGACGACGGGCGGAACGGTTCATCTGGTCGACAACGTTCTTGCGCTCATCAGAAATCCGCACGATGTCAGCTTGCTCAATACGGTGCCATCGGCCATCACTTCACTGCTGGATGCGGGCGCATCGCTGGCATCGATCCGGACGATCAACCTCGCCGGCGAACCGTTGAAGCTCACGCTGATGAAGCGCATCTTCGCCGAGACCGCGATCGATCGGCTGTGCAATCTGTACGGCCCATCCGAGACGACGACGTACTCGACATGGATTCAAATGCACAGGGACGATCGTTTGACGGAGACCATCGGCAAGCCGATCGCCAATACCCGCATTTATCTGCTCGATGCGCAACGCCAGCACGTGCCGCTTGGTACGGTGGGTGAGCTTTACATCGGTGGCGAAGGCGTCGCGCGCGGCTATCTGAACCGGCCCGAACTCACTGCCGAGCGTTTCCTCGATGATCCCTTCGTTCCCGGCACGCGCATGTATCGCACGGGCGACCTCGCCCGTTATCGCACCGACGGCAACATCGAGTTCCTCGGCCGCAACGATCATCAGGTCAAGATTCGTGGCTTCCGTATCGAGCTTGGCGAGATCGAGGCGCAGCTCGTCAATCATCCGGCCGTGCGCGAAGCCGTGGTCATCGCGCGGGCGCGACATGAAGAGACGCAGGATCAGCAACTGGTCGCATACGTCACGTTGATGTCGGAGATCGATGTCAACGCCCTGCG
>NZ_FCOI02000112.1 GCF_001544795.2 Caballeronia temeraria | reverse complement strand
GGCGGCCTCAAATCTGACGTGCAACACCTGTTTCGTATAAGGTGTTGCGATGCACGAAAGAACTCAGTATCAACAGCTTCAAGCCGAAGAGCGCCTGACCATTGCCAGCCTGCATTTGCAGGGTTCGAGTATCCGGGCCATGGCCCGGATACTCGGCCGCTCGCCAGCCACCGTAAGCCGTGAACTGAAGCGAAATGGTTCTCCTGCTGGCTACGCGTCCGTACCTGCAGAAGCGCTCAGCGCCGCGCGTCGCAGTGCGGGTCGTCGTCCTACAAAGCTCTGCCCGCATGGGGTGTGCTGGCGCATCGTCCTCACCCTGCTCGAGTGGAAATGGTCACCCCAGCAGATATCGGGCACACTGAAGCGCATGTATCCGACCGACCCGACCCAGCACGTTTCGCACGAGACCATCTACACGGCCATCTACGCTCAGCCGCGCGGCGAATTGCGCCGCCAGTTGATTGCCTGCCTGCGCCACGGCCACAGCACCCGTATGTCCCGCATGCGCGGCACCGACCGGCGCGGGCAGATTCCCGACATGGTGAGTATTCACGTGCGCCCGCCCGAAATCGAGGACCGCCTGCTGCCTGGTCATTGGGAAGGAGACTTTATCAAGGGCGCCGGAAATCAATCGTCTGTCGGCGTCTTGGTCGAACGGACCAGCCGTCTGGTGCTGCTCGCCAAGATGGAAGACGCCACCGCCGCTTCAGCGCTGGCGGGCTTCTCTGCCAAACTCAACTCGATTGCAGCACCGCTGCGACAAAGTTTTACCTACGACCAGGGAAAAGAAATGTCGCGGCATCAAGAACTCACAGCAGCCACTGGCGTGCGCGTGTACTTCTGCGACCCACATAGCCCCTGGCAGCGCGGGACCTGCGAAAACACCAACGGATTGCTCCGTCAATATTTGCCTAAGGGCACCGACCTCTCGGTCTACACTCAGGACGAACTCGATGCCATCGCCGACAGTCTGAACAGTCGGCCGCGCGCAACCCACGCGTTCCATTCGCCATTCGAGGTCTTCGCTGCAACACTTGCCTCAGCGAGCCAACCTCAAAGAACTAAACATTAACCCCCGTTGCACTTCGGTTTGAAACCGCC
>NZ_FCOI02000111.1 GCF_001544795.2 Caballeronia temeraria | reverse complement strand
TGTAGCGGCAATATCCTAATGTCGTGTTCTGGCTATTTACAGATGTCGGGTTTTAACCGGTGGCAAGCTGGCAGCTGATCGTCCAGCGGGGGCCCAGTCATGTCACCGAACCCACCTGTGAGCTTGACCATGCGCGAATGGGACAAACTGAAGGTTATCGAGGCGGTAGTCCAGACGGGTTTGAAGCCCGGACGCGCGGCTGAGCGCTTGGGCCTGTCGGTACGCCAGATCGAGCGGCTGGTGGTGCGCTATCGTGAGCACGGAGTGCAAGGCGTGGCGTCGGGCAAGCGCGGCCGACCGGGCAATCGCAAGCTCGACGATGCCTTGGCGCGGCGCGCCGTGAGTATTATCCGAGAGCGCTACGCCGACTTCGGCCCGACTTTGGCGCGCGAGAAGCTCGAGGAATGCCACGGCATCCGGCTGGCCAAGGAAACGGTGCGGCATCTGATGACGGACGCGGGTCTGTGGGTGCCACGCCGGCAACGCCCACCGAAGGTCTATCAGCCGCGCGCCCGGCGTTCGTGTCTGGGTGAGTTGATCCAGATCGACGGCTGCGAGCATCGCTGGTTCGAGGAGCGTGCGCCGCAATGCACGCTGCTGGTGTACGTCGACGACGCCACCAGCCGGCTGATGCTGCTGCATTTCACGCGCAGCGAGTCGACCTTCAGCTATTTTGAGGCCACGCGTGCCTACATCGAGCGCTACGGTAAGCCAGGCGCATTCTACAGCGACAAGGCCACGGTGTTTCGCAACGCAACCGCAGGCAAGACGGGCCACAGCATCACGCAATTCGGTCGCGCGATGTTCGAGTTGAACATCGACACCTTCTGCGCCAACTCGAGCCCGGCCAAGGGGCGCGTGGAACGCGCGCATCTGACCTTGCAGGATCGTCTGGTCAAGGAGTTACGCCTGCGCGGCATCAGCACGCTGGAGCAAGCCAACGCGTATGCGCCCTGTTTCATGGCCGACTACAACGCGCGCTTTGCCAAGCCACCGCGAAGCGACTATGACGCGCATCGTTCGCTGCGCACCGACGAGAGTCTGGAACGGGCGCTGACGTGGCGCGAAGCGCGACGGGTCACCAAGACGCTCACCGTGCAGTACGACCGCGTGCTGTATCTGCTGGACGATACCGACGCAAACCGCGCGCTGA
>NZ_FCOI02000110.1 GCF_001544795.2 Caballeronia temeraria | reverse complement strand
CTTGTTCTTCTTTGTCACGGTTGCTTCGGTCATAGGACGTTATTCCCGTTATCGTCTCATGACCTCGGCACACTAAAAATCGGACAGGCTCGATCTCTCGAAGCTCGGTCTCAAGGGTGTCGATGCGCCCGCCGTATGGAATGCTGTCCTGTCCGCTCGATAAGGTATCCTGCCTATAGGAAACCTCTCAACCGGTTTACCTATTTGCACCAGAACCGCGTCCTATACCTTTCGAACATTTGCTGCAAGAACTGATGCCTCAGGCCGTGGCACGTAACGCCCAAGCCAGACTTCGTCACACCGTGGCGTTTTAGAACGGTATAGAAATGGTCCTTCCACTGAGTCTTGGTATAGCCGTCGGGGATAGTCGAGCCAGTGGACCGATTCGTGTGTTGAGCAGCCTCAAGTAGGACATCAGTCTTGAACTCCATCGGCACCACGCGCGCGCGACCGCCCTTTGTGCCGTGGACGACGCTGAGCTTTCCGTCTCTACGGACTGCATCTTTAGGCCTCAACAGAAGACTCTCTTCGACCCGTAGACCGAAGGCTGCCTGAAGCTTCATTTGCACCGCGACCACGGGCTCGGTCTTCGCGATTTCTTCGATAATGGAAACGGCATCGATGCCCTTGCCTTCCCATGACTTGTCCTCGGTCGCCACAGACGTGCGCCGAAAGTCGTGCGTGGCTGGATCAATGTACTCCGACATCTTTTTGACCGGGTTCCGCTTATTGATCCAGTTCGAGAACGCGCGGAAGTACGTCAACTTGTTCTCGATGGTCCCGAGACACTGGCCGTCCTTGTGCCATAGTGCCACCAGACCTTCTATGTGCTTTTCCTTGAGCGCATACGGTGTTTGTATTGCGTAGCCGATCTGGCGAAGCTCAACAAACGAACGGGAAAGCTTTTGCAGTCGGGGCTCCTGTCTCCCGACGGATATCGGCTTATTGCTGACACGGGTACGGCTGTGAACACGGTTGACGTTCGGAGTGAAGATCTTTTCAAGTGCATCCCGGAACGCGGGGGGAAGCTCGGGATAGCCGGCAACGATGCCCTTCACATAGACGGTTACTGTCATTCGGATGCTCCTTCCTCGTTTGTTGATTGTATGCGGTCCTTCAGGGACGCCCTAGCAATGGACGAGTGATTCTCTGATGCTACCTGTCCACGTGGACAGCTGGG
>NZ_FCOI02000109.1 GCF_001544795.2 Caballeronia temeraria | reverse complement strand
TTACGGACGTTCCACCGCCAGCGCGACACCCATGCCGCCGCCGATACACAGCGACGCCAGACCCTTCTTCGCGTCGCGCTTCTGCATTTCGTGCAGCAGCGTGACGAGAATCCGGCAGCCCGATGCGCCGATCGGGTGACCGATCGCAATTGCGCCGCCGTTCACGTTGATCTTCGACTGATCCCAGCCCATCTGCTTGTGCACTGCCAGCGCCTGCGCCGCGAATGCCTCGTTGATTTCCATCAGATCGAGATCGTTCACGCTCCAGCCCGCGCGCTCCAGACAGCGCTTCGAGGCCGGCACCGGGCCCATGCCCATGATCTTCGGATCGACGCCCGCGTTCGCGTACGCCTTGATGCGCGCGAGCGGCGTCAAGCCGAGCGCTTCGGCCTTCTTCGCCGACATCACAACCACTGCCGCCGCGCCGTCGTTGATGCCCGATGCGTTCGCCGCCGTCACCGTGCCTTCTTTCGAGAACGCCGGCTTCAGGCCCGCGAGGGCGTCGGCTGTGACGCCGTGACGCACGAATTCGTCGGTGTTGAATTGCAGCGGCTCGCCTTTACGTTGCGGAATCGAGACCGGCACGATTTCATCGTTGAAGCGGCCGGCCTTTTGCGCAGCTTCGGCCTTGTTCTGCGACAGCGCCGCGAACGCGTCCTGCTGCTCGCGCGTGATGCCGAATTCTTTCGCGACGTTCTCTGCCGTCGTGCCCATGTGGTAGTTGTTATAGACGTCCCAGAGGCCATCGACGATCATCGTGTCGATGAGCTTTGCATCGCCCATGCGGAAACCGTCGCGCGAGCCCGGCAGCACGTGCGGTGCCGCGCTCATGTTTTCCTGACCGCCCGCGATGACGATCTCCGCATCGCCCGCGATGATCGCGTTCGCCGCCAGCATCACCGCTTTGAGGCCCGAGCCGCAGACCTTGTTGATCGTCATGCCGGGAACCATGTCGGGCAGACCGGCCTTGATCAGCGACTGGCGCGCCGGGTTCTGGCCCGAGCCTGCCGCGAGCACCTGGCCCAGGATCACTTCGCTCACCTGATCCGGCTTCACGCCGGCGCGCTCCAGCACGGCCTTGATTACCGTCGCGCCCAGTTCCGGCGCCGCGATCTTCGCGAGCGAGCCGCCGAATTTGCCTACCGCCGTACGCGCGGCCGATACGATCACTACGTCAGTCATTT
>NZ_FCOI02000108.1 GCF_001544795.2 Caballeronia temeraria | reverse complement strand
GCCGATGTCGCGGACTCGATCCGGACAGGCGGCCTTTTCATTCCACGACGCGGCTTCCCCCGCGATACGCCAGTGCGGTGCCTTCGCGCTGAGGCTTGCAGCATCACGACCGTAAGCGACGCTTCGACGTCCTCTTGGTCGCTGCGAGCGAAACCGTTCAACCTTGATGATTCGCGCCGAGACCGTGAAGGGTTTCGTGCGCCCTAAAAGGAGTCGTGCAAATGTTCGTGCATAACAAGCGTCTGCAATACACCGTGCGCGTAAGCGCGCCCAATCCGGGCCTCGCCAATCTGATGCTCGAGCAGTTCGGCGGGCCGCAGGGCGAACTGGCGGCCGCGTGCCGGTACTTCACGCAAGCTGTCGGCGAAGACGATCCGGGCCGCAAAGACCTGCTGTTCGATATCGCCACCGAAGAACTCAGTCATCTCGAAGTAATCGGCTCGATCGTCGCGATGCTGAACAAGAGTGCAAAGGGCCAGCTCGCGGAAGCAGTGGAATCGGAGGCCGAGTTGTATCGGTCGCTCACGGGCGGCGGCAACGATTCGCACACCACCGCGCTGCTCTATGGCGGCGGCCCTGCCCTCACCAACTCCGCAGGCGTGCCGTGGACGGCTGCTTATATCGACACCATCGGCGAACCGACAGCCGACCTGCGCTCGAACATCGCCGCGGAGGCGCGCGCGAAGATCGTCTATGAACGTCTTATCAACGTGACGGACGATCCGGGCATCAAGGAAGCGCTGGGCTTTTTGATGACGCGCGAAATCGCACATCAGAAGTCGTTTGAAAAGGCGCTTCACTCGATTCAGCCGAACTTCCCGCAAGGTAAGTTGCCCGGCGAGCCAGAGTTCACGAGCGTCTACTTCAACATGTCGAAGGGCAATGACGCGCGCGGGCCGTGGAACGAGGGCGGCGACTGGCAGTTCGTCGAAGACCCGCAACCTGCTGTGGATGGCGGCGACGGAACGGCCACGGTGACCGTGACTGAACGCGACGTCGAGGTGCTTCAGGCGATGGCATCGCGCACGGCTTCGGACCCGTCGGCCGAGCCGACCACCGGCGCGGATCTCGGCGCCGGAAAGGCCACCGAGGTGTAAGACCGGCGGCGCTGCTCCGGGTCGGGGCAGCGCCGCTCGAGCCGTTATCGATGCGCGAACCGATCATGAGTGCCGTGAGCGAATACCTGGTACCTAAGTGCGC
>NZ_FCOI02000107.1 GCF_001544795.2 Caballeronia temeraria | reverse complement strand
TTTTCGCATTGTGCAAGCCCAATGCAATTCAACGTCCTTTTTGAGCGGTTTGAGCCGAATTTCTGGTTTCATTTTCGCGTTTACCGTCACGACGGACGGACTTGTGTCAAGGATCGCAGGCGCACGAGGTTGTAGGCGGCCATGTTCAACACGAACATCTGATCCACCTTCTTCAACCCGCGCACCATCGCCTGGCGCATGCGCCCCACGGTCTTCGCCCAGCCGAAGCCTTGTTCGATCAGCTTGCGCTTTTGCTGAGATATGGCGTAGCCCACGCTCGAGGCAATCGAGTCAGCCACCGCCGAACGCCGTCCCGAGGTATTTTGCGCGACGTGCGGTGTGACCTTCATCTCCTGGCAGGCCTCGATGAATTCCTGTGCGTCGTAACCCTTGTCAGCACCTAGCGTGATCTCTGCGCTCGCATCCTGTACTGCTTGCCGCGCGTCGTTGATCATGATCTTGGCCGCTTCACGCTCGGCATGCCCATCAGCGTATGTGACACGCGCGTTGACCACCAAGCCATGCCGGTTATCGGTCAGCGTATGGCCCATGTACCGCAATTCGCTGGCCGTCTTGCCTTTGCGATAGAGCCGCGCATCAGGATCAGTCTTGGACTGATGCGTCTCGTTGCTGCGCTTGCTGCCTTTGAAGTCGCCTGCGCTGCCACTGTCGTTGTCCTGATCGTCACCGTCCTTGCGCACGAAGCTCTTGTGCCCCGCCCACGCCTGGATCAGTGTGCCGTCCACGCTGAAGTGCTCGCCCGAGAGCAGATCCTTCTTCTCGGCGAGCGCCACCACTTCGTTGAAGAATTCGACGATTGCATGGTGCTTGATCAATCGCTCGCGATTCTTCGTGAAGACCGTGGGCACCCACACCTCGTCATCCATTGCCAGGCCGATGAACCAGCGAAAAAGCAGGTTATATTGAACCTGCTCCATCAGTTGCCGCTCCGAGCGGACGCTGTAGAGGATCTGGATCAGCATGGCTCGCAGCAACTTCTCGGGCGCGATGCTCGGCCGCCCGCCCTTCGTGTGCGCTTCATACATCCCGGCGAACAGTCGATCCATCTTCGCCAGCGCTTCGTTCGCCATCACGCGGATCGACCGCAACGGATGCGACTTCGGGACGAAGTCGTCCAGCTTTCGCAGGGAAAACAGACTCTCGGTGAACGTGTCGGCGCCGCGCATGATCTTCAGTGGGCAAGT
>NZ_FCOI02000106.1 GCF_001544795.2 Caballeronia temeraria | reverse complement strand
TTCAGCGACAACTCGCCGAGCGTCGAAATGCCGATCTACAAGGGCACGATGGGCCCGGACGTGATCGACATCCGCAAGTTGTACGGTCAGACCGGCAAGTTCACGTATGACCCGGGCTTCATGTCGACGGCGTCGTGCAATTCCGCGATCACCTATATCGACGGCGATAAGGGCGAGCTGCTGTATCGCGGTTATCCGATCGAAAACCTCGCGACCCACGTCGACTTTTTGCAAACCTGCTACCTGCTGTTGAACGGCGAACTGCCGACCGAAGCAAAGAACAAGGAATTCGTCGACACGGTCACGCGTCACACGATGGTGCACGAGCAGATGCACTTCTTCTTCCGCGGCTTCCGTCGCGACGCACACCCGATGGCCGTGCTGACCGCTGCGGTCGGCGCGCTGTCGGCGTTCTATCACGACTCGCTGAACATCAACGATCCGCGTCATCGTGAAGTCTCGGCGATCCGCATGATCGCCAAGCTGCCGACGCTGGTTGCGATGGCGTACAAGTTCAGCATCGGCCAGCCGTTCGTGTATCCGAAGAACGAGCTGTCGTACAGCGCGAACTTCATGCACATGATGTTCTCGAACCCGTGCGAAGAGTACAAGGTCAACGACGTGCTCGTGCGCGCGCTCGACCGCATCCTGATTCTGCACGCGGACCACGAGCAGAACGCGTCGACGTCGACGGTGCGTCTCGCGGGTTCGTCGGGCGCGAATCCGTTCGCGTGTATCGCGGCGGGTATCGCGTGTCTGTGGGGCCCGGCGCACGGCGGCGCGAACGAAGCGGCGCTGAACATGCTGGAAGAGATCGGTTCCGTCGACAACATTCCTGAGTTCATCAAGCAGGTGAAGGACAAGAACTCGGGCGTGAAGCTGATGGGCTTCGGTCACCGCGTGTACAAGAATTACGACCCGCGCGCGAAGCTGATGCGCGAGACGTGCTACGAAGTGCTGAACGAACTCGGCCTGCACGACGATCCGCTCTTCAAGCTCGCGATGGAGCTCGAAAAGATCGCGCTGGAAGACGAATACTTCGTGTCGCGCAAGCTGTATCCGAACGTCGATTTCTACTCGGGCATCGTGCAGCGCGCGCTGGGCATCCCGACGTCGATGTTCACCTGCATCTTCGCGATGGCGCGTACGGTGGGCTGGATCGCGCAATGGAACGAGATGATTGCCGATCCGGAGCAGAAGATTGGCCGTCCGCGTCAGTTGTTCATCGGC
>NZ_FCOI02000105.1 GCF_001544795.2 Caballeronia temeraria | reverse complement strand
TCGGCGAGCGCTTCACCTCCGCCATCAGCTGAGATTTTTTAATCGACCTCAGCACACAAGATTTCTGACACGTCCGAGAGATCGAACTGACCCTTGCGAATGCGATGCGCCAACTCGATGCCTGAAATCGTGGTCGCGGCGCTCCTGAACCGTTTGAAGCCGAGCATCACGTTCGTTCTGGATTTGATGTGGCGATGGTCCTGTTCGATCAGGTTGTTCAGATATTTCGAGGACTGGACCTTCGTGTCTTCAGGCAGCAGACCATCGGCCTTCATCTCGCGCACCGCGCGATGCGAGGCAGCATAGCCATCGAGCGTGATGGTCTCCGGAGACTGGCCCTGATGCCTGATGGCCTTGCTGAAAAAAGCTTTGGCCGCTGCCACATCGCGCTTTGCCCTGAGCATGAAGTCCACCGTCTGGCCAGCCCGATCCACCGCTCGGTACAGGTAGACCCACCTGCCACGAATCTTCACGTAGGTCTCGTCGACACGCCACGAGCGACCCGCAGGTGTAGCAAAGCGGTTCCAGCGTTTGACGAACTCGGGCGTATAACACCTCACCCAGCGCAGGATCGTCGTGTGAGCCAGCGAAAAACCCCGTTCGGCCATCATCTCGACTAGATCGCGCAGGCTGAGCTTGTAGCGCAGGTACCAGCGAACACACAGAATGATGATCTCCCGATCAAAATGGCGTCCACCGAACAACTCCTCCAGATTCTTCAGCTTGCTCATCGCAGGTCATCAGTTCGTTTTGCTCCGACAACTCTAACCGATTCGCCGACCCTATTTGCACCAGAGCCCATGGAAGGGTCCGCCCGGGGTTGCCTTGTGATATGCGTCGCGCCGCGTGTGAACGACGCCGAGGTTCAACAGTTTCTGCAGAGCGCCGTTGCGGGTGGCACGGCGCTCGTGGAGCGCCGTTTCCGGGACGCGATCAGTGCGGGAGAAATAGCATCTGACTTTCCCGTAGTCGCGCGCGCAACGCAAGTCACGGATTTCGCTCGTGGCCTGACCATGCGTGCGCAGATAGGCACGCCGCGCAAGACGCTCCTGAGAGATGCTGACGAAGCGGCCGACCTGGTGCTCTTGCCGCGGCGTTGAAACGCGGGACCGGAAAGTTGACGCTAACGTTAAGGAACCTCTGCGAAACCCCAACTCATAGTGACGTTAAGGAGTACTATTAGAAAGTCAACGACTTGGAGGCATCACGATGACGCAACTTCATCTCGGCTTGGACCTCTCAACCAAACGCACGCGTAAGCGGGAGTTTCTGGACGAGATGAG
>NZ_FCOI02000104.1 GCF_001544795.2 Caballeronia temeraria | reverse complement strand
GTGCCGCGAGTTGTCCACGGCCGGTCGGCGGGTCGCCTATTACGACCACGACGCCGGCCGGCGGTGGACAACTCGCCAGTGATGCCGATTCGGTTTTGTTCCTCGTGAAGTTGCTCGTAGCGCATCGGCGAGCGGTAACCGATGCTGCTATGGCGACGGCTGACGTTGTACCAACCTTCTATCCACGAGAACAGCGCTTGCCGCGCCTGTTCGCGGGTTTGGAAGTGTGTGCGGGCGAGCAGTTCACATTCGAGTGTCGCGAAGAAGGCTTCGCACATGGCGTTGTCGAAGCAATCCGCCACCGTCCCCATCGACAGACGCACGCCAGCCTCACGGCAGCGGCGGCCGAAGGCAATGGACGTGTATTGGCAGCCTTGATCGCTATGGTGAATCACGCCAGCGGGACGTCGTTGCGCGAGAGCCATATCGAGCGCCCTGAGCATCAGCTCCGTGTACAAGTGATCCGACATCGCCCAACCCACGATCCGGCGGCTGAACACGTCGAGCACCACCGCGAGATACAGGAACCCTTCGGCGGTCGGCACGTAGGTCGCATCCGCCACCCACAGTCGATTGCACTCGTCGGCGCTGAAGTGTCGTTGCACCAGATCCGGCGCGGGCCGTGCGTTGGGCTGCCGCCGTGTGGTAGAGATCCAGCGTCGCCGGCTTACGCCACACAGGCCGGCCAGACGCATCAGGCGGGCAACGCGTTTGCGTCCAACATGCACGCCTTGCTCGGCAAGTTCGAAATGAATGCGAGGCATGCCGTAGACGCCGCGCGAGCCTGCGTGGATCGCCCGGATGCGCGCGAGCAGATCGGCGTCGCTGCACGCTCGCTTCGATGGCGCGCGCTCAAGCCACGCGTAAAAGCCGCTGGCGGAGACCCCGAGCAGCCGTGCCATCGTGGCAATGGGCCATGCGGCCCGATTCGCTTTCATGAACTCGAACCCTTCTCGGGCACCGTTCCGGTCTCCCGTGCGAACCAGGCCGCGGCTTTTGAGAGGATCTCTCGCTCAAGCTCAAGCTGGCGCACCTTGCGGCGCAGGCGCGTAAGTTCTTCGCGCTCGGCAGTGGTGAGCCCATCGAGTCGTGTACCGGCGTCACGAGCTGCCTGCGCGACCCAGTTGTAGATGGTTTGCGCCGTCGGCTCAAACTCCTTGGCCAGTTCCTCCGGCGTGCGACCGGCCTTGACCAGTTCGACTATCTGGGCCCGAAATTCCGCCGGGTACGGGGTACGGTGCTTCGCCATAATGGGCACCTCCTGAACAAAAGGATAGATGTCCACGAAAGCGGGTCAACTCCA
>NZ_FCOI02000103.1 GCF_001544795.2 Caballeronia temeraria | reverse complement strand
GGCTCTTTTGAAAACGGAGTGGGTAACGGCCTTCAGCGGGCATGCGAGTTGAATGCGGAGAAGTCGAGTTTGCCTGCGATGAGAAACAGGACCGTTCGCATGGTTTCGAAGCGAGCGTATCCGCGCGCCTTGCGCTTGGCGGCCTGAAACAGTCCGTTGATGGCTTCGATGAAGCCGTTGGTCTGGCGAGTCTGGGTCCAGGCGACGATGCCGTCGAAGTGTCGGCGAATCAATCGCACCACATCCTTCATCGGTTCGACCTTCGAGCGCATGACGTTGGTGCACCACTGTTGCAACATCTCGGAGACGACATTGATTTGCTTGCGCTCGAGAATTTCTCGCAGTTGCTCGCGATACAGCCAGGCGCGTGCCGTGCGGCTGGTAGTGTACTGACTGACGAGCGCCTCGAGGTCAGTCAGTTGGGCCAGATTGAGCTTGTTCGCGTCTTTCAGCAGCGTCCAGCGCATGCCTTTAAGTTCCGGGTCGACCTTCTGTTGTTGGCGACGCACTGAATCGAGCGCCTTGGACGCGTGCGCGACGACGTGAAACTTGTCGAAGCTCAGCCGCGCATCGGGCAGATGTTCGTTGACTCCCTTGATGAAAGCCGGCGACATGTCGATGCTGACCGAGCCGACCTGTTCGGGCTTGCCACCGTGTTGGCCCAGATAGGCGGCGAAGCGTTCAATCGTGCTGGCATCCTTGCCGGTCGTCACGAACACGACCCGCCGCGCCTGCATGTCGGCAACCAGTGTCAGATACTCATGACCGCGCCGGTACGAGGTTTCGTCAATCGCCACTGTCGTCACCTCCGACAGGTCCGCCGACGCGAGCGCCAGTTCCACATAGCGCGAGCAGATGGCGTGAACCCGGTGCCACGACAGGTTGACGATGCGCGCCACGGCAGCAAACGGCATCTGCTGAGCGAGCATCAGCACGAGCGCCTCGAACAGCAACGTGAAGCCGCTGAGTTGGCCGACCCAATCAGGTTCCACCAACCGTACCGAGCCGTCCGGCAAGCGCACGCGCGGCACTCGTACTTCCAGATAGCACTCGTGCTGAAAGAAATTCAGATGGCGCAGACGCTTGATTTGCGTGTCGTGCACCGGGTGCTCGCCGGCGACGCTGGCATAACCGAACCGGCTGCCCGCGACGAAGTCCACCGCAATCGTGAGCTGGCGTTTGCCGGCATCAAAGTCGACGCTTTGTACGTACCACGGGGCCTTGATTCCCAGCGCGGCTTCAAACAGTTGGTTCGTCATTGTTCGTTTCGTCTTGCATGGCTGGTTCCAGCATTCTGCCGCAACCAGCCATGACTCAGCTTATCGAATCAGTGCGCCTCAAGGGTTCGCTGCGCCGGGCTTACGCCCGCCCTCGACCCGCCAAACCACCCACTGAGAATTCAAAAGAGGC
>NZ_FCOI02000102.1 GCF_001544795.2 Caballeronia temeraria | reverse complement strand
GAGAAGCCGCCGTTGTAGTTGGAGTTGATGCCGTTGTTCTGGAAGATGCTCGAGCCGCCGACGATGGCGCCCATTTCAGCACGGCCGAGTTCTTTGCTGACAGCGAGGTTTTCGATCTTCAACATGATGTAGCTCCTGGATTTGGCTGGTTGGATGAGCACCAATCGTTGCGCTCGCAGCTACATATGCGAGGGCTGTGCCAGAGGCCGCTAGAAGATCTGTTCGGTTAATCTAAGCCATTGATAGATATAGAAAAATAATTTTAAAACAGCAATTATGGGCGAGCCTTGAGGATCATTGCTGGAGATCGATTGTTGGTCGCCGAAAGACAGAAACGCGAAACGTGTCGGGAATGGACGAACAGTGCCAGACGCGCGAACAAGTGCGCTTCATATGATTTGGAATCCGAAATATGTTTGGTCAAACAGAAACGCTCATAACGAGCGCGAGGCATTGCGGAGGAAGGGGAAGAACGGCGGGAGGGAGAATAGAAAAAGGGAGGAAGGAAACAGCGCGTTTCCTTCCTCCCTTCGCAGACGGAACTGTTTTACAGCTTCGCGCCTTCGATCAGGCTGCCCACCGAAGCGAGCGTCTTCGTGACGTTCGTCAGATCGACGTTGGTATGCGTGGAAGCATCGACTTGCGTAACGGGCGCGACGTTGGTCTGCGGGCTGGCGAACGAGAAGCCAGTCACGGCGTTGGAGTTGATGCCGTTGTTCTGGAAGATGCTCGCGCCGCCGACGATGGCGCCCATTTCAGCGCGGTCGAGTTCTTTGCTAACGGCGAGGTTGTCGATCTTCAGCATGATGTGTCTCCTGGGACTGGGTGGGTTGGTTGAGCACCAATCGTTGCGCTCGCATCTCACTATGCGAGGGCCGTGCCAGAAGCATCTGGAAGGACTGTTCGGTTAATCCAACTCGTTGAAGTGCAAGGAAAATAAAGGCCGACGCCGCAAATCTCGCATGATCGGCGCGAGCGCCGTTGCAGGCATTCGTCGGATGCAGGAAGACGTATCGCCGCGACATGTCGGTGCGCGACCGACAACCGTATCGAACGCTAAAGAATCGCCATCGACTCGGTCATGTTCTGCCGCATGTAGTCGAGGAAGCGCTTCTGAAAGAGCATCGTATGCTCGTGCGCGAGCCTTCTAGAGAGTCAAAAAAGAGACTGTCAACCAGGCGATTGCCCTTAGCGGCAAAAATCGTCGGGCGTGAGTTTTGTGGGCGTTACGTAAGGAAAGGGCGGCCGGTGATTTCGCGCGTTGCGCGCGGTGGCCTGACAAGCTGACGAGAGGGAGAAGGAAACGTCGTGGTTCCTTCTCCCTTCGAGGGATGCTGCTTACAGCTTCGTACCGAGCACTTCGCTGCCGACCGTCGCGAGCGTCTTCGTGATGTTGGTCAGATCGACGTTCGTGTGCGTCGAGGCATCGACCTGCGTCACCGGCGCGACGTTGGTCTGCGGGCTGGCGAACGAGAAGCCGCCGTTGTAGTTGGAGTTGATGCCGTTGTTCTGGAAGATGCTCGAGCCGCCGACGATGGCGCCCATTTC
>NZ_FCOI02000101.1 GCF_001544795.2 Caballeronia temeraria | reverse complement strand
TCGAGCACCTGCTGGACTCGGTCAAAGGAAGTCAGCAAGTGATGTTTCACGCCCATGCTCGCGCACAATTGCCCGAAATCAGGCTGCTTCAGCTCAACGTAGTAGTGACGTCCGTTGTACTGTTTGTCTTGGATGTTCTTGATCACGCCATAGCGCTGGTCGTTCATCAGCACGATCAACAGATCAAGGTTCTCCTGAACCGCGGTGGCAAGTTCACCCACGTTCAACATCAGCCCGCCGTCGCCGACGATACAGATCGTCTTGGCCGCCGAACCCGCTGCCGCCGCACCGATTGCCATCTGCAGGCCCTGCCCGATGCCGCCGTTGACCGCATATGCGCTCGCGCGCGGCGTGAAGATTTTCAACAGCCGGTTACCCCAGGATGAGTTGGAGATCGTCACGTCGCGGACCCAGTTGTAGTCGCGCCCCGCCACCGCCTGCAACGCTTGAACCAGCGGCTTGTACGGTCCAAGACCCTTGACCATGTCTGCCACCGCGACCTCACGAACTGCGGCAAGATCGGCTGCAAAGCGGTCGTCTACCGAAAGACGACCCTCGAGCCGGGTTGCCAGTTCATCGAGCACGAGTGCCGCATCGCCATGCACGAACAACTCGCTCGGGTAGGAGCGGTTCTCCGCAAGCACGTCTGCATCAATCCGGTAGAGGGGCATGGGCAGGGCCAGCTTGAATTTCATCGTCTCGTTACCGCGCAGACGGGAGCCGACCACCACCACCGCGTCGCACGTTTGGTAGAACTTCTCCACCGCAGCGTGTGCATTGAAAGCGCCAAGTGACATCGGGTGGTCTTCAGGCAGCACACCGCGTCCATGCACGCTGGTCACCACGCCAAAACCCAGTGCGACGAGTCGCTCGACTTGACGCGTTGCATGACGCGCTCCACTGCCAAGCCACAGCAACGGCCGCTTGGCACTAGCAAGCGCATCGGCGAGTCGCTCGACCTGAGCGCTGTTATGTGTGGGCGCAGTGATCTGCGGTGCGCTCAGATCGGCTGGCCAGTCGATTTCGGCACCTTGGATGTCGATCGGAATCTCGACGCTCACCGGGCCCGTCGGCGCTGTCTGCGCAACGCGCACCGCTTCGCGCACTGTCGCCAGTGCTGTCTCAGCGTTACGCACACGGTAGGCCGCCTTTGAGATCGCCGCGAGCATCTCCAACTGACGCGGCACCTCATGAATGTAGCCACAGTTGCGATCCAGGTACTGCGCCTCAATCTGACCGGTAAGGTGCAGCAGTGGTGTGCTCGCAGTCAGTGCCTCAACCATCGCGCCAGCGGGGTTGCCTGCACCCGTACCCGTGCTGGAAAACGCTACGCCCAGTTGCCCTGAGACGCGAGCCAGACCGTCGGCCATGTTCACCGCACCCGCCTCGCCTCGTGCGCCAACGAATCGAATCTTGCCCCGTCGGCCAATTGCATCAAGCATCGGCATGTTATGAATCGAAATCACGCCGAACGCCGTTTGCACGCCGCACTGCTCGAGAAAAGCGGCGATCACATCGCCAACAGTAGTTTTATTAGACATGTCGCGCAACGCCTCCAGAAACATCAATATGGCTGCCCGTCGTGTACGACGACAGGCTCGTAGCTA
>NZ_FCOI02000100.1 GCF_001544795.2 Caballeronia temeraria | reverse complement strand
TGCGCGCGTTGTTTCATCAAGCGGCGTACGCGGGTAATGCCGACGTCGTGCTGATAAAGGAACTCGTGATCTACTGCATCAGGCGCGAGACCCTCAAGGATGGAACGGTCCTGCTCCAGCACGTTCCAGTGCAATCCCTCGAGGCGGTTGCGATACAGAAAGCGCCACGCGTCTCGCTCCCAACCTGAGACCTTGCGCGTGCGCCAGAAGAAGCACTGGCTGTTGTCTTCGTCGACCGGCGTGGCCATCGCCACGATGCCGAAGCTGCCGCCCGGGCCGAACTTCTTGGCATACGGAATCGCCAAGCGCATCCACAAGTTGCCCGTCTCGCCCAGTTCGACCCAGTCGAAGTTCACATCGCGCTGCCCGACCTTCTCAAACATCAGACCGCGCTCGGTCTTTCTCACCCGCATCTCTGCGCGCTTGTCGCCGTCTGCCATCGAGTGCGACACCGAATGCAGATAAGCACCGTGCATCGGGTCCATGACGTTGTCGATCACGTATTGGTAGTTCACCTTCCAATTGCCGACGCACAGAAACCTGGAATACTCCTCCGATGCCAGCTCTTCGGGCAGCTCCAATGGCGCCGGATCTCGGTGAGCCTCGTCTCCGAACCACAAGAAAATTGCGCCAGCACGCTCCTCTACCGGATACGACTTCACGCACTTGCGGCCCTCCAACGGGCAATCCGCAACCGCCGGCACATTGGTCACCGTCCCTTGCCCGTTCACCTCGACGCCGTGGTACCAGCATGCGACGCTGGTACCAAGATTCCAGCCCAGCGAAAGACGTGCGCCCCGATGCGGGCAACGGTCTTCCAGCGCGTGCACCTTGCCTTCTTGATCGCGCCACAGAACGATCTGCTCGCTCAGCCGCGTCACGCCCACCGGCGCGTTGCCCACTCGCCAGCTCGGCGAGACCGGGTACCAGTAGTTGCGTAACCCACGCTTGACCAGCGCTTGGGCAGCATCGACTTCTTGAGAATTCCGATCGACGGGGGACGACATGCAAAACTCCGAAGACTAATTTGTTAAAGGGTGAAGAGCCGCGCGCTTATTCGGCCAGCGCGTGCAGCTCGGCGGCCAGCGTCTCGGGTGTCCACAGACCACCGTGCGGCGTGCGAAAACCGACGCGATTCAACCCGTCGCTGACTTCGTGCAGTTGCAACGCTCCGTCGGCGAATACTTTCTCTAGCGCGTCACCGAAGTCGTTCTCGTACTGCGTCGGCTCCGCCTTACGCGCCTGCCATGGGAAATTCTCGACTTGGCCGGGCCGCTCGATCACGCCCTTGCCCGCAACGTTATTCGGCTGCGGTGCCAGCCATGGCTTGAGGAATGGATTAAAGTTCACGGTCACTTCCGACATGTCACTCCACCTTGATCTGGATTTCTTCACCGGCAAGACGCACCGCGTACATCTTCAGATCGCGTCCCCCGGGCTCTTTCAAACACTTTCCGGTTGGGATGTGGAAGACCGCTTCGTGCAAGGGGCACTCGACCGTGTCTCCATCAACAAAGCCCTGTGTCAGCAACGCATACGCATGCGGGCATACGTTCTCGATGGCGTAGAGACTTTCGCCGACCTTGAAGACGCCCACTTCTACGCCACGCCCCTTGAATTCAATCGGCGCGTCCTCAGCGATCTGATCTATGCGCCCAACGCTTTGCCACTGTTCATCCATTATGTGATCCTAAGGAACCGTTGTGTTCCGCTTATGAAACATCAACTTGCATATGGACATTATAGGGAAGCAACTCTGCGCCTCAAAAACAAAACTAGCAGAGTCAGGGAAA
>NZ_FCOI02000099.1 GCF_001544795.2 Caballeronia temeraria | reverse complement strand
TGGACGCGCGTCGGCAGCTCGCTGAGTGCGAGCAGGGTGTCCACACCATCCAGCCGCCTGCGAAGCTCGGTCACGAGATCCATGACGCTCGCGTCACCGACCCGCCGGCGATTGCTTTGTCTGGAGTTCACTGCGGAGCAGTCGACGAGGCGATCAATCTTGCGGAAGTATGCCTGCGCAGCTACGCGATGCCTGGCATACAGGGAGGTAACATTTGACTTTGAAAGACAGTCTTTAACGACCTCGGCATTCATGTCGAAATGAACCTGCAGCGCATCGGCGGCATCGGCCCGATGAAAACATGCCACCTGATCAAGCAGCGTCTCGCCGTCGCGGTCGATGAGATCGATCCAGACCTCACCGTCTTCGAGGATCTGGCCGGCGCGATAGATCACCCGCTCGTCCTGACTGGCGCAGGCGAGCATCCGGTGTCCGTCGACATCATCAACCGACATCTCGAATACCTCCACCAGCTCCCCGCTCACTGCGACCTGCATGACCAATAAAGCCATCTCTGCTCCTTGCAATGCGAATGACGGAATACCGCGGTGCAGACCAGGCGATCAAACGCTGGCGATCTGTCTGAGTGGCGCAATGGCCGCTGGTGTGCTGCAGGCCATGCCGGATTAGCCGCGGCTGTCGACCCAGCCGCGCGCCCATGCGGCAGCGTGCCCCAGAGCCTGCGTTTCGCTATCGAAATAGTCGAGCGCATCAAACTGGTAGGACACCGGCTCGGCATTGCGGGCGTCACCTCTTGTGAGCAGCAGGTTGGCAGCAAACCAGCCGTCAGGTAACAGGTGTGCGGACGGCGAGACTGAATAACCGTTGTACTGGTGAATATGTTTATTATTTTGCATAAGCGATAACCGGCCGCACGACATCATGTCGCACAGGCGGAATAAATTAAATTGGGGCGAGACGGATCGTGTCGGAAAGACAAATGATGCGCGGGTGGAAACCCGGCGATCAGATCGGGAGCGCAGGGCTCCGCGAGGATGCTAGTCAGGCAGATAAAGCAAAGGGCCGGCAGGCCGGCCCTTGAACTACGTTACTGCGGCGAGATATTCGCAGCCTGCATACCCTTCGGGCCGCGCTTTGTCTCGTAGCTCACCTTCTGGTTTTCGGCGAGCGTCTTGAAGCCGTCGCCGCGAACTTCCGAGAAGTGCGCGAAGAGATCCTCGCCACCAGCGTCCGGAGTAATGAAGCCAAAACCCTTGCTATCGTTGAACCACTTGACAGTACCGGTATCCATGAGAATTCCCTGAAATAAAAATAACAGCTCCGGTGCGGAGCGACAAAAACTTCAAGGAAGAAGAGAGGACAGCGAGTACCGCGCAGACGAGGCGGAAAATGGTGATCAGCAATCGAGCTTCTTGAATATTTCGAGACCCACAATATAGTGCGGCATGGGGACTGTCAATGCTTTTCGTAGTGCGCTCCTCTTTTGGCGTAAATATTTGTCCAAGGTAACAGGCTCCTTAGCGAAAGCGTGTCGCACATTCAAATATCACTCGTTCGGCGACGCTGAAGACCGGCCGCTCTATCTGGCGGATCCCGCCTTCGTCGCATGCCCGCCCGACTGTCCCGGGCAGGCAGGCATCACTGGGCCTGGAAATCGACCAGCGGACGCCAGTATTCATCCTGTCGTCCTTCGGGACTTCCTTCCTGCTGCCATAGAACATAGGCTCGCTCCCGGAGATGCTGCTCGAGCGCGCGATGCCAGAATTCTTCGGCACGCCCTTCAGGGCGTCCTTCCTTCTCCCAGAGCAGGTAAGCGCGCTCCCGGACGGCCTGC
>NZ_FCOI02000098.1 GCF_001544795.2 Caballeronia temeraria | reverse complement strand
CTGCTCGCGCAAGTCCGTGATAGGACGCTTGCCGCGTATGCGCATCAGGATTTGCCGTTTGAAAAGCTCGTCGAAGCACTCGCGCCGGTTCGCGATACCAGTCGCACGCCGCTGTTTCAGGTGATGTTCGTATTGCAGAACGCGCCAATGCAAGCGCTCGCTTTACCGGGGCTTACGCTCGAACTGTTGCCCGCAGCCGAAGCCGGCGCCAAGTTCGATCTCACCTTGAGCCTCACGCATACCCAGGAAGGCTTGACCGGCACCTTCAGTTACGCAACCGATCTGTTCGACGAGATCACCATCACCCGCCTCGGTGCGCGCTTCACGAGCTTGCTCGAACAAGCGCTCGATCAACCCGATGCGCCGCTGCACGCGCTCGAACTCGTGCTGCCCGAAGAACACGCGTTACTCGAACGCTGGAACGACACGGCGGCGGCGTATCCGGAGAATATGTGCATCCATCAACTCTTCGAGCAACAGGTTCAGCGCACGCCTGATGCGATCGCGCTGGTCTTTGAAGACGAGTCACTCACGTACGCGCAACTCAACGCGCGTGCCAATCAGCTTGCGCATCATCTGATCGCCTTGGGCGTGCGTCCTGAAGATCGCGTGGCGCTGTGCATGGAGCGCGGCATCGGCATGATCATCGCGTTGATGGCGATACTCAAGGCAGGTGGCGCTTACGTTCCGCTCGATCCCACCTCCGTCGCCGAGCGGCTCGATTACATGCTCGACGATGCGCAGGTGTCGCTGCTCGTTACGCAGCCGCAGCTTCTCGAGCGCTTCCCGGCGCTCGCGCAGAGCGCGCCTGTCGTATGCCCAGAGACCGAAACGAGCCTGATCGATGCCCGCCCGGACATCGATCCGGGCGTCGATGTGCGTCCGCCATATCCGGCCTACGTGATCTACACCTCCGGTTCCACAGGCAAGCCGAAGGGCGTCGTGCTGAGTCACCGTAACCTCGCCAACTATCTGAGCGGAGTGCTGGCCAGGATGAACGTCCGCCCGCCGAGCAGCATGGCTCTGGCATCGACCATTGCGACCGACCTTGGTCACACGATCCTGTTCGGTGCGTTGGTTGCGGGCCATGAGCTGCACATACTCTCGACGGAACGAACCTCCGATGGCTATCTGTTCGGACAGTACATGCGCGAGCGCAAGATTGGCGTTCTGAAGATCGTGCCGGGACACCTGCGTGCACTCGTCGATATCACGCTCGACACCTCTCCCGCACTGCCGACGCAATTGCTCGTGCTGGGCGGAGAAGCCACTCGTTCCGACTGGATTCTATCCCTGCAGGCACTCAAGCCTGAACTGCGCATCCTCAATCACTATGGTCCGACCGAAACGACCGTCGGCGTTCTGACTCATGTGCTGAACGATGCCATATCCTATGGCACGTCTATTCCCATCGGACAGCCACTCGACAACACGCGCGCGTACGTGCTCGATGAAAACCTGCGGCATCTACCGCTCGGCGTAACGGGCGAACTTTATATTGGCGGCGCAGGCGTCGCGGGCGGCTATCTGCGGCGCGCGGCGCTCACGGCGCAACGGTTCATCGCCAGTCCATTTGCACCCGGTACGCGGCTCTATCGCACGGGCGACCTCGCCCGTTATCGCACCGATGGCAACATCGAGTTCCTCGGCCGCAACGATCATCAGGTCAAGATTCGCGGCTTCCGTATCGAGCTTGGCGAGATCGAGGCGCAGCTCGTCAATCATCCGGCCGTGCGCGAAGCCGTAGTCATCGCGCGTGCACGACATGAAGAGACGCAGGATCAGCAACTGGTCGCATACGTCACGTTGATGTCGGAGATCGATGTCAACGCCCTGCG
>NZ_FCOI02000097.1 GCF_001544795.2 Caballeronia temeraria | reverse complement strand
CGCATTGCTGACATACATCACGCGCTCTCCACCTTACTCAACCTTACTCCGAGGGGCGTCGTTCGTGGATCGCGTACTGTTGATTGCCGCTTTTCATCCACCGCGTAGATTGCTCGGCCCCTCTCGAATGCGAATTCCAACTGACATGACCGCGAAAACCCATCCGGGACTCCGCCATCCGTGCACGTGCCACAAATCCATCCAGCTATCGCCGCATGCCGGAGTGCTCTTCGCTTGGATCGGGTATCGTCGAAACCGTAGGTAATCGACAGCCGCCATAGAGACCACGCAACTTCAGCCTCGAAGGCGTGATCTACCAGCGTGAAAATCCAACGTCGTCGGCTTTGTTTCGGCGCAGTCGGAAAGTGCTGTGTCTGTGTCCCTTGTGCATCGCTTCCGTCTTGACAGCGCTTCAGTGCCAAGGTGGCGACGCTCGATAACACTTCCGCCCTGGGCGTCCACTCGCACAGCAATCGCGTCAGCGCATCAGCGCCTGACCTGTCGATCATCTCAGCGCACATCAGCGCGCGCATTGGTGCGGTACCGCTCCAGCTCATACGACGCAATGGCCATGTAGTTCGAGACGAGTTCTGCCGCGAAAAGTCATTTCTTAGCGGCTCTACCAACCGCATTCTCCTTTATGCAGACCAGTCAGCAACCGGGCTCAGCTATGAGCGGTGCCCTTCCGTGCCACCGCGCCGCATGCCTCAGGAGCCTATCCCCGGGTCATGCCGCACAGCCGCTGCGTATCCCCGCCGGGTCCTGCCTTCCTGTCCTTTAGCGATTCCATTCGATAGCCCCGCACGTGGAAGAAACGTGCATCGACCTCCGTACTGCTGCGTGCTGCCAGTCGTCACGCTTCGCGTGTTGACTGCCGCTGGTTTGCTGCCGGAGTACTTCCAACGCGGGCCCGCTTCGCGGAGCCTCTCGTCGTTGTGTATCTCCTGCTGCTCCCAGCAGTCGAACCGCATACAGCTAACTGTGCGATTCGGCTTTGCCGCTGCCACGGCTACCGCGCCGGCCCTAGACGCGCTGTTGCGCGCCGGTGTGCCCCGTCTTTGCGACGCACGACCTCAGCCAAGTGCTCGGTAATCTTTTTGCGCTGCTTTTTTCCGGGTGCGCCGCCCGTTCGTCTTCCGTACAGGGAGCAGCTTGCCGCTGGTCCCCCATCCCAAAGCGCGTTCACTCGGTCGCGGTGTGTCGGACCTCATGCAACGTACCCAGCGTCGTGTGCTGTAAGGATGCGTCCATCCTCCTTGAGCTGGAAAAAGAGCACCCACGGACGAGTGTCCGCGCGCTCCCAATCCGTCTCATCTCGGACACTCGGGCAAAACCGCCCGCAAACCCAATGGATATCGCGTGTCCAGCGTCCTCACTTTGGGTCGCTTTGAACTTGATTAGATTAAGAAAAAGGCCGCTTCATTTTGCGGCCGTGACAGAGGGGGTTTTCGCTAGGCAAAGCGGTCCCCTCGATGGTCCTTTTCAGGAGGGTCGATGCGCATACGCGCGGTTGGTGAGTAGAAGAATACCGGCGCCGCGACCATGCGAAGAGTTAAAAGCTGCCTAAATGTTGCGAGCTTTTGCTTCCTTGACATTGCGCGCCGATCTGTAGAGTTGGACAGGCGTAACGGGGACTTTTCCTACCGATTTCGTCTTGATAACTGACAGATTGAGGCGCTTCACACGGTTGATTCGCCATCTCACCGTTCGTGGAGAGCTAACTGACAGTTATCCGGACGTTTCGACAAAAGGAACCAGCGCGCACGCCCGTCTGCCACTTTTCTGTCAGATAACTGGCAGATCGGTTGAACCGATCGAATTGCTCTGGTGGAGTTGACCCGCTTTCGTGGACATCTATCCTTTTGTTCAGGAGGTGCCCATTATGGCGAAGCACCGTACCCCGTA
>NZ_FCOI02000096.1 GCF_001544795.2 Caballeronia temeraria | reverse complement strand
CGCACGAGCACGCCGGTGGACCAGCCATCGGAGATGATGTGATGCATCGTGAAGAGCAGGACGTGCTGATCTTCCGCGAGGCGCAGCAGTTGAGCGCGAAGCAATGGGCCGTGTTGAAGATCGAAGGGACGGCTGGCTTCGGCTTGTGCAAGGCGTCGGACTTCGTCGGCTTGTGCAAGCGTGTCCAACTCGATAAGCGGCAGAGGCAATTCGAGTTCGGCAGCAATGTGCTGCACGGCTTGACCGTCGTGTTGAACGAAGGAAGTGCGCAGGCTCTCATGACGCGCAACAAGTGCATTTAAAGCACTATGGAAGGCGCGGACATCGAGTGTGCCGCTTAAGCGCAAGGCGATCGGAATGTGATACGTCGATTGTCCGGGATTCAGTTGTTCAAGGAACCACAGACGTTCTTGAGCGAACGACAACGGCAGATGCGCGGGACGTTCAATAGCGTGCAGCGCAGGCAATGCACTCACATGACGAGGCGATTCCTCCAACGCTTCGGCAAGCGATGCAACGCTAGGCGCGTCGAACAGCTTGCGCAGAGGCACCTCGACGGAAAGCGCCTCACGCACACGCGAAACGAGTTGCGTAGCGAGCAGCGAATGCCCACCGAGGGCAAAGAAGTTATCGAACACACTCACGCGTTCGAGCCCGAGCACATCCGCAAAGCATTGCGCGAGCGAGTGTTCGAGCGAAGTACGCGGCGCGACATAAGCCGCAAGATCCTGCCACTGCGGATCGGGCAATGCACGCCGATCGAGCTTGCCCGTGGGCGTAAGCGGCAAGGCATCCAGCGTCACGAAAGCCGATGGCACCATATAGTCCGGCAGACGCGAGCTCATATGTTCGCGCAGGGCGCTCGCATCGGTTTCGGAAGCCAGCGTGACATAAGCGACGAGCTGCTGATCGTGCGTCTTCTCGTGGCGGGCACGCGCGATGACCACGGCGTCACGTACGGCCGGATGATCAGCGAGCTGCGTTTCGATTTCGCCAAGCTCGATACGAAAACCGCGCATCTTCACCTGATGATCGTTACGCCCCAGAAACTCGATATTGCCGTCGGCACGATAACGCGCGAGATCACCCGTGCGATACATGCGCGCGCCGGGCGCGAACGGATCATCGAGAAAGCGCTCGGCAGTGAGTTCGGGCCGATTCAGATAGCCTCGCGACACACCCGCGCCGCCGATATACAACTCCCCCATCGCGCCGGGAGGCATCAAGCGACGCTGCGCATCGAGCAGATAAATATGTGCGTTGACAATCGGCTTGCCGATGACGGGCTGCGGCAGTTCGGTTGTGATCTCCGTGATGGCCGCGTCGACGGTGCATTCGGTCGGACCATAGACATTGAAAGCGCGGATCTGTTCGGCCCGTGCAAGGCGATGCCACGTTTGTTGCGTGATCGCTTCGCCGCCAACGAGCAGCGTCAGATCGGAGCGCCGCTGTTCGAGCAGGCCGGTGACGAGCAAAACATCGAGCTGAGTCGGCGTGCAGTCGAGCACATCTACGCCGCGCGCATTCAGGAATTCGATCAGCGCTGAGCCATCGGCGCGTACGGCGGAGGGAATCACGATGAGCCGGTGTCCCGCTAGCAAGGACGTCAAGCTTTTGAGCGAAGAATCGAACGCGATGCTGGCATTGAGACTGACGCCGGCGTTCGGCGCGCAATTCGCGAATACCGTCGATTGCAACGCGTGATGCAGATTCGCCACATGATGATGCTCGACCATCACGCCTTTAGGTATGCCTGTCGAACCCGAGGTGTAGATCACGTAAGCAAGGTTATGCGGCGCGACATCGGTATGCGGATTATCTTGCGAGAGCGCGTGGTCGAGCGATGCATCGAGTACGGTCAGCGTTCCAGTGTCGCCCAGCGCTTCACGACCGGCGGCGTCGGCGAGCAGCAGTCGTGGAGTGGCATCGGT
>NZ_FCOI02000095.1 GCF_001544795.2 Caballeronia temeraria | reverse complement strand
ACCGATGCCACTCCACGACTGCTGCTCGCCGACGCCGCCGGTCGTGAAGCGCTGGGCGACACTGGAACGCTGACCGTGCTCGATCCCGATGCATCGCTCGACGACGCGCTCTCGCAAGATAATCTGCATACCGATGTCGCGCCACATAACCTTGCCTACGTGATCTACACCTCGGGTTCGACAGGCAAGCCCAAGGGTGTTGCGATCGAACACCGGACACTGGTCGCATCGACTTATGCGCGGCATCAGTTCTATGAGCACGCCGCGAATGAACGCTTTCTGCTCCTTTCGTCGCTTGCCTTCGACAGTTCTGTCGCCGGCCTCTTCGGCACGCTGACGAACGGCGGCTGTCTTGCTCTCGTCGATATCGACACGGCCCGCGACCCGAACGCAATCATCAGGCTGGTGCGCGATCGCGACATCACGCGAGTGCTGTGTGTGCCGTCTCTCGGCCAGGCGATTCTCGATAGCATGTCGTCGAGCGGCGAGCATAAGCTTCGGGAGATCATCGTCGCGGGCGAGGCGTGCCCGCCGAATCTCGCGCGGCAGAGCTCCACGCTGCCTCGGCCGGTATCGCTCTACAACGAGTACGGTCCCACGGAAGCGACGGTATGGGCAACCGCATATCGATGCCTTGCTGAAGAAACGAATCGTGTGCCCATCGGCCGGCCCATTGCCAATACGCGCATCTATCTGCTCGATGCCGATCGTCGCCTGATGCCGCCTGGTGCGGTGGGCGAGTTATATATCGGTGGTGCGGGTGTGGCGCGGGGCTATCTGAATCGGCCCGAACTCACCGCCGAACGCTTTCTCGACGATCCGTTCGCTCCGGGTAGTCGCATGTATCGAACGGGAGACCTCGCGCGTTATCGCGCCGATGGCAATATCGAGTTCCTCGGCCGCAACGATCATCAGGTCAAGATTCGCGGCTTTCGTATCGAGCTCGGCGAGATCGAGGCGCAGATCGCCAGTCATCCGGCTGTGCGTGAAGCCGTGGTCATCGCGCGGGCGCGGCATGAGAAAACGCAGGATCAGCAACTCGTCGCTTACGTCACTGGAACGAGCGATATCGATGGCGGCGTCTTGCGCGAGCAGTTGAGCGAACGTCTGCCGGACTATATGGTGCCATCGGCGTTCGTCGTGCTCGATGCGCTGCCGCTTACGCCCAACGGCAAGCTCGATCGGCGCGCATTGCCCGATCCGCAATGGCAGGATCTTGCGGCTTATGTCGGGCCGCGTACATCGCTCGAAGCGTCGCTTGCGCAATGCTTCGCCGATGTGCTCGGGCTCGCACGCGTGAGTGTGTTCGATAACTTCTTTGCCCTCGGTGGGCATTCGCTGCTCGCTACGCAACTCGTCTCGCGTTTGCGTGAGGCACTTTCGATTGAAGTGCCTCTGCGTGCACTGTTCGATGCGCCTACTGTTGCATCGCTTGCAGAAGCGCTCTCTTCTTCTGGCGATGCCAGTGTGCTGCCGCCTTTGCAAGCGTCGGTGCGTCCCGCGCATCTGCCGTTGTCGTTCGCTCAAGAACGTCTGTGGTTCCTTGAACAACTTAATCCCGGACAATCGACGTATCACATTCCGATCGCCTTGCGCTTAAGCGGCACACTCGATGTTCGGGCCTTCCAAGCCGCATTGAACGTACTCGTCGCGCGTCATGAAAGCCTGCGCACTTCCTTCGTTCAACACGACGGTCAGGCCGTGCAGCACATCGCTGCCGAACTCGAACTCGCGCTGCCGCTTATCGAGTTGGACACGCTTGCACAAGCCGACGAAATCCGACGCCTTGCACAAGCCGAAGCCAGCCGCCCCTTCGATCTTCAGCACGGCCCGTTGCTTCGTGCTCAACTGCTGCGTCTTGCGGAAGATCAGCACGTCCTGCTCTTCACGATGCATCACATCATCTCCGATGGCTGGTCCACCGGCGTGCTCGTGCG
>NZ_FCOI02000094.1 GCF_001544795.2 Caballeronia temeraria | reverse complement strand
TGGGTTGTTGTGTTCGTTTCGGGCGTTTGTTGCTGGCGGCGTGGCGGTCAGACGGAACGATGACCCGTAAACGGAACTCGGGCCGTGAGTGCGATTACACTCACGGCCCGCTTAGCACTGCGAATTCTGGAAGAGCGGATACGGCCGATGCAATTCTCAAAGCAACAACGAAGTTCTCTATGCTCGATCGACTGTGACGCCGACGAGCGCAGCGTAACGCATATCCGACTGATGGGCCGCTGGCTTGAACAGGCAGGCTTCAAACCCGATCACTGACGACAGATACGGACGATTCCGTCATTTTCACGACGAACCATCCTTTTTAATTCGATCAACATCGTTGAATTAAGTCAGGCCACTTCTTCAACTTTCGTTCAGACAAACAACATGCCTCAGATGCATTCGGCCATCATGTTCTCGAGCCAGCCATCCAGCGTTCTCAACATGGACTAGCTGCCCGCAGACAAAACACCGGTTTGGCCATCCATGAGCACGCCAACTCGCGAGTTCATGGAGCCCGACTCCGTGTACATATGCGGTCCATTCGTATATAGACATACCTAAGAGATCATGCACATGAATAGTCCTATCCACATCCTCCAAGATTTCATTGAGAAATTCTTCAGCCTGTGCATCAGTGATCAGACCTTCAATCAGTTCTTGCAGTATTTCACGCTTTTTCATGGCATTACCAGTTTTTAAGCCTTCGACCAGGAACGGGCGGTTTATAAATTAGGCCAGTCACCGGGTCCATTGAACCCATATGCACGAGGCGTTTGTTGTAAACCTCAATATCGTCATGATCGTGATCCCATTGAAATAACCGTGTCCCGTCGGTCTTTACCCCGTTCTTAGCATTCTTGAAACCTCGCCAAATAGGACTCTCCGCCTTCGGTGGGTTAGTTTGACGAGCATTGTCCGCACTCCCCGCAGGCTCCTCAAGTGTCCCAACGTCAACCGGCGCGACACGGACTTTAGCATTGCTGCGCGAAACGGACGCTCGACTTTCCGCTTGCAGCGCCTTCGGTAATTGATATCCAGCAACGCTTGCAGCCACGCCGCCGAGGCTGCCCGCCGCCTGCGACGCGTATAGCGCGTCCGTATCAGTGCCGCCAAGCTCGTACGCAATGCCACCCGCCATTCCCGCGAAAGGCGAACTACGCATGCTATCTATCGCAGCATCGCCAGTGCTCATCGGCGGCGGGCTCAAAGCCGCCGCGGTTTGTTCGTCAGCGTCGGGGCGCGTATAGGTGGCTGCGTGAGCTAACCGCTTAAGTCGATCGCCGAACGAGCCCGGATCGGTGATCGCATGACCCATGTCCGAAAACCGGTCATACGTCCCGTCCGCGATTCGCGCATCGGCCTGCTGCGTCAACGCGTCCCACGACGACTTGCCTGTACCGGTCGTCGGCACCCTGAACGCGGCTGCATTCAAATCAACGTCGTTTCCGAAGCCAGCGGGGGCGACCGTCAATCCGGAAAGCGCGCCATTATAGCCAGGACCGTAAGCCAGGCCGGTGGATGCACCTTCAGGAGTCACAAACTGCGGGTGAAGTTTCGCCGAGTCAGGGGTCACAAATACCGTCGGCAACTGAAAGTCGCTCGACGGCGCGCCCGGACCCGCGAACATCATGCCCCCGGTCGAGCCAGACGAACTCACGCCATCGGCGCGGCCAAAGGCATCGACCAACTGCGCGTACACATCATCCGTATAGCCACGCTTGTCCCCGGCCGCCGGCTCTGCTCGTGCATCGCTCGCACTGCTCGTCGAGGCAGAATCTGCATTGGCTGTGGGCGCACCCGGCATCGCCGTGTCGGGCGACGGCTGCGCCGCGGGCGTCGCCGGCGCGCGTTCGTCGATGCGCGCCAGCAGCCGTTGCGCCGCTTTGCCGAGGCTGTTGTTTTGCTTCGCCGTCTCTTCGAGCGTGCCGTTGTTGAGATCGTT
>NZ_FCOI02000093.1 GCF_001544795.2 Caballeronia temeraria | reverse complement strand
CGGTCCTGCGTCGGTTGTCTGCGGCTGCATCGCCGCGGGCGACATGTTGTACACCTGCTCTGGCGACGAAGCAGACGTGTCGAGCACGTCATTCGAGTCGTAATCGAAATCGAGATTGTCAGACATTCTTGACGATGTTCTTCGTGTAGTCGTTCGCACTGCCAAGTCCACCGAGCGGTCTTACGCCTTGGTCCAACGTCATTCGTGCGATCTCCCAAATAAAAAAGCCGCCCGAAGGCGGCTTGCTGTCATGTGCGTGATGCGTTGGGCGTCACGCCCAGACTCCTTGCAGAATGGTTGGTGCTCCGCGCGAGCAGTCGTCGAAAAATGTCATGATACGATGCTCCCCCCGCCGCTCCAGGTCAGACGTGCGCCCGCTACGGGCGGCGCCGAGAACGTCACGACAGCGTTTGACAAGTCGTAATCCGTTACCGTTACCGCGGTTGACTTCGTCGGGATATAGCTTCCGGGCGTCGCGCCTTTTTCTGCTTCGACGCATGCGATATACACCTTCGCGGTCAAGGGGACGCCGACGTTATCCGTCTTGCTCATGAACAACTCGACCGCGCGTCCCGTTCCATTCGCTGTACCCGAGACGCTGTAGGCCCTCCATACCGTATCGAGCTTGAGGATCTTTTGATTGGCGTCGTCGACACAGATTCTGAATTGCAATGGTTGATCGGCCCGAAGCCATGCACTTACGCAAGCCTTCGTTCCTGAGGGGTAAATCTGCGCGCCGATGCTATAAAGAAGGCCGGCAGTGTTGTTGTTATTGCCGGTACAGTCCGATAGCGGGAAAGACCACGCCGTAGCAGTGCCATCTGGTCCAATAGCGCCCTTTGTCAGCGTTGCCGGTGTGACGTAGTAGTGACTCCACGTCTGGGCGTCCAGATCATTCGAGTTCAACGCAAGATTCGTCCGAGGCGTTGAATACAGAATCTGCTTGCCTTGCCAGTCTTCACGATAGACCGATGCCGACGACACAGCGCTCAACGGAACACCGCGATACGTCAGCGGGAATGACTTCGTGACGCCATCGCCGATGCCGAATAGCTCGTCTGTCGCTGACACGTTCGTCAATTGAAGCCGGGTTGCGTCGGAAAGTTCGGCGTCGCTTAAACGTCGCGGCCAGTACTGCAGCGAGCGGACGGATTCGCACGCATTGAATTGACTGCGAGCCGAGCCAATCGACAGCAACGCTGGCGTGAACGCCTTGGTCGCAGTAATTGTGATCGGCGCACCGCCGTTGATCGACGCCACGGCCGATGCTCCGCCGGCGCTGTATGCAATGGCCGCTCGGAAACGCTCACCATCAGCGACCGTTTTGCCGAGAGACGTTCCTGTCGCACCTCCACTGTACGCAACCAGGCCGCCTCCGCCCAACGCCTTATAGATGCCGATGCCGCTGTTCACGCCGTCGTCGAGCGAGAAGGCGAACATGCCGCCGCCCACGACGCCGCGAAAGGCACCGTCGAACACTAGCGTACCCTCCAGCGGATTGATCGCACCCGTATCTTTGATGGACAGGTACTCGTTCGTGCGCGTCGTGGTGGCTGATGTCGTCGGAATGAAGCTCGTGCTCGTGCCCATCTCCATCTGCGCGCCGCCGAAATAGAAGCCCGAGACGCCGTCACCCGTGGAGGGGCGACTCAGATCGTCGGCTTTCATGAGATACACGTTGGCGCGCACACCGGTTCCGCTCGACACCATTCCACTGACGCGGCACTCCACCCAGCCGTCTTTGAGCGGGATGCACGTCGCGCTCTTGAGACTCCAGGCGCCCGAGCCGCCATAGGTCTTGCCAACCGTAGCCAAAGGCAGATTGAAGTCGGCACAGCAGTAGTCGACGGAGCCGCTGTCCGTCAGCATCACCATCGCGACGGTGCGCTCGGCCGGTTTGAGCCTCACCCACAGGCTCCATTGCGTGCTCGTCGAAATCGACGTGGTGTAGTACTGAGAGACTGCATGTACGGTGTTCGCAGTTCCTTCAATAATTTTTCGGGCGAGCGTGCTCTTGTCCGGCGCAAGCGTGCCGTCCGTCGTCACGGTCACATCCAACAAATTCCACTTTTCCGGCGCGCTGGCGTTGAGCAGCACATTCGTGCGCGCGCTCTCAAGCAGCAATCCCGTCGACGCGCCAGTGACCGGTTCGTGATCAAACCGCGCGACGTTCGGCGCTGCGGTTTGCATGACGCCGTTCACATCGAAGTACGTCGCA
>NZ_FCOI02000092.1 GCF_001544795.2 Caballeronia temeraria | reverse complement strand
TGGGTTGTTGTGTTCGTTTCGGGCGTTTGTTGCTGGCGGCGTGGCGGTCAGACGGAACGATGACCCGTAAACGGAACGCGGGCCGTGAGTGCGATTACACTCACGGCCCGCTGGTCAATATCAACTCGCTCAAGCGTTGACTATGGACAATGCCAGTTCAGGAATACGGCCATCCATAGCGAAACGATCGCCTGCGCACAATGCTTGCGGCCCCTGGCGATTCAAGCTTTACAGGCCGGACAGTGCTGCTTTCAGACGATCCAGATCCTGCTTTCGTTCTGGATGGCGAACCTCATAGACGTTGGCTATTGCTTCGACGTACCGACGAAATGTCTTGTCATCGCAATAAAACTCCGGGTTCTCCATGGGATAAACCTCTGGCTCAACAAAACTTCTAAACGTTGAACCTTGTGGCCACCCTTCATCGAATTCTTCTCGATGCTCGATGATCCAACCGGGCTCGCCTCCTATGCCCGCAACGCGTTCTTCAAAAGAAATCACACTAATTAAGTCATCTAAACGATGATCGGCAAAGATGACATCAAGCGCCAATTTCAGCGCCGCATCTTGATCGAAGAGCGGATGAAACCCGCCAAACGCCTCTTTGAAATAGTCCATAACCTCAATCACCTAATGGATGCACGTTACCAACATAGGGCAGACCAGTCTTACGGTCGATATTGATGTACGCCCGCAGGTTCATCCCCCCTTCACTTAAATCAGCGCGTGTTTTGCTCGGATCCTTCAGATACGCCTCATACGCTCGCTGTCCGACGCGCTGCGACAGATCAAGCATTGCTTGATCACTGAATACCGACGGGTCGTACACAGTCTTCGACTCCTTGACAACACTCCCGTTCGGCTTCGTGTATTGATAGCCGAGTTCAGATATACCATTTGTACCGGTCGGATTCAAGTTATAGGTAGCATTTTTCCTATCAAGAGCCGCTTTCGCATTTTCTAAGTTGTGCGTACCGTGCAACGCCCCCGACTGTTTGAATCCATCAGGCCCAATGAGATGACGGGCCAAGTCAGTTCGATACGCCAGTCCGTCTGGATACGCGGGCGTCGAGGATGAACCTTCAGGAGACGCGGACTTCGGCGATGAACCTTCCGGAGACGCGGGCCCGAAAGATGGACCGTCCGGAACCATGTTGACGCGAAGCGACGGCACCGCGCGCTCGAACATCCTTTCGATCTGCGGCCCGAACGCCGTCGCGCCTTCCCTCAGCAACGGTCCAGCTTTGCCAGCGTAGGGTGCCGCGCTCAGCGCGAGTTCCCACGGTCTCGTCGGCATCGACGATCCCGTGAGATCGCCCCATGCGCCGTGAGCGTCCGCCAGTCCGTGCAAGCCGAGCGCGTTGAGTGCATCGCCAATCTGCTCGTTACCACGCTGAGCTGTCTTGCGGACATCGTCGAGCCAGCCGATCGGCTGATCTGCCCACTTCGCGACGCTCTTCGCCCGATCCAACATCGACGGGCTCGCGTCCCCGTCAGACCAACTCGCGCTACGGTTTCCAAAGTCGATCGGAGCCGCGTCGTCGGACCAGTCGTTTGCGCCTCGGCCAAAGTCCAAGCCTGCCGCATTGCGAGCCGCGTCAAGCCGCGCGGCCGCTGCTGCCTTCGCCGCATGCTGGGCCCGCTGCTGAGCCAATGCACCGTTCGCCGATGCCGCAAACTCCGGACCCAGCGCTTGCTTGAGCGCCACGTCTTGCGCTCGCGACTCCGCTATCGAGTCGTTGGCCATCCGGCCAAACTGGTTCTGCAACCCGCCAATCAGCGCTTGCTCACGGAGCCCGCTCTGCAACGACCTGTCCCAGTTCGCCTGCTGCGCGAACTGCTGCCCCGGGTCGGCGCTGTATGCGCGCGCGGCATTGGCGACGATCTCATCGATGTCACCATTCGCGCCGTGCAACGTGCTCGCACCAAGTGCGTTCGCAGCAGGCGTTGGGTTCGATTCAACAGTGACATTGCCTTGAGCGCCGTCAATATTTCTACTGTTCGGCGTCGCATCGTCTGGCGCGTCGGCCTCATGCGGAGCGGCACGCATGTCGTTCGACGCGGGCAGCGCACCCGGCATCGCCGTGTCGGGCGACGGCTGCGCCGCGGGCGTCGCCGGCGCGCGTTCGTCGATGCGCGCTAGCAGCCGTTGCGCCGCTTTGCCGAGGCTGTTGTTTTGCTTCGCCGTCTCTTCGAGCGTGCCGTTGTTGAGATCGTT
>NZ_FCOI02000091.1 GCF_001544795.2 Caballeronia temeraria | reverse complement strand
GTAAGCGACTCGGCTGGGCCAGTTCCTGATTCGCGCGCGCGTGAGGCATGATGGTGCTGTCGTGGTGGAATTCGTATAGATCACGGGGGATCGTGCCCATGATCGGCAATCGTGGACACGATCCACGCAAATCTGTCCAGATCTACCCGGTTAAGGGTGTAGGCGGAGTGGGCGGCCTCAGTTTGTCGGCCACGTTCCAAGGCAGCAATTCGTCGATACGTGAGATCTTGTGATCAGCGATATGGGTCAGGACGTACTCCATATAGGCGCGCGGGTTGATCCCGTTGAGCTTTGCCGACCCGATCAAGCTATACATCGCGGCGGCTCGCTCGCCCCCGCTGTCGGAGCCGACGAACAGATAGTTCTTGCGTCCGAGCGCGACACAGCGCAGCGCGTTCTCGGCAAGCACGTTGCTGATCTCGACTCGACCGTCCTCGCAGTAGAACACCAGCGCCGCCCAGTGGTTCAGCGAGTAGTTGATTGCTTTTGCGAGCGCGGACTTCGTCGATAGCGTCGCGAGTTTCACCCTGATCGTCGCTTCGAGCTTCGCGAGCAACGGCTTGCTCTTTTCCTGCCTGAAGCGCAGACGCTCGTCAGGCGCCTTGCCACGGATGTCGGCTTCTATGCGGTAGAGTTCGCCGATCATCTCGAGCAGTTGCTGGGTATCTAAAGTCGGTGTGCGCGCGTGAACATCGTAAATGTACCTCCTCGCATGATCCCAGCATGCCGCTTCGTGGATCTCGCCGTTCGCATACAGTTGATCGAAACCGGCGTATGCATCGGCCTGCAGGATGCCGCGGAATGCGGCGAGACGGGTCTGAGGATGGACGCCTTTGCGATTCGAGGAGAAGTCGAACCATACCGCAGCCGGCTCAGTCGAGCCCGAGCGGTGATCGTCACGCACGTAGACCCAGAAGCGACCGGTCACCGTCTTTCCGTTGCCTGGCGCGAGCACCGCAACCGGCGTGTCGTCGACGTGTACCTTGCCGGGGACCAGCACGTAGCGCTGGATTGCTTCAACAAGCGGTCCGCAGAGCTCGGCGATCTGCCCGATCCAGCGGCCCATACTGGCGCGATCCAACGTCACGCCGTCGCGTGCCGCAATCTCCGATTGGCGGTACAGCGGTTGGTGATCGGCGAACTTCGATACCGCAATGTCGGCCAGCAGGCTCGGATGCGCGATGCTGTGCTCGATGGGCAGGCTGGGCATCGCGGGCTGTTCGATGTGGCCGCAGTCAGGACAGCACAGCTTGTGACGGATCGTGCGGATCACTTTGAACGCAGCCGCTACGCGCGCGAGCTGCTCCGAAACATCCTCGCCGAGTCGCTGCATCGTTGTCGCACACTTGGGGCAAGCCGGATTCGGTGTAAGTTCGATTTCATCGCGTGGCAAGTGCGGCGGCAGCGGCTCTCGCGTGGGCGCTCGACCGGGCGGCGCCGTCGACGTCTTGTCTGGGCGCCCTCGCGTCTCGGCAGCGCCCTGACCGGCGGTCAGGTCTTCCAGCTGCGCCTCGAGTTTATCGATCTGCCGGGCCAGTTTCTCGGACTTGCTCCCGAAGTACATCCGCCTGAGCTTGTCGATCTGCGCCTTCAGGCGTTCGATTTGGTCGTCCCTTGCGGCGATCTCCCGCACCATGTTCTCGATCGACGTCTGCTGCTCGAGCACCAGAGCCTGGAGCTCCGCGACGGTGGTGGGAAGCGGCGCAGATTGGGACATGCGTCGCAGTTTACGAGCCTTCGATGTGGTTTACAACATCGACAGAGCAGCGGTGCGTTTCGGGTGTCGCCAGTCGATGCCTTCGAGGAGCATCGACAGCTGTGCGCTCGACAGATGGATTTTTCCACCGTCGGCCTGGGGCCAGATAAACCGGCCTCGCTCCAATCGTTTTGCGAGCAGCCAGAGCCCATCGTCGGTCGCCCAAAGCAGCTTCACGAGATCGCCGCGGCGGCCGCGGAAGATGAATACGTTGCCACCCAGCGGATTCTCTTCGAGAGCTGTCTGCACTTTCGCGGCCAGCCCCTGGAAGCCGCAGCGCATGTCTGTCACGCCGGCCACGAGCCAAACGCGCGTACCTGCCGGCAGCGCGATCACTTCAGGCATTCCTGCAGGAACGCTTCAGCGCGCTCGGCAGACAGGCCGCGAATCCTCACACGCCGTTTGCCGATCTCCACCTCGATTTCGCACACGGGCGCCGGCATCGGTACGCCGCTCGTCGCTTGCGACGCCATTGTCGACTCAGGCGGCCGCAGTACCAATGCCGGATCGATTACGTCGACGCTCAGCAGCTTCGTGCTGGGCACGCTCGGCGCAGCTTCGAGTGCAGGAATGACAAGCTTGCCTTCACGGTATTGCTTGCGCCATGCGAACACCACATTGGCGTTGATGTCGTGCCGTCGCGCAACGATCGACACCGACATGCCGGGTTCCAATGTCTCCCTGATCACCAGCTGCTTAAATTCTTGCGCATACGTGCGATGGGGATGCGTACGGCCCGCTGCGTTCGACATGGCTGACTGTCTCCGTCAAGCTGAACGCGCCCATCATGCGTCGAAATATTCAGCACTGAGATACGGTCGTGCCGAGTCGCATACCG
>NZ_FCOI02000090.1 GCF_001544795.2 Caballeronia temeraria | reverse complement strand
TTCGGGCAATTGTGCGCGAGCATGGGCGTGAAACATCACTTGCTGACTTCCTTTGACCGAGTCCAGCAGGTGCTCGAAGAGGGAATTCAAGAAAGCGGACCCGTAGTTGTCGAGGTCGACATGCTCGCTATCGGCGATTTCGCGACCCCCTTCGCAGGACCCGCTACAAAGAAAGCGGACTCGCAGGAAGCAAAAAATGGCTAATGCATTGCGCGACGTCCTCGACGTCACCCTAATTGGCTTTGGCGCGATCGGCTCAACAGTTTACAAGACCGTTGCGGACGACCGTAATCTGAAGATTACTCAAGTAATCGTGCCTGATTCCCAAGTTCAGCACGTGCAGGAACATATCGGTGCGGCGGGTGTGGAAGTCGTTTCGTCTGCGATGACGCTGAGCCGTCGTCCGCAGTTCGTCCTCGAATGCGCCGGGCATGCGGCGCTGCGCGACCACGTTGTGCCTCTGCTCCAAGGAGGTACCGACTGTGCGGTGGCATCGATCGGCGCTTTGTCGGACGACTTATTGCGGGGAGCGTTGGTGGAAGCTGCGGAGCAGAGCGGTGCCACGCTTACCCTGATTGCAGGCGCGATCGGTGGAGTCGACGCAATATCTGCGGCCCGCAATGGAGGTCTGGACGAGGTTTTATACACTGGGCGCAAGCCGCCAAAGGGTTGGCTTGGCACACCAGCTGAGGGTGTCTGCGACCTCAATGCTTTAAGCGAAGCACACGTCATTTTCGAAGGAAGTGCTCGTGATGCGGCTCGTTTGTTTCCACAAAATGCCAATGTCGCCGCGACCATTGCGCTAGCCGGCCTAGGCCTTGACAAGACTTCCGTTCGATTGATCGCTGATCCGAGCGTCCAACGAAACATCCATCGAATTACGGCACGCGGCGCGTTTGGCGAAATGTCGCTTGAAATGTGTGGCAGGCCCTTGGCTGACAATCCGAAGACGTCTGCGCTGACCGCCTTCAGCGCCATTCGAGCGTTGCGCAACCGCGCTGCACATTACGTAATCTGACAGGCCAACGGAATGAGCGCTTTCGACCCAACCCTTCTCGAGAACGACAAGATATTTGTTGCGGGGGAATGGCGACGCGGCACTGGGGATGCTTATGTGAGCATTTACCCTGCGGATCAATCCGTGAACACGGAAGTGAGCACCGCCACGGCGCGTGACGTCCAAGATGCGGTCGACATTGCAGACGTCGCCTGGCGCAAGCCGGACTGGGCGGGACTAAAGGCACACGAACGCGCCGCTGTATTGCATAACATCGCGTCATTAATTGACGCGAAACAGGAAGGACTCTCCTTGCTGCAGCGACGGGACAATGGTAAGCCCATCAAAGAGACCCGTGCCTTGGTGCGCAGTGCCGCAAACACCTTCAGGTACTTTGCATCTTGCGTAGAGACACTTGAGGACGCTGTTACCCCCTCGCGTGGGGACTACATCACGATGAACGTTCACGAGCCAATGGGCGTCGTTGCTGCCATCACTCCATGGAATTCTCCGATAGCGTCCGATGCTCAGAAGCTTGCGCCGGCACTAGCCGCCGGTAATTCGGTTGTCCTTAAGCCGGCGGAAGTAACACCGCTGGCGTCGTTAGCACTTGCGCGAATTTGCGAGGAAGCCGGTGTTCCGAAAGGAGTTCTGAGTGTACTTCCAGGGAAGGGCTCGGTGGTGGGCGATGCGCTAGTAAGGCACCCACTCGTAAAGAAAGTATCCTTCACTGGCGGCACGACAGTCGGTCGAGGCATAGCGCGACTTGCGGCCGAAAAGCTAATGCCTGTCTCTCTCGAGCTAGGCGGCAAGTCACCGACCATTGTGTTTGAGGATGCCGACCTTGATCACGCAATCAATGGCGTGCTTTATGGGATTTTTAGTTCATCGGGTGAGTCCTGCATCGCAGGGTCTCGCCTTTTTGTCGCGCGGGAGATCTTCGACGAATTTGTCACGCGACTGACCCATGCAGCTCAGTGCCTCAGAGTTGGTGACCCTTCCCGCGAAGACACGCACATGGGTCCGCTTATCTCTAAGCAACACCGCGAAACGATCGAGCGGTACGTTGCTAAGGCGTTAGAAGAGGGCGGAAGGCTGCGCTGCGGCGGAGAGCGTCCGACGGGCAATGGCCGCGAGGCGGGTTTCTTCTACCTTCCCACTATTTTCGATGGATTGACGAACGATTCTCGCGTCTGTCAAGAGGAGATCTTCGGTCCCGTCCTTGTCGCGCTTCCGTTCGACGGCGAGGAATCTCTCATTGAGCAGGCTAACGACAGCGTGTTTGGTCTTGCTGCGGGTATCTGGACACGTGATTACAAGCGCGCATGGAGAGTCAGCAAGGCACTCGCAGCCGGAACTGTGTGGATCAACACCTACAAGCAGTTTTCGATCTCGACCCCGTTCAGTGGCTGGAAGGACAGTGGTATGGGACGCGAGAAGGGCTACCTCGGGATCCGAGAGTACATGCAGCAAAAGAGCGTCTATTGGGGCATGAACGACCAGCCTATTGCGTGGGCGAAGTGAAAGGAGCATTGGCATGACGATTTTAGGCATAGAGCAAATCAAGTACGGCGTGACTGATCTGGCGACATGCAGGTCCTT
>NZ_FCOI02000089.1 GCF_001544795.2 Caballeronia temeraria | reverse complement strand
GTATGCGGTCCTTCAGGGACGCCCTAGCAATGGACGAGTGATTCTCTGATGCTACCTGTCCACGTGGACAGCTGGGATGAGAGTACATGACAGAAGATCGAGATTTGCGTAGCCGTCTGGTAGTCGGCGCGAAGCGGGATGGTCGCCGGGAATACGATCCGCAAGCCCGCGAGGAACTGGTCCAGTTGTGCATGACGTCCAGCGTTTCGATAGCGCGTACGGCGATGGAATACGGCTTGAACCCGAATCTGTTGCGCGAGTGGATCACGCGCTATCAGAAGACACATGCGGCGCGGAATTCGGCGGAGAAGGAACTGAGGCCAGCAGACAGGGCATCGCTTGATGTCACGCCGCCGGCCTTGCGGACTCACGCGCCCGACGTGCCATCACCATTCGTACCGGTCGTTCAGGGGGCTGTGACGGTTGAAGGAGCGGTGTCCGCGCGCACACCATCGATCACGGTTGCCTTGCACATACGTTTGCCCAACGGTGTTGAGTTCGACATCGCAGAGGCGACCATCGACGAGCTGACCACCGTGGTCCAGATGCTCGGGAGGATGCCGTGTTCCGGTTCGACGATAATCTGAAGGTCTACCTGCACCGCGATCCTGTCGACTTCCGCTACGGCATGAACAGTCTGTCGATTCTCGTCGAGCAGTCGATGCGCCTAAATCCGATGGACACGTCGCTTTACATCTTCGGAAACCGACGTCGTGACCGGATAAAGATTCTTGGCTGGGACGGCAGTGGTTTCTGGCTTTTGATAAAGCGATTGGAGAGCAGCCACTTCATCTGGCCAGACAACAAGGCTGAGATCGTGACGATGACGACCAACGTGTTGCACGCGTTGCTCGATGGCGATGACATCACCGCGATACGACGGCATCCGAAGCAGGAATATCGCCGCGTGAGCTGAACAGTGAGGCCGTGCGCTGGTCTAACCCGCCATGCCGATCAATGTCACGATCACCGCCGAGGAATTGAAGGCGTTGCTCGCCGAGCGCGATGCTGCTCGTGCATTGCGAGAAGAACAGGAGGCCTTACGCGGCGCCTTGCGGCTTATGACGGCAGAGCGCGATCTTGCTGAGGAGCGACTCCGAGCCTACCGTCGCGAACTGTTCGGCGCCAAGAGCGAGGCACGAGATTCTAATCAACTTGGCTTGTTCAACGAAGCCGAGGTGCTCGGCGCGAACAGCGCGCCTGCCCAAGAAGACACGCCAGAGACGACGGTTGGCGCGCACAAGCGCAAGAAGCGCGGTCATCGCAAGCCGCTTGATCCAAATCTGCCGCGCGAGGTCGTGAGACACGAACTGCCCGAAGCCGAACGCTTCTGCACGAACGATGGGCACGCGCTCGTCGAGATAGGCGCGGAGATCAGTGAGCAGCTCGATGTGATCCCCGAGCAGCTTCGGGTGATCCAACACCAGCGCGTCAAATATGCGTGCCCTTGCTGTGACCTCGGCATCAAGGTCACGCCGGCGCCGCCGCGCATCATCGCGCGCGGACTGTTCAGCGAATCGGCGCTTGCATGGATCGCCACCGGCAAGTATCAGTTCGGCATGCCGCTCTATCGCCAGGCCGGTCTGCTGTGTCGCTTCGGCGGAGACATCTCGTCGAACACGATCGCCGCCAGCATGGTTCGCGTTGGCCTCGCGACCCAGCCCGTGATCAACCTCATGCGCGATGCGTTGCTCGATGCCGAACTGATCTACTGCGACGAGACGACGTTCCAGGTACTGAAAGAGAAAGGGCGCAAGCCGCAAACGAAGAGCTACCTCTGGGCGCAGATGACCAATTCAGGCATCCCCATCCGCTGCTTCAGCTATACGCCCGGACGCGGTACCAAGCTGGCCGACAAGCTGTTCACGGGGATCCGCAAGGGCGCGGTTCTGATGACTGATGGCTACGAGCCCTACAACGACATCGCTCAACGCTACGAGCTCGTGCACCTCGGATGTTGGGCACACCTAAGACGGTACTTCATCAAAGCGGAGGAGAACGTGCCGAAAGCCGCGCGTTCGCCCGATCTGCTCGCGACACGATTCATCACGCTGATCGGCAAGCTGTTCGCTGCGGAGGCCCGCTCTAAGAAATGGGCAGCTGAGCGACGACAGCGATTGCGACGTCGATACAGCACGCGCATACTCGACGCGATCTACGCTTTAGCCCTCGCGGAGTCGCCGGGTGTCGTACCAAAAAGTTTGCTCGGAAAGGCACTGACCTATCTGCGCGAGCAGTGGCCGAAGCTGATCCGCTACGTCGAGAACGGCACTTGGGCCATCTCGAATAACCCTTGCGAGAATGCGATTCGCCCATTCGTCGTCGGGCGCCGCTCATGGCTTTTTAGCGACACCGTAGCGGGGGCGAACGCAAGTGCAAACCTCTACAGCCTGATCGAAACCTGCAAAGCCGGGGGCATCGATCCCTATCGCTACCTTCACTGGTTGTTCCAACGTCTTCCTCTGGCGAGGACCGTTGACGACTACGACGCGCTGCTTCCTTGGAAGATGCCCGCAGATCTCCGCTGACCCGCATTGCTGACATACATCACGCGCTCTCCACCTTACTCAACCTTACTCCGAGGGGCGTCGTTCGTGGATCGCGTAC
>NZ_FCOI02000088.1 GCF_001544795.2 Caballeronia temeraria | reverse complement strand
ACGACATCGTCTAAGAAGAAGCAGGACGCGCTGCGCGTTGGCGCCCACGAGGTAGTGGTGTCGCGCAATCCGGAAGAGATGAAGGCACACGTTGACACGTTCGACTTCATCCTTGACACCGTATCGGCCCCGCACGACCTGAACGAGTACCTGAAGCTGCTTCGCCCGGAAGGCAATCTGACCTTGGTCGGCGCCTCGGCCGAGAAAATCGATGTGTCGGCGTACAGCCTGATTTTCGGCGGCCGCAGTATTTCAGGTTCACTGATCGGTGGTATCGCCGAGACTCAGGAAATGCTCGACTTTTGCGGCGAGCACAACATTGTGTCCGACGTCGAAGTCGTCGGCGTGCAACAGATCAACGAAGCATACGAGCGTCTGGAAAAAGGCGACGTTAAGTACCGGTTCGCCATCGATATGTCCACCTTAAAGAACAGCTAAGGAACTGCAGCATGTTACGACACATTTTCATTGGTCCGACATTCCCTGCGTGCACCGAAGCCAGCTTGTCTGGCGTGGTCGAGACCTTGAGTGAGCTGCCAGCGCTCGTGCCTTGGATCCGCGACTTCTCTGTCAAACAGACCCTTGACTGGTCGGCAACACGGGCCGTCGTCCTGATCGCCGAATTCGATTCGCGGGAGGACTGGGAGCGCTACATGCACGAGCCGAAACACTTGGCGCTCGGCGACAGGATCAAGGATTTCATCGATCTCTCAAGCATGACCGTCGTGCTGACCGACGCGTAAGCATAGCTACAGCCGTAACTGTTTTATTCAAAGGAATTGAAGTGTCAGCACAATCTTTAGCAGGCAAAGTCGCCCTGGTCACGGGCGGCGGTACGGGTCTGGGTCTGGGCGGGGCCGAGCGACTAGCTGAGGCCGGCGCCTTCGTCTACATCGTTGGCCGTCGCCAGAGCGTCCTGGAAGACGCCGCTCGCAACCTGGGTTCGAATGCGCGCGCCATCGCAGCAGACGTGTCCAAGAAGGAGGACATGGTGCGCGTGGCATCGATCATCCGCGAGGAGAAAGGCACCGTGGATATCGTGTTTTCGAACGCAGGTTATTGCCAGGGACGCCCACTCGAGGAAGTCAGCGAGGAATTCCTCGACGCGATGCTCAACGTGAACCTCAAGGGGCAGCTGTTCACGGTCCAAGCGATGCTGCCGATCATGAACAAAGGAGGCTCGATCATCTTGACCTCGTCCATGACTGCTTTCATCGGCCTGCCGCAATACACGGCATATGCTGCCACCAAGGCTGCAGTCGTCGGCATGGCCCGTGTCTGGACCACGGAGCTGAAGTCCCGCAACATCCGCGTGAACGTGATCAGCCCGGGCGCTATTCCGACCGAAGGCTATGAAACCGTGCAGGGCATGACGCCGAAGCAGGTCCGCGACTTTACGGAAAAATGCGCCGCAGAGATTCCGGTTGGGCGAGTTGGCCGAGCTGAAGAAATCGGTGATGCAGTGGTATTCCTGGCATCCGATGCAAGCTCCTTCATCGACGGTATCAACCTTGTCGTCGACGGCGGCCAGACCCAAGTGTATGCCGGCCGCCTGTAGGCTGATCAGTGAGCTCGTGACGGCTGGTTTCGGCAACGACGCCAGCCGCCGTAACGATCATACAAAGCCGACTATCCGTGATGCCATGCGTTGAACCCGGGTGTCGCAGAAAGATATCAATGAACGACATGACAGGCTGCGCAACGAAGTCGCGCCCGCTGGGGAACAGGCGAAGGCAGATCCGGCGCGCTTCTCGCGAAGAACTGGCGCGCAGGCTTGGTGAGCGTCGCCAGCATCGCATCTTGGAGGGTGCAGCGCAGAAAGCTGAACGTGCCCGTGAATGGGGTGGTCTTGATTCTCGTGCAGATTCCGGGTTAGGGCGATTCAGTCCTGGCAAGGTTTTGCGTCCGGGCCCTGAATTAATCTCGCCAAAAATCAACGACTTGCTGTCTGTCTAGGAAGGATATGCCCGCGCGTCGACTCGCGGCGAGCGTTGCAGCGTCGCGAGCCTGTATTCTCTCGATCACCTGACTTCGGGAAAGGACGCTGATCCCGGCGTGGTTTGGATCCCACTGATAAAATTGGGGGACTGACTTCAGGCGAGACGATGGGATTCGAACAGCTCGCTGCGCTCAAAGCGCAGCTGAATCAAGGCACGAGCGACAAAGAGGTTGTTCCACGCGCGCGAAAAGTGACAGTCGAAGTCGCACGGGAAACCGGGCTCCGGTCGAAGCCTCGACGAACCTCTGCCGACGCAGCCGCGCGAGCAGTCGCGACGCTGCAGCGACAGTTCCCGCAGGCGTTTCCGCGCGCTCCTGCACCAAAGGTTCCGCTCAAGGTCGGGATTCTCCAGGACGTGCTCGCCCGAGCGGCGTCGCTTGGACTCAGCGAGCGAGACGCTCGTAACGGCGTGAAGCTTTGGTGTCGTGGCCAACGCTATTGGAGCTGTCTCGTCGAAGGAAATGTGCGTGTGGATCTTACCGGCGCGATCACTGGGCTTGTCACCGCTGCCGAAGCAGAGTACGGCACAAGTCAGGAGAGGACTCGGCTGGCGCGCCGACGGGAGCAGCTCGCAAATAAGCGGCGTGCTTGACTCCGTTGATGGGCAACACACCGTGCTATAGTGCATCCCATTTTACATAAGTAACATTATCGGTTTCTAAGTATGTAGCGGCAATATCCTAATGTCGTGTTCTGGCTATTTACAGATGTCGGGTTTTAACCGGTGGCAAGCTGGCAGCTG
>NZ_FCOI02000087.1 GCF_001544795.2 Caballeronia temeraria | reverse complement strand
CGACATGAAGAGACGCAGGATCAGCAACTGGTCGCATACGTCACGTTGATGTCGGAGATCGATGTCAACGCCCTGCGCGAGTATCTCGCCTCGCACCTGCCCGACTACATGGTGCCATCGGCCTTCGTCACGCTCGATGCATTGCCGCTTACGCCCAACGGCAAGCTCGATCGCCACGCGCTGCCCGATCCGCACGCCGATGCCTTCGCGCTGCGCCCCTTCGAAGCACCGCAAGGCCCGACCGAGACCGCGCTCGCCGCGCTGTGGGCCGAACTGCTCGGACTGGAGCGCGTCGGCCGGCAGGACAACTTCTTTGCACTGGGCGGCCACTCGCTGCTGGCCGTGACGCTCATCGAGCGCATGCGCCGTATCGGCCTGCACGCGAGCGTACGCGACCTGTTCGCCACGCCCGCGCTCAACGCGCTCGCCGCTTCGCTCGATGACGGCGCGGCCACCGCCGAGATCATCGTGCCGCCCAACGCGATCACGCCCGAGTGCACGATGCTCACGCCGGCCATGCTGCCGCTCATCGCGCTCACGCAGACCGATATCGATCGTATCGTCGATCACGTGCCCGGCGGCCTCGCCAACGTGCAGGATATCTACGCGCTCGCGCCGTTGCAGGAAGGCATCCTGTTTCACCACATGCTCACCACCGAGGGCGACCCGTATCTGCAAACAGCACGTATCGCCTTCGATACCCGCGCGCGCCTCGATGCATGGCTCGATGCGCTGAAGCAGATCATCAAACGGCATGACATTCTGCGCACCGCCTTCATCCACGATGGGCTCAGCACGCCTGCACAAGTCGTCTGTCGTGAAGCGCCGTTGACGGTCGATGAGATCGAGCTCGATCCTGCGAACGGTCCTGCCGCAGAACAACTCGCGCATCTGTTCGATGCGCGTTCCCAACGTCTGCCGCTGGATCGGGCACCGTTGCTTCGCCTCACCATTACGAAGGAACCCAATTCAGGACGCTGGCTCGCGTTGCTCGTATGGCATCACCTGATCGGTGACCACGTCACACTCGAAGTGATCCAGAAGGAGATCAGCGCCTTGCTCGATGATCGCGCGCACGCACTCGGCGCCGCGCAACACTTCCGCGATCTGGTCGCACAGGCGCGGCTCGGTGCAACTCAAGCCGAACATGAAGCGTTCTTCCGCGACATGCTCGCCGATGTGAGCGAGCCCACGCTGCCCTTTGGCTTCACCGATGTGCATCATGACGGTTCATCCGTCGCCGAAGCGCGCGTGACATTGCCCGCATCGCTCAATACGCGTCTGCGTGCTCAGGCTCGAAGCAATGGCGTGAGTCTCGCGAGCCTGTGTCATCTTGCGTGGGCCCGCGTGCTCAGCGCGGCCAGTGCGCTCGATTCCGATGGCCGCGTCGTCTTCGGCACCGTGTTGCTCGGACGCATGCAGGCGGGCGTCGATCAGGCGCTGGGGCTCTTGATCAACACACTGCCGATTCGCCTCGATGTCACCGATGCTTCGGTCGTCGATAGCGTGCGTCAAACCCATGAACGTCTCGCCGCTTTGTTGCAGCATCAGCATGCACCGCTCGCGCTCGCACAGCGATGCAGTGGTGTCGCCGCACCCGCGCCGCTCTTCAGCGCCTTGCTCAATTATCGACACAATCAGGCGTCGACCGATGAGCAACAGGTCTTCGACGGCATCGAGCTGCTCGGTGCCGAAGAACGCACCAACTATCCGTTGATGCTGGCGGTCGAAGACAACGGCGAGAGCCTTGGTCTCACCGCGCAGACCGTCTCGCCGCTCTCGCCCGAACAGTTGTGCGGCTACATGGAGCAAGCACTTACGAGCCTCGTACAGGCTCTCGAACAGGCACCTCAGACACCCGTGAACCGGCTCGATGTGTTGCCGTCCGAAACCCGTACCTTGCTCGTCCAGACGTGGAACGACACGGCGGTCGCTTATCCGGAGGACCTGTGCATTCATCGGTTGTTTGAGCAACAGGTTCGACGCACGCCCGATGTCACCGCGCTCGTGTTTGACGACGAATCGCTCACTTACAACGAACTCAATTCGCGCGCTAATCGGCTTGCGCATCATCTGATCGCACTCGGTGTGCGTCCCGAAGATCGTGTGGCGCTGTGTGTGGAGCGTGGCATCGGCATGGTCGTTTCATTGCTGGCGATACTGAAGGCGGGCGGCGCTTATGTGCCGCTCGATCCGGCTTATCCGGGCGAACGGCTGAGTCATATCCTCATTGATGCCACCCCGCGATTGCTTCTCGCCGATGCCGCCGGACGCGAAGCACTCGGCGACACCGGTGCTCTGACCGTGCTCGATCCGAACGCATCGTTTGCTGCTTCAGATGACGATCCGCAAACGCCCGTGGCTCCGCATCACCTCGCGTACGTGCTCTTCACTTCCGGCTCGACCGGCAAGCCCAAGGGCGTGATGGTCGAGCATCGCGAGATGCTGAACTTCCTCTGCTCGATGCGCGAGATCACCGCGATGAGCGCCGCCGATACGCTGCTCGCCGTCACCACCATCGCTTTCGATATCGCCGGGCTGGAGTTGTATCTGCCGTTGATCACCGGCGCCTGCGTCGTGCTCGCACGTCGAAACGATGCAGCCGATCCGCTCGCGCTGCAAACGCTCATCGACAAACACGACATCAGCTTCATGCAGGCCACGCCCGCGACCTGGCGCATGCTGCTCGATGCGCAGTGGCCGGGCAACGCGAAACTGACCGCTTTATGCGGTGGCGAAGCGTTGTCCGAAGGGCTCGCGGCTCGTCTGGGCGGCAAGGTCGGATCGTTGTGGAATCTTTATGGTCCCACCGAAACCACGGTCTGGTCATCGTGCTATCGGACGGTGCTCGAAGCGATCACGTCGTCGACGGTGCCTGTCGGTCGCCCGATCGCCAACACGCGCATGTATCTGCTCGATGTACACCATCAGCTGGTACCGCCCGGCGCGGTGGGCGAGCTTTATATCGCTGGCGCGGGTGTGGCGCGGGGCTATTTGAATCGTGACGATCTCACCGCCGAACGCTTCCTCGACGATCCGTTCGTGCCCGGCGCGCGCATGTATCGCACGGGGGACCTCGCGCGTTATCGTGCCGATGGCAATCTCGAGTTCCTCGGACGCAACGATCATCAGGTCAAGATTCGCGGCTTCCGTATCGAGCTTGGCGAGATCGA
>NZ_FCOI02000086.1 GCF_001544795.2 Caballeronia temeraria | reverse complement strand
ATCGGACATGGATCGCTATGGGAGTGCGAGCGGTGATACGTGGAGCGGCGAAGGGGAAACGCCTCAATGGCTGAAACGGGCCATCAGCGCGGGACAGTCCATCGGGCACTTCGAGCTTCCGTCGGCAGCACCGTCCCAATCGGCAACGCAGTCTGGTGCGGACTGGAAAAACGACCCTTTTGCCGGAAGCGCCCTCGCGCGGTCAAACTACCGCTAGGCAATAGCCTGCCGCCCGGTTTTGCGTTGGCCGTCGTTTCAGCGTTGCCTTGCCCCGTTCGTCAATTAGAAGCAAGAAGAAAAAACGGTCAAGGAGCGCGATTGCAATCTATGCCTGCGCCGGCGTGACTGGCGGACTGCGGATTAGCGTTCCCAGTATCGTGTCCCAGGTTTTTTGGGCAACGACCATGCCGCGAATGGCATCGGTACAGCGGCAGGAGGCCGCGAAAAGCTGTGCCGCGTCGTATACTCGGAGACTTAAACAAAAGGGAGTCCATCATGAGCAAAGCCCATGACGCCAAAAAGACGGAAAAAAAAGTCGCCACCAGAACGCCGAAGGAAAAAAAGGAGGCGAAGAAGCTGAAGAAGGATGCTTCGAAGCGTCAGTGATCTCGCAATGCAACTAGCCGCTGGGTTCCACTGGGCCAGCGGAGATCTTGCCAGCGCAAACAGTTACGGTTACTTACATGCACCTGAGCGTCGCCGTGCCGATCGCCAGTTCCCGGCGTCCATCGTGCCGTTGGGTGCGGGCAATCGGATGCTTTGGCTAGCTATGGCCTGCAAAGTCGACTCGGCGAATGACCGCTGTACCCCAATCGGAGACGGCGAAGCGCTTAAGCGTTGAGAGGCAGAAATGGGTCGACCTGACCCGACCGCGTCAGGCAGAGGTCGGCCATGAAGTGACGGTCGTTAGCTAGACGCGAATGTCTCCTGCTCCCGCCTTCCCAGTCGTTACGGAGGAGCAAGGTAGTTCGGGATTTTGAAGGGCTATTTGGGCGCTCTGGCTCCTTTCGAACGATATAGCCGAAGCAATTTCATCAACTCTCGTTAGCCCAGTTCGCCGAACATCCCGACAAGCCAGTCTATGAAAATCCTTACACGTTGGCTGAGGTAGCGGTTGCGGGGATAAACGACGTGGTAAGGGTACGGTGGTGGTTCCGAACCCTGCAGGAACGACACCAGTTGGCCGGTTTCTATGAAGGGCCGTACCTTGAAAGTGAAAATCTGAATGACGCCAACCCCAGCCAGACCTGCCGCAAGGTGAGCATTGCCCTCGTTGACGCTCAGAAACGAGTTGGGTTGAACCTCAGTCGCCTGCTCCCCCGCCCCGAACGGCGACGGCACGATTCGTCCAGTTCGCGGTGAGACGTATTTCACAAGGGTGTGGTTCTTCTGGAGGTCTTCGATGCTGGTCGGTATGCCGTGGCGCTTTACGTAGTCAGTCGATGCGCACGTCGTCCAGCTCGCGCGCCCGACCTCCCTTGCCACGAGCGCTTCGTCGTACATCGGACCACCGCGAATGGCGCAGTCGATGCCGTCCTGAATCATGTCGCTGAAACTGTCGCGAACGGAAAGGTCCACTGTAATGTTTGGGTAACGCTCATGAAACCGGGGTAGTGCGGGGATAACAAAGCTGGTGGCCAGAGAAGCGCTGATTCCGATCTTGATCCTCCCGGTCAGATTTGCGTTTTCCATGGCAAATGACTTGTTGATCTCGTCCAGCGCCTGCATGATCGGTACAGTGCGATCATAGTAGGCAGCGCCTTCCGGCGTTACCGCAACGATACGCGTGGTCCGCTGCAACAGTTTAACTCGCAGCTCGGATTCCAGATCCTGGATCAGTTTGCTAACGGTCGCGAGGGGAATGCCAAGCGAGTCGGCTGCTTTTGTGAAGCCGCCTGTCTCGACAACCCGGGCAAAGACCCTGATCGCCATCAAGTTGTTCAACTACATCCTCCCATGACGTTGCCCTTGCCCGGAGGCCGGAGGCCGCTGGAAACTCTGGAAGCGCCGCAGCGAACTTCGACGGGCATGCGGAAACCGACCATTGCCAGCGGCCCAACGGCGCTCGGATGGAGCAGACGACCACAATACTCTGATTCTTCGAACGACGATTCGACCACGCTCGTTGCGGTACGAGCGCCGATGTCGGTTCGTTCAGACTTACGGAATCAGGGCAAGCTTGCCCTGTGTGCCGCGGCTCTCTATAGCCCGATGAGCTGAACTCGCTTCATGCAGCGGAAAATGTGTCGTCTTCAGTGCGCTAAGCCACCCTTCTTCAATGCCGCAGGTCAGTTCAGCCGCGCGACGCTGCATTTCCATCGGATCTTGGATATAGGTAAAGATCGATCCCCCGGCCACCCGTGCGCCCTTCAGGATCAGCGGATAGATCTGGACGTCAGGAGCGACTCCGGATGCCTGTCCATAGGCAACGGCTATTCCTCGCGCTGCCAGCGCCTTTACTGTTTCGGAAAAGGTGGTTGCACCCACTGCGTCAAACGCGACGTCAACACCCCGTCCGTTCGTTATCGCGAGCACTGCGTCAAGGAAGTGACCATCGCTGTAATTCACCGCGTAGTCAGCGCCGATCGCACGGACGGTCTGCAGCTTTTCCTCCGTGGAGGCCGTTCCGATAACGACGGCCCCCATGCGTTTAAGCCACTGAACAAGGAACTGGCCTACGCCGCCGGCGGCAGCGTGCACCAGGGCGACGTCGCCGGGTTTGATGATCCGATACTCGGCGAGCAGGTATTGAGCCGTGATGCCCTGAAAAAGCAGTGCTTCGTCGGTTGTGAACGAAGAGGGAATCACGATGGCCTGGTCGGCTGTCATCACAACCTGCTCTGAATAGGAGCCAGGGACGTTTATCCAGGCGACCCGGGCACCTGCTCTCAGCGACGCTACGGAGCTTCCGACCTCACGGATCGTTCCAACGCCTTCGAAGCCGGGCACGAAGACACCAGACTGGTAATCTACCGCTCCATTTCGCTGATAGACATCGACATAGTTCACGCCTGCAGCTTCGACATCGACGAGCACTTCATCTGATCGCGGCGACGGCGACGGCGAGGAGACCAGCTCCAGCACCCCCGGGCCTCCCGTCTTCCGAACGAGAATCTGCTTCATTTCACACCTCAATTTTTGGCGTCCGGTGGTTGTGTCGACCATGCTCATTCGTCAGCGCTGCAATGTGTCAAATGGAGTTGACCCGCTTTCGTGGACATCTATCCTTTTGTTCAGGAGGTGCCCATTATGGCGAAGCACCGTACCCCGTA
>NZ_FCOI02000085.1 GCF_001544795.2 Caballeronia temeraria | reverse complement strand
TCAAACCGCCCGGCGCACCATCAATTCCTTGATCTTGCCGATCGCCTTGGTCGGGTTGAGCCCCTTCGGGCACACGTCGACGCAATTCATGATCGTATGGCAACGGAACAGACGATACGGATCTTCCAGGTTGTCCAGCCGCTCGCCCGTCGCCTTGTCGCGGCTATCCGCGATGAAACGATAAGCTTGCAGCAAGCCCGCCGGTCCCACGAACTTGTCCGGGTTCCACCAGAAGCTCGGGCACGACGTCGAGCAACTCGCGCACAGAATGCACTCGTAGAGACCATCGAGCTCGTCGCGCTCCACGGGCGATTGCAGCCGCTCTTTCTCGGGCGGCGGCGTATCGTTGATCAGATACGGCTTGATCGAATGATACTGGTTGAAGAACTGCGTGAAATCGCAGATCAGGTCACGCACCACCGGCAGACCCGGCAGCGGACGCAGCACGATCTTCTGCGGCAGTTCATTCAGATTCGTCAGGCACGCGAGACCGTTCTTGCCGTTGATGTTCATCGCGTCCGAACCGCACACGCCTTCGCGGCACGAGCGGCGGAACGACAGCGTCTCATCGACTTCCTTCAACTTCACGAGCGCGTCGAGCAGCATGCGTTCATGCGTCAGATCGAGCTCGTACGTCTGCATGCGCGGCGCCGCGTCCTTGTCCGGATCGTAGCGATAGACTTCAAAAATTCTCTTTGCCATTTCGATTTCCTTGCGCTTTCCTTAGAAGGTACGCGCCTTCGGCGGCACCGATTCGACCGTCAGCGGCTTCATCTGCACCGGCTTGTAATCCAGGCGATCGCCTTCGCTGAACCACAGCGTGTGACGCATCCAGTTCTCGTCGTCGCGATGCTCGTAGTCGCTGTGCGCATGCGCGCCGCGGCTTTCCTTGCGGGCTTCGGCCGACACCATCGTCGCGCGCGCCACTTCGATCAGGTTCGCCAGTTCCAGCGCCTCGACCTTCGCGGTGTTGAACACCTTCGACTTGTCCTTCAGATGCACGTGCTTCGCGCGCTCGGCCAGCTCCGCGATCTTGCCGACGCCCTCTTCCAGCAGCTTCGACGTGCGGAACACGCCCGCATGCGCCTGCATCGATGCGCGGATGTCGTTGGCGATGCTCTGCGTGTATTCGCCCGACGTCGACTTCTCCAGCACCGCGAGACGTTCCATCGCGAAGTCGGCGGCATCGGCCGGCAGCGGCTTGTGCTCCTTCAGTTCCTTCGCGTGCTTGATGATGTGATTGCCCGCCGCGCGCCCGAACACCACGAGGTCCAGCAGCGAGTTCGTGCCCAGACGATTCGCGCCGTGCACCGATACGCACGAGCATTCGCCGACCGCGTAGAAACCGTTGACCGGATCGTTGTAGCCCTTCGCGGTGCCGACCACTTGGCCGTGCATGTTCGTCGGAATACCGCCCATCTGATAGTGGATGGTCGGCACGACCGGAATCGGCTCCTTGATGCAGTCGACGTTCGCGAACTTCAGCGCGATCTCGCGAATCGACGGCAGACGCTTCATGATCGTCTCGGCGCCGATGTGCGACAGGTCCAGCAGCACGTGATCCTTGTTCGGACCCACGCCACGGCCTTCCTTGATTTCCTGGTCCATCGAACGCGAAACGAAATCGCGCGGCGCGAGATCCTTCAGCGTCGGCGCATAGCGCTCCATGAAGCGATCGCCGTTCGAGTTGCGCAGAATGCCGCCTTCGCCGCGCACGCCTTCGGTAATCAGCACGCCCGCGCCGGCCACGCCCGTCGGGTGAAACTGCCAGAACTCCATGTCCTGCAGCGCGATGCCCGAACGCGCGGCCATGCCGAGGCCGTCGCCGGTATTGATGAACGCATTCGTCGATGCCGCGAAGATCCGCCCCGCGCCGCCCGTGGCGAACAGCGTGGTCTTGCCTTCGAGGATGTAGACCTCGCCCGTTTCCATTTCGAGCGCGGTGACGCCGAGCACGTCGCCGTCGGCGTCGCGGATCAGATCCAGCGCCATCCATTCGACGAAGAAGTGCGTTTTAGCCGCCACGTTCTGCTGATACAGCGTGTGCAGCAAGGCGTGACCCGTACGGTCAGCGGCGGCGCACGCGCGTTGCACGGGCTTCTCGCCGTAGTTCGCCGTGTGGCCGCCGAACGGACGCTGATAGATCGTGCCGTCGGCGTTGCGGTCGAACGGCATGCCCATGTGCTCGAGCTCGTACACGGCATTGGGCGCTTCGCGGCACATGAACTCGATCGCATCCTGGTCGCCGAGCCAGTCGGAGCCCTTGATGGTGTCGTAGAAGTGATAGTGCCAGTTGTCTTCGCTCATGTTGCCGAGCGATGCGCCGATGCCGCCTTGCGCGGCGACCGTATGCGAGCGCGTCGGAAACACTTTGGAGAGCACGGCCACCGACAGACCGGCGCGCGCCAGTTGCAGCGATGCGCGCATGCCCGATCCGCCCGCGCCGACGATGACCACGTCAAAGCGACGACGCGGCAGGGAAGTCTTGATTGCAGCCATGTTCTTTAAACTCTCCAGAGAATCTGTGCAGCGTAGCCGGCGCATCCGATGAGCCACAGGATCGTCAGCACTTGCAGGAGCAGGCGCAGACCCATGGGCTTCACGTAGTCCATCCAGATGTCGCGAATGCCGACCCACGCGTGATAGAAGAGGCAAAGCAGGGCTACGAATGTGGCGAGCTTCATCCACTGGGTCGCGAAGATGCCCGCCCAGCCTTCATACGAGAAGTTGTGCGCCGCGAAGAACCAGAAGAGAAGAATGACGGTGTACACGGCCATCACGACCGCGGTGATGCGTTGCGCGAGCCAGTCGCGCAGACCGTAGTGCGCGCCGACGACCAGGCGCTTCGGGCCGACTCGATTTTGCGTTGCCATGTTTAGAACACTCCGAAGATCTTGAGAGCCATCGCGAGCGTGAGCAACAGCGAGACGATCAGCACGATCATGGCGGTTTGCTTGCCGCCTTCCTTGTTCACCGCGACGTGCGTGTCGAGCAGCAGAAAGCGAATGCCCGCGCAGAAGTGATGCAGATACGCCCACGACAGCACGAGCGTGATGATCTTGACGATGGGGTTGGCGAGAAAGCCCTTGAACGCGTCGAACGAGATTTCCGACGTGAGGCTCTGGTCGAGCAGATACAGAATGAACGGCAGACACACGAAGAGCAGCAGCCCGCTCACGCGATGCAGGATCGAGACCTTCCCTGCAAGCGGCAAGCGATACTTCGCGATCTCGCCGATCCCGATGTTCCGGTATTCCGGCCTTGGTTTTTTTACGGCTTCAGCCATGCTAGACCCC
>NZ_FCOI02000084.1 GCF_001544795.2 Caballeronia temeraria | reverse complement strand
GCCATCAGCGTGCGCTTCAGGAGCAAACCGGACATTTCTAATGAGCCCAAACCGGACATTACTAAAAAGCCCTGACAGCCGAAAATGCGATAATAAAGCTTATGTAAAATCACGACCGTTTTCGCTTACCGAGATACGTGAGTTCACGGACTTTTGAAGGATGACGGGCATGAGAGCGTGCTTTACTGGTCTTCATCAAGGGTAAGCGCCGCCTCGTAATCTTGGCCTCCGTAGAAGATACCAACGATTGAAACAACCTCTTTCTCCATCGTATAGGCGATGATGGTCCGTTTGCGGAAATGAGTGACTCGAAGTCCGGGCAGCAAATCGTCACGTGCGACACCGCGCGCTGGGAATGTCTGGAGCTTCATGCAGAAATCGACGATCGAATTAACGTATCGTTCGGCCGTCATCGGAGCGCCCGCGTTTGCGATGCGCTTTTCAATGCTCTGCAGCTGATCGAGCGCTTCGGGCGCAAACTGAACGCGCCAATTCATTCGTGGCGCGTGCGAGATTTTTTCAGTTCGGCACGTACCTGGTCTGCTGATAGTGCACGGCTTGGATCGTCCCGAAGTGCTTGCGCTGCAGGAACGACTTCGTTTCGTAACCATGCTTCAACGGCACGGTCACGCTCGCGGAGCACGCGAAGCGCGTCTCGCAGCACCTCGCTGTCAGACGCGTAGTCGCCGCTTGCGACCTTTGTGCGGACGAATTCGGCCATCTCGTTGGGTAAAGTGATGCTCATCTGCTGCGTTGTTCTCATGGCAGCCTCCGGTCAGTAGGATTTAATCCTACTCGTTTCCGCCCTCGCCTGCAACGATCCCTGCCCAGCAGAAAGCTGCTCGCCCACCCTCCTACGGCTCTGCCAGAAAAGGGGCAATACTATTTATGTCAAGTCTAAGCCGCGATGGCGATGTGTGTCCCGCTCGACAGGGTCAAGCGCGACGCTTGTTTGCAATCTGCTCCCGCCTGCGTGCGATCCGAGTCTGCTCCTGACTTGCCCCGTACTCTGCTTCGGCAGCGGTGACTGCGCCAGCGACTGCGCCAGCAAGGTCCACGCGCACAGCGCCTTCGACGAGACACGTCCAATAGCGTTGGCCACGACACCAGAGCTTCACGCCGTTTCGAGCGTGTCGTTCGCTGAGTCCAAGCGACGCCGCTCTCGCAAGCACGTCCTTAAGAATCCCCACCTTGAGCGGGACCTTTGGTGTCGGACTGCGTGGAAACGCCCGCGGGAAATGTCGTTGCAGCGTAGTGACCGCGCGCGCGGCTGCGTCGGCAGACTTGCGCCGAGGCTTCGGTGGCCGCTTGATTTCCCATGCGACGTCCACTGGCTGTGACGTCGAGCGTGGAGCCACCTCTTTGCCCTTCGCGCCCTGATTCAGCTGCGCCTTAAGCGCAACGAGCTGTTCGAATCCCATGGTGCATGCCTGAAATCAGGCACCAGATTTTCCCAGTCGCCTTCAAACATCGTGGTTCAGCGCCCGCAGCGGTCTTCCCAGGCGGCGGTGCCCAGCGCGGTCGCAACTCTAGCTCAATCCCGTTTGCGAAAACCAAAATGCCGGTTGCGCGGCGACGACACGTTGTCATGCGTCGTTTCGAGCGGTGCGCCGCAACAACCGTGGGTCAGTTTCCCACTCATCGCGCACCCCAATTGCGATCTGCGAGAAGTTTGGGTGACTTGGGTTGAGCAGATAGTTAGTTTCGGCGGGGACGACCGCACTCGGCACCGCAAGCACCGCGCTCGTTCGCTTCTGCGCCCACATAGCACCAATCTGTTGAAGCTCGGTCCGTGCACTGAGCTCTCTCCAGTCGGGCGGCAAAATCGCAGCATCGACCCGCTCGATCAGGGTCTCAGGAATTCGCGCCGGGATCATCACATACCGCGCCCGCAGCGGTGAGTCCTGCACGAGCATCTCAAGGAGCGCAAGCGATTGTGTCTGTGCTGTATATACGAGCGCGACCCCTTTCGGGTTCCACCGCCCACCATAGAGGCGCGCACCTTCGCCCGAAAAGGCGCTATCAGCATACCGCTCTGTCACTACCCGCCATGCCATCAAGGTCATGCAAAAACACCATGCTCGATGCGCCCGAGCGTATCCATCACGCTATCGGCACCAATGTCCGTATCGAGAAGACTGAGCGGAGTAGCATCGCCTAGTGCCGCTGCCGGCACCTTGAGCCACCCGATCGCCAGGTCGAGATCTTCGAATACTTCCGCCGCGCGCGCCGCGACACGCGCCAGTCGCAGCAACTTGGCCGACTCCTCGCGGCTGAAAACGCCTTCGCGCTTGCGCCGCGCCAAGGTCCGCTCGGGAATATCGAGCGCCTGCGCCAGTTCTGACTGCGAAATCGCGATGGATTTAAGCATTGAGTCGAGCGCCTGGGAGGAGATGCCGTGACGGACGATATCCACCCATTCGAGGCCCGACCGAGGTGCGCGGCGCAAAACCGAGCGTCCGCCCAACAACGAATCCGCCGAAATTTTCTCTATCATGGTCATAGCACCTCCTGCCATTTGGCATCTATGTTACACCAAATTGGCAGCGGCGGGCGCTGGTGCGCTTCGCCGCCCAGAACGAGTTGACCGAAGTCGCGCGCGATTCGTAGGTGTGGCGGTTGCGTGACAGACCTTGCTGAGCTAACAACTTTTGGGAGACTGGAAATGGACACTACCGAGGCGAAAGGAATGTTGAAAGAGGCGACAGGCAAGGTACAGGAGGCCACTGGCAGCGGTGCAGGCGACGCGATGAGACAAATCAAAGGTGGGGTCGGGCAAGTAGCCGGGACCACCCAAGAGTTCGCGGGCCGCACGGTCGATATGGTCCGAGATCAGACCGGCGAAAATCCGCTGGCCGTGCTGGGCATCGTTGCGGTCTCGAGCTTTTTGCTAGGTTTGCTGATCGGCAGTGCAGGCGCGACGAAAAATTTAATTCGGTGAGGACTCGCGCTCACCCATTGATTGAGTCAGAGGGGTCGCGCGGCGCTCGCCGCGCGCCTCAATACAGTGCGCATGCTCCCTGATTGAACTATCCACACGCAGCCGAATGGCCTACGCACCACGCAGTTTGGGCCATCAACCGATCGTGACCGGCTGCTTCAACTTCGAGCGCGGAGGTTCGTCTGCGGTAGCCGAACTCCGAAAAAGATGCGTTTTTGCTCATCAACCGTCGCCGGCATATCCCACCCATATGAGCCGCAGCCGCAAAGGCCGCGAGCGCATTGGACGGGCCGTCGTCTCACCGACTAGCTGTTGCTAGGGGAAAATTTAGAACGTCCCCCTCTTTTCCAACTTGCTTAAGGACGCTCTGCAGAACACGGTTTCAAATGCAGACATGTAGGCGTTGGGGCAATTCTTAATCCGGCTCAGTCCGTCAACGACAGCGGCGATCGGCCCACGCTTT
>NZ_FCOI02000083.1 GCF_001544795.2 Caballeronia temeraria | reverse complement strand
GTGCTTTAACGCTCGTCGAAACTCACCACCACCCGCTCGCTCACCGGATGACACTGGCAAGTCAGCACGAAACCTTCATCGATCTCGTGTTGTTCGAGCGTGTAGTTCTTGTCCATCTTTACTTCGCCTTCGAGCACCTTCGCGCGGCACGTGCAGCACACGCCACCCTTGCACGCATACGGCAACGCGAGCCCTGCTTTCAGCCCCACATCGAGCACGCTCACGCCTTCATACGGCAGGCGCAGCTTGCGCTTCTTGCCATCGATGACCAATTCAAGCTCCGCCGCCGGCGTGCTCTCCGTGATCTCGATCGTCGGCGCACCCGCTTGCGGCAGCGGCGTGCCGAAACGCTCGACGTGAATCTGCTTCGGCGCCACGCCCGACTCTTTGAGCGCAGCTTCGGCGGCATCCATCATCGGGCCGGGACCGCAGATAAAGGCTTCATCGATTTCTTCGGGCGAGAGCAGCGTCGACAGAAACGCCTTGCACTTCTCCTGATCCAGCACGCCGTTGAAGAGCTCGACATCCTGCAAATCATCCGACAGCACGTGATACAGCGAGAACCGGTCCATATACCGATTCTTCAGATCTTCGAGTTCCTCGGCGAACATGATCGCGTCCACGCTGCGATTGCCGTACACCAGCGTGAAGCGGCTCGTCGGCTCCATGTCCAGCGTCGTCTTGATGATCGCCAGTACCGGCGTGATGCCCGAGCCGCCCGAGAACGCCACGTAATGCTTCGCGTGATCCGCGTTCAGATGCGTGAAGAAGCGGCCATCGGGCGTCATCACGTCGATCTCGTGGCCGGGCTTCAAGGTATCGAACGCGAAGTTCGAGAAACGCCCGCCGCGCACGCGCTTGATGCCGATACGCAATTCGCCATCGCGATCGTAGTCGGTCACGCCCACGCAGATCGAATACGAACGGCGCGTCTCCTCGCCATCGATATGCGTCTTGAGCGTCACGAACTGGCCCTGCGTGAAGCGAAATGCATCGCGCAGCGCGGGCGGCACGTCGAACGACACGGTGACCGCATCGGCGGTTTCGGGGCGCACATCGCGGATGCGCAGCGGGTGGAATTGCGGAGTCGCCATGTTTTTTTGGCTCGCTTTTCAGTTGATTCAGTTGAAGCGGTTCAGTACGGCTTGAAGTAATCGAACGGCTCGCGGCAATCGATGCATCGATACAACGCCTTGCACGCCGTCGAGCCGAATTGCGCCAGCTTCTCCGTGTGCTTCGATCCGCAGCGCGGGCAGGCGATCACTTCCTTTCTGTACGGCACGAAGCGGATCGGTTGTTCGGCGCTGCTGCATGCGCCCGACGGCGGCGCGATGCCATAGCGGCGCAGCTTCTCGCGCGCGTCATCGGTGATCCAGTCCGTCGTCCACGCGGGCGCCAATACCGTTTCAATGCGATGCGCGCCGAGCTTCGCGTCATCGATCGCCTGTGCGATGTCTTCCGCAATCTGCGACATCGCCGGACATCCCGAGTACGTCGGCGTGATCACCACTTCGAGCACGCCATCGGCGCCGTGACGCACATCGCGCAGAATGCCCAGCTCGCGAATCGACACCACCGGGATCTCCGGATCAGGCACCGACTCGAGCACATGCCACGCGCGTTCGATTGTTGTTTGCATTTACCAGCTCGCGCCCGGATGTTGACGCGCCAGGCTCTGCATTTCCGCCAGCAGATAACCCATATGCTCCGAGTGCTCGCCGTGCTTGCCCGTGCTGATGTGCTGCACATCGGCAGGCGCTTTGAGCGTCGCTTCATCGAATGCCGATGCAAGCTGGTCACGCCACGCCGCTTCGAACTCGCTCGCCAGCGGTGCGATGCCCGCATCGGCGACGGCCTGTTCGATGGCATCGGTGGCGAAGAACTCGCGCGTGTACGGCATCAGATAATCGAGCGCAGCCTGCGCCCGCCGATGCGACTCCGCCGTGCCATCGCCGAAACGCACGAGCCAGTCGCGCGCATGATGCAGGTGATAGCGCGTCTCCTTGATCGATTTCGCCGCGATCGCCGCGAGTTGCGCATCGCTCGAGGTCTGCAGCGCGTTCCACACTTCGAGCATCAGCGCCGAGTACAGGAAGTTGCGCACGATCGTCACCGCGTAATCGCGCTCGGTGCGCGTCGTGCCCGCGAGCGGACCGAAGTGCGGCAACTCCGCGATCGTGTAGTTGGCGAACTCGCGCTCGGTGCGGAAATACGCGTAGTCGTCTTCGGTTTTTTTGCTGCCGTTCAATTCGGATTCGAGCGTCGCCGCATGCGTGTACAGCAAACGCGCCTGACCGATCAGATCCAGACTGATGTTCGCGAGCGCAATGTCTTCTTCCAATGCGGGGCCGTGACTGCACCACTCCGCATTGCGTTGACCGAGGATCAGCGCGTTGTCCGCGAGACGCAGCACGTAGGCGAGATGTTCCTGAATCATGTCGCGCGCCCTTACATGTGATTGATTTCGTCGGGCAGCACGAAGAACGTCGGATGCCGATAGATCTTGTCGCCCGCGGGCTCGAACAACTCCGCCTTGTCCGCCGGGTCCGATGCCGTGATCGCCGCCGACGGCACCACCCAGATGCTCACGCCTTCCTGACGTCGCGTGTACACGTCGCGCGCCATGCGCAACGCCGCGCCCGCATCCGCCGCGTGCAGACTGCCGCAATGCTTGTGATCGAGTCCCTGCTTGCTGCGCACGAACACTTCCCAGATCGGCCATTCCTTGTTCATCTTCATCGTCTCCATGTTCATGCAGCTTCTTGATGGGCGCGGGCTTGCTGCTTCTCCGCGTAGGCGAGCGCCGCTTCGCGAACCCACGCGCCGTCGTCGTGGGCTTTGACGCGTGTGGCGAGGCGTTCCTTGTTGCACGGGCCATCGCCGTTCACGACGCGCCAGAATTCATCCCAGTCGATCGCGCCGTAGTCGTGTGCCTGACGTTCGTCGTTCCACTTCAGGTCCGCGTCGGGCAGCGTGACGCCGAGGATCTTCGCCTGCTCGACGGTGGCATCGACGAACTTCTGGCGCAGGTCATCGTTCGAAATGCGCTTGATGCCCCACGCGAACGACTGGCCGCTGTGGATCGAGTCCTTGTCGCTCGGGCCGAACATCATCAGCACCGGCCACCACCAGCGGTTCACCGCCTGCTGCACGAGGTCCTTTTGCGCCTGCGTGCCCTTCATCATCGCGAGCAGCGCGTCGAAACCCTGGCGTTGATGGAACGACTCCTCCTTGCAGATGCGGATCATCGCGCGGGCGTACGGCCCGTAGGTGCAGCGGCACAGCGGAATCTGATTCATGATCGCGGCGCCATCGACGAGCCAGCCGATCACGCCGACATCGGCCCACGTGGGCGTCGGATAGTTGAAGATGCTCGAGTATTTGGCCTTGCCCGCGTGCAGCGCCGCGACCAGTTGATCGCGCGAGACGCCGAGCGTTTCGGCGGCGCTGTAGAGATACAGGCCGTGGCCGCCTTCGTCCTGCACTTTGGCGAGCAGGATCGCCTTGCGCTTCAGGCTTGGCGCGCGGCTGATCCAGTTGCCCTCGGGTTGCATGCCGATGATCTCCGAATGCGCATGCTGCGAGATCTGGCGCACCAGCGTCTTGCGATAGGCCTCGGGCATCCAGTCCTGCGGCTCGATCTTGCCATCGGCCTGCATCACCGCGTCGAAGCGGGTTTGGTCGGCGCTGGCGGCGGGATTGGCCGATACGTCGCCGGGTTGGGTCGGGCTCGGGATGTCCAGGGATTGGGTGTACATGCGGGGCTCCGCTCGT
>NZ_FCOI02000082.1 GCF_001544795.2 Caballeronia temeraria | reverse complement strand
TTCCCTTGCATACCCTGCGGCAGCGCGCAGCGCTGTGCCGGAACTCTTTCGTGCTGGTCCAGCGCCTTGAAACGACTGGCTTGTCAGACCGTGCGCGAGCCAAGCCCGGTTAGTCCTTCGAGGGCACTCTTTAGGCGAGGGCCGCCGAGGACGAGAGAACTACTCAAACTACGTGTGACCGCGGGCCTGAAAAGCTGCTTTCTTTGGTTACTTTCTTTGCAGCAGCAAAGAAAGTGACTGCCGCCCCGCACAGGGGCAGTGCTAATAGACCACTAAGAAAACGGGATCTGGCAACAAAAAAAATCAAACCCCAGCAGTAGCAGTAACAGCAAAATCCGGCGTATCTGTAGATGCGTAATTGAACGTCACATCGCGCCAGGTATCGAGCGCCTGCTTCAACGGAGTACAACTCCGCGCAGCGGCTTCGAGAATGTCTGGACCTTCATTCGCGATATCCCGCCCTTCATTCCGAGCCTTGACCATAGCTTCGAGCGCGACGCGATTGGCCGTCGCACCGGCCTGAATGCCTTGCGGATGTCCAATCGTCCCGCCGCCGAATTGCAGAATGCAGTCATCGCCGAAGAGATTGAGCAGTTGATGCATCTGTCCAGCGTGAATCCCGCCCGATGCCACCGGCATAACCTTCCTCAAACCCGCCCAGGGTTGATCGAAGAAAATGCCACGCGAAAGATCGGGTTCATTACGCGCATCACGACACACGTTGTAATACCCCTGCACCGACAACGGATCGCCCTCGAGTTTGCCAACGGCAGTGCCCGCATGAGCATGATCGACACCCGCCATCCGCAGCCACTTGGCGATCACGCGAAACGAGATGCCATGATTGCGCTGCCGCGTATAAGTCCCATGCCCCGCACGATGCAGATGCAGGATCATGTCATTGCGCCGCGCCCACTTCGACATCGACTGAATCGCGGTCCAGCCGATCACGAGATCGATCATCACGATGCATGAACCGAGTTCCTTCGCGAATTCCGCGCGCTCGTACATGTCTTCCATCGTGCCGGCCGTCACGTTCAGATAATGCCCCTTCACTTCGCCGGTCTCCGCTTGCGCACGGCTCACCGCTTCCATCGCGAAGAGATAACGATCGCGCCAGTGCATAAACGCCTGCGAATTGATGTTCTCGTCGTCCTTCAGGAAATCGAGTCCGCCTTTCAGGCCTTCATACACGACACGTCCATAGTTCTTGCCCGACAATCCGAGCTTCGGCTTCACGGTCGCACCGAGCAACGGACGGCCATACTTGTCGAGCCGTTCGCGTTCGACGATGATGCCCGTCGGCGGTCCTTGAAACGTCTTCAGATAGGCCACCGGAATGCGCATGTCCTCGAGGCGCAACGCCTTGAGCGGCTTGAAGCCGAATACATTGCCGATAATCGATGCCGTCAGGTTCGCGACCGAACCCTCTTCGAACAGGTCCAGTTCGTAAGCGATATACGCGAAGTACTGCGGCTCGTCGGCGCGTGCATTCGGCACCGGCTCGACGCGATACGCCTTCGCGCGATACATGTCGCATGCGGTGAGACGATCGGTCCATACGACGGTCCATGTCGCCGTCGACGATTCGCCCGCCACCGCCGCAGCCGCTTCCTCCGGCTCGACGCCCGCTTGCGGCGTGATGCGAAAGAGCGCGATGACATCCGTGTCCTTCGGCGTGTAGTCGGGCTGCCAGTAGCCCATCTCGCGATACTTCATGACGCCGGCCGCATAGCGCGAGCGCGGATCGGACGGATTGCGCACCGCCTCGACGGCGGCCTTGCTGAAGTCGTTCATTCCGTTTCCTCGACAGTGAGATGAGCGTGACGTCCGCGCTGCTGCCCGATGCGTCCGTCGCTTGTGTGCTGCGCCCTGCTGTGATTGCAGAGTAAGCACGGGCCGGTCAGAAAGGAATTCACGAATTTCTTGCCCCGGCTTAAACGATGCCTTAGTCGGGAATTGCCCTGATGCGTTTATGGACGAGCGAATGGGACACTTTGCTCTGATTTCGTCACAGTCGGCGCGCATGATGGATGAGTCGCGCTCTTCGGCATCCGCTTCATGTCATTGGCATGACGCTTGCATCGTCGAAAAGCCGGCCCCCTCCCGGCCGCCTTGGCGGATTCGTCCGCATCGGCACATCACGAAGCGGTATCCGAGGCCTCAACCCAACCCATATGGAGGAACGCGCATGCAATGGACCACGCCGAGCTTCACCGATATGCGTTTTGGTTTTGAAATCACGATGTATATCGCCACCCGCTAACCGCGGATCAAACCCGCACGAGGCCGCGTGAAAGCGTGTGCGGCTCTTTCGTGCGGCTACGAATACTTTCGCCGACCCTCATGATCTACGAGACCATCGTCACGACCGCGGATCGCGATGGCCGGCCGCACATCGCGCCGATGGGCGTGCGCTTCGAAGAAGGTCTCGCGATTCTCGCGCCGTTCCGTCCGTCGACGACACTCGACAACGTCATCGCGACGAAGAGCGCCGTCATCAATCTGACGACGGACGTGCGCGTGTTCGCGGGCTGCGTGACGGGCATCGCGCGCGACTGGCCGACGATCGCCGCGAGCACGGTGCCGAGCGTGCGGCTCGCATCGACACTCGCGCATATCGAGCTGCGCCTCGCCGAGTTGCTCGATGACGAAACGCGTCCGACGCTGCGCATGGAATGTGTGCATCGCGAGACGCATGCGCCGTTTCCGGGCTTCAATCGCGCGCAGGCGGCGGTCGTCGAGGGCGCGATTCTCGTGAGCCGGCTCTTCATGCTGCCGCCGGAAAAAATCGACAGTGAAGTGGCGTATCTGCGCATCGCCATCGACAAGACCGCGGGCGACGCCGAGCGCGAAGCCTGGCAATGGCTTTTGCAGGCGATCGAGACGCATCGCGCGAAGGCTGTGACCTGACGCTCGTTCCGTAGCCATTCTTCTGGAGTTTCGACGATGACCGTATTGCTCGCGAGCGTCCGCTCGGCCGACGAAGCCTTCGATGCCGCGGACGCCGGCGCCGAACTGATCGATCTGAAGGAACCGAATACGGGCGCGCTGGGCGCCGTCGCGACCGGCGACATCGCGCGGATCGTGCGGTTGCTGCGCGCGCGGTACGCCGTGCGGCCGATCAGCGCGACCATCGGCGATTTGCCCAACGATGCGCTCGGCGAGATGACCATACGCGTGCTCGATGTCGCGGCTGCGGGGGTCGATTATGTGAAGGTCGGTGTGTCGCCGGGTGCGGGCGCGTCGGCCTGCTTGCGGCATCTGGCGAGCCTGCCGGCGGCGGTCGTGCCGGTGTTGCTATCGGATGAAGGCGTGGATCGTGAACTGGCTGCGCTCGCGGCGCAGCTCGGGTTTGTCGGCATCGTGTTCGATACGGCGAGCAAGAACGGGCGCACGCTGTTCGATTGCGTTGATGTCGGGATGCTTGCTTCCTGCATGAGCGATGCGCGTAAGCGCGGGACGATGATCGCCGTTGCCGGGTCGTTGGGCTGGGACGATCTCGACAGGATTCGTTTGCTGGCGCCGGATATTGCAGGGTTTCGTGGCGCGCTCTGCGATGAGCGGGATGGGCGTGGGGGGAGGATTGATCCGCTTCGCGTTGAACGGTGGGTTCGGGCTTTGCATTTGGCTCGATAGCCGTTGGGGGGTTTTTGCTATCGCCTTTGTTTTCGCTGGGTCCCGTTTTGTTTTTGGTCTATTAGCACTGCCCCTGTGCGGGGCGGCAGTCACTTTCTTTGCTGCTGCAAAGAAAGTAACCAAAGAAAGCAGCTCGAAAC
>NZ_FCOI02000081.1 GCF_001544795.2 Caballeronia temeraria | reverse complement strand
TGTGACCGCGGGCCTGAAAAGCTGCTTTCTTTGGTCACTTTCTTTGCAGCAGCAAAGAAAGTGACTGCCGCCCCGCATAGGGGCAGCGCCAATAGACCGACGAGAAACCGGGATCCGACCAAAACTGCTCCGCAATGCAACACACTGTCACCTATGGATGACCAGATGCAACACTGCTTGCCAAAGGTTTTCAAGCGCAGGCAAAGCAGACCAACCACTGGCACAAATATTGAGTTCACCGCTCAGAAGCCACCGCGATGCACATCGCCATGCCCCAAAGTGCCATCGTGAATTGCGGAAGCGACGAGCCACGCGAACGCGCCACTGCCCGCGGCGAGTGCCAGATCGGAATCATGGCGGATTCCCCCCGCCCCGATCACCTCCCGCGCTCCGGCGAGCGCCCGCACGGCCGCGAACGTATCGAGATCGGGTCCGGCATACGCGCCCACGTGATCCAGCGTCATCACGATCACGCGCGACGGCCACCATCCGCTCTCGGCATGCGTCGAGCCGAGCGCGCGCCCGGCGCGATAGTCGAGCGACAAAATCGGCTCGAAGCCGCAAGCCGATGCCTCGGCGATCGCGCCGATGTCGACGAGCGTTTCGGTGCCGAACACGGGCACGATCGCAGCAGGCGACGCAGACCGCGTCAATTGCGCGATGCGTTCGACCAGCGCGCGCATCGGCGAGAACGCGGTGAAGCCCGCGTCGAGCCAGATGCGAAAGCCGTCGCCGAGGGCATCGCAAAGCGCGGCGAGCGCGTGCTCGTGCGCGCCGCGTGAAAGGATCGCGCCCAGATCGGCGACGTACAACGTGCGTGCGCCGGTCGCGGCGACGAGCGCGCGGGCGATCGCAACAGGATCGCTCGTTGCGCACAACGAAGACTGGATCGGCCGGTAGCGCGAACGCTCGCCGCGCACCGCGCGCACCGCTTGGCCGTCGAGCAGATCGAGAACGGGTATCACCTGCATGGATGGCTTTCCTTTGACCAAGATCTTTGTATTCGAGTATCTCACCGGCGGCGGCATCGATCCGGACGCGGCAGGCGCAGGCAGCCTCGCCGATCTCTCCGCGCTGATCGTCGAAGGCCGCGTCATGCGCGACGCCATCGCCGCCGATTTGCGCGCGCTGCCCGGCGTCGACGTGACCGTCGCGAGCTCGCGTTTCGAACAACTCGACGACGCGCACGGCTACGTGCGCGCCCAGCCGGGCGAATCGGTCATACGTTTCGTTGCCCGCATGGCGCGCGAGCATGACTATGCGTGCATCGTCGCGCCGGAGTGCGACGGCCTGCTGCTCAAACTCTACGATGCCGTCGGCCAGGCGCGCTGGCTCGGCTGCGCGAAGGAAGCGATCCGCGCCGCATCGAGCAAGAGCGCGACGGCCGCGTGTCTCGCCGCGCGCAGCATCGCCGCGACGCCCGCGCTCGACCCCGAAAACGCGACCGCCGCGATCGGCCGGCGCTGGGTCGTCAAGCCCGATGACGGCGCCGGCGGCCTCGACACCTACGTCTACGACGACCTCGCCGCCGCGCGCGCCGAATACGCCGCGCGCGCGGAAGCGGGCCGCAATCCCGTGCTGCAGGAATGGATCGACGGTGAGCCGCTCAGTCTGTCGCTGATCTGCCGCGATCGGCTGTCGCGGCTCGTGAGCATCAACCGGCAGCGCATCGGATTGTCGGATGCGGCGGGGTCGGGACGTCGCGAACGAATCGTTCAGTTCGATGGCGTCGATGTCGATCGCATCGACCGGCATGGTCCGCAAGGGCGCGCGCTCGAACGGCTCGCGCTGCGTGTCGCCGAAGCGTTTCCGGGGCTGCGCGGCTTCGCGGGCATCGACGTCGTGTCGCATCCGGAGCGCGGGCCGGTCGTGATCGAGGTGAATCCGCGTCTGACGGTCGCGTATGCGGAACTGAGCCGGCGCGGCGGCAGAAATCTCGCGACGGAGCTGCTCGCGGCGCATCGCGTGCCCGGCTTCGACGGCGATGCCGGATTGCTGCGCGCGTGCGGCGGAGCGTCGTCATGACGGCATCGACATCGAACGATGCGCCGGTGTTCGGCTGGGACGTGGGCGGCGCGCACGTCAAGGTGTCGATGGCGACGCGCGCGGGCGTGCTCGCCGATGTCGCGCAATGGGCGTGTCCGTTGTGGCAGGGCATGGCGCATCTGGAGCGCGCGATCGACGCGATGTTCGAGCGCTGGCCCGCCGCCGCCGATGCCTGCGCGCGCCACGCCGTCACGATGACCGGCGAGATGGTCGACCTTTTTGCCGACCGCTCCGAAGGCGTGCGCACGTTGACGCGCACGCTTGCGCAGCGGCTCGGGCCGCGCACGATGTTCTTCGCCGGCGATGCGGGCTGGCTCGCGCGCTCGGCGTGTCCGGATCACTGGCGCAAGGTCGCATCGGCGAACTGGCTCGCGACCGCGCAATGGGTCGCGGCGTGCATGCCGGATGCGTTGCTCATCGACATCGGCAGCACGACAACGGACATCATTCCGATCGTCGGCGGAAAAGTGATGGCGCGCGGCGCGAACGACGCCGAACGGCTCGCGAGCGGCGAGCTCGTCTATCAGGGCGTCGTGCGCACGCCGTTGTGCGGGGTTGCGCATCGCATCGCGTTTCGCGGCGAGATGACGGGCGTGATGAACGAATGGTTCGCGACGACCGCCGATGTCTATCGTTTGACGGGCGAATTGTGGCCCGAGCACGACCAGCATCCGAGCGCCGATAACGGGCCGAAGACGGAGGCCGCGAGCCGCGTGCGGATTGCGCGGATGATCGGCCGCGATGCCGTCGACGCGAGCGATGCCGAGTGGCGCCGTTTCGCGCAGAGCTGGCGGCACGAGCAGTTGCGCGCGCTGGAGGCGAGTTTCGCGCGTGTCATCGCGCAGGATGCGTCGCTGGCGGCGGCGCCGATCGTCGGCGCGGGCTGCGGGCGTTTTCTTGCGGCGGCGCTGGCGCGGCAGGAGGCGCGCGGCTATGTCGATTTCGCGCGGCTCGCCGGTGTCGCCGACGACGATGCAACGCGCGCCGAATGGGTATCGACGTGCGCGCCGAGCGTGGCGGTCGCGTTGCTGGCGTCGACGGCGACGAAGGGCGCGGGAGGCAACGAAGCGCATCCATCGAACGATGCGTCGCCGCGCGCAGCGTGATAGCGTCAGCAATACAGCGGGATGAAGGCAGCGGTATCGGACGCGGGTGCGTGGCCCGTCGGCTTGATCGAACGAGGACAGGAATATGTGGGTGGTGAAGATCGGGGGGAGCCTGAGTCACGACCCTGCGCTGCGCGAGTGGCTGACGCGGCTATGGGAAGTGGGTGGCGGGCGCGTCGTGATCGTGCCGGGCGGCGGCGATTTCGCGGACGCGGTGCGGCAGTATCAGCAGGAATGGCATTTCGATGACCTCGCCGCTCACAACATGTGCCTGCTCGCGATGGCGCAGTACGCGATTCTGATGCAGGGCGTGGTGCCGGAGCTCGTGCTCGCATCGAACGAGGATCGCATCCGGCGGGCATTGCGCGATGGGCGTGTGGCGGTTTGGGTGCCGACCGATCTGATGCGTGCGACGCCGGATTCGATGACCAACTGGGATACCACTTCCGATTCGCTCGCCGCGTGGCTTTCTTCTTCGCTCAATGCGGAGCGGTTGATGATCGTTAAATCATGCGAGGTGGAGGCGAATGCGCCGCTCGAGGCGCTTGCTGTTAAAGGTATCGTCGATCGGCGGTTTCCCGCTTATGTTCGGGATGCTAACTATATTGTTGAGATTTTTTCTAAATCCGATGCTGGGGTTATGCGGGATCGGCTGTTGAATGTTGCGGTTTGATTTTTTTTTTGTTGCCCGATCCCGTATTCGTGTTGGTTTATTAGGCTCTTTTGAAAACGGAGTGGGTAACGGCCTTCAGCGGGCATGCGAGTTGAATGCGGAGAAGTCGAGTTTGCCTGC
>NZ_FCOI02000080.1 GCF_001544795.2 Caballeronia temeraria | reverse complement strand
GGCGAGTTGTCCACCGCCGGCCGGCGTCGTGGTCGTAATAGGCGACCCGCCGACCGGCCGTGGACAACTCGCGGCACCGCCCAAACCGGAGGGAATCAATCCATTCAAAATTCAACTGCTTAACCATCCACGGAAGCGGGTCGCCCCCAACATGTATGTTGCGGGGATCACCGCGCTCGGAGTACCGACTACGTGTGATGGATCGAATTTCTCGCCCTTCGCGAGCACGGCCCAGAGAATGCGCGCATGCTTGTTGGCGACGGCGACTAGGGTCTTGTAATAGCCGACGGGGGCCTGCAGTTGAACGATCCAGCGAGAGAGTCTGTCGACGCGTCGGGGTGCAGTACGAATGGCGGAACGCGCGCCCTGATATAGCAACGTTCGCAGATAGTCGTTGCCTTGCCTGGTGATGCGTCCGAGCCGTTGTTTGCCGCCGCTGCTATTCTGTCTGGGGACAGTACCGATCCAGGCTGCCATCTGCCGACCATTTTTGAATTGCCGCGCATCGACAACAGTTGCGACCGCGGCAGATGCGGTCACGGGGCCTACCCCGCACACCTTCATGCAACGTTGCGCCTGTTCATCGTGGACGGCGTGTTCAGCGATCTGTTTGTCGAGCCATGTGATTTCCCGATCCAGTGCCTGACACTGCGTCCAGCCCCGTATGAGCGCCTGGCGCGCAGCACCTGCAAGTTCGTTGCTACCGTCCTCGAGACGGTCGACGATGTGCTTCTGTAACGATCGGATGCCTTGCGGCAGAGACACGCCGAACTCGGCAAGAAGCCCACGCAACCGATTTACCAGTGCGGTTCGCTCCTCGACGAAGCCGGTCCGCATGCGGTGAAGCACGAGCACACTTTGCTGGGCAGGTGACTTGATCGGCACGAAGCGCATCTGTGGGCGGCTAGCCGCCTCGCAGGTTGCCTCGGCATCCTGTGCATCATTCTTTACGTGCGGACCTCCTTTGCGATAGGGGGCAGCGAATTGCGGTGGAATGAGCCGGACATCGTGTCCGAGCGAGCGTAACTTGCGCGCCCAATAATGGGCACCGCCGCACGCTTCCATAGCTACCAGGCAGGGCTCACGATTGGCAAACCAGTTCACGAACCGTTCGCGAGAAATCGCCTTCCGTACAACGACACGTTCGGCGCGGTCAACTGCGTGGACCTGCATCACGTTCTTGGCCAGATCCACACCAACGCGAGCAATCTGTTCCATGACTTTCCCCTTCGCTGAAGGTTGCGTAACAACAGCCATGATGACATCGATAGGTGCCGCTCGGGCGATGGGGGAGGTCCTTAGGTTCAATCCGGTCCATTTCGATCCCCCAGAATGGGTTGTGGCAGAGCGAACTGACGTCACGCGCCCCTCTCCCCCCAAACTTTACAGCGTGCAGAGCCTCGACTGGCGAAGGAAGCTTACGAAGCAACTCGATTTTGCAAGAACCACCTCCTGGCGCGGATGTCGTCATGTCGGGCGGGACCGGCAGTTTCAGGCATATCCGCGGCGGGAACGTGACGGCGGTGAACCCGGATCAACACCTAACGTGTCGTTTGCAAGACAGCCTCGCACATGCGTTGCCGCGCATCGTCAGTCAACCAGACCATATCTCGGCACGCGAAGCCGCCCAGTATGGTGCCTGGCTGTGCGAAACCGTGCCGCGCAGTGTTGGCATGGCATTGCATCACAAGCTGTGCCACATTCGGCGGAATGTTTAATCTGCCGCACGCGGAAGCCCATGCGGTGATTCTGCTTTATTCGATGGCGTTCAATCAGCCGGCCGTACCAGCCGCCGACGAACGCCTGTGCAAGGCACTGGAAACGCAAGAAGCCGCCGCCGCGCTACACGACCTTGGCCGCTCGCCCGATGCCCCCGCGTCTCTCGATGCGCCAGGCCTTCGTTCAATCGATATTCGTGCTGCCGCCACGGCAGCAATGCAGGCTCCCTACTACAATCCCAGGGCGCTCTCCCAAGAAGCGGTACATCGCTTGCTGGCGTATGCTTTCGACGGCACACGGCCCGAGAGCCGGACCTTCCAGAGCGTATGGTTCGCTTCCCCTCGCGAAGCGCGCATCCGCAGATTCTTCCTGCCAACACTGTTACTTTCGATATTTACTTTCATGGACAAACGGGCACTCATCATTGGCGCGACGGGCATCGTCGGCGGCAATCTCGCGCAACATCTGCTGGCATGCGGAGGCTGGAAGGTGTCGGGTCTCTCGCGCGGACGCACAAAAGCGCCCGACGGCGTCGAATCCGTCACCGCCGACCTCACTTCCGCGAAATCCGTTAAGGATGCGCTGCAAGGGCAGCGTTTCAGTCACGTCTACTTTTCCGCATGGTCGCGACAGGCAACCGAGCGCGAGAACATCGAAGTGAACGGCGCAATGGTCCGCCACGTGCTGGATGCGCTCGGCCCATCCGGCAAGCTCGAACACGCGGCGCTCGTCACAGGCCTCAAGCATTACCTTGGGCCTTTTGAAGCGTATGCGCAGGGCAATGTCCCGCTCACGCCGTTTCGGGAGGAACAAGGCCGGCAACCCGTCGATAACTTCTACTACGAGCAGGAAGACCGGCTATTCGAAGCCGCGCGTCGACATGACTTCAGCTGGAGCGTGCATCGACCGCATACGATCATCGGTTTCGCGCTCGGCAACGCGATGAACATGGGCGTCACGCTCGCCGTGTACGCGACGCTGTGCAAGGAAACGGGGCAGCCGTTCGTGTTTCCTGGGTCAGTCGCCCAATGGAACAGTCTCACAGATATGACCGACGCGCGCCTGCTCGCGCGGCATCTCGAGTGGGCGTCCACCTCGCCCGGCGCGCGCAACGAGGACTTCAACGTCGTCAATGGCGACGTGTTCCGGTGGAAATGGATGTGGTCACAGCTCGCGCAGTATTTCGGCATCGACCCCGCGCCTTTCGACGGTGAGACGCGCCCCCTTGAACATCGCATGCTTGATGCGAAGAGGCAGTGGGCGGACATCGCGGGCCGCTACCAATTGAAAGAACCGGATATCGACAGGCTCGTGTCGTGGTGGCATACGGATGCCGATCTCGGACGTCCGATGGAAGTGTTGACTGACATGAGCAAGAGCCGTAAAGCCGGCTTCCTCGATTATCAGCCCACGTCGGATGCGTTTTTCGCGCTCTTCGATAAATTGAAGCGCGAACGGATCATTCCTTCTTAGACGTCTGGTCCGGAGAGCGGCGGCATTCAAGCGCGTTAGAAAATCACGATGACGATGCGGTCGAGGACCCGAAGGTATCGCGCGGCAGCGCTCAAGGGGAGGAGCGTTTAACCTGCCGATGCCCGACGGCACGGAGAGCCATGAAGCAGAGCGGCAAGACATACGTTTCGCAGCTCGCGAACAAAATTTGATCGTGGATCTCGTTCCCGGTTCTTTGAACGAAACGCGCCTCCCGGCGGCTGCGCAGCACGCCCGTAAGGACTTCCTTTTCGACGCCCAAAGTTCCCTTCTGCGCAGCGACTCCCTTGACGGCTACCCTCGTCAATTACTTCGTTGGGCACCTCGGCCGGAGGCCTTGCTCGACCGCTACGTTCCTTCAGACATGCACTGTGCCCTCGGCCTGCTGCTGCGCATTTGGTCTGTGCGTCGAGCCGAAGCACCGGCCACAGGGCATTTGAGCGATCGTGCCGATCGCGGCCACCTCGGCGCATGACGTCTTGCCTGATCCGACCATGATGGTCCGCTGTGTGAGCGGAGCGGTCGCCTAAATGACGAGGCGAACACGATGTCGAAAGGCCCTTGAGTTGGAAGGCGAAGTAAATCACTAGCACGGTGCCGCCCAGCCCTCTGCCAAAGCCGTTGCTCCCACGCTGAACCAGGAAAATGCGACGCGCTCGTCAAGGCCCGGGCGACAAGACCCGACCAAGAGGAATACCATCCAGATTTTAGAGCAACGGCAGCTAGTCTTACTGTGTCATAGAATGTGTTGACGCAGAACTGCAGAATGGGCATTGCTGGAGCCGTTTAGCGACGTGCG
>NZ_FCOI02000079.1 GCF_001544795.2 Caballeronia temeraria | reverse complement strand
GCAGTAGATCACGAGTTCCTTTATCAGCACGACGTCGGCATTACCCGCGTACGCCGCTTGATGAAACAACGCGCGCAGCAGCAGCTCGAACAACTGCAGGCTTTTCAACCCAAACCGGAAGGCATCGACACCACATCAGCGCAGGTCGCTTCGCATGTCTGAAGTGCCCAAGGTCTATAGCGCCGCACCGTTAGTGGGCCGTCGCATAGTCGTCACTGGGGGAGCGCGCGGGCTTGGCGCTGCGTTCGTTACTTCCTTGTTGGAAGCGGGCGCGACGGTCGCATTTGGTGATTGTCTGACGCGAGAGAGTCGGGCGCTGATCGAATCAATGGGAGCGTTGCGAGAATCCGCATACTTCGCCCACTTGGATCTCCTCGATCCACACAGCGTCAACGATTTCTTTTCGGAATGCGCGGAACGGTTAGGTGGCATAGATGGACTTGTGAATAACGCTGCAATTACAAACTCTGGCGGTGTAGGCGCGGCCGATCTCTCTGTCGAGACTTGGGACGCGGTCATGAACGTCAACGTGCGCGGCACCTGGTTGGCAAGCATCGCGGCTTTGCCCCATCTCCGCGCATCAGAGCGTGGCAGCATTGTAAACATTGCATCGGATACCGTAATGTGGGGTGCGCCTAACGTTCTGGCGTACGTTGCGAGCAAAGGTGCTGTCGTTTCAATGACCCGGTCACTGGCGCGGGAGTTTGGCGGTGCAGGGATAACGGTTAATGCGATCGCTCCGGGTCTGACCGAGGGTGAAGCAACGGCCTATGTTCCAGCCGAGCGGCACGAACACTACTTGAAAGGGCGAGCAATCGCGCGCTCACAGATGGCTAGCGACGTAGTGGGTCCGGTCCTCTTCCTGTTGTCCGACGCAGCACGGTTCGTAACAGGGCAGCTATTGCCGGTCAATGGCGGTTTTGTTCTTAATTGAAGAAGCTGGAAGTGATTAATTTACAGGAGTCAGCAATGGCAGATACAGAAGTCGGGACTGCGGACGTTGAACAGCGCGCCGGTGGAAGCCTCGCCGAGTTGATGAGCAATCGGGTAGCGCTTTTCGAGACAAGAAAATACGACTGGGACGCGCTGAAATTCCAGGCGGACTACGACCCGGCGTATCGACGGGCACAAATGCGGTACGTCGGAACCGGCGGCACGGGCGTCGCCAAGGACGTCAACACCGTTCCTGCGGGCTCGTTCACATTTTCGACTATGGTGATTCCAGCCGGCAACATTGGTCCAAGCCACATTCACATCGACGTTGAAGAAATCTTCTTCGTGCTGCGCGGGAAAATGAAGGTCATCTGCGAAAAAGATGGCGAAACATGGGAGGCCGTTCTCGGCGAGAGAGATCTAATTTCCGTGCCGCCCGGTGTGTATCGCAGCGAGATCAATGTCGGCGAGGAGGACGCTTTGATGTGCGTCATGCTGGGGTCGCCGAAACCGATCACGCCGACATATCCGCCCGATTCGCCGCTGGCTAAATTGAAACGCTGACTTGCGGACAGCACGATGCCAGCATATACCGAGGGTAATCTCCCGCAAAACTTTATGCAGGAAGTGCACGGGTACCCGTCAAAATCCGTGGATATTCCTGGTGGTCAGATTAGCTTTCGCGAGGGCGGTCAAGACAGAAAGGACGCGATCCCGCTGGTTTTACTGCATGGCATCGGTTCGGGTGCTGCGTCGTGGTCAAAGCAACTAGACAGCATAGGGCAGGCCAGGCGCGTAGTGGCTTGGGACGCCCCCGGTTATGGCGAGTCGACGCCAGTGAAACCTTACGTACCGGTAGCAGCTGATTACGCAGAAGCGCTTTTCTCATGGCTTGAAGCGATCGAAATAGAACGCTGTGTACTGGTGGGGCATTCGCTAGGAGCAATCATCGCTGGTGGGTTCGCGTTAGCGCACGCGTCAAAGCTCGCTGGTCTTTTGCTGCTTTCTCCAGCAAGAGGCTACGGCAGCGCGAGTGCCGCTGTTCGAGACGGAAAGCGCAATGGACGCTTGGAGTTGCTCAGGAAGCTTGGCCCCGAAGGTCTCGCAAGGGAGAGGTCCTCGAATATGTTGTCGTCAGCCGCCAGCGATGAAGCTCGTCTATTTGTGCATTGGAACATGTCAAAGGTCGTACCAGAAGGGTACGAACAGGCGACGCATTTGCTCGCAAATGCAGATTTGGCGGCGGACATATCCGGGTTCCACGGTCGAATCGCAGTCGCCGTTGGCGCGGAAGATACCATCACCCCTGCGTCGGCTTGCGAGCCGGTTGCCCGCGCTGCGGGGGTGGCACTGCAAATCGTTCCCCACGCAGGGCATGCAGGTTACATCGAGCATCCGGGCGTGTATTCGAACTTGATCGAAACCTTCTGCCGCACATGTGAGAGCTGGTAGGGGAGTGCGACGCTTGACGCCTGATTGTAAACCTATGATGCATAGGACTACCAATGACTGAGACTGTGCCAGGACTCGAGCGTGGTCTGAAGATGCTGACGGAGTTTTCCGCTCGTGAACCGGTGCTCGGGGCACCGGAGCTGACGAAGCGGCTCGGAATCCCGCGTTCGACCGTTTTTCGCCTTCTTCAAACGCTCGAGTCTTTGAGGTTTGTAGAGCGAGTCGACAAGGATAGAAATTTCAGCCTTGGTCCTGCGGTGCTACAGCTCGGTTACGGCTTCCTAGCGTCGATGGAAATTGCACGTACCGGTCAGCCCGTGATCGAGTCGCTGCGGGATGTAACGGGCCTCGCTTGCCATGTGGTCATTCGTGATGGGCGGGACATTGTTGTCGTCGCACGAGCAAAGAGTCAGCTCCCGCTGTTGAGGTCAGTCCGGATCAACGTAGGAACGCGCTTACCTGCTCATGCAGCCACCCACGGTTTTGCCCTGATGGCCGATCTCACTCTTGAAGAGCTCCGGTCGTTGTATCCAGAACCGACGCTGCGGCGCTTCACATCTCTTACGCCAGGTACGGTCGAGGAGTTGTACGCACGAGCACTAGAAGATGCAAAACGGGGCTACTCAATCGGCGAATCTTCATTTGAGAGCGGCATCTCCGTGGTATCGGCTCCAATTCGCGATGCAACGGGGAGGTTTGTAGCCGTTGCGACGGCGACCGTCGCGGCTTCTAAAGTCGACATGGCCCTCCTCGAGGACGGACTCATCTGGAAGGTGAAAGACGCTGCAAATGAAATCTCTCGACGGCTCTCGCGGGGCACCCAGGCAACGAGTAAATACCTCGAGCAGGCGGAGTTGCAATGATGAAGCTCGATCTATCCGGGCAGGTTGCTGTGGTCACTGGTGGCAGTTCTGGAATTGGACTAGCAGCGGCGCGGCTACTCCTCGGTGCCGGTGCCAGTGTCGGAATTTGCGGGCGCAATTGGGAGCGTCTTAAAAGTGCAGAAGCTTCGCTTGCTCAGGTCTGTGCTGACGGGGACGACCGGAGGCTTCTCGTTCAACGATGCGACGTATTGGATAAGGAAGATGTCGAGAGCTTTGTGGAGGCAATGCGAGGCCGCTTCGGACGTGTCGACATGCTCATCAACAACGCGGGGCAGGGGCGCGTTTCTACATTCTCGAGCACGCTCGACGAAGAGTGGCGCGAGGAATTGGAGCTGAAATACTTCGGGGTCATCCGTCCGACTCGCGCGTTTCTGCCGATGCTCCAAGCCTCGCCTAACCCGTCGATTGTCTGCGTGAATTCACTTCTGGCGCTGCAACCCGAGCGGCACATGGTAGCAACGTCGTCCGCACGAGCGGGCTTGCTTAATCTGACCAAATCGCTGGCGAACGAACTCGCTAGTGATGGCATCCGGGTTAATTCGATCCTTCTAGGAATCGTCGAATCGGGCCAGTGGCGCCGACGCTTCCAGTCCGAAGCGCAAGGCGAGCAGTCGTGGGATGAATGGACGGCTGCGATCGCGCGAGAGAAGGAGATCCCACTAGGTCGATTTGGGCGGCCCGAGGAGGCCGCCAAAGCGATTTTTTTCTTAGCTACGAGCCTGTCGTCGTACACGACGGGCAGCCATATTGATGTTTCTGGAGGCGTTGCGCGACATGTCTAATAA
>NZ_FCOI02000078.1 GCF_001544795.2 Caballeronia temeraria | reverse complement strand
CTGTTGATACTGAGTTCTTTCGTGCATCGCAACACCTTATACGAAACAGGTGTTGCACGTCAGATTTGAGGCCGCCCAATCAAACTATGAGAATGGATCGCGAGAGCCAGGTTTGCTTTATTTGTACAACCTCGGGATGTCAGGTGTGAATTTAAGCTACTTAATTCTAGGGGAGGAATTCGAATGCCAGCTTAATCCAAACGAGCAGGGGCTCATCCGAGAGCTTCGGAAGCACCAGTACGAAAAGCGCGACGAGATCGTAGCGGGGATAGTGACCCTGCTGAGGGCTTCGCGCTTGTAGCACACGCACACCCTAAACCCGGGGTAGTCGCATTTCAATGACGGATCGCCTGCAGCGATCGCCGGTTGATCAAGGAGCTGATATGGAATTTTTGCATGAGCAGTTGGACGAAACGAACAATGAGCATTTCGTCGCGCGAGAGGAACCTGATGATGCGGGTAGCATCAGGAGAGAAGCTCCACCACCAAAAGGAGGGATCAACATGGACAGCGCTCGGTTCGGATACCGCTAAGTCGTAGCGCTCGATCGAGGATAAAGCGATGCTGTCTGGAAGAATCGATCTGCAATCTCGTGAGCTTCACTTGACAACGCGTTCGCACGGGCACGGCACTAACCAACTGGTCCTGGAGAACAACCCGTTTCTTCAAAGCATTACGCTACGGTCGGACGACGTAACGCATGTACTTACGTTCGAGAGCACCGAATCCTCGATTGCAACTGTAGAAGACATAGATCTGCATAGCTCAGGGACATGTGACGAACGCGTTGCGACCTTGATTAGCAAATTCGACTTTCTTGGATGTGCTTTCTTTGCCTTGCGGCTTGATGGCTCACCGGGAAAGGACCCGGAGATTTCCATTCGAGCTAGCGCCTACTATCCTGTCCCGTTATATCTGCTCATGTCTCGCGATTGTGTCGATATCGATTGGGATATCGTGCGATTGCTGATGACACATCGTTGCACTCTCGATGTGGACTACGCTAAGGCGATTCATGCAGGCACTGTGCCTTACGGAAGCTCAACAATCGCGGCCGAGATCAAGATGCTCCCCGAACGCTCCACGGCGATCATTAACAAGACAGGCGTTCGAGTGGATGCCGCTCCAGACGCTTGGTTGCCGGCAAGGCGAAGCCTTAAGCCGGGATGCGAGGCCAGTGCGCTTCTCTCTGAAAGATTGTCGTCGTTTGTCATGGACCGCTTCAGAATAAGCTCCTCGATCGCTGTCGAGGTGAGCGGCGGCGTCGATTCCGCACTGCTCGTGGCTTTGATGAAGCATCGTAGTCTGAAGCCCCGCTCGCTAGGCGCTGTCATCAGTGAATCACAACCGAATGGTCCGCAAACGTATCGGATCGGGAGGATAGAGGAAAGGCTGCAACACGAGATTTTGCGCGTGTGTGCATGGAGTTTCTTAGACCAAACATGTCGCAGTGTTGCTGCTCAATATCAACCGGACGCGTATGGCGAATACTGTTATGGCGCATTCGGCAGGCTATGGGACGATTTCGTTAGCGCTGGGTGTGTGGCCGTCGTGGGAGGGTACGGCGGAGATGAGCTCTTACTGCCATCGGAAAGCATGTTGACAGTGGACGAAACTGTTGGTCAATACTCCGAACGCAGAGTCAATTTTCCTGCGGCGGTGCCGATCGTCTCGCCGTCAGCGCTCTTGGCGTGCGCGAATCACGCTCCTAGCCTTCTTCGGCGCGGACTTTGGCCAATTCGGCCCTATTGCGACCCTCGCTTAGCGAGATTTTGCTACACGCTGCCTGCTGCGAGCGGGAGAGACAAGCGCGTATTCAAAGACGCACTCGCATCAATGTCGCTCGCAGATTTGTTCCATGACGGATATCTGAAAGAGTCGCTCAGCGACTTGATACGAGCCGCAACAATCTCAGAGGGACGCCGCAGTGAAATCAATGCCGCTCCCGGAGAATCAACCTCTGCTGATAAAGTGAGGCCGGAACGCATTTGGCTGGAAGAAATTGCGGAGAAACTGCTAGGTTTATCGCGCACTGGGCTAGAGAAGCATCTGAAAGAGGGGCAACTGTCGTAACGTACGAGATTGCGAGGTTCGGTTTGGAAATCAAACAAATAAGAGATGCGATTTACAGCCAACTCGGCGGAGACGTTGGGAAGATCAAGCTCGTCTTGAACGGTTACCACACAGTCTTCTCGCTTGAAAGAAGCGGCGAGAAATTCTTCATCAAAGTTTACTCCTCTCCACTCCCGTCTGGGATCGATCCGAGTTTGGAAGCCCGACTCCTGCAGGACCTTGAGCGTCGTCACGTTCAAGGTTCCGTCCGTGTAGTAGCTAGTGGAGCTGTTGCTTTCGATGGGGGACTCGCGCGCGACTACAACATCTGCACTGCAGCTCGCGGTAAGCGTCTGGGTTTGAACGAAGAAGACTTCCATGCTTTCGGCTCTTCGTTAGCGACGCTTCACTTGCAAGCCCATGCATCTGCGACTGCATTGCTGCCAAAAACCTCTCCCGCTGACTACTGCGAATACGCGTCGAAGATGTTGGCTAACCAGAAAGATTCGAAGGCGCTTACACGTGTTTGTAAAAACTTGGAGATGGCGGCAAAGGCGCTCCAAGCGGCCGGTCTAGAACACGCTTTCATCCATGGTGACGCTAGGATCGACAACGCTCGACGATCAAAGCTCGGTGTGACCTTCTTCGACTTCGAGCAAGCTTCACAAGGGCCAACCGCATTCGATTTGTCGACGGTAGCGTGGTGGCTGAACACGTTAAGCGATGGTCGACAGCATCGCCTATGGTCAGCCTGCTTACGTGGGTACTCAAAGGTGAATAGGGTAGGTGTGGAACCGCTAGCGCTGCTTCCCGAGTTGCTCATTGCAAACGAAGCACGTGCGTTGCCGTTGCTATCTCGCGTGGCAGGGACTGAAAGTCGAGTGTGGTCATCAGCGATCAGCCAGCTTACCGATGCGACAGATCGCTATGAGGTGGATCGACTGGCGGTATTGCCCCCCGGGCTTCGCGGTATGGAATGGTGCACTCAATGACATACGGGTCGCATTGCTACGGCATGGAAGCGGCAAGCGCATGGGGGAGGGGGAGCAAAAGTCCGGGGCGATTCGCCTTGGGACCGACCGTTCCGTCAAATTTTTACACCCGCGAAATTAAAAATTCGACAGTTGAGCCTATAATCCCCGTCCCGTAAGGAACGCGGTGGCGACTCTGTCCAAATTTGCTTAAAAAATGTGCAATTTAAAAGCACGGTTGGACGGGCCGCTCTCGCTACGCGCAGCCCGTACAACGCACAAATCAGCGAGCAGACCCGCTTCGGCTTAACCGTAGTGCGGTCGGAGCTAGTGACTCCGTCCCGCGGCGCGCCGCCCGCGATGTCGTGCTATGCGGCGAGCTCGGCGCCAGAAGATAGGCGGAAGGATCGCTGAGCGGACTGGAAGCGTCGGGCTCTTCACGCCGCCGGCTCGGATTGCGCATGTGCGAGCCGTACATCTCCGAGACTTTGGCTGCCTGTGGCAGTTTCTGCTGCCCAATGCTCATGGATTGTCGAGTCGTGCGACGAGACACGGGGACCCTAGGGAGAGGGGGCATTAAAGTGTGCAGACCCTTCAGCGCGGACACCGACCGTTCCCTCACGCGCAGAAAAAATCCCCCTTTAACAGAGAATGTTAAAGCCTTTAACATGTCCCCAAGCTAGGAAACCCCTTTACTGGCGGGGCTTTCCGCGATTCTGACGGATGTTAAAGCGATGTTAAAGCGGTGTTAGATGTTTAAGCTGAAAGTACGGTCCGGGAGGTGACCGGCGACTCAGATTACTAGTTTTGCGAGCACAGGAATTCGGCGGAGCGGTCGCTCCCTATCCGATTCGCCCAGACATCTGCCCCCTGCGCGCCCTAAAGGCGTAATGGTGTACGCTCAGGCGTGGCGTGAATATATCGGAAGGGCCTATTGAGCGCTGCCTCATCTCGTGAGTGCACCGAGAAGGGCTCGACTAGCGGCTCGGCGCGCGTCCGGCTGCCTCTGCAGCCCTTTCGCGTTGGGAACTTTTAGTGGTGTTCCGAGAACGCGTATCGCGCGGTCCGCTATTTGATCAGCAACGGCCGATCGGACTTCGACGTCGGGATCATGCAGATTAACCGTAACCTTTGAGGCTGTTACATGACGATCTGAACCTCAGACGCGGTTTGCAGCGGATGGGTTTTCGCATGGCG
>NZ_FCOI02000077.1 GCF_001544795.2 Caballeronia temeraria | reverse complement strand
ACTTCGCGATCTCGCCGATCCCGATGTTCCGGTATTCCGGCCTTGGTTTTTTTACGGCTTCAGCCATGCTAGACCCCAACTTGTTAACACACTAATCCGCGATTTTAGCGCCTTTTTATTTCGCGCTGCAGCGAGAAGCCGTCTAAGAGACTGTTGCTCCATGCGCGAGAATAGGCCTGCTAACGTGCGTGTTCCACGAGCACTCAGCCCGTGCTCGCAGCCCATTTTTCCTTCGATCAACTCAAGTCGTTCTGATAGTAATAACCGGTCGTGACATACCAACCGCGACGCACTTCGACAGGGCGATCGCCATAGGTATAGGACACGCGCTCGACCGATAAAAGCGGAAATCCCTGCGCCACATCGAGAAACTGCGCGACGGTCTCGTCGGCGGCGACGGCGCGAATCTTTTCCGTCGCGCGAATCATGCGCGTGCCGAACTCCGTCTCGAACATCGCGTAGAGCGGGCCTTTGTAATCGGCGAGGCGCTCGGCCGTGAGTCCGCGAAATACCGCGCCCGGCAGCCAGATTTCGTCGAAGACGGTCGTCACGCCATCAAACTGCAACAAGCGCTTGATAAGAACGACGGGGTCGGCGGGCTTCAGATCCAGTTGACGCGCGATCTCGGCCGGCGCGCGCAGCCGCCTGCATTCGAGCAGACGGCTCACATGAGGATGTACATCGCCATCATCGGGCAGAAGGCGCAGGAAGCGGAACTGCACACGGTCTTCGTTGTGCGTCGCAACGAACGTGCCTTTGCCCTGGCGGCGAACGAGAAGATTGTCGGCGGCGAGCTCGTCGATCGCCTTGCGCACGGTGCCCTGGCTCACCTTGTAGCGTGCGGCCAGTTCGACCTCGCTCGGGATGATTTCGCCAGGCTTCCATTCGCCGGACTCAAGTCCTTGCGTGATGAGCGCCTTGATTTGCTGATACAGCGGGCTGAACGTCGGCGACGGCGTGCTCGCGGCCTCAGCCGCCGGTGCAGTGCCGTTGGGGGTCGTCGTGCTCGCCGGGTTGGAATTCATGCCGCGCATTTCAACACAAGGGCCGCCGTGCGTCCAGACCTTTCCCGAAGATTCCTATGTCTTATATAAGACATAAGATAGTGTTGACATTACCTCGGACCGCTCCTACACTCCTTGTCGAGCAAGGGTTTGCGGGTCGTTGCGCGAGCGCAGGAACCGCCGGTCAGCGTGTTTTTCGCGGCGCTTTTAGCCTCGGAAGCACCTTGAATCACGGCATCCGTCTATCGCGCGACATACCGCCAGGCACGCCCTTTCGCTTTCGCCTCACGCCGATCGCTCAATCGATTCGCGCGCCGCTGCCTGCCCCACGCCTCGCAACGTCAAGCGCCGTCTCGTATGGGCGCGTTGCCGTCAGACTCAAGCGAAATCCCGGCGTCCTTCCAGAACACTCCGCATGCCTCTCGCTCGAAGAGAAGGATTCATGGCATGACAGTCACGCCGCTCGCGCATTCATGCGGCCCGAATCCACGAACGAGCGCGCAACGCCCACGTGGCGCCGCTCTCGGCGATTCGCGCACGGCATGGCCAGCATGTCTTCATCAACGCTTTGCGAACGCGCATAAAATAGCGTTTCCCTAGCGTTCCACGCACCGTCCAGGAGAGTTCTCAATGGCTAAGTCCGCAAAGCGCGTTGCCGTCACCGGCGCCGCAGGTCAAATCGGCTACTCGCTGCTGTTCCGCATCGCCAACGGCGATCTGCTCGGCAAAGACCAGCCCGTGATTCTTCAGTTGCTCGATCTGCCGCAAGCGCAAGGCGCCGTGAAGGGCGTCGTGATGGAGCTGGAAGACTGCGCATTCCCGCTGCTCGCGGGCGTGGTCGTCACGGACGATCCCAAGGTCGCGTTCAAGGACGCCGACGTCGCGCTGCTGGTCGGTGCGCGTCCGCGCTCGAAGGGCATGGAGCGCAAGGACCTGCTGTCGGCGAACGCCGAAATCTTCACGGTTCAGGGCAAGGCGCTGAACGACGTCGCGAGCCGCGACGTGAAGGTGCTGGTCGTCGGCAACCCCGCGAACACGAACGCGTACATCGCGATGAAGTCGGCGCCGGATCTGCCGAAGAAGAACTTCACCGCCATGCTGCGTCTGGACCACAACCGCGCGCTGTCGCAACTGGCGGCCAAGTCGGGCAAGCCGGTCGCGTCGATCGAAAAGCTCGCCGTGTGGGGCAACCACTCGCCGACGATGTACCCCGACTTCCGCTTCGCGACCGCCGAAGGCCAGGACCTGACGAAGCTCATCAACGACGACGAATGGAACCGCAACACGTTCATCCCGACCGTGGGCAAGCGCGGCGCGGCGATCATCGAAGCGCGCGGTCTGTCGTCGGCGGCATCGGCGGCGAATGCGGCGATCGATCACGTGCGTGACTGGGTGCTCGGCACGAACGGCAAGTGGGTCACGATGGGCATTCCGTCGGACGGCTCGTATGGCATTCCGGAAGACATCATCTACGGCGTGCCCGTCACGTGCGAAAACGGCGAGTACAAGCGCGTCGAAGGCCTCGAAATCGACGCATTCTCGCGCGAAAAGATGGACGGCACGCTGAACGAACTGCTCGAAGAGCGCGACGGCGTTTCGCATCTGCTCGGCAAGTAAGCACATCGTTTTAAGGGAAGCCCGCAACGGCTTCCCGCCGGCGCGAACCCTTCGCGGCGTTCGCGCGTGATTCGAACGCGCTTGGAAAAGCATCGAGCGCGTTCGAATCATCGAGCAGGATCGAACTTCCCACTTCCCAAATCGGACCCCACGCCGACGATGCGCGCTCTCACTCCCGCCGAAGTGCTGTTTGACGGCGAACCGCAGCCCGCTGTGCTTCCGCCCTGTGACCATTACGCCGGCAGCGAAAAGCTGATCCGCAAGTCGCTCGCGTTGCAGGCGCAGCTCGGGCCGGTATTCGATATCACCCTCGATTGCGAAGACGGCGCGCAGGTCGGTCACGAGGCCGAGCATGCGCAACTGGTCGCATCGTTCGTTGGCGGCGAGGATGACCGCTTCGGGCGCGTGGGTGTGCGCATCCACGACTTCGATCATCGTGCATGGCGCGACGACGTGCGCATCATCCTGCGCCAGGCGAAAAAGGCGCCCGCGTTCATCATGCTGCCGAAGATCCGCCGCGCCGCCGATGCCGCCGAGATGGTCGCGTTCATCGAGGCATCGCGCCGCGAGTTCGGCATCGCAACGCCCATTCCCTGTCATCTGCTGATCGAAACGCACGGCGCGCTCGCGCAGGCATTCGAACTGGCCGCGCTGCCGGGTGTCGAATCGTTGAGCTTCGGCCTGATGGATTTCGTCTCCGCGCACAACGGCGCCATTCCCGATACCGCGATGCGCTCGCCCGGCCAGTTCGAGCATCCGCTCGTGCGGCGCGCGAAGCTGGAGATCGCGGCCGCGTGTCATGCGCACGGGAAGGTGCCGTCGCACAACGTATCGACGGAAGTGCGCGACATGAGCGTCGTCGCGAACGATGCCGCGCGCGCCCGCAACGAATTCGGCTACACGCGCATGTGGAGCATTCATCCGGATCAGATCAGGCCGATCGTCGATGCCTTCTCGCCGCGCGCGGAAGAAATCGCGCTCGCCGCGGAGATTCTGCTCGCGGCGCAGCATGCACAGTGGGGCCCGACGCGCCACGGCGACACGCTGCACGATCGCGCGAGTTATCGCTATTACTGGTCCGTGCTGCGCCGCGCGCACGCGACCGGTCAGACGATGCCGGACGAATGCGCACCGCTCTTCGCTTCATCTTCTCGACAAGACAAGTAACGCCGCCTCGCGAGCGTGCAAAAGGAGACTAGAGACTATGACGGACAACGCATCGACCGAAGCGCCCGCAAACGGCGCATTCAAGCCGAAGAAATCCGTCGCGCTGTCGGGCGTGACCGCGGGCAATACCGCGCTGTGCACCGTCGGCAAGACCGGCAACGATTTGCACTATCGCGGCTACGACATTCTCGATGTGGCGACTACGTCCGAGTTCGAGGAAATCGCGCATCTGCTCGTGCACGGCAAGCTGCCGAACGCCGCCGAATTGAAGGCGTACAAGACCAAGCTGAAGGCGTTGCGCGGCCTGCCCGCGAACCTGAAGGCCGCGCTCGAGTGGATTCCCGCGTCCGCGCATCCGATGGACGTCATGCGCACCGGCGTCTCCGTGCTCGGCACGATCCTGCCCGAGAAGGACGATCACAACATGCCGGGCGCGAAGGATATCGCCGACAAGCTGATGGCGTCGCTCGGCTCGATGCTGCTCTATTGGTACCACTATTCGCACAACGGCAAACGCATCGAAGTCGAAACCGACGACGATTCCATCGGCGGGCACTTTCTGCATTTGCTGCATGGCGTCGCGCCGTCGAA
>NZ_FCOI02000076.1 GCF_001544795.2 Caballeronia temeraria | reverse complement strand
GCATAAGGAGCCTGACGATTACCTACTTTCACACGGGAATCCGCACTATCATCGGCGTGGAGTCGTTTCACGGTCCTGTTCGGGATGGGAAGGGGTGGTACCAACTCGCTGTGGTCATCAGGCATGACTTGTTGTTGTGTCGTCCTGGGACGCCACAACCAATCTGGGAAGAAGTAGTTAGGGTGTGACTGTCGCACACGCTTTGGTTACTCAACCGATGGAAGGCAAACACACCGGTTATAGGATCAAGCCTTACGGGCAATTAGTATCAGTTAGCTCAATGCATTACTGCACTTACACACCTGACCTATCAACGTCCTGGTCTGGAACGACCCTTCAAGGGGCTCGAAGCCCCGGGGATATCTCATCTTAAGGCGAGTTTCCCGCTTAGATGCTTTCAGCGGTTATCTCTTCCGAACATAGCTACCCGGCGATGCGACTGGCGTCACAACCGGTACACCAGAGGTTCGTCCACTCCGGTCCTCTCGTACTAGGAGCAGCCCCCTTCAAATATCCAACGCCCACGGCAGATAGGGACCAAACTGTCTCACGACGTTTTAAACCCAGCTCACGTACCTCTTTAAATGGCGAACAGCCATACCCTTGGGACCGGCTACAGCCCCAGGATGAGATGAGCCGACATCGAGGTGCCAAACACCGCCGTCGATATGAACTCTTGGGCGGTATCAGCCTGTTATCCCCAGAGTACCTTTTATCCGTTGAGCGATGGCCCTTCCATACAGAACCACCGGATCACTATGACCTGCTTTCGCACCTGCTCGACTTGTCGGTCTCGCAGTTAAGCACGCTTATGCCATTGCACTATCAGCACGATTTCCGACCGTACCTAGCGTACCTTCGTACTCCTCCGTTACACTTTGGGAGGAGACCGCCCCAGTCAAACTGCCTACCATGCACTGTCCCCGATCCAGATCATGGACCAAGGTTAGAACCTCAAACAAACCAGGGTGGTATTTCAAGGACGGCTCCACCGAAACTAGCGTTCCGGTTTCATAGCCTCCCACCTATCCTACACAGATCGGTTCAAAGTCCAATGCAAAGCTACAGTAAAGGTTCATGGGGTCTTTCCGTCTAGCCGCGGGGAGATTGCATCATCACAAACACTTCAACTTCGCTGAGTCTCGGGAGGAGACAGTGTGGCCATCGTTACGCCATTCGTGCAGGTCGGAACTTACCCGACAAGGAATTTCGCTACCTTAGGACCGTTATAGTTACGGCCGCCGTTTACCGGGACTTCAATCAAGAGCTTGCACCCCATCATTTAATCTTCCGGCACCGGGCAGGCGTCACACCCTATACGTCCACTTTCGTGTTTGCAGAGTGCTGTGTTTTTATTAAACAGTCGCAGCCACCAGTTTATTGCAACCCTTTCACCCTCCTGGCGCAGGCCAGTCAAGCTACAAGGGCGTACCTTATCCCGAAGTTACGGTACCAATTTGCCGAGTTCCTTCTCCCGAGTTCTCTCAAGCGCCTTAGAATACTCATCTCGCCCACCTGTGTCGGTTTGCGGTACGGTCATCGTTAGACTGAAGCTTAGAGGCTTTTCTTGGAACCACTTCCAATTGCTTCGCTTCCGAAGAAGCTCGCGCCACGCCCTTGAATTGCGCACCCGGATTTGCCTAAGTGCCTTCTCCAACGCAGCGACCGGGACTTCCAACACCCGGACAACCTTCCGCGATCCGTCCCCCCATCGCATCTAACAATGGTGCAGGAATATTGACCTGCTTCCCATCAGCTACGCATTTCTGCCTCGCCTTAGGGGCCGACTCACCCTACGCCGATGAACGTTGCGTAGGAAACCTTGGGCTTACGGCGAGGGGGCTTTTCACCCCCTTTATCGCTACTCATGTCAGCATTCGCACTTCCGATACCTCCAGCATGCCTTTCGACACACCTTCGCAGGCTTACGGAACGCTCTCCTACCACACACGTATCTTTCAACGTGCATCCGCAGCTTCGGTGACTGGCTTGAGCCCCGTTACATCTTCCGCGCAGGACGACTCGATCAGTGAGCTATTACGCTTTCTTTAAAGGGTGGCTGCTTCTAAGCCAACCTCCTGACTGTTTTAGCCTTCCCACTTCGTTTCCCACTTAGCCAATCTTTGGGACCTTAGCTGGCGGTCTGGGTTGTTTCCCTCTTGACACCGGACGTTAGCACCCGATGTCTGTCTCCCGTGATTGCACTCTTCGGTATTCGGAGTTTGCTATGGCGTAGTAATCCGCAATGGACCCCACAACCATGACAGTGCTCTACCCCCGAAGGTGATACACGAGGCACTACCTAAATAGTTTTCGGAGAGAACCAGCTATTTCCAAGTTTGTTTAGCCTTTCACCCCTATCCACAGCTCATCCCCTAACTTTTCAACGTTAGTGGGTTCGGTCCTCCAGTACGTGTTACCGCACCTTCAACCTGGCCATGGATAGATCACTTGGTTTCGGGTCTACGCCCAGCAACTGATCGCCCTATTCGGACTCGCTTTCGCTACGCCTGCCTTAATCAGTTAAGCTCGCTACTGAACGTAAGTCGCTGACCCATTATACAAAAGGTACGCCGTCACCCCTTACGAGGCTCCGACTGTTTGTATGCATGCGGTTTCAGGATCTATTTCACTCCCCTCCCGGGGTTCTTTTCGCCTTTCCCTCACGGTACTGGTTCACTATCGGTCGATCACGAGTATTTAGCCTTGGAGGATGGTCCCCCCATCTTCAGACAGGATTTCACGTGTCCCGCCCTACTTGTCGTACACCTAGTTCTTCCCTCCTATTTTCGCTTACAGGGCTATCACCTGCTATGGCCGCACTTTCCAGAGCGTTCAGCTAATAAGAAGGATAAAGAGTACAGGCTGGTCCCATTTCGCTCGCCACTACTTTGGGAATCTCGGTTGATTTCTGTTCCTGCGGTTACTTAGATGTTTCAGTTCACCGCGTTCGCTTCGCTAGACCTATGGATTCAGTCTAGGATGACCCATGCGGGCCGGGTTTCCCCATTCGGATATCGGAGGATCAAAGCTCGTTTGCCAGCTCCCCTCCGCTTTTCGCAGGCTACCGCGTCCTTCATCGCCTGTGATCGCCAAGGCATCCACCACATGCACTTGTTCGCTTGACCCTATAACGAGTGTGTCTGTTTTCACTTCCACGCACGCTACAGGCTGAGTATTCGCGTTGTGCCGTATTCCAAGTCATCGTTAAGATCACTTTTCATACTTGATACAATCACTACCCTTGAATCACCTACTCGCACCCATCTCTAAGTGCTTTCGCGATTCTCTTTACTACTTCTTCCAGATTGTTAAAGAACGTTTAGCCGACAAGCTTACTTCCATGCTCGCAGCATCAACTGGCTTCAATCGCCAATGCGCAGCATTCAGTGACCTGAACACTGTGCATTGAGGATTGGTGGAGGATGACGGGATCGAACCGACGACCCCCTGCTTGCAAAGCAGGTGCTCTCCCAGCTGAGCTAATCCCCCAAGTCTCTCGCGTGCGTCGATCCGCCGACCGACCCGCCTTGACCGTGGTGGGTCTGGTTGGATTCGAACCAACGACCCCCGCCTTATCAAGACGGTGCTCTAACCGACTGAGCTACAGACCCAAAGCCTGTCTTAAACAACAGCCGATAAGCGTGAGCGCTTAATGTTGGGTGCGAAGCTCGAGAAAGGAGGTGATCCAGCCGCACCTTCCGATACGGCTACCTTGTTACGACTTCACCCCAGTCATGAATCCCACCGTGGTAAGCGCCCTCCTTTGCAGGTTAGGCTACCTACTTCTGGTGAAACCCACTCCCATGGTGTGACGGGCGGTGTGTACAAGACCCGGGAACGTATTCACCGCGGCATGCTGATCCGCGATTACTAGCGATTCCAGCTTCACGCAGTCGAGTTGCAGACTGCGATCCGGACTACGATCGGTTTTCTGGGATTGGCTCCACCTCGCGGCTTGGCAACCCTCTGTTCCGACCATTGTATGACGTGTGAAGCCCTACCCATAAGGGCCATGAGGACTTGACGTCATCCCCACCTTCCTCCGGTTTGTCACCGGCAGTCTCCTTAGAGTGCTCTTGCGTAGCAACTAAGGACAAGGGTTGCGCTCGTTGCGGGACTTAACCCAACATCTCACGACACGAGCTGACGACAGCCATGCAGCACCTGTGCGCCGGTTCTCTTTCGAGCACGTCCACCTCTCAGCAGACTTCCGACCATGTCAAGGGTAGGTAAGGTTTTTCGCGTTGCATCGAATTAATCCACATCATCCACCGCTTGTGCGGGTCCCCGTCAATTCCTTTGAGTTTTAATCTTGCGACCGTACTCCCCAGGCGGTCAACTTCACGCGTTAGCTACGTTACTAAGGAAATGAATCCCCAACAACTAGTTGACATCGTTTAGGGCGTGGACTACCAGGGTATCTAATCCTGTTTGCTCCCCACGCTTTCGTGCATGAGCGTCAGTGTTGGCCCAGGGGGCTGCCTTCGCCATCGGTATTCCTCCACATCTCTACGCATTTCACTGCTACACGTGGAATTCTACCCCCCTCTGCCACACTCAAAGCCTGCCAGTCACCAATGCAGTTCCCAGGTTAAGCCCGGGGATTTCACATCGGTCTTAACAGACCGCCTGCGCACGCTTTACGCCCAGTAATTCCGATTAACGCTCGCACCCTACGTATTACCGCGGCTGCTGGCACGTAGTTAGCCGGTGCTTATTCTTCCGGTACCGTCATCCTCCAAGGGTATTAACCTCGAAGTTTTCTTTCCGGACAAAAGTGCTTTACAACCCGAAGGCCTTCTTCACACACGCGGCATTGCTGGATCAGGGTTGCCCCCATTGTCCAAAATTCCCCACTGCTGCCTCCCGTAGGAGTCTGGGCCGTGTCTCAGTCCCAGTGTGGCTGGTCGTCCTCTCAGACCAGCTACAGATCGTCGCCTTGGTAGGCCTTTACCCCACCAACTAGCTAATCTGCCATCGGCCGCCCCTATAGCGCGAGGTCCGAAGATCCCCCGCTTTCTCCCTTAGGTCGTATGCGGTATTAATCCGGCTTTCGCCGGGCTATCCCCCACTACAGGACACGTTCCGATGTATTACTCACCCGTTCGCCACTCGCCACCAGGGTTGCCCCCGTGCTGCCGTTCGACTTGCATGTGTAAGGCATGCCGCCAGCGTTCAATCTGAGCCAGGATCAAACTCTTCAGTTCAATACCTGTTACTGTTTTCGGTTCATCTCTGAACCGGTCGCTCACTCAACGTACTGACGATGATTCATCCATCCAAAGACGGATAAACCTTCCTCTGATACTTCGTGTGAGACTCTTGATACTTTTGCTTTACCGGCTCCGAAGAACCGGCCGCACTCGCTATCAAGCGCCCACACTTATCGGCTGTTAGTTTTTAAAGAGCA
>NZ_FCOI02000075.1 GCF_001544795.2 Caballeronia temeraria | reverse complement strand
TGATTGTGATGAGGGCACTCTTTAGGCGAGTGCCATCGAGGACGAGAGAACTACCCAACGTGCGTGTGACCGCGGGCGTATCGAGCTGCTTTCTTTGGTTACTTTCTTTGCAGCAGCAAAGAAAGTGACTGCCGCCCCGCACAGGGGCAGTGCCAATAGACCACAAAGAAACCGGGATCCGGCGACAACTCAAAAAAAATCAAACCCCAAAACCGAACCAAAACCAAAACCCCCACGCACCGCAACGATGCACACTCCGGCGCCATGCACCAAAACCCCGCCGCGCGCCGCGCAAAAAATCGAGTAAAACCTTCCCCAAACCAGCGTAAGACCCGCGCCACTCGGGCAATTCACCCCAATTGGCATAACCCTTGCAGAACGATCCGAGCATTGCTCAAACAAACACATCGGCAAGGGGAACACTCATCATGAAACGACGCAGTCTGCTGAAGTTCGGCTCCATGTCGGGCGCGCTCGCCCTCGCGGGCCAGCTTCCGATCACGAAAGCCCAAGCCGCCGATACCGGTCCGATCAAGGTCGGCATCCTGCATTCGCTGTCCGGCACGATGGCCATCTCCGAGACATCGCTGAAAGACACGGCGCTCATGACCATCGCCGATATCAACAAGAACGGCGGCGTCATGGGCCGGCAGATTCAGCCCGTCGTCGTCGATCCGGCCTCGAACTGGCCGCTCTTCGCCGAGAAGGCGCGTCAGCTTCTCACGCAAGACAAGTGCGCAGTCGTGTTCGGCTGCTGGACCTCCGTGTCGCGCAAGTCGGTGCTGCCCGTGTTCGAGGAACTCAACGGCCTGCTCTTCTACCCCGTGCAATACGAAGGCGAAGAGATGTCGCGCAACGTGTTCTATACGGGTGCAGCGCCCAATCAGCAGGCGATCCCCGCCGTCGAATATCTGATGGGACCGGAAGGCGGCAGCGCCAAGCGCTTCTTCCTGCTCGGCACCGACTACGTGTACCCGCGCACGACCAACAAGATCCTGCGCGCGTTCCTTCACTCCAAGGGCGTGAAAGATGCAGACATTCAGGAGGTCTACACACCGTTCGGACATAGCGACTATCAAACCATCGTCGCGAACATCAAGACCTTTTCCCAAGGGGGAAAGACGACTGTCATCTCTACGATCAACGGCGATTCGAACGTACCGTTCTACAAGGAACTCGGCAACCAGGGCCTGAAAGCGACCGACGTGCCCGTCGTCGCGTTCTCGGTCGGTGAGGAAGAGCTGCGCGGCATCGATACGAAGCCGCTCGTCGGCCATCTCGCCGCATGGAACTACTTCATGTCGGTCAAGAACCCGAACAACTCGAAGTTCGAGAAGGAGTTCTTCGCCTACGCGAAGGCGCAGAACCTGCCGGGCGGCGACAAGCGCGTGACCAATGATCCGATGGAAGCCACTTTCGTCGGCATCCACATGTGGAAGCAGGCCGTCGAGAAAGCGAAGAGCGCCGATGTCGACAAGGTGCGCACCGCGATGATCGGCCAGACCTTCCCCGCGCCGTCGGGCTTCACGCTGACGATGGACGGCAACCATCATCTGCACAAGCCGGTGATGATCGGCGAAATTCGCGGCGACGGTCAGTTCAACGTCGTGTGGAAGACGAAGACCGCGGTGCGCGCGCAGCCGTGGAGCCCGTATATCGCGGGCAACGAAGGCAAGCCGGATGTCGTCAGCTCGATTCCCGCATTCCTGCGCCGCCAGCGCGTGCGTGTCGCGTAACGCGTGACGCGACACGCAGCGAGGCCGCGCGTTTCATTGATGCGCGCGGCCTGTTGAGTTCCAACAGAAAGGCCACTATGACCGGCTCCTTCAAGCGCGCGCTGCTTGCGCTCATCTTCGCGATGACGTCGCTCGCGGCGCACGCGCTCACCACCGACGATCTCGCCCCGCTCGCCGGCGACGACTTCGAAGCCAAATCCGCCGCCATCGACAAACTCATCGCCAATGCCGATGCGCCTTCCATCGCCGTGCTCGGCGCGTTGTCCGAGGGCTCGCTCGTCGCCACCGATAACGGCCACGTCTACATCCAGACCGACGATGGCAACAAGGACCCGGTCACGGGCAAGACCGCCGAAGCACCCGATGCGCAGCCCATCACGCTGAACAACCTTCTGCGCACGAAAGTCGCGGGCGCGTTGTCGGGCCTGCAACTCGCATCGACCGATATCGACAAGCGCCGCGAAGCGATCGCCGCATTGCTTAAGAACCCGGACGCATCGATGAAGCCGATGATCGACCGCGCACGCGCCATCGAAAAGGACTCCGAACTGAAGAAACGCCTCGACACGCTCTGGGCGATGACCGCGCTCCACGATCCCGATGTCAACAAGCGCCTCGAAGCCGCGCAACTCGTCGCCGCGCGCCACGACCTCGACATGTACGAACTGCTGCGCCCGATCGTCGCGAAGAAAGCCGATGGCACCTTCAACGAGCCCGACGAACGCGTGCGCAATGCGGCGCAGGAAGGCATCTACGCACTCGATTCGATCCAGCGCCGCAGCGAAATCTTCGGCACGATCTTCGCGGGCCTTTCGCTCGGCAGCGTGCTGCTGCTCGCGGCGCTCGGGCTTGCGATCACGTATGGGCTGATCGGCGTCATCAACATGGCGCACGGCGAGTTTCTGATGATCGGCGCCTATGCGACTTATGTCGTGCAGAACCTCGTGCAGCATTACGCGCCGGCCGCGTTCAACTGGTATCCGCTCTTTGCCGTGCCCGCGTCGTTCATCGCGGCAGCGTTGGTCGGCATCGTGCTGGAAAGGCTCGTGCTGAAGCATCTCTACGGACGTCCGCTCGAAACGCTGTTGACGACCTTCGGCGTCAGCCTGATCCTGATTCAGGCGACGCGCACGCTCTTCGGCGCGCAGAACGTGCAGGTGACGAATCCATCGTGGATGAGCGGCGGCGTCTCCGTGATGCAGAACCTCATCCTGCCGTACAACCGTCTGACGATCCTCGCGTTCTCGCTCGCCGTCGTCGCGATCGCGTGGGGCGTGCTCACGAAAACGCGTCTCGGCCTCTTCGTGCGCGCGGTGACGCAGAACCGCCGCATGGCCGCGTGCGTCGGCGTGAAGACCGCGCGCGTCGACTCGTATGCGTTCGCGTTCGGCGCGGGCATCGCGGGACTCGGCGGCTGCGCGCTCTCGCAGATCGGCAACGTCGGGCCGGATCTCGGCCAGAGCTACATCATCGATTCGTTCATGGCGGTGGTGCTCGGCGGCGTCGGTCAGCTTGCGGGCACGGTGATCGGCGGCTTCGGGCTCGGGCTCGTCAGCAAGGCGGTCGAGCCGTTCTGGGGCGCGGTGCTCGCGAAGATCGCGGTGCTCGTGCTCATCGTGTTGTTCATCCAGAAGCGTCCGCAGGGCATGTTTGCCTTGAAGGGCCGCAGCGCGGAGGCCTGAGTCATGACCGCCTCGACCAATATCGGCACGAATCTAGACGTCGCGCCGCAACCCGATCCCGCCGCCGCGCGCGCGGGCTTCGCGCTCGGCCTTCCGCCGCGCGCCGCGCTGCTGCCGAAGAACGGCTGGATCGCGTTGATCGCGCTCGTCATCGCGATGGGCATCTTCGTGCCGATCAGCGCGCTCGTGCTGCCGGAGACGAGCACGTTCCATCTGTCGGCTTACGCGATGACGCTCGTCGGCAAGCTCATGTGCTACGCGATCGGCGCGCTCGCGCTCGATCTCGTGTGGGGCTACTGCGGCATCCTGAGTCTCGGCCATGCGCTGTTCTTCGCGCTCGGCGGCTATGCGATGGGCATGTACCTGATGCGCTCGATCGGCCGCGAAGGCACGTATCAGAGCGATCTGCCCGACTTCATGGTGTTTCTCGACTGGCACAAGCTGCCGTGGTACTGGGAAGGCACGGGGCATCTCTGGTATGCGCTGTTGCTGGTCGTGCTCGTGCCCGGCGTGCTCGCGTGGGTGTTCGGCTTCTTCACGTTCCGTTCGCGCGTGAAGGGCGTGTATCTGTCGATCATCACGCAGGCGATGACCTTCGCCGCGATGCTGCTCTTCTACCGAAACGAAACGGGCTTCGGCGGCAACAACGGCTTCACCGACTTCAAGCGCATCGCCGGTTTTCCGATCACGCATCCGGGCACGCGCACCGCGCTCTTTCTCATCACGTTCGCGGTGCTCGTGCTCGCGTTTCTCGCGGCGCGCTGGATCGTCACGTCGAAGCTCGGGCGCGTCGTCACCGGCGTGCGCGACGGCGAAGCGCGTCTGATGTTCCTCGGCTACAGCCCGCTTGCGTACAAGCTCTTCATCTGGACGGTGTCGGCGGTGCTGTGCGGCATCGCGGGCGCGCTGTATGTGCCGCAGGTCGGCATCATCAATCCGAGCGAGATGTCGCCTGCGAACTCGATCGAAATGGCGATCTGGGTTGCGGTCGGCGGACGCGGCACGTTGATCGGACCGATCGTCGGCGCATTCGCCGTGAATGGCGCGAAGAGCTTTTTCACGGCGTATTTCGCGGAGTACTGGCTCTTCTTCCTCGGCCTCATCTTCACGCTCGTGCCCTTGCTTTTGCCGAACGGCATCATGGGACTCATCGATCTCGCGCGCCGCAAGAAGGCTCAAGGAGACGCAGCGGAATGACTGCACACAATGCATTGATCGTCGATTTGCCGCCCATTCCGCCGTTGCCGGAATCGAGTCACAAGAACATCAACGTGATTTCGGGGCTCGGGCATGTTCTCGCGCCCGGCGAGATCGATATTTCGCACGGCACGATTCTCTATCTCGAAGACGTGACCGTGAGCTTCGATGGCTTTCGCGCGCTGAACAAGCTGACGCTTTCGATCGACGTCGGCGAGCTGCGTTGCGTGATCGGCCCGAACGGCGCGGGCAAGACGACGATGATGGACGTCATCACCGGCAAAACGCGCCCCGATGACGGCAAGGTGTTTCTCGGGCAGACGCTGGATCTCACGCGTATGTCGGAGCCGGTGATCGCGCGCACGGGCATCGGGCGCAAGTTTCAGAAGCCGACTGTGTTCGAGAATCATCCTGTGTGGGAGAACCTCGAACTCGCGATGAAGACGGACAAGCGCTGGTTCGCATCGTTGCGGGCGCGGCTGGATGGCGCGGCGCAGGCTCGCATCGAGGAGACGCTGGAGCTGATTCGCCTTCAGCATCAGGCGACGCGGCTTGCGGGTGAGCTGTCGCATGGACAGAAGCAGCGGCTCGAAATCGGCATGTTGTTGATGCAGCAGCCTGCCCTTCTCCTGCTCGATGAGCCGGCCGCCGGGATGACCGATCATGAAACGATGGAACTCGCCGAGTTGCTCAACAAGCTGCGCGGGTCGTGTTCGATGATGGTCGTCGAGCATGATATGGAGTTTGTTGCGGCGCTCGCCGGGGTCAGTGGGAAGGTTACTGTCATGGCCGAAGGGCGTGTTCTTGCCGAAGGGACGCTCGATGACGTCAAACGGGACGAGGCCGTTATTGAGTCTTACCTTGGGCGGTGAGGCTTTTTTCTTTGCGGTGGGTGTCGTGGAAGCTTGGCTTCGTGTCGGTCTATTCGCGCTGCCCCTGTGCGGGGCGGCAGTCACTTTCTTTGCTGCTGCAAAGAAAGTAACCAAAGAAAGCAGCTTCTCAGGCCCGCGGTCACACGCAATTTGGGTAGTTCTCTCGTCCCAGGCGGCACTCGCCTGAAGAGTGCCCTCGGACGACTAACCGGGCTTGGATCGCGCACGGTCTGACTAGCTAGTCTTTTTAGGACGCTGGTTCAGCACGAAAGAGTTCCG
>NZ_FCOI02000074.1 GCF_001544795.2 Caballeronia temeraria | reverse complement strand
ACGGGGTACGGTGCTTCGCCATAATGGGCACCTCCTGAACAAAAGGATAGATGTCCACGAAAGCGGGTCAACTCCAGGTGTCCACCGCTCTGCGCAGCATGGGTCGCGATGGGCACGTCATCTGTGTCTACACGCATGACTCGGCCGATACGCGAGACCTCATGCGCGCTCGCGAAGTGCTGCAGTCGCTTGGCTTCGTGAAGGAGCTTGGCTACAAGCGTGACGTTGATACACGGAACAGAATTTACAGTGCTGGAGAGTGGTACGTACGTGCGTAGCCAGCCGTCGCAATCAAATCAGAGAGCCACAATGTCGACGAACGCGAAGATTCCACCGCCACCTGACGCCGACGATTTCATGTCCACCGCCGAAGCCGCGAAGCTGCTATTTGTTTCCCGTCCACATGTCGTGAAGCTGCTCAAGCAAGACAAACTCGAGCTTCACCACAAAGCTGGGAACACCCGCTTCCTGACGAAGGCGTCAGTGCTGGCCTATCAGGCGCACCAACGTGCTGCGGAAAAGGTCTACCAAGCTTCAACAGGTGACAACGAATGAGCGGAACCAGTTGGCTGAGGATTCAAAGCTTGGATTCGCTGCAAGTTCGGGACATTCCGGCGGATGTATATTTACATGAGCACGAATGCCGATTCACGCGTTGCGGCCGGCCACGCCGCGGTTAGCAGACTTCTCTCGAAGATTTTGCGCCATGAGCCCGAGATGGTCGGCATACGCCTCGACCGTCAGGGCTGGGCGTCTGTCGATGAACTGATACGCGCAATAGAACGTACTGCGCGCAATGCGAACACATCGAAGCGACTGAGGACATTGCCAACAGTGACCAGAGAACTCATCCTCGCGGTCGTGGCCACAAACGATAAGCAGCGGTTTTCGTTATCTCAGGATGGCCTGCGGATACGAGCGGCACAGGGTCACTCGATAGGCGTGGACCTCGGATATGCCGATATGGAGCCGCCGGCTGTTCTTTATCATGGCACCGCGTGGAGCAACTGGGAGAGTATCGCGGCTGACGGATTGACGCCTCGGACCCGGCACGCTGTCCATCTGAGCACGGACGTCAACACAGCGACGCGCGTAGGAGCTCGCCACGGCCAACCACTGGTATTGGTGGTGGGCGCAGCGCAGATGCACGCTGACGGGTACTCTTTCGCGCGGTCGGATAACGAAGTTTGGCTTACTCCTGCTGTGCCGACGGCATACCTGTCAAAGTGGACGTCCGACGAACGAGGGCCAAGCTCATGAAGGCGCGTTGTCGCCAGTTCGTGCTGAAGTGCGCGTTTTGGGACGACCAGCAACATCAAACCACGTCGAAGCTGTACGCCAATCAACCTTCGTGAGTCGAACATAAATCCGTCGCATGGAGTCGGCTTAGAAGGCACCGCCCCTACGACGCTCAAAATGCTTGACGCCCAGTTGTGAGTTTTCGTAAATCACATTCAACCGCATAGTGCAGATACGGGTCGGCAGCCAGGTGTTCGCGCTCCGCTGAACGAATTCGCGCGCGGCGCGACGTGAGGCGTGTCCGATGGTCACACTGATTCGGCAGTTACCACAGCTATAGAGAACGACATGACAGACCGACGTGTGCCCGATGATTTCCCGACAGACCAAGACCTAGGCTCTGTAACCGGGGTTCAACCAAAAGTTCTCGTTCGCGATGTCGACGGGCGTTATCAAAGCGGTCTCACCGAGGAACAACTGTGGGTACGCTATGAAGCGTGCGAGGACCTTGCTAGTCAGCTTTCCGCGTATGTATCGCGGAAGATTGCTAGCTCAGGGATGCCACCAGATGTGGCGTTGACCCGGGCTGAGAAAGGCGTGAGATTGAAGGTCGACGCTGGCGAATGGAACTTCTCGCAACGAGAAGTGGCGTGGGTCATGAAGCGCACCCGGCAACTGCTGTCCGCTGCGACCGATGACTAGCGAGCACACACGCTGAGAAGACCGACGCAGCACCCGCCCCAAAGGACAGACCCAGCCCGCCATGTCGGACATCGACGGCTATATATCAGCCGGGACTCTTCGAATCCATCCATTTCTCTGCCTTGGTGCGACCTGCCTGAAGCGGTCCCGTCATACGAGCTGTCTTCTGGCATAGGAGCGTTCGCAAGAGCGGCTGCCGCTCCAGGTCCTGAAGCAAAACGTTGGCCCAAACACTGCGTGCATCTCGTCCACTGTTTCTCACGCTCCCGGAGCCGCCTGAGCTGCCCGTACGTAGTGGGAAAAACCTTCCACTGGAAGAACCACGACGAGTGCGCAGCAGAAGGGACCGCCCAGTCAGTCGCCACATAGAAGAGAAACATGGAGATACTGAACGGGCGGTAATTTGCGACCGGAACTTGCGTGTCCGGAAAACGAGTCTCCATTGCAGACGGTTCGATTGCGCTGTACGTGAATCGCTGGCTTGAAACGCCGTTTTTGCCGCCCACCGGTGCCCGCGGCATCCGGCCATTTGGAACGTCTTTCCGACCGCTCCGGATTCGCTGAATACTGCAGAAACGTCGTCTCATGAGAAATGGTCGACGAAGTTCGACGTCGCAAATTTTCGGGCAAACAGCCGAGTGCTTCCTCGCCCTAGTTCGCATCCACGCCCGATGCTGGTTTTTGCTTCTTATGAAAGAACGAAGATTTTCCAGCGCCTGATGCAGGACGATGGGTATTGGCCTTACGGGAAGGCGGAAGCGGTGCGCCTGGTGTCCATCCCTGGGTGTCGCTGTGGGGCGCGCTAGCTCCAGCTTGTCGGGGCGGCTTCGGGTTCTGCGGAGGTTGCGCATTTGCTAATGTCGAGCAAATCACAAGCGCCGCTCCAACAGCCAGAATCGTCTTGCTCATCAACGTCTCCTCGTTGTCGTTCAAAAATTGCGCCACAAGGGCGCTACTCCCTAGGTCGGGGAAACGGCTCGCCAGAGCGGACTAAGCGTTTTCATCGCATGAGTATCCAACACTGTCGCCGCTATGCCACGAGCCACGTCCCGAGCAATGGGTCTTGCGTGATACGAGCAGCAGTCGCAAAACTTCTCGAGCAGGCCGGCCTCAGTCATCGGACTCTCGACGCTGCCACGCGGTCGTTCTACTGTTTTGAGCCATGCGCTGATTACGCCGCAAAACGACCGCTCGAAGCAATCCTCCGAGCAGGCCAGCATGCACCTGCGCGTAGTGAAGGAAGCCGAGGACGGTATCTACGTGAGCGGCGCGCGCATGATTGCGACGCTCGGCCCCGCGCTTTTACTCGCTGGCGAGCGAGGTACGGCCATTCCGGAGCAACTCGTTGTCGCCAGCATTCGACAGTTTTTGTCGGCAACGCCATCAGGCTCGTACTTGGGACTCAGTGTGCTGCTCATAAGCATCTCTGTTGCCCGCGCTAGACTTACAGGCGTTCCGGCTAGAAGCTTTCGTGTCGTTAGCTCTTGGCAGCGGTCGGATGCCAGTCATTCGCATTGTTACTAGGTGACGCTCGGCGGGCGTGGTTGTTTGTGCACGAGTTTGCACCGAGGCGCCGTCCGATGCTCACGCCGGTCAGCCCAATTGCTGCCTGTGATTCCGCTTGTGCCGACGCGGTCGTTCAACGTGCAACTGTTGGCTGCATCTGCGCCTGCTGTTGTGCTTGCGCCTGAGCGTCAGCTTGCTTGCGCTTCTCTTTGGCGAGATGCCGACCGACAACGCAGCCACCAACCGCGCCGACCACGGCGTGATGTCCAGCATAGTGACCAGCGACACCGCCAACTACAGCGCCTTTCAGGCAACCCTCGGCACTCGCGGCGCCGGCGGATGCAAGCAAGACGCTTCCTAGCGCGACCATAATAATCTTCTTCATTGCTTTACTCGTTTTCGTTGAAAGGGGCGAACTCCGCCGCTGTGTCCGTGTATATGCAGTCGCAACACCGAGAATCAAGGGTCTCTCCGGCGTTGCGTGGCGGCTTCACTGCCCGATTTGCCTGCTTACGTGGTTTTCCTGCTGGTTGAGCGCGCGGCCTTCCTGGCGGGAGACGTGGCCGCCGTTATCGCTTGCCATCAAACGCTCCTCCGTTCGCACTTGGTGGTCGTCGCGATGCAAACGCATCGCCTCGCCGCGCGGCAACTCACCTTCTCGGACCTCCCGAGAAATCCGGTGGTCCTGGTTCGACAATCGCTTATTGACCTCGGCGCGCCGCGGATGCGATGCATCCCAGTTGGGTGCGGCTAATGCGGTTCCAACGAACGTAATCGACGCCGCGGCGATGACCGCGACTTTCTGAGTGAACGCATTCATGGTTACTCCCGTCAAGTCGATGAGTCGGCTTCGTGCCGTTCATTGCTTCAACGTTCCCCTTGGCCAACTTGTTGACGCCGCATTTGTGAGTTGTGAAACGGAATATTTCTCGCCCACCGAGCTCTTGGGACCCGCGGTAGAGACCCGCACCGGCTGGTTCCATGCGCGCGCCTATGAGAACGTATTGAGCAAAGTGCATGCGTGGGCCGACAACGCGTGCGGCAGAACCCTGCCCAAGCGCTCAGCCTGACTGGAATTCGCTCATCCGCAGCAACCCGCATAACAACACTAGAGAGGCTCCTGATGCTGAAGGGTTCTCTTGCAATGATGCTCGCAAGCATCGCATTCATGTTCTCAACACTCTACGTCGCGGGGGTGTTCGACTCACCGCGAAAAGGCCCGAAGGTCTTCGAAGAGCTGATGGTCAAGAACGACGACTGGGTACACATCTACAGAACGTGGAGACTGGCTGCGAGTACATCCGGGTACGCGACGGCGTCACACCTCGCCTCACGGCAGACGGCAAGGTTATGTGCGGCCTTTCCAAGTAAAAGATGCCCCCAACGGCCCACGCTTTGTGTTGGCCGCCTTACCGGCTCTGAGCGCAATACCTCCTTGCGACGCGGATGACTAAGTGGTCGTCTCGAAGCGGAGTTCGCAGGGGTTGTATCGTTACGTCGATAGAGCCACGAAATCTTTTGTGAGAGCAGGACATCGTCAGTTGCAGCCGTAGCCGGTACGCCGATTCCACCAACAGATTGCCTCACCTTCCGTGCAGACGAACATGCTGCCAACGGGTGTCGCATTGCACTGTTGCCTGCCGACGACCGCTTGTCGTCGAGCTATCACGCGTCAACTCTATGTCTGATGACGCGACTGCGCTCTCTATCGCTGCACGAACTTTCGCGCTTCCCTCGGACGGCTCTGTTGTACCCACGACAGGCGCGACGCTACATGCAGATATAAACGCGCTCATACAAATGGAAACAACCGGACGATTCGCCACAGTCATAACCATGGCCTGCTCCTTATAGGTCACCGCACGTCGCGCGTGTTCTGCGTTCGTTTTCCGGATGCCCGGACACGCTAGCAGCGAATTTCGATTCGCCTGCCCGACGCACGAGTACGCGTTGGAAGACAGCGAACATCGAACAATTCTATCCCTGGGTTTTCGATGCGGTTCTGAGACGTCGCTCGAAGACGCCAGGGAAACACCCTACCTCTCGGTGCTCCGCTCCCCCTGGGCTTGTTTGGAATGACCATCTTTTCGCGCTGGCGCTGCACCGAGGTTACAAGTAGAGCATCGACTGCGCGGTCGATACGGCACTACATCAACGATTCCTGTCGGCTAACGTCAACGCCGCACCCACCCGGACGTTAATGAGGCAAGGCGCTCGGCCTTATCTCTCTCGGAGAATAGATATGAACAAGATTTTTGCAGTCGCTTTGGCAGCATACTTCTCGGTCGGTATCGCGTGCGCCCAAACATCTGCTCCAGCGGCGACGTCCGCCGCGAAACCCACGCCGGCCGCGGCAGCAACTTCGAACTGTGACGCCCAAGCAATCGATAAGAATGGCAAGCCGCTGTCCGGCGCGGCCAAAACCTCGGCGGCCTCAAATCTGACGTGCAACACCTGTTTCGTATAAGGTGTTGCGATGCACGAAAGAACTCAGTATCAACAGC
>NZ_FCOI02000073.1 GCF_001544795.2 Caballeronia temeraria | reverse complement strand
CCGAAGAACCGGCCGCACTCGCTATCAAGCGCCCACACTTATCGGCTGTTAGTTTTTAAAGAGCACATCGCAAGACCGTCTAATTCGCTACCGTCTTGCGTCGCTGCATCAGCAGCAGAGAAACGAGATTATGAAGAATCTTTTTCTCCTTGTCAACAGTATTTTTCCGCTTTCGCTTCGAAATCTGCCGACTTTGGAGGCCGCCCGTTTCGCTCCGCGGCCCTCGTCTTGCGACGAGGGGCTGAATATTAGGTCAAGCAGACCCGAATGACAAGGTGATGACCCAACTTTTTTTGGCGCCTGCTTCAATGCGCCGCTTTCGCCGCGCCGATAACGAATTCCATCGGCACTGCCGTCGCCATCGCTGCATAGCCCGCGTCGCTCGGATGGATGTGATCGCCACTGTCATACCGGCGCTGCAGCACGCTCGGGCGCGCCGGGTCGCGCAGCGCCTGATCGAAGTCGATCACGCCGTCGAACGCTCGGCTCGAGCGAATCGATTCGTTCACCGCCGTGCGGATCGCTTCCCGCTCCGGCGGCAATGAGGCCGGCGTCAGCGTCGCGCCGTAAATCTTCACGCCGCGCTGATGCGCCTGCGCAATCAGCCGTTGATATCCGCGCACGAGGGCGTCGGCGTTGACTTCGGTATGCGGGGCGTCGCAATCGAGCCCTGCGTGCGCGGGCATCGCCATGAAATTGATGTCGTTGATGCCGATCAGCACGATGATCGCGCGCACGCCCGGCTGGCGCAGCGCGTCGCGCTCGAAGCGGCTCACGACCGCCTCGCCGTAACAGGGCGAATTGCTCAGGAGACGATTTCCGCTGATGCCCGCATTCACGACGGCCGTCTGCCCGCCGCTTTTACGCGCCACGTCCCGCCCGAGCGCATCCGGCCAGCGCCGGTTGGCGTTGAGCGAGGAACGCATGCCGTCGGTGATCGAATCGCCGATCGCGACGACCGCCTGCGCCGACTGGCTTTCCACCGCGACATTGGTCAGCCACGCATACTGGGTGAAGCGCGCGCGGAACGCGCCCGCCGATGCCTCGTCGGTGCGATCGCCCGGCGTCGAGATGTAGTTCACCTGACTCGACACGCGATGCCACGCGACCAGCTTCTGATCCTTCCCCATGAACATGCTGACGGCGACCGGCTGAAAGGCGGCGACATCGAAACTCACGGCATCGCTCGTGGCTTGCGCGCCCGGCGCGATCGTCACGCTCTTGCGTCCGCCGAACAGCACGGGCCGCGCGGTGCCGGCGCGGATCGCGGCGCTGCTGCCGCCGAGCGCCTGCGCGACGCTCATCGATTCGACGACGAGCGGCTCCGTCCCGTAAAGGTTGCTGATTCGCAGACGCATGCGTTTGCCGTCCAGCTGCGGATAAATCAGCTGACGGACGGTGCGCCCCGCGACATCCGGCGCCCGATAGAGCGGCGGCAGGCTTGCCAGCTGCGGAATCGACTGGAGCGCGGTGGCCCATGCGCTGACCCAATGATCATTGGCGGGTGCTTCAGCCACCGGGTCGGCAGCGAATGCCTGTGGCGCGAAGCTGAACGGCGCGATGAGCGCGGCGGCGCAGATCGCGGTGAGAAATCGGAGTTTCATTCGGCGATGGCGTTCGGAAAAGGCTCGATTGTGCCTGAAGTGTCACAAGGCACGCGGCGCGTATCACCCCGGCGCGCCCGAAATGGCCTCACAATGCTGCCAGTTCATTTTTCGCCCGCGCGACGGGTTCAGCGCGGGCCCTCAATATAGATATGCAATCGAAAAACTCAGCACCGCAACATCTCACGTGGGATGAGGACGGCGAAGCCCGTTCTGCCCGCTGGCGATCCGAAAGCGGCAATCCGCCGGCGAAGCGCGTCGTCATCGGGCACGATCAGATGACCGCCGATCACGCGTACCGGCTCGCCTGTGAGGGCACGGCGATTCTCTGGCGCGGCGATTTCCAGAACGCGCGCCAGTTGCTGCAGGCGATGGCCCGTCGCATCGACAACAAGCCGCGCAAGGCGAAGAAGCCGGCGACGGAAACCTCGCCGATCGATGCCTTCAACCTTCATCGCCTCGCGCAGTCGCAGCGCGCGCGCACGCTCGCCATGCTGATGCTGCCGCTCGACGAGCACTACGCCATTCCGTTGCGCCGCGCGCCGAACGTGCAGCAGGCGTGCGAGGAAGCGTATGGTCCGCCGTCGAAGGAAGCATCGGTCGTTTCGTTGCGCGAGGTGCTCGGTCTGGTCGGCGCGCACGAGTGGCGCAAGAAAGGCGTCGAGATCGGCGCGGCCGGCGGGCGGATCCATCCCTATTACGGTGTGTTCTCGCCGGTTCGCGGCGAGTACATCGATCTGGTGGCGAATCAGCCGCTTCCGTCGAAGGAACTTGCATTCGATATCGGCACCGGAACGGGCGTGCTCGCCGCCGTGCTGGCGCGACGCGGCGTCGAGCGGATCGTCGCAACGGAAGTCGATGACCGCGCGCTCGCCTGCGCACGCGACAATATCGGGCAGCTCGGGCTCGCACGTCAGGTCAAGATCGTCGAAGCCGACATGTTCCCCGAAGGCCGCGCGCCGCTGATCGTCTGCAATCCGCCGTGGCTGCCGGCGCGTCCGAGCGCGACGATCGAACACGCGATCTACGATCCCGACAGCCGCATGCTGCGCGCGTTTCTCGACGGCCTCGCCGCGCATCTGACGCCGGGCGGCGAAGGCTGGCTCATTCTGTCGGATTTCGCGGAGCATCTCGGTCTGCGCACGCGCGCGCAGTTCCAGGAATGGGTCGATCAAGCCGGACTCAAGATCGATGGCCGCATCGACATCAAGCCGCATCATCCGCGTGCGAGCGACAAGAGCGATCCGCTGCACGCCGCGCGCTCGGCGGAAGTCACGTCGCTGTGGCGGCTCGTCGTCGCGTAAAGCGAAATCACGCGCGCTCCGCGAGCCACGCGAGCGCGCCCTCTCCCGCGACCAGTCCGCTCGCGAAACACGCCGTCAGCAGATAGCCGCCGGTCGGCGCTTCCCAGTCGAGCATTTCGCCGGCGCAGAACACGCCGGGAAGCGCGTTGAGCATCGAGCGCGCATCGAGCGCCTCGAACCCGACGCCGCCCGCGCTGCTGATCACTTCTTCGATGGGCCGCGGGCGCAGCACCCGCAACGGCAGCGCCTTGATTCGCGCGGCGAGCGTGTCGAGATTGGCGAATTCGTCCTTGCTCACGCACTCACGCAACAAACCCGCCTTCACGCCCGTCAGATGCAGGCGGCTTTGCAGATGACTCGACAGCGAGCGAGCGCCGCGTGGATGCAGCACTTCATCGCGCACGCGTTCGGCGGTGAGTTGCGGCGCGAGATCGAGCAGGATCGTCGCGCCTGCGCCGCCGCTTTCGGCGATGCGATCGCGAATCGGCGCCGACAACGCGTAAATCAGACTGCCTTCGATGCTGTGATCCGTGATCAGGCACTCGCCGACGCGCCAGCCGGGCGCGCCGTCCGCACGCGGCACGCCGATCGCGACGGACTTGAGCGGCTCGCCCGCGAAACGGCCGCGGAAATGCTCGCTCCAGCCGACATCGAAACCGCAATTGGATGGCTCGAAAGGACGCGTCGCAACGCCGCGCGCCGCGAGAATCGGCAACGCGCCGCCGTCGGAGCCGAGTTGCGGCCAGCTTGCACCGCCGAGCGCGAGCACCAGCGCGTCGTGCCGAACGCGTTTTTCGCCCGATGGCGTCGCGAAACGCGATATCGACGTATCGTCGCCGGCCCAGCCGAGCCAGCGATGCCGCATGTGGAACGTCACGCCCGACGCGCGCAGCCGATGCAGCCACGCGCGCAGCATCGGCGCGGCTTTCATGTCGGTGGGAAACACGCGCCCCGAACTGCCGATGAACGTCTCGACGCCCAGCCCATGCACCCAGTTCCGCAACGCGCCCGCATCGAATCGCGCGAGCAGCGGCGCGATGTCCGGGCTTCGCGCGCCGTACCGCGCGAGGAACGCATCGGCCGGCTCGGAATGCGTGAGATTCATGCCGCCCTTGCCCGCCATCAGGAATTTGCGTCCGACCGACGGCGTCGCGTCGAACACATCGACACGCGCGCCGCCCGCGGCGAGCGCCTCCGCGGCCATGAGCCCCGCGGGCCCGCCGCCGACGATCGCGACGTTCACCGATTCGATGTTTTCAACTGACGACATGCCTGAATGGAAGAAGCAGAACGGAGCGACATTGTCGCATCGCGCGTCGCCGCGCTGATTCCGGCGCTACGCAGCGCACGTGAAAAACATCGCAGACGAGCCGTAAGTCATTAAATAACAAAAAAGAATTTGGCCGGCCGCGTTCGGGCCAGTACGATCCGGCGATTCGTTGCATTGACAACTTTTTACCAAACCAGCCCGATCATGTCCGTTTCCCTTGCGCCCGAACGCGCCGCCGCCCGGCCCGCCGCCACCGATTCGCGGCCCGTCATCAAAAGCGCCGCCGATGTCTCCAGCCTCGTCAACCACGGCGCGGCGATCGGCAGCGATGCGCGCATCGTCGTCGCCATCGCGCTGGGCGGGATTTTTCTCGATGCCTACGATCTCGGCGCGCTCGCGTTCGGCATGAAGGACATCGCCCGCGAATTCTCGCTGACGCCGACCGGCTCCGGCTTCGTCGCGTCCGCGATCACGTTCGGCGCGATCATCGGCGCGTTTCTCGGCGGTTATCTCACCGACAAGATCGGCCGCTATCGCGTCTTCATGGCCGACATGTTCTTTTTCGTCGTCGCGGCGATCGCCTGCGCGCTCGCGCCCAACGCCTGGGTGCTCGGCGGTGCGCGATTCGTGATGGGACTGGGCGTCGGCATCGATCTTCCGGTTGCGATGGCCTTTCTCGCCGAATTTTCGCGCTTGCAGGGCCGCGGCAATAAAGCGTCCCGCGTCGCGATGTGGTGCCCGGTCTGGTACGCGGCGATCAGCGTTTCGTATCTGCTGGTGCTCGGCTTGTACGCGGTCTTGCCCGAGCACAACGCGGGCTGGCTCTGGCGTCTGATTCTCGGCTTCGGCGCGGTGCCGGCGATTGCGATCATCGCGATTCGCAGCCGCTATATGAGCGAATCGCCCGTCTGGGCCGCGAATCAGGGCGATCTGAAAGGCGCGGCCGCGATTCTGAAGCGCTCGTACGGCGTCGATGCCCGCGTCGACGAAACCGCCGTCGTTCCGCCGAAAGCGCGTCGCGCGACGTGGAGCAATTACGGCGCGCTGCTGCGTGGCGTCTACCTGCGCCGGACCGTGCTGGCGACGGTCATCGCGATCGCGTCGTCGTTCGCTTATAACGCCGTCGCGTTCGGCTTGCCGGTCATCATTTCCAGCTTCCTCGCGCAATCGATGCTCACCACGATTCTCGCGTCGCTCGCGCTGAATCTGTGCTTCGCGTTCGCGGGCGGCTTGTTCTCCGTGCGCACCGTGCCGAAATACGGCGCGTGGAAGCTGTCGGTCGTCGGTTACGCGTTTCAGTTGGCGGCGCTCGTCGGGCTCGCGGTCGTCGGGAAACCGTCGACGGGCGTCGAAGTCGTCGTCGCCATCGCGTTTCTCGCGGCGTTCCTGCTCGGACAGGGCGTCGGGCCGGGTTCGCACAGCATGACGTTCGCGTCGTTGAGCTATCCGACGTCGCTGCGCGGCGTGGGCGTCGGCTTCAATCAGACGCTGATGCGCGCCAGTTCGACCGTTTCGCTGTTCCTGTTCCCGGTTTTGTCGGCGGCGCTCGGCACGAAGGTGTTCTGGATCATCGCCGTCGCGCCGCTCGCCGGGCTGGTCGCGCTGCTCGCGGTCCGCTGGGAACCGTCGGGCTATGACGTCGACGCGGAAGATTTCGCCGCGCAACAACAGCGCTAAACGTCCCCTTTTTCTCCGATTCCCTTCCTGTTTAGAGCGGCCGGCGATGATTCGCCGCCGCTCTTTTCGTTTCTGCCCCCGTCTGCACTAGATTGAATAACGCGCGCTATCGCGCGATCGGCTCCGTTCGTCGCATGCGGAGTTACCCGAGTAAGTCTCGAAAATGCATTTACCGACCGTCCGGTCGGTTTATAATCACCGGACAGCGACCATCCAACGAGCGGAGCCCCGCATGTACACCCAATCCCTGGACATCCCGAGCCCGACCCAACCCGGCGACGTATCGGCCAATC
>NZ_FCOI02000072.1 GCF_001544795.2 Caballeronia temeraria | reverse complement strand
CTGAACTGTAATCTAGTAACAGTTACACGCGATGGGGCTTTCTTCGCCTATATTTCGTGGCAGTCGTGTCGTTCAGGAGTGCTTTCATGGGTCCGTGGACTACTGCCGAGATACAGTCAGCGAGGGGCGTGCCCTTCTACGTCCTGCTCAAATTCCTTGGCGCGTATTGCAAGGTCGATAGGGAATATCGTTCTGCCAGTCCAACTGAGAGCATCCGTGTTCATGTGAATCATGCTGGCCGTGACTTTCGCTTCGTCTTCACGGGTGAGAAGTGGGTCAATGAACTCCTGCCGCCAGCGCAGCGCGGACGAGGCGGCGCAGGTTCCATCGACCTAGCCGCACACCTTACCGGCCTGGACTTCGTTCGCTCGGTGAAGATCTGTATCGATGCGCTCAACGACTCGTTCTCGAAGGTCTCATGAGACTCTTTTACGCGACGGAGGACTTTGTTTACAGAGGTCGATCTCGTCCCGGTATTCCGTTTCTTTGCGCGGAAGACATGGAGTTCATAAGCGCGCCGAACGACTATCTCCTATGGGTCGCCCTTGAAAACCCCAGGACCAGAAGTCCCGCGACGTGGAGAAGCTACGCCGAAACAATCTACGACTATTTCGCGTGGCTTGAGGCGAACGCTTTGAGTTGGGACGCAGTACCTGCTCGCTACGGCGAAGGCGGCGGAATCTCAAACATCGCGTTGTATCGCGATTGGTCCCTTGACGCGCTTGATCAACGAACTGGAGGGCACGCTATGCAACCCAGCACGGTACGCAAGAGACTGTCCCAAGTCATGCGCTTTTATGAGTGGGCGCTAGCGCGTGGCCGAATCGAGGCAGTTCCCTGGGATGTATCACGGTCGGATGTTCTTGACTGGCGACTTCATGGCGTGATCCGCGAGTCCACCCTGCCCGCAGTACCACGCCGACCGATTCGCTTCCTGACCGTTGATCAATGTCGCGCGCTCCTCGAGAAGTGTCCCGGCCCCACGGTTCGGTTGATGACGAAGTTGATGCTGCAGACGGGGCTACGCAACGAGGAATGCCGAACGTTTCCCATGAAGTATCTGTTCGACCCGGCTCCAGCGAGACGTTCGCGGCGGATCGCGATCGATCTATCTCCATCCGACATGAGGCTCAAAGGAAGCAGGCCCCGCCGAGTCTACGCGTCGGGTCAACTCATGAAGGACCTCTTCGACTTCGCGAACTTCGGCGAGGGCGCGATGCGGGCCAAGCTACATCGGAGCAGTGAGGGAACAGCGTCGCCCTACGTGTTCCTCAATCGGCTCGGCGAACCGTGGAGCGAAAAGGGCTTGTGTAATGCCTATCGAAAACTATGGTGCCCTGTGTCCGCCGCCAAGCCGTTGCTCGACTTCAAGGTCACGCCGCACATGTTGCGACACACGTTCGCCACGCTGGAACTGTACGCAGAGAGTCAAACGCGCAACCTGGGCTTCGCACTCGCCTGGGTGCGTGATCGGCTTGGACACGCATCGATTACCACCACCACTGCGTATGTTCATTGCCTTGACATGCTCGGCGAACAACTGCTGAACCAGTACGAACGCGAGATAGATGCACTGCTCATTGCCGGGGAAAAGCGATGAAACGAAAGGCCTACACCCTCCATCAAGTGGCGGAGCGCTCATTGGTCGAAGAGGTCGAGGATCCACTGGTTGTACGAGCAAAAACCAACCTGGACTTCCATCGCTGGCAACGTCACGCGACGACAGGAGCACATGCCAGGCGGGACGAGTTGCTCATTTCGATCGCTCGAGCGCTGCGACAACTCAAGTCGACGCGATCAAACGAAACTATCAGCTTCCTGTATCACGGTGCCGTGTCGAAGTGGTTCGCCTTCTTAGACGCGCCCAGCTCATCGAATCGACGTGTGCGCCGGGTTTCGGATATCGACCGCTCCGTGCTGCGAGACTACGTATCGTGGTTACAAACTGACAGCGCGAAGACGAACAGCGGCTATCTCTCACTCGGAACCGTTCGCTCGCTGTTTACTGGCATCAAGACGGTGCTGACTCGATGCGTTGCAGCGGGTGAACTCCCCATAGACTGCTTCCCGAGAGGCCTGTTCCCGCACGTAGATCGCGCGCTGAAATCACCTACTCCCTACACGAAAGAAGAGATGCAAGCCTTGATGACGGCGCTTGCAGACGATCTTCGAGCCATCCGTGCGGAAACGTTCGTTGGCACCCAGCCAGATCGGTTGCTTGTCTACTATCTCCTGATAGCAATAAGGACAGGAAGGAATCCAGCGTCGCTATTTGAACTAAAACGAGATGCGGTTCGACCGCATCCGCTCAAGCCGGATAGTCATTCATTGCTGACAACGTACAAGCGGCGCGGCAACACCGTCGCGACCCTCTCCGTTCGCACAGCAACCACGGTGGAAGAAATCAGCGTGCTTGCTGCAGACACAAGTTCGTTGATACGCGATGTGTTGGCGATGACCGACAGCTTGGTCGCGGAGGCACCCGCAGACCTTCAAGATAGGCTCTGGCTCTACCAACGATCTCGCCGGTGGGTCAAGCTGGGTGCGGTGGCCGCCTTCTCGAAGAAGGTGCTCTACACGTCGATCGATCGCTTCGTAAAGCGTCATGGGCTTGTTGGGCTCGAGCAGGCCGGGCCGCCCGACGATCAAGCTCCGATGGCACTGACGGTCATGCGACTACGCAAGACATTTGCGTCTCGCATTTGGGAGCTCACAGGGGGCGATGTAGCCATGACCGCAGTACTACTCGGCAACGAGCCCCGTGTGACGGACACCCACTATCTTGCAGTCACGCCCGAGATGGTCCGTAACCACCACTTCCTTGGAAGGTGTCTGGAGATCGAACTCCGAGGGACATCAAAAGATGCATCTACGTTGGCCCGACTTGCCAAGGATATGAAGATCGAAGTCGACGAAGTCAAGCGCCTTTTTAGCGGCGCGAGTAATACGGGTGTGGGTCGATGCTCATCGCCGCTGAATGGCCGATACGCGCCTAAGGACGGTCACACTGCATGTTCTGCGTTCCTGCATTGTTTCCGGTGCCCGAACCAGGTCATCATGGAGAGTGATCTGTACCGCATGTATAGCTTCTATTGGCTGCTCGTGAAAGAACGAAACCTGCTCGGCCGAAATCGGTGGCAAAAGGTCTATGGGTGGGTCGCCAGAGAGATCGATCAGAGCATTGCGCCGCACTTTGCTGCGGCAGTCGTGAAGCAGGCTAAGGATAAAGCCTATGCGGATCCCCATCCAATGTGGCGCGATCGATCAATGCTGCAGGGGCAAAGCCATGGCTAAACCGCCCGCCCATCTTGTGGATCTCGCCCGCGTAAAAGCGAAGGACCTGTCGAATGTCGTTGTGAGTTTGCAAGACGGTACCGTCGTCTCACGCTACGGCGACGACTCATGGGTTCTGTCACCGTATGCCGCCGCAAAAAACTATCAGCGCATCTGCATGGTCTTTAGCTATCGATACAAAAATGGGCGACGATTGACGGATCCTGTCCATGCACCGCTGCTCGCGTCGGTAAAGCGCTTTTTATATACCCGATGGCGCGTAGGCGGCGAGCGTAGTCACTCCGTATCGGTTAGCACATTGCTCTCAAACTGGAGTCAGCTCAGAAAGCTGGTCGGATGGATGATGGAGCAAGGTATCGCCACGTTCGGCGCGCTCACACCTGAGCAATGCGCGCGCTTCGCCGCGCATCTGACTGATAGCGGCCTTCACGCCGCAACGGTGGCAACCGTGCTCACCTTGATCACGACCTACTACGAGCTCGGAGAGCATCTCATTGATCGCATCCCGCAGTTTCCGTGGCCCCTTGAATCGGGAGGAACAACGAAGCTCGCCCGCGCAGGCCGGCAACCCCGGTTCCAAAGCTGGAAGCAAGCGCAGACAGCAGTCATCCCTCAGCGGCTCATGAGCAAGCTGGTGAGTACCGCGCTGGACTACATTGAAAATCGTTCAGAAACGCTTCTGTCACTGCGGGACCAACTCAGCACGTGCGAAACGTATCGGTTTGAAGAAGCGAGAAGAACGCATCGTGAGATGCATCCTGACGGGTTCGCTAGCGTTTGTGAAAGCGAAGAAAAGTACATTCGGTTGAAGGCATATCACCGGCACCCAACTGAAGAAAAAAGGCTTCTTGCCAGTCATGGATATACGCGCCGCAAGCAGGCATCGGTCGATCTTCTTCATCTGCGCACTGCCTGCTATATCGTATGCGCCGCCTTCTCGGGCATGCGCGACTCGGAGCTGGCGTCTTTGGAAGTCGGCTGTTTCATAAAAAGGAAGGGATACGATGGCGAGACGTTCTGCTGGCTGAAAGGCACGACATACAAGCTCATGTCCGAACCGACGCCTTCGGAATGGATGGTTCCGGAGATCGTCGGCAAGGCAGTTGAGGTGGCAACGCGGCTTGGCGCGCCCGAGCGCGCAATCATTGATGGTCGGATCCGGGCGATGGAACGCGTCGCGAAGGATCGCAAGCTTGATGAGCCGTCTCGCATCAAGATAAAAATGGAGATAGATCGCGGGCGCCGCAACCGCGACGCGCTGCTTCTCTCCTATAAGCATCGCGGACGCGTCTCCGCTGTGGGCCGTGACAGCGCCCGAAAGGGACTATGGACATTCACCGAGATGGCCGGGTTAAGGATCGAACAGGAAGATCTGGACGGCATCGCTCACCAGGATCGAATTCGTTGCGGGGAATTGTGGCCCATCGCTCCACACCAATTCCGACGGACGTTTGCCGTATACGTTGCCCGCCATGTGTTGGGAGATATCCGGTATCTGCGAGAGCACTTCAAGCACTGGTCTCTCGACATGGCGCTCTACTACGCGCGGTATGACAGCCCGGCGGATCGATCGCTCATTGAAAACATCATCACCGAGCGCGACGAGTTACAAAGCCTGATCGTTCAAAGCTGGATGCATCCTCATAGCAACCTCTCGGGCGTGGGTGGCCAGCGAATCATGGCGTTCCGGAGCCGTGGCGATCTCAAAACCGTGCGCGACATGCGGGACTTCTGCCGAAAGCTGGGCGAGAGCGTCTTCATTCGCGGTACCGGCCACTCCTGGTGCATGGCAAGCGGAAACGGCTGCGGAGGCCAAGGGCTCTACGATGCGGTTCGATGTACCTCGTGCGGTGAAGCCGTGATTGACTCGACTCACGTGGACATCTGGAAGGGCATACGGCAGCAACAGATCGATGTCTTGAATTGCACGGACCTCGGGATGCCTTCTCGGCAGCGATGCATCGATCATCTTCGAAAAGCCGAGGGCGTGCTCGCCGATCTCGGCAGCGAAGTTACCCCGTTCAAAGTGCCGAGGATGCATCGTGACTATTGAGCAGAAAAGTCCCACCAAGCGCCGTCTGGAGCTCGCGTTACGCCGGTTGCAGCACGGAAAGATGCGGTCCAACCACGACGGCCGAATCAGCATTGCAGCGGTGGCCCGCGAGGCCGGTGTCAGTAATGCCACGATTCATAACCGCTACCCGGAAATTGCTGAACGCGTTCGAGCATTACATGCCCGGACCGCCAACGACGTCATCAGAACGATCCCCGACACGTCAGAAGTCCTTCACAAAAAGCTGCAACAGGCGCGGAAGGAAATCGATCAACTGCAGAAGTATCTAGTGAAGTCTCAGTCGATCAACCTTCGCTTGGTGCGAGAAAACGAGATACTGCGTGCGCGTCCGCAGAAAGCGACGTAGACGTGCTTGCACCGGCTATGGCTCCGCCGCGAAAGCGACGCTCAACTGCTGCATCCGAAGAAGCTCATCGCCGTGAACGTACTGTGAGGTCGTCGCGATCGAAGCATGGCGAAGATTGTCGCGAACGCTACGCAGTTCCACCCCGCGCGCGAGCGCGCGCGTGGCATGTGTGTGTCGAAGCCAATGAGGACTCGCCCCTGCGAGTTTGTGGGCGGCGGCAGAATCAGTGGCGCGCATCTGCTCGGCGACGAGACGGAAGAATCGCTTCAGCACGGCGCGCAAGCGGGTCCCGGAAACGCTCACCGAATCATCGGGGCTCAATGCGGGCACAAGCGGCAGGCTCCGATTGCAACGGCGCGGGTCCGCAGGCAGGCGTCGCTGCCGGAGATAGGTCTGCAGTGCCTGCATCGCAAGCGGCGGCACTGCGACTCGTGCAGCGCGTCGCCCCTTCCCTATTAAGCGCAGCCAAACGTCCGCGGCGTCGCCGAAGACGATGTCTCCAATCCGCGCGTGGATCAGTTCGCTTGCGCGTAGACCGGTCGCGAGCTCGAAGTCGAGAATAAAGCAAAGCCGCTGAGCTGCCTCGACCGACCAACCGTGTTGCGCCGATAATTCGTTGGCGATCTGTTTAGCGAATCGCCACTCGTCGTCCTGAAGCGATCGGAGCTGCGTCGGCTGGGTCGACCGCCCGCCCGCTGCAGTCACGCCCGCGAACGGATTTGCAACCACGTACTGCTGCGCGACAAACCATCGGAACATCGCAGAGAGAATGGACAATGCGTAGGCAACCGACGACGGACGTAGCCGGCAGAAGAATGGGCTCCACTCGTCCGAGAGACGGCATCGACGTGGGCCCATCCACTGTGCTCTCGGTTCCGGAGAGCGCAGGAACGTTCGATAAGCGATGGCGTCGCTGGTGTTCAATGATGAGAGGGCCCGCTTGCGTTCGAGGTTCGCCCACAATAAAAGCCGCTCGGCTTCCTTGCGATAGGCCCTCGCCGTAGTGCCCGTCTCGTGCAGAGCGAGCCATGCTTCGATAGCTTGCCTATCGGTCGTCACGTTCAGCAGGCAACGCGCCTTCGGTGCGCGGTACTTACCTCGCGAACCGTCCCGGCTACGCGTAGGCACGATGTGACGCCAAACGACACGTCTGCTCGGCTCGGACCGTTCTACCAGTCGGCGTGCAGACTCGGTAAGCGACGGATGACACAAAAAGAGCGCTTCGATCTTCCGTGCCGACGCTACCCCAATACCATCGATGTCGATCCACCAGAGACGACGGCGAGGAACCCGCAGGGTCAGTTCGGCAAGCGTCGTAATGCCCTGGCTCTTTAGTGCCCGAATCGCGCGTTGCGGCAACCAGACGCCGATGTCGTCGGTGATCTGAGGTTCGCGGCCGTGGAGCTTCCGCAATGCTTCGATCGCGCGACCGATCGAAATACCCGTATGAGTGCGGTGTGTCGTTCGATCTGTGAAAGCAGCAGCAAGATCACCGCGTCCGTTGAGTTCGGCAATGTCGACCAACCGGCGCCGGATGCGGCCGATGACCCCTCGGGAGGACTGCGCATGGACGCGCTTGTAGGGCAGGTAACGGTCGACCGCTGCTCGCGCAGGAAGCCCCTCGTACCAAGACCGCAACGCCGCCAGGCACGCATAGTCAGGGAACGGGACATACCCATACTCGTAGTCATTCGCTTCAGAAGAATGCTTCACGTTCGCCTCCAGACGCGTGCAGCAGTTCCCAAGGGTATGGCACGGCCACTACCCTTGCCTAGCCCGTATCCCGAACGACGCTGTGTCGATAATCGATCTTATTGAAATAGCCGTGCGCCATGCGAAAACCCATCCGCTGCAAACCGCGTCTGAGGTTCAGATCGTCATGTAACAGCCTCAAAGGTTACGGTT
>NZ_FCOI02000071.1 GCF_001544795.2 Caballeronia temeraria | reverse complement strand
ACGCCGGACGCATCCCAGCCCAGCACCTTTGGTACCACTGGGGGCGGCAGCACGCCGCCACGGATCTTGGTATCGACCGGGTTCACCGAGACCGAATGCACTTCCACCATCAGGTCGTACCCGGTAGGGTCAGCCTCGGCCAAGGTGGTGTCGGTCAGGGCATGCGGCGAACCGAGCGGAACTGACTCGTTATGCGATTCATTTCCGACGACGTTGTAAATTAGCAACCTGTTCGTTTCATGGCACTATTGAGCGCACCTCAACATCAATATCAGGAGCGCAGCGCGATGGCGACTTACATTGTATTTACAAAGGAAAGCACGGAAGATCAACGGGAGCTGGATGTGTACCAGAGCAAGGTCGGCGAGACCTTCCAAGGTCATCCTGTCAAGATCTTGGCTGCTTACGGACCGCAGCAGGTACTCGAAGGGCACGCGCCGGAGGGCGTCGTAATCGTGGAGTTCCCGTCAACCGCCGCCGCGCGTGCGTGGTATGACAGCCCGGCCTATCAAGAGGTTGCACAGCACCGGTTCCGCGGTGCGCAATATCGCGCCGTGCTCGTCGAGGGCGTGTGACGCAAGCCGTCAACGTCACGATCCGGCCCGGTCGTCGGATGAGGCGTTATCCGGCCATCTGAAGCCGTTTACGATGGCCTGTGCATGGACGGCCGAACGTCAACTACGCACTCGACAGCGGTTGTCTTGTCTCCTCCATGGCTCGTTACGCCCGCCCTCGAAGGTGAGCCTCGTTGGGCTGCCGTCCTCATCGCTCACTAAGGTTTACACAAATACCGCAACAATCCCTTCCTGACACGTGCCTTAATTTTAAGCGTCTGCCTACCTAGACTGTAATCACTGGCTTACGAACAGGGCTGTTCGTAGCAGGACCAAACAAAGTCTGGAGGTAAGTACCATGAAGTTCCTTATTCAAGCCGTTGTTGTTGCCGCTGCCCTCGCTGCTCCCGTTGCCGTGTTCGCCCAATCGAATGCACCTTTGACCCGTGCACAGGTGCGTGCTGAACTGGTTCAACTCGAAAAGGCTGGCTATAACCCGGCTCATGGCGAAGACCCGCATTACCCCGCCGACATCCAGGCTGCTGAAGCCAAGGTGGCTGCGCAAAACGGCGCAACGAGCGGTTACGGCGGTGTGGTGAGCGGTTCGTCGGACGCAGGACGCCCGGCCGTGTCGAAGGCCGACTGGAATGCGATGTACAGCCATCCCTAATGCGTTGATGCCCGAATGCCGACAGGCGCCGGACGCATCCAGTCGTTGAGCACCGCCCTCTGAGCGCGCAGCAAATCTTGCGCGCCTGTATTTAAAGAACTGGCTCGCTAGCGCAGCAATGCCCGGCTGCGGGCCAGTTTCATGTCGAACGTCCTCCAGCGGGCGTCCCAGTCGGGCTGGATTTGCCGAACCTTCACGGTCTGCCGCTTTTCACAATCTCGGTCGGCGCCCCCGTGCGCATGTTGTGCAAGAAAATTCGGCGACGCATGCTCGCCGCTCACAGCTTTGACAACTCGAAGTGCTGGCCGCCTGAGAGCGGCGTTCATGGAGGCTTGATTGGTGTGCCCGCAAGATCCGGCCGTTCATTCGTGGCACCGTCGACGGGTCCGACTCCGCCGGTCCCACGCTTGCTTTGGAAGCGGACGTTCGCGGTACGCCACGTTCGACTCAGTGCCATTGGCGTATAAGGCCGATCGGCGATTTGGCGTCGACATCTCGGCAGGAGCGCTCTTTCTTAAGGTTTGCCCGACGGCGGCCCGTCACTCCGCTGCGGGCTCACAGTTACGCGTTGAGGGTTGCAAGCGCCTTCTGCACTGACAGATGCGCTAGGAATTCACGGTCTCATCCGGCCGGTTTCGATGAACCGCTCATGCCATGACAAGGCTTCGCCAAGGAGGTGAGGCGTATGCTTTCCCGGACTGTTGCGGAGCGCACGCTCGAAATAGTCATGGAGTAGCGGACGGTAATCAGGATGAGCGCAATTGTCGATGACAACGCGCGCGCGTTGTTTGGGCGACAAGCCACGCAGGTCTGCGAGCCCGTGCTCGGTGACCACTACGGCTACGTCATGCTCGGTGTGGTCAACATGGCTAACCATCGGGACGATACAGGATATCGCGCCATTTTTGGCGGTACTCGGCGTGACGAAGCACGAGAGAAACCCATTGCGAGCGAAATCTCCTGATCCGCCGATACCATTGATAATCGAGGTGCCTGCCACATGGGTTGAATTAACGTTGCCGTAGATATCGGCTTCGACCATGCCGTTGATGGCGATACAGCCCAACCTGCGAACCAGTTCGGCATGGTTTGAAATTTCCTGAGGGCGCAACACGATGCGACTGCGGTAGAACTCGATATTTCTGCCGAATTCCTCGACGCCTTCGGGGCTCAGCGACAGCGCTGTCGCCGATGCGGTCAGGATGGTTCCGGTCCTGATCAGATCCAGCATTCCATCCTGAATGACTTCTGTAAAGGCTGTAAGCCCTTGAAATCTCCCATCTCGCAGCCCGCTTAGCACCGCATTGGCGATATTCCCCACTCCGGACTGCAACGGCAGCAACTGCTGTGCGAGCCGCCCCATCGCGATCTCGTGCCGGAAGAACTCGACCAGGTGATTCGCAATCCGGATGCTGGTTTCATCAGGCGGAGAAAATCGGCTCAGACGATCCGGACCCTGAGTTTCCACGACGGCGATCACCTTCGCTGGATCGACCCGCAAGTACGGCTCCCCAATACGGTCTCCAGGCCGGACTAATGGAATCGGCTCGCGGTCCGGGGGGAGGGCGGTGCCGTAATAGACGTCGTGCATGCCATCCAGCCCTGCCGGTTGAACCGAATTCACTTCGATGATTACCTTGTCAGCCAGGTCAAGCCACGTCTTGTTGTTGCCTACGGAGGTCGATGGTATGAGACGGCCGTCAGGCAATATTCCCGCAACCTCAATGATTGCCACATCCAGCCTACCCAGGAAGCCAAACCAGGTGTACTGTGCTACCTGTCCGAGGTGCATATCCATATACTCGATCTCGCCGCGATTGATTCGGGCGCGCAATTCCGGATCGGACTGATAGGGCAAGCGAAATTCAATGCCTCTCACCTTCGCGAGCGCGCCATCGAGTTCAGGAGCGGTGGAGGCGCCCGTCAGTGTTCGAAGTGCAAACTTCTCTCCAAGGGCATGCGCGGCTTCGATCTGTACGGCCAATGCTAAAGGCACCGCTTTCGGATATCCCGCTCCGGTGAACCCACTCATCGCGACGGTCATACCCGGTCGAATCTGAGTCGCCGCCTGCTCGGCCGACATCACTTTGGATACCAGATATGGGTGATGGATACGCTTTTCCATTGCCACTCCCAGCCGAAAAAAGCTCCAGACATGCCGACGGGCCCACCGGCTAGTCGTTTGCAGTTAACAATAGGCTCTTTTGCCTCGGAGCGTCACCGGAAAGGCGGACCTCCCGCGTCGTTGGTTCTTAAGCGATCAACGGCCCTTGTCGGCGGCCATTGCAGTCATCCAAGTCCCGCCAGCGAGTTGTGCAGGGCAGGCGTCGGTGGTGGCCAGGTAGCGGTTGTTCAATCCGCAATGTCGAACGTCGTTAGATGCAAATAAGCGACCGTTCGCAAGGTGTCAGGCGCACGAATTCGCAAGCTGCGCAGGGCAAGTGAGTCGACATACTCTGCGCAGCCCGACGAAGTGCCCTCGGCCATGCGGCCCCGATGCGCACGCGCGATGTGAGAATTGACCACCCTGATTCCGGCGAAACGTAGCACACTGTTGGCCGTGTCACTGCGAACCCAACCCAATCGGCGACAAGAGACCGATCACAGCGCGATCTTTCCGATGAAGCTCCCTTCGCTACGTGACTGGATTTTTTCGCTAAAGACCTTTCTCGCAGGGATGCTCGCGCTTTACATCGCGTTTTACTTCGATCTTCCGAGGCCATACTGGGCGTTGGCATCGGTCTACATCGTATCGAACCCGTTTGTCGGCGCGACACGATCGAAGGCGCTATACCGCGCGCTCGGTACCGTGCTTGGCGCGGTGGCCTCCGTCGCCCTCGTGCCGCCATTCGCGGAGATGCCTTATCTGTTAAGCGCGCTGATAGCGATATGGACAAGCGTGTTCGTGTACATTTCGATCTCGACGCGAGCCGCGCGCAGTTACGTCTTCCTGCTAGCCAGTTATTCGCTGTCCGTGATTGCCCTGCCGGCCTTGTCGAACCCACTGAGCATCTTCGATGTTGCAGTGGCGCGGACCGAAGAAATCACGCTTGGCATCGTCTGCGCGAGCATCGTCGGCAGCGTTCTGTTCCCAAACCGACTCGCGCCAACGCTGATCGAGCGAACCGACTCGTGGTTCGGCGAGGCCACTCTCTATCTGAAAGAGTCGCTGGCTGGCCGAGTCGCGGGAGCGCTGGTTTCTGAAAGCCGCCAAAAGATGGCGTCGAGTGCGCGCGGCTTCGAGTTTCTGCTGAGCCAGCTGGCGTACGATCACGCGAGCCCCGTGATACTCGCTCGCAGCGAGGAACTTCAGGGCCGGATGGAGCTGATACTGCCGATCGCGTCGGCGCTCGCGGACATACTCGCGGCCGCGCAGAGACCTGGCTCCGACACGCCTGCAGGCATCGGCGAACTGCTGCGCGATATCGGACGCTGGATGGACGCCCCGCTGAGCGATGATCCGGAGCGCGAGGCGCCACTATTGCGCGTGCGTATTGCGCAACTGGAACCGGCCCGTAACGAACTGACGACCTGGAAGGCGGCATTGTTATCCGGCGCGCTCTGGCGGTTGCGGCAGCTGGTGGATCTTTGGGTCGATTGCCGGACCCTGCGCCTCATCATCGTTCACGAACGAGGGAGCTGGCGGCCGCGCTTCCGGCATTGGCGGGTCGGCACCCGACACGCGTTTCTTGACCGTGGTCTTGCCTTGTTCTCCGCCTTCTCGGCGGGATTCGTCATCTTCGTTTTGTCGTGCCTGTGGATCGCTTCCGGCTGGCAGGACGGAGCGGCGGCTGTGTCGTTGGGCGCTATCGGCGTCTGCTTTTTCGCTGCACTCGATGAGCCCGTGCCGATGATGATCACTTTCGTCAAGTGCGCGACGATGGGCGTTATCATTTCAGCGTTCTACCTGTTCGTCGTTTTACCGAATGGCCAGGATTTTCCGGTGCTGGTCGTGTTCTTTTCTTTCGTTTTCGTTCCACTTGGACTATTGCTGCCTCGCCCGAAATGGGCGTTGAGATCGACCCTTGTTTCGCTGACGACCGCGACCTTTCTCGGTATCGATAGCGCCTATGACGCGAACATCCTGAACTTCCTGAATGCCAATCTGGCAGGGCTGGCCGGGGTGCTCTTCGCTTCGTTGATGACGGGGATAATCCGCCCGTTCGGAGCAGAGGCCGCGGCGGCGCGACTGACCCGGTCCAGTTGGAGGGATGTCATCTTGAGCGGGTCCACGCTATCGGTCGCTCAGCAACGGGATCTGAACGCGCGCATGCTTGACCGGCTCATGCAGCTTATTCCGCGCGCGGCACCCAGCGAGGACTACACGCATTCGTCGATCGAAAGCCTACGCGACATGCGCATCGCGCTGAATAAACTCGACCTGCGCAGACTCTCGGGCAGGTTTTCTGAAGAGTTGCGAGTCGTGCTAAACCGGGTGCTCGACGACGTTCGGTCGCACTATGAACGGTGTGTCGAATCGGGTCACCGTCAAAGGGTACCGCTGACGCTTGCAATCGACGTTGATGCCGCCATCGCGCAGATCATGGGCAACTTCGCGGCCGATCCGGATGCACCCGGCTATAAGCTGCGCAAAGGTGCGCTGCATGCACTCATTGGACTCCGGCTGTCGCTGTTTCCAGGTGCAGCGCTTGGCAACGCTTCCTGATCGTCGAGCGGACAATGGGTGACCGTTGTTCCTGGGTAAGGAGCCTTCTGCCTGCCAGAACCTCGTATGACCGAAGAGGGTCGTTTTCGTTTAGGTTTATTCGATGCCTGCCCTCAACCACGGGCGCGTCATCGAACGACAACGCGTGCGGGCAGGCGTTGGATAAACCTCGAGGGAGGAAACCGCGGAGTAGTCCGATGCAGCCAGCGTTTTCGCTATGGCGATTGATCAATGTGGCTGATCTGGGTTGCGGGCCGGCGGCGGGCGATGCAAGCGTCCGGAGCGGCGTGGAGGCAGCAATAAAGACGATCTCGCATGTGACCGTCAGCTCGGATCATGGCTGTAGGACCGTCTATGACGCTCAAGGCACAACCGTCCGCTCGTCGGCGGCGTTGACGCAAAGCCGACGGTTGAGATGGAGATCGAAGCAAAGCGCTCATCGCTGGGCCGCCTATGGTGGGGCACGAATCGGTACGGTACGCGGGAGAATGTCAATGACAAGCATGGGCGCTCCGCAGTGCCGACAGATGAAGGTTGGTCGATCGACGATGACCGTGTCGTGCAGTGTTGGGCGGAGTTCTGGGGTCACGCCGAGCAGCGTACGTATCTTTCTTAGATTTGCGCGGCGCACCGGGTTAGAGAGCAACCCATAATGCCGGATTCGATGGAACCCGACTGGCAGCACGTGGAGCAGGAAGCGGCGCATAAACTCCCCAGTGTCGAGCGTCATGGCCTTGTAGCGGGTGCGGCCCTTCTCGCGGTAATCCTTCCAGCGGAAGGTCACGCCTCGCTCATCAAAGGCAAGCAGACGCTGGTTGGAGATCGCGACGCGATGTGTATAGCGTGACAGGTACGCGAGCACCGCTTCAGCGCCCGCAAACGGACGCTTGGCATACACGAACCATTCCGAAGCCCGCAGCGGTGCAAGCCACCTCGCGAAGGCCGCGCGATCCGCGAGCTGCGTGTACTCGCCAAAGAACTGAAGCCGTCCGCGCTGATGAGCATCAGTGAGCGCCTCCAGGAAGCGCCTGCGAAACAGGCGCGAGCACGCGCACGGGCAGGAAACAAGAGGGTCGCTTCCGCAGTTGCATGCGTTGCTGCTTGCCAAGACGCTACTTAAATGCATGCTTCAGCAATAGTAGTCGCCTGCCGTTATGGAGACATGGACACCCGTGACACCAACATCCTTGGCGCTTTTCAACTCCGAATGATCGACGCCGATATATCCCATATACGGCTCGCTATCGAAGTGGTATTACAGGAGCCCAATTCAGCGCTCCCGCTTCTTTATTGGCGCAGGCGGCTTGAGCAACTTTTGCGTTGCCGTCATCTTATGCATCACCAGTTCTCCGCTGTAACCGACTTGCTCAACAGACTCGCGAAGATCGACGACGACTCAACCAGTCTCGCGCTTCCGCCCGAACCCCTCAACGAGCGATCTCCCCAATATTCGAGCCTTCGTTAGGTTAGCGTTGTTAAGAGGCGGAACGGGGGCCGCGCCGAGCGTCGAGAGGCACAAGATAAGAGGGCGAAAGAAGCTTCGGCGGCAGAATGTTAGGGGACCGCCGGCCGGCAGCGCAATGGCCTCTTTTTAACGGTCTTGTCGAGTGTCCAGACCCGAAGGATTGCAATAGCAGTGGGTTCTTCCGCGTAAGCAGGCAGGACCTCGTAGTGAATCTCGTAGCGTCCTGCGAGGCAGACCCACCGATGCACTTCGCGCGCGGGGGGACCATCGTAGCCATCCAATTCTTCCCCGATACGATGAAAATGGTCCTGACCCAAGCCCTCTGCCTCGTCGAGCAGCGCGTTGACGACCTTGCGCGCGGTGGCCGCATCGTTGTATTTCTTCACATGCGCCGCGATCGTGCTCAAGTCCGACCTCCGCGACCCGCTGAGCGGCTTTGCTGTCCTCGAGCAGCGCCTCGTAGTTGTCTAGCTCTGCTTTTCGGTCAGCGAGTGCCTCTTCCTGCTTCTGCAGCGTCGCCAGCATTTTGCGAATGTCTTCGCGGGTCATATGCTCGTTGGCCTGCTTTGCCGCAAGAATGGCCGCAACCTGCTCGTCGGTCACGTGTGGGGGTGACCCGCTTCCGTGGATGGTTAAGCAGTTGAATTTTGAATGGATTGATTCCCTCCGGTTTGGGCGGTGCCGCGAGTTGTCCACGGCCGGTCGGCGGGTCGCCTATTACGACCACGACGCCGGCCGGCGGTGGACAACTCGCC
>NZ_FCOI02000070.1 GCF_001544795.2 Caballeronia temeraria | reverse complement strand
GCGACGCGAAGAAGGGTCTGGCGTCGCTGTGTATCGGCGGCGGCATGGGTGTCGCGCTGGCGGTGGAACGTCCGTAACGCATGCAGTAGGCAGGCGCCGCGCGCGCGGCTCGACGCGTCATTAAATCAATACAAGCGTCGGGCAGCATGGTCGCGCGGGGCGCCGTACCGAGATTCATCAACCTGAGAGATTTTGACGAGGAGTATCAGCATGACTAAGCGAATCGCAGTGGTGACGGGCGGCATGGGCGGTCTGGGCGAAGCTATCAGCATGAAGCTGCACGACGCGGGTTACGCCGTCGTCGTGACGCATTCGCCGGGCAACGCCAAGGTCGGCGAATGGCTCGCGAGCATGGATCGCCAGGGCTACAACTTCCGCGCGTACGGCGTGGACGTCGCCGATTACGATTCCGCCCAGCACTGCGTGGCGAAGATCCAGGCCGAAGTCGGCCCGATCGATATCCTCGTGAACAACGCCGGCATCACCCAGGACACGACGTTCAAGAAGATGACCAAGGTGAATTGGGATGCCGTGCTGCGCACCAATCTCGATTCGGTCTTCAACATGACCAAGCCGGTCTGCGAAGAAATGGTGTCGCGTGGCTTTGGCCGCATCATCAACATTTCGTCGGTGAATGGCTCGAAAGGTCAGATCGGCCAGACGAACTATGCCGCGGCGAAGGCGGGCATGCACGGCTTCACGAAGTCGCTCGCGCTCGAAGTCGCGAAGAAGGGCGTGACCGTCAACACCATCTCGCCGGGCTATCTCGCGACCAAGATGGTGACTGCGATTCCGCAGGAGATTCTCGACACGAAGATTCTTCCGCAGATTCCGGCCGGGCGTCTCGGCAAGCCGGAGGAAGTCGCGGCGCTCGTCGCGTTCCTCTGCTCCGACGACGCGGGCTTTGTCACGGGGTCGAACATCGCGATCAACGGCGGCCAGCACATGAGCTGATGCCGGGAAGCGGCGCGCGTATCGGCGCGCGCCGCGTTGCATCGCATCGATTCAAACTTCATCTGAACCATCCGTGCCATGAACAATTTCGGCGCACGCACACTCCTCTATAGCGTCGGTCATCTCGATACGGCGATCGAACACTTCGAGCAAGTACTGAATCTCGAAGGCGCGAATTCGCTCTTTTCCAAGACATACTGGCGCGCACGGGTCGTGCAGGCGATTTCCACGCCCGGCCTCGCGCCGAGTCAGCATTCGCGTTTGCAGCACCTGCTGGATCGCATCGCGCAGGCCTGAGCGCGAACATCGCATCGATCGTGAACACAGCGCCTTTCCTCTGATCTGTGAAGAAATTCGCGAGCGCTTGTACCATTCGGACCGTATCTCAAAATTCACGGTCCACCAGCATGATTTCCTACCTAAGATCGATGATCGCGACGCCACGTGTGTTCGGCGCGATCGCAGTCACTTGCCTGCTCGCCGCGTGCGGCACGACGAACGGCGTCACGGCAGGCGCGCAGCCCGACACATACACCGTCACCGGCAAGGCAACCGGCACGCGCATGTCCTGGGTGACGGCGCGCAACGCCGCGCTGGATGCCGCCACCGACTATTGCAAGCAGCGCTCGCAACGCGTCGCGATCAGGTCGGAAGCGACGAGCGGCGTGCGTTCGCTCGAAGAGCAGACGTCGACCGTTTCGTTCACTTGCGTGCCGGAGCATGCCGCACGCGGCTGAGCAATTCCTCCGACGACAGCACCGCCGCGCGCACGAAGCCGCTCGTCAGCGCGCCCGCGCTGGGCCAGCGTAGTGGATAGTCCTGTGTTTATATGGAATCCTGAATTCTTTGCGGGCTATTAGCACCGCCCCTGTGCGGGGCGGCAGTCACTTTCTTTGCTGCTGCAAAGAAAGTAACCAAAGAAAGCAGCTTCTCAGGCCCGCGGTCACACGCGATTTGGGTAGTTCTCTCGTCCTCGGTGGCACTCGCCTAAAGAGTGCCCTCATCATAATTACCGGGCTTGGATCGCGCACGGTCTGACAAGCTAGTCGCTCCAAAGTGCTGGTTCAGCACGAAAGGGTTCCGGCACAGCGCTGCGCGCTGCCGCCGGGTATGCAAGGGAAACCAGCCTGACGCTTGGGCGGTGAGATGGAAGTGTTAGCGAGAAAGCGCACGCCGACCCGATTGACCCATCGGCCGCGAAGCGGGGCCGGAGCTATTTCGTGCTGAACCGATTTGCTATGTGGTACGAAGCGGCAGACCGTGCGCGATCCAAGCCCGATGGGGCCTACGAGGGCACTCCTTAGGCGAGTGCCACCTTCAACGAGAGAACTACCCAAACTACGTGTGACCGCGGGCCTTAACGAGCTGCTTTCTTTGGTTACTTTCTTTGCAGCAGCAAAGAAAGTGACTGCCGCCCCGCATAGGGGCAGCGCGAATAGACCAACACGAAAACGGGATCCGGCAAAAAAAGAGAATGAAACGTGAAGCGCTCGGCCTCGACGAATCGTGACGCGCCATCAGCATCGCGGGGATTTCGGTTTCCATCGCCGTAGTCGAACTCGGGACGTCCCCCCGCGATCACGCCGACGCGAAGTGTTTGCTTATGATCTCGTCCTTCGGAAAATTGAAGTCGTGTCGATGCATGCGCAAATATTATATGGCCGTATAGATAAACGCTACGCCGGAAGCGGCGGGCGACGAGGGCGTGATAGGCTGCGCCAATCTCGCGGCGACCGGCGCGCGAACGACAGGGGAAGAACCAGCTTTGATCAAAGCCATCTTGTGGGACATGGACGGCACGCTCGCGGAAAGCGAGTCGCTGCATCTGAAGACGTTGATTGCCGCGCTCGCGCGCCACGGCGTGGAAGCGGGCGAGGAGATGCATCCGCTCGTCTTCGGCAAGACAGGGCGCGAAGTGCACGCGCTGTGCCGTGAGCGCTTCGGCCTTTCGGTGGATTTCGCGGAGTGGTCGATGTACCGCGCGCGGACTTATCTTGAGAACGCGCCCGGTCTCGTGCCGCGTCCCGGTGCGCTCGAGGTGTATCGGGCGGCGAAGGCGGCGGGGATCACGCAGGCGATCGTGTCGAACGCATCGCGGATGCTGCTCGAAGCGAATCTGCGGGCGCTCGGCATAGAAGAGCCATCGCTCGTGACCATCAGCGTCAACGATGTGCGCGAAGGCAAGCCGAGTGCGGAGCCGTACGAGCGCGCGGCGTGGCTGTTGCGGCTCGCGCCCGAGGAAGTGATCGCGGTGGAAGACAGTCCGACCGGCGCGCGCGCCGCGATCGCAGCGCACATGCGCGTGCTGGCATGGCCGTTCGACGACGAAGGCGCCGCGCTCTTTCCGCCGCAAGCGCAGATCGTGCGCTCGCCGCGCGAACTGGCGCGCGCGCTGGGGCTCGATCCGGCTGCGTTCTAACGGTTTGCGCTAGCCGATTTCACGCCGCGTGGCGAGTCGTTGATCACGATCTTGTGGATGTTCGATGCATGCACCCACTCGCGCGCCTGACGCTCGACGAGATCCGTGAAAGCAGGCGGCCCGCTGCAAAAGATTTGCGTGCTGGCGTGAGTCGGGCTCATCGCGGAGGCGCTTTTCTGCGCGAAGAGATCGTCGGGCAGGTCGAAATGCTGATAGACCTTGCCGTGACTGCGCAGCGCATCGAATTCGTCGACGAGAGCCGCGTGATCGGCCGATCGCGCGAAGTGGTGCAGCTCGAATCGCCGGCCTGCCGACGCGAGCCGTCTCGCGAGTGCCACCATCGACGCCGCGCCGAGTCCGCGGCAGTAAAGAATGGAGCGCACGCGTTCATTGCGTGCGAACGGCGGATTCTGCGGAATGCAGACGAGTGTCTCGTCTCGTTCGATGACCGGCATCAGGTTGTCGCGCATATCTTCTCCAATAGGACCCTGCATCCTCCGCGAGCGAAGGACGAAGCAAGGTATGGATCGTATGGGATGGCCAACCCGGTTGTCGGAAGGGCAGGCTCGCAGTCAGGTTAGGGTGCAGCGCAGCCGCCGGCAAGCCGCTCTGCCGGAATACCAGTCATATAGTCGTGCCGATAAAGCACGCGTCCCGATCAGGGAAATCGCCTATTTTCAGGGGCTGAAACGCAACGAGCGACCGCAAAGGGTCGCTCGTGAAAACAAGGGTTCGTTCAGCGGGGCGTTGGAGCCCCGCGCACATTACATCGGATGCGTGGCCACGAAGTTCTTGTACGACCAGTAAGCCGGCTTCGTCGTTTGACCGTCGGACTTCATCAGGCCGAAGTTGCCTTCGTTGTCGTCGTAAAGCTCGAATGCCTGGATCGACTGGAGGTTGTACTTCGACGCGACGCTCTGGAACTGCGCCATCATCGTGTTGCCGACCATGTAGTTCGCGATCGCCTGATCCGAGCCGTAGTTCGGACGCACGCCGAATTCACTGAGCCATACCGGCTTGCCGAACGAATGGAGGACGCCCAGCATGTCGTAGCAGCCCGTGCCGCCGCATGCATGCGTCATGTCTTTCTGGTCCGAATACCAGTGCCATGCGGTGATGTCCCAGTTCACGGTCGGATGGCCGCGGGTGCCGTCGGGTTGCGAGCCGTCCATCAGCATCTGGAAGAACGCGTAGTGCAGCCACGTGCCGTTCACGACGATCTTCGCCGCGTTGTCCCGCGACTTCACGCCGGCGATCAGGCCGCGAATCACGCCACGCGCGACGACGAAAGGCTGGTTCTTGTAGTGCGTCCAGCTCGTGCCATCGACGTTGCCATTGAGCGCTTGCGCTTCGAGTTCGTTACCGACCTCGTAATACTTGTACTTGTAGGTGCTCGCGACTTGCTGACCGAGCGTGTAGGCCGCGTTATAGGCGTCCTGCTCCGAATTGAAGCCGGTGCCGAGCAGAATCACGGGGTACACGGTCACGCCGCTGGCGGCCATCGTCTGCGCCATCTTCGCAACGACCTTCGCCGAGGCGAGGTTGTACACGTCGTTACGATAGATCGTCGCGCCGATGTCCTTCAGTTGCGCGAGCTGCGTCGCCACGGACGTCGCGTCGTACGCGCCGCCGTTCGTGTTGCGGCCGTTCGCGCCGTAGAAGATGGACGTGCTGGTCGCCGCCTTGGCGGTCGATTCGGGCGCGGCCGAGTCCGATGCGGTCGCGCTCTTGCCCGTCGCGTCGAGTGCGGTGTCGCCGCCGCCGCCGCAAGCTGCGAGCAACACGCTCGTGAGCGCCGCCGTTGCGATGGCCGCGGCCTTGCGCGCCGAGAAGAAATTGAAGCTGCGAATAGAGGTCTGGTTAGTGTTCGTCATTGCGTTAGCAGTGCTAATGTATTTGCATAAGGCTCGTAAAACCCAGGACGCTGCCGGACCTCTTCAGTGACTTTTGATGCCCTCGGGTACCTCAGGCATCGCGCTCATCCGTGTTGTCGTCGAGATGACACTCATTAGTCATCCAAACTACATGCTCAGAGCAAGTTTGTCTGCCCGCCGCCAAAGTGGAGACGCTGCGGAACAAACCGGACGGCACGGATTCACTGTTGGGTCCAGTGCGCGATACGGCAAGCGCTCTGGATGGCGGAGTAGGGCAAACGATTGCGCTTACCCTCAAGGCCTTACGAAATGACAAGCCAGCTCAGTTCGAAGGCGTCGTAGTCTGGAACCCGGTAACGTTTGCGTGTGCGGTCAAAATTTCCTGATATTTCGGAGATTTTGCGTCACATCGGCAACCGTTGCCGAAACCTGACCAACGGCAGCAAGGTTATCGTCTTATGAGATGAATGTAAATCCCTGTCACAGTAAAAAAATCTGCTGTTGTGTTGCAGTGGCAGAAAAAATTACTTCATAGGAATGACCGATTTCACTCGATCGTTTTCTCGACTGCCGGCACCGCCTTTGCAATCAGGCGATACAGGCTTTCGAAGCTCTCGCCTTCAAAGGTGGCTTCGTGAAAGGGGTCCGAGCGGTCGCCGGCGGCGGCGTCGATGCGCGCCCAGTCGACGTCCGTCAGATGACGTTCGACGGCAGGAAGAATGACCGTCTCTTCGACGCGCCGGTGGTTCGCGCAAAACTCGACGTATTCCTCCATGATCGTGCGCAGGCCGAATAGCGCCGCCTGGCCCTTCAGCTCGAAGCGCGTGAGCGCGTGCTCCAGATCGCGCAGCCGCACATCGCCCGCCAGGTGCTCGCGATGCAATTGGTCCAGGACAGCGTTGAACTCATCGGTGCGGCTTCGCAGTGCCGCGAAGAGCACGCGATCCTCCATCGGATGATGAAACTGCTCGGGATATTCGCGGATGTAGTAGAGCATCGCGCGCAGCACGATGGGATCGGGAGGCTCGCTGCCGTCTCCGAGTCTATGGACGAAATCGAGCATGGCCGCCGTCACGGAAGCGAGGCGCTTGTGATCGAGCCGGATGACGTGAATCACGGCGTGTTCTGTTGTATCTTTCATGACGGCTCCCATGAGTAGCTCCGCATCCGCAGGCACGCGGACGCGAAAGGGTCGCCCTCATTTTTTCATCGTGTCCTTCTGCACGATTGACCTGCATCAACGGCACGGCACCCGCCGTGGCGCTTATCAGAACGCTGCTTTCTTCAACGAAGGAGATTGACGTGCGAGCTGCTGACATCATGACGACATCGATCGTATCGGCCAGTCCCGACATGTCCGTGCGCCAGGCCGCGGGCACGATGGTCTTCGCGGGCATCAGTGGAATGCCCGTGATCGACGAGGACGGCACCTTGCTCGGCATCGTCACGGAGGGCGATCTGATGCATCGCGCGGAGATCGGCACTGGCGTGAAGCAGCGTGCTTGGTGGCTGGAACTGGTCGCATCGACGCGCGAACTCGCGAGCCAGTATGTCAAGGAGCACGCGAGAAAGGTCAGGGACGTGATGACCACCGACGTCGCGACCGTGACCGAAACATGCCCGGTCGCCGACATCGCCGAGCTGCTCGAACGCAAGCGCATCAAGCGCGTGCCGGTGATGCGCGACGGCAAGGTGGTCGGCGTCGTGAGCCGCGCCAATCTGATTCGCGCGCTCGTGACGATGGCGCCCGAGTTGCCCGTCGATGCCGATATCAGCGACCACTCGATCCGCGAGGCGGTCATCGCCGCGATGTCGGCGCATCCGTGGGCGTTGGCGCGGGAGAATGTCATCGTGGAGAACGGGACCGTGCACTGCTGGATTCCGGCGACGAGCGAGGACGCAACGGATGCCATTCGCGTCGCTGCCGAAAATGCGCCGGGTGTGAAGGACGTCGTGACGCACGCCGGTCCGCCGCGGGGCTAGCCGCGCGCTGTCACTCGATGTGCCGGTCAGATGAAGCTCGCGCCGCCATTCACGGCGATCGTCTGCCCGGCGATGAACGCGTCGCCGATGACCATCGTCACGACGTCCGCGACTTCATCGGCTTCTCCCAGCCGACCGACGGGTAGCCGCTCCGCCAGGTTCGATGCCTTGAGCGGACCGGCCATCTCGGTGTCGATCGGTCCGGGCGCGATGGCGTTGACCGTGATGCCATCGCGTGCGAGCCGGGCGGCATAGCCGCGCGTCAGACCTTCGATGCGTTGTAGTGAATGCCCACGAGACCCGGCCCGCGCGCCGCCGCCGACGACAGATTTACGACGCGGCCCCAGCGCCGCGCGCGCATGCCGGGCAGCACGGCCTGCGTGCACAGAAACGCCGACTTCAGATTGACGGCCAGCGTGCGATCGAACTCGGCTTCGGTGAGATCGTCGAGATCGATCATCGTCGCGGTGCCTGCGTTGTTCACGAGAATGTCGATGTGGCCGAGGCGCCGTTCGATGTCGGCGATCATCGCGTCGACGTCGTTGCTGATCGATACATCGGCGCGCACGGCGATCGCGCGATTGCCGGCGCGTTCGATTTGCGCGATGAGGTCGGCGGCCTCGTTCCCCGCTGCCGATAATTCACCGCCACCGATGCGCCGCGCGCGGCGAGAGCGAGCGAAATCGCACGACCGATGCCGCGCGAGCCGCCAGTCACGAGCGCGATGCGGCCGTTCAGAGTGAAGGTATCGGCGGGCATGGGCAGGGTCCTTCGTCGCGAGTGGGAAGGAGCTAGTTTGCGCGCGTTGGTGTGAGTGCGCTGAGTGTCGTTCCGCGAAGGGCTCGCGGCGAGGGAGTCTTCAAAAGAAAAAACCGATGCCGTGTGACGGGCATCGGTTCTTTCCTTCCGCTTTACCGCTCGATCAACGGCCGCCGTGGCCGCCGCCGCCGCCGCCACCGCCACTGCCGCCGCCGCCACCGTGGCCGCCGCCGCTGCCGTTGCCGTTGCCGTTGCCTCCACCGCCGTGGCCGCCGCCGCCGTTGCCGCCACCGCCGTTGCCGCCACCGCCGTTGCCGCCACCACCGTGGCCGCCGCCGCCATTGCCGCCACCGCCGTTGCCGCCACCACCGTGGCCGCCGCCGCCATTGCCGCCACCGCCGTTGCCTCCACC
>NZ_FCOI02000069.1 GCF_001544795.2 Caballeronia temeraria | reverse complement strand
GGCGAGTTGTCCACCGCCGGCCGGCGTCGTGGTCGTAATAGGCGACCCGCCGACCGGCCGTGGACAACTCGCGGCACCGCCCAAACCGGAGGGAATCAATCCATTCAAAATTCAACTGCTTAACCATCCACGGAAGCGGGTCACCCCCAACCTTGGCACATATCAGCAGATTTTTCTCGATAGCACCGCTGATTTTGCTCCACGCCTCGTCCACGTCGGTGGGGCTCACACAGATGCACCATTTCCCAGATACATCTGTCGAGGCAAAGTCGTTGTAGCTCGGGGATTTCTTGTAGTGCCAGTTGCAACTCAAGTCCTCAGAAGGCTTGTCCGATTTCCTGAACAATCGCTCTCCCGCAACAATCCCTTCTTTCATGGAAGCCTCCTCACGTCTGGCGCTGCTTTCATATCAAACTACTTTGGTAAGGGTGTCGCGGCCAATCGCCGACGACAGATTCCTCATTGCTTGGCGAATTTCGCGGCGGAGCGCAACACTTTCCTCCTATCGCCATAGAAGAGCGCTTGCAACGGTGTCAGGTCATCCAGTGAGCTATTGGGCGTAGTGAAAAAGCGCCACTTGTCCCAGCCTGTCAAACCACCAAGCGTTCGCACAACCTTCGCCAGGTCCTTTCGTCGAATTTGCTCAACCAAGAAGAATGCCGGGAAATACGGTTCATCGTCGATGTCGACACTGAAGATGTGCTGAGCAGCGACTTCTTTTCTGACCCGTTGCGGGGTGAACCCGATGACGGCACAGAAATGAGAAAAGTGTATTAGTTTCGCGGTGGCGACCAGGCGTGCCGGCGTCGACTCTCCTTGATTCGCACCAAGCTCTATTCGCCGTTGCGCGCTTTCTTCACGAATCGAACGTTCTTCTATGTTTAACACTGTAGCTAGCCCCGCAACTCTCACAAGCGCACGTTTGAACCGCCTCCCGAGCTCGGCATCGGGGATTTTAAGAAGCGCTCGAGCTCCGATGGGGTCGAACAAGGTCACTGCAACCGCTGCGCTCTGCAGAAACTCTAATACGCGCGCATCGGGGGAAGACGGCTCGCTTGTTGTATTGTTTCGACGGGGCGGCATGGTCATCCTCGTCGGCATGCTACTCGCCGGTCCGAGTCGTGAACAGAGGAACGACGCGAGCGCACGCTGACTGTTCGCCAGGTCGCTCGACAGTCGGCTGCGCCCAAATTTCCGGAAGCGCGCTCGCTGACACGTCCAAGTCGACGTTCAAGGGGTAGTGCCTGAGAAGGCCAATTGCGACTGATTGCACCAACCCGCGAATTGTGACTTCTTCCGCGCTGGCCAGCATTTCGAGAAATTCGCGCGTATGTACCACAGCCTTCGTACGTTCCGCCGGTATAGTCATTATGTCTTCTCCGCAAGAAGTTCCGCCGTCACGTCGCTGTAGGACGTCACTCCGTTGACCATGCACCAACGTTCCCAGATGTATTGTCCGTTGGCGGAAAGGCAGCTCGGGCCGACTAACTGGTAGACACGACCAGACGATGTCACACCCCGCAAAGCATTCGGGTCGAACCTCCGAATTCAAGTGCTGACCCTCCCCGAGTAGTCGCGTACATCGCTACCAACGAAATGCCTTGAGCCGTTCTGTGTCTCAAGGATTTGCCAGTCGGAGATAGACAACTCGGGCTCTGTGTCGACGCAGGCTACGCTCCACACAGGCATGACCACCTCCACCATTTCGACGACAATGGTCTACACACGAACGAGAGCCACCCCGATGGGCACACGTCATACTTGGTGCACGTGCGATGCGGTCACTTGCCGTCGTGAGACCAGCGAGTGCTCCCAGGAAGAAGCTGCTCAATGAGCTGTTCTTGGCTCGCCTGGCGCGGCGCGAACTAACCTTGTTAGCCAGACGGTTCCGCCGAAACGAAGGACATCGGTGTCTCCCGATGTTTGCGACTGCGGACCCCGGAGCTGTTATCCACCGCCGGAGGGGCCATGTTTGAATTCTGCTTCTTGATGGCCTTGTAGAAGGTGCGAAATATTTCGCACACGTTCAGTCTAGTACACCGGCAAAAATCTGCAACCTTGTTAGGCAGCGCCGTTCTCTAGGCCCGCGCCACGCTCTTTGCCGCTTCAGCAAGGTCCTCCTGGTCTATGAATTGGTCAAGCGAGTCGGAGTTCAGTAGGTAGAGCAACTGGAGAAACAGACTGAGCGATAGGGCGCCGCTCTCGATTTGCGCATGCAGGCTCTTCGCCGACATGGTTGTGCCGAGCCTCGACAAACTCGTGACAAGGTCTTTCGCAAGTTCAGAAGGCTGGCGGGACATCTCGGACGAGACCACTGCACGAGCCTTCGCGCTCCAGTCCGACCCGTCCGTATGCAGCGCATCGACCCATCTTTCCGGAGGTCGTATTCCCGTGACGGCCAAGATGTGAAGGAAGAGGCTTAGCTTGAGCGTGCCTCGCGAGATGCGCGAAACAATTGCTCTGTCTCCACCGGTCTCACCGTCGTTCGTCAAGGCATCGACCAAAGACCCATACGTGACGTCTTTGCGGGCGAGTGCCACGCGAGTAACCCGCGATGCAAGATAAGACCAGGGAGTGTCCGCTTCGCTCATGAAAGAATCCGCAAACCGCGAAAAAAATTCTTGATTTTTGAAACCGACGGCCTATCCTTCTAAGTGCGAAATCTTTCGCACTTAGATGAGGGGCTTCTGAGAAGCATAACAGCCGGAACTTCGGCAAGTCCCGTCTGCTGTAGGTAACTCCACGTCGCTTGATGGAGTATATCGTCAGCTCTCGCGTGCTACCACGCATACTCTCGAAGGGGGCTCCCATGGCCCCGCGGTCAATTCTCTACCTAACGGTCGAGGGAGTTCTCATCCCGCGAACCGCAGCCTCAATCCCAGAGAGGGGCGCGCGTTGGTCGTTGCACGACGATAGCAGCCACCTCCGGCAATTAACCGAAATCCTCGCAGAAAATGCCCACATCGCCGTAGTGCTGCATTCGGTGTTGGTGCCGAGAGTGGGTTTTCGCACCATCGTCCAGACGTTTCCTGGTCAACTTCGGTCGCGAATCGTCGGCGCCACAGTACCTGGCAACCGAGTCATTCGAAAAAGTCGGCTCGACAAGCACACCAATCGGTATTCTTGGCTTTCCGAAGATGTGTCCCGCAGGGACCCCCGCCAAGTAACAGTGCTCGAAGGAGACGCTCGTTGCGTTCCCGTACCACTGCGAGAACGGGCCGTAATTGTGTCCGCAGGATTATGGGCCGCATCGCGCGCCGACTGGACGCGACTACGGGATTTGCTCACTTCCTCGATTTAGTATTTCCAGAATAGATACTAAACATTGTCTAATGCGCATTACACGGTATATTGTCAGTGCGGCGTTCCTGTGAATCGCGCTTACGCAACTTCAGATGTACTGTCTGGCGAATGGAGTAAGACTGTCTAAAATGAATACCATAGAATTTGCTTTGAGATTCTGCGACTCCTTAAAATCGCAGTGACCAGCAGTGTAAAATTAAGTTTGCCGAGAAAAACTGTTGACGAAACCTGATAAATCGTTAGTATGTCCACAGACTCGCACTGATAAAGGTGAGTGTAGGGATAGAGAAGCAGAAGAGTGGCGCGATGTGCTTGTGAGAGTGGCGTGTGAGCGGATTAGCCGTATCAGGTTACAGAGCGGTCAATTCGCAGGGTTTTTGTGGCTCGCGATTTTCGCTTGCCGAAGGTGCCTCATTTTTGAAAGTTCCGTCGTTGATGTGGGCGATGAGACTCTCGCGAAAGAGGCGTCGAATCCACCTGCTTGCGTGCGTTCCGACGCGCGAAGAGGAGCTTGCGCATGCATCATTCTTTTCGTTTCGCGGCTCCTCCCCGTTCGCCACGGAACAATTCGGCCAGTTTCTATAGAACGTGCACGCGTTCGTTTCATGTCGCGGAAAGTAGCCCATCCGCTCATAGAACATCCGCAGACCGTAGAGGATGTTCAAGTTCGCTACCAGGATTGATTTCCCTATTTCGAAAGCGAGCGGGGAATTACGCCGTATGAGCACAGTCTTCGAATCAACCGCCGAGGGAGAGTGGGTTGAAGAAAATCAACGGCCTCCAAGTCGTCACGCGGTTACGCCTTACCATCAACCACTTCTTTTTTCGAAGAGCGAGCGGCTGTCCGAGTTTCTGAGAATTGTGCCAACGTCAGAAGTGAGAAGAACGCTCGCATACCGTGCGGTACCGCGTGACCCTGCTCTTTGGAGTGGCGACCGAAGCCACAAAATAGACGCATTATCGGATTTCGACCAGTCTTATGCCCCTACCGAGGATGTAACGACCTTCACTGAATTGATTCTTGCGAGAATCCGGCGGACATTCCTTGCGAAAGACTTTGGAGATGAGCACTATCGTGAATTTTTTCACGGAACTCGAAAGGTTTTGCAGAAGGAGCCACTCCGACCGGTCCCTGAATCCTTGTCGTCCACGAAGGGCTCTATATTCATTCTCACGGGTCCCTCGCTATGTGGCCGCACCGCGTATCTGCATCGGTTGCGGCGCCTTTTAGGGAAACCGTTCGAGGTGCACGGAACCGGGCCCGCACCCGCGTTCATGCATGTCATTCCAGCAATTTACTTGAACTATCCGGAATGCGGAACACTCACCGGATTGCTCGGAGACCTCCGGCATGCGCTGGTTGCGGCCGTTGGAAGTGCCGGGACGCCCAGCGGCGTGTTCCCGGAACTAGCAGGCCTCAATGCAGTTAACGCCGCCATATCCCTTTGCATTCTCTTGAACGTCGGAGTGTTCATTGTCGACGGAGCGTCGTTCGAGTCTCTGAAGGGTGAACCGAGAGAGGTTCTCGCCTTTCTGCTGAAGTTGCAACAAGCGTCCGCCATTCCGGTGATTTTCTCCGCAACTTGCGCGTATGCGCACGTGCTCGGACTGGTAGGTAGCAAGAGCTCAAACGCATTCGCGGGAAAGCCGGTTTATTTTGACCCGCTGCCCGAGCCAACGGCCGCGACTATAGACGAAATAGTCAGACTATCTGGCCCCTGGTGCGATGCGAATTCGTTCCTGTGGTCTTCCGGAGTTTTCAGCGCCGAAAAGCACCAGATGCCAAAGGAGTTGCCGCTCTGGACCACGGGTCTGGCGTTGGGACGACTCGGCTGGCTTGCACAAGGCTACGATGAATTGCAAATGGAAATTGCCAAGCGACCCGAAATGCTTAAGGACGGCGCAATCAACCGCGAGTCGGTGACGCGCATCTTCCTGCGTCGCCTTCGTAACCAGCGAGGAGCCAGGGAAGCCGTGACTTCGTATATGTCGCAACAATCGCTTGAGTCTGACCAGGACTTCTTCGACTACATGGACCACCTACCTCAATGGTTTCTCGAGAAAAAGAAGAATAAGGAACTGCTGTACCGTGTTAGGCACTGACGAATCATGGACGCTCGCTACCAAACTCTGGTTATTCCGCCTTTTCCTCGAGGACAATTAGTCAACGACTTCCTTGAGAATCTCTTCTTTACGGACGTGCCTAGAAGTCTCTTGATTGCATGCCGGACGCTCCTTGCAAGAAGGCCCGGCTTGGATAGCATGCCGAGTGGACTATCCCAGTTTCATGAAGTCGTGGGACACCTATATGGGACCGCCTACGAAATTGCCGATGAGCACACCTTATTATCCTACTTCTGTTGCGGCTTACGTAGATGCAAGTTTGCGGCCCAAACGGAGCGACTAATTAATGTGACGCCCGGGCCCGTCCGCCTGACTCGACTACCTGTCTTATTTGACGTCTTAGAAGGAGAGCATCTATGGTGTCCGGAATGCCAAGAAGAGCAGCGACGCGACTACGGCTTCACCTTCAATCATAGGCGAACGGCTGCGCCTTTTGTCAATACGTGTTTCAAGCATCGGTGCTTGCTTAGGCCGAGGTCTGGTCAGTATCTTCTATTCGACGAACGATGCGTGAAGACTCCAACACCCTTTCAGCTTGCGAACGGCTTCGAATTTTGCAGGCGAGTGAGTGATTGTAGCGAGCAGAGCGCGGAGTGCAGTAACTATCATAAGGACGAAGTCGCTCGGTCGCTCATCGCTTCGGGCTGGCGAAACGAGTCCGGACGCCTCAACCTTCGAGAGTTCGTGGATGAGTTTTGTGCGTTCTATAGGAATGCGTTTTCCGATGACCGACTCGACCTGCTTGTTCAGTCAACGAGTCTTGTGGAAAACGGCATTCGAGGACTTCTGCGCGAAGAGCGAGCCGTGCATCCAGTGTGGTGCATCCTATTTGCGTGGTTTTCCGAATACTGCTATCGCACTCCATGCCGAGTTACGAAGGCAATAGTGGAACGCCGGCCCCCACCGACTGCAGACGAGCTTCGCGCAGTCATGCAGCATTGCGGGACTTTGTCGGCGACCGCCAACGCGCTGGCGATAGGAGTTTCGAAAGTCGCCGTCTTGTGCCGCCGCTTTGGAATTCCAGCATCTTGGCGTCCCAAGCGGGTAGGGTGCGAGACGATTGAAGCGATACTAAGTTCTGTGGCCCACGGTATGTCGCCCCGAGAGGTCGAACAGAAATTCGGATTATCCCGGTCGACAATTTACCGAATCTTAGCGTCGCACCCAGACATCTTGACCGCGCGCCGTCGAGCCATTGCCGCGCGGACCGAGAATGCAAAAGCGCTGTGGGATGCGGCAACGTCAAGACTGCCTTCGCTTTCAGACACAGCGATACGTCGAGAGCTGCCGGCAGTTTGGGCACAGTTGTATCGACATGAGGGTGCATGGCTCCAACAGCGGCAACGAAAACTCCTGGTCAATCGTGCCAAACACAGAAATGGAAGGCCGACGCCCCTGTTGCATCGCCTCGAGGCGGCACTCGCGCAAGCGCATGAGTCCTGTAATCAGCCGGACAAGCCACCGGTACGCCGCTCCATCTACGAGTTGCGTCGCCGAATTGGTGTAAGTGAATACGCTTTCCGCTCAACCCTTCAAGGGTCGCCAAGCCTGGTGGGCAGCGAGCTCCGAAAATCGTTTGTCTGCCGTCGCTTGGCCTGGGCACAAACCCGAATCGCCGACCCCATTCAATCAGTAAGTGCTTGGAAGATTGCGCACGAGGCAAAACTCCGACTATCGAGTATCAAGTTAGGTGCAAGCGACACGACCCCTTAGGCTTATCGGAAGGAGATGATGTTGACTCGACTCGAACAATCTTTGCTTTATGTGAACAGAATCGTTGACGACGAAGACATTACTGGCTACGTTCTGTCACAACTTCAAATCCGCTCCGATTGGTCACCGCAGACAGCCACCGGTCCTATCTCAGCGGGTGGCATGAGGTTGAGCTGGTTCCACCCTTCTGACCTCAGTTCGCTTAGGTCCGCTTTCGGCGTAGTTCTACCTTCGACGGCCCAGGTTATTGACAAGCACACGCGTTTCCCAATCTATGCGCCATTCTTGAGCGAGGATGAGCGGGCCCAACTCTTCGAGCACTATGCCAACAGCGGACGACTCAGTGCCTTCGAACTGAATCGGCTCGTAGGCGCGAACGCGGCCACTTTCAGGGGCCGGCTCGCCGTCTGTCCCCAATGCATGGATGAGGACAGGAGGGCACTGGGATACACCTACTGGCGTAGACTACACCTAATGCCAGGGATTCAAGTGTGCGCCCGTCATCACCGTGTCCTGATGACATATTGCAACTTGTGTGAACCCGAGTACCGAGGAGCCCGCGCGGTTTGGGCTCCGCATCAGAGGTGTATCTGCGGGGGTTCGCTCAGGCCTTTAGGACGCCTGGACCGGCACTCTGAAACGATTGCGGTACGGTTCGCGAAGATGTCCGAGGACTTGATGCTTGCTCGAGCACCAAAGACGCTCGATGCTTCTTCGGTACGCATAGCCGCAGAGCGATATTGTTTGACTTACGGGACTTCGGGTCGCGCACTGTATAAAACTCTAAGGGGGTCGCTTGAGCACGCGCTGGGCGAACAGGTGCTTGTGCAGGCCGGTCTGAATGAAACAGCGCTAAAAAAACTTTGCAATCCTAAAGGAGCTTTAGAAATCACTCGTAATCCCGCCCAAAACGTATTGCTAGTTCTCGGTCTCTTCGGCGGGTGGGACGGGTTTGAGCAAGCCTTATCTACGACGAGAAGTAGGGTGGCCGAACGTCGACTCTCCCCGCCGACAACGCGACGTTTCCCGAGCACCGATTTGATTTTGCTCAAAAGGCGTCTACTTGCGATGCCAGAAAAAGATTTCAGAAAAATTCGGGGGAAGCACAGAGCGTGGCTTGAGGCTGAAATCGTCAAAAATCCCCGACTGCGTCGGAGCCAGCTGCCAAAACTGCCTGGTGGCTATGCAGCGTATCAATTTTTCTGGCTCTTTTGAAAACGGAGTGGGTAACGGCCTTCAGCGGGCATGCGAGTTGAATGCGGAGAAGTCGAGTTTGCCTGC
>NZ_FCOI02000068.1 GCF_001544795.2 Caballeronia temeraria | reverse complement strand
ACGCCGGACGCATCCCAGCCCAGCACCTTTGGTACCACTGGGGGCGGCAGCACGCCGCCACGGATCTTGGTATCGACGGGGTTCACCGAGATCGAATGCACGTCCACCAACAGGTCGTAACCGGTTGGCTCGGCCTCGGGCAACGTAGTGTCGGTAAGGGCATCCGGCGAACTGAGCGGAACCGCCTCGTTATAGACAACCGCTTTCATATGTACTCCGCAAAAAAAATAGCTTGAGCTACGGCGGGCAAATGCTTCATCTCGATAATATTGTCAGGAAAGCTTAGCACCGCGTTTGCTCTCTCGAAATTCCACCGGATCGCGATGATCGACTCGCGCGGATCAAGCCACCTCTCAGTGTTCCACATGTCGCCCAGCACGGGTGTCAGCCTGCACTCGTCGAGTGTGAGGATGGGAGAGCGGATCTCGGGCGCTGGCGCGGCTCACCCCTTGTTCCAGATGCCGAGACGCACTGCTTCCGGCGTGATTGGAATATGGCGAAGGCGAGCTCCCACCGCGACGAAATAGCGTTGGCGATGGCCGGGCCAACGACGGTAGTCGCCGGCTCGCCTAAGCCGACGGGCACCTCGGTGCTGTCCACAAAACTGATGTCCATGTCCGGCACGTCGCCAATGCGCAGTGGCGTATAACTGTCCAGATTGTGTCCCGCACCTGCCCGTTTTTTAAATGCGGTGCCTTCGTACAGGGCCATACTGAGCCCCCAAAGCGCACCGCCTTCGATCTGCGCACGCGCGCTTTCCGGATCGATGATGGTTCCAGCATCGATTACGAACGTCAGCCTCCCCACCGTAACGACACCGGTTCTCCGGTCGACGCGGACGCGGGTTCCGCATACCAGCCAAGTCGGCATGTCGCGCTCCTGGCCGAAACTGGTGGCAAGGCCGAGGCCAGTGTTGGGCGGCAACGGAGCGCCCCAGCCGGCGCGCGCGGCGGCACGACGCCTTCTCAAAAGCGAGTGCGTTCAACGGCTCAAGCTGGAAATGCAGCACGGTCGCGGTGGTGTATGTCTGCTCCAGCGTCGATTTTGCCGCGCGGAAGGCTGCAGCCGTATCGGCGATACCGGTGTCGAGCAGCACGCCGCTATCCGCCCGCCCGATCTGCTGGACGGCATGATCCTGAATATCCTTTTCGGATACGGTAGCGCCGGGGCCAGGCGTCCAGTTGACGGTGATCAGATCAGCCGCCCGGACCGCGGCAGGATAGCTCTCCGCGATAACCATCACCCAGCCTGGCACCGTGTCCGACGGATCGTCGAGCACGATGCTCTCGATATAGCCCTTCACCTTGCGCGCCCGGCTGTCGTCGAACGAGTTCACTTTCGACCCGTTGCGCGTCGGCGGGATCTTCGGCCTGCCGTAGACCATGCCCGCTACTCTCGCGTCGATGCCATAGCGCGCGGTGCCGCTCGTCTTCTCGGGGATGTCCAGCGCGGCTACCGGTTTGCCCACCAGACGGCGCTCGGAAGCCGGCTTGATCGGCACTTTGTCCAGTTCCTCTGGCGTATATCGGCGATCGAGGTTCCCGCGTTTAACGATGTCGCCATACGCGATAGAACGACTTCTCGCCACAACCGCGCCGGCACGGGCGGCGCAGTCGTCCGTCGACACGCCCAGGAGCTTCGCGCCTTCCTCGATCAGGGCGATCCGGCCGGCCGCACCCGCGTGGCTGAAGACGGGCCAAGTCTGCCAGGTCGACCAGCTTCCGCCCGTCACCATTGCGCCCCATTTGGGATCGGTGTCAACATGGATGATTCGGACCTTATCCCAATCGGCCTCCAGCTCGTCGGCCAGGATACGGGCGAGCGCAGTGCCAACGTGCTGCCCCATTCCTGCGCGGATGATGTTGACGGTGACGGTTCCGTCACCATCGATGGAGAACCACGGGGTCGGCTCGAACTGGAGATCAACAGCGGCAGGTGGTGCCACCCCATCGGTCGCAGTACGATCCATCGCAGTGGCGGCAACGCCTGCAAACCCGAAAGCGGCGCCCGCGCCTAGCATCGCGATCAGGAATTCGCGGCGAGTGAAAGGCTGGGCGCCCTGGCTCACGAAGCGTGGCCTAGTCATAGGTTGAGCCGCTCTGTATCGCTGCTGCGGCCTGCTTAATCGCTGCACGAATACGCACGTACGTCATGCAGCGGCAAAGATTGCCAGACATGACAGCATTGACGTCCTGATCGGTGGGCGACGGAAAATCGTTAAGCAGAGCCACGGCCTGCATGATCTGGCCGGACTGGCAATAGCCGCATTGCGGCACCTGCAGCGCCTGCCATGCCTTCTGCACAGGATGCTCGCCCGCGGAATCGAGTCCCTCGATCGTCGTCACCTCCGCGCCATTGATCGCGCTGATCGGCGTGATGCACGATCGCGTCGCCCTGCCGCCGATATGTACGGTGCATACGCCGCACATACCGATGCCGCAGCCGAATTTTGTCCCGGTCAACCCAAGATCATCGCGGATCACCCAAAGGAGCGAAGTGTCCGCCTCGACATTCACGGAGACGGCCCGGCCGTTGATTGTGAAGCGTGTCATGGTTGCAGCTCCGAAGATCGTCGTGGCCTCACTCCTGGCCACTGCCCTGCGCGCGTATCGCGGCAACTTTTCTCTCGAGGTCCAGCCAAGGTGCAAGGCCGGAGCGTGTCGCGCGAAGATAGGCGGCGATCCTCGCAACGTCGGCATCGCTGAATCCATGGGCAAATCCCGGCATCACGACGCCGGGGGCACCTTCCCGCGCGCTGACACCGTAGAGGATGACCTGAATCAGATTCGACGGATCCGACAAACTCGTCGCGCTGATGATCGCGAGATCGGGGCGAAGTGGATTGTCGAATAGACGGTGCCAAATCCAGTCCGCATTGCATAGCCGCCGGCGAAGGGCCGGCCCCCCTTCGCCGTGTGACAGTCCGCGCAAAAACCAGCTGCGGCCAGCACTTCACCGCGCATGACAAGTTCAGGTGCAAAGGTGGAGGCGACGGGGGGCGAAATCGGCGCAATCGTTGGCCGGCAGGCACAAAAAACTGCGCCAGTGAATCCAATGAGCAGAACAGCCGCCAGATAGATCAGAATTCGCTTGAGCCTAGCATTAGTCCACACGATGCACCTGCCTTCCTCCAAGAGAGGCCTGCGGGATTCTGCGCTTTAAAGACGCCGCGATTGTCTGCCACGACTTCCTGCTCCAGAGTCCAGCATGATGTTACGGATCTCTCTGCGCCGCGCTCGCGAGCCGACGACCCGTCCCGTTCGTCCCGCCCGCCTCATGTGGCCGATCGGACGCCCCAAGGGGAGGAGCAGCGGAGCGCCCCGTATCATTGCCGACTCTATCGGCTTTGACCCGATAACGATGACCTCAAGACTAGGCTCTTGCCGGTTCCACTTCTTCCTCATTCCTGCTAAGACGTGTCGGATCTCTGCGCTCCTACTGCGCGGCTTACCGATGTGAACGTACCGCAGCATTCAGCAAAAACTGCGGGCGCGCGTCGTGACGATGCTCCAGAAGTCCTTTCGAACGATCACCACGACGAGCTCACAAATCATCACGAACGCACCGATCGTCGGCAGAAGGATCGATAGACCGGCTTCTCTGAGAAAGTGAACGACTTGAACCTGGTCCAGTGGAAGTCGTGTGCGCGGCATTAACCTCGTTTGCTCAACGAGGTATCGAATTGCTGGCGAACGGCGTATCGACGCCGCTAATCGGAGACGCTTTGCAACGAGACCTCGATGCCTACGAACGGAACCACTCGACGGCGGCCCGAGTTCGGCAGCGGGCGGGTGACTACTCGCCGACTTTCGGCTTTTTGGGCGTGGTGCTTGGGCTGATTCTGGCGACCGGCCATATGCTCGAACCCTCGCAGTTGGGGCAAGGCATCTGCGTCGGTGGATAGCGAACTGCGTGTCAGGCGGTTGTAATTCGACGGCTTCTAGCGAATTCCCGAAAAGAGCCGCCCCATACCATCGAAACTCGACTGACCGGCGACGTGCGCGAACGATCGGTCGAACTGCTCGACTCGCCGCTTTCGCCCGGTTGAGCATGAGTTGGCGGCAGAATTTCCAACATGAGCACGACTTCAGGCAGCAAGCGCCTTGCGACGGATAAGGCGGCGCGTCAAGAAACTCACGATAGGGAGGAACACCCGGATCGCTAGCTGATTTCGTACGCCGATCTGGTCACTATGCCAATGGTGCTGTTCCTCGCACTATACGTAGCGCAGCTTGCGAAAAACAGTGAGCTTCAGATAAGGGTTTTGCAATTCCATCCCGCAAAGAAAGCCGTCCTGCCGCCGCTCGTCACCTCCGCCGCTGCAAGAAGCGAAGCGGGGAAGCAGCTCCTGTTGTTGCTCGCATCCTTGCAGGACAATTAACGCATTACGATTTCGCAGACACTGTAAGGTGTAGAGATCGCAATCGATGCAAAAATCCTGTTCCGTTCTTGCGACGCGCGGTTATTGCCCGAATCGTTCACCGTGCTTGAGCACGGTCGCCACCGTATTCCGGAACCGCGCGAAAAACAACGTTTTTGTGGGGGCACACGAATAGCTTGCCGATATCGACGGAAAATTACGAATTTAACTGGGAGTTGTCTTCTACACGCGCGGGAGCCGTAGCGCGCTTTTTGCCGGCAACGGGATTGAAGCGAACCGAATGGCCGCAATTGGCCGCGCGGACAATTTCCCACTAGCCGTGCGGCGCGCACAGACATCCTCTTTATCTTGCAGACCGGCCTGCGGTGGGACCTACCACCTCGTGAAATCGGCTTCGGCAGCGGTATGAGTTGCTGGCGCCGCCAGCGTGACTAGCATGAACTGTGAGCATCCGGGACCAGTTGCACGAGTTGTCGCGCTTGAACCTTGCTGCGAGGTGGGCGTGAGGCCTCTCCAGGGAGAGTGATGACCAGCTGCACCTCACCGTCGGTCAGCCGGCAAGCAGGGCCTTGTCGCGCGCGATGACTTCCGGCAGATGGGTGCGCAGGAACTCGACCCATGTCCTCGTCTTCGCATCGATGAATTTGCGCGAAGGGTAGAGCGCGTAAATGTTCGTGTTCTGCAACGTATGATGGAGCAACACACGCACCAGCGTGCCGTTACGCAGACCGTCGACGGCGGCGTACAGCGGCAATATGCCGATGCCCATGCCTTCGCGAATGGCGACGACCAGTGACTCGGCGATATTCACCTGCAGCGGTCCGCGAACCGAAATCAATTCGCCGCCACCGGGGCCTTCGAGCAGCCATTCGTGAAGTGGGAAAGCGGGCGTGTTCAAAATCAGGCAATCATGTTGCGACAGATCGCCAGGTTTCGCCGGGGCGCCGCGCGAACGCACATAGTGCGGCGAAGCGCACAGAATGCTGCACGTCGAGCCGAGCAGGTGAGAAACCATCTCCGAGTCAGAGAGCGAAGGCGCCGCAATGACGGCAACATCGCTTCCCCCGCCGAACAAATCCGGCGCGCTCTGTGACATCGTCAGTTCGACCGTTACGTCCGGAAACTGGATCCGATACCTGGCGATCGCCGGCAACAGGTAGTGCTGGCCTAGGCTCACAAAGCTGAACAGCCTTAACGTGCCGGAGGGGCGCTCATGCGCATCGCTTGCCTCCTCTTCCGCCCTCGCGAGGTCGGCCAGGATCTGCCGGCAGCGCTGCAGATATCGCTCACCAGCAGGCGTGAGTGCAAGCCGCCGTGTCGAACGGTTTAGCAGGCGGGTGCGCAGATGGGCTTCGAGATCCGATACCGCCCGTGACACCGCGCCAGTTGTCATATTGAGCGATTCGGCCGCCGCAGTGAAGCTGCCGGCTTCAACGACCCGCGCGAACACCCGCATGTTTTGTAGCGTGTCCATAGAAACCCTCGCATTCAAAGAGCGGCGACTGCCTATTCAGATGAGCGAGCCCTCCGCAGCGGGAGCCGGGAATCAACATAGGTCGACCGGGGATAATTATCGCATCTGGCCGGCTTGCTACTCCGAGCTTCTCCTGCAAGTCTTCATGCCGAAGTATCAATTCCTGCCTTTCTGGGTCCACAGAGTTTCCGGATCACGTGTGTCCGAGCCGTTCCGGGTCGGGCTAGGCACCGCGATCAACGTAGCATCGACGGCCAAACCCGCCTTAAGCATCAATCCCTTCTCGTTCAGTCTGTCATTGACGACCTCAAGAACGTGCGCAGCGATACCACCGCGTCGAGCAGGTGCCGAAACCGCAAGATAGTCGGTTCGTCCGGAAGGTAAGTCAGCCCTCCATCGAGGCCTGCGAACTTTCGAAACAGCGAGAGATCATAGAGGGCTCTTCCATCGCCGGATCCAACCATTTTTGGAGCATGTGGATTTGCGACATTGTCGGTAGCGGAAAATGACGGACGACCGGTCTTCCCCCTTAGCAGGTTGCTGAAGTACCGACGGTTCATGTCATCGTGAAAGTGCCCTGATGCGTGGATATTAGGTCCCTCACTTGCCCACTGAAGATCATGCGCGGCGCCGACTTGATCGCCTGCACCGACTTGTCATCTTTCTTCCATTCGCGCAATCGCCGTTCAATCGTCGTGATTTCTTCGTCCAGCCTCTCGACCCGAACCCACTGTTCGCGCAGCGTATCGATGAGCACCTTCGGCAATCGCGCTTCGATGCGTGCGAGCACATCAGGAATCGCCTTGACTATCGCCGTCCGGCCTTTGCCCATCACCTCGCCAAACTCGGCGAGCATCCCGCGCGGACCATTGCTCTGCATCGTGCGAAACTTCACTAGCTGCTCTCTCTGACGGTGCATCATTAGCACCGCCTGCTGCATCTCGCTTTTTACCGCTACCGCCTTGCGAGGCTGCTGAACCGCCAGCCAAATCGCCTGTGCGTCCATTGCATCGTTCTTATTGCCAACATTGAACGCCTTCACGAACTTTGCCGACATCAACTTGACCTCGTGACCCATCTGCATCAGTTGCCTTGCCCAATGATGGGCACTGCCACAGGCTTCCATGCCGATCAGACACGACGTACGGTTCGCGAAGTACTCGAGAAACTGTGGCCGCTTGATCTGTCGGTTGACAATCTCTCCGGTTTCCGGGTCGATGTAATGCACTTGAAAGACACTTTTTGCAATGTCGATTCCAACTGGCGTAGCATTCGTTTTGGATGCTCCGGTTGCCAGGAAATGCCCGCATTTTCCACCTGGGCACATTGATGCCGCTGGCCCGCGAGGATCCACCTTCCGTCGCTCATCTGTTCACGGGGTGGGACGCGTTCATATCATTCCTTCGCGACGCTGCCAGCGATCCAATCGGCAGCATGATTGACCCGGACGCTCCACTCAAAATCTCAGAAAACTGTCCGAACTACCGAGGCCACCTCTCAGCGACCAGCCCCGTATGCCTCGACGCTGGGATGCATCCACGGCTACCTGTCTCCACCTCAAAAGAATCTGTTCGCTTCTGTGCTGGCGGCAACTCTGCGGAGCGTGGTCGCGAAAAGGCACTGCATCGACCGGTCGCTCGTCACAATGCGTGACGTCCAACAATCGTCTATCCTGCGGCTGTGTCGATTTCTAGGGTTCACAGGAGTCAGGATGCAAGTGAAAGCGACGCTCCTCGCTCACGAAGCGGTAGGACCGGAGTCGGGCGAGCTTCATCGATTCATATTTTCGATCAGCGACGAGCTGAATAGGCAGCCCGTCCACAATGTCGTCTCTCTGCGTACCGCACGCGTATTGGCGAGCGAGTTGCTACCCGATACCGCATTCGCCCAGATGATCGTAACCATCGTTCGAACCGACCCCGCCGACTATGACAGCTTGGTCGGCAAGGCATTTAGACATACGTAGCTGACTTAGCTGCGCGGCCGGGAGCCGATTCGAGGCGCGCTGCTTATGCGCCGCGCTCATAGTGGTCAGCGTTCACCGTCGACAAGACGACCGGGAACGGGCGTCTCAAGTTGGCGGCAACCGGTGCCCCTCCGTTGTTGCCGCGTGGCGAGAAGCAAAACTCGATTTCTCTGGCGCCTCGCATTTATAAATCGGTCGGCGGGGCTCCCTTGGACGTCGGCAATAAGGCAGCTTGCCGAGGTTAGATGCGCCGTAAGGTGGATAGGAAATGGTTGGTTTAACAAATAGAAGGAGCAATTGGATGGAACAAGGCCAGTTAGCAGGAAAGGTCGCGATTGTCACTGGCGGCGGTCGCGGACTGGGGCGGGCCATGGCTCTCGGGCTGGCGGCGGCCGGTGCCGATGTCGTCATTTCATCCGCAAGTGACCCGGGAGAAATCCGGCAAGTTGCGGGCGAGGCGGGCCAGGCGCCAGGGGCCGGCCGCATTCTCGCAGTGGCGGCAGACGTTACCCGCAAGGAAGACTGCCACCAACTGGTGGAACAGGCAGTCGATACCTTTGGCGGGCTGCATATCCTCGTCAACAACGCCGGTCGCGGCATGACATTCATCAGTGACCGCTTCCTGACTGAGCCGACCCGGTTCTGGGAGGTCAATCCGGACACCTGGCGCATGATCATTGACACCAATGTCAATGGTCCCTTTCTGATGGCGCAGGCGGCCGTTCCGCACCTTCTTGCGCAACGATGGGGCCGAATCATCAACATCACCATGAACCACGAGACCATGCGGCGGGCCGGTTTTTCCCCGTATGGGCCATCCAAGGCGGCCCTGGAGTCCGAGACCATTATCTGGGCGCAAGACCTAGCCGACACTGGAATCACCGTGAATGGGCTGCTGCCGGGGGGCGCCTCAGCCACCGGAATGATCCCGGCCGAGGTACCAGAAGTCGTGCGGCAGCAACTGATCCAGCCGGACGTCATGGTGCCGCCGCTCCTCTGGCTAACTTCGCAGGCCGCTGGGGCAGTCACCGGCAAACGGCTGGTGGCCAGCCGGTGGAACAGTGCGCTACCCGCGGCGCAGGCCGCCCAGGCGGCGATGGCTGAAGCCGGCTGGCTGATTTGAGGCCTCGCGCATTATCCGGGCCCATACCGCTAGCGGTGTAAGACCGTTCACTTGGGTGTGCAAGCGATAATCGCCGATACGACCTCCGATGCGTTCGCCGTCTGAATACGAACCTTCTGCCTTCATCAACTTAACTCTCGTCTTCACCATCGCGATGGCGGGCACGACACAGCCGACGCCAATCTATCACCACTGTGAGATCGCCTACGGATTCAGTCCGTCGATCGTATGCGGTCCTTCAGGGACGCCCTAGCAATGGACGAGTGATTCTCTGATGCTACCTGTCCACGTGGACAGCTGGGA
>NZ_FCOI02000067.1 GCF_001544795.2 Caballeronia temeraria | reverse complement strand
TCTCCGTCAAGCTGAACGCGCCCATCATGCGTCGAAATATTCAGCACTGAGATACGGTCGTGCCGAGTCGCATACCGAATTGATGGTTATCGTTTGGGATAGGTCGCCCTCAGAAATGTGGGCGAAGTGGTCTAGCGCCATAGCTAGCGGCGTCATGATTGCCCGGCGGAGAAACCACCATCCTAGGGCGGCCGCTGCGACTCCTCCAACGAGCACCGACAGATAGATCAACCGCAGGGTTGCAAACCGCCGGTCATTTTCCCTGTTCTGACGCATGGCATCTTCAAGCTGGTAGTCTTCGAGCTTCCGCATCGCGGTGCTGGCACGCTCGTAAGCAGTAGGGACTGCCTCTCCCGCGAATCGGACGATCGCGGTTTGATCGCGCCGATCGATCGCCGCAGCGAAGCCTTCGATAGATTTGCGCAACTGAGTACGAGCATCAACTGCGGTCTTAGCCAGAATGTCCTCGTCGCCGTCTCGGGGAATGTCGTCATACTTTCGATACCATCCGTCGGAATCTGTCAACGACTCGAAGGCTTTTGCGCGAATGCCCGTCGCCGCGGGGTTGTCGCGGTCGAGCGCATAGTGATCGAGCAGGATACGCGCTCGGTTCATTGACCTGTCTGAGATGCCTAATGCATAGACGGCGGGCAGGCTGCTAAGACCGACGTCCTTCGCTGATGCATCCATTTGCATCATCCCGAAGATGCCCAGAGCAACGGACATTGTCAGTAGGATCCCGAGGAAGATCATTGTGAGCGTGAGGCGCGCTTGAATCGTCAAGTTCTTCATTCTTCAATTCTGGGTTACGTTCGCATGTGAGAAACGGGAAGAGATGGCGCATGCCGCGATACCGCGCCTTGCACTTCTAATGTTGTTATCGACACTGCAAACCGTCACTAAATGCCTTTTCTGAGACATATCGTATTTTTTTAGTTGCTAATAGACCTGTCTAATAATTTACGAAATCTATGCAGGGTTTATGAAATGGTAAAGTCGACGGGCGCTTGGGTCGCTTTATCTTTCGACAGTCGGAATAAAACTGAGGCTGCTCCGTTATCTTTGCGTGGTCAAACGCCGGGATAGGCCAAGGTATGCTGACTTTTTCATTCGAATGATTTACAACATGTTTGCGTCGTTGTGCACTCGCCGTTAGATGGATTGGTGCGCACTACTTCTGCAGGAACACTTCGCTTGCGCAGAGCAAGAGCATTCGTCACTATGCGCAGTATTGACTACGCTCCGAAGCAACGTACCGCTTCGCTGGAAAGCACGAAAAACGCAGATGCCGTTCGAGCCGTGCCACTGCGTTTGGCCCGGAAGTGGTTTGCTGACCGCGGAGTTGTGGATAGCGGCCGCTTTCGGTCGTGGGCCGCTGCGAGGGTCGCTGATGATCTTGCCTTAAGTGCTGGGTACCCACCAGCCGTGCTCTGGAGGGGAAGCCGCGAACTACACATCGCGCGCTACTTCCGCCGTAAACTGGAGGAATCACACCATGTGGTTGCGTCCGCGTTGGCTGCACCGCGAGCGTTCTAGCAGGACCACGAACCACAAAACGCCAACGGCTCCAGACCTAGAACGTCTCTGGAGATCGGCGCCGGTATCTATAGAGTGGGATACCTTAGCAATCGCCGCGTTTGCTGGGGATCGGCAGCAATATGAACTGCTGCTGGCGCACATCGCATGTTGTCTTGAGCACTGCTTTTCCCACTTCGTGTCCCCGGGGCTGGTTGAAGCGGCCGTAAATGAGACTTTGACGGCAATCCACCGGAAGCGACACACGTATCATCCATCGGATGCGTTCGAGCGTTGGGCCATCGCAATCGCGAGATACAGACTTTCGTCATATACGTGAAAGATATTTTGCGCTCGACGAGGCGTCCTCTGCGCAAAGCGAATAGTTGTTCTGCGTAGGTGTGGCTAAGAAGTAGCGGTAGTGACAATCTTCTATTCAGCGCTTGATCTAAGCTGACCGCTGATGGCACCACGGATTCAAGAGGGCTGGAAAAAAGCCGGCTGCTCGGTAAAGTAGGTTCGCTCTTTGAGAGGACTAACCGACAGACACCAAAGGTCTTTTTAATAGCTGCACCTCTTGTCCAGTCTCTACCGATTCTAGCGGGTGCGAGGAGATCGATCTTGGACCGTGAGCGCTTAGCAGAGTTTTCTTGTGCGCATAAATGGGCCCGCAGCGAATTGGCGATAAGGTTATTGGCTGGAGCTCACAACGCTAGCGGGGAATCTCTCCTTTTAGCGGCCAACATCAACGTCGCCGCAGTCTCCGCGCCGCGAATTACGCACGGGCGGCAACCAATTTTGATGTGGCAGTGGTTGCCTTAGAACTGGCTCCGGCGAAAAATCTTAGGTGGTTCAGAAAATGTACAAACTAAGTACGCGGGCATCGCAGGCACTTCTATAACTGACAGTAAGATGGATGAACAACTCAAGCAAAGCGCCCTCGCATATCACCAGAATCCCCGCCCCGGCAAGATTTCGGTTACTCCGACCAAGCCGCTATCCAACCAGCTCGATCTCTCGCTCGCGTATTCGCCGGGCGTCGCGGCCGCTTGCATGGCGATCTACGACGAACCGCTCGACGCGCAGAAGTACACGTCGCGCGCGAATCTCGTCGGCGTCGTGACGAACGGCACGGCCGTGCTGGGACTCGGCAACATCGGCCCGCTCGCGGCCAAGCCGGTGATGGAAGGCAAAGGGTGCCTGTTCAAGAAGTTCGCGGGCATCGACGTGTTCGACATCGAGTTGGCTGAAACCGATCCGGACAAACTCGTCGATGCGATCGCGATGCTCGAACCGACGCTCGGCGGCATCAATCTCGAAGACATCAAGGCGCCGGAATGCTTCTATATCGAGAAGAAGCTGCGCGAGCGCATGAAGATTCCCGTTTTCCATGACGATCAGCACGGCACGGCGATCATCGCTTCGGCGGCGATTCTCAATGGCCTGAAAGTGGTCGGCAAGAAGCTCGAGGAAGTGAAGCTCGTCTGCTCGGGCGCGGGCGCGGCGGCGATCGCGTGTCTGGATCTGCTCGTGCATCTGGGTTTGAAGAAGTCGAACACGCTCGTGATCGATTCGAAGGGCGTGATCTACGAAGGCCGCGGCAATCTGGATGCGTCGAAGGAGCGCTATCAGGCGTCGACCGACGCGCGCACCCTCGCCGATGCGATGCACGGCTGCGACGTGTTCCTCGGCTGTTCCAGCGCGGGCGTGCTGAAGGCCGAGATGGTCCAGACGATGGCCGACAAGCCGCTGATTCTCGCGCTCGCGAATCCCGAGCCGGAAATCCGCCCGGAAGAAGCGAAGCGCGTGCGTCCGGACTGTATCGTCGCGACGGGCCGTTCGGACTATCCGAACCAGGTCAACAACGTGCTGTGCTTTCCGTTTATCTTCCGCGGCGCGCTGGATGTCGGCGCGACGACGATCACCGAAGAGATGAAGCTCGCGTGCGTGCGCGCGATCGCGGAACTCGCCGAAGAGACCGATCAGGGCGATGAAGTCGCGAAGGCATACGAAGGTCATTCGCTGGAATTCGGTCCGGAATATCTGATTCCGAAGCCGTTCGATCCGCGCCTCATCATCAAGATCGCGCCGGCTGTCGCGCAAGCCGCGATGGATTCGGGCGTGGCGACGCGTCCGATCAAGGACATGGACGCGTATCGCGAGACGCTCGGCGCGACGGTGTATCGCACGGGCATGGTGATGCGCCCGGTGTTCGCGGCGGCGAAGGCGGCGCCGGCGCGCATCGCGTTCGCGGAAGGCGAGGACGAGCGCGTGCTGCGCGCCGCGCAGTTCGTGCTGCTGGAGAAGATCGCGAAGCCGATCATCATCGGGCGTCCGGCGGTCGTCGAGATGCGTCTGCAGAAGATGGGCTCGAAGCTGAAGCCAGGCGTCGATTTCGAGATCGTGAATCCGGAAGACGATCCGCGTTATCAGAAGAGCTGGCAGGCGTATCACGAGATCGCCGCGCGTCAGGGCGTGACGCCCGAAAGCGCGAAGGCCGCGCTGCGCAAGTTCAACACGCTGATCGGCGCGATTCTGGTTCATACCGGCGACGCGGACGGGATGATCTGCGGTCTCATCGACACGTATCAGGATCATCTGAAGTTCATCGATCAGGTGCTCGGCAAGGCCGAAGGCGCCAACAACTTCGCGGCGATGAACTTGCTGATGCTGCAAGGGCGCAATCTGTTCATCAGCGACACGTACGTCAATGAGACGCCGACGGCCGAACAACTCGCCGACATGACGATTCTCGCCGCGCGCGAGATCGAGCGTTTCGGCGTGCAGCCGAAGGTCGCGCTGCTGTCGAATTCGAACTTCGGCAGCGTGCCGAGCGCATCGGCGAGCCGGATGGCCGAAGCGCGCAAGCTGATCGCCGAGCGCGCGCCGGATCTCGAAATCGACGGTGAAATGCACGGCGACGCGGCGCTCTCGGAAGCCGTGCGCAAGGCTTCGTTCCCCGGCACGACGCTGCATGGCGAGGCGAATCTGCTCATCATGCCGAACGTCGAGGCGGCGAACATCACGTATAACCTGCTCAAGATGGTGAGCGGCGAAGGCGTGACGGTCGGGCCGTTCTTGTTGGGTGCCGCGAAGCCGGTTCATATCCTCACGCCGGCGGCGACCGTGCGTCGGATCATCAATATGACGGCGGTGGCGAGCGCGAATGCCGCCAAGTGAGCAAAGTTGATATCATTACTTCGTGAGCGGAGCCCGCGACCAGTCCCTCGTCGAGTCCCCCTTGGTCGCTAATCCCGTTCGGCTGCTTGTCGGACTCATCGACACCTGCGACCGGAGCCGCTCGAGTCTCGACCGCCAACGCCTGCTTGCGGCCGATATTGAACGCCTACCGGCCGTTGATAGCCGGAGCGCCGCCATTGGGAGGGGATCACTTATTCAATGAGAGCTTGCTAGCGGCCCGTGGAGGGCGTTAACAAAGGCGTCGCCGAGCAAACGACGACTCGCTTTGCGCCTCGGGTGAGTGCCACGTAAAGGTGTTGCGCAGTCATGCGCTCGGGCTCAAGAATGACCGCGACGTCAGCCTCCAGCCCTTTCAGAAGAAGGGTGCTTCCAACGGCGCGCCGACCCAATGGTCGACACAGTTGACGGTTTCGCTCACGGGCCTGAATCGCCGCGCCAAAGAATCCTCCTTTGCCTCCGGCAGCTCTTAGCGCTGAGATACAGCAGTGCAGCACTTCCGGCCGGTAGACGCGTGATTCGCGTTGATCCGCGAGGGACAGGAGCAAGTTAATGGAGGTCGTGTGGCTGGGGGCCGCCAGGAATGCCAGTGCTGCGGCTTCTGCTGGAGTCGCGGGCGTGCGGGCTCGGCCGCAACGTATCGTTTCGACTCGCCTGAGAAAGTTGGCAGCACCCACTCCTGTCATCAGAGAAGTCGCGAACTCGGCTATTTGGCGCAGCGCGTTGGGACTTGCCAAATCGAATTCGCGGGCGAATGCCACCAAGTCTTTCAGGTCGACTGCCTCGACGGAAGTGGCGCCCGGCGTCTGCATGGCGAGCTGATGACGACCATTTACATTGATGGCGTCGCCAATGACGAGAACGCGGCCCTCTCGGTTTGGCGCTTCTGTCCGGGCTGCCACCAGCCGCTGCTGCAGTTCCGAGCCCTGGGTTAGTTGAACCCAATGGACTCCGTCTGGCGCTTCACGCAGGTCCACAGGATGGCCAGCCTGTAATGATGCGCGGGCTTGAAGTAGCCAGATGCCCAGCGCGTCCATGCCTGCGAGTCGCCATCGCCAAGGCGTCTGCAGTGAGCCGATAGGCGGGAACACAGCCTGGGCCTCATGCTCCCAGTGGACCAATGGATCGCGAAAGCCGAATATCGCCTGCATTGGGTCACCAAGGATGCAAGTGGGAAGTGCCTGCGCGATGGAACACACGATGGCGTGCTGCGCGGTGTTGCAGTCTTGATACTCGTCGACCAGCAAACGCGAATACGTGGACGTTATGGGGTCGGTGATGTGACCGGCGCGCAGGAGCCGTTGCACGGCACCTCGGACAACAGGGTAGTCGGCGTTCGGGTTGGCCAGTTCGAGAACGCGCGCGTCGAGGCCCGCGCGGAGCGGAAACTTCACTGCTAGCCGCATCGCAAAACCGTCGATGGTCGACAGCCTGTACGCTGAGCTAGCAACTAAGCCACGCTGCAGCCTAGCGCGTAGAGCGGCGACTCCAGCGTTGGTGTGCGTCAGCACCAAGACCGGCTTGTTGTCCGTGTGCTGAGTTAGCGCGTCGGCGATGAGCTGGGTCTTGCCGCATCCTGCTGGCGCGGTAACTGAGCCTAGGCGCGCCTGAAAGATGTCGATTTCAGGCGGCGGCACGCGTCCACCCCCATAGCTGGTTCGTAATCTCGACGAAGCCCGACTCTGCATTCGCTATGTGAGGGCCGACGACGTCCTTGGCGATTGCCTCGAAACCGCTCACTGTCTTGAACCAGCCGTTCTTGCTGTTGCGAGCGGCAAGTCCGAGCAATGCTCGGCTTGCAGGTGTATAGCCGCCATTCAGCCGTTCAGCCTCGATGGCATCTAAGGTGAGTTGTCCGTTTGATTTAGACTTGATGTGCTCGGCCATGAGCTCGCGGCCGACCATCTCGTCTGCCTTGTTCAGCAACGCGTGCACCGCATCATTGCTTGAATGTCGGAACAGCTCGTCCTCAAGTGCCAAGCCGGGCCGCCACGTCAGGTACTGGCCACCAGCCGCCAGGAACCTCTCCACGAGTCCCACGGTTGAAACAGGCTTGTCCGCATCAATGAAGACGAGGACGCGATAGCCCAACTTCAGGAACGCCTCACCACGTGTGAAGCATTGGTCCGGGCTTCCTCCGCCTGCATCCACATATGAGCCTCCGTGGGCCAAGAATGACGTCGCGCCGCAGTGGACCCACCACTGGTCCATCCCGCGAGCAAATCCTACCTCGCTGGCGCCTTCGCAGACGATGACCGACTTGGACAGGAAGGCCTCGGGTGCTTTGCGCAATGACCCCTGTATGCCGTCGTCCGTACCAGCGCGCGTGGCCGTGTGGGCGCCAGAACGCCGACGGACGACAAAAAGCTGGTCGCCAGCGAGCTCCCTGAGCGTAACCGGTGAATGGGTCGTCATAAAGACCTGCAGCGGCTGAGTCGCGTCCTTCACTCCCAGTGAGTCGAGCAGTCGCATGAGCCGGTGCGGCTCAAGTCCGTACTCAACTTCGTCTACTAAGGCGACGGTGGCTGCCGCCGCTGCGGCCCTTTGCAACCCGGCGACGAGGAGCCGCCCCGAACCGGTGCCAAGCGAGCGCAGAGGAATGCCGGCGTCGCTATGGAGCGCGATAGCACCGTCTCCAATCGATACCGAGTGAGCGTCAAGCAGCGCCTGAGCGCTCGCACCAACGGCTACGCCGAGGCCGATAGCTGTCTGGGTGACCACTTGCAGGGTCTGGGCGAGCTGAGGGCCAGCCTGCGTGCCGAAGGTGGCCCGGGCGGCACGCGCGGCTGCCGCCAGTTCCGAGCCAAGGTTCGCGCGCTCTTCCGTGAGCCGATTCAACACCGAGCCCCTTGCCCAGGAAAGATTTGTGTTTGCGTAGGTCCCGATTCGGGCTGGTGCGAGAAGGCTGCGGTCTTTCCAAGCCAGAGACCGTTCGAGTTGCTGGTGGGCCGCTCGCTCGGAATAGAGCGCCCAACTCGGCTCCAGGTCGCCGTTGACCTCGAGTTTCAGCGTCAGAACCGTTTCCAGACCAGCGCGCGGCTCGTCTTCAAGCTGCCCGGTGCCGAGATCGAATCCGCGAAGGAACTCTCCGTAGGTATCAATGTTCTTCAGCGCGTCCGGTAGTGCGCCGAGCGTGACTGCAATCACGATGGTCCGGTTGACGTCCAGGCCGAAGAAGTCTGTGTCACCGAAAGGCGCGCTTCTCCGCGCTCCAAGGCATAAGTCGATCGCATCGAGGATGCTCGACTTGCCGCTGTCACCCGGACCAATAAGGCAGTTCACGCCGTTGGATGGTGCCCAATCTAGCGTCCTTATCGAGCGGAAGTTGCGAATTTTTAGGCGACGGACGCGCGTCATGTTTCCTCTCAGTTGGTCCGGCAAATAGTCCAGGGCCACGGAAGCTGTCCACGAGACCCATCTCGCTACTCGCGCGTACTAATTCGGATGAGAAACTCATTCGGCATCGACGCGGGCCGAGGCGTCGCGCGATGTTTTTTATAAGTCTAGTGTGGCATAGTGCGTCGATTACCGGTAAGGGGAAATCGATGGTGACGCTCAAAGGATTGCAAGACAAAATCGCCAAGCTTCAGGCGCAAGCCGAAGCGATCGCAAAGAAGGAGTCGTCGGCGGTCCTCGGCAAAATTCGTGACTTGATGGAGAAACACGGCCTGACGCCTGATGATATCGCGGCCCATTTCAGTAAGCAAAAGCGAGCCGCCGGTCGCAAATCCGCGGCCGCAACTAAATCAGCAACGTCGGGCGTGGCCAAGTACGTCGATCCGAAGACCGGGGCGACATGGACTGGGCATGGACGCGCGCCGGCATGGATCGCAACTGCGAAAAATCGCGACAAGTTTCTCGCCAGTGCAACCAGTCAACCGGCGGCAGTTGCTGAAAGAAAGCCGAAAGCGGGCGACTACGTGCGCGGTCCGCAAGCGCCAAAGTATCGCGATCCGGCGAGCGGCGAGACGTGGAGCGGTCGCGGTCGTGCGCCTGCCTGGTTAGCCGCAGCCAAGGATCGGACGCAATTTCTGATTGAGAAACCAGAGCTTGCCTTAGCGAAATCTGAGTCGGCACCACCTGTCAAAAACGCGACGAAAAAGGTTGCCGGGAAGAAAGCGGCGAAAAAGACTGCATCCAAGAAGGCAGCTGTTAAGAAAACGCCAAGCACCAAGTCAGCAAAGAAGGCTGTTAACACAGCGTCCTCGACTGGCAAGAAGGCCGCGCTGGCGACCAAGAATACGGCGGCTAAAAAGGCGCCCGTGAGACGTGCGTCGACCAAGCAGGTTGCGGCGAAGAAATTGATAGTTGCCGAAGCACCTACGCCCGCCGTCGAACCGAATGTATCGGGCGTAGGGACCTCGGTGTAGAGCCTGCAAATCATAGATCGACGGAAGGCGGGGGTCCGATTGAGCCACCGCTTTGTTGCCTTGATGAGGCGTCACTCGAAGCCTGTTTTGTCCCGTGCAGATCTTTGCATTGCAACCGCCGTTCGGACGTCCAATGGCGGGCCGTCGTGGCCGTCCCTTCTTGGCCTGGTCGAGGCGGTGCCGCCCCCATGCGCTTCCGAAGAACGGTAATTGAATGGAGGCGGGAGGCCTGGTCCAACGAACTGGCGGACGACCTCGATCGCCCCTTCATTTTCGGACCAGGCCCATGCGGTCTCCGATCTTCCGCCGCATTGTGCGATTGGCGTCAAGTTTCACTTTTGATGGCACGGACGTCGGACGCTTTCGGGTTATTGTTACTCCGCCGCGATCGTCGTGACGGCCTTACTAAGAAACTCCAATGAAATCAGCCCTGTCTGATTTCATTTATGCTGGCATCGCACAGGCTGAGCGAGCCACCGGCTCGGCGTAGGCCGGTACGGAACCTGGCGGCGCAGTGCATTCCCCTCGCGGACCTGCGGATGGTCGAAATGCCATTTAGGTCGAGCAGCATTCCGAGCTTCGACATAAGCCGCATGGATCTTTCATTGGCTACGCCAGCGTTGGACACAATCGCGGGCAACTGAAGCGACTCGAACCCGAAGCGGATTGCGGCTGCGGCGGCGTCGGCGGCGTAACCTAGGCGCCAGAAGGGCCATGCAAATACGCCAGTCGATCTTCGCCGCGTCGGTGATTAATCGCGACGCTTTCAATAGGTGGCGGCCTTCGGACGCGCCTTTACGCAGCACCTTTTTTCGGGGCAAGCCGAAGCCCGCGATCGTGCAAGTGGAAACCCGGCTCGCTCACTAATTCGGTGACGACTAGCCCGGCCGACTTGAGCCAGTGCGCTTCGCTTAACGGACATTCGCCTAGCAGGTTGCTGAAGTACCGAGGGTTCATGTCATCGTGGAAGTGCCCTGATGCGTTGATATTAGACCCCTTACTTGCCC
>NZ_FCOI02000066.1 GCF_001544795.2 Caballeronia temeraria | reverse complement strand
GAAACATCAACTTGCATATGGACATTATAGGGAAGCAACTCTGCGCCTCAAAAACAAAACTAGCAGAGTCAGGGAAAGCACCTATATCAATTTTTCGCAGACGGCATCGTTACTCTCGTCTCGGTTGCTGAGACGCTCAAAACTCTTTCCTCCGGCTTTGCGAGCTTGAATGTATGCGGTGCGGCCACGCCGACAATCTGGCGGCCGCGGAGTCGATTCTCCTTCGGTGGGCGGCGCACCAGAAGGACGCGTAGGCTACTTGCTATTCGGCTCAGATTGCCGCTATAGCTGCCGAAAATAGCGACCTTCCTGCGACAATCGATTTGAGAAAGGGATAACGAGACGTCGCCCTCCTGCGGTCGCCCGACATTGCGGCATTAAAAAGAATGGTGCAATCCGGCAATTACGCCAAGCTGAGTGCCATTGGAAGACGGTCCGACTGTGAAGATTGCGGCTTTCGCGCCACCAGATGCCTTTTCGAGGAGCGCATCCGCATAAAGCTGAGTCGCCTTGGAAAGGGCGTAGACGCTTCCCACTGTGTATTCCGTCCAGCGCATGCCCGACAATGTGGTCGTGAAGGCACCTGCCGCGATCGAGTATGCCGGGGTCACACGATACGTCGCGCCTCCATCGATTGTTTGGTAAACGTCGGAGCGCTGTCCGCTCGTCAGTTTGGTCCTCGTGTACAAGGCATGCAGCGTCAGCGTGTCTACGACGTTGTACGTCGCGCCTGCTCCCATGTTCTCAATGCGGTCCGCCATGTAACTTGATGCAGGCTGACCTTGGAACGTAGAAAGCCCCGTCGTCGAGACCAAGACAGACCGATTATGCTCGTCAGAATAGACAGCACTAGCTCGTAGCGGCCCACGCTCGAAGTTGATTCCTACGCTGAGGTTACGGCCGAATCCGAAGTTGGCGGTATTGCCCAATCCCAGCATGGCGCCAGCCGATAGCCCGCCGTAGTTTGAAGTCGTGAACTTCAAACTATTCGAATACTGCACATTACTCGTCGCGGCGAGCTCATCGATGTTGCCTGGGTGAAACATATACCAGTCGGCCGCGTTGTAGGCGGTGCTGAGCGGGCCCAACCAGTCAAAGTTGAACGGGGTCTGACGTCCGAGTGTAATAGTTCCGAGTCGGTCCTTCGTCAGCCCAACGTACGCCTGGCGGTTGAAGATCGTTCCCGGCAACGCCATGGCGCCTGTGGTTGTATAGAAGCCGTTTTCCAAGCGGAAGACTGTTTTCAAGCCGCCGCCCAGGTCCTCTTGTCCAACTAACCCGAACCTATCGGGAGACATGGTGTTGACCGTGGTCCACTTGCTGGATCCACCAACATCGTTGAAGTATCCGATGCCGACGTCCTGGCTGCCGTACAGCGAGACGTTTGATTGTGCCAGCGCGGGACAGCAAGACACTGCTGTGCAAACACCTATCAGAATATTTCTCAATGGAGCCTCGTAATTTGTTTGTCTGCCGCGCAACGCATCTCCCGACCAGACGGGTCCGGCAAGGCTTAGGCGTCACGGGATCGTTGAGCATTAAAGCAACCGCATTAGGTATCCTCAAAATATGCCTGTCAAGCTGGTGACATCTATCAGAGGATATGACGCTTTGACTGCGATCCTCCTTGTCAAGTGGGTGCAGGGCACCATTAATCCCGTTTTAGTTTCTTAACGTATTTTTTCTTTGAAGTTGCGGACCATTGCTTTTAACCCCTGCGTGAAGCGCGCACTTGCATGTTCCCAGGCCTAAAGGTCTGCGCGGAAGTGCCGCTAATACGAACATTCTCATCGTGCGGTCTGGGCATTCGTGCTCGAGCGCGTGCAGCAATCTGCAATTTGTAGGATTCCGTATTACCACGCAGACCACTTATACGACTTTCTATTACATTTTGACGTTCAGTGCATTGAACATTGAGGAGCATCGCGTGAACAATAGCCCGAAGCATGCGCAATACATGATTACCCGGTCAAACAAGACATCGATACTTTACGCGAACGCTTCCTTTGCGCGTGCGGCCGGTTATTCGGTTGATGATGTAGTGGGCTCGGGTTACATGCGATACCTTGATCCCGACACGCCCAAAGAAGTGCTCCGGGACATTGGCGCGACTCTTTCAAGGGGCGTGCGGTGGGAAGGTATCTTAGGGATGCGGCGTCGCGACGGAACCGTCCTTTTTACGCGTACGAGTATGTCCCCGTGGTATGAGGGGGGCCGCATCGTAGGCACAACGACGGTAAGGACAGGCGCAACGGAGTCTGAAATTGCGGCTGCGCTGAGGTTGCACCGGCGCCTAGCTAGGCCCGGCGCGATGGTGGGACTGGACTGTGGTCGAACTGTGTACAGAAGTTGGGCCAAACCATTCAACGTTTTCCGCGTTACTCGGGACTTGGCCTCCCTCCTTGGAATCGCCGCCCTGCCCGGGCTGATGACAAGCGCCACGGTCCTGCTCTTCGAGGTGAATGGCAGTCATCTAAGCGCCGGTATGCTCCACGCGCTCCTTCTGTCAATTTCGGCAGTTTCATTGACGGCTGTAGCGCTGCTGCGTAAGCGGATGCGAAAGCCGCTGGTCGAATGTGAGACACAGTTGCACCTGATAGCATCGGGAGAGTTGTCATATAAAGCTAGTAATTCAGTCGCCGTTGCGGGCGACCCCCTGACAAACGCGTTGAACCTGACTCGGGAAAGTCTCGTATCCATGGTGTCTGAGTTGCGGGCTGAACTATCGGAGATGACAACGTCGATCGATCAGCTTTCCGAAGGCAACATGGATCTCTCCGGTCGGACCGAACGACAAGCTGCGGCGACAGCCGAAATTACGGCCACTCTGGGCAGGCTGGTTGAACTCGTCGGGAGCACGACCGGCCATGCTGAGAACGCTGCGACAGTTGCCAAAACCGCGACCGAGGGATCCCTTCGCGGCCTGCGAGCGGTCGAATCCGTTGTTGAATGCATGGCCGACATCGCTCGAGGTGCGGACCAGATGAAAGAAGTGACCAAAGCAATACAAGCGATCGCCGCTCAAACCAATCTTCTCGCGTTGAATGCCGCGGTCGAAGCGGCAAGGGCTGGTGAGCACGGGCGCGGCTTCAGTGTGGTGGCGCAGGAAGTCCGCAGGCTCGCTGCCAGTGCTTCCGAAGCAACCGCCGACATCGGCACGCTAATCCAACAGTCATTGCAACGAGCCAAAGAGGGTCAAACGCGCGTCGACGTGGCGCACCTCGTCATTAAAGATCTTGCGCAAGCTGTCGATACCGTCGGCGATCTGATGAGCGAAGTCTCGGGCGGGAGCAAGCAGCAAAGCGCCTCGCTCGACGAGATTCATCATCGGCTCGGCCAGATTGATGAAGATACGCAGAGAAACGCCGCATTAGTCGAACAGACGACTGCTGCAACGGAAGCTCTTGCCGTCCAAGCTCACGCGCTCGAGTCAACGGCTGCCGTCTTTCGCTGAGGTTTTGTATCAAGCGACTCACGTATTTTTGAGTTACCTTATACAAATAGCTACTATTTTGCGACGAGCTGCAACGCCTTCAGAAGACAAGTACGGGGTTTTCCCCTTCAGGCGCGATTTATTATTTTTTACTTCGCTCCTGGCCATATAATGACCGAATAAAATCCGGCGTTTTATATTTGGAACAGATCGGAAAGGTCCCCAACCGGGCACGCCGAACAAATTTGGGCCGCAACTCCTGGCGCAGTTGTTCCAAGAAAGGCAGGCGGCCCAGGTGCGGCGACCAGTCATCCAGAGCATAGAGGAGAGCCATGGGGATGCAGCCATCGTCCGATGCGAAGGACCCGTCTATCGGTATCAGCTTGCCCGATCCGCATCACCCGGACGGGGAATGGCATATGGACCTCCTGAGCAAGGCACTGTCTGACCTTCGGTCAGATACGGTCGTCACCGGGAGGTTTACGCTCTCCGCGCCGTGGGCTTTTGTGAAGCCGGCCGTCCCAGGCGTTCCCTTCCGGATGTGTACCGGTAACCCCTTCTACCTGGTCGTTGAAGGCATGCATCCGGTCTTTGTACAAGAGGGCGATTTCGTGCTGCTGCCGCACGGCCATCAACATACGTTGTGTTCGTCGCTTGACATCCCGGCTATCCCGTTGGCAACGCTCTTGCGTGAGAACGATGTACATCCGAGGGTAAACACGCCGCTGACCGTCCGCGCGGGCGGAAACGGACCTGTAAGCGACATCTACACGAGCATTGTCGGATTCCGGGAGACTCGCCGGAATCCCTTTTTGTCGGTCCTGCCTCCTCTGATTCACATCCATTCGGGGGATCCTGCCGTTCCTCCGTGGCTGAAAGCTACGCTTACGAGTTTCATAGAGGAGTCCATGAGCTGCCAACCGGGATGGGCAATGGCTGCTTCGCGACTTGCCGACGTGCTTTTCATTCATCTATTGCGCGCGTATCTAACCAATACCGCCGCGCGCGACGCCGGTTGGCTTAGAGCAATGACCGACACGCATCTCGTCAAAGCGATGGCTCTGATTCATCGGCAACCGAGCCGTCCCTGGACCGTTGACGATCTTGCCGCCGAGGCGGGGATGTCCCGGTCGCGCTTCAGCGCGCGGTTCCTTGAACTTGTCGGGGAGACTCCGATCGCGCACTTAACTGCTTATCGCATGTACCTAGCCGCCGGGCAATTGATGCACGGCAAAGCTCGGCTAATGGAAGTGGCTCACAACGTCGGATATTCGTCAGAGAAAGCCTTTACTCGCGCTTTCCGAAGATGGGCAGGTATGCCCCCGATGAAATATGGCAAGACTGCAACCGATATGCGCGATTTGACCGGCTATCCGTTCTGAAGGTTAGTGAACAGTTGAAACGGCAGCGCCAAGTGCCGTCCAGACGATCAAGGGCCCTCAAAGTCCGAGCGACTTTAAATAGCGCGAAGGTTCGGAGATGGACTCGGGACGGTAATTCAGCCGCAGCGACAATTCGTCTGCCGCCGCTCTAACCTTCTCGACGAGGCCGCTTGCAAGCTCTCGGGCCGTAATCTCGGCTCGCGGAATAGTTACAGTGATGACTGCGGTAACTTGTCCAGCATCGTCCCGAACAGGAGCTGTAACGACCGAGATTCCGCGTTCAAACGACGATTCGCTGACCACGAATCCGCGTTGGATATCCTCCTGGATCAACTTATACAGCTGGGTGACTGTCCGCGGAGTACGGTCAGTGTATTGTTGGAGCTTTGATTCGGGGAAGAGAGCCTTCAGTTCTTTAAAAGTTAGCCCGCTCATAAGAAGTCGGCCGTGTACGGTTGCGTGAGCGGGAAGCCTCGTTCCGACATGAACCCGAACCGACGAGAACCCGGACTCATAGCTTTGAGCCTTGGCAACGAACACGATGTCTCGTCCGTCGCGAATTACAATGTGGCTGGTGAATCCGGTCTCATCTCTCAGCCGCTCGATAATAGGGCCACCAAAGTCTGTCAACTCGAGGGAGCTCAGATACTCGAATCCGAGGCGCAACACGGCAACTCCCAGTCGATAGCTTTTGTCTTTGTCAGCGCGTTCGAGAAAACCGAGCGATTCCAGCGTTTGCAGCAAGCGAAAGACAGTCGTCCGAGGAATTCCTAACCGCCTCGCTAGATCCGGTGCGCCAAGCACCGGCTCGCGCGGCGAGAATTCCATCAATATACGCAACCCCCGGTCAAGTCCAGGCACCAAGTACGGATCGCCTCTGCTATCCAAACCGACATCTTCGTCATTATCCCTCGTCATACTCGTTCGCTCTCGGTCGCGCGCCCTGGGTTGGCATGTCTATGAACTCTTAGTGTAATTTATCGGGCCACCCCTTGTCACGGTCGCTCCAATCGGCGGAGATGGGTATTTAGGCAGCCTCATCCGGACCGACTGGCTTCCTCATTTTCCAAAGGAACGGCGTTACGACAATTGCAATGGTTGCTGCGGCTGCAGGATATAGCGGCAGCCCCCACTTGCTGTACCGTGCCAAAATCTGCATGACAACCGGCGTTGTCCCACCAAAAACAGCCGCGCCGACGTTGTAGACGCTGGCAATCCCCGTCATTCGCACCTGGGCCGGAAAGCTTGCGACAAGCGGGTTATAAAGCATAATCGAGCCCGATAAAAAAAGACCGAGCGCGCAAAACCAAAGGTGCAAATTGTCGGGCGTGACAAATCGATAAAAACCGAAAAGCGTCAATATCAATGCAAGAAAGGTCGTAACGATTACGGAACGCCAGCCCAAAAGATCGACGGCCAGACCGCCAATGATTCCGCTGAAAAGCATCGTGACTTGTAACCAAAACAAAGCGTCGTTGACGATTCTGGCGTTGTAATGCAAGGAAGTTTGAAGGTAGATAGCTGGAAACAGATGGACCCCAGGGACGATTACGCCTGGTGCAATGCTCAACAACAGACATAGGATCGTCTCAGCTTTATACCGTTTAAAAAGCTGCCGGAACGGCGTCCCTCTTACGAGGTGTCTCCGCGCCGAAAGATCGCGGAAGACAGGCGTCTCGCTAACGTAGCGTCGAAGGAAGGCAGAAACAAGACCGAAAGCACCGCCGAGGATGAACGGCACCCGCCACCCCCGCATTTGGAACGCTTCCGCACCCATGTGATGAAGTAGCATAGTAATGACGCCGGACGCCAAGACAAATCCAAGTACGACGCCTGTCCCTAGAACGCCGAATGCAAGCCCCAGCCGACGCTCCGGCACATGCTCCGACACGAACACCATAGCCGTTGGCAGTTCGCCGCCTAACGCCGCACCTTGCAACAGGCGACATGCAAGCAGGCCAAGCGGCGCGCAGACTCCGATCTGTGCATATACCGGAAGTAATCCGACGCCAAGAGTTGGGGCTGCCATCAGCAGCACACTTACCGCGAACATTTTTTTCCGACCCAGTTTATCCCCGAGGCTTGCGAGCCATATTCCCCCAAGCGGGCGCGTCAGGTATCCCGAGGCAAATATTGTCAACGTTTCTAGCTCGCGAAGCCATTCGGGACTGGATGCAGGAAAAAACAATCGACTCGTGAACGGCGTAAGAAAGATAAAGACTGTGAACTCGTAGTACTCTAGCAATCCGCCCATGGACGCCAACGCAAGTACTTTGAAATGTTCGAGACTGAGCGTTTCGCTTTTATCGCCCGGCGCTTCAGTCGTAGTTGTACTAGCTTTTACGTGCATTTATCGTCCGTTGCCGATACGTGACTATTATGCGATCCGTCATTATTCGATCTTCAACAGCCATCAAATGTGGCGCGTCGTCCCACCCGACACTTCTAACCGAGCACCAGTGATGTAACTGGCCTGCGAGGAGACGAGAAACAAGATAGCGGCGGCGGCTTCTTCAGGACGCCCGAAACGGCGAAGGGGAATGTCTCGCTTATTCGCTTCCTGCACAAGCCAGTCGTCATAGGTCTGACCCGGGGCTTTCCGCTTTTCATAACGGCGCTCCCACTGCCCACTGGCAATTGGCCCCATCGTCACAGAATTCACGCGTATCTCGGGCCCCAACGCGCCAGCGAGAGACTTCGCGAGGTTCAACACGCCACCGCGAGCCGCAGAACTGGTCAACAAATGCGGCTCGGGTTGCGTGCTAACAGTGGAGTTGACACAAACAATGCTTCCAGCCGCGTGCCGCTTTAGCGCGTCCGCAAAGACGCGGATGGGATGCACGTAGCTGAAGAACTTCAGTTCGAGTTCGTTGCGCCAATCTTGAACCGTATTTGTGAAAAAGTTGCCTTCTTTCGCCTCACCTGCATTACAAACGAGGCCATCGACGCGTCCGAAGTGTCGGATTACTGCGTCATGCATCGCTTGCACGTCGTCGCTATTGGTGACATCGCATCGGAGTGCCAGGACATTGTCGCCTGCAATGCGACCCAGTTGCTGCCGCGCGTTGCTCAAACGCTCTTCGTTTCGTCCGCAGATGACGACGCGGGCTCCCTCCATAAGCAGTTGTCGGGCCGTTTCAAGCCCGATGCCCGACGTGCCGCCGGTGACCACCACCACTTTGTCTTTCAGCTTCAAATCCACGATTCAGCCTCTCTTATCCTGTCATGTGTGCAGCACACACTCGAACTCAAAATCGAGCGATGGTGTTAGCTACAACTGCGTCGTCATCAAGACCGCGTCTATCGATCGTCCCTATGGAACGAACGCATTTCCCCGTCAAGCTCCTCGAGAACCTTTCCCTTCGTTTCCGGCGCAAGATAGTGGATGCAAATCGCCGCTGCGACCGGAATGACAGCAAAGCAAAAAAACAAAAGTTGCAGGTTGCCGTGAAGCGTTAGCTTGCCGGTAAGCGCCGGTGCGACTATCGCCGCGACCTTGAGCCAACCGCCACCAAGCCCGCAAGCGAAGGCACGGATGCTGGTGGGATACAACTCCGGCGTATAGACGTAAGCCGTCATGAACCCCGAGCCCATGAAACCCAATCCCAACGCGCAAAGAAGAGCGACCAAATAGATCGATGAGCTGTGAAATACTCCGGCAAGTGTCAGGGAGACGGCGCACAGCAAGAAGGACGCCGTGATCACGGGCTTTCGACCGACTTTGTCCACCAGCAATGCGCAAGCTAGGCCGCCCAGCAAGACGAATATCGACGCTCCCACCGACAAGTTCAAAGCCAGCTGAAGCGGCGCTCCATACGAGTCCCGGTATATCGTGGGCAGCCATGTAGCTAACCCGTATTGCAAGGCGCCCGAAGTTACCCAGAGCATCGCTACCGCGATAGTACGTTTGGCGAAGGTGTGGCCGAACAAATCACGCACCCTGCGCGACGGATGTGCCGACACCATGTTGTCGAAATCTTGCAGCCGCGTTACCGGCGGCAGAGGACCCTTTACTGTTGCCTCGAACGCTGCAAGCGCGCTGCTTGCTTCTGAGAAGCGGCCTTTCTCCGCCAACCAACGAGGAGACTCCGGAACAACCCACCGCACGAGCGCGAAGATGATGACAGGCACACCGCCAATGAAGTACATCGTTTCCCAGCCTAGGCGCGGCACTATAAGCGCCCCAAGACCGTTCGACACTAGCAGTCCAATAGGAAAAACGAGCTCGTACAGAAGCACGAATTTCCCCCGGCCTTCGGCTCGAGTGATTTCGTTTATGTAGGCCGCTGCTACCGGCAGCTCGCCACCCAGTCCTAGACCTTGGATAACGCGGAGTGCCACGAAAACGGCAAAGGTCGGCGCGAATCCACAAGCTATACTTGCCGCGCCAATTATTCCGGAGCTCCACGCGATCGAGCGCACACGGCCGTACCGCTCAGCGATAGCGGGAAAAAGAAACGTACCGATGAGTTGGCCAACCGATCCCGAAGCTATCAGGAAGCCGACTTGTGCAGGTGAAAGTCCCCATTTCTGAATGAGAAGCGGCAGCGTGGCAGCTATTACGATGACGTCGAAACCATCGAAAAACGTCGCGGTGCCAATGAGCAGCCGAGCTCGAACCTGCATGGCGTTACGCGGCAATCGCTCCAATCGAGCTATCAAGGACCCCTTGCTCGGCTCTGCGGGATCCGCAGTTTCAGCCGAAGCGGGCCCTCCTATATCCATTACTTTCATTGGCGTCTCAGTTGGCTAAAACTGCGTCAGGCGAGAGGAACCGTCGCGTCCATCAAAACTTTCCGGTCGACCCTTCGGCCTTGATTCATCCATTTGCGGGCAAGCTTCAGATCGCGGGCAGCGTTAATTGCTACGACCCCTCTGACCATGTCGTCGCGTAGAAAAAACAGCGTTGCACGCTTTGCGTCAAGATTTCCGCGGACGATCGGCTCAGAATCGACTGGAACGTCACCAAGGATTTGCAAGTTGACGTCGTACTGGTCCGACCAAAACCACGGTATCTCTGCGTACGGTGCCAATATCCCAATTGACGCCTTTGCAGTGGCTATCGCTTGGTTCTGTGCATTAGCCCACGATTCCAGTCGGACTCGGCGTCCCACCCAGGCGTTCATATGATTCGCAACGTCGCCACACGCGAAGATGGTCGGATCTTCGGTGGCTCCGTATTCATCGACGACAATCCCGTCTCGCACCTGCAACCCAGCAGCTTCAGCCAACGCGGTGTGCGGCGATAATCCAATGCCCGCCACCGCAAAATCTGCGTCAATGCATTCACCGCCCTCAAGCTTGGCAAGAACACGGCGGGGATCGTCGGGATGATCCTCGAGGGAGCATAGGCCAGCACCGATCCTCAGTTGTACGCCGTGTTTTTGATGCAAATCTGCCAAGAACGTTGAAACCACAGGGGGCACGGTCCTGGCGCAAAGCCTTGCTGCGCCTTCGACGACCGTAACATCCACTCCCAACTTTCGGGCGGTTGCGGCAACTTCAAGCCCGATCCAACCCCCACCGATCACGAGCAGACGCTTGATGTCACGCAAGCGAGCACTCAACGCGACGGCATCGTCGATCGTGCGTAGATACGCGAGGTTGTTCGTTGCCCCTTGCGCCCCTTGGAGACGCCGGGCAGCGCCCCCGGTTGCAACAATCAGTCGATCGAAGTGAAGTTCGCGGCCTTGCGCCGTACGAAGCAGATGCCGACCGCGATCAATGTGTACCGCGAGATCGGGTTGCCAACATTCCACATTGAGCGCCTCAAGTTCGTCAGACTTCACGACCGATAACGAATCTATGGTCGCATCGCCCGATAGAACAGCCTTGGACAGGGGCGGCCGCTCATAAGGAGCATGGACTTCGTCGGCTACCATGACGAGGCGCCCGTCAAAGCCTTCTTTGCGCAAGGTCTTGAGTACCCATCCCGCCGCCTGGCCGCCGCCGACCACGGCGATGGTCCGGGGCGGATCCACCTTGGCGCTATCAATTTGCTCAGTCATTTGAGCGCTCCGTCATGAAGCGTCCATCGGGTGCTTTTGCGTTCTTCTGGCGGCGGGTGTTGCCATCGAGTCCGCCATCGATTG
>NZ_FCOI02000065.1 GCF_001544795.2 Caballeronia temeraria | reverse complement strand
TGCTAACTCGTCCATCTCACTGCGTCCGCCACACGTTGGTTTCCCTTGCATGCCCGGCGGCAGCGCGTAGCGCTGTGCCGGAACTCTTTTGTGCTGGACCAGTGTGCTTAAGGGTTTCGGGCGGCAGACCGTGCGCGATCCAAGCCCGGTGGGGCCTATGAGGGCACTCTTTAGGCGAGTGCCACGGTGGACGAGAGAACTACCCAACGTGCGTGTGACCGCGGGCGTTTCGAGCTGCTTTCTTTGGTTACTTTCTTTGCAGCAGCAAAGAAAGTGACTGCCGCCCCGCACAGGGGCAGCGCAAATAGACCACAAAGAAACCGGGATCCGGCAACAAAAAAACAAAGTTTCCCGAAATCCCCCCGTTAACCATAAAAAGCCATCGCAGACTGCGCCAAAGTCGCCCCCAACCCCAATCGAACGGAATAGCCAGAAAACCCCCCTCTGTTCGACCCATCGCTTTACACCGCGATAGCCAACAATTCACCCTATCGAAAGAGGCAAGCAAATGGCTACCACGACCGCAAACCAGCAACCCATCGTTCCCGCGAAAAGCGGAAAACTCAAAAAGATCCTGATCATCGCCATCGGTGCGATCGTGCTGCTCGGCGCGGGCGCCGGCGGTGCCTACTTTTTCCTCGGCAAGAACCACGGTCCGGCCAAACCCGCTCCGGAACCGCCGCCCGTGTTCTTCCCGCTCGATTCGCTCACGGTGAATCTCCAGTCCGACGACGGCACCATGCACTACCTTCGCGCCGGTCTCACGCTCAAGCTGAAGGACGAAAAGGTCCAGTTGCTCGTCACCGAGCACATGCCCGAAGTCCGCAGCCGCGTGCTGCTCCTGCTCTCCGGCAAGCGCCCCGACGATCTCGCGACCGTCGACGGCAAGAAACAGCTCGCCAACGAATTGCGCGCCGCGGTCGAAACCGCAGCGAGCACGTCCGAGAAGCCGGTGCGCATCGAGGAAGTGCTGTTCACCGAATTCGTCGTCCAGTAACACCGCATCAGCGAGTAAAAGAGTCATGGGCCACGAAGAGTTCATGTCGCAAGAGGAGGTCGATGCCCTCCTCAAGGGCGTCACCGGCGAAATCGATCAAGTCTCCGACGAGAGCAAGCCCGCCGGCGTCCGTCCCTACAACATTGCGACGCAGGAACGCATCGTCCGCGGCCGGATGCCCGGCCTCGAAATCATCAACGACCGCTTCGCGCGTCTCATGCGCGTCGGCATCTTCAACTTCATGCGGCGCTCGGCGGAAATCTCCGTCGGTCCCGTGAAGGTGCAGAAATACAGCGAATTCACGCGCAACCTGCCGATCCCGACCAACCTCAACCTGGTCCATGTGAAGCCCCTGCGCGGCACGTCGCTGTTCGTGTTCGATCCGAACCTCGTGTTCTTCGTCGTCGACAACCTGTTCGGCGGCGACGGGCGCTTTCATACGCGCGTCGAAGGGCGCGAGTTCACGCAGACCGAGCAGCGCATCATCAGCAAGCTGCTCAATCTCGTGTTCGAGCACTACGCGACGTCGTGGCGCAGCGTGAAGCCGCTCCAGTTCGAATACATGCGCTCGGAGATGCACACGCAGTTCGCCAACGTGGCGACGCCGAACGAAATCGTCATCGTGACGCAGTTCACGATCGAATTCGGCTCGACGGGCGGAACGCTCCACATCTGCATGCCGTACTCGATGATCGAGCCGATCCGCGACGTGCTCTCCTCGCCGATCCAGGGCGAAGCGCTCGAAGTCGACCGCCGCTGGGTACGCGTGCTGTCGCAGCAGGTGCAGTCGGCGGAAGTGGAACTGACGGTGGATCTCGCCGAAGTCCGCTCGTCGTTCGAACAGCTGCTCAGCATGAAGGCGGGCGACGTGCTGCCGATCGACATTCCGGAGCACGTCGTCGCGAAAGTGGATGGCGTGCCGGTCATGGAATGCGGCTACGGAATTTTCAATGGTCAATACGCGCTGCGCGTGCAGAAGATGATCAGCGCGAGCGATACGATGAAGGAAGGTGGATATGAGTGACCTGATGCAGAACGACGCGCCCGGCGCGGACAAAGAGGACGAAATGATGCTCGACGACTGGGCGAGCGCACTCGCCGAGCAGAACGGCAACGATGCGCCGGTCGCAGCGAGCGCGGGCGTGTTCCAGCCGCTGTCGAAGGCCACGGCGCCGTCGACGCGCAACGACATCGACATGATTCTCGACATCCCCGTGCAGATGACGGTGGAGCTCGGGCGCACGAAGATCGCGATCCGCAACCTGCTGCAACTGGCGCAAGGCTCGGTCGTGGAACTCGACGGCCTCGCCGGCGAACCGATGGACGTGCTCGTGAACGGCTGCCTCATCGCGCAAGGCGAAGTGGTCGTGGTCAACGACAAGTTCGGCATTCGCCTGACCGACATCATCACGCCGTCCGAACGCATCCGGAAGTTGAATCGATGAAACGCCTGGCCGTCGCGCTGCTCGCCGCCGCGCCCCTTTTCGCCCAAGCCGCCGACATGAACGCGGTGAACCACGCCGCGCAGATCGCATCGGGCGTCGGCGCGGGCACCGCGGTGCCGTCGCTCGGCTTCGGCGCGGTGCTGCAAACCCTCGTCGGACTCGTCGTCGTGATCGGCTTCGTGTTCGGCTGCGCGTGGCTCGCGCGCAAGTTCGGCTTGCAGGGCGGCAAGCGCAGCGGTCTCGTGAAGGTCGTGGGCGGCGCATCGCTCGGCAACAAGGAGCGCGTCGCGGTCATCGAAGTGGGCGACACGTGGCTCGTGCTCGGCGCCGGTCCCGGCAATGTGCGTCTCCTGCACACGATGCCCGCCGGATCGTCGGAAGTGGAAGGCGTCGGCGTGGCGGCGCCTTCGTCGGCCGGCAGCTTCGGCGCGCGATTCCGCGACGCCCTCGCCGGCGAAGCGAACAAGCGGCTGCAGAAGTTCGTCTCGCCGGGCAAGTAAGTCAGTCTTGCCGATACATCGGGCGCGGTTCGAAAGGACCGCGCCCGATTCGCGTTTACGGCGCCGCTTCGCAATAGAACGAGTTGGCGCGGGTTTCCCCCTCTGTTCGCGCCATCGTTCGACATCGGGGTAACCGACAATTCAGCCTATCGAAACAGGCAGATTTTCATGGCTATCACGTTTGTCGTTCTTCAAGGTCAGCGCATTCCCGATGCCCTCGCAAGCATCGCCGGCGGGAGCAAGTCATGCAGTTGAGTCGTCATATGGTGCGCGGCGTGAAGCTCGCGCTGCCCGTCGCGATCGGTCTGATGCCGTATCTGGCATTCGCGCAAAGCACGGCCGGCCTGCCCGCTTTCAACACGAGTCCCGGCCCGAACGGCGGCACGACCTACTCGCTCAGCGTGCAGACGATGCTGCTGCTGACGATGCTCTCGTTCCTCCCCGCGATGGTCCTGATGATGACGAGCTTCACGCGCATCATCATCGTGCTGTCGCTGTTGCGGCAGGCGCTCGGCACGACGAGCACGCCGCCGAACCAGGTGCTCGTCGGTCTCGCGCTGTTTCTGTCGTTCTTCGTGATGTCGCCGGTGCTCGACCGCGCTTACACCGACGCGTACAAGCCCTTTTCCGACGGCCAGATCGCGATGGATCAGGCGATGACCCGCGGCGTCGCGCCCTTCAAGCAGTTCATGCTGAAGCAGACGCGCGAATCCGATCTCGCGCTGTTCGCGCGCATTTCGCATGCCGCGCCGATGAACGGTCCGGAAGACGTGCCGCTCTCGCTGCTCGTGCCGTCGTTCGTCACGAGCGAGCTGAAGACCGGTTTCCAGATCGGCTTCACGATCTTCATTCCGTTTCTCATCATCGACATGGTGGTGGCGAGCGTGCTGATGTCGATGGGCATGATGATGGTGTCGCCCACGACCATCGCGCTGCCGTTCAAGCTGATGCTGTTCGTGCTCGTCGATGGCTGGCAGTTGCTGATCGGCTCGCTCGCGCAGAGTTTCGTTTCCTGAGGAGTTTTCGATGACGCCAGAATCCGTCATGACGATGGCGCATCAGGCGATGTACGTCGCCCTGTTGCTCGCCGCGCCCTTGTTGCTGGTTGCATTGGTCGTCGGTCTGGTGGTGAGCCTGTTTCAGGCGGCCACGCAGATCAACGAATCGACGCTCTCGTTCATTCCGAAGCTGATCGCGGTGGCGGTGACGCTCGTGATCGCCGGTCCGTGGATGCTCTCAACGCTGCTCGACTACATGCGCCACGTCTTCACGATCACGCCCGCGATCACAGGCTGATTTCCGTCGATGTTTTCCGTCACTTATGCGCAACTGAACGGCTGGCTCACGGCGTTTCTCTGGCCGTTCGTGCGCATCCTCGCGCTGATCGCCACCGCGCCCGTGCTGAGCCACATGGCGATCCCGATGCGCGTGAAGATCGGGCTGGCCGCGTTCATCTCGCTGATCGTCGCGCCGACGCTGCCCGCCATGCCGCAGGCGACGGTGTTTTCGGCGGCGGGCGTGTGGATCATCGTGAATCAGTTTCTGATCGGCGCGGCGATCGGCATGGTGATGCAGATCGCGTTCGCCGCCGTCGATGCCGCTGGCGAGTTCATCGGCCAGCAGATGGGCCTCGGTTTCGCGATGCTCTACGATCCGCGCGCGGGCGGCAATGCGGTTGTCGTTTCGCGCTATCTGAACACGCTGGCGATGCTCGCGTTTCTCGTCTTCGATGGCCATCTGCAACTGATCGGCGCGCTGGTGACGACGTTTCAGAGCGTGCCGGTCGAGGCGAACGTCGTTGCGGCGGCGTCGCATGCGCAGGGCTGGCGCGTGCTGGTCGGATATGGCGGAAGCGTGTTTTCTACCGGGCTTTTGCTGGCGTTGCCGATTGTCGCGGCGCTGTTGATCGCTAACCTCGCGCTCGGGATTCTGAATCGCGCCGCGCCGCAGATCGGGATTTTTCAGGTCGGCTTTCCGGTGACGATGCTCGCGGGCCTGCTTTTGCTCCAGTTGATGGTGCCCAATCTCATGCCCTTCTTTCAACGCATTTTCGATGTGGGCATTGCGCAAGTCGGGCGGGTGACCGGCGCGATGTTCTAGCGCCCCCGCCTCTCCGACCATTGCCTGAGCCACCCGCCGATACGTCCGACGACGCCCGCCCAGTCCTGCCCGTATTCCTGACGCACGAGCCGCATCGACGGATACCACGGGCTGTCCTCGCGCAGATAGTGCCAGCGCCAGTCGCAGTACCAGGCGAGCATCAGCCAGACCGGCTTGCCGAGCGCGCCCGCAACGTGCGCGACCGATGTGTCCGTGGTGACGACGACATCGAGCGCCGCGATGGCGCTGGCGGTTTCAGCCATGTTCGTGACCTGCGCGCCGATGTCGTGGAAGTTGTGCAGGCGCTTCGCGTACTCCGCCGCTTCGCCCGCACCGGCGCCCTTTTGCAGGCTGTAGAACTCGACGCCTTCGATGCCGAACAGCGCGTCGAGCACGGAGATCGAGGGCATCGATCGCGTGCTGTCGTTCTCGCGAGTCGGATCGCCCCTGAACACGATGCCCACTTTCACCGCGCGCGGGTCGAGTTGCGTCATGCCCGGCGCAGGCGTTTGCGGTGCGCGCAGATACGGCACGGACTCCGGCAGCGCGTCGAACTGGAGCGGCAGATGCACGGGTATCGCGTGCGGATAGACCCAATAGTCGTGCGGGGGAATCTCACCGGCTGCCTGCACGTCGATGACCGCATCCGCTTCGCCCGATGCCTCGAACAGACCGACAAGCGGCGTCTGGCACACGACGCTGACGCTCGCCGCGCCGGCCTGCTCGCGCAGAATCCGGGCAAAACGGAAGAAGAAGATTTCGTCGCCGAGTCCGAACTCGCTCCAGATCACGATGCGCTTGCCTGCGAGCGGTTCGCCGCTCCAGCACGGAATATCCCGCGGCGGTTGCGCTTTCGTACGGCGCTGCCAGGCAACCGGCCTCATGAGGCGCTCGCGCAGCGCGAAGCCTTCGTTCAGCCGGCCACTCGAAATGGCGTGAAGTGCGTGAACGAGCCGCGAACGGTGATCGTCCGGCATGTGCTCCACGGCATGCGCGAGCACGGCGTCTATCTGCGCAAACTCGCGCCAGCGCAGCAGTTCCTGCGCCGCGACCTGATGGACGTCATAGCGGTATGGATAGGCTTCGATCGCCGCGAAGCATGCCGCGACGGATGCCTGTGCGCTTTCGGCATTGATGATCGCGATCATGCGCTCGTCTGCACGTTGAACGGCGCGCTTGCGCAGAACGAGTTCGATCAACTCTCCATTCGATGCCTCGGCGCCCACCGGCGCGAGGCGTACGTATTGCGCGGTGTGGGCGAGCTTCTTCATGAGTTCCACGACATCGATCGAAGACGACGGCGTGTGCGGCGACGGGCCGATCGAAAAGCGCCATTTCTGCGCCTCGTGGCTGACTTCGCACGGCATCGTCACGATCAGATGACCGCCCGGCTTGAGCAGATCAAGCCATCGCGACAGGGACTGCAGGGGATTGACCTGCGTGGCGAGGCACGTATGCGCATGCACGAAGTCGAGCGATGCGTCGGCGATGCCCGTCATGCTTTGCTCGGCGCCGATCGACGTGTCCCACCACCACACCTTCGTGATGCGCGGAAAAAGATGCTCCGAACGCCGGAAAAACGAGTCCCGCGGCGCGAGATCGATGCCCTCGCCCACCAGAAAACGCTGCGCGAATTCCGGATCGCGCGCGCGGCGCGCGGCAGTCTTGATCGTGTCTTCCAATTTTTCCTCGCCTCCCCTGACGGTGTTGCCTCTGTCGACTCTCACAGCCGACGGAAAGCTTATTGGCGTAGCGGATTGGCGGGCATCGGACAATGCCTAGATGGGTGCGCCGCGCGCCGAAATGGATTGTTTCGGCGCGCAAAAAAAATCGCCGCCCGGCGACGGGCAGCGATCGGAGATGTTCACCAGCGTTGTGCCACGCTTCGTCGCTAAAGCAGTGTTTGCTGGAGAGGTGCGCGATGCTCATGCACCTTCACGATCTGGTACTCGGTTTTCAGCGCGCCCGCTTCGATCGTCTGTATCTGGCGAAGGTCCACGACGAGCACGTCGCCCTTTCCGAAGCGTTCGCCGTCGTTCACTTTGGTCAGAAATTCTTCGTCGTCCAGTGCGGCGAAGAACGGATACTGGCCGTCATGGACGCGCCACTTGTTTCCGTCCTTGAAGACGACCGATTCCATGAGCAGAACTTTCTGGCAACGGAGTTGGATACAACTTCGCCGCTGTCAATGTCGAGTGTAGATGAGATCGAGTTCGAACGAACCCGCTTTGAAACTTCCTTTGACTTCGACACGGACATCGGCTGAATCGCCGTTCAGTTCCTTGTTCGCTGCTGTGAACAGGTCCGCGATGGCCACGAGCGCCGGCGCGAGATCGCGCACGTCCATTCGATGTTCCGCGAGTGCAGGGCCGTCATAGACGACGTTGAAGCGCTCATGGTTGCTCATCTCGTTGTGGTGCCCGGAAGCCTGGAAGTTATTGCCTCGCGCGGAAGCAAGTCGAGCCGGTGTTACCACGCAGCCTCCTTGAATCACGGGCCGTCGCGGCACCGTGAAACGTACGATAGCGCCGCCCGAAAGACGGTGACTGCGCGACAGCGGCAAGCTTCTACGGCAGATGGATTCCTCGATGCCGCGCGGCAACATCATGTCCGAGCGGACGCGAAGGTGATACGCGAAATCTCCCATTTCGCGCGCATGTCGTTCGCGTCCGACCGCAAAGGCTCGGGAAGCCGACCATCAATTCCCGATGTAATCGAACAACGACATCTTCTGAATCTGCGAAAACGCCATCTGCGCCGCCTGCAACGAGTTCTGCGTCAACTCGTACTGGCTGATCGACGAAACCAGATCGATGCTCGTCAGATTCGCCAGATCGCTCGCCGTCTGCGTCTGGCTCGTCTGCATCGAGGTCTGCGTCGACTGCACTTCCTGTTCGCGTCCGCCCACCACCGTCTGCGCCGACAGCACATTGTTGAAGGTGTTGTTCACCTTCGTGCCGATCGTCGACAGCGCGTTGGTCAGCGCCGCCTGCGCGCCCGCCGATCCCGTCGGTTGCTTGAGCGCGTTCACGAGGCTGTCGAGCGTCGCGAAGATATCGTTGTTGCCCGACGCCGCCGGCTGCACCGAGAACGAGTCGCCGTCCGCGGGCGCGCCGTCGACCGTCACCTTCTGGCCGCCGAGCGTGATGTCGGTCTTGCCCGTGTACGCGACGTTCGCCGGCAGCGACGAATCCGCCGGGTTCGACGTGACCGAGTAAGTCGTCGAGCCGTCCGTCGCCGAGACGGAGAACTTGATCGTGTACGAACTGGCGTTGCCCGCATTGCTCGTGTCGGTGACGCTCACCGCGCTGATCGTCCCCGTGCCGGTGTTGTTGCCGGCCGCGCTCGATACCGGATCGCTTTCCGTCGGCGATACGCTGCCGAAGATCGAGACGCCGTTGTCGCCCACGGGAATCGATCGTCCTTCGCTGATCTGCACCGAGCGCTGGCCGTAGTCGCCCGAATACTGCGTGCCCACGCCCGATGGATCGTTCGTGTACGGCGCCGTGCCGCCCTTGAGGCCCGAGAAAATATAGTTGCCGTCGCTGTCCGTGGTGTTCGCGAGCCCGAAAAGCTGATCGCGCAAACCCTGAATCTGATTCGCGACCGACGTGCGGTCCGCGTCGGTGAGCGAGCCGTCGCCGGCATGCACGATCTGCGTCTGGATGCTCTGCAGCACGTTGCTCACGTTGCTCAACGTGGAGTCTTCCTGCTGCAGCGACGACAGCGCCGTCGTCTGGTTCTTGCCGTACTGCGCGAGCGCGCCGCTCTTCAACGTGAGCTGCACCGCCTGCGCCGCGCCGAGCGGATCGTCGGATGCGGTCTGAATGCGCTTGCCCGACGAGATCTGCTGATACATCGATGCAAGCGTGCTTTGCTGGTCGCTCATCGAAGCGACGTTCATGTTGAAGTACTGGGAACTGGAAATACGCATCGCGTTTAGCCTCAGTTGAACATGCCGAGCAGCGACTGGAACAGCGTCGCGGCGGTCTGAATCACCTTGCTGTTCGCTTGATAGAGCTGCTGGTACTGAATCAGGTTGGCCGCTTCTTCGTTCAGGTTCACGCCCTGAACCGACTGCTGCGCCGACGTTGCCTGGGTGAGGAGCGAGGACTGCGCCGTGCTCGTCGCCTTCAGCTGGTTGGTCTGGTTGCCGATGTTGTTGATATAGCTCGAGTATGAGCTCGTCAGCGTGTCCGAGCCGCCGTTGAGCGACTTCGCCGACACCAGATTCGACATCGCGAGCGCGTTGCTGCCGTCGCTCGTGCCGCCCTTGTTCTGCGCGATCGTGAACGTGTCGCTGTCCTTCGGCGTGCCGCTGATGGTCGCGGATACGCCCATCGCCGAGACCGTGAGACCCTTGCTCGCGTCGTACGGAATCGTCGTGTTGGCGGCGTAGGTGGTCGTGCCGACCGTCACCGGAACATCCGCCGTGAAGCCGCCCGCCGTCGAGCTGTACTTCAGGTTGATGCCGGACGTCATCGTGTTGCTCGTCACCGTCGCCGATGAAATCGATGCCGTGCCCGTATTCGTGCTCCCCGCCGATGTCACCGCGGGCGAGGCCGCCGCGATCGCCGCGCCGTTGCTCGTCGTGAGCCTGAAGCTGTCGAGCGCGGCGCGGGTCGGCTGGATCGTGAACGAGTCGCCCTTTTGCACGCCGCTTAGCGAGGACACGTCGATGTTCAGGCCGTTGATCGTCTTGTTCGTTTCCGTCGCCGGATCGATGGTGCCGAGCGTCTGGCCGCTCGCCGGGTCCGTCACGGTGTACTTGCTGCCGTCATAGGTGACGGTGAAGTCGTTTGCGGGCGGCTGCGTGCCATCGGGGATCGTGGCCGTCGGCATGCCCGTGCCCTTGTTGCGCGCGTTGGCGACGACGGTCGGATCGGTCGTCGCGAACAGCTTGCCGCCTGCCTGGCCGTTGAGGTCGACGCCGAGCGCGTTCTGGCCGTTCAGCTGATTGGCGAAGCTCGTGGCGATCGCGCCGAGTTGCGCCTGTGCCGGATCGAGCGTCTGCGAGCGGAAGTCGATGAGACCGCCGACCGTGCCGCCGGTGAGCGCCGAGCTGTCGAGGTATTGCATGTTCGCGGCGGTCTGCGTCGCGCCGTTGCTGCTCTTGTACGCGATCGTGAGTTCGCTCGGATCGGACGGCGAAGGCGCGGTTTGCAGCCCGTACTGCGTATTGCCGACGACGAGCGGCTGCCCGTTGCCGATGAACACGTTGTAGTTGCCGTCCGACTGCACGACCTGGACGCCGATCATCGACGAGAGGTTCGTGACGAGCTGATCGCGCTGGTCGAGCAACTGGTTCGGCTGCTGGCCGCCCGCGCTCGCGATGTTGATCTGCTTGTTCAGATCGGCGATCTGCTGCGAGTAGCTGTTGATCTGCGAGACGGCGCTCGTCAGTTGCGTGTTGACGTTTTGACGAAGCTGATCGTATTGCTGGCCGGCCGAGTTGATCTGATCGGCGAGCGTCTGCGCGCTGCTCATCAGCGACTGGCGCGCTGCGGTGCTGCTCGCCGAGTTCGCGACCGATTGCAGGCCGGAGAAGTAATTGGTGATGCCTTGCGCGATGCCCGTGGTCGGATCGCCGACGAGGTTGTTCAGCTGCGAGATCAGCGAGTAATACGTGTTCGCGGCGCTGCTCGACGCTTGCGTGTTGTTCACTTGCGTCGTCAGGTACTGGCTGTACTGGCGCGTGACGGTTGCCGTCTGAACGCCGTTGCCGAGATAACCCGAGCCGGTGTACTGACCGGGCGACTCCTGATACGAGACTTTCTCGAGCGTATAGCCCGGCGTCGCGGCGTTGCTGATGTTCTGACCCGTCGTCGTCAAGCCCCACTGGGCTGCATTCAGACCGGAAAGACCAATGCTGAAGATGTTATTGGACATGCGTGAATCCTGGTGAAGCGGCGGGGTCTGGCGCTGCCGCATGGCTGATTTGTATATCGGCCGATTGCCGGGGAAGTTGAGCGTTTGCGTACCGCTTGCTTTTCTTGCCTCGCGGCGCCGGGCGGTTTTTGCGATGGGGCCATTATCGGAGGGATGGCGCAATGGCTATTGCGCGAAGAGCGTGGGGTTTTATGGTTATTTCTTTTTTTTTGCTGGGTCCCGGTTTCTTTGTGGTCTATTTGCGCTGCCCCTGTGCGGGGCGGCAGTCACTTTCTTTGCTGCTGCAAAGAAAGTAACCAAAGAAAGCAGCTCGAAACGCCCGCGGTCACACGCACGTTGGGTAGTTCTCTCGTCCACCGTGGCACTCGCCTAAAGAGCGCCCTCATCGGCCCCACCGGGCTTGGATCGCGCACGGTCTGCCGCCCGAAACCCTTAAGCACACTGGTCCAGCACAAAAGAGTTCCGGCACAGCGCTACGCGCTGCCGCCGGGCATGCAAGGGAAACCAACGTGTGGCGGACGCAGTGAGATGGACGAGTTAGCA
>NZ_FCOI02000064.1 GCF_001544795.2 Caballeronia temeraria | reverse complement strand
TGCTTTCTTTGGTTACTTTCTTTGCAGCAGCAAAGAAAGTGACTGCCGCCCCGCACAGGGGCAGTGCTTATAGACCACTAAGAAAACGGGAATCGGCGAAAACGAAACTAAAATTCACTCAGGCACAAACCCCCGCCCAATCCAGGCGAGACTAACAGGACCCCCACCCCCGCGCCCCTCGACGCTGCGCCGTCGCTCGATCACAACCCCAACAGCATCGACATCATCGAACTTGGCTGGCTTGGCGAGCGAAATCCTGACCCAATGCGCACCAAAATCCGCGATGACCATCTGCGCGATGCGCTCCGCCAGCGCCTCAAGCAACTGCAATCCATGCGATGCGAGCAAGCCGTGAATAGCCTCCCGCACTGCCGCATAATTGACCGTATCCTCGATCCGATCCGTCACGCACGCACGCAACGACGGCACGCCGATCGCAAGGCTCATCCGCACTGTCTGCGGATCATGCAGCTCGCTCTTGTCGATGCCGATTACCGTCTGCCCCGTGAGTCCTTCGATATAAACGATATCCATCGCGGCACGCGCATGCGACGCGCCAGTGTGCGGCGCAACATGAACAGCTTCGCGGATCGGTTCGAATCGGCCCATATGCTTGTCGCCTCGAAAGAAACCCCGACGCCCATCGCCAAGGTCATCCATCGATAGCAAGCAAAAACCGGGCGCGTTCAGCTTACTCTATGCGACTACTTATTGAACGTACGCGCCTAAGGATGTAAAGTTTTTGAGAAACCGGTCGTTCGGGTCCCAGACAGCACCTGAAATCACCCGACATCCGGCCACGAGGCGCGCCTTCAGGCACGATTGGCCGCAGCGCCAACGTCAAACACAACAGATTCGACGCCGGACGGCCGCGCGGTTCACCGCGCACCGGAATGCGGCGCAACGGAGACTTGCCCCCATGTCGTCACTCGCTGACGTAGACACGCATGTCCGGGAAGTGCTGAACATCGTCAATAATCCGCTGGCCGCACGTCGCGCCAGCGATTCGGTCGCGCAATCGTGGCTGCGGTGCCTCACGGAATTCAGGCTCGATCCGGGCCGCTTCGTCATGCCGCCCGTGCTCGCCCAGCACGAACTCAACGAGCGACGCGAAGCCGCAAGCGATCTCATCGCCTGCTCGAAGCTCGAAATGACGACGCTCTATCAGCAACTCGCCGATCCGGAACTCGCCGTCGTGCTGGTCGATGCCGATGGCGTCATCGTGCATCAGGTGTCGTCGGTGCCGTTCGGTGAGGCCGTCGCCGCCGATGGTCTGCGCGTCGGCGCACTGTGGAGCGAGCGCGAGGCCGGCACCAACGGCATGGGGACCTGCCTCATCGAACGCGATTGCATCGCCGTATGCCAGCACGAACATTTCTATCCGCGCTATACGTCGCTCACATGCTCGGCCGCGCCGATCTTCGATGAACGCGGCACCGTCGTCGGCGTGCTCGATGTGACGAGCCGCTCAAAGCTTCTGCAACAGCATTCGCTCGTGCTCGTCGGCATGTCGCGGCAGATGATTGAAAATCGTCTGATCGATGCGCGCTACCGGCACGCGAACATGATCCACTTTCATAGCCGGCCCGAGTTCGTCGGCACGCTGCATGCGGGCAAGCTCGCCGTCAGCGACGATGGCGTCGTGCTCGCCGCAAGCCGCAGCGCCCTCTTCCAGCTCGACCTGCGCTCGCCCGCGGAACTGTGCGGCAAGCGCATCGAGGAAGCGTTCAACGCGTCGCTCGAAGACATGATCGCGCGCAGCATCCGCGGCTCGTTCCATCCGGTGACGGTCTATAGCGCGAAAGCCAACAGCCGCTTCTTTCTCACGGCGCAGACATCGCGCGAAGGCGCGAAAGGCGCGACACGTATCCTCATGAGCGATCCGGCCGCGCGCGATCTGTCGGCCCCCGCCGCGCGCACGAAAGCGCCGAAGAAGGACACGCGCGAGCCGGCATCGACCGGCCGTCTCGACAAGCTCGCGCATCTGGAATTCGGCGATCCGCGCATGGCCTCGCAGATCCAACTCGCCGCGCGCGTCATCCAGCGCAAGATTCCGATCATCCTGCGCGGACAGACGGGCACCGGCAAGGAAGTATTCGCCAATGCGCTGCACAGCATCAGCCCGAACGGCACGGGTCCGTTCGTCGCGGTGAATTGCGCGTCACTGCCGGAGAATCTGATCGAGAGCGAACTGTTCGGTTATCGCGCGGGCGCGTTCACGGGCGCGCAGCGTGAAGGTCGGCGCGGCAAGATCGTGCAGGCGAACGGCGGCACGCTTTTCCTCGACGAAATCGGCGATATGCCGCTCACATTGCAAGCGCGTCTCCTGCGCGTGCTCGAAGAGCACGAGGTCACGCCGCTCGGCGCGGAAACCACGGTGAAGGTGGATTTTCAGTTGATCAGCGCGAGCCACCGCAATCTCATCGAGCTCGTGCAGACGGGCATGTTCCGCGAGGATCTGTATTACCGACTGAACGGCATCGAGATCAATCTGCCGCCGCTGCGCGAACGCGCGGATGCGCTCGCGCTCATCGGTCACATTCTCGAAACGGAATCCGAGGAGCCGCCCGCACTTTCCGCCGAGGCGAAACAGGCGCTGCTGAGTTATCCGTGGCCGGGCAATATCCGCCAGTTGCGTCATGTGCTGCAAATGGCCATCGCGCTCTGCGACGGCCCCGAGATCCGCTGCGCGCATCTGCCGCCGGAAATCGTGAACGGCGCGGCTCCGTTTGCGCAGGCTGCTGCGCGGGCAACGACTTCCCCGCCACCGCATCTTGCCGATGACGCCGATACTTCGTCGCTCAACGCGATCCAGGTGAAGGAACGCGAGACCGTGCTCCAGTTGCTCGACGAACATCGATGGAACGTGAGCAACGTCGCGAAGGTGCTTGGCATCAGCCGCAACACGCTGTATCGCAAGATGCATCGGCTGCATATTCGACTCTCGCACGATACGCCCGGCGCACCCGACGCATGACGCAACCCACGCCTGCCCGCCGGCTCGACGAGTTCAAGCCCGACGCGCGCTTCGCGTGGTGCGTGACAGGCTCCGGGCATATGCTCGAAGAGTCGATCGCGCTCGCGCGGCAATTGCCCGGCGTCGATCTGTTCCTCTCCGCCGCCGGCGAGGAAGTGCTGCCGCTCTATGGCTGGACCATCGCGAAACTGCGCGAGCACTTCAAGGTGTTGCGCGACAACAGCGCGAGCAGCGTGCCCGTCGGCATGATCTATAACGGCGAATATCACACGATCGTGATCGCGCCCGCGACGAGCAATACCGTCGCCAAATGCGCGTTCGGCATCTCCGATACCTTGCCCACCAATCTCTATGCGCAAGCCGGCAAGCAATGCGTGCCGGGCATCGTGTTCGCATGCGATACCGCGCCCTCCGTCATCACGCAGGCCCCGCACGAATGGGTCGAAGTGAGGCCGCGCGCGATCGAGTTCGAGAATGTCGAGCGGCTCGCGCGCTTCGCGCATACCACCGTGGCCCGCTCGCTCGACGATCTCAAAGCCGCGCTCGATCAACGCCTGTCGGACCTGAAGCTCGCATGGAACACATCGTCTTCCTGACGGGGCGGCTCGCGCAACCGAGCCTTCAGCACGTGCTCGAAAGCATCGCGCCCGTGGCCGCGGGATCGCCATTCACCTGGGAAGTGCGCGAGATCGGTCTTCAGGTCGCGGGCTTGATGACCGCCGACATGATCCGCCGCCGCGTCGCGACGCCCCTCAGCGAAGGCACGAGCCGCATGATCGTGCCCGGCCGATGCCGCGGCGATCTCGATGCCCTCACCGCGCATTACGGCGTGAAAGTCGAGCGCGGACCCGAAGAGGTGAAGGACTTGCCGCAGTTCTTCGGGCGCGAGGCGCGGCATGTCGATCTGTCGCGCTACGAGACGGAGATTTTCGCGGAGATCGTCGATGCACCACGCCTCGATCTCGATGGCATCACGGCGCGCGCGCGCGAATACAAACGCCAAGGCGCGGATGTCATCGATATAGGCTGCCTGCCGGAAACGCCGTTTCCGCATCTCGAAGATGCGGTCGCGATGCTGAAGGAGCAAGGCTATCGCGTGAGTGTCGATTCGATGCGAGAGGAAGAACTCATACGCGGCGGACGCGCGGGCGCCGACTACGTGATGAGCCTCAACATCGATACATTATGGATTACTGATGAAATTGCATCGACGCCGATAATCGTGCCGCGCGAGCCTGCTGACGTCGCATCGCTCGATGCCGCCATCGAAGCGATGACCCGACGCGGCCGCGCCTTTCTCGCCGATCCGATCCTCGATCCGATTCCGTTCGGACTCGCGGCGTCGATCGCGCGCTATGTGGCCTTGCGCGAGCGTCATCCCGATGTGCCGATCATGATGGGCGTCGGCAACGTGACCGAACTCACCGAGGCGGATACGAGCGGCATCAACGCGGTGCTGTTCGGCATGGCGGCGGAATTGCGCATCGCCGCGGTGCTGACGACTTCAGTGAGCCTGCATGCGCGACGTGCCGTTCGCGAAGCCGATGTCGCACGTCGCGTGATGCATGCCGCGCGCGAAACGCAGACGCTGCCCAAAGGCATTTCCGCCGATCTGTCCGCGCTGCACGCGAAGCGGCCGTTTCCTTACGACGCCGAGGAAATCGGCGTGTTCGCCGCCGCCGTGCGCGATCCGAACTTTCGCGTGCAGGTGTCGGCGGACGGCATTCATGTCTATAACCGCGATGGACATCACGTCGCCATCGATCCGTTCACGCTCTATCCCGAACTGAAGGTCGAGCACGATGGCGGACACGCGTTCTATCTCGGCGTGCAACTCGCGCGCGCCGAGATCGCGTGGCAACTCGGCAAGCGCTTCGATCAGGATCAGCCGCTCGATTGGGGATGCGAGGTCGATCGGCCCGACGACGATCTGTTGGCGTGGCATGCGCCCGGCAGCACGAAAAAGAAGCGCTAAGGCTTCCATTTGATCGAGCAGCCTAACGCCGGGAGTTGCTCGCCGGGCGCTTCGCCGTCTTCCGCGATCGCGCGCATCGCTTCGAACAATTCGCGGCGGGCTTCGGGCAAGGCTTCCTTGCGCGATGCATCGATTCTGCCGCGATATTTCAGGCGCAAATCGCGGTCGAAGCCGAAGCATTCGGGCGTGCAGACCGCGCCATAGGATCGCGCGACTTCCTGCGTTTCATCGTGCAGATAGGGGAACGGCAGGCTCCATTCTTTTGCGAGCGCGATCATGCGGTCAAAGGCGTCGTCGGTATAGACGGATGCATCGTTCGAATTGATGCCCGCCATATTCACGCCGATTGCCTTCAACGCGCGCGCATCGCGGATCAGGTTCGGCAGCGCTGCCTTCACATACGGGCAGTGATTGCACATGAAGACGATCACGAGGCCGTTCGCGCCCTTCAGCGAATCGGGCGTGTGCGTGCGGCCGTCGGTCGCGGGAAGCAGGAAACCGGATGCGATCGCGCCGAGTTCGGCTGTCGGTGATTCGGTAGGCATGAGATAGCTCCCAATTGTTTCGATTGGCCGTTCGGCATATTGGCGAGGTGATCGGAGTCGGATAGCATCGAATCTCTTCTTAGTTATCCGGAGTGTTCATGTACATATTCAGTGTTGAAGAGGCGCAGAAGGACTTGCCCAGGATTCTCGAAATGGTGGCGGAAGGCAAGGATGTGGCCATTGGCGGTGATCGTCCGGCGTTGTTGCTTGGCGTGAGGGCGGTCGGAAATCTGTCCGACGGTGATCCTGAATCGTGCGGTTCGATGGTCATCGGACGTGTGGATGACGAATCCGTGCTTGAGGACGAACTCGTCAAACCGTTGCCCGATGACATCATTGCAGCGTTCTACAAACCGCGGATATACGACGCTGCCCCCGTACCCGAGAGCCGATGATGCGCTTGCTGCTCGATACGCACGTCTATGTCTGGAGCGTCTCGAACGATCGCAGAATGCCGAACGACTTTCGAAAAATGATCGCCAAGGCCGAGCAGGTTTTCGTCAGCACCGCGAGCATTTGGGAGCTGTCGATCAAATCCGCACGAGGCAAGCTCGAGCCGAATGGCGAGCGAGCCATCGACGAGCTGAATGAGCAATCGGTCATCGTGCTTCCGGTTCAGCTCAAACACGCTCTGGCCGTGCGTGCCATGCCTGACCTGCATCGCGATCCATTCGATCGCGTGCTGGTCGCGCAGGCGCGCACCGAAGTGCTCAGATTCCTGACCGTCGACAGCGAACTCGCTGGATATCTCAACGCGGCCACGCCCGCCTGACCCCGCGCCGCCCGTCATGATCCCACGAGCGGCGCGCCCTCAGTGATACCGCTTCGCCATCGCTTCCAGCCCCATCGGCCTGATGCGATGCGCATGTCCCGCGCACCCGAACGCCTCGAACCGCTCGATACACAAATCCCGAGCCGCCGCTGTCGCCGCCTTCAACGCATGTCGAGGATCGAACTCCGACTTCGCCGACGCCATCGCGCGCCGCATGGCGCCGGTCATCGCGAGGCGGATGTCCGTATCGATGTTCACCTTGCGCACGCCGTTCGCGATGCCGCGCCGAATCTCATCGACGGGCACGCCGAAGGTCGCCGGCATCTCGCCGCCGTGCTCGCGAATAATTGCGAGCCATTCCTGCGGCACCGACGACGACCCGTGCATCACGAGATGCGTATCCGGAACGCGCGCGTGAATCTCGGCGATGCGATCGATCGCGAGAATATCGCCGGTCGGCTGGCGGCTGAACTTGTACGCGCCGTGCGACGTGCCGATGGCAATCGCGAGCGCATCGATGCCCGTCGCTTTGACGAACGCGCGCGCTTCACCGGGATCGGTCAGCAAGCGATCGTGGCTCAGCGCGCCTCGTGCGCCGACGCCATCCTCCTCTCCGGCAAGCCCGGTCTCCAGCGATCCGAGACAACCCAGTTCGCCCTCGACCGACACGCCCACCGAATGCGCCGCCTCGACGACGCGCCGGCTCACATCGACGTTGTAGTCGTAATCGGCGGGCGTTTTCTGATCGGGCATGAGCGAGCCATCCATCATCACGGACGTGAAGCCCGAACGAATCGCCTGCTGGCACACGGACGGACTCGCGCCGTGATCCTGATGCAGCACGACCGGAATATCCGGATGCGCCTCGACCGCCGCGAGCACCAGATGCCGCAGATACGGCTCGCCCGCATACTTGCGCGCGCCCGCCGACGCCTGCAGGATGACCGGGCTTCGCGTCGCCTCGGCCGCCTGCATGATGGCGTGGACCTGCTCCATGTTGTTGACGTTGAACGCGGGCACGCCGTAATCATGCTCCGCCGCGTGATCCAGCAACTGCCTCAGTGCGATGAAAGCCATCGTGATATCTCCGTGCAGAGTGCGAAAAATCAGGTGGCGACGCGGCGTGCTTCGTCGATGAGCGCATCGGTCGTCACACCGAAGTGCGCGAACAGCTCGCTCGCCGGCGCCGACTCACCGAATCGGTCGATGCCGATCACGCCGCCGTTGAGCCCGACGTACTGCCGCCAGAACGCCGTCACGCCCGCCTCGATCGCGACGCGCGGCACGCCTTCGGGCAGCACGCGTTCGCGCCACGCGTTGCATTGGCGGTCGAAGACGGTGGTCGATGGCATCGACACGACGCGCGCGAGAATGCCCTCTTCCTTCAGCGGCTCGACGGCGGCGAGGGCGAGCGCGACTTCGGAGCCGGTCGCGATCAGCACGACGCGGCGCGCATCGCGATCGCACGTCGACGGCCAGTCGCGAAGCACGTAGCCGCCGCGCTCGATGCCATCGATCTGTGCTTCATCGCGCGGCACGAACGGCAGATTCTGGCGCGACAGCAGCAGGCACGCCGGCCGATCGCGCTCGATCGCGCTGATCCACGCCTGCATCGTCTCGACCGTATCGCACGGACGCCATACGTCGAGCCCCGGAATCATGCGCAGCGTCGCGGCGTGTTCGATCGGCTGATGCGTCGGGCCGTCCTCGCCGAGACCGATGGAATCGTGCGTGAAGACGAACACGGTGCGCGTCTTCATCAGCGCGGCCATGCGCAGCGCGTTGCGCGAATAATCGGAGAACGTGAGAAATGTTCCGCCGAACGGCAGATATCCGCCATGCAGCGCGACGCCGTTCAGCATCGCGCTCATGCCGAACTCGCGCACGCCGAAGTGGATGTAATTGCCCTTCTCGGGCGCCGCGCTCACATCGACGGCATCCTTCCAGCGCGTGAGATTCGATCCGGTCAAGTCGGCCGATCCGCCGAGCAGTTCGGGCAGCGCGCGCGCCAGACCTTCGATCGCCAGGTGCGACGCCTTGCGTGTCGCGACCGTCTGCCGCGCGCGATCCGCGTCGCGCACGAACGCATGGGCCGTATCGCGCCAGTTCGCGGGCAGCGCGCCGCGCACGCGCCGCTCGAACTCGGCGGCATCGTCAGGAAAGACGCGACGATACGCATCGAAACGGCGATTCCACTCATCCTGCGCCGCCGTGCCCGCCTCGCGCGCGTCCCACAGCGCGTGAATCGACGACGGAATCTCGAAAGGCGCATGCGTCCAGCCGAGCGCGCGCCGTGTCGCTTCCACTTCGTCCGCGGGCAACGGTGCGCCGTGCACGTCGTGCGTGCCGGCCATCTTCGGCGCGCCGAGACCGATCACCGTCTTGCAGCAGATCAACGTCGGACGATCCGACTCGCGCGCGCGTTGCAGCGCATGCGATACGTCATCGACATCGTGGCCGTCGACCGCACGGATCACGTTCCAGCCGTACGATTCGAAGCGCTTCGGCGTGTCGTCGGTGAACCAGCCGTCGACATGACCATCGATGGAAATGCCGTTGTCGTCGTAAAGCACCGTGAGCTTGCCGAGCCGCAGCGTGCCCGCGAGCGAAGCCGCTTCATGCGACACGCCTTCCATCAGACAGCCATCGCCCGCAAAAACATACGTGCGATGATTGACGATCTCATGCCCCGGCCGATTGAACTCGCGCGCAAGCAGCGCCTCAGCGAGCGCCATGCCGACCGCATTCGTGAGACCTTGCCCGAGCGGCCCGGTCGTCGTCTCGACGCCGGGGGTGACGCCCACTTCAGGATGCCCCGGTGTCTTGCTGCCCATCTGCCGGAAGCGTTTGATCTCGTCGATGGACAAGTCATAGCCGGAGAGATGCAAGAGCGCATAGAGCAGCATCGAACCGTGCCCGTTCGACAGCACGAAGCGATCGCGATCGGGCCAGTCGGGATCGGCGGGATTGTGCTTCAGATGACGCCCCCACAGCGCGACGGCGATCTCCGCCATGCCCATCGGCATGCCGGGATGACCGGAGTTCGCCTGGCTGACGGCATCGACGGCGAGCATGCGCAACGCGTTCGCCATCTGCCGCGTGTCGGGCGAGCGATGAAGTCCGGGCAAAGCTTCAGCGACGGCATTCATGAGATGCCTCCTTTGATACGTGATGGAAACCTTTTCTATGCGCGCGCGCGCCGGTCGCGCAGTTGCAGGATCATCGGCGTGAAGATGAGCTGCATCGCAAGACCCATCTTGCCGCCGGGCACGACGATCACATTCGGCCGCGACATGAACGAGTCGTGCAGCATCGTCAGCAGATACGGAAAGTCGATGCCCTTCGGCTTCGCGAAGCGGATCACGACGAAGCTCTCGTCGGGCTGCGGAATCTCGCGCGACGTAAAAGGGTTCGACGTATCCACCGTCGGCACGCGCTGAAAATTCACATGCGTGCGCGAGAACTGCGGGCAGATGTAATTCACGTAATCGGGCATGCGGCGCAGGATCGTATCGACGACCGCTTCATGCGAATAACCACGCATCGTCTGATCGCGATGCAGCTTCTGAATCCATTCGAGATTGATGATCGGCACGACGCCGACGAGCAGATCCGCATGTCGCGCGATATCGATCTTGTCGGTCACGGCCGCGCCATGCAGGCCTTCATAGAACATCAGGTCGGTGCCGGGCGTGATGTCTTCCCACGGCGTGAACGTGCCGGCGTCCTGCTTGTAGTGCGCGGCCTCGCCTTCGTCGTGCACGTAATGACGATACTTGCCGCCGCCGGTTTCGCCGTAGCTATCGAAGAGCGCTTCGAGCTCTTGCAGCAGATTCGCTTCTGGGCCGAAGTGGCTGAAGTTGAGCAGGCCGTCGCGCTCGCTCTGCTTCATCGCTTCGCGCATGCCGAGACGGTCGTATCGATGGAACGCGTCGCCTTCAACGATCTGCGCGTTGATTTTTTCGCGCCTGAAGATATGCGTGAAGCTCTTCATGACGGTGGTGGTGCCGGCCCCGCTGGAACCGGTCACCGCGACGATCGGATGTTTGACTGACATGCGCTTGTCTCCCTGTACGTTTTGGTGAGCGCTGTTTCAGAGGCAGGATCAGGCTTCGGTTTCGGGCAGGAACAACGAGCGTTCCTTGAACAAAGGCGATGTGAACGGCTTGTCCTCGCCGCGATCGTATTCGCCGTGATAGCGCTGGATGCGATCCACTTCGTTGCGCGACCCGAGTATCACGGGCACGCGTTGATGCAGCGCTTTCGGTTCGACATCGAGAATGCGCTCGCGGCCGGTAATCGACAGCCCGCCCGCCTGTTCGACGATGAAGCTCATCGGACTGGCTTCGTACAGGAGACGCAGACGTCCTTCCATCTCGGGTGTCTTGAAGTCGCGCGGATACATGAACACGCCGCCGCGCATGAGGATGCGATGCACTTCCGCGACCATCGATGCGATCCAGCGCATATTGAAGTCCTGCGCGCGGCAGCCGGTGCGGCCGTCCTTGCATTCCTGCACGTAGCGGCGCACGGGCGGCTCCCAGAAGCGCTCGTTCGACGCGTTGATCGCGAACTCGCATGAATCCTCGGGAATGCGGATATCGGAATGCGTGAGCACGAAGTTGCCGACATCGCGTTCGAGCGTGAAGCCGTGCGTGCCGTTGCCGACGGAGAGCACAAGCATCGTCGATGGTCCGTAGATCGCGTAGCCCGCCGCGACCTGCTCGCGGCCCGGACGCAGAAACGATGCATCGCCGGGTGCGCCGCTTTCGTCGCTGCCGCGTCTGAGCACGGAAAATATGGAGCCGACGACGCCGTTGATATCGATGTTCGACGAACCATCGAGCGGATCGAACGCAAGCAGATACTCGCCGCGCGGATACGGTTCGGGAATTGCGTAGACCTCGTCCATCTCTTCGGACACCATGCCCGCGAGCAGCCCGTCCCATTCGCAATGCTGCAGGAAGATATCGTTGGTCACGAGGTCGAGCTTCTTCTGTTCCTCGCCGTGCGTGTTGATCGATTGCGCCGAGCCGTGCTGTCCGCTCAACGCGCCGCGCGTCAATGCGGCCGCAATCGTCTTGATCGATGCAGCGATATCGATAAGCAGTGCAGACAGACCGCTTGACGCTTCGGGTCCGGGCTTGCGGTCCAGTGTGTCGATCAGGAACTTCGATAAGGTCGTGCGTCCGTCCTGCATCGCGCGCTCCTTCAAGTTATGAATCGGTGAACACGCGGCTCGCGCGGATGTCGCTTGCGTCGAGTTGCATCAGTGCGTTGGCATCGGCGACGCCGTTACCGCTTTCGGCGGCCTCGAACAGACGGTTCGCCTGACGCAGGCGCGCGCGATCCAACGCGTTGCGTACCGAGCGCGCATTGGCGAAGTTCGGCTGTCTGATGCGATGCGCGAGATAGTCTTCGAAGGCCCGCCGCGCGTCGTCGTCGAAGCGATAGTGCATGTCGGCCAGCATATGCTCGGCGATTTGCAGAAGCTCGCCGGGCGCATAGTCCGGAAACACGAGGTGATGCGCGATGCGAGAACGAAAGCCGGGATTGCTGTGGAAGAACGTCTCCATGCGCGATTCGTATCCCGCGAGGATCACGACGAGATCGTCGCGCTGGTTTTCCATCGTCTGCAGCAGGATTTCGATGGCCTCCTGCCCGTAATCGCGCTCGTTCTCAGGGCGATACAGGTAATATGCCTCGTCGATGAAGAGGACGCCGCCCATTGCGCGCTTGAGCACTTCGCGCGTTTTGGGCGCGGTATGGCCGATGTACTGTCCGACGAGATCGTCGCGCGTCACAGAGACGAGATGATTGCGCCGGATATAGCCGAGTTGATGCAGCACTTGCGCCATGCGCAGCGCGACGGTGGTCTTGCCGGTTCCGGGATTGCCCGAGAAGCACATGTGCAGCGTGGGCGCACCCGATGCGATGCCGAGCGTCTCTCTCGCGCGCTCCACGAGCAGATGCGCCGCGATTTCGCGGATGCGCGTCTTGACGGCCGCGAGGCCGATGAGATCGCGGTCCAGTTCCGCTAGTACCTCGCCGATGCGTGATTCGCGATAGAGCGCCATCAGGTCGGCGTGCGTCGCTTGCGTTTGCGTGTGCGTTTGAAGAGGCGCTGCTTCGAGGGTGGCTTCGGCGTCGCTCATGATCTCTGTTCCTCATCAATAACGCTCGCCGCTCGGGCGATCGGTTGCGTAGGTGCGGATCGCGTAGCGCTGGATGCGGCTTCTATCGTCCTGACGTTCCAGGCGGAAGCCTCTTTCTTCCGTCGGGCGGTTCACGATGAAAGACAGACGCATCGTTTCGAAACCGCGCACCGAGTCGAAGGCGTTCACCTTGATGTAGTGGTTCGGGTAGGTCTTGCGGCATTCGTTCACCTCCATCAGCACGCCGGCAGCCTCGTGGAGATCGAACATCGGGAGGCCCCACATTTCCCAATACGTGTTTCTTGGGTGGGGATCGTCGGTGTATTCCACCGAGCAGGACCAGCCTTGGTCCAAGGCGTAGTTTATTTGCGACGATATCTCTTCGTCGGTCAATGGTGGGAGGAATGAAAACGTTCCTTGTGTGATGTTCATTTCGGGTTCCTATTTGTTTGGTCTGGATTGGCTTATGTGAAATCCTGTTTTCTCGTCGGTCTATTTGCGCTGCCCCTGTGCGGGGCGGCAGTCACTTTCTTTGCTGCTGCAAAGAAAGTAACCAAAGAAAGCAGCTCGATACGCCCGCGGTCACA
>NZ_FCOI02000063.1 GCF_001544795.2 Caballeronia temeraria | reverse complement strand
TCGGCGAGCGCTTCACCTCCGCCATCAGTTGAGATTTTTTAATCGACCTCAGCACACAAGATTTCTGACACGTCCGATGGTACTGGTGCCGTATTGACACCCCATGCTCAAGGCTTGCAGCAACGGCGCGAAAATCAGCATGATTGGCGCGAAGACGCCGATCGTGGCGTAGTCTGGTGCGTCAGCGATGATTGGCGAGCCGATGGACATCGCCATGCCCTATTCCTCAATGAAGAGATGATCGGTCCGAAGACGAAAACCAGGTTGATCGGCGATATAAGCTGCAAAGCGACGCATTTGCGCAATCCGGCTCCTCGGCATTCGGTTCGACCAGCTTTGCAGCGCCCGTCTGCCACACGAAAACAGGTATCGTCATCATGGCGATCGACAACATCACCGCGATGTTGCCTGTCGAGTGCAGTGCGATTCTCAGTGAACACATTCTTCCGTATGTTTGCTCTTTCCTGCTCGCGGGTGGAATGTACGACGCTTGCCCTTTTCAACGCCTGGTCGCCGCGTTTCATGCGGCTTGCGGCAGCCTCGAGATGGATTCTGCGAAGCTAACCGTAACTCTCGACTAAATCTCGACCGTTATCGTCTGTTCGCCCTTAGTGACGCCGGTGCGTGAGCGCACCGCATTTGACGAAACGGAGATACTGTATGTCGGAGCTTGTCAATGCAACTCTCGGACCCGAAACGAAACGTAGTCTATACCGGGGTGCTATTGCAGGTGCCATTGGTAACGCGATGGAGTGGTACGACTTCACGGTGTACGGCTTCTTTGCGGCTACCATCGGTGCGCTGTTCTTTCCTGCACAAAACCATTTCATGTCACTGTTGGCGTCGTTCGCTGCGTTCGCGGTGGGCTTTGTCGTGCGCCCGTTCGGCGCGCTGATATTCGGGCATATCGGCGACAAATTCGGCCGACGTGCGGCGCTGTGGACTTCCGTCGTCTGCATGGCCGTACCGACATTCATGATGGGCGCGCTGCCGACCTATGCGCAGATCGGCGTGTTTGCGCCGGTGCTGCTCGTATTGTTGCGTTTACTGCAGGGTCTCGCGGTTGCCGGTGAGATGGGCACATCCGTCACTTTCCTCGTCGAGCAGGCTGGCGGACGTCGGCGCGGCATCGTTGGCAGTGCGGCGATGATGAGCGCAGCGGGCGGAACGCTGGCCGGCTCCGCTGTCGGTGCTCTGCTCACGACCGTATTGAGCAGCGAATCGATCCACGCGTGGGGTTGGCGCATCCCTTTCCTGATCGGTCTCGGCATCAGCGCGATCGCGTTGTACCTCCGGCGCACGATTTCCGACAACGCGGCGCCCGCGAAGAAATCATTTTCGCCGTGGCGTGAGTCATTGACCACGCAATGGCGCATGATGCTGCGACTGATCGGCATGAATGCAGTCGGATCGATCGGCTTTTACCTGTGCTTTGTGTTTTCGACGACCTATTTGCGGCAGACGGTGCATATGCCCGCATCGATCTCGCTCGACATCAATACGCTGGCTGTGGCGATTCAGATGGGCATGTTCCCGATAGCAGCCGCGCTCTCGGACAAGGTCGGACGGAGGCCGGTTCTGCTGGCTGCTGCGACGGCGCTGTTGGTGCTCGCGCTGCCACTTTTCTGGTTGATGCATCACCTCAATCCGATATTCGCCGCAGCGGGTCAATGCTTGTTCGCGGCGCTCATCGGCTGCTTCGTCGGCGTCGCGCCGACCTACATGGCCGAAATGCTACCCCGAAACCTGCGATGTACGACACTTTCGCTCGCGTACAACGTTGGCTTTGGCGTCCTCGGCGGACTGACACCGTTGGCGGCGCTGTGGTTCATGCACCTCGATGCCAACCCCCTATCGGCCGCTTATCTGTTAATGGCGGCTGCCGTCGTCTCGCTGCTTATCGTTGTGCGCTTGCCGGAAACGGCCCATGTCGAAACCTGATCGAGATACTGACCACGCATGCACGGGCATAACCAGTTCTTCCATTGGCGATTGCAGAAGACGATCAACCGGGTGCGCAGCATGTCGTCCCAGTGTGACCCTGGTTGCACTGCAACTGGCATGAAATACGTGCCGACGAACAAAGTGCGCTGAATTTGCAGTGCTTTCGCCAGTCGCGCGCATAAGGATTGGAGCGCAGTGCCATTTCGTATTCATCTTCCGACACCAGAAAGATGTCGATCGTTAGCCTGTCTGGACCGACGGCCACGTGAAGCCTTATCTCGACATGCGTCCTGTGCACATACACACGGACAGTTACACCGAGGACGGCGCCGGCGGGGCTGGAGACCGGCGCTCGCGCGCCCACAACTCCATTCCCGTGCGGGCGACGGCGATTGCCGCAATGCAGGGCGACGCTATCGAACACAGATGCTGGGCGCACCGCATGTCATCATCTCGCGAGCACATCGCTGCTGAAGAAAAGGGCAGCCACGCGCAGTGACGCCTCAGGCAGTCATTCGAAACGATCGAGCGCTGACCTGAACAGCGGTTTCCACGCAAAATGTGGCGGCTGATCAGCGCGCCGATTTTTTCGACTTCGCCGTTTTCGGCGAAGGCCACCATCTGATAGTGCTCTTCCACGGATTCCTTCTGCCGTTTGAGACCTTCAGACGAACGATTCCGTAAAGCCGCATGTCGTCGCGCAGTTGCATGACCATCTTCGTCAGCAACGGATTGCCGACCTGGCTCACCATCGCCTTGTTTAAACGAGCGGTCGCTCGCAATGTAGGCGACGACGTCGCCGGCTTCGACTGCCTGCGCGACTTCATCCGCAAGACAAATCATCGACTCGCGATTTTTCGGACCCTGATGAGCCAGCATTTCAAGTGCATAGCCCTGACGCAAAGCCTTGCCAGGGCGGAATCGCCCTAGCCCGGAATCTGCACGGAATCAATGATAGTCCCGGAAGGAGGCACTCCTTCGCGCAACAAAAACCGACCACTGATCAATTCTTTCGAATATCTGTATTCGGATGGATAATACGAATTATCACCGTTGACAGCCGTTAGGAGGGCACCGACTTAACAAAAAAGGCATTATCAAACGATCGTTCGATAATGAGTTGGCCGAGCTGACTAAGTTTCCCCGGGGAAACCAAATTTGGTCGGTTTCACCGGTGAAACTGGCCGGTCGCACCGACGCACACGTCGCACGCTGTACCGACAGCGCCTCCGGAGGCTCCTATTGATTTACAATAAAGTCTATTAGGAAACGTCGGAGTCATACGTGGCCATCGAAACTAGAACATTGACGGCACAGGTGCCAGTCGAACTCGCTAAGGAAGTGGACGCGTTGTCGGAGCTTCTTGAACGGCCCCGCCAGTGGATCATCAAGAAGGCGCTGGTGCAGTTTCTTGCGCGTGAGGCAGAGACCCGACGCCTGATTCAGGAGGGTCTGGAAGACGTCACCGCGGGCCGTCTGCTCTCAATGGAGCAAGCTCGTGCCTGGGCCAATAGCCTGGGCACGGACAACGAATTGCCGGTACAGAAGGCGTGAGCGTCAAAGTCCTCGCAACCAGCAAAGCGATGTCCGATTTAAGCGTAATCGCGGTGCATGTGAAGAAATACAACGACGCGGCTACCGCGCGCAAGGTCGTCAACGCGCTGCTCGACGAGGCGGAGCGCTTGGGTCAAGACCATTTTCATCGTATCGCGGAAGAACTGGACGGCTACGATGGACCCCCGGCGCGAGAAGTGCATCGGTGGGTGTGCCTTGCTGGACACTACGAGCTTCACTATGAGGTTCTGCCCGCCTATGCGGAAGAACCCACCGCTATTGCGATTCTTCGCGTCTGGGACACTCGACAAGACCGCTAAGACTGTCCCCTTTGCGGTGCACCTAACATTCGCGGTCCGGACCTTGCCCTGCCCTCGGAGCTCATCGCTTTCGACCGATCTGCGTTGCTTCCGTGTGGCGCTTCCTAACCAACGTAAATCCTAACGAAGGCTCGGAAGTTGGGGAGACCGTTCGTCGAAGGGTTTTGGCGGGAGCGCGAGGCCGGTTGAGTCATCGTCGATCTTCGCGACTCTGCTGAGCAAGTCGGCTACCGCGGAGAACTGATGGTGCATAAGGTGACGGCTACGCAAGAGGTGCTCAAGCCGCCTGCGCCAATAGGAAAGCGGCAGAGCCGAATTTGGCTCCTGCAAGACCGCTTCAATGGCAAGTCGTATGTGGGAGATATCGGCGTCGATCATGCGGAGCTCGAAGGCCCCCAGGAGGTTAGTGTCACAGGTGTCCATGCCTCCATAACGGCATGGATGCGCGACTGCTGAAGCGCGACTCAAATCGATGGGATCGCCAAATTCGCGGAACGCCGGCCGCCGTTCAGATATTAATTTTCCAAACGTATCGATTTACACTTCTTCGGACGCGCACAGCCCCGCCGAGTGGGGTAATCGCGCAGCCAAGGCCCCGCACTTGGCTGTCGCCGAACTTTCGTGTCTGAAAAACGAAGGCGCCGGGGAGTTCCCGGCGCTTTGTTAGGCTTTTGAGTTTGCAACCTCGCATGCAGTACGGTTATGGTTTAGACGTGTCGTCTGCCGCATCTTTCAGGTCCTCCTTGGCGTCGCCCAGCTCTTTGCGCGCCTCGCCTGCGACCTGTTGTGCATCGCCCTTTGCTTCCTGCGCCGGATCGTCCGTCATTTTGCCGACGCCCTCGTTGATTTTGCCCTTGACCTTCTCGCCGACCCCTTTCACCTGATCTTCATTCATGGCCTGTCTCCCGGTTAGCCTGCAGCGCGCAGACACTTAAGGCAGCGCAAAGGTTGTGCCGAGCGGGCGAGCCTCGTCCGTTAAAGCGCAGCCCGATAGGAGCGTGAGAAGTAATCGCGCTGGAGCAGCGCGGACAGGGCGAAGAAAACAGAGTGTGGTCGGACACTTCGTCGGAGGCCTGTGTCGCGTCCGAGCCGCGCGTGCCTCCTTTCCATATCCGTCTGATGACACGCGGCGCAGGCCACCAACAAAAAAGAGCAGTACCCACGGACGAAAACGAAAGAATTCGTCTTGCGTGCCGTTAAACATCGATAGAGTTGGTGAGGGCTCCCTTTCATACGAAAGCACACCCCTATCCCGCAACGGCAACTAAAGAGGAAATGAAAGCCCGTGTTGAAGCAAAGAGTAAATGTTTTTATCGCTGGCGAAGCCTTATTGGCCGCCAAGAAGGAAGTGGTCAATCGCTGTGTAGAAAAAGCTCAGTCCGACGGCTCGAGCGTGGCTGCGGCTGAGAAAAGTGGGGCGAGGGTGTTTTTAGCCTTCGCCAGAACGTGCTACGGTTTTTCCGAGGCGACCACGGCCCAATACCTGCGCGTCTATCAGCGCTTCGTCAGCTCCCGGCATCGGTCCGAGATGGAGGCGCTTTTCAATGCGGGGGAACTCGCGGTTCTCGCTGCGTACTCGGACGACGAACTGACGGAGATCGTGTCGGCGAAGGCAGCAAACCCCAGTCTTACTCGCGACGGAATCAAACAGCTACTGAAGACCCGCCGAGCAGCTTGAAGGGGCACTTCGATACTGACGTTACGAAAAGCGATCAACCACAAGCGCGCCCGCCGGGCGTCAAGTAATGATTTCGCAGTCTGCCTCCATGGCGTACGTCCTGGCTGACGTCCGGGGGCGACGCTCTACTACTTTCTTATAAGAGGGATATATGTCCAAACTCGATGGCGCAATTGTTTACGTCGAACTAGAACGCGCCGAAACTGGCCGCGTCGAAATTTACTCGCGCGAAGCGACGAAGGGAGAGGCGCTGCGGATGTTTGGATCCGCGAGCAACGACAGGCGAGCAATCGAGGACGATCTTGCCTCGCGCGTCGCAGCGGAGGTCAAGGGCGACCTGCTCTGCGCAGGCTACTTCTTCGTCGAGGGCGGCAAAGACGCGCACGAGGATGTGGCGTTCCCGATTGTGCACGCGGTCGCTGCTATCAGCGAGCATTTCGGCGTCGACGCCGAGACGTTGGAGCGCGCGCTAGAGCCCGCGAACGTGGCGGCGCTCAGCGCCGCGAGAGACGCGGAACTGGCTTCGTTCCTTAACGACCATCCGGAAATGTTAGCCGGCGCCGAAGCAATCCGCGAAAAGCATGGAAACGTGCAGGCTGCGTTGGCTGCGGAATTGGCCATCGAGTTGCAAGGCGAAGTAATGCACTAGCACCGTGCCGCCAACGCTCAAGGCCTAATGAGCGTTGGGTGACGCCCGCGCGTCCGGCCATTGGCCACTCGCCCGACAAACCATCACCGCCGCCGATCGCTGACAAAGCGAGGGGCGACGAAGAGTATCATCCGCGTTTGACCGAGCAACGGCAGCCAGCAGGATGAACGAGTACACGATCACTGATATTGAGAACGCCATTAACTATTGGCGATCCCGCCAAGCGGCGACGGATGACTTCGCCGTCTGCCCAAGAGCAAGGGTACTGGCCGACGTGTATGGACCGATGATCTATCATCAACGAGAGCGCGTCGACGCGAGAAATCTGACGGCGGAACAAAACGAAGCGATAGGTCTTGCGCTCGCCCAGAAGGAACTCTTCTAATCCCAACGGGAGGGGCGAATATGTCGAACGATGATAAAGCTTTGGTATGGGTCGACGCGGAGGCCGGAGGCGGTCGCGTCGAGATCTACTCGCGCGAGGTGTCAAAGGCGGACGCGGTCCGCATGTTTGCGTCAGCCAGCCGCGACACGCGTGCGTTCGAGGAAGACCTCGCCGACTGGGTTGCAACGGAGATAATCGGCGACGTTCTGTACGCGGGCTACTTCTGCCCTAAGGGCAAAGGCTTAGACGAGGAAAAGCAAGTGTCTTTCGCGCTCGTACATGCGTGCGAGGCAATCAGCAGGCATTTCTGCATTGACGCGGGAATCCTCGAACGCGCATTGCGGCCTGAGAACCTGGCGGAGTTAGCCGCCGCACGCGATGCAGAAATCGCATCTCTGCTCCAAGATCTTCCCGAACTTACGAAAGACGCCGAGGCCGTGCGAGAAAAGCATGCGTCGGTGCAAGCGGCTCTTGCCGACGAGCTTGCGAAGGCGATCGCTGCCGGCAAAATTACGTCCCACTGAGCATCCAAAACGCGTCAGGCGCTGCCTTGACAATACTGTCGCGTCGGTACCCTGGGTAGTGAGCCGAGTATCCTGCTCGGCCGCTACCGATGGAGAAATTGGATGGCTTTTCGTATCGACCCCTAGTCCATAGCGTTCCTAGAAACCCGCCGTGGCATCAACGCGACCGCGACGATCGTGTCTGATGAAGGCGTCAAAATTGGCGACGTCGACGATATAGCGGAGAAAATCGTCGCAGATGTCTCGTTCGTTTCGGCGGCCGCCCGTTCGGCGTTTGTTGAAGAGGCGCGGCTTGAAAACCCGGTAGTTCTCGGTCGCACCGACCACAACGACGATATGTTCGCATCCGAGTACGCACGAGCGCTTCTTGCGGAAGCGGAAAAAATCCTTTTGTCGCGCCTGTGACGGTGATGCACCTCGGTCACGTCGGCACCGGGCCCAATAGACCGGCCCCGCCTTTCCATCGCGTGACCGCAACGGGTCACACGTCGGTCCCGAAGGATACCGACTTATTTCTCTACTCTCGTGGCGCCTTTCGCATCAGATCGCGCGCCATGCCGAGAATGCCATCGGCGATGTTGCTCGAATTCATGCTGTAGCTACCGTCACGCAACGCGGCTTTGATTGAAGCTACCGTGTCCATATCGATATCCGTTGCGCTGGACGCGCGCAACGCAGAGGTCAACGAAAGCGTCACCGCTGAGCTGTCCGCCGCAGCGGCTTGTGTCTGGGGGGCAGTGCCGGCGGCGTAGTCAGCGCCAATGGCGGACGTCCGGCGAACATTAATTTCACGCAACGTATCTGCGCTGGCTTTCGTCTGGATAAGCATGGTGTCGTTCCTCGCTGGCATGTGTCTTCTAACGGTGCCTCCGTTGAAACCTTTACCAACGCAGCGACCGAGCGGGAGCACCACAAACCCTGTAATCGGCGGAAAGCCTTGACCTGCGCAGCTTTCCGCGACATGCAACAAATTGAAACAAAGTGTGAGAATCCGCCCTTAGGTGGTCCCTTCGAACATTGCGCCGGATACGGATTCGCCTTGATCCTATCTCCCTGCTGATCCACGAATGTGATGTCGACAACCGGCGGACTCTCGAGATTCCGTCCCGGCCCTACCCCCGGACGGGCAGTTCAAATTCCTCCACTTATGGGCGCGTAAATTCCCCCACCCCGTAATGCAGGACATCGTCGTTTTAGCCTTCTTTCGTTTTCTGCGCAAGCGCCTCGGCAGCTTCCTTGAGCCTGTAGCTGCGACCATTGAATTCGAGGAGGTGGCAATGATGCATAAGGCGGTCAAGGATCGTGGTGCTCATCGTGTTGTCGCCAAGATAGGCGCCCCAGTCCTGTACGACGCGATTGGAGGTGACCACCACGCTTCGACGCAACTTGTAGCGCTGATGGATCAGGGTCTGCAATAGTGCGCCGGCGTCGTCGGGGATCGTACGTGAGAGGAACAGGTCGTCGAGCACGAGCAGGTCGCAATCGAGAATGGCACGCAGCCGCGCCTGCCGTTGTTCCTGAGTACTCAGCGCATAACGGTTGAAGAAGTCATCGGTCTCGAGATACTGCACCTTGTGCCCGTGGAGGACGGCCTGATATGCGACGGCCTTCGCCACGTGCGACTTGCCGGTGCCAGGCTTGCCGACAATTAAACCGTTTTCGCCAGCGGCGATGAACTTCAGTGCGTGTAGCTGGAAGCAGGCTTGGCGAGGCAGCTTTGGATTGAACGACCAGTCGAATTCCGTCAGGGTAAGCCTCTCCTCGAGACCCGATTGTTGGTAGCGACGCTCGATGAGGCACGACTGTCGCCGGTCGAGTTCGTCCTGCAGAATCAGCGCGAAGGTCTCCAGAAATGGTTGCTGGCTCCCTTGGGCCTGCAGCACGCGTGTCTCGAGCGTGTCGCGTACGCCTGACAGACGCAATAGCCTTAGCGCGCGTTCGATGTCCGGTAAGGTGGTGGTCATACGGTTTCTCCCGTCGTGGAGGATCGAGATGTGGCGCTGTGCTGCGCGCCGGCGTCGAAGAGCTCGCTGTATTCGGTTGCGGGCCGGATCAACGGGTGCTCCTGGGTGAGCGGCAAGGCGAGCTGCGGCGCCCGATCGAGGCGCTCAAGTGCCTGTTCGAACAGCCGTTCGACAACGGTGCGCACCTGCCGGTAGCGATACAGGTGATGATGCAGCGCGTGGTCGCAGGCTTGCTCGACGAGCCAGGCGGGATACTTCTTCGCCAGCGCGACGATGCCCCACATGCCGCGATGTCCGACGCGTCCTTCGGCGTCGAACAGATGCTGGCAAAGTGCCTTCGTTCGTTGGCCGATGTCGCCGGCGCTAGCGAGCGCCAGGCTCGTCTGGCGCGACGGATTGAACGGTCGCTCGCTCTCGGGCAATTCGAGTGAACCGGGCTGCGTGTGGCGTGGATGGGTGCGCAGCAACTCCTGAGTGCGCCGGTCGCGGATCTCAATCGTGGTGTCGTAGATGCGCACGCTGACGAGGCTGCCGATGGGCGCAGGGCGCGCCGCATAGTTGCTGCGCTCGATACTTACTGTGGTGTCGTCCCAGACGGTGCGTACGACTTCGGTGAAGTAGCGGAACGCGGTGGCCGGCAGCGGCCGCAGATGTGGCTTCTCCTCCTGGAACATAGCTTCGACCTGCCGCCGGGCTCTGCCGTGGATGCGCCTGGCTGCCCAGTTCTCCTCCCAATGCATAAGGAATTCGTTTTGAGCTTCGAGTGATTCGAAACGCCGGCCGGTGAGCGCGGTGTTCTGCGTGTGTTGGATCGCGTTCTCTACCGTGCCCTTTCGATTCGGGTCTCGTACGCGAGCCGGGTCGGCCACGACGCCGTAATGCTCAAGCATCGCCGCATAGAGCCGGTTGAGCTCCGGCTCATATAGATCGGGGGTGATGACACCTTCCCGGAGGTTATCGAGGACGACGTAACTCACGCTGCCACCGAAGTACCGGAAGGCGTCCTCGTGTAGTTGTGCCCAAACCTGCTTGCTCGACTTCCAGACCACTTGCCGGAAGCTGCGCCGCGAATAGCGTAGCGTCATGACGAACAAGCGCGGGCGCCGATACCGGCCCGTCCTCGGATCACGCGTCGGCGCGCCCTCACCATAATCGACTTGAGCTTCCTCAGCCGGAGCAAACTCGAGGCGGTCAAACTGCTCGGGATCGACGTGCCGGAGGGCGCGCACAAAGCGTTTGACGCTGTCGTAGCTCGCAGTAAAGCCGAACTGGTCGACCAGATCCTGGTAAATCGCTTGGGCATTGCGCTTCAAGCGTATCTGCTGCTCAATCCACTCGCGATAGGGTTCGCTGGCGGAACGGGCGAAATTGAACGGTTTGACCGGTGCGACGATCCGAGAAGCCGGCGGGCGCGAAAGTGGAGGAGTTTGTGGTGGAGGAGTTTGCGCGCCCACCGGCTCCGCCATGTCGGTGGGCGCGGCGGTGGAGGAATTTGCCTCGTCCGAGACTCGCTGCGATTCAAAGATCGACTGATAGCGGCGGATCGTCTTGCGGTCGATCCCCGTGACCTCGTGGATCTTGCGCTGACTTGCCCCGCGTTCGAGCAGCGTGAATATCGTGGCTTGGAGATGCTGTTTCAAGACGTTCACCTCTTAATCTCCTTCATGCCTGAAGGAGAAGAAAATAAACGTCCTGCTACGTCGCTACCGGCTACTCAACCGGGCGCGCGGGGTGGAATGATATGAACGGCCCCGCCCAGAGGTGCAAGTGGAGTGGATCCTCACGGGCCGACGGCATCAGAGTGCCCAGATTGGAAGATCATGAGATCTTCACAGGCAACCCGGAGGATGCAAAGTGAACTATACGACCGTCGGCGTGGACATCGCCAAGAACGTGATGCAGATGCATTGGATCGATCCCGACACCGGTGAGGTTGTCAACAGATCGATCAAGCGCACAGCGTTTCTCGAGCATTTCGTGAACCGCACACCCTGCCTGATCGGGATGGAGGCGTGTGGCGGCGCTCAACACTGGGCTCGCGCTCTCACTAAAATGGGGCACCAAGTCAAACTGATGCCCGCAAAGTTCGTCAAGGCATTCAACATCGGTAACAAGAACGATCCCGCAGATACGCGAGCGATCTGGATGGCAGCGCAGATGCCGCGTAAATCCGTAGCCGTCAAAACTGAGGGCCAGCAAGCGGTCCTCGCCATGCATCGCATGCGGCAGCAACTGGTGAAATTCCGAACGATGCAGATAAACAGCCTGCGTGGACTCCTAACCGAATATGGCGAAGTGATGGGCAAGGCTCGCAGCGCGCTGAACAAGGCAATACCGGATGTTTTGGCCAGGTTGTCGGAGCGGCTGCCGGCTATGCTGATCGATACGCTCCGCGAACAGTGGAAAGGCCTAACCAAGCTCGACGAGCAGATCGTTGAAATCGAACGACGGCTGCAGACTTGGATGAAGGAAGACAAGGCATCCCGGGCGATAGCTCAAATACCCGGCGTTGGTCTGTTGAGCGCGACCGCAGCTGTCGCAACGATGGGTGATCCCGGGTCGTTCAAGTCGGGCCGTGAGTTTGCCGCGTGGCTCGGTCTGGTACCCGGACAAACAGGAACCGGCGGAAAAGTTCAGCTGCTGGGTATAAGCAAGCGTGGCGACACCTATTTGAGAACGTTGCTGATCCATGGTGCGCGTAGCGTTCTATGCAATACCAAACAGCCTGGAATATGGCTCGAGCAGCTGAAGAAGCGGCGGCCACTGAAGGTCGCGGCAGTCGCACTCGCCAACAAGATGGCACGAATCATCTGGGCCATACTTGCGCACGATCGACCTTACAGCAAAGATCACGTGAGCATTAAGCCGGCTTGAGGCTTCGTTGTCTTTAACAAACTCTCTGATACAGGATAGCCCCCGTCAAAAGTTGCGTTGGCAATCAAGTGTAATGACTGAACAGGTAAGACCGGGACTCGTGAAACCTGGAAATTCCAACGAGCTTCGAGCTCTTCCCTGGAATGAGGCACGAGTCAGCGGATTTCATGGGGACCCGCAGCGGCGGTATGGGCTGCAACAAGGTCGCATATAGAGCTGCAACCTATCCTGCTCGTCAAAACATGAGAAAACCTGGCGCAAAAGGGGCCGTTCATATAGAGGAATTTGAAGTGCCCATCCCCTGAGGAATTTGGGTGCCCGCCGGGGCCCTACCCGTAGAACGCAATGAAACTGTAACCATTCGCAGAACGGCAGGATGCGGGAAAGCGGTTCGCACCGACCCAGTTGCGGCCGGAAAAGCGACTATTTCGAAAAGAGAAGTCATCGCAATGGCGAAGTCTGCATGCGCATCTGCAACCGTAGCCATGCTTGGGCAGCTCGTCGCAATCCTGACCTGTGGCTGTCCAGCGGACACCATTGGCGCTTGACGACCCATTTCTGCCTCTCAACGCTCAAGCGCTTCGTCGTCTCCGATTGGGGTACAGCGGTCATTCGCCGAGTCGACTTTGCAGGACATAGCTAGCCAAAGCATCCGATTGCCCGCACCCAACGGCACGATGGACGCCGGGAACTGGCGATCGGCACGGCGACGCTCAGGTGCATGTAAGTAACCGTAGCTGTTTGCGCTGGCAAGATCGCCGCTGGCCCAGAGTCGAACCCAGCGGCTAGTTGCATTGCGAGGTCACTGACGCTTCGAAGCATCCTTCTTCAGCTTCTTCGCCTCCTTTTTTTCCTTCGGCGTTCTGGTGGCGACTTTCTTTTCCGTCTTTTTGGCGTCATGGGCCTTGCTCATGATGGACTCCCTTTTGTTGGAGTCTCAGAGTATACGACGCGGCACAGCTTTTCGCGGCGCCCTGCCGCTGTACCGATGCCAGTCCCGGCATGGTCGTTGCGCAAAAACCGGGGACACGATACTGGGAACGCTAATCCGCGCAGACCAGATCATCGAGCACTTACAGGCTGCGGCAGCGAGCTCATCTTCTCCCGAAGCGGATCGGCTCCCGCCATCGCCACTACTGGAGAAGTCATGGGCCGCGCTTTGAACAAAGTTCCTGTACCCGCCAAAACAATCGGAGCACTCGCGGCTGCCGCAACCGCCGCCGCGGTCGGTGCACTGTGGGTTCGACATCGTGCCCGCAAAGCGGAGCGCGATAATCCGCCAGTCGGCCGGTTTGTCAAAGTCGACGGTGTGCCGCTTCATTATGTCGACAAGGGCGAAGGGCCCGCGGTCGTGCTTTTGCATGGAAATGCCGTGCTGCTGCAAGACTTCATCGCCAGCGGGTTGATCGACCGGTTAGCTGAGCGGCACCGCGTGATCGCGTTTGACCGCCCGGGCTTCGGATTCAGCGGGCGGCCACGCGACCGGCTGTGGACCGCACAGGCCCAAGCTGCGGTGATACAACAGGCACTCACACAGGTCGGCGTAAAGCGACCGGTCGTACTCGGACATTCCTGGGGCACCCTGGTCGCACTGAACATGGCGGCCGGCGACGCCGCAGACCTGCGCGGCCTCGTGTTGGTCTCCGGTTATTATTATCCGACCGTCCGCGCTGATGTAGCGCTAGCTGCGCCGGCAGCGCTTCCCATCCTCGGTGACGTCCTGCGGTACACCGTTTCGCCGTTGAGCGGCCGCCTCCTGTTCAGGCGCACGGTGCAAATCATGTTCGCCCCGGCGCCAGTTCCAGACGACTTCTTCGAATCCGTCGCTCGTGAAATGGTGCTCCGTCCAGTGCAGATCAGAGCCGAGGCTGAGGATGCGGCGTTCATGATCCCGGCCGCCGCACAGTTAAGTGCCCGTTATTCGGACCTCAAGATGCCGGTCAGCATCTTTGCGGGAGCGGATGACAAGGTCATCGACCCCGAAGCAAATTCGGTCCGGCTGCATCGGGCGATCCCTCAAAGCACGCTCCTCGTAGCGCCCGGGGCCGGCCACATGGTGCACTACGCGATCTCCGCTAGAATCGCCGATACCATTGAGGGCATGAGCGCATGGCCGGATGGGGGCCTCAGCGATAGCGATGCCGCCGTCGGCGAGACGTCGGGGACAGCTGAAAGTCCGCCGGTCACGCCGGCGCAGGCATAGGTTGCAATCGCGCTCCTTGACCGTTTTTTCTTCTTGCTTCTAATTGACGAACGAGGCGAGGCAACGCTGAAACGACGGCCAACGCAAAACCGGGCGGCAGGCTATTGCCTAGCGGTGGTTTGACCGCGCGAGGGCGCTTCCGGCAAAAGGGTCGTTTTTCCAGTCCGCACCAGACTGCGTTGCCGGTTGGGTCGGTGCTGTCGACGGAAGCTCGAAGTGCCCGATGGACTGTCCCGCGCTGATGGCCAGTTTCAGCCATTGAGGCGTTTCACCTTGGCCGCTCCAGGTATCACCGCTCGCACTTCCATAGCGATCCATGTCCGATCCCGCAGGCCCGATCGCCAGGAAGGAAGCGAGGTCATCCGGGCTGATGCCAAAGCCATCCATGCGGTGGCGGAGATACGCAATCATGCTGTCCCGTTTCCGTTCGTCCATAAGGCCTTCCTGTGAAGTAGTTGCCAGCGCTTCTCTCACCCATCAGGGGCCGCGAGGTGCAGTGTGAAAGGGGCGACATAAATCTCGCCAGACAGAAGTCATCCGCGCAGGGCGTGACAAGTCCCCGTTATGGCGCCCAAGCTACCTTCGATCGCAACTGCTCCGTAATCGCGCTTTACAGGCCCCGAACAGCGGTCGCGTAGGACTTCGCAGCTTCCTTCAGTTGCCCGGCCGCGTCCTGGACGCGCGTCGGCAGCTCGCTGAGTGCGAGCAGGGTGTCCACACCATCCAGCCGCCTGCGAAGCTCGGTCACGAG
>NZ_FCOI02000062.1 GCF_001544795.2 Caballeronia temeraria | reverse complement strand
GGCGAGTTGTCCACCGCCGGCCGGCGTCGTGGTCGTAATAGGCGACCCGCCGACCGGCCGTGGACAACTCGCGGCACCGCCCAAACCGGAGGGAATCAATCCATTCAAAATTCAACTGCTTAACCATCCACGGAAGCGGGTCACCCCCAAGCCCCGTCTCGTGTCGAGACGGGTTTGATCAGAGCGGAGGGCGCCGATCACCAAGACCGCCGCGACGCTCAAGGAGCGCGCCAAGGCGCAGGATCGTGGCCTCATTGAGCCATTTAGACACCAGTTGAATACCGATCGGAAGACGCTCCGAACTGAACGCGTAGGGAACGGAGAGAGCGGGGAGCCCCGTGACATTGAATGGCGAGGTGGCCCTCATGACATGCATCCAGGACACGGTCTCGCCGTTAACCGTGAGTTCCTGTGCGCCGTGGGGTGTGGCCGTCATGGGATTGACGGGGCACAGCAGTACGTCGTATTTCTGGAAGAACCCGGCGAATCCCGATCGTAGCGCTTCGGCGTTGTGTTCGGCGGTCAGGTAGTCGCTGAAGGACGGATCCGAAAACGCAATGATGCCCTTGCCGATTTCGTGCAGATCGCTTTCGCGGCCAGCGACGAGTTTCTTGATGTACGGCACGATCTCGCCGTACACGGTTGTCATCAACGTAGCCAGCGGATCGCCCAGGAACGGCAGGCGAACTTCTTCGACATCGAACCCGAGGTCGGAGAGTTGCATCGCAGCGGCCTTCACGGCAGCGGTGATCTCGGAATCGACAGGACCAAAGGCACCGTCCGAAACCCAACCGATCTTGAGCGCGCGACCTGCCAGGTTGACATCGCTGGAATCGGCATTGCTCTGATGTACAGCGTACCCGTCGACGCCGTCTGGCCCTTTCAGAATCGAGTAGCCGAGAGCCACGTCGCGCACTGTCCGGGCCATCGGACCAACATGCCACCAGCGCTGGGTAACGGCCGGATAATGCCCGGTGTACGGAATACGGCCGTGCGTGGCTTTAAGAGCGGCAATCCCCGTGAATGCAGCCGGGCCGCGCACCGAGATTGCCACGTCACTGCCAATGCCGATCGGCGTCATGCCCGCGGCGATCGCTGCGGACTCTCCGCCAGACGATCCCCCCGGGGTACGTTCGAGGTTCCACGGGTTGTTGGTGCGGCCAGTCACCAGGTTGTCTGTTTCGGTCCACGCTGAAAATTCGGGGAGGTTGCTTTTCATCAGCGGGATTCCGCCAGCGGCCTTGAATCGGGCTACGGCGGTGGCATCCTGCGCAGGTATGTTGCCCGCGAACAGCCTGGAGCCGCGCTGGGTCAACACGCCGGCCGTATCCAGTGCATCCTTGATGGAAAACGGCACGCCGTGCAGCGGTCCCAACACGTCGCCGTTCATTACGGCTTTCTCTGCTGCTTTAGCGGCGTTGACGGCGTCGTCGCGCATCAAGGTGACGACAGCATTCACTTTTGGGTTGACCGTCTCGATCCGATCCAGGTGCACCTTGATGACCTCGACGGGCGAGATCTCTTTGGTCCGGATCAGATGCGCCAGTTCGGTCGCGTCGCGATAAAAAATCGTTGTGTCATCGTTCATGAAGCTCATCAGTGCCGCCTATACGTGGACATACATTCAAGGTGATATATGCGCGAAACTACGCGCCGAGACGTACAGGGCACATAGGCATATATCGCTGAGACGAACGGAGTGTAGGCGCGCACCGATGCAAGATAAACGGCATATCCTGGAAACATTCTCCAGCGCGCTGGATAGTGCGACGTCAACCTTCACAGCGGGTATTCGTAGCACTAAGACCCGGTGGACGTCGGTGACTGCGCTATCCGTGACTGCGAAGGCGTACAAAGGCGACGTGCCACGAGCGTCGACAGTTTCCAGTGGGTAATTGACAGCCGCAGAGGACGCGACCGATGGGCGAAAAACGATTGTCCGGCGAGCAGTGCGGGGAAACCGAATGGCCGCTGCAACGTCGACCCGAGCCATTCCTGGCGGAATAATCAAGCGGCCGATTTGGGTCGGGCTGCGTTAGTCCGCTCTTCGAACTGATGGCTGGAAAGCGGCCAGTGGAATTGAGCTCCCGGAAGCGGCCAGTCGGCAGTGCGTACTCCCCGCCGAAAAGCGGATATTGCCCGGGCATATGAACACCAGGTGAACGCGTACATCGTCAAGGCGTTCGATTTGCAGGCATACGTGGCGTCAATGGCGGTCGTGGTCGGAGCCTGGTCGAGGAATCGAACACCTCATTACTGAAGTTCCACGGCGGCGCAAGCGGCGACGCCTTCGACCGAGGGCGGCGAGCCAACGTCAATGACTATGACGCCATGAGCAAACCAGCAGATTCAGGCAGCAAGATCGTTTCTTTCGCGGTCCCAACCATCTATTTGACGCCTTCGTGGAGTCGGCCAACGATTTCTTCGCGACTGCGCACGAGGGGACGACGCCCGCGCAGCGTGCCGCCGAAATCCGCGCGCAGGACAAGGATGCTGGCATTGACTCGCTCGCGACATTGCTCGATGTGGCGCAGTGTGACGCGGGTCAGGCGTGGGTGATCGCGCGGTTCTTGGCCGGACTCTATAAGGGGGACGATTTTCCCTTTGATCTAACCGAACTGCGGCGCCTCGACGAGGATTTATTCGAACACTGCATGGCTGTGCTTCGGCTGGACCATCGGCCCGCGGCGGAGATTCACAACTACTTTCCGGGCGGCGCTGCGCGATGGCAGATGTTGATCAACCAGTGGAGCATCGGCGCGCGTAGCACTGCGCAGCCAGAAGAAGTTGCAGGAAGCGGCCGACAGACATACGAAGTGGAGTACGTGGCCTATAGCAACGCACCAGGCTTGCCGAAGACCTGCTTTCGGTGCATCGTGACTCGTGGGACGAGGAGGGCGAAAGGCCCCTCGACGCGGGCGATGCGGAGACGCGCCCTCAGTGGCTTTCGACGACCCGGATGGAGTGAGGACGCGGGTTTCAGCCGGAAGTCGCGACGTGTGCGGCGGCGTCAGGCTCCGGCAATCGGGGTCTCCGCGAGCCCGAGGGTCGCCATGACACGCCGCTCGAACGCCGTCACAAGTTCGAGCCTGCCGTCGCACAGCAGACGTACCGCCGCGCGGGAGTAGCCTGGAGATTAAAACCGCTTGCTCGCTATGAGCATCGGAGAGTCCAGCCGTCGTCGCCCGTACTGATCGACTTGCCTCACGGAGGCGTCGAGGCAGCGCTGCGCGAAGTGGTCCGTTTCGACGAAGCCGTCGATCAAGCGCTCACTGAATCGATCGCGTGCTCTTCAGCTGCTATCGACCGGATTCGTGAACTCTTAGTAGGCATCTTGGCGGGCTCTGCCAAGGCTTGGTCGCTTTGCTGGACCTCAAAAGAACAAGACCAATCGCGGGCGGTCGTGAGAAGGCGAAGCCGTGCCATGAAGCATTGCGATTGACATTGAGAGGCTGAGCAAACGTTTTCTTACCGAAAGTCTGCGAAAACTTCGACGCAACACTTTCAATCGATGCTTCGTTGCTTGCAGTTTTCTTCAGATGAGTGTGGCGCAGACAACATAGCGGTTACAAGTTATTACGGAGAATCCATCCCGTCGTACAAATAAAAACGAAGCGTTTAAAACAGATCGTCTGAAGGCAGCACCATAGCAGCCAAAGACATACGGGGAAGTCATGCAGCGAGAGAAGAACAACGCGCCTGTCAAAAGGCGGGTCATCGCAGTGTGCATCGGGGTTTCGATCGTCGCGATCAACGCGAGTGCGCAGGATGCGGAAACGCCGCCGGCCGTGCACGTGAACACGACATCCCAGGCTCAACCGCTCATTTCGCTGCCCAGCACGCCGACGCCCGGTCCGGTCGGCAACACCACCGCGCTGCCCGCCGCGAATGGCGCGCCTCTCACGCCGCGCGGCACGGTGAATGCCGCATCGTCGTTGGACAAGAGCGCCACACTCGCCGGCACGCCGCGCTCGCGCACGGTCGATATCGAAGGCAAGCAATCGCTCGACGACGCACTCGGCGGCGTCGTCACGACCGACACGGTGACGCTCGCGGGGCAGGACTTCTACACGTGGTTCGCGCAGGCGTGGGGCGCCATTCCGCTTTCCGAGCGCTATATCGTTTCGGTGCACGAGCGGCCGTCGCCGCGTTACGGCAGCCTCGTGTGGGTGGAGTACGGCCAGCGTCGCGTATTCCAGGCGTTCCTGCCGATTGCGCGCTCGAACGTAAAGCCGATTGCCGAAGGCGCAGCGCAGATCGCGTTTCAGAATGTGATGCAAGCGGACCTGACCCGCCTGCTTTTCCGCGACGCCGATATGGCGACGGACGAACTATAAAAATACGCATCATAAAAATCGATGCAGTAAGGCCAAAAAAACATACGGGGAAAACGCAATGAAAACGAATGCGCTCTTGAATCGCGCGTTGCTCGCTTGCGCGCTTACGATGCCAGTTATTACCGCGCAGGCCACGTCGCTCGTCTATGAGCCGGTGAATCCGAACTTCGGCGGCAATCCGCTGAACGGCACCAACCTGCTGAACGAGGCGAACGCGCAGAACAAGTACAAGGATCCGTCGACCGAAAGCCTTGGCACGAGCAGCCAGTCCACGCTCGACCAGTTCAACACGCAATTGCAGCAGGCGATCCTGTCGCGCGTCGCGTCGTCTATCTCCAGTTCGATCGTCGGCACGGACGGCACGCTGCATCCCGGCACGATCAACACCGGCAACTTCTCGATTGCGATCACGCAGGTCACGGGCGGCAATCTGCAGGTGACGACGACCGACAAGACCACGGGTGCCTCGACGACTTTCGTCGTCGGCAACGGACAGTAACGCGAGCGCGCATACGAAATGAACAAGCAAGCTATCACGACCCTGGCGACGCGCGCGGCACTGGGCGCCACGATCGTTGCAACGATGCTGTTGACCGGCTGCGTCACCACGCCGATGCCTTCCGCGGGCAATGCGACGCTCACCCCGCCGACGCGCGTGACGCGCGATCTCACGCATCTGCCGTCGCCGAAAGGGCGCATCGTCGCCGCCGTGTACGGCTTTCGCGATCTGACGGGCCAGTACAAGCCGTCGCCGGACAGTTCGTTCTCGTCGCAGGTCACGCAGGGCGGCGCTTCGTTCCTCGTGAAGGCGATGCGCGATTCCGGCTGGTTCACGCCCGTGGAGCGCGAAAACCTTCAGGACCTCCTGACCGAGCGCAAGATCATGCGCGCACTGGAAACGCCGGACGACAGAAAGAACGCGATACCGCCGATCGGTGCGCTGGTGCCGGCGAGCATCGTGCTGGAAGGCGGCATCGTCGGTTACGACACGAACATTCGCACGGGCGGCGCGGGCGTCGCCTATCTGGGTATTTCGGCATCTCAACAATATCGCGTCGATCAGGTGACGGTGAACCTGCGCGCCGTGGATATCCGCAACGGCACGATACTCAACAGCGTGTCGACGACCAAGACCATTTATTCAATTCAGATCGACACCGGCGTGTATCGCTTCATCGGCTTCAAGGATTTGCTGCAGGCCGAAGCGGGCATGACGCGCAACGAGCCGCAGCAGCTGTGCGTGAACGAGGCGATCGAATCGGCGCTCGTGCATCTGATCGTGCAGGGCGTCGCGAACCAGACGTGGGCGCTCAAGGACATGAAGGACTGGTACGACCCGACGATGCAGCGATATCTGCAGGAAAACCAGGGCTACGCGCAGACGATGGAAGACGTGAATCCGCCGTATAGCCCGGTGAAGATCGATCCGCCGAAGACCGTCGGCAGTTAATCAGCCTCAACGAAGGAGATCAGCATGAAAGCATCGCGTGCGCCCATGCGCGCATCGAAGGTCGCTCTGTGCGCGGCGCTCGGCGCGGCCGTATCGCTCGCGGTGTATGCGGCGGACCTGTCGTCGGTTTCGGACTTCGGTCCGCCCGAACCGGGCTTCGGCGGCGCGACGCAAGTCGCTCGTGTGTCGCAACAGGGTCTGGGTAATCGTCTCAACGCCATTCAGGCGGGACAGAACGGTTTGATGGCCAATCAGATGGGTATCGCGAACGCGGCGGCGACGGCGCAGGCCGGCAACGACAACTGGACCGTGCTTCAGCAAAGCGGCGCCGCCAATCTCTACGTCGGGTATCAGACGGGTCAGTACAACCGCTCGATCGCGGTGCAGAACGGCAGCGGTAACGAAGCAACGGTCACGCAGGTCGGGAACTCGATGTCGTCGCAAGTGACGCAGCTCGGCAACAACAACGAGATTTCCATTCTGCAGAGCAGGAACGGCTCAGGATTGACGGTTACGCAAACGGGCGGCGCCCGGGCGGCGGTTCTGATGAAGTAAGCAGGTGAGGAGACCAGGTAGTGCAGTTTCGAAGTGTGGGTGTGTGAGTGTGCAGTGCCGGACGTCAGCGGGGGTTGGCGTCCGTTAGGGTAACGAATCTACGTGCATAAAACATCAAGTCAACGAGGCATAAAAATGAAAGTGAAGGCAATCATCATCGCTATGGGCCTGGCAGCACTGGCTTCGACGTCGGCTTTCGCCGCATCGGTCGGCGAAGGCGCGATCGTCGAGCAGTTCGGCAACAGCAACGCAGCCAATGTGACGCAGACGGCATCAAGCTTTGACCGCGTGAAGGTTCAGCAAAACGGCGACGGCTCGACCGCGACCGTCACGTCGAGCAACGGCGGCGCGAACGTGACCGACATCCAGCAAAACGCGGCGGGCGTTTCCGGCGCATCGAAGCTGAGCGCGACGCTCACGCAACAACAGGCGATCGGCGAAACGACCACCATCAAGCAAACGGGCAACAACAGCACGGTGAACGTGACGCAAACGGCTTCGTCTTACGACAAGGACACGGTCACGCAGTCCGGCAAGAACGACTCGGCGACCATCAACCGCACCGGCTCCAGCTGGAACACGGTCAACATCGATCAAGGCACCGGCAAGACCGCGGGCGTGAGCGACGGCGCGAAGGCGACCGTCACGCAGACGACGACCATCGGCAACCGCGTCGACATCATGCAAGGCAACAAGAACGGCATCGCGACGGTGACGCAGACGAATGGCGGCTACAACGCGGCGCGCATCGATCAGCTCGGCGATCATAACGACGGCAAGATCGAGCAGATTTCGGAAATCGGCGACAACGTGTCGATCAAGCAGGCCGACTTCGCGCGCGCGCAAGTCCATTCGGAAAACGGCGGCGGCAACACGACCACGATCGACCAGAGCGGCGCGGGCGCACCGCACTACGCTCAGGTGACGCAGGGCAACGCGACCAACGAAACGACGACGATCCTGCAAAGCGGTTCGGCCTACAACACGGCATACGTCGACCAGTATCGCGAAGCCAACGACCACACGTATATCGTGCAGGCGGGTGATCGCAACACGGCGGCCGTGCATCAGACGGATGGCGGCAGCAATCTGGCAGTCGCGGTTCAGGTCGGTTCGAACAACAACATGGATCTGACGCAACAGGGCGCGTTCGAATCGACGCTACTGGCCGGTCAGGGCGGCGGCTTCAACGAAGCGAAGGGCAAGCAGTCGGGCTCGTATGAAGAGATGGCGCTGGCGCAAGTCGGCTACTTCAACTCGGCGGACGCATCGCAAGCCGGTTCGTACAACACGGCTTCGATCATCCAGGTCGGCAATGCCAACTACGGCTCGGTGACTCAGAGCGGTATCGGCAATGCCGCTGCGATCACCCAAGGTGGTTCGCTCAACAAGGCTGTCGTCGTTCAGAAGTAAGGGACGCGGTACATCGGCTGGCTTTGTCGCGGGCGGCGAGCGGTTTGAAAAAGCCGCTCGCCGCCGTCTGTACTCGACGTTCGTGCGCCGGTCGCGGTGACGCCTGCCCGGCTATCCGGCATTTTGCCAAATGCAGGAGCGCCAGAAAATGCAGTGCCGGATTCGCCGCTGATGGCATGAAAAAGAGCTTGGAAAATCAGCTGCGATAGCGGTGTAACGATCAGCACGATCGCAAGGATACGTCCATCTGCACGTGGAAGTTTTTGCCTGCCCCATCGTCCTCGTACCATCAGGATGAGGCGGCATTCCATATTTTCGGTCAGGCGAACGCTGCGGCAGCGTTGGAGGGATGCTTACGCACACCTCGCCCAATTATTACTCAGCGTCTTCACGCGTTCCCGAGTCTCCGCGCTTCACGTCTGCTACCAGTTCCTTGAGTGCTTCAATTCCAGCGTCCGTAAAGGCGGTGACGGAGACGATTTCATCGGGCGGGACATCAAAGTCATCTATCACGCCAAGGCGACCGTCCTCCGGCTGGAGGTTCACGCTGGCTAATTCCTCAAGCCACTCCTCTGGTTCACCAAGCATCTTGGCGACGCACGAGATGGTGTAGACGTAAGCTGGCGCCGACATTAAATTCTCCGGAGTTCGTGGCAGCCTAGATTCAGGCCGAAATGGCGACGATATTCAGCGTGCGCATCGCTCTCGGATGCGACGCCATCCGTTGCGTGCCCGAATCGCGTCTCGAAGGATGGCCATATATTCGTCATGGTCGACGCGCTCATCCGGAGGCAAGCCATGCTCTTCATGGCGGCACAGGGCCGCTTGTCGTGCGGCTGTTCCGGGAGCCGATGAGAGTATCTGGCTGTATGTTTCGCAAGCATAGGCGAACGTCTCCCGCTTAGCAAAGGCGATGTCGAGTGGGTTTGGACAACTCCGACGTTCTACCAGCCCAATCGCTGCGCGGCGGCAGTTGTGTAGTACATGGGCAGCTTCATGCACGACGTAATCAGCGAAGGGATCGGTATCGCGAAAGTAGGCCAGGGAGACATAGCACGTAGTGTCCTGACTCATGCCGACAACGCGAGCGGACTGCTCTCGAAGCGGAGTAGCACCCAGACTGTCCAAATAGATGTTAGCCAGTTCGCATGCGGTAGATAGCCACGTCTCCCTGGTCAGTACCTGCACGATGTTGCTCGGCGTAAGAAAGACGATGCCTGCTACGAGCGTGCGGAGGATAACCTCCCGTTCGGTGGCGGAAAAGAGGCCATATACCATGGGCTTGAGCTTGTCGCGAAGCCACGGCTCTGTCGGCTCTGGCGTCAAGCTCGGATGGTCGAAACCCCGCGCGCAGGAGGGTGTCGGCGATGAGTGCAGCGCGCAATTGCTGATTGGCCCGAGACGCAGTGTCATACATAGCTTCCCCTGGCCAGCCGACGAAGAAGCCGTCATAGTCTCCGGTTGTGAGGTAGTGCCGAACCTGGGCTTCAACCCATTCTGGCGAGCCGATCATCGGAATGGCCATCTAAGGCTCCCAAGTATCTTGGTTAAGCGGGACCGCAGGCGCTCCGACTCCCTATCCCAATTGCCGGTTGAGCACGGACCCGGGACGCTCGCGTTCAGGACCAATCGTGCGACTTCGTGGCAGACCGATCCACGGCCGCTCCCATGGTATGCGCAGCTGGCGACCCCGTACTCAGCAAGAGAGTATCAGGACGCGATCGGCGCGCCAGACGCGATGTAGACGCAGCTTGCTTGTCGGCCATAGCCGACAGTCGCCGTCCATCCGCCGTGCGGCTGCGGCTAGCTGCTTCGCTGCCATTCCCGATGCGGCGCAGTCGGACGTCGGCTTCCCGGAACGGCGTAGGCGCGGCTGCTGGGAGTCTCGACCAGGGGTTACTACGCGCGGCTGGTGCGGGAGCCATAAAGGCGGTCACGTAGCGATGCTCAGCTACTGACGCGCACTCGTACGCTCGCGAGTACGTATGGGACGTCGCGCATCTTACCGGGGCTCGGACCACCGCGTCCCAAACGGAAACCGAATCGTGCAAACGCCAGAGTCCGCATCGCTTCCACGCGCAGCCGAAAGCGTTCGGCATAGGCATTGGTTCACCGACCGTGCAGAACGGCGCGCGCCTCGCGGGTGTGTCCGTGGGTTCGGTATCGCGCGTTCAACAGACGCGACACCGTCGCACCCGAAGTCCGCGAGGTCGTGACCCGTCGAGCAGCGGTCGTTGACATAGGGTTATCCCGAATACAATAAGAGTTTGTTGTTCAAACGCTCATTAATCTTAAGCGGGTGCTTACTTATACTGAACTGACTGAAACGCAAACAGGGCTGTTTGCGAAAAACAAGACTCGGAGGTAAGCATCATGAAATTCGCAACTATCGTCGTCGCCGCTGCACTCGCCATCCCGGCAGTTTCTTCTTTCGCTCAAAGCCAACCGCTGACCCGCGCGCAAGTAAAGGCAGAACTGGTCCAACTCGAACGCGCTGGATATAACCCGAGCACGGATCGCGTGACGTATCCGGCCGAGATTCAAGCAGCCGAAGCGAAGGTCGCGGCGCAGAACGGGCAAACGAGCTACGGCGGCGTCGCTGACACTGCGTCGGCTTCGGGCGGCCCCGCTCACACCGGCAATAGCATCGCTCCTGTCTATTTCGGTCACTAATCGACCGGCAGAGCCACGAGGCTCCTGCGCGATACAAGAGGACTGGCCGCTGCGGTGGTACTGCCGACGGCCAGTTTTCTAACGACACCTCCGCCACCGGCGTAGCCGATGGCTTGCCCAGCACTTAAGTCGTCCTGGGCCTTTTTCGTGGGTGTTTTCAGGGGAAAAGGATAGCGGCGATGTCTCTGGCGCTATGCAGCACGTGAATTACGTCGATGCGCTCGGGTTGCCCAGTGACACGGTAGAAAATCTGGTAGCTGCCGTGAACACGATGCCGCACGCCGCGATCTTCGTACCGAGGCACGAGCGGGTAGGCGAGGGGCATATCTGCAAGGCTCATGCACTTGTCACGCATCTCAAGAACGAAGCTTAAGGCGCGGCGTGGATTGTCGCGGGCGATAAAGTCTCCGATGGCCTCAAGCTCGGCCTCCGCGGCCGGTAAGATGCGAACAATCATGCCTTGCTGTCGATCATCGCCTGATACTTAGCCTCAAGCCGGTCGAACACTTCTTCGGCGGGCTTTCCTCGGCCAGCATCTGAATCGACAATGCCTCGCTCGATCACGGCATCTAACGCGGCAAGCTGCGTCTCGCGATCCTGAATCAATCGCACGCCTTCGCGCAACACTTCGCTCTTTGAGCCGTACCGTCCCGTCTCGACCAGCTTCGTAATGTATCCCTCAAGCTGTTGTCCAAGGTCCGCACTGATCATGATTCTGTCCTCCAGGCAAGTCACCCGCACAGTATAACCCTTATTAACTATTATCAAGCCCGATCAGCATCGTTTGCCGCGAAGGACAGGTGGCAGACATCGATGCAGGAAAGCCGGTCTCAATGGTTTTCGAAGAAAGTTAGCTCACGAGAAGTGGGACGATTCGGTCGCCCGCGAATCAGGCTCTCGCCTACGTTCGTGACACACTAACTCTCATTCTCCAATGGCTGCATTTCTAGCGCTAAACGTTCACCACGATTAAACGCATGTCTGATAATACGAATTATCAGGCATGGAGGGGTGCGCAAGAACGGGCTCTAGGGGGCGTCTTCCAGTCGATAACTTCTGGCCGTCGAAAGCAGGGGTTGGCCCGCAGCGGTCACTACTAACCGTAAGCGTGCTAATACGACTTATCACGCTTGAAATCATGTCCGCCGGTGCGTAGGGGGTGCGTGCCTTTTAGGATTAGAACAGGCCCGTGTGCCCCCACAGTCCAGCAGGATCACCCTTTGGGCACCTTGGTTGGCGTGATGGCGTAACGCCTGTTGATTGGCTCCCGCGAGCGCCTTCCGCGACGGCAGGGCACAAACGACGCTTGAAACGGAATTGGGCCAAGCTGTGGCGGCCTACGCGCCCGCACGCATGTGCAGCTGGGACATCGGCAATTTGACCATGCCTCGATTTCACGTACAGCAGAAATTTGCTAATTTCTGTTTGTACGGAGGTTTTAATGTCAGAGAAGCTAGTGCCAAAGCGGCAGTACACGGACGAGTTCAAGCTCGAGGCCATTAGGCTTGCCGAATCAGTCGGGCAGCACGAAGCCGCGCGTAGGCTTGGAGTGCCCGTGGCAACCTTGGGCAATTGGAGTCGACGCAGTCGCGCTGCTCAAAGTATCGGCGAGGTCGGCAGTCACGAAGTGAAGAGCACGCGATCGACGCGCCCGGTCAACGAACTGGAGGCGGAGAACAGCCGCCTTCGCAAAGAGCTCGCCGGTGCGCGACTTGATATCGAGATCCTTCGAAAAGCGACGGCGTACTTCGTGAAGGGGTCGCGGTGAAGTACGCATGGATCGACGAGCACCGCGACCAGTACAGTGTTACTCGGCTGTGTCACATCCTGACGGTGTCGCGCAGCGGATATTGCCAGTGGCGTAACCGCGGGCCAAGTCAGCGAGCGCAGGCCAACGCCGCGCTTGATCGGGAGGTGGCAGAGATTCACCGCGCCAGTCGCGGCAGCTACGGCCGTCCTCGGATCGTGCGGCAACTAAGAACCCAGGGTCACCCGGCGAGCGCCGAACGTGTACGCCGTAGTCTGCAACGTCCAGGGCTGCGACCGGTCTACAAACGCCCGTATCGGGTGACGACGGATTCGACACACCGCCTACCGGTGGCGCCCAATCTGCTTGATCGTCGTTTGACGGCTGGCAGACCGATCAGGCTTGGGTCAGCGACATCACGTTTGTCAGGACCGGCGAAGGCTGGTTATACCTGGCTGCTATTCTGGATCTGGCAGGCCGACGCATCGTAGGCTGGTCAATGTCAGAGCGCATCAACGCGGAACTGGTCTGCCAGGCGCTGCGCAGCGCGTGCTGGCACCGTAAGCCCCCGCCAGGGTTGTTGTTACATTCCGATCGCGGAAGTCAATATGCAAGTCGGGCGTACCGAAAACTGGCCGCCGACTTCAAGATGGACGTTTCGATGAGCCGTCGCGCTAATGCATGGGACAACGCGCCAATGGAAAGCTTCTTCAAAACCCTGAAAGTCGAGCGAATCTATCAGGTTCGCTACGAAACGCGCGCTGAGGCTCGTCTGGATATCGTCGACTGGATTGAGGGCTACTACAATCGACAACGCCTGCACACCTCTATCGATTTCTCCACTCCCGTCGATTACGAGGCTAGGATGATCGCTGCATAATTTGCTGTACGCGGAAACGAGGCAGGATCACTCCGATGGTTTTCTGTTTTTTGGCGATGCGTTCAAGGGCCGGCTTGGCGAAGTGACTCCCGCTACGACCTACCTCGCCGTGTCATCCGTACTTCAGGCTGCGCGAGACCTAAAAATCGCGTCGAACCAGCTGCGCCCTACCGGGTATGAGTCTGTCGTGCTTGCGCCCGAGAACTTCCTGCGGTTCAACGACAATCTGCTGCAGGCCTGCATACTACGGGCAGCACACCCGTCCGAGCTCGACTACTCTGCGAGTCCGCACCTGAGCACATTGATGAAAGAGTTTCTCATCAAGATTTTTTCGCGCCACGCGCACCTATATGGTGCGGCGGCGCTGGAGTTTGCCGCGGCGCTCGCAACCGGACGGCTCAAGCTGAAGAAGGCTGACGCCCAGGAAGTGGTTTCCGTCACGGTCGAGAACCTGCGAGCCCAACCCTCCGCGTTGCTGGGGCTGCTCTTGATGGTGACCGCCTAGGACGGTCAGACATGCTGCGACGCCCGCGCTTCCGGCGACGTCGCAGCGAACGCAGAGAGTCTGGGAGGGTGACTGTACGCGAGGATGGCGGTAGGGGCGTGTTCAACCGTCGACACTGACCATCCCGGCGTCGCCCGTAGCGGTCGCCCCGCTTCGCATTACAGCTTGATCACTTGCCGCTGTAGTACGGGATGAGAGGCGGGAACGCGCTATCGGCCGGGCGCATATGTCGTTCGATGAGCGTAAAGCCGTACGCCAGCTTGGGCGCGGAGAATTCCTTGTCGATCAGTACGAGCTGGATCCCGCGAAACTCGGACCGTTCAAGCTCATAAAGCATGCGATAGAACCCCTCGAACTGCGTCCGATTTTCACGCTCGCTGATATTTTTCATCGGTGAGTCGATAATCAGGATCTCAGGTAACGGCGCGCCGAGCTCGGCGGCCAGTCGATGCACGGCAACGGCGAAGCAACATTTGAACAGCGTCTTTTTGCCGCCGCTGCTCAGTGTTGCGAAGCTGGTGACAGCGTGATCCCCCGGTTCTGATCCGTACACTGCGGGGAAGAATGAGGGCAAAGGAATTTCGACGCGATCTTCCCGGGTAATACCTGGTACGCCGGCGCGAACCAGGCAGTCGAGAAATAGAACCTTCAGCCGATCGAGATTGGTCGTATCGCTTTGGGACGCAGCGCGTGCAGCCATGAGCTGCTCCCGGACGGTCTGTTCGCGCGCGACAATATTCGCCAGAAGGGCGCGATGCTGTTCGAGCATCCTGGGCAGTCGCGCAAAGCCGGCGAGATTGTCCGCTTCTTGGAGAAAGGCGGCACGTTCGCGCTCGTAGCCGATCACAGTCGAAAGGTACGCCGTGTCATAGCGGGCCAGCGCTTCGTTGCGTTCACGCTCAATGCGGTCCTTGCGCTTCAGGATGTTGTCCCGTCTGATACGTAACGTCGACAGCTCATTGTCAGTGTGCGCTAGCACTGCCGTCAAGTCTGTGATCCGCGCCCTGACATCACGGTCGACGAGCGCCATCTCGGTTGGGTCGATTGCGTCGACATCGTCCGTCTGTCCGCAGACGCTACAACATCCGAGTGCACGTTCAGGCAGCGATTGTGTGCAGCGTGGACAGGATTGAAAAGCGACACCGGTAAGGATCGCTTTCGCCGAGACTGAACGTCGAAATTTCAGCGTCAGGGTTTCGATTTCGTGAAGATGTCGCTGGTCACGTTCCCGGGATTCAGAAAGATTCGTGCATTGATCGTCGATGTGCGCGAGTTCGTCGCCGAGTAAGCGCGCCTGCTCACGCAGACTATCTGCAGCGTGTGTCGTCTGCCTTTCGCTGTCGGCCAACGCACGGGCACGGTCGATCTGATTGCCGAGGTCCGCGGCGCGTGAGCGAAGGTGGATGATACGGGTCCGAATCTGCTGCTCTGACTCGACTCCAGTGTCCTTCAGTGCACGAGCAAGTCCTCCAATTGTGGCATTCAATGCCTGCCGCTCGCCGCGCAGCTGATCAAGTTGCGCCTCTAGTTCGGCCACGTGCTCGTCATGGAAACCGACCACATAACGCAACACATCGCGACTCTTGTTCCGCATGTAAAACGGCGCATCTTCATCGAGATGAAAGAAGGAGCTGTCGATTTCGTCCTGATCTAGGTAGCAGTACCACAGCAGATCGCGTATCGACAGGCGAGCACTTTCGCTGTCCTCCTTGAGCTTGCTTTTGCGGACTTTGGGCGGCTTGATGCCTGAGAGCCTGAACAGGAGATCGGACAGATTCTCGACATCGGTGCCGGGCAGCACTTCGCCATCCGCCTTACGAGCGGGGAGGGTCAACTGATAGTCGCTGCCATCCTCGCTCCATATCGCTATGACGCGGTCAGCGCCGCGAGGACGCTCGATGAGAAGCGTGCCGCCGGCCAGGATCAACTCGAGCTTCGCACCTTCGAATTCATTCTGCATGGCGGGCGTCAGCTGGATGTTACCGCCAAGGCAATAGTCGACCAGTCGAACGATACTGGTCTTGCCCGCGCCCATTTGCCCCCAGAAGTAGCTGACGTCGGCAAAATCGATCTTGATGGTGTCTCGCCGCAACGCGAGGGTGAGAGATTGCAAGCGGAATTTCATGCCTGTACACGTCCTGGATCAAACACAAACGTTCATGGAGAGTTGATCAATAAGGCTGAATTTCCTCGCCCCATTTCATATCCACGATTTCGGGAATCGCCTCGTAGACGAAATCCTTGAGTCGGGTTGCCGACATAGCACCAACTGACTTGAGAACGATGTCGGCACGTCGAGAAAGGTCCGAGTACAAGGGATCGACGCGAAATCCATCGGCAAGTTCTCGGCCGGCGGGCGTGAGTCCAATCTGCACGGTATTGCCGTGGAGGCCGAGGGTAATGAGGCCGCGCGCGGCGAGCAGGCCGAGCCAGCGGCGATAGCGTCCATCCCATGGGCCATAACGGAATCGGACCATCTTTGTCTCAATGGAGGTGCGCTCACGCGGGTGGACATCTGCGACGCTAGCATCCAGTCCGAGCTTGGACAGCGCGCGCTCCAGGCAGGTGGGGTAGCGTAGCAGGAAGTCGAGTTTGGCGAGCTTGGTGATGCCTTCCACGGCCTTGGCTTTCGTGAGTGCCGTTGATTTTCTAGCGTCGGCGCTCCCGAGTAACACCAGCAGGCGCGCGAGATGAAAATCATCCATATTTTCCGTTTCGGCAACCGCTTTGATCAGGCGCAAACTCATCGGAATCGCTCGGCATAAGGAGGAGCATTGCGCCGGCTATGTATTGGATTTCCTTGCATCATGGCGTGTCCGAACTGACAGGAAACCGTGGGCTCCACCACGCCCGGCATTCCCCGGTGAGCAAGCCTGCGACGCCGACAAGACACTCGTAGCTCTGGTTGCAGACTTCGCGCGCGTGCTGCGAGGAAAGATGTCGCAAACGGTCCTGAACGTCAATCAGCATCGAAGGACCGTAGGGTAGCTCTAGCTGGCGGGCGCGAAGATTGGCTTCAGACAGTTCGCCATGCACACGCTGCTCAATCTGCTGGAGTCGGTCGGGAAATTTTTCAGGGTAACGGGTTGCTTCTTCGAGCAGGTTATATTCAGCCGCACGTGCGCGGGCAAGCATGTAGTCAACATCGTCGGACAATCCGCCGGCAACGAGCTTCTGTTCAAGCACGCTGCTCTTCAGACCGTCATTGAGATTGATCGTCGGCTTGCCCGGAAACCGGAAGGAAGTCTTTGCACGTAACGACGATACATCCAGCAGCGCCTGTTCGATGTCGATACGCTTCGCCAGCAATACTGGATCGGGATCCACGGGCTCGATGAGCGCGCGCAAATGCCTGATGGGGTCGCTCACCTGCAAGGACGCCGCCCGATGGACGAGAGCAACCAGGCCGTCTCTGACTGCATCGAGCTGTTCAGCAATGAACTCGCGACAGACGGGCAGACGGGCAATGTGGGGGTGACCCGCTTCCGTGGATGGTTAAGCAGTTGAATTTTGAATGGATTGATTCCCTCCGGTTTGGGCAGTGCCGCGAGTTGTCCACGGCCGGTCGGCGGGTCGCCTATTACGACCACGACGCCGGCCGGCGGTGGACAACTCGCC
>NZ_FCOI02000061.1 GCF_001544795.2 Caballeronia temeraria | reverse complement strand
CTCCTTGGGTCCCGGTTGATGGCGGGGCATGGAGGAAACTATAGGCCGCTCACTATCAATCGAATAGACACCAAATCATTGAAGCAGTGGTAAGCTGCGCTTGATACTGGTGTGCGCGGCAGCTCACGACCAAGGAGAGCGGTGATGCTGAGTAAGGATATCCGGGCCATCGAAATGCTAGCCAAAGCCGTAGAACTTGGCAGCCTTCGTCGAGCAGCGGCATCTCAAAATGTGACCGCACAGGCTGTTAGCCAGACGGTAGCGCAACTCGAGGAATCTCTCGGGGTACGCCTGCTACATCGGACCACACGCAGCCTGTCACTGACAGAAGAGGGGCAACAGCTACTGGACGCAGCTCAGCCGGCGTTAGTGGCATTCGAACGCGCACTGGCTCAGGCGCGTCTTTCAAAGGACGAGATAGCCGGTCCGTTGCGAATCGTGGGACCACGTTCCGCGTTCGCACCGGTACTGTGGCCGGTGGTCGACGAGTACTGCCAGCATTACCCGAAGGTGCAGCCGGAAGTACAGCTTGACGACAGCATTGGCGATTGGGTACTGGACCGCGTCGACGTAGGTTTTCGTTTCGGCTCACCGCCAGCCGAAGGTTTGATTGCACGCCCACTTTTCGCACCGCAACTCATCATCTGCGCATCGCCCGGGTACCTAAGCCGGTACGGCACTCCCCGGTCGCTGGACGATCTCGCTCTTCATCGATGCAGCGTTTTTCGTCATCCCGGGACAGGTAAAATCTTCCCGTGGTTCGTGAGCGTCAGTGGCGAAGTCCAGACGCGCGAATTTCCTCCTACGGTAGCCACGAACGACACAGAGCTGGAAATCCAGGCAACACTGACTGGTCAGGTGATTGCGCAAGTGTCTTCGCTATCAGCCGCCGCGCTCATCCGCGCCGGACGACTCGTTCCCATCTTAACCGAGCATGTGGCGAGCCATCTCCGCCTTTATGCCTACTACGGTAGTCGTAAGGCGCAACCAAAACGGGTTCGGAGATTTATCGACCTGGCGATAGACAGGTTCACTGACAACAAAGATCTGACTTTGTCGTCGGAAGAACTGACAGCCTATGGTGCAGTTGGGAGACCGATTGCTTCAACAGGTATCTAAAAACGCGTTCAACGCGCTAATACCTCGACCTGTCTGATTTTCGTCCCTCGAAGATCGATGCGGATAATTTTTGCGGTTCATTAGACGCCTTTTTCGACCGCTGTGTACTTTTTGTTATAAGAAGTACACGGAAAGTCGCAGGTCATGTTCTTTCACCTTCTCGCCGCCTTGTTCCTCTACCTCCTTGGCGGTCTTCTGGGACACATGCCATTGGAACCCGCCCCAACGAGCCCAGTTCGTGGAGACAAAGAGGCCTACCTTGGTCAACTCGTCAACAAACACCGTGACCCGAGAAGGCTTAGCGTGACCTACAAAGGCGATAGCGCGAGCAGACGCGCCGTAATCGGGTTCATCGTCTCCTCCTTGACGTGAAATTCCGCTTTAGTCTCGTCAGTCCTAAGGCTAAGTACGACGACGCGTGCGCCTCCTTCAGAGACGTCCATTAAGTCCAGGTCGGAGGTGGGGCTTATACCTATGGTTGACCATTGCAATATAACCAATTATAGAGACATGAAAAATAGCCCTCCTCTGGAGGTCCGCGCGATCAACCAGTTGTGAGGATCATGGGAGCTGGCGCGATGGAACGATCGATCGGCAAGAGAGTAAGACAAGCAGGAATGGGCCAGACAGCGCGAGTCGGATGCCCATGCGTCCTTGAGTGCTTGGCCGCAAAAGGAGCCGTAGCACCACAAACGCCATCCCGACGTGCAAATGCCCACTTGGTGAGTTTGCTTGCGGCCTCCGTCACGCGGGTCCGCGACGTACTCCTCACAGAATTCCACGTGGTTGAAGATGTAAGCCGACGGGAGCGCAAATCTCCCCCCTTTCGTAATCGTCATGAGCACGGTCCGTATACGCTCGCTCGATACCGTGATGACACGACTCAAACTTCGAGACGGTGCGAGGTGTTGACGCTTCAATTAGCGGTGGCGTTGCCCGGGGCGGAAACTGAAACACTCAGCATATTCGTCGGAGGCGACGCGCCGACCACAGGCCGGGTTTTGTCCGGTGCTCGACACCATTGGATGGGGCATTCCGATACGGTCGAGCAGTCCAGTCCGTCAAAACGGTGAGCAACGGAATTGCGGCCGCAAAAAATTGAAGTTTCGTCCGGCAAATCTTGAACGTTCTAAGTAATTCGATTTGGTAGGCGAAACCTTTCTAAAGACAAGGAGATAGACAATGAAAGATCACATGCTGACCGGTGCGGCGAAACTCCGCGAAATAGTCAAGCGCGATAGGGCCACCATCGTGCCCTTGGCACTTGATCCTATCAGCGCGAGGATGGCTGAAGCCGCGGGATTTGAGACTCTCTACCTCGGCGGAGGGACACTCGGGTATTTGAAGACCGGCACCGAAGCCAATATCTCATTGAGTGAAATGGTCCAGTTAGGCGTCGAGATGAGATCCGCGACCGAACTTCCCATCATCCTCGATGGAACCTGCGGATGGGGCGATCCCATGCATATGCATCACACGATTGCGATGGCGGAAGCCGCAGGGTTTGCTGCCATCGAATTGGAAGACCAACTGATCCCACGGCGCGCGCACCATCATATCGACATCGAACACGTCATCCCGATGGAAATGATGGTCGAGAAGATCAAGGAAGCGGTGGCTGCACGTCGAAACCCCGATTTCATGATCATTGCACGTACAAATGCGCTCCGTAGCGTGAGCATGAGCGAGGGCTTGAGAAGGGCCGAAGCGTATAAACGCGCTGGTGCCGACATGCTGTACGTTCTTCAAAAGCGTACCGATCCGAGCGAGATCCGCACTATCGGTGAAAGCCTTGAAGGCCCCCTCTTCTTCGGGATGTTGGCTGGCCTAGGATCGATTGGTATGCCGGTCGAAGAAATGAGTGCACTGGGTTATCGCCTTATTGGCGACGGATCCACACCATTCCTCGCCCGGCAGCGAGCTCTGCGACTCGCTTATGAAGCGCTCGCCAAGGGTCTGCCAGACCCCACAATCGGCGACGAATACGAAATCGAAACTCGCCTCGTTCATCAAGCAATCGACCTGCGCAAACTACTCGACATCGAAATTCGCACAGTCGAGCATTAAGCGCACATGCGTCGACCAAAACTGATCGCTTAAGAGAGTCGGAGACGAATCCTACTTTCGTAATCCCCGCTTCGGTCGACACTCCCTCAAGGGATAACCAATTGCGAACTCGTCTCTCAACGAAGTAACCATGGTCCTCTACCGACCGAACAGACCATTGAGGTAATCGAATGGCACGTGAATCGCAACAAGCTCTGACCGACGTCTCACTAATTGATGGCGTCCGTTCCGACGACAACCGCTCCAAAATGCGAAGAGTGGCATCTGCCAGTTTCGTTGGGAGCCTGGTTGAGTTCTACGACTTCAACATCTACGGGTACGCATCTGCTCTATTCTTCGGAAAGATATTCTTCCCCGCTCTTGGCCCCGCGGCAGGAACGGTTGCGGCCTTCGCAACTCTTGGTGTGGCCTTCGTCGCTAGGCCTGTCGGAAGCATTTTGTTTGGACATTTTGGCGACCGTCTTGGCAGAAAACGAACTCTTGTCACTACTCTATTAATTATGGGTGTCTCCACGTGTCTCGTTGGGCTCATGCCCACCGTTGAACAAATCGGCGTCGCCGCTCCGATACTGCTCGTCGTGCTGCGCATTCTTCAAGGCCTTGCGGCCGGCGGTGAATGGGCTGGCGCGGCTTTGTTTGCTGTGGAAAACGCGCCCGCTCCCAAACGGGGCTTCTGGGCAATGTTTGCATCTCTCGGGGGTGGCGCGGCACTGACATTGGCACCGGCAACTTTCCTAGTGACGGGTTTCGCGATGAGCGACGCGGATTTCGCTGCATACGGATGGCGCATTCCGTTCATTACAAGCCTTGTGTTGATTGCAGTTGGCCTGTACATTCGCCTTCGCATGGAAGAGTCAGCCATTTTCACCAAAGAGCGCGATCACGGCGGCGTGCCCCGCGTCCCTCTTCTCGAGGCTTTTAGACGACAACGTCGCGAAGTGCTGCTAGCAGGAGGGGCGATGATCATTCCACCGAGTTTTGGGTATCTCGGCGCCTCCTACATGAGCAACTACGGAGCAACCGCACTTGGGCTTGGTCGAACCGAGGTTCTGGCGCTCGGAGTCATCGGTGGGCTCGCCCTGACTTTTGGTATTTGGATTTCCGGCTTTTACAGTGATCGATTCGGACGTCGTACGATCATTCTCGCCGCAGCTATCGTGGCCGTTCCCTGGGCGTTAGTACTCTTCCCACTCATGAAGCTCGGATCCTCGGGCATGTTTGGCGCATGCATGTGCATCACAATGTTTATTTCCGGGTGCGGTTTGGGGCCAATGAGTGCTTTCATGTCCGAACTCTTTCATACTCGTTACCGCTACACGGCAGCTGGATTCAGCTACAACATCGCCCAGATCATAGGCGGAGCTGGCACGCCTCTTCTCGCAGCGTGGATGACACCACGTTTTGGTGGCTTGACCTTCGGCGTCTATTTGGCAGTGCTATCCGTTATTAGCCTTGTTTGTGTGCTGAAACTTTCCGAGACCAAGGACTATGACCTTTCACGGAACATTCCTCAATCGTAGCCCTGACTATTCGGGACATGGCTGACCTACACCTGTAGAGGCGCGGCGGCAATTCTGCTAGTTGCATCCACCGCCGCGCTTCAAGCACCATAATTGGAGTGAATCGTGGACGGCATCTCTCACCAGCCCGACCCTTCACGATGGGCATTTGCCTTGTGTTCGACGAAACCATGACGTTCGAGCAGTTCGAACCTTCACGCATGCGGCACCTTACGATCGGTGCATTCGGTGGGGGTGGTACGCCGATCCAATCCTTGGTCGTATTACACATCGCAAAAGAATGGAGCGGTGAAGTACGAAGGCGACTCCTCCTTGCTGACATCTACACGCACCTCAAGGAATTACTGATTCCTCTCGCAACTACCGCGATTCAAACGATGATCGCGCTCCAAATGAGTCGGTTCGAGCCGTTGGACAGCAAGGCCAATCGAAAAAGATCAATGTTGTTTCGCTTACGCCGAAGATGAAGGAATTGTCGCGCATCGATGGCTACAATACTTTCGGATCGTGGCTGACCAATGATCGTAAATATCTCAATGCGGCATGGATACGTCCAACTCCATGGTGGCGGCGAAGCTGGCGACAATCGCCGAAACGATGGCCCTCAGCCGCAGCGCAGTAGAACTGGACTTGAACGTGTCTTCGATGGCGCGGTGCAGTCCCGCTCGAGTGGAGACCGATAGGGATATTGCCTTTCCGAGAATGGAGGCGACAATCTAAAGTGCCAACCAATGGAACCTTGCTCAAAGCTTGTCATGGCCAACGAATCGTTTTCCCTCCGCGGCCATGCCGTCTCGGTGTTCGGACCGTCGATGCTCTTTGGGGTCGGCGAAGGCGCGATCCTTCCGGTAATCCCGTTGACGGCGCGCGACCTCGGTTCATCAGTGGCGGAGGCGGCCCTGGTCGTCACGCTGATCGGCATCGGGTCAATGCTCAGCAACATTCCGGCGTCGCTGATCACGATGCACCGCGGCGAGCGCTGGGCCATCGTGGCGGCTTCTGTGTGGGGCGCCATCGCGATCGCATTGTCGGCGTGGACGAGGCATCTCGGCTTCTTTGCACTCGGCTGCTTTATGGTCGGCATGTCGCAGGCCGTGTTTGGCCTCGCGCGGCAGAGCTATCTCACCGAAGCGGTGCCCCCCGAGTACCGCGCACGGGCAATGTCTACCCTAGGCGGGGTGATGCGTGTTGGCCTCTTCATCGGGCCATTCGTCGCGGCGGTCGCAATTCACCGCTTCGGACTCACAGGGGCGTACCTGGTAGGCATCGCGGCGCTGATGGTGGCCGCGGTAGTCGGTGCGAGCCTGCCCGATCTTGTGGCCGGCGACGAGGCACAACTAAACGCAGACGAACGGGCAACAACGCCAACTGCGGCGCGGCCGTTGCTGAGGTCAATCATGCGCGAGCATCGCTGGCTATTCCTCACGCTGGGCAGCGGCGTGCTGGTGGTTAGCGCAGTGCGTGCAACCCGACAGGCCGTCATCCCGCTGTGGGCAGATCATTTAATGCTTGAGCCGACGATGGCCGCGCTGATCTACGGCGTGGCCGGCGGGGTCGAGATGCTAGTCTTCTACCCGGCCGGCAAGCTGATGGATCTGAAGGGCCGCCGCTGGGTCGCCGTGCCTTCCATGCTAATCATGGGCACCGCCCTGCTGCTGATGCCGTTGACGCAGGGCGCGTCGGCATTGCTGATCGCGGCATCGGTGGTCGGCCTGGGCAACGGCATCGGCTCGGGCATGGTCATGACGCTCGGTGCCGATCATTCACCCCGGCTCGGCCGCGCTCATTTCCTCGGCTTGTGGCGCTTGATGTCGGACATTGGTTCGTCCTGCGGGCCGGCATTGCTGTCGCTACAGGCGGCCGTACTGTCGCTCGGTGCCGGGATCGCCGCGACCGGGCTGTTAGCGTTCGCTGCGGCAGGGATGCTAGCGTACTGGATACCCCGCGCGGCGGCGCGGGGCTGAAGCCGGCTCGAGAGAGCGAGATACGAGAAAGGACTGAGGCAGCACGTCTTAATGAAAGTACCTGCGCAACTGATGCAGTGCGAGCACGGCCTGCTTAGCTTCGGTCTTTACAGCGTTAGCTTTGGCCGGCATCTTGTGACCATCCAAATCGCACGGGTGAGCGCGCGCCAATCGTCACCTTTCGCGGTTCTATCGCGGTTCGATATAGAGACCCGGCGTAAGCGGCACTTGACGGAACGAGCCACCCGCAGACATGCCGGGCGGCTCATTCCGTCGAACGTGCATATCTTCAGAGGAGGTTCAATCTGCTGCAGAACGCGCGGGGGGGAAATTGGCCATCTCGCCGCACGCTGATTTCATCACCCCGATCTGTGGAGACTCGTCGAACTGTTGCGCCCGAACCGAAGCCGCCATACAGCGTCAGATTCGGCACCGGCCGTTTCGAATGGCGCCATTCAACGCTATCGAGGAGCGAGTGGCCCAAACCAGTACGAAGACGTAACGCCTCCATCCATCAAGAAGTCGCTGCCGGTAATGAAGCCACCTTCCGGTCCCATGAGCAGCGCCGCGACATTGGCCACCTCATCAGGCGTGCCGGCGCGCTTTGCCGGACAGCCGTCGATCATGCGGCGATACCCTTCACCCCGCGGGCCGGACAATTCGTCCTTCGCGAGCGGCGTAACGATGATCCCGGGGCTAATCGTATTGACGCGCGCGCCGCGCTTGCCCCAACGAACAGCCTCGAACATCACCCGCAGCGCGTTGCCGCGTTTCGACAGCTGGTAAGCGTGCAGCGAATCTTTCACCTGGTCGAGCTGAAGCAAAGGAAGGGTTAGCAAGTCCTCGACAGGGGTTGTCGCCAGCGCCTCCATATCGTCGGGCGAAAGCGGCGGCAGGCGGTGTCCCGACTGCGATGCGATGACTACCCCTGAGCCGCCTTCCGCGACGATCTTCCCGAACTCTTCAAGGATGACTGCCGTGCCGTAGAGATCGACGTGAAGGATCGTCTCCGGCGAGGCTTGCGACGGCGACACGCCCGCCGCATGGACGAGGCCGCGGACCTCTCCGATCGACGTTGCTTTCGCGACCAGCGCTTCGATGGACGCCCGCGACGAAATATCGACGGTTGTCGTCGTTGCCTCGAACCCGGCTTCGCTCAATGTCTTTGCCGCAGCCTCAGCGTTTTCCTGCCGCAGATCGGCGAGCAGAAGATGCTTGCCGGCGCCGACCCGGCGCGCGATCGCCTGACCGATCGATCCAGGGCCAATTACAACGATGACTTTCTGCATGATGTCCTTCTTTCTGGCTCAGCGATCGCTGACGCCGATGCTGTTGCGAATGTAGAAGCCGGGTGTCACCGCGCTCTTTGCGATCAGCCTTTATAGGCCGTCGAGAGAAATATCGTGTTCCGCGCGAGGCCCCTATTGGCTCCCAGGATTAGGATTTTTGTCATTTCAGACGATCCCTATCGCCTTACAGTTCCTGGGCCGTGGGGCGGAACAGGATCTCGTTCACGTCCACGTCCTCAGGCTGCTGGACCGCGAACGCGACCATGCGAGCAAAGCTGTCCGGCGGAATGGCGAACTTCTCGTAGAAATCGGCGATCCCTGCCGCCACGTCTGCTTCGGTGACGCTCTGCGGCAGTTCCGACTGCACCGCGCCCGGCGAAATGATCGTCGTACGGATGTTGTGGGGCTTCACCTCCTGGCGCAGTCCCTCGGAGAGCACTCGCACTGCCGTTTTCGTGGCGCAATAAACGGCGTTGTTCTTGCCGACCTTATGGCCCGCCACGGACGAGACGTTGATGATGTGACCGCTTTTCTGGCGCGTCATATGGGGGAGCGCGGCGGCAATGCCATACAGCACGCCTTTGATGTTGACGTCGATCATGCGGTCCCAATCCTCGATCTTGCCGCGCTCCAGAGGCGAGTGCGGCATCAGACCGGCATTGTTGATGATGACGTCGATGCGGCCATGCGTCTTCACTGCGCCATTGACGAGCGCGTTGATCTGCTGGGCGTCCGTGACGTCCGTTTCAACTGCCGCTTCCTCAGGAAGGTCGAGTTCGGCGGCCAACGCCTTCAGACGATCGACGCGGCGAGCTCCGAGCATCAGCTTCGCGCCGTCTGCCCCCAGCCGGCGAGCGGCCGCTTGCCCAAGCCCGCTGCTTGCGCCGGTGATGACGATAACTTTTCCTGCAATGTTCTCTGACATGGTGATCCTCTCTGCACGAAATCGCGTGATTCGTAGATCGGGTTACTTGCCGACCCGCGCCTGAATATGCGCCGGATAACGCTCGCCCTGCACAGCGATGGTCGAGAGGGCGGATTCAATGTCGCGCAAGTTATCGGCCGTCAATTTGAACTCGGCAGCACCGACGTTCTCCTCCAAACGATGCTGCTTCGTTGTGCCCGGGATCGGCGCGATCCAAGGCTTCTGCGCGAGCAGCCATGCAAGCGCGATTTGCGCCGGCGTCGCATTCAGCCCGGCCGCGATCTTCTTCAGCACATCCACCAAACCCTGATTGGCCTTGCGGTTCTCTTCGGAAAACCGCGGAACGATGTTACGGAAGTCGGTTTTGTCAAAGCTCGTGGTTTCGTTGATAGCGCCAGTCAGGAAGCCTTTCCCGAGCGGACTGAACGGCACGAAGCCAATGCCGAGTTCTTCGAGCAAAGGCAGGATTTCCTTTTCCGGCTCGCGCCACCACAGCGAATATTCACTTTGCAGCGCAGTGACAGGTTGCACGGCATGAGCGCGACGGATCGACTGCGCGCCTGCCTCGGACATGCCGAAATGTTTGACCTTGCCTTGCTGGATCAACTCTTTGACCGTACCCGCGACGTCTTCCATTGGAACGTTGTTATCGACGCGGTGTTGATAGAAGAGATCGATGCGATCCGTTCGCAGCCGCTTCAGGGCCGCGTCCGCCACTTCGCGAATGCGCTCGGGCCGGCTATCCTGTCCCTTGCTGGCGTCACCGTTCTCGAAACCAAACTTCGTCGCGATAACGACCTGGTCCCGAAACGGCTCCAGCGCCTCGCCCAACAACGCTTCGTTCGCACCTTGCGCATAGGCTTCGGCCGTATCGAAGAATGTCACGCCGCGTTCAAATGCGGTGCGGATCAGCTTGATCGCGTCGGTTTTGTCGGCGGCGGGGCCATAGCCATAGCTAAGACCCATGCAGCCGAGGCCGATAGCGGACACTTTCAGCCCGCTCTTCCCAAGAGTAAGTGTCTTCATGATTCCAGCGCCTTAATTGTCCAGAGCGGCCGGGCCAGCCTGGTAGTGCTCGTCAATGACCTTTTCCATCCAACTAACGGGACTGCCGTTTTGCGATTCAGCGATCGCGATATGAGTCATCGCCGTCGTTGCCGTCGCGCCGTGCCAGTGCCTTTCTCCGGGTGCGATCCAGACGATGTCTCCTGGCCGGATCGTCTCGACCGGACCACCGTCGCGCTGCACGCAGCCAACGCCGGAAGTCACAATCAACGTCTGACCGAGCGGATGCGTATGCCATGCAGTCCGTGCGCCTGGTTCGAACGTGACGGTCGCCCCGCCAATCCGGGCCGGCCCCTCGCCTGCGAACGGAGCGTCTATCCTGACCGTTCCCGTGAAATATTCAGCTGGCCCCTTTGCGGACGGCTGCGATCCGCCTTTCCTGATCTGCATGAGCGTTTCTCTGCGGTAATTGCGTCGACTTTCAATGTATCAGCGCGGCTCCATGCGATTAAGAGCTAAAATCCGCATGAAGTCAGAAGACAGGCTTATAAATGGCGCGCTCCTATCTATCCGATATCACAGCATTCCTGGCTGTCGCCCATGAGGGCAGTTTCACGAAAGCCGCTGCGAAACTCGGCGTCTCGCAGTCGGCTTTGAGCCAGACTGTCCGGAACCTGGAAGCGCGGCTGGGCCTCAGGCTGCTGGCGCGGACCACGCGCAATGTCTCGCCGACGGAAGCCGGCGAACGGCTGATTCAGGCGGTCGGGCCACGGCTCGAGGAGGTGGAAGCGGAACTGGCAGCGCTGACTGCCATGCGTGACAAGCCGGCCGGCACCGTCCGCATCGCGGCCGGCGAGCATCCGGCGGAACTGCTGTTATGGCCGGTGATCGAACGCCTGCTCCCAGAATATCCCGATATCATCGTTGAAATCGTCGTCGATAACGGCCTGACGGATATCGTTGAGCAACGGCTTGATGCCGGCGTCCGACTTGGTGAATCCATCGCGAAGGATATGGTCGCTGTGCGCATCGGCCCCGATATGCGCATGGCGGTGGTCGGTACGCCCGGCTACTTCGCGAAGCATCCGAAGCCGAAAACGCCGCAGGACCTGACGGCGCATAACTGCATCAATATCCGGCTGCCGACGGCCGGCAGCCTTTATGCGTGGGAGTTTGGAAAGGGCAGCCGCGAGCTGAAAGTGCGCGTCGAGGGGCAGTTGATCTTCAATTCAGCGACCATGGCCACGAAGGCGGCGCTCGCCGGTGCGGGTCTCGCGTTCGTCCCCGAGGAGCGCGTTCTAGCCCATATGAAGCGCGGAGAATTGACGCGCGTGCTGATCGACTGGTGCCAGCCCTTTGCAGGGTTCCATCTCTACTACCCAAGCCGACGGCAGCCAACTCCTGCGTTCACCGTTGTCGCGAATGCGCTGCGTCAAAAGGCGTAGGCTTTCGTTACCGCTAACGAACGACACAATGCGGCGGTTCATCCGTGAGCGACTGAGCCGATCAGCCTGCGGATTCGGCGATAGTCGCTTGCACAACTAATCTATGGTCCGCCCCAGTTTTGCAACCCCTGATGTCTGATGCAGTGTTGGCTTGCTCAAATCTTACATGGACGCCGCCATTTGCCAAGGAAGATAACCGTGATTTCGACAGGAAGAAGATTGCGAACTTACATCCGGTCTTCGGGCGCAGTGCATGCCTCTGACCCCTATGGATTTCGCTGGTGACAGCCCCATTTATCCGACGAGCTTGATGCTCACTGATTTGTTCGGGTTTCTGCCACCCCGGTCTTACCTGTTTGCCATCATAGTTCTCTTACTCGCGCAACCTGTTGGCGTATCCGCTGGGTGAATGCCTTTCAGGCCGGTCCGATATTGCTAGCCAGGACGGTGGCAGTATCGGACCGGAATCCTTCCTTGCGGGTCAACATCGCCCAAACCACTCGTGCCATCTTGTTAGCTTGGGCAATTGCAGCAATGTTTGTGTTGCGTCGAGCCGCTAGCCGGGACAGCCAACTCCCGGCCCGTTCCGGTTTCCTAAGGGTGTGACCAAGGACCGCCCGAGCACCATGTACCAGCAACTGACGGAGGTAGACGTCTCCCCGTTTGCTAATGCCTTGTAGTCGCTCTTTGCCGCCACTGGAACACTGTTTTGGAACGAGCCCGAGGAAAGCAGCCAGCTGCCGGCCATTTTTGAACTGATGAATACAGTCTCCGACGCTTGCGATCAGCGCCGTTGAGGTAATCGGACCGATGCCGGGCACTTCCTCTAGGCGACGACAGACTTCAGAGTCCTTTGCAATCGTGCGCAGCTGAAGGTCAATTTCCTGAACCTGGCGATCAAGCACAAGAAGATGCGATAGCAATCGCTGGGTCAGAGTCCGCATGAGAGGCGGTAAGCCATTGCCCTCGTCTGCCATGGCACACTTCACTTCATCGATAAGCGCTTTCACGCCAAGCGGTGCGGTGAACCCGAACTCAGCAAGTAGTCCACGCAATTGGTTGGCCTGCGCAGTTCTCGCCTTGACGAAACCAGATCTGACTCGGTGCAACGCCAACACTGCCTGAGAGACTTCCGACTTAACGGAGACGAAGCGCATGCTGGGGCGGCTGGCTGCCTCGCAGATTGCCGCAGCGTCTGCAGCGTCGTGCTTGTTGCCCTTGACATAGGGCTTGACGAACTGCGGCGCAATGAGCTTGACCTGGTGATGCAGCGACTGCAGCTTGCGTGCCCAGTAATGCGCACTGCCGCATGCCTCCATTGCTACTGTGCAAGAAGAAAGCTTGGTGAAGAAGGGAACCATCTGATCACGTCGCAAGGTCCTTTTGAGCACCGTGTTTCCTTGACGATCGACTCCATGTACAGCAAACACCCGCTTTGCCAGATCCACGCCAATGGTCGCAATACCCATGATGGGCTCCTTGCTCTTGAGCAGTCGTCGAACTACCACTTTGGCACAATGATGCCGTCCAGCGCAGGAGCCTTTTTCGTGTCTGCCTCCTGCATCCCGAAGAGGCGGCGTCCATACCATTTATCCGGCGTCGTTGTGGGGACTGCTCCCCGCGCCTCGATGAAGTTCGCGCCTGTGGCTCCTATAAAGTTGGGCGGCTTTTGAAAGCCTCTTTAGTTGCCAGGGTGTTCCACAGGCCGGTGTGCCGTTCACGTCATCAGGTGTCAGTCGTCGCAAAAGCAGAGAGGTACTGCCTGGCCTGAGCTTGTTCAGGTTTAGGATCTGGCGAATTCAGGATCGAAGGTGCTGTGTCGTGCAACGATGGCCCACGCGGTTCGCGCCAGTTTATTGGCCAGCGCACACGCCACGACGTTTGAATGGCGCCGCGTCATCATCGCGAGCCCATTCCGCGAGGCGGCCACTTCGCTTCTCCAGGCCGCGCAAGTAGGATCGGGCGCAAAGAATCAGAAGAGACCGGAGGTGCCTGTCGCCTCGTCGGCTGATGCCAAGCAAATTGAATCTCCCGCCTGTGCTGTATTGACGCGGAACGAGGCCAACGGACGCCGCGAAGTCGCGACTGCATCGGTATTGCGCGCCGTCACCCATTTCAGCGGCAAGCGCACTTGCGGTAATAGGGCCGACTCCGGGAATGCTCATGAGTCTCTGCCCGACATCATCATCCGCGAGTTGCCGCGCCAACTCGCGGTCGATCTCACCTATTTGTGCCTGCAGATACTTGAAGTGCTCGTGGATGCGTTCAAGGACTGCGATCAGCCGAGGCGGCAACGCATGCATGTTGAGAAGCTCGGACAGTCTCGCAATGCCCGTCTTGCCGACGGGCAGGCTGACGCCAAACTCAAGCAGGAAGCCGTGCATCTGGTTTATTGTTCTTGTGCGATCTCGCACAAGCGATTCACGGACCCGGTGTAGGACCGATAGCGTCTGTTGCGACTCAGTCTTCGGCGTCACGAACCGCATTGCTGGTCGTGATGCGGCTTCGCAGATCGCCTCGGCATCTACAAAGTCGTTCTTGTTTGATTTTACGAAGGGCCGCACGAACTGAGGCGAAATCAGTTTGACATTGTGACCGAACGAGGCCAGCTTGCGCGCCATATGATGAGCGCCGGCGCACGCTTCCATGACAACGGTGCAAACGTCGCAGGTCGCGAAGAACTCAACCATCTGCTTGCGCCCCAACTTTTTGCGAAAGACCGCCTTGCCGTTCCGGTCCTGACCGTGCAGGTGAAAGTGATGCTTTCCAAGATCGATTCCAATGAGCGTCGCGTGGTCCATGATCGTCTCCGGTTCCGAATGAGCTGCATCAGCGTAACCTGTCCGGTGAGGAGGGGGCGGACCATGTCATTAGTTGGTTCTACTGCCGTCGGACCGTTCGAGTCCCGACGGCACAATGACGCTCAATCGGCCGCTCGCGTCCCGTGGGTGGACTGGAAGGCCTTTTTCATGTCGGTCGCACGTCACACGTCCGCGATAGGAAAAACGAAAGCTTCGCGTTCGTTGCGTATCAATATTGGTTGAAATCGTCCAGAGAGCAACAACTTTAGTTGACGACGTGGCGGCGATAGGGCCAACTCTAGTTGAAATTTAGCGACAACTAGTACAACATCCCGTAAATAGCTTGATTAAATAATTGTCTTGGCTATCATTTCGCGATGAGCCAAGGTCGTCATGCAACGCCAGTGAAGTTGGCGAAGAAAGAGCGAGAAGAACTCCTGTCGCTGATCGAGCGAAAGACGGCGGCTCAGCGAGATGTAATGCGAGCACGCATCGCGCTGTGGGCGCACGAAGGACACTCGAATACGGTGATTGCTCGAGAGCTGCGCGTGTCGGTGCAGACGGTCTGCACGTGGCGCAAGCGCATCGCCCAGCACGGTGCGCAGGGCTTGCGCGAGTGTGAGCGTACCGGCCGTCCGCCACGCATCACGCAAGAAACGCGACTGCAGTTGATTGCGTTGGCATGTGAAGCACACGAACCCGAGGGACGGGTTACGCCGACGCTGGACGAGATCGTGGCGCGCGCGATCGAGCGCGGCATTGTCGAACAGATCAGCCGCAGCCATGTGCAGCGTATCTTGCAGGCCGGCGACCTGCGCCCACACCGAGTCAAGCAATGGCTGCACAGTCCGGATCCCGCCTTTCGTGAGAAGGTCAATGTGATTTGCAAGTTGTACCGCAAGGCGCCCAAAAACGCGGTGGTGCTCAGCATCGACGAGAAGACCGGCATTCAAGCCATCGAGCGTAAGCATCCGGGGCGTGCGCCGGCGCCGGGGCGGCTGGGAATACATTCGCCACGGCACCCAGGCGCTGATTGCTGCGCTTGATGTGCATACCGGAGAGGTGCTGGCAGACTGCCGCGAGCGGCGCACCCAGGACGACCTGGTCGCCTTCATGGAGCGCGTGGCGGCTGCGTACCCCGACAAAAAGGTGCACGTGGTTTGGGATAACTTGAATACGCATTGCGCCCGAGCCGTCTGGCAGGCGTTCAACGCGCGCCACGACGAGCGGTTTCACTTTCACTTCACCCCGCTGCACGCGAGTTGGGTCAATCAGATCGAATTGTGGTTCGCACGCTACACGCGCCGGGTGCTGCGCCATGCCAGCCATACCAGCACCGCGCACCTGCGCGAGCGTACCGAGCAGTTTATCCGCGCGCATAATCAGGCAGCACGCCCCTTCAAATGGACCTTCCGGGGCTATCCGCTGCGAACTGGCGCATCGTAATCGAGAGTCTGACATGCCAGCCACACCCATTGCACATTACGCGGCCGAACTTCAGCGTCATCTGCGCAGTTTGCTCGGCCATGAGCAGATCGTCACCCAAGCCTACGGGCGGCACCTGCTGATCAAACGTCTCGATGACGAGGAGCCGACTGTTGTGGCGCGCCTTACCGAGCTCGGCGGCAATCGTTTTAGTGCCGCCTTTCGCAGCCACACCGGCCGATGGGAAGCGCTGCCGGGCACAGGTTCGCTCGACGAGATGAGCGAGGTCGTCGTCACGCTCCTGCAGCCGTATTTGCAGCCCGATGATTATTAAAGCTATTTAAGGGATGTTGTACTAGTTGGGTGAGCGATCGCTCACAAAAGCAAACTTGGGTCTATCGTTGCGCGACGCTGAATCCAGCGCCCAAGCCCGCCCGATAGGGCTCAAGCAGCGTTTCCATTGCAAGTGAAGCTGTTGCTATCGGGGCCCTGTTCGTCAAGGAAAGTTGTGTCGCGAACGGCGATTGCTACCGAACTTGAATTGTGACGTGCGGCGAAATGATCATTGCGTGCACGCTTTCAAGCGCTTCCCGGAAAATAGGCCTACAAAGCGCGCACCCCGTAATTCACGCGGTAGTACCAACTTCTCTTGCAATTTAGGCACAACTTCGCTTGCGTGAGCGGAAAAACGAGAAAGGAAATCGTGCTATTCAGATAACTCTGAATCTCTTAACGGATACTTTATTTAACCGCGCCGCGCCCCCACGCCCTCTTCTCTGTTCGTCCAGTGCGGATCGTCGCATGCCTTCCAAGCAAACACCGAGCAGCCCGCCGACGCCAATGTGACTCGCAGTCAGACGGGACGCCTCTACGAATTACTTCTCGAATTCGGCCAAAGCAGTCGCTGGTACGACGATCAGCTAACGGCCGCTGTTACCAGCAATGCCGACCTCGGGTTAAGCCTCGCCGCAAAATGCTAGCAGTGAGGCCTGCCACGGGGCAACGCTGCCGAAGCGGACGAGTCGAGCAATGAAGGCGGACCGGGTCACCGCTTGAGTATCGGAACGTGCACACTCGAGACGCGACGCGTCGATGTATGCCTTGGCTCGTGACGGTATTCGACGAGAAACCTGCGTTGTTCGGCGACCCACTAAGCTGCAGCGGCGCCTCATCCGCGTCCGCGCCGACAATCTTCACACCGGAGATATGCGCTCGACGGATGCATTCGGTAAACGTCTCGCCATCCGGGGTCTTGACAGGACCCACGGCACGTCACGTGACTTGCGTATCGTTGTACGCCGACATTAACGCTCCGACGCTTACGCTATTGGCAGCTTGCGAACCGCAATAACATCATCTGCCGAAACCGAGTATTTCGACGCAGAGCAGGTGGAGCATGCTGCGAGCGATGCCACTGCAGCGCAGGCGGTCACAGAACGTCGAACTGGAGCAAAGCCCATCTTCTTCCTCTTTGTTTCTTCCGACGATCCGGCGTCGGACTCTCCACAACTGAGAGAGCCCCGCGCACCTCGCTTTAGAGACGGAATCAAAAAGACACCGCTGGGGGCTGTTAAGGACGCTCTGCAGAACACGGTTTCAGATGCAGACATGTAGGCGTTGGGGCAGTTCTTAATCCGGCTCAGTCCGTCAACGACAGCGGCGATGGGCCCACGCTTTGTGCCCTCAACCAGAGTGCGGAAGTGACTTCAAGCTGCAGTGTCCTTTACGCTTTGCGTAGCGCCTTGCGCATCATCCATAAATTGCCCAGCGCAAATAATGTGGTGATCT
>NZ_FCOI02000060.1 GCF_001544795.2 Caballeronia temeraria | reverse complement strand
CCTGAACGACACGACTGCCACGAAATATAGGCGAAGAAAGCCCCATCGCGTGTAACTGTTACTAGATTACAGTTCAGATAAATTGGTGTTCCTTCATCCCAGACGACGGTCAATCGTTAAGAAACGGGAATCGCGTGGGCGCGCGAATCGATGAGTCCAGTTGTATTTCGAGCGCTAACTTCTAGAGCGCTCGCGTGTAATTGCTGCGCCCGCATGCCTTTTCACAGGAGCTCTGCTTGGATCACGACAGACGAGGCCGTCACCCTGCAACTCAACCGCGGCACTTCCGGTCGACGGGCGCTATCACTATATTCGGCGATGAGGCCCAGAGCGGGCTCGCCCGCGAATCGGCATCTCGGGAGCGGGCAAGGAAGCCGCCCGGGAGGGGCGTGGCATCCGGATAATGTTGTATCGGCTCAACTTTACCCGGACCCTCCAAAGCGTCATCGAGTGGCCAGATGGTCGACATAACGCCATCGTGAGGCGGGGCGCATCACTATGCGTTTTGACGTTTCCTTTCAAGAACATATCGCCCGGGTCGGGGCGTTATCTACACGGTTATCCACGTAAGCTGTGGATAAGTAAGCCTCTGCGGCCTGCAACGAGGAAGCGGCTCCGGATCGCTGTATAGCGACCTCCTGGAATTTCCAGAGTCGGCCAGTTTCTGCCGCTCGAATGATCCGCAGTGCGGCCACTCGACCGACCGCTTCAGTTCAAAATGACTCGGTGGCCGTCCCTAGAAGCAGGGTTTGACTACAACTTATCGCGAACGACAGCGGGCGGGAGGCAGTAACCGCGTAGAGCTTAAAGGTGGGCGATCGGAGCCCGACGGCTATTGCTAGCAGGCGACAGCACCGATCTGATCTAGCCACGCGTCACGCATGCCATCTTTGATCCTCTCGACCTCGTGAGTCGTGCCTGAAACACCGCTCCTCGCGTTCATCCAATACACCGTCATTCGGCTCGTGCATGTCTCTCATGCGCAGGTTTCAGTGTCGAATGATTCCGTCATTCGATAGATTTGCGACGTGCGTTCGCGATTGCCGCCGCTCATCGATGCCGCGCGCAAACGCATGGAGGGATGCGCTTGTACGAGCGAAAAATCTATAAAACGATTCGGAGGAGATTGGATGAAACGGTATGTGCTGACGGCACTGATCCCTGGCGCACTCGCGCTTCCGGCACACGCGCAATCCAGCGTCACGCTCTATGGTCTTCTGGATGTCGGCATCAGTTATGCCGTCGGTTCGCAAAAAGCCGTGGTCAACGGCCGCCCCGTCGGCGGCGGCAATCAGCTCGCGATGACCGACGGCGCGTTCGGCCTGAGCGGAAGTCGGTGGGGCATCAGGGGCACCGAGGAGCTGGCTGCGGGCCTGCGGGCGATCTTCACGCTGGAAAGCGGCTTCACGCTGAACAACGGCGCGTTTGCGCAAGGCGGCAGCGAGTTCGGCCGGCAGGCTTTCGTGGGTATCGAGTCGGGGGCGGGCCGCCTCACGCTCGGACGTCAATACGATCCGCATCTCGACATCGTCGCGCCGTTCTCCGCCGCATGGCAGTTCGGCGGCTACGCGGCCACTCATCCGGGCGACGTCGATAACCTGTTGAGCACGCGCCGCCTGAACAACAGCATCAAGTACACGATGCCGAAGATCGGCGGATTGAGCGCGGAAGCACTGTACAGCGTCGGCGGAGCGGCAGGCTCGAACGCGCGCAACTCGGCGTGGTCGCTGGGCGCCGCGTACGACGGCGGAGCTATGCGCTTGGGCACTGCCTACCTTTCCGTTCGCAATCCGAATGTCGCGTTCTATGGCGCGAATCCGAACGGTGGCGGCGTTGCCGCGAACAATCTCGGCTCGCTCGGCAGCGCGACGACGCCCGAGAGCAATCCGCTCTACGCAGGCTATGCGTCGGCCAACGCCTTTGATCTGTTCGGCGCGGGCGCGTCCGTCACGTGGCAGGCCGCGACTGCCGCGTTGATCTACACGAATGTCCGCTACACGGGACTCGGCGATGTGGCCACCTCCGGCCCGAATCCGCTGGGCTACAGCGGCACCGCCGCGATCAACACGATCGAACTGAACGCGCGCTATCAGTTCGCGCCGGCTCTCCTTGCCGGCGTGATGGCAAGTCTTACGCGTTCTGCCCCGGTGGGCGGGCATGACGGCGCGTGGTACCGGCAGTTCGGTTTCGGTGCCAGTTACGCGTTGTCGAAACGCACCACGATCTACACCACCGCCGTCTATCAGCGCGCCAGCGGCATCGACTCGACAGGCAACGCCGCAGTTGCGTCGATTTCCGGTCTGACTCCTTCCGCGACGCATGCGCAGACGGCTGTGCGGGCCGACATCGCGCATCGCTTTTAGCCGCGAAACTGGCAGGCATATCAGACGCTCATTCAGCGCGTGCAGTTGGCGAATGCATACGTTTCAGTGTCGACGCGCGCGCTGATCCGCTAGATTTCACTCATTAGAAAATCGAAATCAAATCAGGAGACACACGATGGAAGGCTCGCACACGGCAATTTCGGAGCCGCTTTCCGGCGCCTCGAAGGAGACCCGGCACTCCGTTATGCGCAGCGTGATTCTGCTGCTCGCCGCCTCGCTCGGGCTGGCGGGCGGCTATACCTCTCTGTTTGCCGGCACGACGGGCGTCTTTCTGCTGCCAATCGCGTCCTCGCTCGGCTCCGGCCGGGCGGTCGCGTCCACGTGCCTCGCCATGGCGTCGCTGGGACTCGCCGTGGGCGCGCCGATCGCCGGCAAGCTGATGGACCGCTACGGCGCGTATCGCGTGATCGCCGTGTCGCTCGCGCTGATCGTGGCCAGCTTCCTGTCGATCCAGCTTGGTCCTTCGACCCCGACGCTGCTCGGATTCAAGACCTTCGTGATCGGATTGCTCGGCGTCGCGACTTCGCCGGTCGGCTACCTTCCGATCCTGGCACGCTCCTTCGAGCGCAGAACCGGATTCGCGTTCGGGGTCGCATCGATCGGCGCCGGCGTGGGCGCAGCGTCCGCGCCTTGGGTCGCGCGCTGGGCCATGACCCGCTACGGGTGGGAGCAGGCCTATGCCGTCCTGGGCGTGGTCGCCGCGGTGATGGGTATCGTAGCGCTGCTGCTCCTGCGAGTCGACAGCCAGGTGACGCGCCCGATTCCGGCTGCTTCACGCGCCGGCAAGCACGGCCCGTCGAAGCCGTTGCGCGAGTCGCTGGCGGAGCCTCGCTTCTGGGTCATCAGCATCAGCATTGCCATCGTTGCCGCGGTCGGGCTGGGAAGTATCGTGCACATTCCGGCCTTGCTGACCGACAAGGGCCTGTCGGCGGAGAAAGCCGTGGCCGGCGCCGCGTTCTCGGCGATCGGACTCACCATCGGCAGATTCGGCGCGGGCGTGTTGCTGGACATGGTTTCAGCGCGCGTCGTGGCGTGTGGCGCGTTCCTGCTGGGCGCAGTCGGCGCGCTCATCCTCGCGATCTCCTCGCACAATCCGCCGTACGCGTTGCTGGCGACAGGCGCTGCACTGACCGGCATGCTCGTGGGCGCGGAGGGCGATTTGATGCCTTTTCTCGTGAAGCGATACTTTGGCCTCGGTTCGTTCGGCTCCGTGTACGGCGTGATGATCTCGCTGTTTTGTCTTGGCACGCTGGGCGGGCCAATTCTCTTCGGCGTTGCGTTTGACCGCTTGCAAAGCTATACGCCGGTGATGATGTTCGCAGCGGCCGCGTGCGTTGCGAGCGCAATCGCGATCACCTTGATCGGGCCTTATCGATATCCGCGTTGATTGTCGCGACGCACGTATTGACACGCAAATGAATTTTTTAAAGGAAAGGGCGAGATGAAGATTGTTCGTTTCGAACAGGCAGCACACCAGCGATGGGGTGTTCTCGATGACGCCTGGATCACATCTATCGACGGCGCCGACACATTCGAGCAGGCGCTGGCTCGCGCTCAGGGCGCCGATGGCGGGCGCGTGCCGCTCTCCGCCGTGAGCCTTCTGTCGCCGGTGCAGAGCGACGCGAAGATCATTTGCGCGGGCTTGAACTACCGTGCACATCTGCTGGAAATGAAGCGTACCTTTCCCGAGCATCCTTCGATCTTCGTTCGGTTTGCGGATTCGCTCGTCGGACATGACGCGCCGGTCGTTCGTCCTTTCAATTCCGATTGCTTCGACTACGAAGCAGAACTGGCGGTCGTCATCGGCAAACCGGCGCGGCATGTAAGCGTCGATGACGCACTCGACTACGTCGCCGGATACACATGCATGGCGGAAAACTCGGTGCGCGATTTTCAGCAGCACAACACGCAGGCTACGCCCGGCAAGAACTTCGAACACTCGGGCGCGCTCGGACCGTGGATCGTCACCGCCGACGAGATACCCGACCCCGGCAGGCTGGTGCTGATCGGCCGACTCAACGGCCAAGAAGTGCAGCGTTCCGGCACCGACGATCTGATCTTCAGCGTGCCGCAGCTCATTGCCTACCTCAGCTCTTTTACGACGCTGAATGCCGGCGACGTCATCGGCACCGGCACGCCCGAAGGCGTAGGCATGACCCGGAAGCCGCCTCGCTATCTGCGGGAAGGCGATGTCTTCGAGGTCGACGTGTCGGGCATCGGCACGCTTGCGAACACGGTGGCCAACGAACGGAGGAGACATGTCGAATGAAGCGAATCTTGCAGCGTCGATGGCCTGCACGGCAACCGTCTTCGAGTTCTTCCGCTGCCTCGACGAACGAACGCACGAAAAGGCGCTGTCGCTGTTCGCGCCGGATGGCGTGTGGTATCGCAACGGCGACGAACTGCGTGGCCGGGAGAGCATCGGCGAGGCGCTCGCCGCGCGTCCGGACAGCCGGCGAACCTTCCATGCGGTATGCAATCCGCTGGTTTCCCTTGCCGACGCCAACCACGCCGAAGTGCGCTTCTTCCTGATGGCATTCGAAGCGCAGCGCACCGACGCGGCCAGTGCGTCGCCGATGACGCCTTCCGCGGTGCGTCGATGCGTCGACACGCTGACCTTCGACGGCCAGCGCTGGCTGATCGCGAGCAAATCGAGCGAACGTCACCTTCCGTTCGTCTGATTTTGCCTGGCCGGTCAGGAAATTTCGCTCCATATTCCAATCACATTCGATAGGATAACTAATGACGCAAGAGGCAATCTGGATCACGGAATCCGATGTGTCGAAGCTGGTGCCGCTCGACGACGCCATCGACGCCCTGGAGAACAGCCTGGGCGAAATCGCCGACGACACGGCGTTCAACGTGCCCAAGGCGATCGGCGATATCGGCAATGGCGGTTCCATGCACGCGCTCGGCTCGGCGTCGCTGCGCGAGGGCGTGTGCGGTTTCAAGACCTGGGTTCATACCGCCAACGGCGCGAAAGCGGTGTTCTCGTTGTTCAGCACCGAAAACGGACGACTGCTCGCCATGCTCGAAGCGAACACACTCGGTCAGATCCGGACGTCCGCGATGACCGCGGTCGGCACGCGCTGGATGGCCGCTAGGCATGCAAGCGACATGGCGATCATCGGCAGCGGACGTCAGGCGCTCGCGCAGATTTTCGCTGTCAACGCGGTACGGCCGCTCGCGCGGTTGCGCATCTGGAGTCCGACGCCGGAAAAGCGTCACGCGTTCTTCGAGAGGGTTGCGGCCAGTCTCGGCTCCACGCAGGTGGTCGAGGCGGCGTCGCTCGAAGAAGCCGTAGACGCCGCCGAAATCGTGACGCTGGTCACGCGGGCGACGCAGCCGTTCTTCGACGCGCGACTGCTCGCGCCCAACGCTCACCTGAACGCGGTGGGCGCGATCCTGCCGCACAACGCGGAGTTCTTCCCCGACGTGTTCGAGCGCGCTGGCGCGATCGTGGTCGACAACCTCGTGAACACGCAGAAGGCATCGCGCGAGTTCATGGATTTCTTCGGGCCGGCGGATGAAGGCTGGAAACAAGTGCAGACCTTGCCCGACGTCATCCGGCGCGGTCTGGAGAAGAGGGGCACCGGCGACATCACGCTCTTCAAGGCCATGGGCATGGGCATCTCGGACCTGGCCGTCGCCAAGCTCGCCTATGAGCGCGCCGTGACGGGGCACGGCCCCGAGATGCGTCTGCCCCTCAGCGGTCCAGCGCCGATTCGCTGGTCACGTAACTGACCGGCTCTTACACCAGGACAAGTTTTGGTTTTTTCGGAGAAAGCAATGAGCGAACCCACATTCAAGATGCTGGACGGCCGCGCCGCGGCGCCGTTTCCGATTACACCCTGGCAACCGCTGCTGGTGCCGCGCGAAGAGATCGAGCGGGAAATTTGCCGCCTGAGCGAGATGCCGTTGCCGGAGGACGGCCGGCGCGCGACGTTAATCGTTCATCCGTCGTGCACGGATGGGTCGATGGGCTTCGCGCCGGGCATCGACGTCACGATCAGCGTGCTCAACCCCGGTGAAGAGACGCGTGCGTTGATGCGCAACTCCAATCAGATTGAGTTCTGCATTCGCGGCTCGGGCAGCGTCAGGGTGGGCGCAGAGGAACAGCAGTTGAGCAAATGGGGCACGCTCACGATCCCCTCGATGCAGGCGTATTCGCACAAGAACACCGGCGACGAGGTCTGGGTTCGCCTCACGTATTCCAACGCGCCGCTGCTGCGCAAGTTGGCCGTGCACTGGATCAATTACGCCGACTCCGTTGTCGAGCGCAACATCGAGACCTCGTCCACCGGACTCGACCACAGCTATAACCGCAACAATGCGCCGGACCGGCAGATCTCGGACTCAGGCGCGCGCTTGCGCGGATACGAGTTTCTGACGGATATCGAAGTGGTACGCAACCGGCCGCTCGTCTGGCCGTGGGAAGCCGTCGCCGACATGCTGACGATGAAGGACGGGGACGCGAAGCGCAACATCATTCTGCTCTATAACCCGGCCACGGAACGGCGCAACGGCACGACGCACTCGTTCTTCGCGACCGTCTTCTCGCATCCGGTGGGTAAGCCGGTGCGCAAGGTTGGCCGCGGCCACAAGCACAGTTCGGTGGCGATCAACTATCACTTCACGGGGCATGGACGAAGCATCGTGGATGGTGTCGAGATTCCATGGAGAGCGGGCGATCTGCTGCTCTCGGGACCGTCGTGGTCGGAGCACGCTCACTACTACGACGACGAGGCGACGTTCGTCCTCACGATTCAGGATCATCCGCTGCACATCGGTATGGAATCGCTGATCTGGCAGGAGCGCATGGACGGTCCCATTCTGAATCTCGGCTCGGAGGCGGGGCAGACCGGGTATGTCGGCCCGCGCATGGCGGGCTGATTCGTCGCGACGTCCTTCCGCTGCCGGCTTGTCCGCCATGCAGCGGTGCAATGTCTCCTTTCCGATACCTATAGAAGGTCGATCCATGCTTCCGCAAGACACCGTGGTGCAGCTGGCCCGCCAGTTGTACGAGGCGCGCAGGACGCGCGTGCAGTTGCCGCACTTCAGCAGGCATTATCCGCAGATGACCGTCGATGACGGATATGCGATCCAGCGCGCCTGGGTCGCGCTCGAAATCGCGGACGGCCGCAAGATCAGGGGGCGGAAGATCGGTCTTACGTCACGCGCGATGCAGCAGGCAAGCCAGATCACCGAACCCGATTTCGCGCCCTTGATGGACGACATGTTCTTCGAGGGCGGGGCCGATATACCGTTCGACCGCTTCATCGCGCCGCGTGTCGAAGTGGAGCTGGCTTTCGTGATGAACCGTCCGCTGAAGGGCCCGGGTGTCACGCTGTTCGACGTACTCTCCGCGGCGAGCTACGTCGTGCCGGCGCTCGAGATCATCGACGCGCGAATCGAACAGCGCGACAGCGAAACGGGCGCGATGCGCCGGGTCTGCGACACCATCAGCGACTTCGCGGCGAACGCCGGCATCGTGCTCGGCGGGCGTCCGATGAACCCGCTGGAGATCGATCTTCGCTGGATCGGCGCAATGCTGTACAAGAACGGCGTGATCGAGGAAACCGGGCTGGCGGCGGGCGTGCTGAATCATCCGGCCAACGGGGCGGCGTGGCTCGCGAACAAGATCGCGCCCTACGACGAGCAAATCGAGGCAGGGGACATCGTGCTGGCGGGTTCCTTCACGCGCCCTTGCTTCGGCGCCCTCGGCGACAGCTTCCATGCCGATTACGGCCCGCTCGGCGCGATCTCCTTCCGGTTCAACTAAGGACGCGCCGTGCAGATTCTGAAGAATCGATTCAGACGGGCGCTGCAGGCGGGCGAGCGGCAGATCGGGCTGTGGGTGGGGCTCGCCGATGCCAATGCGGCCGAGCTGCTCGCCGGGACCGGCTTCGACTGGCTCTTGCTCGACAACGAGCACGCGCCCAACGACGTACGGACGACGCTGGACCAACTGCGCGCAATCGAGCCCTATCCTTCCCACGCGATCGTTCGTCCGGTGCGCGCGGAGGTGTCGCTCGTCAAGCAATACCTCGACATCGGCGCACAGACGCTTCTCATCCCGATGATCAACACCGCGGAGGAGGCGCGTCTCATGGTGCAGGCGACGCGCTACCCGCCGGAAGGCGTACGCGGTCTCGGTGCCGCGCTGGCGAGGGCGTCGCGCTGGAATCAGGTCGACGACTACCTGAACCGGGCCAATGACGAGGTGGCGTTGCTGGTGCAGGCCGAGACGCGTCAGGCCATGCGCAATCTGATGGAGATCGCGTCCACCGATGGCGTCGACGGCGTGTTTTTCGGACCGTCCGATCTCTCGGCGGACATGGGACTTCGCGGGCAGGCCAATCACGCCGACGTGCGCCAGGCGATCATCGAGGGAATAGCGATCGTGAGGCGCGCGGGAAAGGCGGCCGGCGTGCTGGTGACGGATCGCAAGCTCGCGCAGGAGTATCTGGCGGCGGGCGCCCAGTTCGTTGCGGTCGGCGTCGACACGAGCCTGCTCGTGCGCGCGTCAAGGGAGCTCGCGCATAGCTTCGGTGACGCGAGCTCGCTCTGGCCCGAGAGCGACGGCGCCTACTAGACGACGCGATGAAAGCGCGCGTGAAACATGACAAGGAAGTCAGATGAACGATAACGATCTCTTCGTGATTACCGGCGGCAGCCGCGGCATTGGCGCCGCGATCGCTCGTCACGCCGCGAAGACGCATCCTGTGGTGATCCTGTACCGCGACAACGCCGAAGCGGCTCAATGCGTCGTTGAGGCAATCGACTCGCAAGGCGGCAAGGCGTGGGCGATCCGGGCGGACATCGGCGACGAGCAGGCGACACTCGGCGCGTTCCGGAAGATCGACGAACTTGGCCGCATCGGCGTGCTTGTGAACAATGCGGGCGTCACGGGCGGCATGTCCCGACTGGCCGATCTCCGCAGCGAGGATCTCGCACGGGTATTCGGCGTCAACGTGCTCGGCGCGTTCATCGCGACGCGTGAGGCGGTCCGGCGCATGTCGACCGCGCGAGGCGGCACGGGCGGCGTCGTCATCAACATGTCTTCCGGGGCGTCGGTGCTGGGTGCGCCCGATGCGTGGGTGCATTACGCGGCCACCAAGGGCGCGCTGGACACGATGACTATCGGCCTGTCGAAAGAACTGGCGGGCGAAGGCATTCGCGTCAATGCGGTTCGGCCGGGCGTCATCGGCACCGAGTTGCACCTGCAGCGTACGCCGGATGCGCTCGAGCGCTTCGCGAACACGATTCCGATGGGGCGCATGGGCACCGCGAATGAGGTCGCCGAGGCGGTGATATGGCTGGCGTCGCCCGCTGCGTCCTATGTCACGGGCTGTCTGATGGACGTGCGAGGCGGTCTCTGACCTGACGATAGGCTCCATCGTGCAGGCTTCGCGGCCGCGCCCGAAGCCTCCCGATCAACGCGTCTGTTCAATGCTCGGTGAGTACCGCGACGGACTGTTCGTACGACTTGAACAAGGAAAGAAACGTCTCGCGCAGCCACGCGTGAGCCGGATCGGAATCGAAGCGTGTGTGCCAGTACATGCGCACGTCGAAGAACGGGCAGGGGAAGGGAACGTCGTAGACGTCGAGCGACATGCTGCGCTGAAAGTGACCGGCGACACGCGATGGCACCGTGGCGAGCAGATCGGACTGCGCGATCACGCTCGGCAGGGCGAAATAGTTCGGCATGCGCATGACCACCGTTCGCCGGATGTTGAGGTCCTCGAACGCGGACTCGACCGGGTCGTCCAGTTGCCTGATGGCGACATGCGATCCCGACTGAAAGTCCTCGAGCGTGAGCGTTTTGTCGCCGGCCGCATTATCCCGCTTGCGTGTCACGACCACGCATTGATCACGAAACACATCGGTATGCCGGATGGTTTGCCGGGTCATGTTCAAATGACCCACGACCAGATCCACTTCGCGCCCCACCAGCATCTGTTCATAGCTTGCACGCGGCGCCTGGAAGATCGCGAGCTTCACCTTGGGCGCGATCTCGTTGAGGCGACTGAGCAGACGTGGAATGAACAGAATCTCGCCCACGTCCGAAAGCAGCAGACGAAATTCCCGGGCGCATTCGTCAGGCTGGAACTCGATGGAGTCCAGCAGAGAATCCTGAATGGTGGCGAGCGCGGTGCGGATGGGTTCCGCGAGGCGCTCGCAACGAGCCGTCGGTTCGAGGCCCGTCGATGTTCTAATGAACAGCCTGTCGCCGATCGCTTCGCGCAGGCGTCCGAGCGCGTGGCTCACCGCGGGTTGACTGAGATGGACTTCGCGTGCGACTTCCGACAAGTTCCGCAGACGGTAGACCGAGTCGAAGATCTTGAGCAGATTGAGGTCCAGGCGGTTTATATCCATGAGTTCTGTCAGTAGTGCGCTGGCCCGCCGAGTGGGTGGCACTCGGACCGGGGTGCGCCGAGGAATCGTTTCCCGTCGAACAGTCAGCGAGGCTCCGAAAAGCCGCCGCCCGACGTGCGACGCCGTTCCAGTATGTCGATATCGTCGCGCAGGAATCGAATCACTTTGGAGGCGCTCGGCTCTCGCAACTGCCTTTCGTTTTCCGTTTGCAACGAGTGCAAGGCCATGTCGCCAATCTGCTCCGAGACCTGTTCGAGAGAGCGCGGGCCAGTGGGCGAAAACCACCATGCGCTCCAGTTGCACATGCCGATGATCGAGAACGCCGCGACCTTCGCGTCCAGCTCGCGGAACTCTCCCTGCTCGATGCCGAATTCTACGCATTTCCTGCGTCCGATGACGCGAGTTTCGTGAACGGCTCGGCAATTGAAGTCTCGGGTGGGCTCGCTTTCTAGTAAGCCTGACTGCATTCGGTCCACTTGCCGCGCTGACAAAGGGCGCACAACCGACGCTCGGGTCCGGTGTCAGCAAAGCTTGAGATAACCACTGGTGGACAATGGTCGCGCAAGCGGGCAAGGCCGAGGGGGTCTTGCCGGCCGCCTAAAGGAGCGCAATGACCGCTATATTTTGGAAAGGGCCGCCTTAGCAGCGTCAGCGCCTATGGCTGCTGAGGGTCGGGAGTTCGCGTTGACGACCGGCCGTTATCCGGCAGCCAAGTCCGGGTGGCCGCTTTGCGGCGACGAGTTCGTGGCTCGGATGGGCTCACCCCGACCCGTTGCCGCCGTTCGCCAATCGGACGCCTTGTTGGCCGGCATTGTCAGCGGAGCGGACGTTCGAAGACCCGATGCATCGGTGCTTCAATGCGAGATCCGCCCACGTCGAACTTTGTTAGCCAGCAACGCGTCCGAAGCGATCAGAAACTTTGGGGCGGCCCGCGACAAGGTTCGCGTTCGTATGCGAGCGCTTTGCGCGCGAAAATTCGGCACGTTTCTCGACGCTGACGTGGCAATCCGCATTCGCCCCAAAATTCCGATCGACGATTTCCTGAACCTCGCAACTGCTGAGTCTTCCCTTGGTGCGCGCGTCGTCGTCCGCGAAACGCTGCATTTCAAACTCGAACGTAGATCGACTTTGCAGAATGCCGTAACCTCTCTGCTAAAGCGGCGAAGCCAGCCGGCCGTCTGATGGCTGGCGCGCCGTACCTCAATGCCAGTTCCTGTGCGATGGTCATGCGCGAATTCAACGTTCAATTTGACACCGACGACACCCGGGTCCACTGCGTCTGCTACCTAGTTTGTGCAACGCTAGTGTCGTACGGACTGACGCAAACATGGTCACTTCCCCACTTAGTCGAATCTACGCGCCTGTGGCAGGCACGATCGACAACATCCTTTGACTGGCTGACCCGCATTCAGCTCGGCCAACTCGCATTGAAACTCTGCAGACAACACGTCAAACAACGGCGACGCTGCCTCCAAGTCGAAAATGTTTTCACTGAAACACTTGCGTTGGATTTAACGAGCGCCGACGTGGGTGAGTTGTGGGCACGCTGTCGTGACGCGATCCGACCGCAATAGTAATGATAAGGGCACGCATAAAGAACAATGACCGGCCCATTCGCGGGCCACGCACGTTTACGCTTGCTCAAGCGATACCGACTCTAGGATCAGCTCGAATTCCTTGACCAAGTCTGGATGATGAGTTAACAGATACCGCATTATTCCTTCATTCTCGAGCAGTTTTGCCAGGTAACCGCGAGCCAGCACCAGGTTCAATACGTCCTGCCCGAAACTCTGTTCTGCGAGCTTATACCTGCTTTGCAGATTGCTCATTTCGCGCTCCATCTTCGCGATTTGCTCCTCGCTCGCCATAACGCGGCGAGGACGTCGCTTCCCTTCGACCAGCCGATCGGTCGGAGTCGCGGCCAGCAGAGCTTCTGCATAGGCAGCAGTAATATTGTTTGCAGCTAGCATGAGCTCAATGCACTCCACCTGTCGCGTTGGCTTCATTCTCCGAATCACGCGGGAGAGGCTTGGAGAAAATTGTTGGTCTTTGAGAAGGTCGATCGCCTCAGGACAGATTCCGTCCAACAAGGTCGCCTTGCTGATAATATGAGACAGATTGACGCCAAGTGCCTTAGCTAAGCGCTCGGGCGACGCACCTCTCTCCATCGCTCGTCTAATCATGTAATGTTCTTGTAGGGCAGATAGCCGATTCACCCGATTGTTATAGGTGTAACCTTCGTCATCGGTTGATACCAAACACGCCGCATGGGAAATACCAAGCGTTCGCAACGCTATAAGTCGCAGATGCCCGTCTAAAAGAACGAAGCCACCGAGGTTCTTGTCCTCGGGCATGACTGACAGCGGCTCAATGAGGCCGACCTCTTGGATTGATGAGACAATCTGCTTGAACTTCCTTGAATTTGCAAGTCCAGCACTTGGCTGTCTCGAAGGTAAGACCGATTCTAACGGAGCACTTATCGGCTCCGGAATGAAACCCAGTTGAATTCGGCTCATGCTGCACTCCCGGGCCACACTCGGTCTGCCAAGTATTTGGGTAAAGAACTGATTGCTTCAGCGCGCAACAGATTCACAAAATTCTCTTCCGCGAATAGTTGACGCAGCGCTCCGACAATGAAAAGCAGTCGCTGCTGCGTGAAGTCTGCCTTTCTCACGAGCGCCTTCTGGCGTTTTGCCTCGTTTTGATACGTTCTGACTAGTCCACTCGCCGTCAGCGACGATCTTTTTCCTGGGGGTTTATGAACAATGGACCTACCGAGTAATTGCCGCTTCTCAATCACATGACGAGCTCGGACTAGTTGCCTTCCGCGAAGCTGCCCGTTCTCGTATGCTTCCTGAAGCGCACTTTGGACAGCGTTATCATCGTCGCCCGCACGGACGATCGACAGCGCAGCATTCAGCGGAATCGCGCCACTCTCCACCGATATGAGCAGCCGCTCCTCGCCGTACTTGAGCAATGTCAAGATTCCCTGGATGTAGGATGCAGTTAAACCCGTTTTTTCGGAGATCGCTTTCGCTGCATATCCTCTTTCAGCCAATTGTCGGATACCGAAAAGAAGTTCAAGTGGACGGTATTGGCGACGCGCGATGTTTTCCGCAAGACTCATGATAAGCGCGTCCTCATCGTCGACATCGACCACTAGAGCAGGAATCTCGCGCTCTCCCAACGAGGTGAACGCGGTCAGGCGTCCCTCCCCACAAATGAGAATGAAGCGCTCAGTGCCGTCTGATGCAATCCGTGACGTAACAACGATCGGCTTCTTGAGTCCAATTGCCTGAATGTTCCCGACGATTTCTTCGAATATCCGACTGTTACGCTCACGGTGATTGATTATCTCGATCCGGTCGATCGGGATTGCCCGAATTTCGAGTGGATGCACGCATGTATTCATGCTACTCTCCGTAGGCGCGCACGTTCAGCCATGCGATAAAGATAATCGAGTGTATCGAAGCGATACGTTTCGAGCTCCACGGAGTTTCGTTCGGTTAGTTGGATGTCGCGTTGTCCAAAGTCAACCCGCGGCAGTAGATAATAGTCGTGTGGTGTTTCGTTCCCGTCTTTCATTCTTACGGCAACCGTTATGTCGGGAAGCAAGCTTGCATCGAATCGAACTTTCCATCTACGTTTCGCCAAGCCTATGTGCTGACAACGCGCCAAGACAATCGAAACGGTGAATTCTCGATTGATGTACAGCACATCGGTGGCAGGATCCCGTACAGTCTCGCCGCCAATCTCGGCGATCAATCGCTCCGTTTCATTTACTATCTCCGGATGCAGTTTGCGAAGAAGTCGGTTTATCTCAACGTATTGATAGTCTCGGTCCGGCGTGAACCCTACCGCTTGATACGCTCTAACTAGACTGCCAAAACGGTAAGAGTAGACAGAAGAAGACGGCATTCCTTCGGTTTCATCAATCACTATTCCAGAAAGAAAGCCGCGTGATTGATAGAGTTCCCTTAGACGCTCCAACAATTCGTCGCTAGAGTACCGATGCGCACGGGCTCGCATGATTCCTTGAGCTACGTAGAATATGTCTGGTGACAACACCGGCTTAAACGCCCCGTCTTTCCTGATCCACATTTCGGGCGGATTGGCCACCCTAAGCTTTTTGAGTTTAAATGAAACCCTGTTGTAGATATTGTTGCCGATATACTTTTCATTGGTGAGGACCTCGTGTACCGTGGCCCTGCTCCACACACGATCGAGATCGGTCCGGACATTCATCGAGTTCAATCTCGCCGCGATATGGGCTTCGGACAGAGATTCCTCGATGAACCACTGATAGATCAAGCGAACGATTCCAGTCTCGCTTTCAGGGCCTGGCATCAAGACGACACGGTCGGTCTGCAAGCTCTTACGTTCGCCGCGTGCAAGTTCCGACTTGACCAGTCCACCTTGGTCGAGGAGAACTCTTCTTAGGCCGAAGCCGGCCGGCCCTCCTTGTCGAAAGCCGAGCTCGATCAATCGACATTGACCGGCGAACACTTTCGTTGACAACTCCCGACTGTACTCTCCGGCCATGGCCCTCTTGACACCTTTGACGATGGTCGATACAGGAGATCCGTCGTTCTCGAATTGTTCGGCACAGTAAACAACATTGATGCCAGCGCGTCTGCACACATACTCGTAATAGGCACTCTCATCTGCATCTTGAAAGCGTCCCCAGCGGCTGACGTCGTATACGAGTATCACTTGGAAGTCGGCAGCGCGTGTTTCCACGTCATAGATCAGTCGCTGCAGTGCTGCGCGCCCGTCTAACCTAAGACCGCTCTTGCCCTCGTCTGCATAGGTCGCAACGATCTTGAGACGATGCTGATTTGCGTAGTCTCGAATCTTCGATCGCTGGTTCTCTGTCGAATACTGCTGGTGTTCGGTCGACATGCGAACATACTCGGCAGCTCTTGTGTGGGGGCCGCCTTCAAACACCGTTGGTTTAGAATCGCCTGCCATTCTTGCCACCAGTCCGATGACCCGCTTCATGTGTGCCGTAGAGTTCGTCCGAGCGAACTGTTAATTGACGCCCTACGGACCCGAGCGCCTCGCGTCGGACTCAGAGTAACAGCGCGTAACGTTAGCCGGCACGAGTCATCTATTTACAATCTATCCGCAAGAGGTCCCTCCGTGGCCTTCAGCACTGTGAGTTGAACGATCCACGCGTTCATCTTTGAACGCAACGAGTTGGAGACGGCCGTCAATATGTAGGTGCCCGATCGTAAGTCGGAGTCGAGCGCCCACACGTCCATCTTTGCGCCGGCACGATCTGATGTGCGCTTCTTCTGTTTCTCACGGTTGCGAACGACATATAACGGATTTTTCTGCCGATAAGACTTCCAATAATCGGGATTGCGCGCTCGCCAGTCTGCACTAGCCCGCAGCTGATTCTCCCGATAGTCGCTGTCAGACCGCAGGCGCTCTTTCTGCCAGAGCCTTCGCCGCGTGAGCTGACGTTCGTGACTGGAGCAGTACCGCTGATTGGGGGATTGCGGCCGTACTTTGAATCGTCCTTTGCAACTCCTGCAGCGACGGAAGACATCCATTTTTCGCTCCCAGAGTCAGATTCATGCGCTTGGACTCGGGCCGATGGACCAACTACGCGTTTAGCGGCCGGACGTGGTGCTGGCTCACTTGCCAACAGATTTCTGACTGGCAAACTTCGAAAACCGTGAGATTTCGTCTGCACCTAAGTTCAAGATCCTTCCCGCGTGTGGTTTTGCCCAGGATGCGACATGCTAATCCACAAGATGATCTGGTCTTTCTACCACCAAGCTTTTGAAGACCTTCGACAACGGTGCAGCCGTGGTCGCACCAGCGGCGCGAACGGCCGCTCTGAACGATATTCCAGCCCTATGGATGTCAGCTTCTAAGGATTCTTCGAGGACCGCTTTTGGCCGATCGGGTGAGTTCACTACCGGCCGTTTACCAGCGTTCCGGTTGGCTGGACATCGATTCCACTAAATGGCTGGTTGGGAGGAAGCTGTCTGACCAGGTTGAGTCGTTTCCAGGCCTTCCGAATTCATTAAGGCTCCGGCTAGGGCAGGCGCGCGACGATGCTAGCGGCCATTGGTGCACCCGTCTTTCAAGCTACGCTCAAGGCCAGCGCTATCGGTAGCCTGACCGCAACTGCATAAACACACTCAGTCTGTAGGCGGGTTGGTAGGCGGGTATAAGAGTATAAGGCGCACGAAGCCTTATAAACAAAGAGTTAATGGCGGACCCTCTCTCCGCCAAGACACACCAGAAAATCCCGTATAGTCAATGACTTACGGGATTTTTGTTTTGGCGACCCACAAAATGACCCACATCTCTGCGTTCGGCCTCGGCATGACTGTTTCGCAGAGCGTATCGACAATTTATGACGCAATCTTTGAAATTGCTGATGCGGGGAGATCGGCGTGTGTCATAGTCCATCGCATGGTGATGTCGGAAGCAGGTTTGGCGACCTGCAAGCGTGTCTATCACGCAACGCCCGGTCTTACAGATAAGCGTGTTGCTCAAGTGTATGCGGTCCTTCAGGGACGCCCTAGCAATGGACGAGTGATTCTCTGATGCTACCTGTCCACGTGGACAGCTGGG
>NZ_FCOI02000059.1 GCF_001544795.2 Caballeronia temeraria | reverse complement strand
CGCATTGCTGACATACATCACGCGCTCTCCACCTTACTCAACCTTACTCCGAGGGGCGTCGTTCGTGGATCGCGTACTTTCAGGTAGTACGCGTGCTCGAACACATCGAGCACAAGAATCGGTTGGATGCCCCAAGCTGTGAGCTTCTGATGGTTCTCGCATTGAAGGATCATGACCTTATCCATCGTCGGGTGATAACCCACTACACCCCAGCCAGAGGCTTCAGTTGCAATCGTGGCGGCTGCGAGTTGCGCTTTGAACCTCGCATATGAACCGAAGTTCTTGTCGATTGCCTTCGCCAGTTCGCTCCTTGGTTCTCCTCCCTTGCCCGAAATGCTGGTCCAGTACACGGTATGCAAGATGTGGCTCGAAAGCTGGAATGCGAGTTCCTTCTCGTAATGCTTCACGAGCGTGAAGTCATTTGTGTCGCGTGCCTTGGCCAGTGCGTCTTCTGCCTTATTCGCCGCCATCACCGCCGGCTTGTGGTGAAAGTTGTAATGCAGTTCGACTGTGCGTGCGTCAATGACCGGTTCGAGCGCATCGTAGGCATACGGTAGCGGGGCGGCAGCATACTTGCCGTCAGCGTCGATCAGCTTGTCGACGTAGCCTGCGCGCTCGGCCGCGTGCGCGGAATGCGTTTTCGCTATGAGTAGACCTGCGCCGACGGCAGCGGTGTTTTCAAGAAAGGTGCGTCGAGTTGCCATGATGTACTCCCTAGCTCCGATGCGCGCACACCCCGCTCACTGTGCGTACAGATGATGAAGCGGAAACACCGCCAGACCGATGAGCGCAGCGGCCGAGACGATGACAGGCTCTTGCAGCTTCCTGAAACGCCACAGCAGCAGAACTGTCGCAACGGCGAGCAGGGCGGTCGGCCAGTCAACAATCGACCGTTTCGCGATCACGATCACTGAGCCCGCGATGGCACCAACCGCAGCCGCGGTGATGCCATCGACAAACGCTTTCACCGCAGGAAGCCTTCCGTACTTCTTGAAGTACGGCGCCGGGAGCACAGTGAAAAGATAGCAAGGCAGGAACGTGCCGAGCGCGGCGACACAGGCACCGGGAAGACCCGCCACTAGATAGCCAATGAATCCAACGGTAATGACGACCGGCCCGGGCGTGATCATCGCCACTGCCACCGCATCGACAAACTGCTTCTCGTCCAGCCAGTGGTGCTCGGTGACCACGCCGCCGTACAGGAACGGAACGATTGCGAGTCCCGATCCAAAGACGAACGCGCCCGCCTTCGCGAAGAACAGGCCAATCTGACTGAGCAACGGCCAGTCGATGCTGCTCAGCGCACCGCTTAGCAAGGGTGCCTGGGCTGAAACCAGTGCGTTCGCACCACCTTTGCCGAGCCACGCGGGTGGCGACCGGCGAAGCACGTTCACCAGTCCGCCCGCAATGAACAGCCAGGCGATCTCGGACTCTGTAACAACGGTCACGATGATGAGCACCAGAAAGATGCACCACAAAGTCTTGTCAGCACCGAGCGTCTTGTTGGTCAGCTTGTACGCGCTCATCGCGATAATGCCGACGACTGCCGCGCCGACCCCGTAGAAAACCGCTTGCATCCACGGCAAGCCGCCGAAATGCATGTACGCCCAACCGAGCGCCACGACCATGAGAAAGGACGGCAGCACGAAAGCAACGCCCACCGTCGTCGCGCCGATGACGCGGTAATGCACATAACCAAGGTAGATCGACAGTTGTGCGGCCAGCGGTCCCGGCATCATCTGCGCGAGCGCGAGGCCTTCACGATAATCGTCGTCGCCGATCCACTCGCGCCTCTCAACCAGATCCCGGTGCATGTAACCGACGAGCGCAACGGGGCCGCCGAAACCGAATGTTCCGAGCTTCAGCATATACAGCAACAATTGACCGAGCGAATAGGAAGGCGTGGAGGTCCCCGTTGCGCTCATGATCGACCTCCTTGGTCCGCGCTTTTCGCGGCCGCCGCAAAATGCGTATACATGGAATCGAGCACCCCGCCTATCTCGTCGAGTAATGCGTCATCGTCAGCAATGCGTTCACGAGCGCCCGCCATGATGGCCTCGAAGCCGATCGCCTCAGGCACGGGGGCGCCGCCTACATCGAGCGCGTGGACCATCGCGGCGAGGCGCAACAACGCCGGATCGCTCCCGAGCTCGAAGCTCGCCATCAAGACCTCGAACGTGACGCGTTCACCTACGTGCGTGAACGCTGCGCCATCGAAGTCAAAACCGAGCGCATTCGGCGGGCAAGCGTCGGGCGATGTAAGCCAGATGAACCGACCGTCGGGATCAATGAAGCGGCGGATGAGCCATGCGCTCGCCACCCGATCGACCCAGATACGCTGCCGTGTCGCCCATGTGCGGCCCCGGTAATCCTTCAGCGCAAGCGTTCGGATCGCGCGCTCAGCCGGATGCGGCTCGCCGGGGGACATCACAGTATCGACGTGCGCCACGAAATCCTGCCAAGCCACTTCCGCGCGGGTTGCAGCCTCAGCGGGGAAAAAGTCGATCGCAACGATGCTTTCGTAATCCTTGCGCAAGCGCCGCATCAGTCGCCGAAGTTCTGTTTCGGCCTGTCCGAAGACGATCTTGCGCGCGTCATTGAGAGCGCCGATCAGGGTGTCGTAGTCGTTGGATCGGTCGAACAGACCGCGAAACTCGGCTTCCTGCTCATGATCCAGGCTAGGCGCTCGCAGCAGATGTGCCGTGCCGCCGCTCTCGCCGATGGCCGTCGCAAGTTCACGGAGCGCCGTTTCCCGCTCAGCCGTGAACGGGAGCAGGTAAATACCGTCGCGCAGGACTGCGCAACCCTTTGCCTTCAGCGCGCGCCAGAACCGCATGCGCGCGGTTGCGTTCTCGGTAGGCAGCGTCAGAATCAACAGAGACCATGTGCAAAGAGCGTTCATGTAACATATGCTACTTCGTCGTTTTACTCTCTACAAGTTAACTCTTGACCCTCGGTCGCCGCCCCGGTGCGCCTGCGGAGCGCGGCATGCGCTCTGCTCGCTCAACTCCCATCTCTTGCATCAGAGCAGGCTCAGCCAATGAACGAATGACTCAGAGCGATTGCGACCGCGCTCGCCGCTGCGGCGCTCTTCGGAGCGGCCACGCCCGTCGCCAAGCTTCTTCTCGGTAGCACGTCGCCCTTCCTGGTCGCGGGCCTGTTCTATCTGGGCAGCCGCGCTGGCTTAGGGCTCCGGGATCGCTCTGCGGGCGTTTCGAATGCGTGGCGATCAGACTTCGAATCACCGCAATCAAGGCCGCAGAGATACCGTGGCTTCTGGGAGCGATAGCGGCGGGAGGCGTAGCAGTGTTTATTGCGATATGGCTACAGCTAGCCGCCGTATCGTTCTGGATTGCCGCTGTGTTGATGGCACTCGGCGTCTGGCTTCATGTGCGTGAACGCCATGAGCATTAACATACTCACGAGATGCTCCAACACACGCACCGGCCTTGTCATGATGAGCATCACCGGCATACACAGGACTTTCCGTGTTCTGGCGATGAGCCGCATATTCATCCGCACGTCCATCTACCAATTACGCATTCGCACGCTCACTATCCGGACATTCACCATCGACACACGCATTGATCCTTTCGAGCCAGAGCTTTGAGCGCGCTCTAGCGCGCAGGCCAATTTCGGGGGTGAAACGGCCGGCCGAATGCCCCCTGCATGGCCCGGACGAGCGGCAGCAAACGGTCGAGAAGACTCCCTCGAATCAACCTCGGATTCTGATTGACCCGCTTGCTCCATACATGACTCACCGCACGCTTACCTGCACAAGCCTCCGCCGTGCGGTCGGGTTGTACCGGTTGAACATTCGCCGCTCCAAGGCCTGCACAACCGCTCCCTGCCGCCCCAAAAAAACGCGCGCCGATCGATAACCGGCGAATGGCACGAAGGCATCCCATTGTTATTCGCTCGCCATCACCCGCCGGCGCACGGCTTCGCGGAATCCCACCGTCGCCCTCTTACGATCAAGATCACAGCCAGCCGCCCAGAAATAGGCACGCCCCTCCGCGTCATGCACAATATCGGCATCTAAGAACGCGGAGAATGGCCCGTGGGCGTCAACTTCGACCTCAACGACTTGCAGGCATTCAGAGCCGTGGTGGAACTGGGCAGCTTCCGAAAGGCAGCCGAGGCGGTGAACATATCCCAGCCAGCTTTGAGCCGCCGGATCGACAAGCTGGAGGAAGCGCTCGGCGTACGTCTCTTCGAACGCACCACGCGCAGCGTGACGCTCACGACGGTCGGCCGGGCATTTGCGCCGAGCGCAGAGCAGTTGCTGGACGATCTCGATGTCGCCCTGCTCGGCATCCGCGATGTCTCGTCGAGTCGATTGGGTCATGTAACCATTGCCTGTGTGCCATCTGTGGCCTACTACTTTCTGCCAAGCGCGGTTGCGAGCTTCCATCGCCGTTTTCCCCGCATCAGGGTGAAATTGCTCGATGCGAGCGCGAACGAGGTGCTCTCCGCCGTCATCAGCGGCGAGGCTGATTTCGGTGTCAGCTTCATGGGAAGCCAGGAGTCCGAGGTCGACTTCAAAGTGCTGCTGCAAGAGCAGTTCGTTGCGGCTTGCCGTCGCGACCACCCGCTCGCGCGCAAGAAACGCGTGACCTGGAACGAGCTCTACGAGCACGAATACGTTTCCGTGGACAAGACGTCAGGCAATCGTCTGTTGCTCGATCAGGCTCTTTCGGCCGTGTCGCCGCGCGCACCGAGCGTGTGCGAAACACGTCACGTCACGACCATGCTTGGTCTGGTGGAAGCGGGCCTCGGCGTGGCCGCCGTACCGTCGATGGCCATGCCCGGACGCAATCATCACATCCTCACGAGTGTGCCGCTGGTCGACCCCGTCGTGAAGCGACGAGTGGGAATCGTGAGGCGCCGCGGACGCACGCTGACGCCGGCCGCGCAGGAGTTTCATCAAACGATTCTGGATATGAGAGGCGATGTCGGGAGCAGCGGCACACTAACCGACGACGTAGCTCGAAAAGCGCGCCCGAGCAGGAAGCCCGCGTCGTGAGGGTGGCGAGAACGCTCCGTCTGCTCTACGTGCAGGTCGTAATGGGCATGCTGCTCGGCATGGCGCTCGGGCACTTCTGGCCGCAGGCCGGCTCGCTTCTCAAGCCTGTCAGCGACGGCTTTGTCGGCCTCGTAAGGATGATGATTACGCCGATCGTCTTCTGCACGATCGTCTCCGGGATCACGTCTGTCGCGAGCGGAAAGGCAATCGGGCGCACAATCTTCCGGGCGTTGGGACTCTTCTATTTTCTGACTGCCGTGGCGCTCGCGCTGGGGCTCGTCACGGCCTATCTGATGCGGCCCGGCGCGGGCATGCATATCGACGCCCGAAGTCTCGATACGACGATCCTCGCGCAGTATGTAAAGCAGGCGCATCCAGATGGTCTCGTCGCCTTTGCACTGAACGTCATCCCCGAAACGATGCTTGGCGCCTTCGAGAAGGGCGAGGTGCTGCCCGTGCTGCTGCTCTCGCTGCTATTCGGCTTCGCACTGAACCTGCATCCGGGTGCAGGCCGGCCTGTGCTCGCGCTCGTCGATGGCATCGCCCAGGCGCTGTTTCGCATCCTCGCGATGATCATGCGGCTCGCGCCGCTCGGCGCATTCGGCGCGATGGCTTTCACGGTGGGACGCTTCGGGATTCACTCGGTCGGCTCCCTCGGCATGTTGATGGTGTCTTTCTACGTGGCATGCGTGCTGTTCGTCGCATTCGTCCTCGCCGCGCTTGCGCGCCTGCACGGCTTCGCGCTTTGGCGGCTCTTGCGTTATCTGCGCGAGGAACTGCTCATCGTCCTGGCGACTTCGTCGACGGAACCGGTGTTGCCGCGCCTGATCTCGAAGCTGGAGATGCTCGGCTGCGACAAGGGCGTCGTCGGACTCGTGCTGCCCGCGGGCTATTCGTTCAATCTCGACGGCACCGCGATCTACTTGACGCTTGCTTCGATGTTCATCGCGCAGGCGTGCGACGTCTCGCTTTCCGCGTCGCAGATCGCCATGATGCTCGCGGTCATGCTGCTTACCTCCAAAGGAGCGGCGGGCGTGTCCGGGAGCGGCCTGGTGGCGCTCGTCGCGACGCTGACGGTGATTCCGGATCTACCCGTCGCGGGCGTGGCGCTACTGGTGGGCATCGACCGCTTTATGTCCGAAGCGCGCGCCCTCACGAGCGTGATCAGCAACGCCTGCGCGGTGATCTTCGTTTCGATGTGGGAGGGCGCCTGCGATCGCGTACGTCTCGCCCGGATGCTGCGCGCGCCGGCGCCGGGCGACGCCGACGGCGCAGAGGACCACGCGAGCAGTACCTCGAGAAGTTGACGGCGAAGGCTGTATCAATGCGCGGCGACGCTATCGAGCCCCGTCGATTTCACATCTGCCTGAACCCCGGGCGATGCCAGATAGTCGAGGAGCGCCTTCGCTTCCTTCGGATGCTGTGCGCTCACGGGAATGCCGGCGGCAAAACGCGTGACAGACTGCAGAGACTCGGGAATCTTCCCGACGAAGGTCGCGCCTTTGACCGGCAGCAACTCGCTCACCTGCTGAAAGCCGATCTCGTAATCGCCGTTCGCGACGACCGAGGCCACCGGTATGCGCGGGATCATCTTCGCCTTGGACTTGACCTGATCCTCGATGCCGAGCTTCGTGAACAGTTCTCGCTCGATATAGACACCGCTCGCGCTGTCGGAGTAGGCGACCGACTTGGCATGCAGCAGAGTCTGCCGGAGGCCTTCCGCCGAGCTGATGTCAGGCTTGGCCGCACCGTCACGCACGACCATGCCGATGCGCGAGTCGGCCAATTCCACGCGCGATCCGGGAACGACTTTGCCCTGCTTGATCAGTTCGTCGAGCGCATAACCGACCATGATCACGACGTCGGCCGGCTCGCCCCGTTCGAGGCGGTTGGGAATGGCTTCGGGAGATTTGCCCATCGACGGACCCAGCGCGGTATCGAGCGTGTTACCCGTTTCGGACGCGAATCTCGGACCGAGCACCTTGTACGCCGCGGTAAAGCCCCCCGAGCTCATCACGTGCAGGTCGGCGGCCTGTACGCTGGACGCAGCGGCCGAGGTGGCGATGAGCGCTGCTGCGCATAGTTTCGGAAGCAGATTTTTCATGATCGAAATCGTATAGGGTTCGATAGACGCCTGGCGCAACGAGCGACGCGTCAGTGCGCCGGAGTCAGCGTTGCTGCGCGGCGGCGATAGAGTGCGAACGTCGCCAGAAGCGCGCAGCCAGCGGCGAAGCTCATCCAGTATCCCGGTGCCGCCTTGTCGCCGGTCACATGAATGAGCGCCGTCGAGATTGCTGGCGTGAAGCCGCCGAACACTGCCGTAGCAAGGCTGTAGGCAAGCGAAAAGCCCGCCACGCGCACCTGAACCGGCATCACCTCGGTCAGCGCGACGACCATCGCGCCGTTATACATGCCGTACATGAACGAGAGCCAAAGCAGCACGAGCAGCATGTTGATAAAGCTCGGCGCGTGGGCGAGGATCGACAGTGCGGGGTATGCGGTTGCGATAGCGAGCACCGTCATGCCGACGAGCAGAGGCCTGCGGCCGATCTTGTCCGAGAGCGCCCCGCCGATCGGCAGCCACACAAAGTTCGACACAGCTACGCACAAGGTCACGAGCAGACTATCCGCGGTGCTCAGGTGCAGGACCGTCTTTCCGAAAGTGGGCGCATAGACCGTGATCAGATAGAAGCTCGAGGTAGTCATCGCCACCAGCATCATGCCGGCGATCACGACGGCCCAGTTCTGCGCCAGCGTGCGGAACACTTCCTTCATGCTCGGGCGATGCTGGCGTGCCTTGAACTCCTGCGTTTCTTCCAGATTGCGACGCAGCATGAAGATGAACGGCACGATCATGCAGCCGACGAAGAACGGCACGCGCCATCCCCAGCTCGCGATGGCCGCGGTGTCGAGGGATTGGTTGAGCACGAAGCCAAGCGCCGCGGCAACGACAATCGCAACCTGCTGGCTCGCGGACTGCCAGCTCGTGAAGAAGCCCTTGCGGCCGGGCGTGGCCATCTCGGCGAGATAGACCGACACGCCGCCCAGTTCAGCGCCTGCGGAGAACCCCTGCAGCAAACGTCCGACGAGCACGAGCGCGGGTGCCAGAAGACCGATCGTCGCATAGCCCGGCACGAATGCGATCAGGATGGTGCCGCTCGCCATGATGGAAAGCGTAACGATCAGGCCTTTGCGCCGGCCGACATCGTCGATGTAAGCGCCAAGCACGATCGCGCCCAGGGGACGCATCAGGAATCCGGCGCCGAAGACCGCGAACGTCATCATCAGCGAAGCGAATTCACTCGATGCCGGAAAGAACACGCCCGCGATTTGCGTCGCGTAGAAGCCGAACAGAAAAAAGTCGAACTGCTCCAGGAAATTGCCGGCCGTTACGCGGAATACCGCCGCAGCCTTTGAATGTCCCGGCGAAAGGGTGGAAGGTGAGGGATGCATCGATGTGTCTCCTGAAATCCCGAAATTTGCGGTCTGTCCGCTCTTGTCTTTCGAGAATGATGGCTCGTCGCCATCAAAACGATAAGTGCAATGTTCTCAACGATTGATGTTCTCTGGTTATCAATCGTCGGATTCCTTTGGCCCGGCCGGACGCTGCGGTGCATCGGCGCCCGGGCGGGCTCGCGGACCCAGGCATTCAGGCCACGAAACGACACTGTGAAGCGGGCGTGCGCGTGTCCATGTTTCGACCTCGGTTCAGGTGATCGTCGATTTCCGCGGCGCAACCGAGCATGCGCGGATACAGAAAGATCGTGAACGCAGCGGTTTCGAGATCCGCCTCGCTGAATGCGCCGCGTTTGAGCGGTTGCCACAGCATTTTCAACAGCAGCGCGGCTATCACGGCATCGACATTGACGCAGTAGACGTTGCGCGAGACGCCCGCGTCGAACAATGCCTGCACCAGCGCGCGGTAGTACGCATGAAACGCGTTGTACTCGCCTCGCGCTTCGTACAGCTCGGCGATGAACACCTCGCGCGGATCGTGATTTACCGGCTTGTCCTTGAAAACTGGGTGATTGACGCCCGGCAGCTTGGCGATGTCGAGGCTACCGGCCTGCTTCTGGCTCGCCTTGTATCGCGCGTAATGTTCGACGGAACGGCGCGCGAGCGCTTCGAGATCGACGCCGTGATGCGGGTCCGCGGGATCGTCGAGGGCGCTGTCGCGAAACGCATCGTTGAGAAAGGCGATGCCTTCGTAGCCGTTGCCGCCGTGCGTATAGCCGGTGTGCGTCAGAAAGCCCGTCAACGCCTTGTTCAGTTGCACCCGTTCGGGTGACTCGGGGCCATCGGCGGATACCGCACCCTTCGCGCCTTGCGCCGAGATCGCACCCGGTCCGTTCGTGAGCAACAATCCGGTCAGCGTCCTGAATGCGAACAGGTCGTCGGCGGACGGTTCGAGGCCGAGCAGGGCTGCGAACGCAATCTCCGTCAGCGAGCCCTCGCCGAGCAACGCCTCGGTGGAAATGTCGCAGAAGCTGTCGGGACGATGGCGCGACGCGTCCGACGAAGCGCCGATCAGCGTACCGAAGAGCTTTGTCCACCATGGCAGACTTTCCGCCGTCAGACGCGAGATGCGCTTGCGCATGAGCGGGCCCCAGGCGAGTGTCGTCGTGATCGCCGCGAGCACCGCGTCCGCGCGTGGATGGCCCGGGACGCTGGCAACCCATCGTACGAATACGGAACTCACGCCACGGGCGGCGAGGCCGGCGAGCATGGCTTCGGCCTTCGGATCGGGTTCCTCGGAGAACAGTGCCGCGCTCCCTTCGGTGTCGATCACGTCGATATCAAAACCGCGATCGAATGCGTCGACGAGTTTTCCTGCGGCGAACCGGTCGATCATCAGCTTGGCCGCCTCTCGCGCCGCGCGCTGGCGATTCGGCCCGACGATCGCAGCAGCAGCCGCGAGCACGGCATTGGGCGCATTGCCGGCCTCGCGCGCCGCCTGCGCGGCCGCCAGTTCGGGCGTGCCGTACAGGTTCACCGCCGCGCCGACCGCGACGTCGATCAGTTTCTCGTCGTTTGCGCCGCCGAACTCGTGCAACAGCGCGAGGCACACGTTCGCTTCGAAGGAATGCGTCGACGCGTCGAGCATCGATACGCCGTGCAGGCTGCTCACCTGGGTCTTCGCATCCATCTGCGAGGCACCCGATGCGTCCTTCAACGGCTGCCGCGGCGGAATCGCGCCGATCTGGTCGTTCACCCGCGCGACTTGCTCGTCATAGGGCGCGACGGCTGTCACGACTGCGAGCGCGAGATCGTCGGGCAATTCGAGCCCCTGATCGGAGCCGAACCACGGCTTGAGCGCGAGACTGCCTTCGGGCTCGAAGTCGGGCATCGTGGCGTTTGCCCGCATCACCGCCGTGAGCGCCGCGGGAATATGGGCGATGTTCGTCACCACCGCACCCTTCGCCGAGCAGCATGGATCGCCTGGCGTGAAGAGCCGTTCGACGCCGAATTTCTCCATGAACCAGCGTTCTTTCGCGAGCGCATCGTCGGCGCCGCCCGCCATCGCGCCAGCATGTCCCACCGCGCGCGTCAGACGGCTTTTCCAACGGCCCACCACACACGCGACCACAGGTTTCGTGAAGTCCGCGTCGGCTTCGTAATAGCCGCCGGGCTCGCAGTACAGGACGGCAGCCTTGCTGCGCGCGTCGTTTGCAAGCGCAAAGGCGAATTCCGGCGCGGCATAGTGGATGTAGACGTCCTTCCCGCTTGAAATGACCGTCGAAGTGCCCCAGCCGCTCATGCGCAGGTACTGCGCAATCGTCGTGCTGAAGCCGCCGGAGTTCGAGAAGATAGCAATCGATCCCTGGCGCAAGGTCGCGCCAGGATCGTCGCCGCCGAGCGCGCCGCCGATGCGCACGCGTTGCCAAGAGTCCGCTACGCCCAGACCGTTTGCGCCGAAGATGTCGATGCCCGCCTGCTGACCCATGGCGCGGATCTCACGCGCATCGTGCACGGCGATCTTCTCTGTGATGATGAAGATCTTGCGCAGATCAGGATTCACGCGGATCAGCTCGGCCACGCCGTCGCGCGCGGCCGAAGGCGGCAGATAGACCACCCCGCAGTTGAACCGATGCCCCGCCTCCAGCCCTTCTCGCACGTTGTTGAAGACCGGAATATTGCCTGCGGGCGTCGCAAGCACCTGTCCGCCTTTGCCGGGCGCCGTGCCGAATACGACATTCGCGCCCGAGAAAGCGTGACTCACCGGCGTCACGTCCGATGATTCGCCACCAAGAATATTGAGCACGCAGACGCGGTCTTCGCGCGTCGCGATATCCGCCAGCGACTGAATTCCGACGAAGTATTTGAAACGACTATTGCCTTGCTTGTGCATGTCCGATCTCCTCAAGCCGATGCCATATGCGATTGCGCGTCGCGCGCGCCGATGCGCGCCGCAATTTGCGCGCGTCCGCCCGATTGCATCCATGTATCGGCACGGCGCGCGTACTGGATCACTTCGCTGATGTCGGAGTCGAAGCCAAAAAGGCGATACGGCAAGCCGAGCGAATCGCAGGTGTCGCGCAGTGCCGACATGCCGCGCACGAGGTTCGGACCGCCGCGTCCGAGCACGACGTAGAGCGGCGTCGGTCCGTGCTCGCTAAAGTGCTCGCGCAGCGCATCGGCCATCGCGCGCAGGGTTTCGAAAATGTCGGTGTTATTGGACTTCCCGCCGATGATGAACAGCACATTCGACTGCTTCAGCCAGTGCCGGAAGCAGATGCGCGCCACTTCCTTCATCTTTTCGTATGGAGGATTGCCGCCGAAGTCCGACGAGATGATCGCCGCATCGCCGAGCATTTCCGTGACGAGCGAGTTCGCGCCGCCGCCGAACGTGGGCGCGAGGATCGTGCCCTTGTCGTTGATCACGTAGACATCGCTTTGCCCCTGGTGGGTGCGCAACTGATTGATCTCCTGCTCGAAATCCGAATAGTCGGCGGCGAACAGATGCGGGGGCAGTCCGAGCCGCGAGAAGCGTGGATCGTCGCGATCGAATCCGCACTTGAAGTCGCATGCGACGGGCGTGAGACGTCCCTTTTTGTCCTCGCGCATGCGGATCGGGTTGAGTTCGAGCGTCGTCATCCCGAAGTCGTGGAACAGCTCCCACAGTTTCGGCAACTGCTGCACGAGCGGCGAGATGATTTCGCGCGGCGCGCCGATCTCGCTCAGCGCATTCGCGACGACGAACGCCTTCAATCCAGTCAGCGCATCGAACGGCACCATCGCGACGTGCCTCGGGTCGACTTCCTCGATGTCCATGCCACCCATGTGGGAAAGCGTCATCGTCGGCGCGCGGAAGCGCGTGGAATCGCTAATTGAAAAATAGACTTCGTGCTTGGCGGGGACGCCCGCTTCGAACGTCACGCCGTTCGCCTTGGCTCTCACGTGACCTACGGCGTGCTCGGCAAAGTACAGTCGTTCCTTTTCGGCGAGCGCCGTCTTGAGATCCGTGGCGCGGCCGAGCAGGCCCGCTTTGCCCTTCTTGCCCACACCGCCTTTGAACACCGGCTTGATGAATATCTGGCCGTGTCGGTCAATGAGCGACTTGATCTCTTCTTCGCTAGCGCCCGGGCCCAGCACTTCGCTGGACGGAAAGCCGACGAATTGCAACAGGCGCGAGCCGTGCAACATTCCGGTGATCTGCATGTGACGTGTCTCCTGAATTTGAGCAATGAAGAATGAAGCGGATACTGGAGGTCCATCGACTCGCTGCGGCAGGTGCGAGATGCACCGCTGCCGTGGACGCGCTCGAAAGCGGCGGCAGGATTCAAGTAGCGAGGTGGGTTACGCGAGATAGGCGTCGACAACTCTTGACGGCGACCCTGAACGGGCGCACTGGGATGCAGCGAAACGCTGTCCTGCGCTTCGTGCCTGTCTCCGACGCGTTCTCTTTTTATGAACGTCTTGAGACCAGATACTTGCGCAAGAAGGTCGAAACAAGAAGTGCAATTTTTCGAAGCATTGATGTTCAAACGTTATCAATGCCGGAAACGGCGCCGACCCGACGACGCGTCGCACCCCGCACGCTCGCGACCGCCGCGGCGACTGCCATCCACCGCATCCTTCCGCGCCTGCAGCGGCTCTACCGTCCCGGCCACATCCTACCCCCCGCGGAGTTCCGCGCGATGTGCGCTTTCCTGTGCAGCGGACACGCGGGCTGCTTGAGGATCATTTTGGGGACGCTTCGAAGTCGGGCGCCGATCGTCGCACACGTTGGTGACAGCTTCAAGACGAGTTGCTCAGTCGACGAGCGTCTTTAAACAGCCTCGGTGGGAATGACTTCTTCGCCGAATAATATGGAATTCAACGTTCTAATAGACTGAAGCGAGCACTCAGTACTCCAGGTAGGTCGTCGATGATCGAAGCGATAAGGACATGAGAAGCAAGCTGCGAGTCGCCTTGATCGACAGCGACGCGGAAGATCAAAAAAAGCGAGCAAACGGTGATCGGCGCCTTACTTTGCTTAGCTAGACTTCCCAACCTGAGCGCAACGGTGACGCCGCTGGATGACCACTGACATGCCGTGTCTTGCGAATGGGTGACAAGCACTCGACTACGCTCACCCGTCGCGCCGGACTGGAGCCAAAAGGTCCTGCGATAAGTGACATCCGCCAGAAGACGTATCGCAATAAGCGAAGATCACCTATTGCGTCCGTGCCCCCCTACTCGCACGCTTTCCACCGTACACTGGGTCGATACGTCGTATCGCAATGGCCGTACGGCGGTGATCGCCAACAGGCTCTGAGAACGCTTCAACCCCCACCACGAGCGAATCAGCCGACGGCGACGCAGTCGCACACCCGGTCGCCGCATTGTTGCGAGGCAGACATCAAAAAGACAATTCGTTCCTTCCGGCACCGTGCGCCTAAGGCGCAACATCACGGAGCCCAAGATGGGCGATCTTCAGGAACGCGAACAGGCGGTGATGGAGGTGCTTCGACTCAGAGTCGAACGATACGAACATCAAAATGATGGCCGTCCGAATGGGTCTACCGGCAATGCGTTCATCGAAAGTACTGTTGAAATGACGAAGGCGCGGCTGTGAAGGGGTCATGCGTGATCCTAACAGGGCTGACTCGGCACTCAACGATTTCTGCCATCCGAGCGCCTGCAGCTTCTTCAACTCGAATCGCTTCCTTGATAAGCGATTTCTCTTATTCATCGAGTCCATGAACACAACTGAGATTTACCGCAGCACTAACGGTGACTGCTGGATTCTCTGCTGCGCGGAACACCAGTCCTGGTTCGTTCGACATGTGGCGAATGCCGCATCGGGCGGGGCCGTGTCTGACATTTCCGTCGACGCGTTTCTTGATACCGCGGGCGAGCAGCACCGAGGACCGCAACAGGATGCACTGCGTGAGCTTCTCTCTGGCAGAACGTTGGCGTGCGGCGCGCCACCTTCAGAGCGGCAAGTCGAGACGATGACCCAGACGGATTCGTTGCTGCTCACAGTCGTCCAGGTCCGGACCTTTGCGCAAACGCGTGGTTTGACCGGCGCGAGCGGGTTTCTTTTCGCACGGGGAGAACGTTTGTTCCTGGTAACGAGCCGTCATGTGATGTCGGATGCGCCCAGCCAGCACTATCCTGACCGCCTTGAAATCGAGATGCATGTTGACCCAGGCAACCTAGGCGCGTCGGAGTGGGTTTCTCTACCTCTATATCTCGATGGCATGAGTCTGTGGCGTCAGGCGACGGATAGTGGCGGCGAGATCGATGTCGCACTTCTGGATATCCCGCGTACACGATTGCCCCGCGGTGCTCTGTTTCGCGCCTTCGGCCCGCAACACATCGCGGCGTCGAGCGAACCCGTCGAGATCGGCGCGTCAGTCTTGATCGTCGGATTCCCCCTGAGTTTCCACGACTCGCTGCATCACTTACCAGTGGTAAGGCACGGCATCATCGCTTCCTCCTTCGGCCTACGCTTTCAAGGTAAGGGGTGCTTCATCACCGATGCGCGGACCCATCGCGGAACAAGTGGCGCGCCAGTGGTTGTTCGCCGTCCATCGACGATCGCAAGCGCAACGCCGGACGATGTATCTTGGGGACTTCTGGGCGTTCATTCGACTGCGTTTGACATGGGCACGCGCGATTTGCAGCTTGACGAAAGTCTCGGATTGAACTGTGCCTGGTACGCCGACGTCCTAATGAGCCTCAGCGAGCACTGAGCTAAACCGTGTAAAGAGAAGTCGCCGATCCATGGCTGAGTATTTCGCATCGCTGACCACAAGCGAATGTCGACCTCGTCGTCCCCAACCAAAATTCTCGCGTAATTGTTCGACGAGTTCCCCAGACTACGCATACGCGAAGGCATGCGTGCTTATCACGCCATCTGCCTCCCTCACGTCACTCCATTCCTCGCGGGTAATTGGGCACGCGCGATGCGCAATAGATTGTGCCTCAATGATCAACACACACTTTATGGAGGGCTTATGCCGAAGGAATTTCAAGCAGGTCACCTCGCTGGGCAAGGCATCTCCCAACAACCTGCCACTGTTGGAGCATCGAATGCGAATAAGCCGACCTCGGATGAGGCCGCGCAACGCGCGCTTGACGACGGAGACCGCGAGAAAATTGATGATGTTCTCGCTGATCTTAATGTATCAACCACTGAATCTGGCAGGGATCAGACCGCCAAGTCAGATACGGAAGGATCAAACTCCTCAAGCAAGAACTTGGACGAGCAGAAAGATTAACAGCGGATCTCGACGTTTCCGGTTCGGAAAGGGATGTATATCAAGCCACCGTACTCCCGCCCCTCGGCCTCAAACCATGTCCGCAGGTGCTGTTCCCGCGCGGACGGGCGCTTTTTATCATCGATCGAAGGGCTTGCGCCGATGGGCGGCACTGCCGTTGCCCGGCAGTAGCATCACCTCTGCGAAGATTCTGAGCATCCCGCCAACTCCCCTGCGCTAAGACCTCAAGCAAAGAATGATAGTGGGGATACCTCGGCCCTAGCGGTATTCAAAAGGCAGTCTTGACCGTTATTCCCCCTGCTGAGCGCGATGCCAGCGGCATTGCTGCCGCCTGCCGTTACTTCAGACAGGCCATTGCGGAAGATGATCCAGGCCGCGAGGACATGCTTTTCGATATCGCGACCGAGAGGCCGGGCCATCTCGAAATAATCAGCTCAATCGCTCGATGCTGTCGTCGATCGCGAGCTCGATCTGAGTGAGCAAGCACGTCTGGTCGATCGCCGTGGCAGGTGTCACGGCGCGCGAATGGCATCAACTTTTCGATCTCTCGCCGTGCGTAGTTCGTCTTCGTTGGTCGCAACCGTTTCAGTCGCGACTGCGCATAATCCGAGCCTGCATGGCTTGTATTAACAGTCTGTGTTGCGGGCGTTATTCGTTCGGCTGAGCCTCGGCGTGGTCACGCGTTTCGGGCGCAGCGCATTTGCCGCGTTCGCAACCGGTATCGAGGGCGAATCGCCCGAAGAAGCGGATGATCTCGGCGCTCGCATCCGGACCGCGAGCGTCCGTATGCGAGCCTTGCGGTCGGCCTCCCGACCACGCGTGGCCCAGTCCATGTACGCTCCACTGTTCGACGACCGGCTCGTCATCGCCATTGTCGAAAACATGACGGGTATACGAATGGCGGTGCGCGTCCTCGTTGTCTTGCGTCGACACTTGCGTTGGCGGGTCTTGACAATCGTGCAGGTGCAGACCCATCTTCACAATCTGTTCGCTATTGCGTGGGTGCACGGTGTCGTCGGCGTCGCCATGAAACACGATCAAAGGGACGGCGCGCGTCCGAAGGCCGTGAGCAACCGTTTCCGGAAGGCTGACCCTGCCCATTCCGTCGCGCATCGCGCAAAGCGCCGAGAGCGGTTCGTCCGCGACCCCGAATGCAATGCCGGAATGAATCGCGGCGGCCGCGAAACGATCCGGGTATCTCACGACGAGGTTGACAGCCATCGCCCCACCTGCGGATAAGCCCGCGACATAGACGCGGGTCTCGTCGGCGTTGAACTTTGCCACGATCGCGCGGGTAAGCGCCAAGAGCATCGCCGGCTCGCCTGAATCGCAAGCCCAATCGATAGGTTTGAACCAATTCCAGCATCTGAACGGATTGGCGCCTTCCGACTGCTCGGGATAGAGGACGATATATTCGCGCTCTTCAGCGACGATGTTCATTCCCGTTCCCGATGCGAAGTCATCCGCATCCTGTTGCGCGCCGTGCAGCATGACGACGAGCGGTAGCGCTCGAACGCGGTGAGCAGCGGGCACGTAAAGCCTGAATGCGTGCTCTTCATCCTCGTGCGTGAAAGTGCCACGGAGCCACTGGGCATGCGTGTCACTGCGTGTCGCGCTCGGCGACTCCGAAGCATCCATGCGCACGGCCGGAACGACGCCTGCCGCTGCGGAGTCAGGCTCGATGAAGAATTGAGCAACGAGGTCGAGCGGCGTGCGCGCAAAGAGCGACCAGCGCGCTGACTCCGCCGCCCAAGTCAGCGGATCGAACAGGTTCATTGACTTCCTTCAAGCTTTTATCAGTTCGATTAGAGCGGCGCTTGTTGAACCGACCCTTCAACATCAAGAGAGCATCCTCGATACAGGATGCGCGAAAGGACAGATACGGTCAGCGTTTTCCGCCCGACTTGGCCGAGAGCGACGAGACTTCAGATGAAGGACGCGCGGTACCGTTAGCAACGGTGTTGACCGTGGAACGCGCGATTTCGCTGGTTGTATCGACCACCGCGTTCGCTGTTCCACGGGCCGCGTCCGCGCCTGTTGAGATCGCATTCAAGAAGGCTTCGAACGTGCCTGCGGGTGTCGCGCGGCCACGAGTTTCGTTCAAGATGTCGGTCTCGGTCGCACGAACAATCGCCAGAAAATGGCGCGTGTAAGCTGCGGTTTTTTCCGGCAATTCGGCAATGAGCGTGGATTGCGAAGTCACCCAGTCCGACGGCGATGCGGCGGAGCCCGACTTGAATACCGTCGAGCTCTCGGCGAACACTGTATTCAGAGTTTGCATGTTCAGTTCAGCGAGTTGCTGAACGCCAGACATGTAGCGGCGAGCGACGTTGCCGACGGTTTGCAGGTTTGTCGCGCCAGGCGAATTGGCCGGCCGAAAAAAAAGACTGAGCATTCGCGCCTCCCGGTAAAGTTTGCGAGCGACTAGGCTGATTGGCGATCCGGCGGTAAATTGCTGCATCGCACAATACCCATCATACGGGAGAGCCGGAATCCGTCAAGCACAAATCAGATGCTTTGGAATCCGATGTACTAGCCCGGCCGCGTCGATAACTGTAGTTCCGCCCGCTGCGCCAATTGGCGACGATGGCTCGCCGGATCCGCGAAACAAGCTTCGGTGCGTCACCGTACGGTTGCGATGGCTTACCGCCTATTTCGTCGACGGCGGTGCGTCGATGATACCGGCAACCCGTTCGGCGCAACGCGCCCTCGGAGTTGCGTCGCGGGCTTGGTTTGTGAAGCTATCCTCACTGGCACGCTCATCGTCCGCGGTGCACGATGCGCGTGCTTCACGCTCGCTTCGTGTTGCAGCAGCTTACGCGGCGAATCGTTCGCGGCACCGGCGTGCGTGAAATACAACGCGAAGTGCCTCTTGCTGGCAAGGAGGAGCGCTGCGGAATGACACCGTCCAAGCCCGCATCACGCCACGGGACGCGATCATCCGACAGGCACTTCAACAGACAGTGCAGCAAAACCACAAGAGGGGATCGCAACGCCAATTGCGAACTGCACGATATGGCCGATGACGGCCAGCGGCGAACCCTCGAACACCCAATTGGCGGCTGTCCGCACGGCGGTATCCCAACGAGCGAGACCATCAGCAGGAACGCGACGCCCATCAACGACCCAGGAAAATCAACCGAGCCTCGACGAGGGTGGCGACACCCGATCTCTCCCTGCCGCTCTTGGGTTTGATCGCGTGGCATACGCGTTGCTGATTCCCATTCACGCCGATGTCGCGGACTCGATCCGGACAGGCGGCCTTTTCATTCCACGACGCGGCTTCCCCCGCGATACGCCAGTGCG
>NZ_FCOI02000058.1 GCF_001544795.2 Caballeronia temeraria | reverse complement strand
TACGGGGTACGGTGCTTCGCCATAATGGGCACCTCCTGAACAAAAGGATAGATGTCCACGAAAGCGGGTCAACTCCAGCTGGCTTCATTGTGGTGTACCCGTAGCAACCGGAAAGCGCCAATCTACTGCGTTGTTGGAACTGGTTTATACAGTCGAATCGGGCGCGCGATACCAGGGAAACCGCAGCGCTTGCCCACCTTACGAATGAGCTCATCGACCGGTTTAATGTTGGTCGTGCTCGGGTGTATTTGGCGGGACTCTCCGCGGGAGGTGCCATGGCGATCAACCTGGCTGTCACTTACCCCGACCTGTACGCGGCCGCCGCTATCCATTCAGGTTTGGCATTCGGGGGCGCCAACGAGCACCTCTCAGCGTTGTGCGCTATGAACGACGGTCGAGGCACGATTTGCTTGCCAAAACTCGAGGCGGACGTGGCTCGAACGCGCACCCTGCCGTTGATCGTGTTCCACGGTGACGCCGACGATACCCTGCACCCGCTCAACAGCGAGCAGATTACGAAGATGAGCCTGTCGCTGAACAGCCAATCGACCGACACGCAGGTGTGTACAACGACGCGGACGGAGTAGGAAGCAGGGCGCCACGCCTACACGCGGGACACTTGGGTCGACCAAGACGGGTCGTTGCTCACCGAGCGATGGGTCGTGCACGGGCTTTGTCATGCTTGGTCGGGCGGTCACTCTAGTGGCAGCTATACGGACTATCGTGGGCCAGGTGCCACCACGCAGATTGTTCGATTCGTTAGCCAATTTTCGCTCGGAAATGGAGGAACGGTCCGGTGATGTGAGCCGACGCGAGCATCGTCACCTGTAAAGATAGAAGGTTAGAAGCGTAGCGGCGATTGCAGAAGTTTCGCCTCGCCCTCCACACGCTGCACAGGCATTAGAACAGGATAACGTCGCGCCGAACGGGGCGAGAAGAATTGGAGGCTCTCACTCGCCGACGGCCAGCATGCATAGCCACTGCACGATCGGGGCACGCGACACATCCGCCCTCACCGCCATCACAAACGCCAGGGGGCTCTGTCACCTCAGCGCAATACGTTAAGCACGAGCTTTTTGTCTAGCCCCTTCGCGGCAGGCACCCGACGTCGCAAGGAATTGGCTTGATCCTCATGCGGACATCGAGGTAGGGCCGCGAAGGTTCGCGGGGCTGTGCCTTGGGATTGCTTAACGATCGTCAAACAGCCACATGAGAGGCGCGGCAGCGCTGACCGATCTGGTCACCCCCCGGCTCACGCCCGCAACGCGTCGCGATCGAACGCCCAGCGATGCATGCCGGTCATCGCCGTCGCTGAAAGGTGAATCCCGCTCATCAAGTCGAACGCCCGACCGCGGCCCCGGCATCGCTTCCGGCCTCGTCCCGCGGGCGCATCTGGTCGATCGTGCGGTCCGGATGGATCTTCAGCGTCATCAATGCGCCCAGCAACAGGAACAGCAGCGAGCCCACGAACGGCAGGCTCCAGTTGCCGGTGGCGTCTACCACAACACCGAACACGACGGGTGAGATGATCGTCGCGAGCGCGGCGCCCGTGTTGAGCATGCCGCTCGCGGTGCCGGCGTGGGGCGGCGCGATGTCCATCGGCACGGCCCAGATGGGGCCGACCGTCAGTTCGAGCATGAAGAATGCGCCGGACAGGCACGTCGTCGCCACGGTCAGGTCGCGGCTCAGCATCACCGGGATCATGAAGCCGAGCGCGCCGATGAGACTGAATGCGATCACGCCCTGGCGCGCCTTCCTGAGACTGCCGGTGCGCTTGAGCACAAGGTCGCTCAGGAAGCCGCCGGTCACATCGCCGACGACGCCCGCGAGAAAAACCCCCGATGCAAAGATCGCCGATTCCTTCAGGTTGAGCCCATAGCCATGCAGGAAGAAAAGCGGCACCCAGCTGAAGAACAGCGTATTGCTCCACACCTGACAGAAATACACGAAGATGGTCGGCGACATGCGGCCCAGAATCTGTCGCCAAGGCGTTGCGGCGCGGGCCTGCGCGGGATCGGCGGAGGGTAGCAGCGCCAGCTCGGCTTCGTTGATGCCGCGATGCTCGCGCGGATCGTCGCGGTAGTACCAGACCCAAGCCACGATCCACACGGCCGTCAGCGCCCCGACGATCACGAACGACAGACGCCACGAGTACAGCGTCGCAAGCAGCGCGATGAGCGTCGGCGCAACCGCATTGCCCAGCCGCGACGACGAGTGCGTGATGCCCTGTACAAAGCCGCGGTCCTTCATCTGGAACCAGTTCGCGATGGCGCGAGCCTGCGCGGGCAGCGCCGCACCTTCGCCGATGCCGAGCAAGAGGCGCGCTGCGCACAGCGAAGCGAGCCCGCCGACCATGCCGGTCGCGACGGTCGCGACGACCCAGATCGAGCCGCAGACGAACAGCGTGCGGCGCGCGCCCGCGCGGTCGGCGAGCCATCCGCCGATGATCTGGAAGATGGCATAGGTGTAGCCGAACGCCGAGAACGCGACGCCGAGCGTGGTGTTGGACAACCCGAGCTCAGTCTTGATCGGACCGGCGGCCGCGGCGAGATTCACGCGATCGAGATACAAAATGAACGACATCGCGCAGAGCAGCGCGAGCACGGCTTTCTGAACATGCGTGCGCGGTGCTCGCATCGGTTGCGAGATCATGTCTCCTCCAAGAAAGGCGTTGGCCGTGACGGCGCGAGCCTCGCGCCGGACGGTCCGTTGTTCGAATGGAAGTGCCGCTCAGGCTGCGGCGGCGGTCTGTTTCGAGCGCGCCATCCTGCAGGCGAGATCGAAGGCGCGCGCCATCGCGGTGCCGCTCGCGCGGCCTTGTCCGACGATGTCGTATGCGGTGCCATGTGCGGGCGTCGTCACCGGGATCGGCAGGCCGCCTTCCACCGTCACGCCCACTTCGAAGCCGAGCAGCTTGGTAGCGATCTGCCCCTGGTCGTGGTACATCGTGACAATCCCGTCGAACTCGCCGGCGCGGGCGCGCAGAAAGATGGTGTCGGCGGGATAGGGTCCGGTCGATGCGACGCCGCGCGCGGCCGCGAGCCGCATACCGGGCTCGATGATGTCGCTCTCCTCGCTGCCGTAATTGCCGTGGTCGCCGTTGTGCGGATTCAGGCCACACACGCCGATGCGCGGCGCTTCGATGCCCGACGCTCGCAGCGCCGCCGCGAGCATGCCGACCGCATCGGCAACGGCTTCGGGCGACAGGCGATCGGACACTTCCCGCAGCGGAATGTGCGAGGTCACGCGCGCGGTCCACAGCGGATCGAGCACGTTTAGTTCGCCGCACACGCCGCGATGGTCCAGCAGCTTCGCGAACCAGCGCATCTCGTCTTCTTCCTGCATGCCGCCCGCGCGGAGCGCGCTCTTGTTGAGCGGGCCGAAGCACACGGCATCCGCGTGTCCTTCGAGCACATGCTGCACCGCGAGCTCCAGCGAATCCAGCATGAAGCGACCGCTAGCCTCGCTGATGACGCCTGGCTCGAAGACGCTGTCGCTGCCCGCCCATTCGGGTATCGAGAGCCATTCGTCGTCGGGTTGCGGGACGCGCACGCCCGCGGAGGCGGCGCCGCGCGCGAGGGCATCGTGATTGCCGATGAGCGTGATGTGCGCGCGGCGGCGCGCAGCGGAATCGGCCAGCAGGCGCGCGATGATTTCCGCGCCGATGCCGGCGGGGTCGCCGATGGTGAGCGCGATACGTACAGGGGTTGATGTCATGAAGCTCCGGCGATGACGGTGGGAACACGCCGCTTCTTGCGAGCGGAAAGTCCTTAAGTTAAGGACAATCGCGCGCGCACGCCATCGCTCATTGGCTTATGCAGGTTTCGCCTTTTGCGAAACCGGCTGGGTCAGCAGGTCCAGCACGGTGAGCGTCGAAGAAGAGAGTTCGTCGGCCGGCAAATGACATAGCAGCATCTGCCGCATGGGCCACTCGCCTTCGATCGGCAGGATGCGAAAGTGCCTGTCGGTCGCAAGCACCCGCGCGACGCCCAGCGGCATCACGCCGACGCCGACGCCCGCCGCGACCATCGCCGTCATGCTGTCGAAGCTGCCCACGCGGATACGCATGTGCAGCGTGCGGTCCATCTGGCTCGCGAGCCGGCTGAGCGCAATCGAGATCGCGGAGCCTACGGTGAGACCGATCACGTCGCAAGCGAGCAGTTCGCCGGCGCGCACCTGAGACTGCGCGGCAAGCGGATGATCGGCGGTGGTCAGGACGACGAGCCGGTCCTCGCGATACGGACGAGTCGGCAGATCGAGCCGGCCGAGCGAAGCTTCGTAGATGCCGATGTCCACGGTGCCGCGCGTGAGCGCCTGCATTACGCCGTGACTGTTCGCCTCCTGCAAATCGATGTCGATGCCCGGATGCACCGCGTGACAGCGTTGCACGTCTTCCGCGAGGAACTGCAGCACCGCCGACGTGCACGCCGCGATCTTCACGACGCCGCGCGCGCCTTGCCGGAACGCAGCGGCGTCTTGGTGCATGCGTTCCGCCGAATGGATGATGCTGCGCGCGTGGGCGAGCAGCGCCCGGCCGGCGTCGGTGAGCGTCATGCCGTGCGGACGGCGCTCGAACAGCGCGACGCCAAACTGCGTTTCGATCTCGCTGATGCGCCGCGACGCCGCCGCCGGCGCCAGCGCGAGCCTTTCGGCCGCCTTAGTGATCGCGCCCAGTTCCGCCGTCGCCTCGAACAGGCGCAGCGTCTTCAGGTCGAACTGGATGCGGTCGGATCGGCGAGTCAAGATGGCGGAGCCTGGGCATGGAAAGCCCGATTCTAGCGCGAGCCTTCCGCGCCCCATCAGTCGCCGCCGCAGCCGATTATTCACGCTTCGTGCAGAATCGCTTCACCGTTTTGCGTCGAAGCGCGCGGGTGCGGCCACTAGAATGACCGACATGAATCAGACAAGGAGACGAACAGCATGAGCAAGACCTATCGAATCGCCGTGATTCCAGGTGACGGCATCGGCGTGGAAGTGATGCCCGAAGCGCTGCGCGCGCTCGATGCCGTCAGCAAGCGCGTCGGCATCGCGCTCAAGTACGAGCACATCGAATGGGCCAGTTGCGACTACTACGAAGCCCATGGCCAGATGATGCCGGACGACTGGAAGCCACGCCTGCAAGCCTGCGACGCCATACTCTTCGGCGCCGTCGGCTGGCCCGCGAAGGTGCCGGATCACATCTCGCTGTGGGGCTCGCTGCTCAAGTTCCGCCGCGAATTCGACCAGTACATCAACCTGCGCCCCGCGCGACTTTTCGAAGGCGTGCCTTCGCCGCTCGCGAAGCGCAAGGCGGGCGACATCGACTTCATGATCGTGCGCGAGAACACCGAAGGCGAATATTCGTCGGTCGGCGGCGTATCGTTCGAAGGCACGGAGCGCGAATTCGTGTCGCAGACTTCGATTTTCACGCGCAAGGGTTCGGAACGCGTGCTCAAGTTCGCGTTCGATCTCGCGCAGAACCGCGCGAAGAAGGTCACGGTAGCCACCAAGAGCAACGGCATCTCGATCAGCATGCCGTGGTGGGATGCGCGCGCCGCCGAGACGGCCGCGCAGTATCCCGACGTGACGTGGGACAAGCAGCATATCGACATTTTGTGTGCGCGTTTCGTGCTCAATCCGGAACGCTTCGACGTGGTCGTGGCGACCAATCTCTTCGGTGACATTCTCTCGGACCTCGGTCCCGCATGCACGGGCACGATCGGCATCGCGCCGTCGGCGAACATGAATCCGGAGCGCGATTTCCCGTCGCTGTTCGAACCCGTGCACGGTTCCGCGCCGGATATCGCGGGCAAGGGCATCGCCAATCCGATCGCGATGATCTGGTCCGCCGCAATGATGCTCCAGTTCCTCGGCGAGCAGCAGGCTCACGACGCGATCCTCGCGGCCATCACGGACGTGCTGAAGGACGGCCCGCACACCGGCGACCTGGGCGGCACGGCCAGCACGGGCGAAGTGGGCGCGGCGGTCGTCGCGCGCCTCTGCTGAACGACAGGGAGGACATGGCATGACTCAAACTGATGCAAGCGGCGACGGCGACGTCCGCCTTGTCATCGAGGGCGCTGCGGCGCACGTCGTGTTCGACCGCGTGGCCGCGCACAACGCGATGACCTGGCACATGTACGAACGACTTGAGGCGATCTGCGAGTGCCTCGGCAAGGCGCGCGAGGTGCGTGTCGTCACGTTTCGCGGCGCGGGCGGCAAGGCCTTCGTCGCGGGCACCGACATCCGCCAGTTCGGCGCCTTCGAGACCGGCGAGGATGGCGTGCAGTACGAGCATCGCATCGAGCGCATTCTCGGCGCAATCGATGCCTTGCATATGCCCACGCTCGCCATCGTCGATGGTTGGTGCGTGGGCGGCGGCCTCGCGATCGCCGCCTGCTGCGACCTTCGCATCGCGACACCGGGCGCGAAGTTCGGCGTGCCGATCGCGCGCACGCTGGGCAATTGCCTCGCGATCGGCAACACGGCGCGACTCGTCGCCGAGTTCGGCATCGGGCGGGCCAAGCGCATGCTCGTGTTGGGCGACATGCTCGATATCGACGATGCGATGGCGGCCGGCTTCGTCTTCGAGCGCTGCGAGCCGGACCAACTGGACGAGCGTGCAGCGGCGCACGTCGATCGCCTCGCGCGCAATGCGCCGCTCACGATGCGCGTGACTAAGCAGTCTATCTCGCGCATGCTCGCCGCGCTGCCGCTGCAGGGCGACGATCTGGTGCGCGAGTGCTACGGCAGCCGCGACTTCCACGAGGGCGTCGCGGCTTTCACGCAGAAGCGCCCGCCGACCTGGATGGGCGAGTGACACCGGGCGGAGCGATCGCGCCGCCTTTCCCTCGTTGGACGACACGATAAGCGCGCGGGCCACATGGCCCACGCGCTTTTTGCGTTGTTTTTTTCGTGCGCTTGCGCGCATGCTGCACGTTGCCGCAATGCAGCTACGGGAAATACCGGAGATTTGCCGTACCAACTTATATGATAACTTCGTCATACAACATTGCGGACGCCATCGACGGACGATGACGGACCCGGGCTTCTGAAGGCTGAATCGAACCATAAGGACGGAGAAGACATGCAATCAGCGACGCGGCGCAGTTTCCTCAAGACCGTTTCAGCGGCGACCGCCGCGGGCGCCATGACGGGCTGGTCGGGGCGGGCGAGCGCGGCCGAGTTCCGACTCAAGTACGCCAACTTCCAGCCGATCACGCATCCGATGACGGTGCGCGTCAAGGAGATGGCGCAAAAGATTCGCGAAGAGTCGAACGGGCGCATCGAGTTGCAGGTCTTTCCGAATGCGCAGCTTGGCTCGGACGTCAGCATGTTTTCGCAGCTGCGCGCCGGATCCATCGACTTCCTCACGTACTCGCCGCTCTCGCTCGGCGTGATGGTGCCGGACGCGCAGATCAGCGGCGTCGGCTTCGCGTTTCCGAACTACGACGCGGTCTGGAAGGCGATGGACGGCGATCTAGGCGCTTACGTGCGGCAGAAGATCGCCGCGACGCCGCTGTTCGCGTTCGAGAACATTTTCGACGGCGGCTATCGGCAGATCACGACGAGCACGCGCCAGATCATGCAGCCCGATCAATTGAAGGACCTGAAAATTCGCGTGCCGTCGAGCCCACTATGGACCTCGGTGTTTCGCGCGTTCGGTGCTTCGCCGACCACGCTCAGCCTTGAGGAGGTGTATTCGGCACTGCAGACGCACGTCGTGGACGGGCAGGAGAATCCGCTCGTGCTCATCGACACGACGCGCTTCTACGAAGTGCAGAAATACTGCGCGCTGACGAACCACATGTGGGACGGCTTCTGGTTCCTCGGCAACACGGCGAATTTCAAGAAACTGCCGCCCGACATGCAGGAGATCGTGCGGCGCAACGTTAATGCGGCCGCGCTGAAGGAGCGCGCCGACGTCAAGGCGCTCAACGATTCTCTCGTCACGCAACTCAAGGGCCGCGGGCTGCAGTTCAATGAAGTCGATCATGCGGCGTTCCGCGATCGCCTGAAGAGCGCGGGCTTTTACGCCGACTGGAAGAAGCGCTTCGGCGACACGCTGTGGGCGAAGCTCGAACAATACGCCGGCAGGATCGGCTGATGCAGAGCGCCATCTATAAGGACGGCGAGGCGGCGCGTCACCCGCTGCAGCGAGTACTGGCCAGCGCGAGCCGCGTCGCGATGCGCGTGGCCGGCGTGCTGGCCGCGCTACTCGTGTTAGCGGAGACGGTGATCCTGTTTGCCGGCGTGGTCGCGCGCTACGTCTTCGATGCGCCGCTCGTGTGGTCGGACGAATTGGCGTCGACCCTGTTCGTCTGGCTCGCGATGTTCGGCGCGGCGCTCGCGCTCGAACGCGGCGAGCACATGGCGATGACCGCGCTCGTGAGCCGTCTGCCCGCGCGCTGGCAGACCTGGTGCCGCACCGTCGCGGCCATGCTGGTATGCGTGTTCGTCGGGCTCATCATCGTGCCGGCGATCGGTCATGCGCAGGCCGACATGGCGATCACGACCTCCGCGCTGGAAATTCCCGTGGGCCTGCGCACGGCGGCGCTGCCGGTCGGCGCCCTGCTGATGCTGATCGCCTCGCTCGCCGTGCTGTTGCGCGAGAGTTCGGCGCGGCAACTGTTGCTGGCGTTCGCCGTGCTCGCCGCGATCGGCGCGGCGTTGTGGATCGCGCGCGAGCCGCTCGCGGCGATCGGCAACTACAACCTGCTAGTCTTCTTCGTGCTGCTGCTTGGCATAGCGATCGCGGCGGGCATTCCGATCGCGTTCGCGTTCGGCGTCGCCACCGTCACGTATCTGAACCTTGCGGTAGGCATCGATGTGAGCATCGTCGTGAATCGGATGGACGAAGGCATGTCGCAGATGATCCTGCTCGCCGTGCCGCTCTTCGTGCTGCTCGGTGCGCTGCTGGATCTTTCGGGGCTGGCGCGAGCGCTGATCGAGTTCATGGCCGCGCTGATCGGGCATGTGCGCGGCGGCCTGCAGTTCGTGCTGCTGGTCGTGATGTTCCTCGTCTCGGGCGTCTCCGGCTCCAAGGTCGCGGACATGGCCGCCGTCGCGCCCGCGCTGTTCCCCGAAATGAAGGAGCGGGGCTGCGATCCGCGCGGGCTCGTCGCGCTCTTGGTCGGATCGGCGGCGATGACGGAAACCATTCCTCCCAGCATCGTGCTCATCACGATCGGCGCGGTGTGCGGCATCTCGATCACGGCGCTGTTCACTGGCGGCCTGCTGCCTGCGTGCGTCGCGAGTCTGGCGGTCGCCGCGGTGGTGTGGTTCAAGACGCGTTCCGAACCCAAGAGCGTGTTTCGCCGCGCGCCGCCGCGAGAGATCGCACGCGCCCTCGTCGCCGCGCTGCCGGCGCTCGCGCTGCCGGTGCTGATCCGCTCGGCGGTGGTCGAAGGCGTCGCGACCGCGACCGAAGTGGCGACCGTGGGCGTCGCGTACACGATCGTCGCGGGACTCGCGCTGCATGCGTTCCGGCGGCATATCCAGTTCAGGCGGCTCATGCCAATCCTCATCGAAACGGCGAGCTTGTCGGGCGCGATTCTCTTTACGATCGGCATGGCGACCGCGATGTCCTGGGCGCTCACGCAGTCGGGATTCTCCGCCTCCCTCGCTGCGGTGATGGAAAGCATGGCGGGCGGGCGCATCGGCTTCCTGGCAATATCGATCGTCGTGTTCATCGTGCTCGGCAGCGTGCTCGAAGGCATTCCGGCGATCGTGCTGTTCGGCCCGCTACTGTTTCCGGTGGCGCGTGCGCTCGGCATCGGCGATGTGCATTACGCCATCGTCGTCGTACTGTGCATGGGCGTCGGGCTGTTCGCGCCGCCGTTCGGCGTCGGCTTCTACGCGGCTTGCATGATCGGCAAGACCTCGCCCGACGGCGTGATGCGCGGCGTCGCCCCTTATCTGCTCGCGCTGCTGCTGGTGATCGTGGTGGTCGCGTTCGTGCCGTGGATCTCGAGCGGCTTCCTGCCCACATGACGATGACCGACGCTCCATCCATTCCGATCTTCGATGCCCATCAGCACTTCTGGGACACGCGCCTCGGCACGTATCCGTGGCTGTGCGGGGAGACCGTCCACAACTTCCGCTACGGCGACTATCGCGCGATCTGCAAGCGGTATCAGCCGGACGATTACCGACGCGACACGCAACGCTTCCGTCGCGCGGGCAGCGTGTAGATCGAAGCGGAATGGGACCCGCGCGATCCGCTCGGGGAGATGGAGTACATCGCCGATCTTAGGCGCCGAGAGGGTTTGCCGAGCGTGGCGGTGGGGCAGGCGTGGCTCGATCGGCCGGGCCTCGACCGGACGCTTGAAGGACTCACGCGTCATGCGTTCGTGCGCGGCATCCGCCACAAGCCGCGCGCCAATCCGGCGCCGGGCATGAACGAGCCGGGCGGCATGAGGGACGCGGCGTGGCGCGCGGGCTATGCGCGGCTCGCGCACCACCGCTTGCATTTCGAACTGCAGACACCGTGGTGGCATCTGCATGAGGCGGCCGCGCTGGCGAACGATTTCCCGCAGACGCGCATCGTGCTGAACCACACCGGTCTGCCCGCTGATCGCAGCGACACGATGCTCGCCGCCTGGCGCGACGCGATGGCTGTCCTCGCGCAATGTCCGAACGTCTGGGTGAAGATTTCAGGGCTGGGGCAGCGCGGCGTACCGTGGACGGCGCAAGCGAACGGCTGGATCGTGCGCACGACGATCGCACTGTTCGGCCCGCAACGCTGCATGTTCGCGAGCAACTTTCCGGTGGACAGCCTGTGCGCTACCTTCGATGAAATCTACGGCGGCTTCTTCGAGATCGTCAAGGACATGAGCGAGGCCGATCGGCGCCGTCTCTTTCACGACAACGCCGTGGCGTTCTACGCGCCTGGCTGACTTCAGCCCTTCGTCCCGCGGGGCGGCTTTTCAATCACGCTGTCGAGCCGCGCGCGTGACAGACGCTGCGCTGCCGCGCCCCGGTCGCCGCTCCAGAAACCGCGATCGACCTGCTGGATGCGCGTGGCGGTGCGCTGCATATGCGCGTGGGCGGACTCGCGTGCGGCGCCCGGATCGCGGGCCTCAATCGCCGCGGCGATGGCTTCGTGTTCGGCGCGCACGTCGGCGGCGAGATCGGCGCGGCGCGCTTCGTTCGTGCGCGTGATGCGAATCGCGTCCTGCAGTGCGTGCGTCAGCATCGACAGGAGTTCGGTGAAGTAAGGGTTGCCCGCCGCGCGCGAGATGGCGAGGTGGAATTCGAGATCCGCCTCGACACCGTCGCCGCCTTCCTCGACCGCGCGATCGATCGCCTTGAGCGCGCGCCGGATCACGTTCATTTGCGCGGCCGTGCGGCGCTCCGCGGCGAGCGCCGCCATTTCGGCCTCGATGCCCCGCCGCAGCTCGATGATTCGCACCACGCCCGCGGCCGGATTCGCCTCGTCGCGCGCCAGCCGGAACACCTGCGCGGCCTTGGGATCAAGCACGATGGTGCCGCTGCCTTGGCGCGTGTCCACGAGGCCCTCGGACTTGAGCCGCGAAATGGCCTCGCGTACGACGGTGCGGCTCACGCCGTATTGCTCGGTCATGAATTTCTCGGTGGGCAGCCGCGCATTCACCGGGTAGTAGCCGCTGCGGATCTGGTCCACCAGCAGCTTTGTCACGCGGTCGGCGAGCGTGGGCTCGTCATTGTTTGCGGCGCTTTCGCGCATCAGCCTGGCGTCGTGCATGATCAAAAACGGTGAGTTCGGTTGGTTGATGATAGCACCGCAAGCAAAATTCGCTTGACAAATGTGTCATATAAATTTGTACTACAACTTGCGCGATGCGACAGGTCGGGCGAACTCTGCGAACAGCCGGTTCGCACGTGCCGACAAACATATATAGGAGATGGCATGAAGCAGATTGGCGTGATTGGGGTGGGCATGATGGGTCATGGTATTGCGACCAACATCCGGAAGCACGGCTACGCGCTTGGCTTGTTGGAGCATCCCGGCAACCAGCCGCTCGATGCGCTGCGCGCGGCCGGTGCGACCAGCACGGCCGATCCGAAGGAACTGGCGGCATCGGTGGCCGTGCTTATTCTTTGCGTGACGGGCACGCCGCAGGTCGAAGACGTGCTGTTCAATAGCGGCGTGCTCGAAGCTTTGCGTCCGGGCACGGTCGTCATCGACTGCTCCACGGCCATTCCCGAATCGACCATGCGCATCGCCGCGGCGGTGCAGGGCGCTGGAGCCCGGTTCCTCGACGCGCCCATGACGCGCACGCCCAAGGAAGCCGCCGAAGGCCGCATCAACTTGATCGTGGGCGGCGAGCGCGCGGTCTTCGACGAATGCCTGCCCTTGCTGCAGAGCTTTGCGGAGAACATCGTGTATGCGGGCGAGGCGTCGTCGGGGCATCGGCTCAAGCTGCTGCACAACTTCGTGTCACTGGGATTTTCCGCCGTGCTGGCCGAAGCCGCCGCGTGCGCGAGCCGCGCGGGCGTGGATCCCGAAGTGCTGGTCAGCGTGCTCGCGGCGGGCGGCGGCGACGGCGTCGTGTTCAAGCGGCTGCGCCCGTTCATCGAGTCGGCGGACAGCTCGGGCTTCCGGTTCTCGATGTCGAATGCGCTCAAGGACATGAGCTACTACGTCTCGATGACAGGTGAAGTCGGTGCGGCGCATACGGCGGCGAGCGCGGTCCGCGAGGTGTACCAGCGGGCCGTGACCGAAGGCGGCGGGAACACGCCGGTGCCGGAACTGATCGCGCTGCTGGCGGGCAATGTGGAGCAGGCCGCGTGACGCAGCCCGCGGAATCGCCGCGCAACGCACTCGGCTTCGACTTGCCGATCCTCGATGCGCATCATCACTTCTTCGATCTGTCCGACGGGCACTATCCGTGGCTGACCGACGCGTACAACCCCGGCTTCTTCCTGGGCGACTACCGCGCGATCTGCCGCGAGTTCCTGCCGGCGGACTATCGCGCGGCGACGGCCGGCTTCGACGTGATCGGCACCGTTCACATGGAAGCAGAGCGCGCCCGCAGCGAACAGACGAAGGAGAGCGATTTCCTTGCCCGGCTGAAGGTGCGTGACGGGCTGCCGTGCGCGGCCGTCGCGCACGTGTACTTCACCCAGGACGATTGCGACGCGGTGCTCGCCGCACACGCGGCGCATCCGCTCGTGCGCGGCGTGCGCTCGAAGCCGGTGACTGCGCCTCATGCGTCGTCGAGCCTGCGCGGCCAGCCCGGCACGATGCAGGACGAAGCGTGGCTGCGCGGCCTCGCGCTGCTCGCGCGCTACGGGCTGTCGTGGGACTTGCGCGTGCCGTTCTGGCATCTGGAGGAAGCGGCCGAAGTCGTGCGCGGCATTCCGGATACGGCTGTCGTGCTGAATCATCTCGGGCTGCCGCTGGATCGATCGGAGGCGGGTCTCGCGGTCTGGCGGCGCGGCATGCGCGCGCTCGCCGATTGCCCGAACGTGTCCCTCAAGGTTTCGGAGCTCGGCCTGAAGGGCGGCGTGTGGGACAGCGCCAGTAACCGGCGCGTGGTGCGCGAGGCGGTCGGCATGTTCGGCTACGAGCGTTCGATGTTCGCGAGCAATCTGCCGGTCGGGAGCTTGTCAGCGACCTTCTCGCAGATGATCGCCGATGTGACCGGCGCGCTGCCCGAGGCCGACGAGGCGCAGCTGCGCGCGCTGTTCGCGGAAACGTGCCGACGCGTGTATCGGCTCGACGCGCCATGAAGCGAGTCATTGGCAACGCATGATCAAAAAAGAGACCAGGAGACGGACATGCAGGCAATCGACGAGAACCGGCTTTTCCGGAAGATATCCACTCGGATTCTGCCGGTGCTGATGTTGGCGTTTTTCTTTTCCTACGTGAACCGCGTGAACGTGGGCTTCGCCAAGCTGCAAATGGCGAGCGACCTACACTTCAGCGACGCTGTCTATGGCTTCGGCGCGGGCATCTTCTTCGTCGGCTATTTCCTGCTGGAGGTGCCGAGCAACATCATCCTGCATAAGGTCGGCGCGCGGCGCTGGATCTCGCGCATCATGCTGACTTGGGGCCTGCTTTCCTGCGCGACGATCTTCGTCAGGACGCCCATGCAGTTCTACGTGATGCGCTTCCTGCTGGGCCTCGCCGAAGCGGGCTTCATTCCGGGCGCGATCTACTACATGAGCCAGTGGTATCCGGGCGCGCGGCGCAGCCGGGCGTGGGGCGTGTTCTACGTAGCGCTGGCGTCGTCGGGACTGTTCGGCAGCCTCGTATCGGGAGCGATTCTGCACTACATGAGCGATCTCGGCGGCCTGCGCGGCTGGCAATGGCTGATTCTCTGCGAGGGCGCGCCCACCGTGCTGCTGGGCGGATACATCTGGTTTCGCATGAACGACAGCATCGCTGGCGCCACCTGGCTGTCGGACGACGAGAAGCGTCACCTGCAGGCCGTGCTCGCGGCGGAGAACCGCCACAAGCTGGAAACGGGCTTCGGCGCGCTGCTCGGCAGCGGCCGCATCTGGGCGCTCATCACCATCTATTTCGGCTTCACGATGGGCCTATACGCGATCAGCTTCTGGATGCCGACGCTCGTGCAGCGCATGGGCGTGAAGGATGCGCTGAACATCGGGCTGCTGACGGCGATCCCCAGCGCCTGCGCGATTGTCGCGATGGTGCTGATGGGCATGAGTTCGAGCCGCCGCAACGACTTGCGCTGGCATCTGACGATCGCGTATGTCACGGCGGCTGTGGGCTTCGCGCTGTGCGTCGTGTGGCAGCGTCAGCCGGCGCTCGGCGTGTTCGCGCTGTGCATCGCGAACATGGGCGTGTACTCGATTCCCGCGCTCTTCTGGGGCTTGCCCACCGCCTTGCTGACGGGCGTTACGGCGGCCGCGGGCATTGCGCTGATCAATGCCATCGCCAATCTGGCGGGCTTCATCGCGCCCTATCTGATCGGCTATTTGAACACGGTGACGGGGCGCACGGACGCGGCGCTGATCGTCGTCGGCGCATGTCTTGCGCTCGGGGCGGCGCTGGTGCTGCTCGTCACGCGCGAACGCAGGCTCGCCGCGGGCGGCGTAGACCGGCGCGCGGCCTGACATAACGAATCGACCTGAAAGGAGACAGACATGGCAGGACCTTTGAGCGGAATGCGCGTAGTCGAACTGGCGCACATCATGTCGGGACCGGTGTGCGGCATGATGCTCGCCGACATGGGCGCGGAAGTCATCAAGGTGGAAAAGATTCCCCATGGCGACGACTCGCGGCGTTTCTCGCCGATGCTCGACAACGGCGAATCGGCGTCGTTCATGATCGTCAACCGCAACAAGCGCGGCATCGGCCTGAACCTGAAGACGGAACGCGCGCGTGAAGTGCTGCGCAAGCTGCTCGAAAACGCGGATGTCGTCACGGAGAACTACCGCGAAGGCACGATGGAAAAATTCGGGCTCGGCTACGACACGCTCAAGCAACTCAACCCGGGCCTGATCTATTGCTGCATCTCGGGCTTCGGGCGCACCGGTCCGTGGGCGTCCAAGGGCGGCTTCGACCTGATTGCGCAGGGCATGAGCGGCATGATGAGCCTGACCGGCGAGGAAGGCCGGCCGCCCGTCAAGGCGGGCTCTCCGGTGGCGGACATCAATGCCGGCATCCTGGCCGCGCTCGGCATTTCGGCGGCCTATACGCACAAGTTGAAGACGGGCGAAGGGCAGATCGTCGATACCTCGCTATTCGAGGCAGCGCTGCAGCAGATGTACTGGCCCGCCGCGAGCTGGTTCGCGCAAGGCACGCTGCCGAAGAAGATGGGCTCGGCCAATACGACGAGTGCGCCATACCAGGTGTTCGCGTCGAAGGACGGCTGGATCAACATCGGCGCGGCAAACCAGAGCAACTATGAGCGCCTGCTCTCCGTCCTTGACATGCCGCAGCTCGCCGCCGATCCGCGCTTTGCCGACAACGCGGGCCGCATGGCCAATCGCGACGAGCTCGTGCGCCTGCTGACGGAGCGCCTGGTGACACGCACGACCGACGAATGGATCCGCGCGTTCGACGAAGTCGGGCTGCCCGCCGGTCCGGTGCTCGATGTGTCGCAGGCGCTGGAGCATCCGCAGGCCGTGGCGCGCGGCATGGTGGTGGAGTCGCACCATCCGCTTGCGGGCGATGTGAAGGGCCTCGGCCTGCCGATCCGCTTCTCGGGCGGCAATGCCTCGCAGTCCGGGCTCGCCGCGCCGCTGCTCGGCCAGCACACGCGCGAGGTGCTGCGCGAGCTCGGCTATGCCGACGGACAGATCGACGCGATGCACGAATCCGGCACGGTGTTCGCCCGCGCCGCCTGAAGGCGATTACCGCACTTACGAAGGAATTGACGCATGCTTCTCGAACTGACGCGCCCGGAGCTCGTGCGCACGGGCAATCTGATAGATGGTCGATGGAGCGGGGCGGCCGAAGACGGACGCTACCTGGTCATCAATCCCGCCAACGGCGAGCGCTTCGCCGAAGTGCCCGACAGCACGGCCGTCGATGCCCACGCCGCGACCGACGCCGCCGCCCGCGCGCTGCCCGCCTGGCGCGCCACGCTGCCGCGCGAGCGCGCGGCCATCCTGCGCCGCTGGCATGCACTGATACTCGCGAACCTGGAAGATCTCGCGCGCATCATGTCCACCGAGCAGGGCAAGCCGCTTGCCGAAGCGCGCGGCGAAGTGCACTACGGCGCGTCGTATGTCGAATGGTTCGCGGAGGAAGGGCCGCGCGTGTATGGCGACATCATTCCACAACAGCAGCGCGGCAAGCGCATGAGCGCGGTGAAGGAGCCGATCGGCATCGTCGCGGCCGTCACGCCGTGGAATTTTCCGCTGGCGATGATCGCGCGCAAGATCGCGCCCGCGCTCGCGGTGGGCTGCACGGTGGTCGCAAAACCGGCCGAGGACACGCCGCTTACCGCGCTGGCGCTTGCGCAGCTCGCGTTGGAAGCCGGCGTGCCCTGCGGCGTGCTTAATATGATCTCGGCGTCGCGCGATCAGGGCGTCGCGGCCGTCGGCGACTGGCTCGCCGATGCGCGTGTGCGCAAGATCACCTTCACGGGCTCGACAGCGGTGGGCAAGCATCTCGCGCGCGCCTCGGCGGATACGTTGAAGAAGCTCTCGCTCGAACTGGGCGGCAACGCGCCGTTCATCGTGTTCGAGGACGCCGATCTCGATGCCGCCATCGAAGGGCTCATGGCCTCGAAGTTCCGCAACGGCGGACAGACCTGCGTGTGCCCCAACCGCGTTTATGTGCAGGCGGGCGTCTATGACGCCTTCGCGCGCAAGCTCGGCGAGCGCGTGGCGGCGCTCAAGGTCGGGCCGGCGACCGACGACTCGGCGCAGATCGGCCCGATGATCAACGCGCGCGCGGTCGAGAAGATCGCGCGTCATGTGGACGATGCGCTGTCGCACGGCGCGCGCGTACTGACCGGCGGACGCAAGCTGGATGCGCTTGGCCCGAACTATTACGCGCCGACCGTGCTGCTGGACGCGAAAGAGGGCATGGTGGTGTGCTGCGAGGAGACCTTCGGGCCGGTCGTGCCGCTGTTTAGCTTCGAGCGCGAGGAAGACGTGATCCGCGCCGCGAACGACACGCCTTACGGTCTCGCCGCCTATTTCTATACGCGCGACGTGCGGCGCATTCATCGCGTGTCGGCGCAGCTGGAAGCGGGCGTGATCGGCGCAAACGAAGGCGCGGTGGCGAGCGCGGCGGCGCCGTTCGGCGGCGTCAAGGAATCGGGCTATGGCCGCGAAGGCTCGCGCTACGGGCTCGACGACTATCTGTCCGTCAAGTATGTGTGCGAAGGCGGGCTCGATTGAACCGGCACGTCGATCTGAACGATCTGCGCGTGTTTCATGTCGTCGCGCAGAAAGCCAGCTTCGCGGCTGCGGCTGATTTTCTGGTGGTGTCGCCTGCGTACGTGAGCAAGCGCATTCAGTTGCTCGAAAGCGCGCTGGATGCGCCGCTTCTGTTTCGTTCGACTCGGCGTGTCGCGATGACCGAAGCCGGCGAGCGGCTCTTTCGACGCGCGCAGCAATTGCTCGACGAAGCGGACCGGTTGATCGACGACGTCTGCGGTGTCAGGCACGCACCGCGCGGCATGCTGCGCATTTCCAGCAGCTTCGGCTTCGGGCGGCGGGTAGTGGCGCCGGTGCTGGCGCGGTTCATCGAAACGCATTCGCAACTGAACGTGCGGCTCGACTTGTTCGACCGCATTGTCGATGTCGCGGCCGAAGGCTACGACCTCGACATACGCGTGGGCAATGAGATCGCGCCGCATCTGATTGCGCGTCGCCTCGCGACGAATCATCGAATCTTGTGCGCTTCGCCTGACTATCTGCGGGCGCGCAGTACACCGGGCAGCATCGCCGACTTGCAGACACACGAATGCCTGTGCATCAAGGAACGCGATCATCCGTTTGGAGTTTGGCGCTTCGTCGTGGACGGCGAGGACGTGCGCGCGAAGGTCAGCGGCGCGCTGGCTTCGAACGACGGCGAGGCTGCGGTGCAATGGGCGCTAGCCGGTCGCGGGATCATGCTGCGTTCGATATGGAACGTACGCAGCTATCTCGACGACGGCTCGCTGATCCAGGTGCTGCCGCACGTCACCCAGCCCGCCGATGTCTTCGCCGTGTATCCGTTGCGGCTTGCTACCTCCGCACGAGTTAAGGCCTGCGTAGAATTTCTTGAGTCAGAGTTCTCGAGCGGAGCGTGGTCTCAGCACCGATGACGCGCGGAAGTGTGCGAACCACCTCGGCGAGAGGAATGAAACGGTCAATGACTAGGAGGCCGGGGGCTGGAGCAACTCCTCATCGGCTGGACTTGGAATGGTAATTATTCGGATGTTCTATATATTTTACATAAGTAACCGATCATTCGAACTCCAAATCATATCCTGCGAACGCGATCGAATTGGGGCGCTAGTGGTCTTCCGAGAGTTGGTTAAGGAACCTCTGCGAAACCCCAGCTCATAGTGACGTTAAGGAGTACTATTAGAAAGTCAACGACTTGGAGGCATCACGATGACGCAACTTCATCTCGGCTTGGACCTCTCAACCAAACGCACGCGTAAGCGGGAGTTTCTGGACGAGATGAG
>NZ_FCOI02000057.1 GCF_001544795.2 Caballeronia temeraria | reverse complement strand
CAATCGATGGCGGACTCGATGGCAACACCCGCCGCCAGAAGAACGCAAAAGCACCCGATGGACGCTTCATGACGGAGAAGGCACCCAGTTGAGCATGGGCGGCGCACCCTGCGGTGCAACGCATTAGAAGCCGCCTGGGTCTAGGCGTCGTACGGACGCGGCGCTGTATATCGGTACGATCAGCAACCCCAAAGAGTCGATCGGTGGTTGCAGGCAGGGCTACCCACGGCAAAAATGTCCTGTTACGCATGAAGTTCGGTGAAGTCGACCTGGAAACGTGCACCACTCGGAGTCAGTAATGAAACAATCCACCATTGGCCATGAGACGCCGCAAGTAACTGCGCGAGATAAAGTTACCGGGGTCGCTTTGTATGGCGGTGACCTCAAGATGCCAGGAATGCTGCATCTGAAGGTCCTACGGAGTCCGCATGCCCATGCTCGGATTGTGCGAATCGACACCGAAGCGGCCCGCGCCCTTCCGGGCGTCCACCTGGTTCTGACAGGCGAAGACACTCCGGAGCGTCTCTCCGGCGTCATGCACAAGCAGCATAGAATTCTTGCAACCGGCAAAGTTCGCTTCATCGGCGAAGAAGTGGTGGCGGTCGCTGCTGTCGATGAGGAAACGGCACGGGATGCGCTTGATCTGATACATGTCGAATACGAAGAACTGCCGGCGGTATTGAATCCCGACCATGCGTTGATGCAGGGCACGATCGAGGTTCATCAAGGCACCGGAAATATCGCGCACGAGTATGACATCTGTCAGGGAGACGTAGAAAAGGCCTTTGAGACCGCGGCCGCGGTTTATGAGGCGACCTACGAAACACATTCGCAATACCCCGGTTATCTTGAGCCAATGGCGACAGTTGCCTGGATGGGGGCCAACGACCGTCTCAATGTGTGGACGCCATCTCAGATGCCGTTCCTCCAGCGGATGAGGTTCGCGGAAGCGCTCGATCGTCCGGTGTCTACTATTCGGATCATTCAGGCGACGACCGGCGGAGGTTTTGGCGGGAAAACGGTGGAAGAATGCAATAGTCTCATTTGTGCGTGGGTGGCCACGAAAACACGTCGGCCTGTTCGATTCTTGAATAGTCGGCTTGACGATTTTCAGGGAGCTCGAGCAAGCGTTCCAGAGCGTATTTGGCTGAAGATGGGCGTCAACGCTGAAGGCATTATTGTCGCAAAGGATGTTCGTATCATCGCGGAATGCGGTGCGTACGCCGGTCTCGCTCCGGAAGTTCTTCAGGTATCAGTGATGCGAAGCGACAACATGCACCGCACACTCAAAAATGTTAGGTCGCACGCTACCCTGGTGTATACGAACTGCCCGCCGCGTGGCGCATTCCGGGGATTCGGCGGTACACAGATGACCTTCTGCGTGAGCAGCCACTTGAGCGTGCTCGCGGATAAGATTGGGATGGACCCGATTGACCTTCATACGTTGAATGCTGTGCGTTCTGGTGATGTCACCGTTCATGGGTTCGAGGTTGGAAGCAGCGGTCTAAGTGAGTGCCTGGCGCAAGTGCGCACAGCAATGAACTGGGACGAGAAAAGGCGCCGTCCGAAAGGAGCTGGAGCAAAACGTCGAGGCATCGGTATGGGTGCTGCGATCCACGTGAGTGGAAATCGAGCAATGGGTAATTGGGATGGCTCCACGATCGCGCTTAAGATTAATCCTGACGGTCGAGTGATGCTGTACACAGGCGAGGCCGACATCGGACAAGGCGCCAACACAATGCTAGCCCAAATATGTTCGCACGAGTTGTCGATCCCCATCGACCACGTTACTGTGATGCCGCTTGACACGGACTCCTCCCCCTACGGGCTCGGTTCCGTCGCTTCGCGAGTCACAGTCAACGGCGGCATGGCAGCTATAAAGGCCTCGAAGGAGGCCTTGGGCAAACTACTTGCACTGGCAGCGGACAAGCTAGGCGTGCCGGAAAGCGAACTGATGTTCCAAAATGGCGAGGTCATTAGTGAGTCGGCAGGTGCGACCGGCGCCGAACGGGCGCGGATCTCTTATGGCGACTTGGCTCGGATGCACATCTACCGCCACGGTGGCGAGGGGCTGCAGGTTACAGCAACTTACGACCCTCCGACTGTAATGGCGAACTCGCAGCAGTACGGTAACGTTGCGCCTGCCTATTCGTTCGCCGCGCAAGGCGTCGAGGTCGAAGTGGACGTTGAGACCGGAAAGGTTTCGATCGTCGACACATACATTTCCGATGACTGCGGCAAAGCGCTAAACCCGCTTGCCGTTCACGGCCAAAGCTGCGGGGCCGTTACTCAGGGCATTGGCTGGACCCTCTATGAGCAACTGCACTACCAAGATTGCCGTCTGATGAACGGGAATTTTGCTGATTACACAATGCCGACGGCGGATTCGATTCCTGAGATTCGATCAGGGATCGTCGAATCAAATGATCCTAATGGCCCTTACGGTGCTAAAGGGGCAAGCGAGACCGCAATCGTTCCAGGTGCCGGTGCGATAGCGAACGCGGTGTACGACGCCGTTGGGGTCCGAATCAACAGTTTACCTATCACGCCAGAGAAAGTCCTTGCAGGGCTCGCGGAACTGGCGAAATTCAAAGTGATTGAGACGGAGCCCGAACATGCGGGAATTTGAGTACCTAGAGCCCGCGTCGGTTCAAGAGGCATGCCACATGTTGGCGGATCACCAAGACGATTGTCGGATGATCGCCGGCGGAACAGCCCTGATGCTAGCTATGCGCCAGAGAATGCTAAGTCCCGCATACCTCATCTCTCTCGGGCGGCTTCGTAACCTTAAGGGTATATCGTACGACCCCCAGGCCGGACTGCGCGTGGGCGCACTGTCGCTGCATGCAGATATCGCGTCCTCAAAGCTAGTTCGGGAGAGATACCCAATGCTATCGGACATGGCTAGCCATGTCGCGAACCCGCAGGTGCGAAACCAGGGAACCATCGGAGGCAACTTATGCTATGCGGATCCAGCGACCGACCCACCAAGTTGCTTAATGGCCCTTGATGCTCGCATTTTGTTGGAGGGCGTCGGTAGGCAGAGAGAAGTCACGGTCGAAGAGTTTCTCGTCGACTACTATACGACTGCGCTGGAGCCCGACGAGGTCGTCACAGAGATTCGGATTCCGCCGGTGGAGTTTTCGGCTGGTCGCCATGTGCGATTTTTGCGTACTGCAGCCGAGCATCGACCGCTTGTGAACGTCGCCATCACTATCGCAAAGGAGGGGAACCTTTGTCGAGACAGCAGGGTGGTGGTTGGGGCGTCGACGCCTGTCCCAACGCGGGGCGTTCGTTGTGAAGCTTTTCTAGAGGGTAAGCCATTCACTGCGGAAGTCGCCGCCGAAGCCGCTGATATTCTTGCAAGCGAGATTCAACCGATATCTGACATGCGAGGAGTGGGCGACTATCGCCGGCAGATGATCAACGTGATCAGCCGTCGTTCGCTTGAGGACCTTTTTCAGACGTTAGACGTGGCGGAGGCAGCAAACTAGTGAAAACAAAAACGATCGAACTGATAGTGAATGGCCAACCCCACACTGTCGAAACGACAACTCGTCGGCTGCTTTCCGACCTCCTACGCGACGACCTGCATTTGACAGGCACCAAGCGTGGATGCGAGACGGGGGTCTGCGGAGCATGTACCGTCCTAGTGGATGGGGAGGCTGTGAAGTCCTGTTTGAACCTGGCTGTCCAGGCCCACGGCCGCGAGGTTACAACGGTAGAAGGGCTTGCTCAAGACGGTGTGCTCCATCCACTGCAAGAGGCTTTTATGGAGCACGGCGGGCTTCAATGCGGATATTGCACACCCGGCTTTTTGATGACAGCGTGCGCGATGCTGAACGACAACCCCAACCCCACAGAGGAGCAAGTAAGAGATGGGTTGAACGGAAACCTGTGTCGCTGTACCGGATATGTCGGAATCGTAGAATCAATATTGGCTGCAGCGGAGAAAATGCGTGGACTTTGAAAAACGGGTTGTCGTTGATGCACCGATTACGGAAGTTTGGGACCTTCTGCTTGATCCGCAGGTAATGGCGGGATGCGTCCCGGGTACGGAGTCGGTCGAGGTACTAAGTGACACCGAATATTTGGCGACGGTGAAAGTGAAGATCTCGTTCATCTCTGCGAGATTCACAACACGGACTACTGTATTGGAGACGAGGCCGCCCTATTACCTAAAGAGCGAGGGTACGGGAGAGGACTCTAAGGTGGGGAGTTCGCTTAAGCAATCTAGCGAACTGTCGCTTGCGGAGTTGCCCGATGAGCGCACCGAAGTAACGATGAAGATAAAGGTCGAAGTCTTCGGACGCCTGGGCAGCTTTGGTTTAACTGTCATGAAGACGAAGGCCGACCGGATGTGGGAGGAGTTCGGTGCGAACCTAAATGCACGTGCGAAGGCAGGGAAAGCGGCGGCCATCGACGTATCACCGGCGGTTGCATTGACCAGCGAGTCTGACAGGTTTTCCCAAAAAGCTGGTGGTAGTTCGTCGACACCGGATCGCACTGAGGTCCCTGTTGTTCCTGACGGGCGCTTATCGACACAACCGAATACTGTACGCGGCGCGCCGAAAGCTTCTTGGTGGACGAGATTGATGCCTGGTGCACGCGCGAATGGCGATCTGCAAGACTTGCAAAGGCTGTCTACCGACATCTATATTGAAGTGCAGAGAGAAAGCACCACCGTTAGAGTGCTTTGGCCCGCGCAGGATTCTCGTGACTGCGTCGCGTGGCTAAAAGACTATCTGAAGTAAGCATAGCCATTCCGATCGCGATGTCCGCCAGAGTTACGCTGACGACGTTGTGGTTTTTGCGACTCGTAGCTGTGACGGCTTCGGCACAGGTAAGACGGCCCCCGTCGCGTCGCTTGGCGATGACCGAAATCGTCGTGACTGCGACGGCGCCGCTCCCGAGCTTCACGTCACGCAATGATGGGCTCGACTATGCTCTCTTTACTCGCGCGTGGTATCCCGACCTGCGACTCTTCGCGCCGGTTGTGTGGGTATCGGGATGCCGTGCCCCAGGTGTGGCCGTTACCTGAAGATACGAGTCCCCGCTTAAAGACGGGCGCAAACCTTTCCTGCCGATTCCTCGTCCTGATAAGCGACTATGTTCGAACATATCGATGCTTACCCCGGCGACCCGATCCTGTCGCTGAACGAAAACTTTCAGAAAGATCCGCGCACCAATAAGGTCAACCTGAGCATCGGCATTTACTTTGACGACGAAGGCCGTTTGCCCGTGATGCAGGCCGTGCGCGAGGCGGAACTGTCGATCCTGAAAGGCCTCGGTCCAAAACCGTATTTGCCGATGGCCGGTTTCGCGCATTATCGCGACGCTGTGCAGGCGCTCGTGTTCGGCAACGACAGCCCGGCGCGCGCCGATGGCCGCATCGCGAGCGTGCAGACGCTCGGCGGATCGGGCGCGCTGAAGGTCGGCGCGGATTTCATCAAGCGCTACTTTCCGAAGTCGCAAGTGTGGGTGAGCGATCCGACGTGGGAGAACCATCGTTTCATCTTCGAGCGCGCGGGTTTCGAAGTGAACACGTATCCGTATTACGACGAAGCCACCGGCGGACTGCGCTTCGATGCGATGCTCGACGCCATCGACAAGCTGCCCGCGAAGAGCGTCGTGCTGCTGCACGCGTGCTGCCATAACCCGACGGGCGTCGATCTCGATCAGGCGCAATGGGTGAAGATCATCGACGTGCTGCAAAAGCGGGATCTGCTGCCGTTCGTCGATATGGCGTATCAGGGCTTCGGTTCCGGTCTCGACGACGACGCGTTCGCCGTGCGCGAACTCGCGCGCCGTGGCGTGCCGGCGTTCATCGCCAATTCGTTCTCGAAGAATTTCTCGCTGTACGGCGAGCGCTGCGGCGGCCTGCACGTCATTTGCGACGATGCCGCCGAAGCCGATCGCGTGCTCGGCCAGCTGACGAGCGCGGTACGCGCGAACTACAGCAATCCGCCGACGCACGGCGCGAAGATCGTCACGCATGTGCTGAACACGCCCGAACTTAAACAGTCGTGGGAAAAGGAACTCGCGTCGATGTGCCAGCGCATCGCGCGCATGCGTCAGGCGATCCACGACGGACTGAAGGATCACGTTCGCGGCGAGATGCTCACGCGGTATATCAAGCAGCGCGGCATGTTCACGTACACGGGTCTGGTCGCGGATCAGGCCGACCGGCTCAAGGAGGAATTCGGCGTGTACATCCTGCGCTCGGGCCGCATGTGCGTCGCGGGCCTGAACGACAGCAACGTGCAGATCGTCGCCGATGCCATCGGCAAGGTGCTGGCGGCGAAGTAGGTCTCTATGCGAGGCAGGCGAGCGCGCTTCGTTCCGCGGTTGGCCGTGGCTCCGTGTCACAGCCTTCTCGTCGTGACATTAAGCCATGGAGGTCCGCCGTTATCGCGAAATTCCTAAGATTCCATCGTTCGCCTTTTCACTGCTCCCCAATCTTTGACGGGCTAATCTGCGGAGAAAAGCCATCACCGATCTAGAGCATTAGATTACTTCCCTTTCGTCGCGTAGTACGCGCCAAACGATCCCGCCGCTGAGGCTGTCACCGCCGCGACGATTGCAACGGGAAGAAGAAAAGGTGGGGGGACTTTGCCGACAATCTGGAACACTCCAGTCAGAGCTCCAGCCAAGTCGGTAGCCACTATGGTTGCGGCTTGGGTGACGTCGGGATCTTTCAAGTTTTTCCGCACAGATCCAACACTCCTAGAGGCTATATTTTTTAACGCTGTCGCCACGTTTTCAGAATCCCTTCTTGCGTCTATCGCTATTTCAGAGATCTTCTTGCTTATAGTATCCAGAGTGGACGAGGTGAAAAGGACATCAATCATCTCGTGTAGACTTTGGCTATCATCTTTTTGTATTACATTTGCTACGACCAGATAATCGATTAGTCGGAGGAGCGAACTTCGCGAGGCCGGGTTGACAAATCCCCCCAGAACCTCTCTTATTTTGTCTAACCCTTTCTCATGGTTTTCCCCTGCTTGATTTGCGTCTGCCAGGGATCCTAATTCGAGAACCGGGTACTTGGACTCTTCCGAAATAGCGTCCGAAAGTACAAAAGGCGTTGTCACCGAAGCCACAAGAAAGCTACGCCTCAATTTTTTCGCGTCAGGCATGTGCAGCTCCGATGTTAATCGCGTTTGTGCTTTGCTGATGCGCGAATTTCATCTTCGGCTAGGCCCGCGTCCGGAAACGCAGGTGTCCTGTGCCGAAGCATCGCCGCAGTCTGCTGAGTACTGCAGAAGGTCACTTGAGTGTAGTGCGCGCTTGCAGGAATGCAAGCCGATGTTGCCGCACGATGGGACGGCTGGCTGTAACTGGAGGGCCGAGCCTGGCGGCACAATCGTGCTGCCGTGTTGCCAGCATCGCATTATCATAGCTGGTTTCCCGATTCCTGTTCAGCGTAGCGGATGTACACTCGACCGGCATAAGCCGACGGCTTGGCGGCCCTGTCGAATGATAAGTTTCGCTGTACCGCACTTCTCGCTCGGGATCTGTCCAGACCATCATTTTGTTTTGCCGGACGACCAACTCCGGCTGGCCTCCGCGTGTATAGACCCGCCCAGGCGCGCCAAAGCTGGCGTCTCGTGACTGATAACGACGAACCAGTATCAACGACGGACGAGTGTTTACGCCGAACCTTTGTTGACTCGGAATATGCTATTGCAGTTGACGGCCATTCCGCTCTTCGTTATCGGAAACATCCTCGTCTAGCCGGACAAGTACCCGACGATCCCGCAACGTTGAAGTTGCGGCGGCGTAACGGCCGCGCTTGGCGGACCGTTGCACGCAAGCGGGACAGTATTGGCAATCAGGTAGAGAGTTGACGGCATCGAGACTTCGAAGGCCGTCGCGGTGTACGGCTATTCCTCTCCACGCTTAATAAGATAAAAAATTTGGTTATTGACTTTGTTTGAGCGCTCGCTGTGGCGGCGACTGCTTCCCGTCTTGGCGCATGGGCAAGCCCATTAGCAACTCGTGCGCAGTTCGATCCGACGTGATCGCAGTGGAACCCGTCGGGCTTTATGCCGTATACAGCCACGGAGCTGGATGCGGAGCGGAAGGCTTCCGAACAACCAGCGGCGGATGCGCAGTACGGTCTGCCGTCAAACGGCACAGAGACGCTCGTAGCCGGTACGAGCGCCAAGCTCTGCCCATCAAACTAAGCTCGGAAGCATGCGCGCTTACCCGTTACTGCGTTGCTGCGTTGCGCGTGCGCAACATTTCGGTCAGCTCTCTTCGCCGGCGTGCCTTCTCCCCGCGCCAAAACCGGGCCCTGATGCTCGCGAAGCGGTCACGTGGGGCCGTCGCTCCTTCCTGACTTTCCCTAGGTTGGACGACCTGCAACCTCTTCGAATGCTGTGGTGGTTGTCACTGCTTTTTCTGCGCCTAAGAATGCTTCGAAACACACAATACATCAAGCATGATGGTCGAGTACGGCACCTCCCAGTAGGTTCTCATCTTCGCAGGGCAGGCAGACACGATGAATAATCAAAAGCCGCCGGCATTGCGCGATGCGTTCGAAGCCGTCAGATAAGGATCACTAACGTAGGCACAATGACACAATGAAAAGTCCATCCTATTTCGGCATCGCACTTGCCTCCCTGACCCTGATGTCAACAAGCGCTATGGCCCAGTCGTCCGTGACCCTATACGGAATGATGGACCTTGGGGTTCAGTACCTCACCCACACGAACGCGAATCGTGACAGTACCGTCGGCCTGCAATCGGGGAACACCTATCCGTCAAACTGGGGGCTAATCGGTCGAGAGGATCTTGGCGGAGGTTACTCAGCAATTTTTAGGCTTGAGAATGGCGTCAACCTTGCGAATGGCGCTCAGCAAAGCCCTACGTCGTTCTTCAATCGGAACGCCTACGTCGGAATCGATTCTCCCTTTGGGACACTGACGCTCGGCAGACAGTATAAGATCATGTTCGACATGACCGTGTACTACGACCCGATGTTCATGGCTCAATACTCGTTGCTGTCGGCCGGGCTGATTCCACAAACAAGTGGCGTAGCCAACGCAGTGAAATACAAGTCGCCGACGGTGGCCGGCTTCAGCGGCGAAGCAGCCTACTCATTCGGCCAACAGCAACCCGGCCACATGGCGGCCGGTACGTATATGGCTCTGGGGCTGGACTACCAAATCAGGTCGTTCTCGACACGAGTGGTTTATGAGCAGACCCGCGGTAGCTTCGCTACACCCGTCGACACATCGTCTCAAATCGATAAACGATTCAGCGCCGCTGCGAAGCTTCGCGTTGGAACGGCAACTTTATTCGCCGGCTTCCTCAACGTAAACGGTGATTTGCATCTTTCGCCGGTCGGGAACATGTACTGGGGCGGCGCATTCTATCAGGCCACGCCCACAATTGGCCTGTCTGCGTCAGTAGAACACTACCAAACTCGACAAGGCTTAGGCAATCCGAATTGGTTCATCCTCGAAGGTACCTACAACCTCTCTAAGCGAACGTCGCTATACGCCTTCGCGGGATATCTAGACGTAAATGGTGGACAACACTTCACGCTCAACTACCTTGACTCGACGTCGCCAGGAAATCTGAACCAGACCGGTGTGATCCTAGGCATTCGTCACCAGTTCTAGCTAGACGTGGATTGCGCGTGCGCGACCGTTCTCCCCAAAACACGAGGTCAAAATGAACAAAACACTCTCCCTGACAATTGCTGCGCTCGTATGCTTCCTCATCTTGTCGAACTCCGCACTCGCTCAAGAAACCGCAGGCCCGAACGTACCGGCTTCGACGTCGAAAACTGCCGATCGCGCCTTGGCTAAATCCGTACGGCGCGCGCTGGGAAGGGTAAAGGGGCTCGATCCGACGCGAGTCTACGTCCGAGCGAAAGGTGGCTCTGTGACATTGTCCGGCACCGTGCGTGATCAAGCGCAGATCGAGTTAGCCGAGAGCACCGCGAAATCCGTCGCCGGAGTCTCGTCCGTTAGCAACAAGATGACGATCTTCAACGAAGGCGGCAAGTAGTCTTTTGATGAGGTCCTCAAAGCCGTTTCGGCGTGCTAGGGGTGGGCTATTCCTGAGCTAACCGGGCACATTTCGCGGCGGCCAATCACAATTTACGGGACGGCGAGATGGACCTCATCGAAGCGATGACCATATTCGTAGAGGTTGCAGACACAGAGGGCTTCAACCGGGCGGCAGGGAAGCTTGGCATTTCAAAGTCGGCCGTTACACGCGCGATTAGTCAGCTTGAAGATCGATTGAACGTTCGGTTGCTGCAACGTACGACTCGCCGCGTGTCCCTTACCGAAATCGGTCGCACCTATCTAAACGAGTGCCGCGAAATCTTGAGTCACATCGCCATCACCGAGGCGAACGTTAGCAAGAGAAGCGCGGAGACCAAAGGAGAAATACGCATTGCTGTTTCGACATCTTTTGCTCTGGAGCGGCTTCCGCCGATCATCGCGGGTTATGTCGAGCAGTACCCGGATGTCATTATCCGACTAACGTTGCTTGACCGGGAGATCGACCTCGTAGACGAGGGGTTCGACGTGGCGATAGTACCAAGCAGGGCTGTCACATCCGAAACGTCGATCGTCAGAATAATTGCGACGTTTTCTAACATTGCTGTTGCGTCACCAGCGTACGTTCGTACCACCGGCTTACGCCTAAACGTCCCGCAAGATCTAACGGCGCAGTCATTTATTGGGCGAATGGTTGATGCGAAAGGGAGGAGGGTCACTTTCGCTGCTCATGACGAGACCCAGACGCTCCAGCTAGTCCCGCGCTTCACCGCAAACAACCTTTTGATGGTGCAGCGAATGACCGTCGAAGGGATGGGGTTTTCTTTACTTCCTCAGACGCTGATAGAGAGGGAGCTAAGGGCCAAGACAGTGGTGCCTCTAATGGAGGATTTCGACGTGCTGGAAGATCAAAGTAACATATGCCTCGCTTATCCCAGCCGGAAGTATCTGCGCGCTGTCACTCGGACGTTCGTTGATTATGTCGTTGGTTGGCCGCTAGCTGGGGGCCAGACTTAGCACCGAGTGCCGGCTGCACGCGTGCCTAAATAAAACGTTCAAAGCGCGCATCTTCCATGCATAGCAGGAACCCGGGCAAGGACGAAGGGTTTCACCGTTGTTGTGGCCCGGTCGAGGTCGACCAGGGCGTTGCATGAAGGACGGCTGATACCCAACTCCCAGTGCATTGGTCATTGCAGTTGTCCTTTGTGGTCCTAACAATAGCCTTTCCGCAAGTGGGTACCAGTAAGACTGATTCACTAGAACACTCTAGGGCAAGCGTAGCCTGTTCTTGCGGGCCGTCTCGCCGATGGAAGCGTTGTCGCTATTCGAACGTCCAATCCGGCTTACAACCCCGATGGTTCCGATGGCGCACAGTTCGACGGCGACCAATAATCGAGTTTTTACAAGCTTCGAACATGGACATCTCAGATACGACTACCGACATCAGGACGCAACACACGTCCACGGCATCTGTCCTTTCAACTCCTGCGGCAATATCAGCCCGTCTCGAGCGGCTGCCGTTCACTCGTTGGCACGCTAAGGTCCTTGGCGCGGTGGGCTTTGTGCATATGACCGACGCGTTCGACGCGTTGACAATTGCGTACGTGCTGCCCGTTCTAATCGAACTTTGGCACCTCTCCCCGGCACAGGCTGGCCTTCTTGTATCGGCCGGATATGTGGGCCAGACGATCGGTGCACTTACGTTCAGCGCTGCGGCAGAACGCTTCGGGCGCCTACGTTCGCTCAGGTGGGTGATCGTAGTGCTATCTCTTTTGAGTCTTGCGTCCGCGTACGCGCCTGGCTTTGTAATTTTCCTCATGATCCGCTTCTGCCAGGGTATTGGGCTGGGTGGGGAGTCGCCAGTCTCCGCGACATACATGAACGAGCTTTGCCCTGCGCGGATCCGCGGACGTTTGATTTTCGTTCTTCAGTCGACATTTGGCGTCGGCAACTTGCTTGCAGCCATCTGCGCACTCTCACTAATTCCCGCGTACGGATGGCAGGTGATGTTCTACATCGGAACCGCGCCGATTCTGCTCGCTGTGATCCTTCCGCGGATCGCGCCCGAGTCACCGCGTTGGCTTTCTATTAACAACCGGGCAACAGAAGCTGAAATGATCGTTGGGCGGATCGAGAGGTCGCTTCCCGAGCACGTGTTCGCAGCGCTGCCGCCGGTGTCGATGAGCGCGGAGCCCACGCGGACCCAAAAGGAATCGTTTCGGTCGCTTCTATCTTCCGCGTTCGTGCGCCGCACCGTAGTCGTCTGGGCGATGGCCTGTTGCTCTGGGTTGACTACATACGGCATACTGGTTTGGCTCCCCGCGCTGTATCGCACTGTTTACCACCTTCCGCTCGACGTATCGCTGCGATACGGCATGTTCAGCATGGTCGCAACTCTGTTAGGCGCCTTGTCTGGCATCTTCTTAATTGATCGTATCGGCCGGAAGAAGACTTTCTGCTTGGCGTTCACTGCGTCGGCGCTGCCGATGGCGTACTTGGCGCTGAACGGAACGCACAATTCAGCGGCGCATGTTGCGGTGCTTGCTTCCGCAAGCATCGCTATGATCGCGATCGTGCAATGCGGAATCTTCGTTTATGCGCCGGAGGTGTATCCGACGCGGATTAGGGCTCGGGGCGCTGGCGCTGCGGCAGCGCTCACCCGACTCTCTTCGGTAGCTGGTCCGCTGGTAATCGGGACACTGCTGACATATTTTCACGTTGAGGCGGTCTTCGGCTATCTTGCTGCGGTCGCCGTGACTGGTGCATTGGTCTTTGGTTTGTTCGGGGTCGAAACTCGCGGGAAAACGTTGGACGAGATATCTGCCTAATGCCCTGATACTCCGGACTATCAGACTTCAGGCGAGATCGGCGGTAATTCCAACAACCCGCGGTGGTGCGCCCGCGCGGCGCACTCGTGATAATTTTGGGCGCCGGGAGCACGCGTACCTAATCGCGGGTTCCTCCCGTTTCAGCGCTCGGGGAACCCGATTCGTGCCATGACTAACGAGATCGCGGTGTCGCGTAGACGTCGCCGGTACGAGGAAGAACGGTGGCTAACAAAGCGACGATCGATCCCCGTTGCGCACGCTTATCAACGGCTACGTGTGGCAACATGGTGACTGCACCCTAAAAGCGCCAGATACGAACCATGAGCCCAGCGAAGCACCGTCTGGACTAGCGATGCGCTGACTTTCTGCTTACACGAAGTTGGTCGGCTCCTAGGAAGGGGCGCTCGTGGTGGCCCGGCTCATTTTCGGTTTTCACGAGTGTCGAGCGCCTGTGGTAGGTCGTCGAATTGCAGTGTTGCAGTAAGTAAGCGATCCTAATTGCCGGAGCTCGACCTGCGGTGCGGCAGGCAGGTGGCAGTCGAAGTTAGACCAATAACGACGGAGATGTGGAATCATGGAACGAAGGCACTTCCTAACGAACGTGTCCGTCGGCGCCGTTGCGACTGGCATGTCCTTGACTGGCCATGCAAGTGTAGCGCGCCGAGATTCGAGACTAACATTTGTCTTCGTGCACGGCGCATGGCACGGAGGTTGGTGTTGGTCGAATGTTATAAGCTTGCTGGCGCGCCAGGGTGTTCAAGGGATCACTTTGGATCTTCCGGGGCACGGCCTGTCAGCACAATTTCCTGCTGCGTACGCTCCTGGGGCGCCTAACGCTGGAGGTCTTTCAACTGAGATTTCGCCGCTCGCCAGTATCTCGCTTGCAGATTACAGGGACCACGTTCTTGCTATTATCAGAGGGTTGGTCTCAGAGGGCCGTGGTCCGGTTGTGCTCGTGGGTCACAGCTTGGGCGGTGTGACGCTAAATGCGGTTGCAGAAGCTGAGCCAAGCCTCGTGAAGAAGTTGGTTTATTTGACCGCGTTCGTGCCGGTTGCGGAACCAACAGTACTTGATTACCTGCAGCAGCCAAATTTTGTTGGTTCAGGACTTCCGCCGCTGTTTTATGGCGATCCTAGCAAACTAGGCGCAGCACGGATCAATCCGAACTCTGGAGACGCTACATACGTCGCGCGAGTTCGTGACGCTCTCTACTCGGACGTACCACCAAGCGTTTTGAGTGCGACGCTCAATATGCTGACTCCAGACGAGCCGATTAGGGGGTTGTCTGACCCGGCGACGGTGTCACCGGGTCATTGGGGCACTGTACCTCGGACGTTCATTAGGTGCACAAGGGATAACGCGATTCCGCTCGCAGCGCAGGACCAAATGATAGCTGAAGCGAATAGGCTCACGCCGTACAATCCCTTCAGGGTGGAAACGTTAGACAGCAGTCACTCGTCGTTTCTCTCGCGACCGGCTGAGCTCGCCGATTTGTTGCTTGAGGCGGCGCAGTGACCGCGTCTGTACGCTTCCACGCCTCCGTCGATCTTAGAAATGTGCAGTGTGCCGCGTTCCATTTCGAGCTTGCAACTGGCGATCAAGGAAGTTGGGTCAAAGCGATAGTTTTCCTGTTCGCTAGCCGGGGTGAGAGGGAATGGACAGCGTGGATCTCGAAGTCCTGAAGAACAGCGCGCGATGGCTCGAAGAGGGACATCGCGTGCTGCTCGTGACGGTCGTGAAGACATGGGGCTCGTCGCCGAGACCCGAAGGCGCGATGCTCGCCGTGCGTGACGATGGCCACGTCGTCGGTTCGGTGTCGGGAGGATGCATCGAGGACGATCTCATCGATCGCGTGCGGCAGCGGGGCATCGAGCAGACGAAGCCGGAAGCGGTGAAGTACGGCATCAGCGCGGAAGAGGCGCATCGCTTCGGCTTGCCGTGCGGCGGCACGATCCAGCTCGTGCTGGAGCCGCTGACGATGGAAAGCGGCATCTCGGAATTGTGCGCGGCGGTGGAAAGCGGCAGGCTCGTCGCGCGCACGCTCGACATGGCCACGGGCGCGGCGCGCCTCGAACCGGCGCAGGCCACCGACGGCGTGCTCTTCGACGACGCGCATCTGCTGACGATTCACGGCCCGCGTTACCGGATGCTCGTGATCGGCGCGGGGCAGTTGTCGCGCTATCTGTGCAGTATCGCGGTCGGGCTGGATTATCAGGTGACCGTGTGCGATCCGCGCGAGGAATACACGGAAGAGTGGAATGTGCCCGGCACGACGATCGTGCGAACCATGCCCGACGACACGGTCATGGAGATGAAGCTCGACGAACGCTGCGCGGTCATCGCCCTCACGCACGATCCGAAGCTCGACGATCTCGCGCTGATGGAAGCGCTGAAGACGCCCGCGTTCTACGTCGGCGCGCTCGGTTCGCGGCGCAACAACGCGGCGCGGCGCGAGCGTCTGAAGGAGTTCGATCTCAGCGAGGCCGAACTGGCGCGGTTGCATGGGCCGGTAGGCATTTATATCGGCAGCCGGACGCCGCCGGAAATCGCGGTGTCGATTCTCGCGGAAGTGACGGCGGCGAAAAACGGCGTGTTGGTGCACGACCTGCTAAAAATAGAAGGCGCAAAAGCGGCGCGCGAACCCACATAGACGTCCCGCAAAGGCAGAGAGCCTTACGACTAACCGCGGTGAAGCAGCGGCAGCGCCCAAAAAATTCAGCCATAGCCTGGCGCATAATACCGCCTCGCTAGTCGCACCTGACGTGCGTTGCCCAACTCAAGTGCCTATCTTTAGCAAGGATATTGTCTTCCATACAGGAGCACCCGACTTGAGGGGCACACGTGTATCCGGTCTGCGCCGCCGGGGCCGTCTCTCCCGTCTTCCGACAAAAGAAACGCATGATGACGGCGACGATTCATTTGATGATCGTGAGCGACCCTGTTACCGTTGCATGCTGTCGGCGTTCTGCATCTTTTGTCTTGCGGTCACCGCCGCCTCCATAGCCTTGTCGCTTTTCAGGCGGATGCTTGAGACACGGTAGCGCGGCTGCACATGACTATTGCCAGTCGTCTGGCCCTGGCTCATTGCAGCTATCGACCCCCGCACTGTGTTTCGCAGAGCCCAAAGCGGCCCTTCGATAGGTATATGGCCCGCATCGGAACTCGAGAGGGCGCGAACGGTTCTATTACGACCGCCATCCATACCACCCAGGAGATTGGCCATGGATTGCCCGCTCCTGCGGTTTTTTCCAATTTCTATGCTAAAAAGAGATCGGGCTTGTAGTCGTACGTGCTCTCGATTCAAGTCCTGGACACCGTTTATCTCATGACGGTCGGCTTATCCGACAGGGCGAAGCAGTGTTTCCTCGGTCGGAGAAGAGGTTCGTGACGTTTGAACGCTTGGAAAAAAAAGGCCGACGCTTGGGCGTCGGCGAAAGGGCTCATTGCGAGCCCCTGAGAGACTTGTACTCCGAACCATCACCAGAGACCAATGGCAACCGATTGATATAGAAGCGGGCAAAACGGGTTCTCACAAGTCGTGAATTTTCTAGCGCCGAAGACCTGATAGTATTGCATTAGCAAGAAAATCGCATGGCGGTCTACTGGAGGTTGCGCTCCTTGCAAGAATCATTTCAAGCGCAGCCATCTTCGGCAATCCGTGCGGCGAGCCTAGTATCTCGAAGTGCTTGGGGACGGCGCACTGAGCCAGCGGGACCACGGCGAGCCCTGCTTCCGCCATCGATAATAGGCCGAGGAGACTGGGGCTCTCGAACGACGTTCGGTATCTGATGCCTCCGCTTTCAAGGCTGCGAAGCGCGTTCTCCCGCGCAACGCTCCCTGGCAAAAAAACGGCGATCGGCAAAGGCCTCTCTCGCCATATTTGCGCGGAAGTTGGTACAGCGGCCCATTCCATTGGTTCGAAACGGATGAACTCGCCCGACAGCCCCTTCACACGAGTGGCGCAGACAAGGTCCACTGAACCCTCCTTGACCATAGGAGCTAGCGCAACACTCGGCAAGCCAACGACCTGGATTTCGACTTTGGGATAGTTCGCAGAAAACTCCTTCAGGATTGGAGGAAGAAGCGACGAGGCGTACTCATCAGGCACCCCTATGCTTACGCGCCCGGTCACGTCGGGGCGCACGACAGCAGCCCAAGCTTCGTCGCGCATGGAAAGCATTCGACGAGCATAGGCGAGCAGGATCTCGCCATCCTGTGTTGGTACCACGCTTCGTGGCTTGCGGACGAAGAGCGACTTACTAAGCGCCTTTTCAAGCGCCTTGACTTGCATGCTGACGGCTGATTGTGATCGGCACACCGCCTTCGCAGCACGGCTAATACTGCCAGTGTCCGCCACAGCGACGATCATCGTCATTACGTCGAAGTCCAGTGTTCTTGGGCACAGGGACCTAACAACGCGACGGTTCTCGTACATACAGCTGCCTCGTGGGATCGATGGAACGGCTCCTCCGCGCGGCAGACAAGCGTAATGAGTGAAACTGGAACTGAATCCGCCACACGACTTTCACATCTTGTTGCGTTTGCCCAGAATGCGCGAGAAGTAGTTACGATCGGTGGAGCATTTTTAGACTCTAGGCACCTTTCGACTTACCTGTCGGCCTGGGACCCACTGGGGGTCCTTAGGTCAAAGGGGAGTGCAAGCAAGAAAGCCGGCGCGTAGCACATTGGTTGCGTGACTGCGAGCGCGCACTCGCTTTTCTTGCTTATATGTTCGGTATTCCGTTATGGGCACCAGAGCCATGCACTTAAGCATCATTTCGAGCTGTCGCTCGCGACAAATCACATCGAGCGTCGCCGGACTCTAGCAAGCAACGCTGGGGTGAAGCCTCATCAAAAATTGGCCCGCGCCACGCTCGGCCACCGTGAGATATGCAGCCCCTCGTCGGACCGCCAGAGGGGGGTGTCATCACACGCGTGCAGTTCGACCGGCCAATTGAAGAGTCCGGTTAAAACGAGCAAATCATCTTACCGAGATCCCGAAGCACTCGTGCCGTCGGTCACAGGGCCGTACTGTGAATCAATGGAACGCTCGGCGGCTACCTTGCGTTCAGCGGCCTGAAGGTTGAGAGGATAGTCTGCGCCCGAACTGCGCGACGGATTGTAGCCAGCCTTTTCCAGCGCGATGAGCTCCGCCTTGAGTTGAGCCCTCGTGACAGGTGTTGCGTTCTGTGCTGTTGCCATCCCTGACGACGCCAACGCGACCACAGCCATTGCAACCGTCACGACTTTATTGAACCGTTTCATATCTCACCTTTCGAAGTTTGAGCAACGCCGTCTTTTCTGGGCGGTGCAAGTGGTATGGAAGAAGTTTAAAAGGAGCCGCTAAACGAGAGAAGCCCACAGCCAAGGGACAGTTTGTCCCCAAAATGGCAACAATTGGGCGGGAAGAAAGATCGATCGGCATCGCGCGCCTGGCGGATGAGAGTCGCTGCACGGAAGTGCATGTACGAGTCTCGCTGAAAGCGCGGCAGATTTCGGGAAGGAGATCGATTGAACGATTTCTGTAAATGTCAGGTGAAGAAAGACGTAAGTCGAAATCTCGCGGGCGTACGCAACCGTATCAACACCACCATGACTGGTGGATTTCGGTTGTACCGAGTTGCCGTAAACCTTTCGTCCGCTTCAAAACTTCTTCACGATTTGGGATCCCAACCGCTTATACCTGGAATGACGGGCCGAAGGCATGTCCTCAAGGGCGTTATACGCGCTCTAGGTCGTTTGAGCCTTGTATTTAAGGAAAGCAATACCTATAAAGCGTTAGCGAGCTTATTTTTTTGACTCGTCCTTGTTGTTACCGCGCGATTACTGAGTAAAGGGTGGCCACAATGCTAAGAAGCAGGCTCTGTTGGTTCACGTTACTCTCGGTTCTGCAGGCCTGTCAGACCCTTCCACTTCCCGAGAGCGCAGGCGAACGAAACTCTAGATTCACCTACATACCGATTGATCCATTGCCGACCACCGCGAGCTTGGGAGATAGTTGCCCAGACGGATATTCGGTCGAGCCATATATGGACCTATTTCCAGACCAGGCGGTGCGGATAGCGATTGCATCGTTCGACGTGCAAGGGAATTTGTCGATTGGTCCAGCCGCAAAGTTCGGGACGGAAAACAATATTTATCAGGTCACCCTAGACTTCATTTCTGTGGATACCAAGAATGCGACGGTATTTGTTGAAGGTATTACCGCGACCGGGAGAGGCGCGGCCCCCTCCGGTGTAGCTAAGCCGGCTTACAGAATCACAAAGGACCCGGATAATCCGGCTTGGGCAAGCTACGATAAGAACAAAAGCTACCCTACATCAAACTTGGGAGAACCGGTTGCGGTCCCTGTCTACGTCGGCGTCGGGTTGCGCCTGATTGCTACCGTTCGCGTGCTTAAAGGCACTGTCAATCTTTCTAGTCTTTCGTCGATAACAGCGGGCGTCGAATCCGGAAAAGCGACTGGTTCGCTAGTGGTACAAACGCTGGGAGTCTCTGGCTCAAAGATTTCGGCTATGCTCCCAATGCCGAGCGAGCTGAATCAGACAACAATACAGAATGCAATTTTGGCGCTCGGGTCTATTAAAGCATTGTTATTCGATCCGACTACACACGTCGTACCGCGCGTCGTCGGAATCTACAACCCGATTGGCGGTGGCGAGGCTACCGTTAACCAGATAGTCTCAATCTTGGCCGAGGACAAACTAGTTGTCGAGGGCGAGTGCATACAAAACGACGTGACGGCTCGGCAGGCGCAGGCTGCGTCTTCGCCTGCCGGAGCGGTAAAGCCTCCCATAAAAAGCACGCCAGCTAAACGCGCGATGCCTCGATAGATTGGTTTACCAGCTTGAGTACGGAGATTCGCCTTCTTCAACCGAAGACAACCGGATCTGAGAACGATGCCATCAGTCAGTCAAGAATGTCAGCGAATGTCGACTTCGTCACCTGTGCTTTCTTTCGGCAACTGGAATTGGACGACGTGTCATGCCTAGGTGGTTCGTGTGGGCTGCGTCCGTAGCTAAGATCATTGCACAGGATGTCGGGCGAGTGTGTGTGCTGTGGGCAGAAGCTCATTAGCCCTTGTTGGTGAACGACATGATTACCTGTATAGTTGTAACAAGACGATCCGGTTCTACACTAGGCGTGTACGGTACCATCCAGATTACCTGCTGAACCGATACGGCGACGAGAGACCTCAATTCTAAAGATTTTCAGACGGCAGGTACGTTCCTGCCTTCGCCCACATTGATACCAAGAGATGCGGTTGGCATGGCTTTGATATTGGATAGACGCCAAAACGGCGATCCTGGGGTTCACGTAATTCTAATCGGCGTCGGAACCTTTGCCAATGCCAGGGCTGCAGACCTCTTGAGGGAGGATGCGCCGAAGGGCGGCTTCGCCGATCTGGAGACACCGCTTCATTCAGTTGAGGCGTTCGCGGAGTGGCTGCGGACAGAGCTAGACGTAGCTGACACGCCGCTCCACACACTGCGAGTTCTGGCGTCCTCTGCAAGCCGCACTTCTCGCCTCGGCGTCACGTCGCCAACGTTCAAAAACATTGCGGACGAGGTTGGGGAGTGGTCTGAGGATGTCGACTCCCACGAGGACAACCTAGCCATTTTCTATTTTTGCGGTCATGGACTGCTCATTGGGGAGACACAGCTTCTCCTGGCGGAGGACTTTGGCTCGAATCCCCGCGCGCCATTCGAGGATTCTATTGAGCCGGAGCTGCTGGCAAACGCCATGCGGCAAATGCAGGGACGCCGTCAGCTTTTCCTTATCGATGCCTGTAGCACAGAGGTCCCGTTTTCGCGGCGCTATGAGAATGTGCGCTCGAGGACCATCGTGCAAGAGGCGCAGAATCAAAACCTGGCCAAGTCGGAGCAGTGCCTCATTCGCGCAAGCAAGCTGGGCACCCGTGCATTTGGTTCCGCAAGTGGCCCGTCCTTGTTTATGGATGCATTCCTACGAGCGATGAAGGGCGCGGGCGCCGTGTCGGCGCAAAGACGGCAATGGGTGATCCATACTGATATGCTGAAGTTGGCGCTTTCATGGCTTATGCAGTTGCGGCCCGAAGGTCAAGGCCAGGAGGTTTCCTTTGGAGGCGGCACTTTATCGAGTAATGTTTCGTTCCACACGCTGTCAGGTGACCCATTGGTGCCTGTACGCGTACTTTGCGAGCCAAGAGAGCTTGAGGCAGTGAGCGCATTGCACGTGGACAGTGCTCAGCACAGCGCCGCCGGCAATTGGCCAGAAAGCTTCGACATTGAACGCCGCGCCCATGATTTCGAGGCGATAGAGACGACTGCCGAAGGTGCGAAGGTTCATGGCCAAGTGCTACAGGAGGTGATTGGGCCGCCATTCGTGAACGTGTATATACCGTGCTAGGAGGAAACCCGTGAGTACGGTGGTTCATTTCGATTTCGGCGCAGGGCAGCCACGAGGCACAAGACTGCCAAGGGTCGCACTAGCCGACGTGTTCGAACTCTATGGCGGTAACGCTGACGAGCGACTTGTTGCCGGAAGTGTTGTCGTCGATCTTGATTTGCGCGATGGTAGGGCGCCCACTCGAGTTAATGTCAGCCCGGGCGCTTTTCTAGTTCGCATTCGGACCCCCGACGGCCGACTCTTAATGCGACAGGTAAATGTCGAGCCCAGTCGCGACCCCGCACTCGTTTTCTTGCCGAAGCAGCGGGCCCCAAGGCCGGAGAAACAACAGAAGGCGGTCGATGACTTGGTTGTCGTGCGCTCCGCCTCGCCGGATGGAGTTTTCGACGCGGACAACTTCAGGAAGCCGGCAGTGCCTCGGGACTGGTGGTCTGCACTATCAATGGCGAACACGACCGAACCGGTAACCATCTCAAACCTGCCAGGATTTCACGCCAGTGAATTAGTAGAGCCTCGGTACGACTACATGGGCATCGCGCGACTCCAAGCAGAGCCTCTTGAAGAACTGCTGTCTTCGGATGGACCGGCGCATGACGTCACGGCGAGGCTTGTCGGCGACATCGCTGCTGTACAAGGCGCGAAATTACGCGGCAATCGTGAGTCGCCGTTTGCCAAGTGGAAATTACCGGTGCGCAATCGTGAACTGATAGGGAAAAGGTCTGATGAAGGAAAGGGGGCACGATATTTTTCTTTATCTTATCGCGCTGAGGAGCGGCTTACCCCCCTTCAGGTTGCATGTGTCCCGGGTAGGTGGGAGAAGCGAGATGGAAAGCTTGCAGACGTCTACGCGCACCACTATGAGCGCGACATCGGCGTTGCGTCGACCCGAGCTCTCCGCGTCGAAGTTGATGACCCGGACCTTGGCGGCCTCTTAGACTTTCTGCAACAGGGAGATTTGAGCGGTTCAACTCGAATGCTGAATAATGCGACCGAGCTCCTCTACCGAAAATGGCAAAATCCGTACGCATCTGCTGCGGCAGGATACGTGCTTGTGCAAGCGGGCCAATGGCAAGGGGAGAGTGTGAACTGGACGCAATGGGTGCTCAACCTGGCGCACAGGTATCCGCGCCTAACGGACGGTGCAATTTTGTTCACGACATTGCTGCTGCAGGGTCGGTCTGACACCTTGACGAACCTGCACTACGAGGGAGGAAGCAAAAATCGTTTTAGAAGTGCCATAAGCGCCGCGTTCGAGGCCGTCCGTAGAGGTCCTCCTCTTTATCGCCACGGACTCAAAATGATGGCGACTAACCTTGCAATTCTTGAAGGGGAAGTGGGACGCGAATCGATGGGATTTTCGGAGGGCAAGCGACTAGCGAAATTGCTCGACTGCGAAGACACCTCCTGGAATGCGGCGTTCGGTGGGAATGCTGTTTGCCTATCGGCTGGTGACGTTCCGGTGCGTAAGACGCTACCAGCCTCCAAAGCTGCTATCACCATTCTTTCGCCCTCGATGAAGGCACTTGCCGATCTGAGGCGCCCGTGGGACATATGGGAGGAGCGTCAGAAACAAATGGCAGGAAGGCCCATCAACGCAGAAGGTGCAACAGCTGGACAGTACGCACAAGACATCGAGATTCTAAGTGTCGCGCCGCTTAGCATTCCGGATTTGGCAGATACAAAGACTAGGACAGATAGCTCGGTAACGAACGGCAGCTCCATCGCTTTCATCTTCGAGTATGGTGGTTTCCGGATCTTACTGGGCGGGGATGCGCATGCCAGTGTGCTGCTCAAGGCCGTCACGAAGCTCCCGGCAGAGATGTTAAACCTTGACGTGTTCAAGCTTCCTCATCACGGGAGCGCAGCCAACGTGACTAAACGGCTGGCGATGAAGCTGCCGGCTCAAAAGTACTTGCTGACAACGGACGGCGAGCGCCACGGCACTCACCCCAGTGACGTCGCGATCGCACGCGCCTTGACCGTCACGCCTGACGCCGAGCTGCTATTCAACTATCCGAATAAGGCATATGAGCGTTGGGCGAACAGACCTTCTGAAAGTGGCTATCCGTTCAAGGTACGGGCCGGGGGCGGCGACGAGGGTATCCGTGTCCGCCTAGAGTGAGCCCGGCCCTAAGAGTCGCCTCGACCGTCGATGTCTGCTTTCCCCCGCTTGTAGTGTCGCCCCTGGCGCGTCTCGTGCGGGCATTGTTCGGTCGTTCAGCGCGCGCGTGCGTCGAGAAGAAGTGAAGAAGGCGGGCGCCCGCTGATATACGCGATTATCGATGAAGACAGCTAGCTTCCGAGTTTGCTTGCATGGCGAAGTGGTGCAGGGAACAGGAAAATGGGAATGCCAACAGGTGACGACATCGACGTTCGCGCGTCACCGCGAAGACAAGTGCGACCTTGGGCCGAGCGAATAATCTGGCCCGTCGGCCGGCTTCGGCCTTACAAATCCATTGCCGTTCGCAACCCGACGCCGCTGTCGGGCGTTGATATTGACATGGATTTCTCAACGGTCTTGAATACCGCGACGGCTTCGCTTAGCCGCCCGGCTTCGTCTTCCATAGCGCCGGCGGCCGCCGCTGCCTCTTCGACGAGCGCAGCATTCTGCTGCGTAACTTCGTCCATTTGCGAGATGGCCTGGTTTAGCTGTTCAATACCGCGGCTCTGCTCATTTGACGCCGATGCGATCTCGCCCATAATATTTGTCACGCGCTGAATAGCGGTTCCTACCCGTTTCATCGTTTCGCCGGCATTTCTTACTAACTCGGCCCCTACCTGCACCCGGCCGCCGGACGTCTCGATCAATTGCTTGATCTCTCTAGCGGCGGCGGAAGAACGCTGGGCAAGGTTGCGTACTTCGCCTGCCACCACGGCGAATCCGCGGCCCTCGTCGCCAGCTCGCGCCGCTTCGACGGCGGCATTCAGTGCCAGTATGTTGGTTTGAAATGCGATGCCTTCGATGATTTCGATAATGTTGCCGATTTTCAGGGAACTGTCTTCGATCTCCGTCATTGTCTCCATTACGTGATCCACTATGGCGCTTCCTTGATCGGCCACGACTCTTGCGTCGTCAGCTAAACCGCTCGCCTCCATTGCGTTTTGCGCGTTTTGCTTCACGGTGGCCGTCAGCTCTTCCATGCTCGCGGCAGTCTCTTCGAGCGACGCCGCCTGCTGCTCGGTTCGCGACGACAGGTTCAAATTACCTGCTGCGATCTCTTTGCTGGCGTGGAAAATGGCGTCACTGCTAGTCCTAACAGTGGCTACGGTTGAGACCAATCTGTGCTTCATGGCAGCGACGCCGGCGAGCAATCGACCCATCTCGTCTTGCGAATTGAGTAAGCGACTCGGCTGGGCCAGTTCCTGATTCGCGCGCGCGTGAGGCATGATGGTGCTGTCGTGGTGGAATTCGTAT
>NZ_FCOI02000056.1 GCF_001544795.2 Caballeronia temeraria | reverse complement strand
GCGAAAACCCATCCGCTGCAAACCGCGTCTGAGGTTCAGATCGTCATGTAACAGCCTCAAAGGTTACGGTTTATCTGCATGATGCCGACGTCGAAGTTCGACCGGCCGTTGCTGATCAGATAGCGGACCGCGCGATACGCGTCTTCGCGGGTGCGAAAGAAGAAGCCGCGACCCGCGACATTCAACGTCCACGGCCATGCACGACCGTTGTATGCGGACTCATTGAGTGCGATGCCAGCGAGTATCTTCGGATCGACCGACGTATGCATCGCGTCGAACGGCGCTTGCGCAGATGCACATGCCCATCCCCCACGCCGCTCCGTGATGCTCGTTTGGGCGTCATCGCTAAGGGCCGCGGGTCGCAGCCACCCCGCCTTCACAAACAGGCTTTCGACGCTGACCGGTGATCCGTCGATGTTGATCGCAACGCCGCTAGCTGTCCCCTCGACCGTTTGGCCCTCAAATCGGTTAGCCCACGCCAGAAACGGCTTCAGCCCGCATGCGTACACCGGCTCGCCAGGCAACTCGACGATTGCGCGTTTCGTGCCGTCATCGACTACGATGCGCGTCGGGCTGATGATCGAATCGATGGTCGCCGCGTGTGCGCCGAACGCAATCATCGACAGGCACGCAGCCGCCCACGTCTTAGTCATGGTACGGCTCCATGACGATATCCTGCGTCACCTGCACCAGGAACTTCTGACCCGGTTCAACCGTGATGGTCGGCGGGATATTCTGGTTGCGCTGCATGACGGTCTGCGCCGTCGCCGCCGCGACCTGCCCCGCCGTATCACCATAAGTGGTGACGCCGTTCGGCGTCGCGGTCGTCGCCGTCTGCGAGCTGCTGTCGAACGCCTTCAGCAAAATCGCCGTAATGAAGCCCGCGCCGAAGATTTTCAGGAAGTGGTTGTTCACATCGCCCGAGAAACCGGCGTAGCCGTTCTGGTTGGCACCCTGCATGCCGTTGAGCGGCACGCTCTTGCCGTTGGGAAGACGCAGACTCGTCGAAGCGACCAGCAGGCGCTCTTGCCCAACTTTGACGTCCGCGCTGTACATGCCATTGATGAACGCGCCCTTCGGAATCATCAAGCAGTCACTGCGCAGGCTGTCATACACGTCCTCGTCCACCATCAACGCCACGCGGCCCGGCTTGTCCGAGTTCAGCCCCTCGACCGTCTTGACGTGTATGACGTGCGGCGGCGTCAACGTGCAACCCGTCGACCTGCCATTGAAGGTTGTCCGTTCGATGCCGCCGCGCGAACTCGCATCGCGCAGGAAGGCGCGGTCGCGATCTTCCGGTGCTTGGCCCTGCTTCGCCAAGGCGATCGCCATCGCATCGGGCGTGTTAGCTCCAGCAGCGTTCCGAGCAGCTCGTACCTCGTCCAACGAAGGGACGCCAGCGGGCAGTACGCCGGTCGCCGAGTTCGCCGAGCGCGACGCGCCTGCCTGTTTGAATATAGAGGACGTATAGATCGCGTCTTGTGCCGCCTGCCGCGAAAGCTCGCGCGTGTCCGTAACCGAGCCTTTGACTTCTTCCTGGAAGTCCGCACCAGTCAGCATCGGCTTGACAGCGGGCTTCGGAGCCGCTGCTTCAGATGCTGCACGCGCGGCAGCCTCCGACGCCGCCGCGTCGCGCTGCTGGCGGATCATCTGGTCGATGTCGTTGTTGTTCGTGGCGGTGGGCGCTTCTGTACTCGACTTGAGCGCGGTCGCCTTCCGAATGCGCGCCTCTTCGTCCGCCTTGTTCGTCGCCTGCAGCTGATAGTAGAAGCCGAGGCCACCGATGACGACAGCCGCCAAAATGCCGGTGCTCATGATCGCATTGCGCGGCGTCTTGCCTTTGACGAGTGCTTCTTGCTCCGCGCTGGGCGTAGCCGAGTCCGGTTTCTTCGCCACGATCAGAACACCCCGAACAGGCGACGGCGGCCGCGCGTCACCGTGACCTCATCCTTGCCGGAACGCAGGACGATCTCGTCGGCCAGACGCTGCAGGACGAGGAAGTCTCCGCGGCGGATGAAGTTCGCGACGACGCGATCGCCGTGGTCGAGAATGAACGGAACCGGCCACTCTTGTGCCTTCGCCGGCATGCGCATCCACACCGCATGTCCGTCGTCGAAGACCGTCTCCGGCGTGAACTCAGCGCGGCCATCGACGCTGTAGTCCCAGTTCAGCTTGTCCGGCGCCACACCGATGCTTCCTGAATCGCTACCACCGCGCCCGCCAGTCGCCGTCGCGTCATCGCGTGCGCTGACGCGGGCCATTGGCGCACGCGGATATTGGAAGCGCACCGTCTGATAGAACATGCCGCCGGCCGGCGACGCGATCAGCGTGAAGTCGTACTCGCGCAGATTCGTCGTCAGATGCAGCGTGTTGACTAGATCTGCCTTGTGCGGCTTGACGAACACGTGGTTCATCTTGTCGTCGTCGATCTCCCACTGGACGCTGTCGCCCATCGCCGGGTCTGCAATCAGCTTCTCGCCCTTTTCCAGTTCGATCGTCGTCAGCTTGAGCGGTGCGGTCAGCACGCGGTAGATCTGGTCGCGGCTGTACGGGAAGACGCCGATGCGCGCATCGCCCGGCATCGTCAAAGGATCGGCGCCGCCGTTGAATGGATTGATCGGGCTCATCGGGTCGCCTGCGACCATCGCGGCATTAAACGACGAATCGCTGGCGGCTTTTTTCGCCGCAGCCGGTTGAGCAAGGAACGCTGCGCACGCGGCGAGGACGCACATGCCGATGACCGGCCGTTTGTTGAGAATCGTTGCGGTCATGCTTATGCGGTCCGCTCGAGGCGGAAGAACGGAATGAAGATGCCGAAGGGGTTCGTCGTCAACGCCTGCTCAGCAGTCGGCGCGACGATTTGATAGCGCAACGTGAGCGCGTACGACTTCACGTCCGGCTTGCCGGTCGCGCCAGCCTGCGAGGTCGTTGTCGTGAACTCAACGAGAACCGTCGAGTCTTCGAGCAACGCGATATTGCGCACGTCTACTTCGCGGATCAGCTTCGGGTTGGCAGTGATCTGCTGGAACGGGGTGTCGGCCTTCAACCAGTCGCGGAACTGCCCCGCTGCCGCGCCGATCATTTGCGCCTTGACCGAGTTGATGTTGGCGGTCATGCGCGAAGTCTCGAGACGGTCCGACAGCACCGGCTCGATCGTGAACCAGCGAACGGCCATGTCCTTGACGGTCGTGCGCACAGCTTGCGAGTCGGGCTTGTAGGCGATGAGCTCGGTCACGATCGGATGCCCGCCGGTATCGGCAGAGACGCCCACAACGCGAGTGACCGAAGGCGCAGGTTGCCGCGTCCATACCGCGCCGACGGAGATCACGACAAGACCGAACGAGATCAGCATCCAGCGGTTAGCTTCAAGCTTTAGCTTCGTGCTTGTCTCGAAGATGACTTGGCTCGGATCTTCCTCCGCGTACATGCCTGGAGCCGTAGACAGCGCGGCCCGACGCTTGTTTTTGAAAAGACGCATGGCAACCCTTTATTAATGGTCACCATTGGAACAGCACGCGCGTCCTCTGTTTTTTCTAAAGACGCCCAATTTCGAGCGCCATTTCCATGGTCCGGCGAACACTTGGCGTCAAAGCGTTAGGGACGAACGTGCGAATTGCCGTCAACGGAGGAATTTCATAATATGGAAAGTGCGCCGAATAAGGGGGGTGTGAATATTCGGCGCTTTCTGTAACAAGCACTTTCTTCTTTGAATTCAAAGCATTAACAAATTCCCCAGCCGCAGTGGGACGCTCTCCGGAGAGCGTCTCTCATCGTCCATGGACCCGCTAAGCCCTTGTCTCAGCGGGCCGAGAACCTCCCGTGCCAACGCATTCGTCGAGGGCGGGTAGTCAAAAAGCCTTCGCGCTGAGTAACGTCGCTGGCTGCGCCGTGCGATCGGGATGCGTCCGGTGGTCACGTGCCGGTGGGACCCTCGAGAGTACCCATCAGATGCGAACCCGATCGCGCCGATCAACGCAACTTCGACCCATTGCGGGCGACCAACCCGTAGACTTGTTGAGGGATAAAGGCTCGCGGGGTCCGACCCGACGCATACAAGGGCTTGCCGTCAACCGATGCCGAGATGACAACTCCCAACACCTAGCCGTGCTGAGGACTACACCTATAGGCGTAGTCTTTCACCGACATATGTGGCCCCAAGCCACAATAAAGGTAGTCCTCTGACACCCCACAAAAGTAGTCCTGAGTCGCGAAGACTACAGTTATCCGGCTTGCCCTCACTAAAAACGTAGTCCTGCGCGACGAAATCTCCAAACCGATCAACGGGTTACGTGACGTTTACAGATGAGATTGGATTAATACTTATAGATCAGATCGAAGCGAGAGAAATAAGGAGCAACCCGCCCACCACGAGCGGCAATGCGAAGGTTCGAGGCTTTGCGACACCTTCGGCGCTTCGGGAACCGCCGTAGACCAAGCTTCCAAGACTACATCTCCCGGGGTACTACCACCGCTCGTCCACAAATTTCCTCGGAAAGACTACATTTATCGGGCCTCTCCCTCAGAAGATCCCTATAGACGTAGTCTTCAACTTGCCATAAGCACGCCGACGCACGCAAACGGGCTGTTCAGCCTAGTCTGAAAACAGGTTTCCGGAGCGGAGCCAGACTTGCGCCAAATAAACGTAGTCTTGGCATTGGTTCGGGACAGCGTTGAAGGCCGAAGAGCAACCTCTTCTACCCATTCGCCGCTTTACATGCGGTCGTCACGCCCTCGCGACGTCAAGGTATTGCGGATCCCCGCTCAAGGGCTCCGCTCAAGCGATGTTTTTGCCTGGGCCTTTACGCGTTGTGGCCCCGCAACAACCCAAAGACTACATCTATGGGGCGATGCACAGTCGTTGCGACCCGTTGATACCTGCGAAGCTTCGGCGGCAGGACTACGTTTATGGGGGATGGCAGCGACAAGACTACATACCTTTTTTGACATGGGGCTTGAGGCCGGTCATAGTAGCGCCAACATCGTTGGAGGGACTATGGGCATCAGGAACAAGAAAATCGAAAAGCAACTGCTGCTTCCAGTCGCAGCAGCGACGTTAGCCCCCTCCAACCTTGATACATGGGGGGCGTCGACAACCTCTTCAATTGCTGAGCTCGGCAGCGATGCCGTGGAGGTTCTCACTGAAGAAGACGAGGCAGCGCTTCTTGAGAGGCTATCTTCTACGGACATGGCGCGGCTCTATTTGAGCAACGAATCGGAAGGCAAGAGGAACTATCAGCAGAGTCTCGATCTTTTCAGGGATGGCGTCCCGGTTACTCAAGTTAAAGAGGAACTCCTTCTAAAAAAGGTCAGCCAGCGGGTACGGTTCGTAAATCCGCTAAAGCTTCTGCAGAGCAAGTTGCATAATGCTCTCATTTTCGTTGCGCGTCCGACAATGTCGACGCAGCAGGTCTTCTCGGTCTCGCTTGATTATTTATCGTGGTTGGTAGACCACAACGTGAACGACTACGCCTACTTGAAAGCGTCACTGTCAGAGATGCAGCAAGCGCTCATGCAGATTCCGGATGGTAATCGATGGTTCTCAACGCAGATGATCCAGGATGTTCTCATCGAAGGGACGACCCTACACTACAAGATTCCGGCCTTCCTATGCAGGCTCTACGCCGCACCGGATCGGTACCATCATGTCTCGATGAGGATGAACGCGCGATTCAAAAGCAAATACACCCTGAACCTATATGAGCTGCTGCGAGAAAACCTGTGGCGAGGAGAGACGGGTTACATGACGCTCGACGAATTCAGAGAGCGAATGGGGGTTGGCCCAGAGGAATATAACGAGTTCAAACGCCTGAGCATGAGAGTGATACAACCGGCGCTGGTTGAGCTTGAGTCGCTGGGGGACATTTTTGCGTCGGTGCGATATGGACGTGAGAAGCGATTCGTCACTTCACTTAACTTCGTCATAGTTCAAAATCCCAACAGCAAATTATTGTCTGAGAGTGCGTACCTTGATCCCGGCCGCTATAAAGAACTGCGGGAAGAATTCGGCCTTAATCAAAAGCAGATTAAAGAGATTGCAGAAGCCTTTTCTATAGAGCGAATCGAAGCGATATCTGATGTCTTGTTATATCGCTACATCCTCAACAAACAAAAATCCCCGGTTAAGAATTGGTTCTCCTTGTTTAAAAGTGCCCTGCGAGATGAAGAGGACCGTTATCTACTGACGAATTCTGAGAAGGCGGAGCTCTCGCTGTTTCGTGAAAAGCGACAGCAGGCCGCGCTGTTAGAAGATAACCAACGCCGTGAGCGGGAGCTGGAGCGACGTCGGACCGCGGCCCGGAAGGACCAGAGCAATCGGTTGGATGAGTATTGGACTCAACTTCCGGAAGGCCGCCGCCAAGAATTGTGGGACGGGTTCCTAGGCTCTTCGGAAGGAAAGCATTTCCGACAAGCTCGAAAATTGTCGCCCGGAAGCAGACCTGACGTTACCCACCCGCTTGCAAGGGCGAGCTTCGCCGATTTTCTTAATCGATTAGGAGTAGTTTAGCTTTTTCGGCCAACACGGGATCTTATAACCCATAATCCAGTCCCGGGCCCGCCTGTTGCGCCCACGCGGCAACTTCGAGACAACGTAGTTCCGCCCTGTTCCGTTCAAGGTAACGACGGGAGCGCTGCCGCGTCGCCTGGCCTCCTCGCTTCCCACGAGCAAGGCACCCGATACAGCCATTGTTATGGGATTTTCGGTGTAGCTCAGCGGCGGGGACGCCTTCGTGCGCACCGCGGCGCAGGCAAGCGAACCGATGCCCTGAGTTTGTTTCCGCGCGCTTACCACGTGGTAGTGCATCACGAAAACCTCAGCCTTGGGGACGCGTGTCTACCACGTGGTAGTGCGTCAGGAAAACCACAGCCTTGGGGACGCGTGTCTACCACGTGGTAGCGCGTCACGAAAAACGCAGCCTTGGGAACGCGTGTCTACCGCGCGGTAGTGCGTCACGAAAACCTCAGCCTTGGGAACGCGTGTCTACCACGTGGTAGTGCATCACGAAAACAACAGCCTTGGGGACGCGTGTCTACCACGTGGTAGCGCGTCACGAAAAACGCAGCCTTGGGGACGCGTGTCTACCGCGTGGTAGTGCCTCACGAAAACCCGCAGCCTTGGGGACGCGTGTCTACCACGTAGTAGTACGTCAGGAAAACCATACGCGTGAAGTGGATACACGATATTGTGGTAGTGCGTCAGGAAAACCACAGCCTTGGGGACGCGTGTCTACCACGTGGTAGCGCGTCACGAAAACCGCAGCCTTCCTTGGGGACGCGTTGCTACCACGTGGTAATGCGTCACGAAAACCGCGGCCTTGGCGATTGATGTGCACGCGTGAAGTGGATACAAGTTATTGCCTTGCTAGATGACTGCGTCTACCACGTGGTAGCGGACACCAGGAAGTAGCTTTAGCGATGTGCACGTTAGATAAGGGTCACCAGAATCGTTGTGTTGCCTTGCCAGACCGACCTCGGCTACCACGTGGTAGCGCACCGCGGAGATCGAAGCGTTGGGCGACTACGGTACACAGGTGCTAGTTACAAGAAGCGTTTCCTTGTCGGACTGACTGACCTACCACGTGATAGAGCATCGCAACGACCGTTGCCTTGGCGACTGGGTTGTTCCCACATGGCAGCGCGGCACGACCAGGGCAATTACGGACTGATCCCCTAGGAGCCCTTTGGGATGTGACAGAATCCTACGATGAATAGCGGGTCAGTCTCTTAGGCGTGGCGCGCACCACTCGGCGGGAAGAGCCACTGCCCTCTGCCGGCGCGATAAACGAAGGAGATCACAAGCAGTGCGACGAGGGGGCACGCTGCTAATAACACGGCATCCATTCGAGCGCTGCCACGTGGTAGTTCCAGCTCTGGACGCCCGCAAGTGAAGGCGAAGATTCAGAAACAACGAGTAGCAAGCACTATCGGCGGCGCTTCTAGTTAAAGTAATTTCTAGATTCTGACCGCACTTACTTGTAGAATCGCGAGAAATATTTTCGAAACAGATTCCGGAGCCGACAATGGGACTCGTAATCGCAGTCGCGAATCAGAAGGGCGGGGTGGGAAAAACGACAACAACGATGAATCTAGCTGGAGCCTTTTCCGCCTCTGGTTACCGCGTATTCGTTGCCGACGCGGACGGACAGCAGTCTTGCATGAGTTGGGCCGCGACTGCAGATCCTGAGAAGCCGCTCCCTTTCCGCGTTGGAGCGGTCCGCAAACTCGAAAAAAACATCGGCAACGAGATCGGGCGATTGGCGGACGACTACGACGTCGTTCTTGTCGACTGTCCCCCGAACATTGACGACTTAACAACGGGTCGTGTGCTAGCAGTTGCCGATGCGACCATAGTTCCGACTAATGCATCGCCTCTCGACCTTTGGAGTAGCGAAGGGATGATGGCACTGATCGAGCGGACCAGGCTCCATAACAAAGCCGGTAAATTTGCAATTTTGGTTAGTAAAACAAACGCGAAAACCGTTCTCCATAAGCAGATGAGCGAGGTGTTGCGGGAAAGCAATGTGTTGCTCCTGCGAACAGCTATACGGCAGCGAGAGGTTTATCCGCAGGCTGCGGCGTTAGGACGCACGGTTTTTGATGTCCGCGGGATTCGCGGTGTGAAGCCGGCCAAAGAGGAAATCAATGCTCTCTTCGACGAGCTTGTGGAGTTGTTGAACAGCGAGGAAGAGGCTGCAGAGGTGTCGCATGGCTAAATTAAATTTGACTAGCCGGGTTAGGGCCGGCATGGCTTTGGAACGTCAATCTGCAGAGGCGCGCCTGCAGAAGAATGCAGTCGCCGAGACTGCGCTGAGGGAGGCAGCAACTGTTGTCGGTGTGCGGCCGGTTCACGGCGATGACGTGGCGACAATGGTCCCGAGGCAAAGGATCAAGATTGCAGATACGGTTTCGAACCCCTACAACCCTCGAACTTTTTATAGCGCCGAGACGATTGACGGACTGGCTCGTAGTCTTGAAGAAGACGGACAACTGGAGCCTATCAAGGTGACTCGACTCTCCGAGTATCCGGGAAAATGGGTGATCATCGACGGCGAACGGCGGCTACGTGCAGCAAAATCACGCGGCGCGGAGTTCATTGACGCGGAGTTGCATGAAGAGCGTCTAGAAAATAAAGCTCTTTACCTTAGAGCATATAGGGCGAACAAAGAGCGCGACGCGCAAACCGTTTTCGACGACGCAATTGCCTGGAATCGCCTTCTCGAAAAAGGGATTTACCGAGATTATTCTGAGCTTGCCGCAGCCGTGAATGAGGCGCCGACACATGTAAACAAGGTGATCCTTCTCAACAGCTTACCTCCCTCATTTTTAAGCCGGATGGCTCAATCTGCGGATACGGTTGGTCTTGCCCATGCTTACAACCTCAAGCTCATTCTCGAGCGAGGGGGGCTGGCCGTGGCCGAACATTGGCTTCAAGAGATTCTGGAAGGGCGAGCGAGCGTGAGACGACTTGAACAAGCTGCTTCCGCAGATGCACCGACGCGCCGCGGAGGTTCAAGGCGTGTCCATTACCAATCAAGAGTCCAATTCAAGCGGCGTGATGGTGGTTCCCTTGGGGAATTGAAGTTGTTCGCCGACGGCAGGACAGAACTCAGTCTCCAAGGTGTCGATGGCGAATCTCAGCAGATGCTAGCTGAGCGCATGAAAGCGCTTATCGAAAGCTGGACCCGCGAACTCGACGGCGAGGCCTCGGCGTAAATGCTTCAAGCTGCGCCCAGGCTTGGAAGCCTCGGGCGATGAGGCGTCCTCTTCTTTGCGGCCTCATGACGTAGCAAAAAAGCGCGCCAACTAAATGTCGAGTGCTGACGACGTGGGACGACAGCACAAAGCCGACGCGGGCTACGCCTGATTAGAGTCATGCAAGGTTCTGGCTGGTCGGCTTATTAAAGCACCGAAAAGAGAAACAAATTGACCGCCTTTCGTCGATTTGCGTAGCGCTGCTAGATCAGATAATCGCAGCGGCACCAGGACAAGAAATAAATGACCGCACTCGCTGGCACTCCGATATCTCGCGATCCTCTCGCACTGGCTGAGCTCTACCATTCGGGCCTTGGCACCTCATGGAAAACTCAGCGGGGTGCGGTCGCTGCATTCGCCCGATTCACTCCTAAGGTAACTGACAGAGCACTAAGCCGAGCCATTACGGTCTCGAAGCTGCCGCCACCGGTATTGGCATTGTTTGAAACGGCCGGGATATGGCATGAGACGGCTAGACACCTTGCACGACTGGTTTGGAATCATGGTCCCGACGTCCTCCGCCAGCGGGCGACGGGAATTGATCCGCTAGGACTGCACTGGTCTGAAATCGTCGCTCTTCTTGACGGTAAAGATGCGCGGCCACCGAGACGAATCGTTCGTGCTATCGCGCCTTTGACACTAGCCGCCGAGTACAAGCGAGGAATCGAGGAAGGACGATGGACGTCGATGGTCACTGCCGCCGCGGCTTCTCCGGCGTGGGACCGGACGGCTCTCGCAAAAGCGATCGCAATCTCTGAGCTACCGACCGAGGTTTTACAGCTCTTTGAGCTCAAGCGCCTCACATATGACCTCGGCTCTATCCTCGTAAAAATGCGAAACGCAATCGGCGAAAGCGAGTTGACGGCGCGTGCAAAAAAGATCTTGGGCGCACCTCGCCGTAGAACAACGGATCAAATTTTGGCGGAGCTGTTGTTAGTGCGGCCCGAACAGGGAGTGGAATTGGCAGTACGCCGCGGCAAGACTGCAATGGTCTTTGAGTTCAAGGTTCCGCTAGACGAGACCGAAGAGCTGCTGACTGGGACCAATGAGATCGCAGCGCTGGTCCAGGTGGCGATGATGAACGTACGGTTCAAGCGCAACGCCGATTCTGATCCTCGTCGCGTCAAAGCACGGTGGGGTGACAGCGCAGACAAGCGCGCCATAGCCAGACGTATGACCGCAGCTGGGAGGTCGCTTCGCGAAATCGCCGCAGATTTGGCGGTTTCGAAAACGACAGTCGCTCGTTGGACCGCGGGACAGAAGCAGTGAATACGCGCGCGGCCGCGCGGCTAAAGTCGATATACTGAATTTTCACCGGTCCGCCTAAAGACGAGCAACGGGCCGAGTGTATGGAGCAAGCAGCCAAAAGGCGATAGAGTACTGTATATCCATACAGTACATAGATCCACATGCCGCTTCCTAGTTTCTTGCCGGTCAGCTACCACGAACTCAGAGTGCTCTGGTGCAGATACAGGGCACGCGATCCCGACGTGCAGCGTCTCGTCCTAGAGGTGCAACGCTTCCGCGGAGTTGTCGACGAGGCGTACGAGCTTCAGCAGGTGATTGAAAAGTGCTGGCGAGAGGGGGGGCATGGTCAACTCGTTGCGCTCGAAAAACTGCGCCTCTTATTGAACAACGAAAGGACACGCTAGCGGAGAGCAGCAGCCCACTGTGAGTTCACCGGTGAAACCGTCGGACGCGGGCTGCACGAATAGGGCAGGGGGAAGTGTTGAAGTGAAGCGTTAGGGTTATCCCGAATACTGCAACGATTTGTTGTTCGATCGACCATTAATCTTAAGCGGACGCTTACCTATACTGAGATCACTGAAACGCAAACAGGGCTGTTTGCGAAGAACAAAGATCTGGAGGTAAGCATCATGAAACTCGCAACTCTCATCGTCGCCGCTACACTCGCTGTCCCCGCAGTCTCGTCCTTCGCTCAGAGCCAGCCGGTCACGCGCGCGCAAGTGAAGGCGGAACTGGTGCAGCTCGAACGCGCTGGTTACAACCCGAGCATGGATCGCACGACGTACCCGGCGCAGATCCAAGCTGCCGAAGCCAAGGTCGCGGCACAGAACGGCCAGAACAGCTATGGTGGCGTCGCGGACACTGCCTCGGCATCGGGCGGTCCGGCTCACACCGGCAATAGCATCGCTCGCGTTTATTTCGGTCACTAATCGTCCGAGCGAGCCAAGTAGCTCGCGCTAGGTACTAGAGAACTGGCCGCTGCCGTGATACTGCAGACGGCCAGTTTGCTTATTAGCACCTCCGCCACCGGCAAAGCCGATGGCTTGCCCAGCACCAGAAAGGTCCTGGGTTTTTTTGCGACCTCGACTTCTTCGTGTGTGTCTACGGGAAGAGGATAGCGGCGATATCTCGTGCGCTATGCAGCACATGAATGACGTCGATGCGCTCTGGCTGCCCAGTGACACGATAGAAAATCTGATAGCTGCCGTGAACACGATGTCGCACGCCGCGATGTTCGTAGCGAGGCACGAGCGGGTACGCGAGGGGCATGTCTGCGAGGCTCATGCACTTGTCGCGTAGCTCCCAAACGAAGCTCAAGGCACGGCGTGGATTGTCGCGGGCGATGTAGTCGCCGATGGCCTCAAGCCCGGCCTCGGCGCCAGGAAGGATGCGAACAATCATTCCTTGCCGTTCACCATCGCCTGATACTTGGCTTCCAGCCGGTCGAACACTTCTTCGGCGGCTTTTCCTCGACCCGCGTCTGAATCGGCGATGCCTCGCTCGATCACGGCATCTAGCGCGGCAAGCTGCGTCTCGCGATCCTGAATCAGTCGCACGCCTTCGCGGAGCACTTCGCTTTTTGAGCCGTAGCGTCCTGACTCGACCAGCTTCGTAATGTAGCCCTCGAGCTGTTGTCCAAGGTCTGCGCTAATCATGGTTCTGCCCTCCGTAAGTGCCAATAGTGCAGCCCTTATCAACTATTATCAAGTGGGCTATGAGCTCGTGGCCGACAAAGCAGCGCTGCGGAATCCGCCCTTCGGGTAGCATCGAACACCGCCGGCGTGACTCGACCGCGCCTGCACCTCTGCGGTCGGGATGGACTAGACCAGCCATCGCTCGGTTAAATCCTTCGCCGAAAGACTAATGCGTGGGCCGTTCCCGTCCGCCCTCGTTACTTAGGCAGAATAATCTTTGGATCGTCGTCCGGCTTTTTGTCTTCCGCCTTCTTTTCTCGGCGCTTCCACCACCATGCGGCTGGAGGAGCAAGCAATGTCGTCCACAGCCACTTCCAGTTCTCTTTGACGAAATGCTGGAGGCGTTGCGGACCTGTGATCGTGACCGCGATGGTTCCGTCAAAGACTCCAATCTGGCGCGGGGTGCGTTCACCGTCGATCTTCACTTCCGCCTCCAGCGCAACGTGGACCGGGTATCGCCCTTCTTTCTTGGGCTTCACGGACCACTCCCAGGTGGTGACTGCCTGTCCGCTGACGGCCTGCATCGCCGGCGACAACGGTGTGATGGACACACCGTCTGCGTCGGAGGACAGCGTGGCCTTCATCCGATTCGAGATTTGAACTTCGTGGACCTGCACGGTGCCAGGCGCGGTGATCGACTTCGCAAGTTCGGCAGGAGTTTGCCGGGGGCCGACGCGCAGTTCAATCTTGGCGGCGCTGTCGTCGATGTTCATGGGCGGTGGCGTGTTGAACGCCATTGGCGCCTTCGGAAGTGCCGCGAGCGTTGCGTCTACGGCATCGAAAATAGTAGGCTTCCTCGGACAGTCGATGCATGCTCCGGATGATGATTTCTGATGCGGTCCACCATTCGTCGAGCTAGACAAAAACATTTGCAAGAGTGCTGATACCGTAAGCAAAGCCAGCAAAAGAGTCATGATGGGAAGCACCCACCACCGCCATTGCCGCCCACGAATAGCGTTGGTCGGGCTGCTGAGGCGGCTGATGCGTCATGGTTCCTCTCCCTGCTGTCCAGGCAGCCTTCTACGCAACGATAGGCCCAGGCCCGGCTTTTTTCACCAGTGAAAACGACCTGCCTTCCCCCTTTTCTGATAACCACCGCCGTTGATAGCTGGAAGTTATCGCGGGTGCGGTTTTTTTTCTCCCGCTATCGGCAGACAGAGTTTGCCAAGACGTCGAACTAGCCCGGCGGTAGTTCGGCGAAGCGCCTCGCAGCCTCTGCGCGAAGCGCATGGAGCATCCCAAACAGCTCCTCGGGATGGAATCGAAAGTCGGCGGTCTCGAGTTGCGAGCCGGCTGCCTGCCAGTCGTCACCGCGTTTCACGTACGCCTCAGTTGTGTCGTTGCGATATTTCTCGTAGGGGTACCGCAGCGCGACGAAATTGTGGGACCAGTCCGCTAGCACCGGGACATGGTTCCGGAGATCCGACGGCCCGATGCGTTCTCCGGCGACGCGAAGAAGATCGTCCTGGAGTTCCTGCGGAAGCACCGCAAAAATTTCATGGTAGCGGTGGCCGCGCGCCAAGCCGCTCTCCGGCGTGGTCGTGTTGTGGACGAATTTGAGCAGCAGTTCGAAGGCCAAAAGCTCGAACAGATGACTTCCGTTCGACGAAAGGCGTATCGATCGCAGCGCTTGGACATCGTCGAAACGTTCGATAGCGTCGCGGTACATCAGACGCAGGGCGTGCGGTGTCATGGTAAGTCCCAAAAGGCGTGAATTCTAAGCGCGACTTGACGCGACAAGGTGAGCGTCGGTCATTGAGGACCGAGTAACCAATGAACCACGCAACGCAGTCAGCGATTGCCGCGAGGCGCAATAGACAGGCGATGCCCCGTTGGCGGTGCCGTGCATCAAGCCATCAACTCACCTCGGAATGGACTTAGCGCATCAATAGCCGTAATACGCGCGTCGGCGTCGTACTCTTGGCGTTCCCGCCATTCCCGACGCTCGCGCCATTCATGCTCGAGCCACTCCTGTTCACGCCAGCCCCCCTTAGACGACCGGTGCGGGGGCCGTTTGATAGCCAACGGCCGGTGGGGGAGGCGGGGCGTAATAAATCCGGCGGTGCAGGCGCGTTGTAGACGGGCGGGGCGGCGAGACATAGACCGGTGCCGCTGCATAATCGGGCGCTGCGACAAAGCCGATACCGACGCTGACATGCGCCGATGCACTCACGGAAGCAAAGGAAGACCAACGCCGATCGCCGTGGCGAGCAGCCCTGTGAGACCTGTTGACCGCGTCTTTGTGGCGCTGCTGCCATGTCGGCTCCTTGTGATGACAACGTCTTAACGCTTCGCCGAGCTTCTCGCACAAGAGGCGGGCCGCGATGTGTAAGGAGATTATTGGTTGCACGAATTCTCCTTCTTGGGGACAGGAAGAACGCCCAATTGCCGAGTCTTAAAGTCAAGTAACGTATCCACGAATGAAACTTATCAATTGGTGTCCTAGGCTTCGATACATTGGGTCCATCGGCCGTTGGCGGTTTTCTGGCGCACCAAAGCGTCCAACGGTCATCCACCACTGACGGTCAATAAAAATCAAAAGCCGAGGGACTCGAAGATGATGTCGATGCGATTTCTTACTTTTGCCATTGCCTTGGCACTAACGTCCGCGGCGTCCCCGCAAACACTTGACGTCGGAGCGCTTAGTTTCACAAAGCCTGAGTTAAGGCTGGGCATACCGTCCGGCGGGCCGAAACTTCAGGGCGCGCCGATCGCGGCGCCACCCCCGCAGGTCGTCCAAGCGCCGCCCGACGGTCGAGACATAAAGTTAGGGTACGGCTTCGATCCGCTGACGGGTGCCGTGCGGCAGTACCTTTGTATTTTGGAGGACCGTAGGACACCGGACAGCGCGCAACTGAGACCGCAAGGCTCGAAAGATGATACGACGGTGCAGTTCCTCGACGGTGATGTAACGACAACCGTCTCGACCAATATGAGCTCACATCGAAGTTCGAGCGGGCAAAGCGCTGATTTTTCCTTGACCTACAAGGCTTTCACTTTCGGCGCGGACATGGCCGAGTCGGACGAGAACTATTTCAATCGGATTGATGCTTTCGGTCGTATTCACGGGCAATACATTACAAAGACGGAAGCTCGAGTCGGGGGTGTCTGGGGCAGAAACGTCGAAAAGCTCGCGACGGCCTCCGACAAGACGACTTTCAAAAACCTGTGTGGGACATATTTTATAAGTGGGATTCAGTCAGGCAGTCTAATCGATGAGGTTTTTCGGCTGGCTATAAAGTCGAGTTCGAGATCCTCGTCTGACACCTCGAAAGCACAAGCGGGTCTCGCTCAGTTGTTCAGTATCGGTGTTACTAGCAAGGATGCGGAGCAAGATGTTGCCGGTGTCGCAACAGTGTTCGTTAGTCCCCGTAGCAAAGGTGTGCCTGCGTCCGGGGTTGGCGCGGTCGCCATCGGTAGCTCAGGCACAGTGAACCCGGCCGCTGTACGCGCCGCAGCGGTTTACGCAACGAATGATTGGAAGACGGCTGTCGCAGGGTCAATGCTCGGCAATCAGCTTCCGCTGAAGGTCACCATTACGCCATACAGTGCGCTTCCGTACCTGCCGGGAGCGTCGAAGATTACAAGTCCCTCGATGGTGCTGATGACAAAAATTGAGAATACGAGCTTCCTCCACAACGAACTTTTCACCAACATCCTGACGCTTCGCCGTGCAATAGCGATGGACGATGAGCAGTACAACGCGTTCTTCTCCACGCCGAAGGCAAGCGTCGCCAATCTGTTGAAACAGGCGACTTGCTTACGGGAAGAATTTGTTGCGCAGGTCCAAACTTGCGACGACGCACTGCAAAAAGGCTCGGACGACACTCCTGCTTGTCAAAACCTGAATGTGCTCACTCCTGAGAAAGTTCAGGCGGTCACGCTCGCGCCAGCGCCAGCGAGCGGTGCAGCGCCCCCGGTTGCGGCGTCTATGCCGGTCTTCTGCAGGTCCTAGGAGGCACGCTTTATGTCGACCGACTTCTACGTAACTCTGCGTGCAACGGATGGTTCGACCACCGCGGTTAAGATCATTGACTCGATCAATCCTTTACTAGACGGCAAAGACAGTCACTTCTGCACCTCTAACATGCACTCGGAGTGCACGAATGCGGTCGGCTTCAGCCCACCGCCGGCATCGCGCCGTATTCCAAAAGATTCATTCGTAGAACATTATTTTCGATTTCCATTCCAACATCAATTTGCTTCAGCGGACCGTTGTCATTCGCGCAGCCGCATTTGCCTCCTTCGTCCTCGATATGGATGAACACTGGCGGTAAGTTGATTAATCTTTCTGCTTGATTACGTTCTCCATCGTCATTCCACGGTCGGCGATTTGAGCGTCGGCCCGATTTAGTGCGCGAGCGTCGCGGTTCGTGCCTAAACCGTAGTAAGTAAGGCATTGGTAAGCAACGGCTTACGAGTAGCCTATGTGCGGAAGCGCACGTTGGAACCCGAGTTGCTCGATCGCACCGTTCCTATTTGCGCGTGATTACTGATCTGCAGATAGAAGGACGGCCGTTCAGGATTGAGGAGTCAAGTACCCCGATTGTCTCGGCAGCGGTATAGGCTCGGAGCTTTCAACCCTCGCCGCGAGTGTCAGCTTTCGGGCGACGGTAAAAGGACGCCGCTTCTCGAAGCATCCTCTGCCTCTCCGCCTGCACATAAATGGACGTCGTCTGCAGAGACGCATGACCAAGAATTCTCTGCACGACGTCGAGCGGGACGTCCTCTGCAGCGGCGTGCGTCCCGAAGGTATGCCGAAACGAGTGCGTCGACGTGCCGGCGAGCAACTTCATCTCGTCGGTCGTCAGGTCCGGCATTCCCGCAATAAGACGCTTCATGACCCACTCCATCATGAAATTGATGGTGTTGACGTGGTAGCTCAGCGGCTTTCGTTCGGCGTGTTTCTTTTGCGCTTCTTTGCCGGGCGGGATGAAGATCGGCGCTAGGAGCGGCCCCGCAGCCGCGCTGTCGAAATCCTCGCCCCGATCGCGCCAGTGAGCGGTTAGTGCCCCGATGGTCGGGGGACTCACCGGCACTGTGCGCTCCTTGTTTCGCTTGCCAACGATCGTCAGTTGCCACACGACATCTGCACCGTCGCCGTATGTCGTCGGCGACAAGTTTTCCCTCCGAGCGCCCACCAGCTCGTCGCGACGAAGGCCGGAATCTGCAGCGAGGAGAAGCGCAACTCGCGCCGACCGCCAATACTGAGCAGCTTCGCTCTTGCACTGGCTGTCAACGAAGCCGCGCATCCGCGCCCACAAATCAGCGGGCAACGCGCGTTCAATTTTCAGCAGGTTCTCGCGTTCGACCACGACCGGATCGGACACGGCGGTCCATGGATTACCGGCGAGATAGCGGACGTCTACTAGCCACCCAAACGCCGCCCGCAGCGCGCGGACCGCATACCGCTGACTTTCAGGACTCAGTTCGCTCGCCGCAAAGGGCCGCCAGCGACCGCTCGCACGAGACTGGCGCGGACCAACGAAAGCCGGCGAGGGCGCTTTGAGGAAATCGCGATAGGCCTCGCAATCGTCGGCCAGCAGAGAACTGAGCGGTTTGCGCCTGACGGTCACGGTCCACAAGAGGAATCGCTCCAACTCCTTGGTGTAAGCGCGCAGGGTTTTGGGCTGCTCGCGGTAGCGGTGCAGGTAAGCACGGACCGCCTCAAGGTCGTTATGCGCCGCGATGTAGGGGAAGCTAGCGTGGCGGTTCAGGCCGGCGGCCCCCGACAGTTCGCTCGGCAGTCGCACGCGCTCCAGTGGTGCCAAAACGCCCGAATCCGTATCGATCGTGACGAGTTCGCCTTCCGGGGCAGAAAAAGGATCGTCGAGCGACACGTCCCCGCCGACGCGCGCACCGATCGCGTCTTCGTTCTGACGTAGCCACGACACCACCCGCTGCGCGCGGCCCGGCCCGACTCGCGGCACCGCTCGCCACCAGCTCCCGCCCCGGCGGTTACAGAAGTCCACCAGTTCAGCGAGCGTATGGATGCCCGCGTCGTTCAGCCGTCGGGCAACCAGCGGCCGGAACCACATGCCGACGCCGTGCGTCGCCTCGGGCTTGGCGACGGCCAACAGCGCCGCTTGCTCGACCATCTTGAGCGTCACGGCGGTCAGGCGGGCGCTACCGTGCGCCTTGGCCGACGACTTCAAATGATCGGCCAGCACCGACGAGCCGTGCTCAAGCGCCAGTTCGACCAGTTCAGCCTGCATGCGCCGCAAAAACGACTCGGCCCAGCCCGGCGTCGCTTCGTTGCCGTCTTCGTCTTCCGAAAAATAAAGTCGCGTAATCGTTGACGCGGGGATGCGCTGGACGTACGCGCGCAACGCCGCGAAGTGGTTGCGCGTGTACGCGGCGCGGCTTTTCGTGACGGTCTGCGGTTTATTGGCCATGGGCGGCTTCTTGTCGTTCGGCTGGGGGCCCGTCTGGACGGGACGTAGATGCCCTGCTCCCGAATTTTACCCATTAAAACCATGCGTGATAATACGAATTATCACGCATGGGACGGCTCCGTTGGCGGGTTCGCGCACGCAACGAAGCAGGTATCCATTGTGCGACACCGGAGCGAGTTCCGCGACGCAGCGTTCGTCGACCCTGTCTTCACTGACAAGCGGTCGCAGGGGTCGCAGATTGCCGACTAAAGCCTTGCGGGGGCTTGCCCAATGCAATGTACTGTTGCCGGATTCCCGCGCGCTTTGCGGCTAGATCTCATCGCGCACTCCGCGATCGGGGAGCTTTGTCGTCAAATGCCATCGGGCGGGTCGTCGGGCAACGCGCGATGATCCTTTGATACGCAGGTGAATGACCCGGTGTCCCCGTGACCCGTATATCGGATCATGTCGTTTCTGAACCTTCAAACAGACGATCGCAATCGAACAACAAAGCGGATGATCACGATCACGCGGGGAATCGGTGATCATGCTCGGCGGAAGACGCAGTCGAGAAAAAACTGCAGAGACGACCGAGTCGCGGCAGCGGAGCGGGTCGGCGGATGCAGACAACCGGGAACACTCGTCAGCGTGGCGGGAGGCACGCGAAGCCTGTCGACTGCAGCCCGCAAGTCGAGCGGGCAACGAAACCAAGGCAACGCGCGGGCGGCGACCGGCGCGTGGCTGCTGGACCACTGCGCGCCGCGTGGCGCACGGGTTTGCAGGCGCCCGGCAATTTTGGTACTAGAATGACGCCACTCCGAAAATGCCGTCGAGGTGACGGCGAGACCAGTGTATCAACCAGAGAGACCGAACATGAGGGAGTTGTACCGGCTGGATCGCGCCTTGGCGGTGGGGCGCGACTTGCGTTACGTGCGGCGTCGCCACGGTCAGTACGCCGCAACCGGGGAGGCCGCACAATGAATGCTCCGCAGCAACGAATCCATGGGCTGATCGTTCACAAGCTGGTCAAGGAGCGCCATGAGCGACGCGCCGAGGTCGTGACCCGGCCGGCCTTGATCGGCATCAATGACCCCGTCGAGCGCTTGGTGTCGGACCTGCACCGGTCCTATTCAGATAAGAGCGGCAAAGGATACGGAAAATTTGAGGCGGACGAGGACAACTACCCTATGCCGCGGTATGCGCGCGATTATTTCGTTGAACAGTCGATTGACTTCTACGAGATGTCAGTCCGCATGATGAACACGCTCAGGGACCGCGCCCAGAACGAACAGCTGGCGACGGGCGGTTACGTGTTGATCGCGCATGTTAATAACGGGTCGACGGATTTCCTCTTGGTCGCGATCGTCACCGACAGGATGGGCACGGCCATCACGGACGGACTCGACATTGTCGATAGTCCCTACATTGATCTCGCTGCGCTGCGCGTGGCCGGTCGCATTGACGTAACCGCCTGGCAGGCGAACAGCGAACGGTACATCAGCTTTCTGAAGGCACGCGGTGAGGTATCGGACTATTTCAAGCACTTCTTGGGCTGCAACGATGTCGTCGAGTCGTCCGAAGAAACGAGGAAGCTGATCGCGTGCCTCAAGAGCTTCGCGACGAACCAGGGACTAGAAGCCGAGGACCGCGACCGTCTGCTTCGCGGCGCGTTTGACTATTGCAGCGAATGTGCGGCCGGGAACCGCCCATTGAGTTTGGACGGTCTCGCCAATCGATTGATGCCTGACGCACCGGAAAATCTTCGCGCCGCATTTGCTGACGGCAACCTGCAGCTATCCGACGGTTTCGTGCCGAACAGAAGGGCACTGCGCAGTCTGGTCAAATTCAAGGCCAAGACGACCGCGTGGGCGGTAGAGTTCGACCGTGACGCGCTGGTCAATGGCGAAATCGAGTTTGACGAGCAGAATCAAACTCTTGTCCTGCATAACCTTCCCGACGATCTGTTGCATGAGATGATCGTAGAAAAACGAAATGAGCCAGAGGCAATTTGATCTGCTTGCGAACTTGTACGACCGTGTCGATCTCGAGAGGGGCCGGCGCGCGGGCAAGCTCGCAATTCATGATCAAAGGATGCTAGATGCACTGCGCAGCGTCGTTGCCGACCAGGACGAGTACGCGGTACATCTACCCGAGGACGATCCCGACGCGGTGAAGGTCGGCGACGAAGTGGCAATCGAGCTGGGCACGCCGCGCCTTGGCATCGGGATGTTCCCGATGTCATTCGCGGACTTGATAAGAAATCCGGCGGCCCGAGTTAGCGAGCCGGGACGTTATTATATTGTCGCGGAGCGGTTCAACCGGTGCAGCGATGCGGTCGTCCCTGACGTCGTGCAGAAGTACCGAAAGCTGCTGGAGCTTGTGACATTGCTGGGCGAAGCTGCGGCTTATGTCGATCGGGCCGGAGGCCACCTCATTTTTATCGACGAGGGAAAATTCGATGTGCCAGTCCAGTACGCGTCAGAAGATGTCGAGGCACTGGATGTCGGTGCCATCGATCGGCTAATCGACGCGCTGTCGACTGATATCCACCGCGAACAGAAAATGGCAATCCTCGCAGAGGCGGTGCGCGAACTGACCAGATCTGAGCCGCCGCAGGAACGATTCCGCGCCGTGCTTGCACACTTTCCCGAACTGCTGAAAAAGTTCAACGATGGCTATCGCCTGTTTGCTTCAAGCTTTTCTTACGAGAAGGTGAAAAGCGAACTTGAAGCCACGCGAATCGAATACGCGGCCAAGATCCACAAGGTCTTCACGGACATTCAAAACCAGATATTGGGCATCCCTGTTGCCACTGTGGTCGTCGCGACACAAATGAAGGAGGCATCCGGGTTCGACGCAAATTTTTATATCAACACCGCGATCCTTATTGGCGCATGGGTGTTCGTTATCCTTGTTTCCGCCCTGCTCGTGAATCAAACGCACACACTGGATATCTTGGAACGCGAGATCGGCCGACAACGTGCCGAGCTCGAAAAGTTGCATACGGAGATTGCATCCAGTTTTTCCAGCGTATTCGGGTTTCTCGACACGCGTCTGAAGGTGCAGCGCCGCTGGCTACGCGTCGTCTTCTGGATTCTTATCGGCGGGGGTGTTCTCGCTACAGCGGCTTTCTTCGTTATCACCGGACCCGCCAGGGCGGCTCTGCAATGGCTTATTAAGCTGGTCTAGCTCTAATGGTAAGCGTGCGGCAAGACATCTCCGGGACCTGGCGGCTGTTCGCCGGCTATTTGTCAGCGCGCGATTCCGCACACGTAGCTTCCGTTGTTAAATATGCGTAGAACGCAATGAAACTGTCATCATTCGCAGAACGGCAGGATGCGGGAAAGCGGTGTTGCGGTGACACCTTTGCTTCGGCTTCGAGCGCGATGAAAGTGTCAATTCGCCTCAGTCCGATCGAATCTGTCACTTCGCATCGCGAACCGTGAATCCGTCTCTACCCTATTGATCTGTCGATGGAATGGACGCGGCGGAGCGTCAGGCAATTGCGCGGCCCTGCGCCGGAGAGTACGGTGCGATTCGCACCGACCCGGTTGCGGCCGGAAAAGCGACTATTATGATAAGAACACTTATCGCAATTGCACGGTCGGGAGGCACGTCTTTAACCCGAGCCACGCTTCGGCAGGTCGTCGCGATCTTCGAACGGCGGCTGTCCGGCAGACACCATTGGCTCTTGACGACCCGTTGCGAACCGTGGCCGTCGCCGAGGATCTATGACCTGTTCAAGAATGCAGCGGTCATTTGACTTCAGTCGTTCCTGATATAAAGCGAGCGGAAATCTCGGTCGCCTACAGACAGTGGGCATTCTCATCGACACACTTCAGTTCGCCCTTATCGATTTCGTAAATAGCGTTGCCGACCTTGTTTATAAGTCAGCTTCTGTTGGGGTAAGATGTAGGCTGACGTTATAAATTGACCTTTTGCACATTAGAAACAGGCTTCTCGGTTGGTAATGTGTTATGCGGGAAGTCACTATCTTTGAAGGCTTCAAGGTGTCGATCTACATTCCTCCTCACGTCAAAGTCATTGTCGAGGACCTCAACGGCGAGGTCAGACACTCACAGTTGCTTTCTGAATATCTCCAGAAGCCTTCCCTGCAACTCCAACTGGCGACTTACGGACACACGCTGCTCGACATCTTGATCGAAGAGTCATACGTCTCTCCCGACTTGGTTTTACGCCAAGTCTTGACAAATAACCCGCATGCAGACGCGACACGACTGATAGGTAGTATCGCTGAATCGCTTGTTGTTAAGATGTGCAACGAGTATCCCGAGATAAATCGAATCCTTGGAATGCACGCTCGTTTTGGCACTCGGCTGTCAAAAAAATTAGACGAATATGTCGCCGTCGCCACGGGGTCTATGAGAACAAAGCAGAATTTTTTTCAGTATTACAATCCTAGCGACACTCAGAGAGATATCATTTGGGTGGATAAAAATGATACGGAAGATCAACTACTGTGTATAAAAGAAAGCAGTTCGGCATCCGGAAAACCCGCCGGCCTGCAGGTTAAAGCTAGCCACGATGGAATCAATTACGTGTTACCGGCCGTGCAGAATTATCATTACCCGATCCTCTACTTCGACCTGAACGACGATTGGATCTACGTCAGAAATGCGGCTATGGACAGATACCCCGCATGTATATTTATTCACCCTGACGAAGTCTTCTATCAAATCAAACATATCTTGAAGGGATATTTCGCCATAATCATTGCAATCATAAGGGGCGAAACGTCGCTTCAGCGCGTTGCCGAAGAAGCCAAGTATAACGGTGACTCGGCGCTGACTGCAGGATTAGACGCGGCCGAGCCAGTCCTCGATTCCGTTATTATTTTGCCGCCGCACATATAGAAATAATGGTGCCGCGCGTTGTCGCGGAGGCAACTGTCGAGCTCTAAGTATTTAGTTTCGGCGTGCGACATCTGGCTATTGGCTTGAAACGGTTTCGAGATGAATCTACAGTCTAAACGTCGCCGCGAAGCACCAAACAAATGTGGTGGCCCGCCACGAAGCGTCGCCTTAGAATGCCAGGGCCCATTGTCAACAGTCCCGATCAAGGACCCAACCGTGGATGACTGAGCGGACCTGGACATCGAAGTTGGCCCCTTTCGGAACACGCAGTCCGGGCTTCGCCAATCTTCAAAATCGCCGACTCCTGCGATAGCAGCCCGGCGGAGTGCCGCGGACGCGGTATCAAGCAGCGCAGCGGGGACGCCGCCTTTGCACCGGGAAACGCTCGGTGACGACCACAGCAGTCCCGCCCGCATAGCCGGCGCGGCTACGCGGGCGGGGCTGCTGTGGTCGTCGGCTAGACATCGGCGGATGGCGTAAGGGCGGACGGGTTCTCGATCAGTGCGCTGACGACGCGTCGTGTAATCGGAATCAACGTTCCCCAAATGAGGTTTGCGTCGATCGCATTCCCTTTATGAAACAGCTTATTCCTGGTCTGTATTAGCTCCTTCATGACGGTCGGTGTCACAAGAACTTGTGGCTGCCCCTCCAGGTTCTGGAACTCGGTGATCCCGAGACGGTGCAGAATGCCGCTAAGCTTCACGTGGCGAGGATCGTCGGTCTGTGACAGTACGCGGAGAACGACCCCGGCCTTCCTTTGATCGCCCATTTTGTTCGCTGCTTCCCGAATTACCTCTTTATCGTTCTCCGTGAAAAGTGTCCCGTCAGCGTACATCGTTCGTCCCAACGGTGAAGTCTCCAGCGCTTCCATGATCAGGAAGAGGTTGAAGTATTTTGCTTTCTCGTTGTTCGACTGCATGCCGAGAAAAAAGAAGTGAGCCAGTTCGTGAAGTTCGGGGATATTTGACGGAAGGCGATCCAATCCAAATCTTCGCGTAACTTTTAGGCTGAGATGATCTCTAAGACCGTCACCGTTGTCGCGATAGAACTCGCCGTACGCAACATCGATGAAAGGGGACCCGTAAAAATGATTCTGATCAAAGGACAATAGATACGTTGTGAAGCTCGCGAAGCTTTCGACGAAAGACACAGCACCGTCGATGCCGATTTCGTCTCTCATCTCCACGGAAACTTGGTAGCGCCCATCGATAGTGGCAATCGAGGCCCTTCCGATGTCGTAGCCGAAGCATTTGGCGTGCTCGAAAAAGGCGCCGTTCGTGATCTCGGTGATATCAGAGCCCGAATAATCGGGCTTCGCAGCGCAATGAGAGGAAGCAACGGAAAAAAGAAATTTGAAAGATCTCATGTTGAAAGAAAATATTGTGGGGAGCGTCGAAGACAGCTATGGCTTTGCAACTCACGAACGCGCCGCGCTACGATTAAAATCAAAGTTCATTATCGCCCAATCTCGGCGGGTCTCGGGTGCAGATTAGCGATTCGAGTGACTCGTATAGGTTGCGCACGAGCGGCAGAGCGTGGCCGATTGCGTGAGGTCGCCAACGGCCCCATATCGGCGACTCCACTTCGCCAAACCTGGATTTGGCTGACTGACTGCTTTGTAGACGGCCGTCTGACCGAATTTGGTCGTCAAGAGCAATGACGTCCGTCAGCTGCCACTGTTCGAGGGTGGCGACGACTTGCCAAAGCATGGCTCCGGTTGCACGTGTGCTTTCAGGCCGCGCCATTTCGATAACTCTCATGTTCTTAACGACACCGTTTCCAGGCCCAACTCACCCAGGCCGAGCAGCGCGTCCGCTGTCCTCCCCCGCGGGTCTCGCTTCTTCGTTGTGTTCGGTCTCAGTCCGGGCAATGCACCTCCGGTCGAGGTCGTCGTCCAGTTCGACTACCGGAGGCCCCCTCTGCCCAAGCTCGATGGCCGTTGTCGGGGAAGCTGATCGCCGTCGTTCACTGCCGCAAGCCGGCGACGAAGGGACCTGTACCCGGGCGTGACATATCCACCGGCTATTTCGGCTTCGCCGCAACGTCGCTTGGTTGCTTGCGCATCCGACGAACCATCCAACGATGAACGCTGCGGGTGCCTTTCGAACTAGGCCGCCCACTTGTGCTTTTGACGGGGACCATGCAGAAGACTACGAGTCCAGGAACTAGTAGAAGAAGGCAGGTCAAGGCATCTCCGACGATGTTAAGTGGCTCAGCGTTCAACCAGCCATAGTGGCCGCCGACCAGAACAATGCTCAACGCGACGGCAGATGCGCTTATTAGTGCTTTCGCAGTTAGGAGCGCCACCCATTTCCAAGTGGTCCAGATGAATCGGGGCCGTCGCGCGGCGCCGCTTAACCCCGCCAGCAAATACGCGCACCATTGCGTCAGCGAGATAAATGCTAAGAGGCCGAGGAGAAGACAAACCTCCCGCTGCAAATCCAAGGAATACTCGACGGTGGCCAATATCCCGCGCGCAAGTGCGTTTCGTGGCTCTCCGTCGAAACCAAATATGCCGGACTCGCCGGCAGCGACGAGAACAAACGAACTTCCAAACAATGCGCCGAAATAGGCGACCCACATCGGGTAGATGACTTCAGGCTCTGATTTTGCCTTTTCGTTCACGACGTGGAGCATGAACGCGATCATACAGAGCGCGACGAACATGACTGCCCCGTATGGATGCGAACGTACGAGAGCGCTGGCTGTTGTTTGTTTGTCGAGTGACACCCAGCCGCACCCGGTGATCAACCTGTAGTGATTTGTCTCGAGGGGCTGGAAGACGAGCTCTTGAGTTGCTAAGCCATCGCCAAATTGGACTTTCGAAAACCCAGCGGTGGTAAGAAAACGCGTGATTTTGGCTTCTCCGTCATCACGCTCGCGCGACAGAGTCACCTGCGTCTCACCGCGATGATGGGTTACGTCCACAGTGATTCTTCCATGGTCTGCTGCGTAGTGCCCGTCAAGCTGAGGCCAAAGCCACAGCCACGCGAGGGCGCACCAAGCAGTGATTGCCACGATCGAAAGCAGCCTGCTTTGTACTCTTCGGATATCGTTCCGAGGAGTTAAGATAAACCTTCTAGTTGCTGGTGCCATCTCGTTCACCCTCGGCCGAACAAGAACGCGGGGACATGAAGGGAGACCGAACACCGATCGGTCGGTTGCGCGGGAGACCAGCATCGGTCTTGCCGTTTGGAAACGCAGCAGCTGGAACCGCTGCCGTGCCTATAACCAAGAAGGGATTCGATTTTCATACCTTACGGCCCATCCATGCAAATCCGGGTTATCGGCAAAAGCGCGAATGTCTGAAGACCGACGCGTAGGCAAATCTCCTGGTAGGGGCTTTGATAAGTGCTCCGGTCTATGCCGAGCATCCTCGAACGTGCCGCAGCTCTCAATGCGTACCGAGAACGCTAAGCAACTGTGGTAGCCGATGAAGCCTACTAATAGGAGCCTTACGGTTACAGACGCGCCGCAACTAACTTGAGATTATCGGGGGTTGCTTCGGGCGGTGCAGGCAACAAGACTTCTAGGAAACCTGAATCTGTAACTGGAAACTCAAGGAAGCTCATATGAATCAACGACCGGTGCTACAAATCAGCGAGCGGCTCGGAGCTCTTAGTTCTTCCGACGCAGCGGACGCATTGATGAGCTTGGGCGTATCACGCGTTGTGATGAACGAGCTGCAGAACTTCGGAAGCTTAAAGGGTCCAATTGTTGGGCGTGCGAGAACGTTGCGGTTCCTCCCGGAAAGGGAGGACATCGAAAGTGCACCAGGAGGCCGCGTTAATCGGCAGCTATATGAAACTGTCAATCCGGGGGACGTGTTAGTCGTTGATGCTTTGGGAGCACAGTACTCCGCTATGGGGGACATGATGTTTTCCCGATTAGCCTATCGGGGTGTCGGTGCGATCGTTGTGGACGGCGCGGTGCGGGACGTTGGGGCCGCATCAAGCAAAGACTTTCCTGTGTTCGCTCGGGGTAGGTCTGCAAGACCTTACTTCGGCGCGATGCAGCCGTGGGAAGCTGACGTCGCCGTCCAATGCGCGGGTGTACTCGTGTGCTCCGGCGATTGGATAGTCGCAGATAACGACGGGATAGTTGTTGTTCCGCCTAGCCTTGCATCGGACGTGGTAGAGATGGCGGAGCGCAAGCGCATCGCAGATCAGTTCAGCCGCGCGTTGATTGAGGCGGGCTTTCCACTCGCAGACGCCTATCCTCTGCCGCGATACATGAATCCATTCTTGGCGCGATACCTTGACGATCAAGTTTTGCCGACACAAGAAGAAGTGGCTGCCTCGAAAGACTGATTTCCTACGCATCTCACTGCGGCTAATCACCGGTCTGCTCAAACGCAAGACAGGGGACGGCTGGCTCATCGCCCTTGCCAACAACCCCCACGCCATCGCTCTCCGGCGTACACGTACCTTGGGTTATGCCTTCATCGGCATGCGTACGTCGGATTGCGACGGTCGTCCCTAACGTCGCGACGCTCTCGCTTTTGTTATGCGAGGGCGCTAGCGAAGTCCGCTGAGCGTTTTAGCAACTCTTTCAGGACGGACAGTATCCGCATCGATAAAAATCTATAGGTGTTTTCCCTGACTCTGCTAGTTTTGTTTTTGAGGCGCAGAGTTGCTTCCCTATAATGTCCATATGCAAGTTGATGTTTC
>NZ_FCOI02000055.1 GCF_001544795.2 Caballeronia temeraria | reverse complement strand
TGAACGACACGACTGCCACGAAATATAGGCGAAGAAAGCCCCATCGCGTGTAACTGTTACTAGATTACAGTTCAGGTATGCTTAAGATTGGAAGATAGCGACACCGCCAAGTGGTTCTCGGACAAGGTGGGCGAGACGGCGATCCGGGTGGTCAACGTCTCGAACAGCACCAACACGACGACCGAGGCCCATGCGCTCGAATTCAGCGGCTCGCAGTCGCGCTCGATCCAACTCGAAAAGGTGCCGCTCATTCCTGTGAAGCTGCTTCACAGTCTACCGAATCTGCAGTACTTCATGCGCATCTCAGGCGGCGCCGTATATCAGGGTCGAATTCCCATCATCGAAGGCTAAAACTCAAGACTATGTCCGCTGCATACAAAAACATCATTCGCGATCACAAGCTGTCGCACAGGTTGATTCCGGTTTTCAACGTCGCGCCGGAGCTCGAGCTTGCCTGTTCGCGAGTGACCGACTTCATTGGCGAGAGGTTTATGGGAGACAAGCGGCCGCTGGCCGCGGAGATGATCGAATCGGCGCTCGATGGCTTCAGGCGCGCGAAGCGCGCGGGTAACGCCCACATCGCCTTCATGCAAGGGTTGTTCGAGCCGGCCAAGTTGCTCTACGCGCGTCGGTACGTCGCCCGGCGTGGTGAAAAGGTCGCGGTCTGGTGCCCCATGATCGATGCGATTCCCGCTTTCGAAGAGCGTCATGCCGATCACGAATTCGAGATGGTCGACGAACGCTGCCCGGAGCACATTACTGAGCGCACTGCCGCTTTTCAGTTGGCCTCCCGTGTGTTGCAAGGCGAGGCCTTCCGCCGCTACTTTGAGGAATACGATGTCGCTCACCGTTACGATCATAGCGAAGCTGTCGGGAGCTGATCCCCATACGGCGCAACGCGCATACGACGTCGCCGGCGCGTTCGACGGCGAGCTCAAAGCGCCGGTTCCCGAGGAATTCACATACGGCGCGGGCGCACGGTGCTATGCGTTCGCGACCATCGCGCAGACCAAGCCAGCGCTCTTTTGGGGCGGCCTTGTTGCGATCGTTGCGGTTCCGGTGCTCATGCTCGTTAAGGTGCTGCATGGCTAGCCGCTTCGGGTCGCACCTGAAAGTATGGTTCCTGCTGGTGCCGGTGCTCTCGATCGCCGTGATGCCCGCGATTCCTGAGCGAAGCCTGTTCGAGGTGCCGGAAGCCGAAACGAGTTCCTTGATCTCGTCGGTCGGGCAGGAGCGGGCTGATGAAGCCGTGCGCCATGCAAACGCGACATTCCGCCATGCGTTTGTCGACAGCGGCCTGTTGCATCGCACGCTCAACGCGTCCGGTAACGTGGGCGGCATGAACGACGGCGGATTTTCGACGTTCGCCCACACGTGGACGGAGAACTTCTGGCTGCTCGTGTACCGGATGCTGTTCCGCGCGATGGTCATGAAGATGTGGATCGTGGGTACGCTGCTATTCTCGCTCGGCATGTTCATCGACGGCACGGCGCGTCGCAAGATCAAGGCGTCAGCGGCCGGCTTCGTCAGTCCTTTGTCGTTCCATCTCGCGGGACACGGGCTGTTGCTCGTGAGCGGAACGCTGTTCGGCGTGCTCGTTGTGCCCTTGCCGGTACTTGCGGGCTATTGGGTCGTCGTGGCCGCGTTGCTAGGCGTATTGCTCTGGAAGGCGGCAGAGTCGTTCCAGTCGTCACGGTGAAAGCAGATCGTAAGTGATCGGCTGAAAAGCTCGCAAAAAACTGCGTCTTTGTCCAGTGAGAGGGCTACCCAGGTAGCTCTCTTTTTTTTCGCCCTCCCATCACGCATCAATCTTGCCCTGTCAACTGTTACAAGGTGACAGTTCCGACTCGCGGCTCGGCCCACGAAAGCCGCTTCAAATAACACCTGTTTTGACCGTCCGGGCCCGCCTGTCCCCGCAACAATTGTCACTATGGGCAGCGCGATTCGCTTGCCTATTTCCAAGTGACGAACGCGGACCGAAGGGTCTGGACAGGAGAGGCAGATGAGCACGGTGGTCGAAACCGAAAAGGACAATCAGGTCGCGCTGGCCGCGCTGGAACAAGGCACGACCGAAGCGCCGCTCACGACGGACGGGGCCGACGACGGCGAGTTGGAGCGCGAGTTCACCCAGATGGAGGTGGATGCGGACCGTCTGCAGAAGGAAGGTGTGATCTCCACTGACGACGCGAACATGAAGCGCGCCGAGGTAGCGAAGACTCGCAAGCTGTTCCGTGACCTGCCGGCCGCCGAGCGTATCGCGATCATCAAGCGCCGTCGCGAGATCGGCCGTCAGTTGCTGGATCGCCAGTTGTCGGGTGCGGCGGTCGTCACCGCGCGTGTGCGCCTGAACCATACGCGGCTCAAGCCGCTGTTCGAGCAATGGTGGCCGTACATCAACCGCATGAGCATCAACATGCAGCGTTTCGGCCGCTCGACCTTCGGCGAGAGCGACAAAGAAGTCGTCAATAGCGCGCTGGAAAAGCTCCTGGCAGGCATCGAGGGCTATGTCGATGAGCAGCTTCGAGTGGCCGAAGGATTCCGCCAGCAGAAAGAGACTGAGCTTCGTGCCAACAAGGAATTCGTGTTCGAGCCGACGATCCCGATGCCGGCAATGGATATCGAGGTCGAGGCTTACTCGCGTTTCTCGATGCGCGTGCTGAGCGCAATCATGAAATTCGACCGGGCGATGGATCACTTCGACTTCATGGTGTGGAACGGCATTCGTGACCAATCGGACGTCGATGATGAAGCGGTCAACTTCCTCAAGCGCTTCAATCCGCTGGGCATTCGCGGGTACATGACGCACCTGAAGCTGATGACGACGGTACGCGGCAGCTAAAGGACACGAAAGGAGGCGGGATGCTGGACGAACTCAATCCCCAGCAACGGGAAGTCGCCCAGTTGCGTCAGCATTGCGTGGCGATCGCCTGCCCGGGCGCGGGCAAGACCAAGACGATCGCCACCAAAGCAGCCTTGCTGCTGCAGGACAGCGCCGCGATGGCCGGCGCGGTGACCTTCTCCAAGGACGCCGCCATCGAACTGCGCGAGCGTATTCTCACGGCGGCCGGCGATGCCGTGAAGAAGCGGCTGATCGCGGGCACCTTCCATTCCCTTGCGTTCAAGCAGCTTAAGCGTCCCGGCGCGCGGCCCCTCGATATCGCGTCCGACGGCGATCGGCTTGGTCTTCTCATCCGTGTGATGCAGGAGTTGGGCCGCGAGGGGAAGGCCGAAGACGTCATCCCAACGATCGAGAAGATCAAGACGAACTTCGGCCGGTGCGACCCCAACACTGGCGACGGCGAGCTGTACCACGCCTATCAGGACGCGCTCGCGCGCAACGGCAAGATCGACTTCCAGGACATGTTGCGCCTGGCCGTGGAAGGGATGGAAAACGGCACGATCCTGCCGTACCCGTTCACCTATCTGCTCGTCGACGAGTTTCAGGACACGGATCCATTGCAATACCGCTGGATCGAACTTCATGCGAAGGCAGGGTCGATCGTCACCGTCGTGGGCGACGATGATCAGAGTATCTACGCGTTTCGGGAAGCGCTCGGCTATCGCGGGATGGAGTCGTTCATCAAGGCGTTTGCCGCGAAGCCGGTCGTGCTCGGCAGCAACTATCGGTGCCGTTCAGAGATTCTGGCGGCGGCGGATCTGGTCATTCGTAACAACGTCGATCGGATCGCAAAGACGCTGCGTGCGGAGAAAGGTCCGGGCGGCAGCGTGCTGAGTTCGCGTCATCCTGACGAATACGAGGAGGCAGTCGCTGCCGTCGAGGTGCTCGGTCCGTTGCTCGCCAAGGGCCAGTCCTGCGCGATTCTTGGCCGCACAAACCGCATCCTCGACCCGCTGGAAGCCGTGTGCCGCTCGCACGGCATCAAGTACTACCGGGCCTCTGGCGCTTCGGTGCTCAGCCGCCCGGAAGGCGCGCTCATGTGCAATCTGCTCGAAATCGTCGAGCGCGTGAAGGATACAGGTCTCGACGCGGTGCTCGCTCACCTGGGCCTGACCGCGCAGCAGCTTCGGGCGCTACACGCGGACATGGGGGCGGAGCTCACACAGAAGGGGCGTGCCGAGTTGGTTGCCCTCGGTCTGCCTGAGGAGGTCGCCACGAACTACCGCGAATTCATGAAGCGGCTCGCTGAGTGGCAAAGTCTGTGCGAGCGCAAGTTTCATTCGTTGACGCTTTCGGGCGTCGCTGAATGGATGATGAAGTATGCGAAGAAGGAGGCGGCGATTCGCGCAATTCAGGCCACCGATGACGTGCTGTCTCGTCTTTCCGGTACATTCGCCGAACGCCTTCTTTTCCTGCGGCAGACCAATAACGAGCCGACGCCAGGTGCGCTCATCCTCACGACGATGCATAGCTCAAAGGGGCTGGAATGGGATCACGTGTGGATCGCACGCAGCGAAGAGACTGTGGTGCCTGATCCGAAATCGACGGAGCCGGAAGAGCGGCGGTTGTTCTACGTGGCGATGACGCGTGCGCGCGAGTCGTTAATGATCTCCGGCACGAGCAAGAATTTCGAGTCGAAATTCGTCGGCGAAGCGAAAATCGCGGTCGCTCAGGCCGCTTAACCTGTTAGGCCAGTCCAGACAGCAGCAGACACGTCGCGGCGCATTCATTCAGACACGCCGTTAAGCTGCTCAACGTCCGTCTCGATCCGAGCCCGCGCCTCTGAGATGGCGCTGTCAAGGTCGCCTGCCGCAAGGGGAAAGACAATCCCGTTTCCCTTGAAGGAACCCTCGTGATGCACCCAGGACTCATAGGCGAACGCGCCGCACGATAACTGCGTCACATTGAGCGTGACTTTGTAGGTGCGTTGCAGGCCTTGGCTGCGCCTGTGACTAAATTCGAGCACGTGAGGTTGGTACATCATCAGCCTCGTCGGGTGGAACGGTCACGGGGAGCGCCGTGCGTGGTGCGATTCGGCGCTCCCTTGAAGAAAAGCTCAAGCAAAGAGCTTACGGCTGGTTCTTCTTCACTTGTTCCTTGGCGTCGCCATACTGCTTGCGCGCTTCGCCTGCACCTTGTTGCACCTGGCCCTTGACCTGTTGCGTGGTGTCGCCGGTCATCTTGCCAACGCCTTCGTTGACCTTACCCTTCGCTTTTTCGAGCGTGCCCTTCACCTGGTCCTTGTTCAAGGTCAGCCTCCGTCGTGTCTGTGGAGAATTCCACGCTTAGATTTCAGCAAACTCTGGACCCGTCTTGATTCCCAAAAAACAAAAAGCCCGCGCCGTGGCAGGCTAAATCCATATCAGTGGAGACACGGAGGAGACGAGTTAAGTATAAACCCTAATCAAAATCAGACAAGCGGTTTTCCATCGTGCATCCTCTGATGTCGAAGTCTGGGGTTCCAGTGCGGCGTTGCGGGAGGCATCGCGTCCCGATTTAGGATCCGGCCCGTATCCAACATGCAGAAACACCGACCTTCGAACGCCGCCTCTTGAGACGCCGCCTCCCATGTTGTGGTGTGAAAGTCGAAGATCGGTTCGAGTGGGTGCACGTTCAGGCGCCTGCGAAAAAAAGCAGGGGGATCGAAAATGGCCTGATTGAATCGCTCGCGGCGATCGACCTATAAGAGATCAGCACTCTCCGTTTCCAAGTTAGTGGCCAACGAAGAACATGTACAGCGCGCCAATTCCTGCAAAACCTGAAATCGCGCTACCCGCAAGATTCGCTAATCGGCTATCGATACGGCGCTTCAATATCAGAAAAACAACGAGGTACGCGACAAGTGCCATCGTCAAGCTGGCGACGATCTTGATGCTACCTGTGACCACCACGTATACGAGCGTGAGAAATCAACTGCTGCAGTCATCAACGGTTCCTTCGGTTGAGGAAAATCAGCCAATGGCTCGCGAGATGTCGGTCACGTTCGAGGCTTCACGCTCGACGGCCTTGGGCGCGGTCAGCGGGACGCCTGCGATCGGGCTCTGATCGTCGACCGGTTCGCTTTCGATGGTGAGCATGCGTGCGACGCGCTTGAGCGTGCCATCGAGCGAGGCGTGCGGACCAAGGCGGATCGTGCCGCTGTAGTAGATGTCGCCGGAAACTTGACCATTGATTTCGAGCGAGCCGCGCGCGTGTACGTCGCCATCCACCCGGCCATCGACGCGCACGTGCTCGCCCTGTGCGCTGCCCTTGACGAATCCGCCTTCGCCGATGTGCAAGAGACCCTGTGTCGAAATGATGCCGCCGTTGAGCACGCCAAAGCAGGACACGCCGTGGTCGACCACGATCTCGCCGGTGATGGCGCAGCCCGGCGCGATAAGCGTGATGTTGAGTTCGGTTTTCATGTGAGTTCTCAGAACATTTGCACTTCGTTGGAACCGGCGCGGCTCGCCGGTGCGGGCTTCTTATTCGGGGCCGCCGGGGCGGTGGCGCTGTCGCTTGCCTGCTCGTCGCGCGGACGGCCGGTGTGATGCCGATAGTTGTGCGCCCGGGTCGCTGGCGGTGACGACGTGCCGCGCTCGGCTGCTTGAGCCGGTACGGGCGCGACGGCAGCACTCGCGGATGACGTGGTCGCCGGTGCTGGCGGCGCCGGCAGCACGACTGGCACGACCGGCACGACCGGCTTCGATTCCGCCTGCACGATTTGCGGCTGGGGCGTGGCGACCGCACGTGCGGCTTGCGGCTCGCGATGCGACTGGCGGATCGGCGAGACGGCTGCAAGCTTCGTTTCGTTGGACGCGGTCGGCGTGGCTTTGGCGGCGCCTGCGTTGCCGGTATTCGTGGCCGACGTCGGGCTGAGCGAATTGCGAAACTGATCGGCTGTCAATCCGACGGTCGGCGCGTTGCCGAGGTCGCTCGCGCTCAGCATCGGGGCAACTGCGACCGGGCGAGCAGGCGAGGCGTCGATCGGGCGAAGAGCGGGTTCACTGGCGAGGACGGGCAAGGTCGCGTTTTCGCTTTTCTGCGACGAAGCCTTTTCCACGCTGCTCTTTTGCGGCATCGTGCTCGCGCCGACGGCATGCCAGATCCTCGCCGCGCCGACACCCGCCATCGCGACGATCAGTGCGATAAGAAGGGGCTTGGCGCAGCGACGCAAAACCGGACCGGACTTGGACATGCGCGATGTCAGCTTCGACGATTTGCTGTCGCTTTCAAACACTGCCGATGCCGGCAGCGCCGCGATTTGACGTGGTAGATCAATGGTCATCGAGTCAGGTGCGAACTGCGCATGCAGTCTTTGAATTTCGCGCAAGTCCATGCGGGATCCTCCTGTGTATGTTTGGTCGAGCCGGGTTGGATCGAGCTTAAACAGCGCTGCCGGAAATCAAGGTCGCGCGCGGATGAGGTCATTAAAACCGGTTCAGTGCGTCTCGTCGGGGTCAGGAAGCAGCACACCTTCAGGCGCGAATCTGTTGTTATCCGGAATGCACAAGAACGGGATTTGCCTGACGCGGATTTCAGCCGCCTCCAGCGCGGCCTGACGCGTTCGCGGTGTCAGAGAGCGGAACATCAGCGCTTCCATTGTCTTCAGGAAGAGCTGGTCATACATGGAAAGCACGCGAACGAGCCGGCCCGACATGGCGTGCTTGATCTCCAGCGTTACCCACTCGGGTTGAGTGGGTGTGCGTCTGCCCGGCAGCTTGTTCGCCCAATCCAGCGCTTTCTTGAAGAAAGCCTCGGCGGCTCGAAATTCCGCTTCGATCGCGATGAGCTTGCCGCCACGCGCGACGGTCATTTTTGCGGCCGCGAAGTTGAAGTCTGAGCGCAAAAATTCGCGCGCGAACTTCGAGTAGTAGGGCAGTTCTGTCTGCGCGAGTGTTTCGGCGTGAATTCGGGCGAGACGGCTATCACTGGTGAGCCTTGAAAGGGGGCGAAGACCGCTCTCGGCCGCGCTTTCGTTGCTCTGAGGTGTGGCGCGTGTCGGTTCCTCGTCGGGCATTTCCATGTCGATAACAGCCATGATCGTTTTCGGTTTCGTCTGTGTTCTCTCTCACATAAGATTTTCATTGTTTAGACAATTGTCAAGGCAGCGAAAGCTATACGAATTTCGTGAGCTTTCCACTGCACACGAGCGCATTTAACCCGGATACTCAACTCCATTCCCTGCGTCGCTGACGCATCGACCTCGACTCCAAGCCCGGAGTCCATCTTTTTTCTGCAAGCCGTGCCCGCCTCGCGCGTTGGCATGCTCCGACCGGATCGCTACCGGTGTGTGGAAATCTTCCTTGTGCTGAGTGTGTTCGCTACACACTCCCCAATTTCAGCCGTGATACTCGTACCCTGGCCTGCATTCTTTGCGCCGGTACATCGTTCGAACCCTTCGGGTGTTCTCTCTCCAGAGCCTGATCTGGGTAGAACGATCGAAGTTGGCTGATCCGTGAAACCTGCGGCGGAAGCAATTCCGAAAAGGGCTGTTGCGCGGCGTGACCATGCCGCGCGAGAACGACTTTACGTTCTCTGTCTGAGCGCCCCGGATCTCCGGGCGCTCCCTGCACGCCACGTCCCCGGAAGGGACGTGGCGCGTAGGTCTCCCTCTCTATCGATTTCACGAAGCTCGCCCCCTCACCGGAGCGGGCTTTTTTTTCGTCTATCGCTCCCCGCGACGGACCTTTCTCAACGGAGGTGCTGTTCATGCTGTTGCCCGACCGCCTCAACCAGCGCATTGCTGAGGCCATCAAGCATCAAATCGATACCGAGCGCGAGCAAGCGGACACCGCATCCCCTGTTTGGCGTGCGCGCTGCGAAGTTGCTCAGGTCGCGATGTACAGCGACTCAGAGCGCTCTGTCTTTATCCACCACGTGAGCGTTCGTCGCGGCAGTACGGCGGCCCGGGAGATGCAATCTCAGGCCGACGCGCTGCGGACCAACGCCATCTTCTTTCTCGCAAGGAAACCGTCATGAACGCCGTTGTCCAGATGTTCGATCACGCCCCGCGCAGTCTCGTCGAAGAGCGAGCCATCCGGCCGCCCACGATCGGCAAGATCCGACCGGGCATCAAAGTGCTCACACGCACCCACCAGACCAACGAAAAGGCGATCAAGCTGTATCACGACATGGTGGCCGCGGGCGAGTCATATGAAGCGATTGGCAAGCTGCTGGAGACGACGCTTAAGTTGCGCAATGCGCTCGTTCCGAAGAACGTGCCGTACTTCGTCTGCAGACGCTCCGACTTCTCGAATCCGGATACGGCCGACGAAATCCTGCGGCTGTATGGCGAGGATCGCGGGCAGGGCGTGAAGCTGTATCGCTTTCCCGTCATGTTCGCGTTCGACGACTGGCTGCGAAATGTGCCCAACCAGATGGCGGCCTACACGACAGCGGGGCGGCAGTACTTCTCCGAGTATGACCGGGACGGCAAGCGCTACTGCAAGATGTACGCGCCCGTCGAGCGCAATGCCCGTGCTCAACGTGCCCGCCGGTCCTTCGGTGGTCGACTCGTGGTGCACCGGCAGGACGATGACATTCCCGATGGCATCTGCGACCCGCACGTCTGTCCGCAGTATCAGGACCGAAAGTGCAACCTGACCGCGAATTTCGTGTTCGCGATTCCGGATGTGAAAGGCCTTGGCCTGATCGAACTGCCGACGAATTCGATCTACGTGCTTCAGAAAGCGTATTCGGCGATGCAAACCGTGTCGCTCGCGCGCGGCAGGCTCACCGGCACGCGCTTCTGGCTCTCGAAGAAAGAGTTCGACATCACCCGGATCGACGATAACGGGCAAGCCGTTCGGCAGAAGCAGATGTTGACCGTGCTCGATGCTGACATCGACCTCGGCGCGCTGCTCGATGGCGCGGAAGAAGGGCAGCTTGCCCTGGACGCGGCCAGTCGGGCGGTTGCGCTGATCGAAGCGGATGGCTCGGTCGAAACGTTGCATGAAGCGACCCTTCAGCCTGACGACAGCCTGAGCAGCGGCGGTGAATCGGCGGGAATGCCCGAAGTCGAAGGGCGGTTTGAATCCAACGAGACGCTCGAAGAGAAGCGCCACCGGATGTCTGACCTGCTTCAACGCCTTGGGCTGAACCAATCCGAGCGACAGCATGGCTTTCGCGTGTACGCGCACCAGCGGTACGGTCGTGGCTGGATCGAACGAATCGCGGACGTTGATGCGATGAATTCGAGGCTGACCGCCGCGCTCGACGATCCCGCGTCGCTTGACGTCGAGATCCAGGACGCGGTTGGAAGCGTGCTCTACGAATAACTCTAGCCAGTCCCTTTCCCGCGTTATTTCGACGCGGGAAAGGCTGGCGCTTCCTTTCTGTTGCACATGAGAGCATTTCAGCAAGAGACGCTTGCTCAAATGTTTTCGACCGCGCGGCTTCAGCGCATCGAATTCGTCCGCTTCGGCGGCCCATCTACTTGTTCACGCGAAGGAGTTTCCAATGCGTAGAGTCGGCAACTTCACGCTGTTCTTCGGCGCGGACGATGCTTTTAGCAACTGGCATCCGTGCCGGTTCGTGTATCACGGCGTGGCGTTTACGTCGGTGGAACAGATGATGATGTTCTCGAAGGCGAAGCTTTTTGGTGATGAAGCGGCGGCACAAGCCATCCTCTCCGCTCATCATCCCAAAGAGCAGAAAGCACTTGGCCGCCAGGTTAAGGGCTTCGACCTCGCAACGTGGAAGGAAAAACGAGAGTCGATCGTCTACGTTGGTTGCCGCGAGAAGTTCGCGCAGCATCCCGGGTTGCGATCGCTGCTGCTCTCCACCGTTCCGACTGAGATCGTCGAGGCGAGTCCCTACGACGTGATCTGGGGCGTGGGGCTAGGTGAGCGTCATCCCGACATCACAGACAAATCGAAGTGGCGTGGCCAGAACCTTCTCGGCCAAGCGCTGATGAAGGTCCGGGACGCGCTGTCTATTCAATCGCAACAATGACAGCAAGAGCCTATGTTGACTGATCAAAAGCAGATGCGATGTGGCGGCTGCGGCACGACACTTTCAAGGTGTTCACCGCGGACCGCACCGTACGCATCGTCGTTGAATGCCAGGGGTGCAAGAGCACCTCCTATATCGAACCTGTTCCCTCCAAACTCACGATTGAATGGGGCGAAGGGGAAGGATGCATTACGGTGTTTTGAGTCAATCGCTACGTCGAGGTCTGGCGTTGGATCAATTGAGCTGCCTTCCGGAAACGGGGCGGCTCTTTTTCATTATGGAGGCGACGTGAAAATCGCTCACTTCTCTGACTTGCATTACGCGCCCGGGAATCTCGAAGAGGCCGATCGCTGTTTTGGATTCGCGACCGAGCATGCAGTACTCATGCACGCGGATGTAGCTGTCATCTCCGGTGACGCGACCGATCATCGGCTCGACGCGCATGCACCGTCCCTGCATCGGCTCGCCCGACGCATCAATGGGCTCAGCGGAAGTATGCCGGTGCTCATGTTGCAGGGAACGTTTTCGCATGAGCCGCCGGGAACGCTTCGCAACTTCGAACTGATGTCGGCAACACATCAGATCTATGTGGCGGAGCGCGTCCAGCAGGTTAGTCTTCACGAAGGCCGGTTCTACGCATCGAGCGGACCGGTCTTCTCCGAAGACGAGCTGCGCGAAGTACTCTCGATCGGCGCCGATGTCGTGTTCGCCTGCTTGCCCACGGTCAACAAGGGGCAACTGGCGGCCGCCGTTGGCGCCAAGGAAGCCGGGACGGGTCTTGAAGCCGTGCTGGGTGACTATCTGGCCGCGGCAGGGCGCATCAACGAGCAGCTTCGTGCCGCAGGCATTCGAACTGTAGGAGTCTCCCACGGCACGGTCAACGGTTGCACGACCGAGCACGGCGTGACGATGGCGGGGTTCGACCATGAGTTTTCGCTTGGCAGTCTGTTCGAGGCTCAATGCGATGCCTTCATGCTTGGGCACATTCACAAAGCGCAGCGGTGGGAGCGAGCGGGGCGCGTCGTGGCCTACCCCGGTTCTATCGGGCGATTCCACTACGGTGAGGAAGGCGACAAGGGCTTTCTGATGTGGAATGTCGAGGTGGGAAGCGCGCAAGCCGATCTGGTCGTGACGCCTTCGCGGCAGACGATCTGCGTCGACTTTGACGGACCGCCCGATATGCAGCGCCTCACGGCAATCGCGCTCGATGCGACCGACAAGTTCGTTCGAATTCGTTGGCAGGTCGACGATGAGCACAAACAGTCAGTCGACCGTGACGCAATCGCGGCGTTGTTTGGCAGCGCGGCCGAGCTGAAGGTCGAAGCTCGAATTCTTCCCGTGGTCCGCTCACGCGCCCAAGGCATCAGCCTCGAGACGTCGATGGATCGAAAGCTCGAGCGCTGGTGTGAGCACACTGCGGTTGATCCGGTGCCCTTGCTTGACCGGCTGCAGTTGCTGGAAACAATGGACGCGGAGGCAATCGCGGCTGGCGTGCTGGCGCGACTGAGCGATGCAGTCGCGGCGCATCCGTCCGGAACTGACGGGATGCCCGCATTGTCGAGCACGTCCGAGCCTGCACCGGTGACTGTCCAAGAAGCTTCGAGTGACGAAGTTGGCGACGACGCGCTACCCATGCCCGATGCGACGGTGGAGATCGTCGCGTCGGCGCCGGCAAGTCGACTTTCATGGCTCAACGATGATTTGTTCGCGGCGTAGGTAGCAGCGCTTGCAGGGGAGGCCAGCACGGCTCCTTTGCCTGAGCACGCAAGCCGTGTTCCGATAGCCGACTGTCATCGTCGCTATCGAAACAGAGGTTTCACCGCGTCTTTGACGCATCGACTAGTAGTGGCAGGACCTTTCTCTAGCAGTTCATTTCTTTTTTCACCCAGGCGGGGAGCGATCCCTACCGGGGTCGCATTCCGCCCACCATAACGGAGTGCATCATGTTTGGTCTCTATCCCGCTGGCCCGAACTGGGTCCGCACCTTTTCGTTGGGCGACTGCTCTTCGCGTGATCTTCAAAAGTCGTTGGTCGATTTGGCGGGCCTTACTGCTGCGATTCAGCATCAGCCGTTTGGCCAATACCGCGGCGCGGTACTGGCGCAGTTCGGTCAGACGCTGCTGCTGCTCGCCACGACGCCCGGCGCGTACGAGGTTGCTGTCACGCCGACGGTTGAGATGCAGCACCTTCTGTGGTCGTATCAGGAAGGGTATGCAAGCCAGTGGTCTCCTGCCGAGATCCGCAGCCTCACCGGGCATAGTGGATGGCAAGAGCTTCTGACGAACGCGCGTCGCGAGTTCAGCAGAGTCTGTGACCAGGTCGCAGCCGCGCTCGACGGGACGCTCCAAGCGCCGTCTCGTGCCATTGCGTCTACCGACATCAATGCGCCGTTTCCCAACGAGGACGACGCCGCGTTCTACTCGCAGATGGCCGCTATTTCGGCTTCGATGACCGTGTCAGAGGACCTGTCATGCGGCCTCTGAAACTGACACTGGAAGGCTTCGTTGGTGTGCGCGATGGCATGAAACGCGACAGCGTGACGCTCGATTTGGAGGCGTTGCCAGATGGCCTGATCGCCTTGACCGGCCCTAACGGGGCGGGCAAGACCACGCTTATGGACAATCTGCATCCGTATCCGATCATGCCGTCGCGTGCGTCGAAGCTGTCGGTCGACGCCTTCTCGTACTGGGATCACATCGGCGGCACCAGTGCGCTGAAGGAACTCGAATGGGAGCACGACGGCATTCGTTATCGCTCGTCCTTCACGTTTCGCAAGCCCGGCAAGACAGGCAAGGCAGAGTACTACCTGGCCTATCGCGGCGTCGACGGTACGTGGCGCCCGGTGTCGCTGCCTGACGGAACGGTGTCCGACGGCAAGGCGGAGTCGTATAACCGCTGCGTCGAAGCGATCAACGGTTCGTTGGAAACGTTCTTCACGAGCGTGTTCTCGGCTCAGAACCGGCGGCCGCTCGCGTCCTACGGTGCGGGCGAGATCAAGACGCTGCTGGCCGAACTCCTTGGCATCGACCACCTGAAGGCATTGTCGGCGAAAGCCGCTGATGTCGCGAAGGTGCTCGGCAAGTCGCTCGAAGGCATCCAGTCTGAGCTTGGCGCGCTAGCCGGAAAGCGGCAACGTAAAGCAGACGCTGAGCAGTCGATCGTCGCGCAGGGCAACACCCTGCGTGCCGCTCGGGAGCAACGCGATGCCGCGCTTGAGCATGCGAGCAAGCTGGCTCAGGAGCGGGCGACGCTTGCGGCGAAGCAGACTGAATCTGCAACGACCGAGGCGCGCCTGCGAGAGGTGGGCGTGCGCCGAGACGAGTTGGGGCGTGCCATGAAAAGCGTGGCAGACGACGAGCAAGCAGCAGCGGTTCGTTGCAAGCAGCGCGTTTCCGTGCTGAGTCGAACCGTCGCGACGCATCAAGCAACGCTGGCTCGCCGTGAGGCGATCCTCGGTGCGGCGGCTAAGCGCGAGGAGGCCGAGTTGGCGATTGCGCGCGAGGAAGCGAGGTTTGCTCCCCTGCAGCGCGACATTGCCGATTTGGAGGTAAAACGCGCGACGTTGACGACGCTCGATGCGACGCTTACCAGCTTGATGAGCCAGGGCACGACGAAAGCCGCGCACTTTGACACGCTGAGCAAGCAGGCGGCTGTTGCGGAGCAAGTGCCGTGCGTCGGTCATTCGATGCATGCGCAATGTCCGCTGCTCGCGCAAGCCTTTCAGGCGAAAGAGCAATCGGAAGTGCAGCGTGTTTCGGTGGCGAATCTTCGCGCGGAGTATCGCGAGAGGAGAGCGCAGGCCGAAGCCTTGGCTCGCGTGCCGGCTGAGTTGGCGGCAAAGCGCGTCGAGATGCTGGCCATCACCGATGCGGCCGCGCAGCTTCGCCGTGCGTTGCAGGCGGCGACTGAGCTTGCTGCGACGAAGCCACTGCTCGATGCCGCCGTGTCGGGGCTCGAAGCCGCGCAAGCGGAGCTGCGCTCGATCACTGAGGAAAGTGCCGCACGCACCGCCAGGTACCAGTCTGAGAAGACGCGTATCGAAGCAGAGCTTGCTCGCATGACCGAGGAGGTCGGGCGACTGGCCGCCGTCGATGTGACAGCCGCGATTGCGAAGCTGGACCGTGACATCGCAGCGAACCGGGAGACCGTCGCGGCACTGGATGGTCGGATCGAGCAATCGATCCGCTCGCAGAGTGTGTTGCAGGCCCAAGCGGAATCGTTGGCGTTGGAGTTGGAAAAATTCTCGGCCACGCAGTCGCGTGCCGATCGCCTCTCCGACGAAATCGCGCGATGGAAGCTGCTGGCTAAGGGCTTGGGCAACGACGGCGTGATCGCGTTGACCATCGATGACGCGGGTCCGGCGCTGACGCACACCGTCAACGAGCTACTACTCGCATGCTACGGGATGCGCTTCACGGTGGAGATCCGCACGCAGCGCACGCTCGCAAGCGGTGAACTGCGTGAAGGCTTCGAGATCCTCGTTCACGACGCCGAGTCCGACAGCAGCAAGTCGGTCTCCGTTATGTCCGGCGGTCAGAAGGTCTGGATCAACGAGTGTCTCACGCGGGGCATCGCGCTCTATCTCGCGCAGAACACCGGTCAGCCGTACCAGACCTTGTTCAGCGACGAGTCAGACGGTCCGCTCGATCCCGAGCGCAAAGTGCAGTTCATGCGCATGAAGCGTGAGGTGCTGCGCCAAGGTGGGTATCAGCGGGAGTTCTTCATCTCGCAGACGCCCGACCTTGTCGCTGAGGCCGACGCAGTCATCGACGTACAGGCGCTTGCCGCCTGATCTTTTTTTAACCCTTGTGGGGAGTCGCCCCCTCAGGGGACTCCCCCGGGGGCGCTCCCGTTTCCCTTCATCCACGCGCCCTTTGGCGCTATTCCCGCTATGGCAAACCTTTTGATGCTGCTGCTCGCGGCAGCCGGCAGTCCGTCCCACTCGAATGCGGTGCCTCACCAGCCGCCTGCGCAGCAAGCTGCACCGGCTACTGCTCAGTCGCAGCCGCCGCGTCCGCCATACCTGCGTCCCGCGGCTGCGTTCGATACCGGCCGTTCGCGTCGCATCTGACAACGGCTCTTTTTTCTTTCACTTTTTGACTGGAGATCTTCCATGGCCTATTCCTGCATTGATTTTGTCGACGACGTACTGAACGACATGGTGATCCGAAGCTGGATCAAGCCCGGGCAGTACGGGGCCGACGACCCGCAAGCTCAATGCAATGCGGTGCTCGGCGCGATTATCGACGCTGACTTGTCTCTGCGCCTCGCCGCTGACGCGAAGCAGTTTCATGCGGAACTGCTGGATTCCGTCGAAACCCTGACCGCCGTCGCCGAACAGTACGGCGCGTCCGCCCTCGCGAATGTCATCTATCTCCAGACGGCCATTTTGAAGGGCGGGGTGATCGAACTCACGCGGGAGGAAGCGGAGAATTTCTCTTTTGTTAGAGACCTGCCTTCGGGCGGTCGCTGGTGGCAAAGCGTCACGCTGATCGAGTAAGCGGCACGAAACGGCGTTCAATATCTTTCTCAACCCTTGCGGGCAAGCGGCCCCGCAAGGGTCGCTCCGCGTTCTATATGTGGAGTGTCGTTATGTTTGAAGCAGCCAAGCTGGGCGCATCGCCTGAGCAGTTTCCCAACCTCGAAGCGGCGATTGGCTACATCGCCGGCACCGCGACGCACGCGGGTGAAGTTCGCCCGTGGACCCGTCACGTCGACACGAAGGTCTTCCTGATCATCGGCCGGAGAGTCCAACCCCCAAAACGGAGTGCGGCAATGACGCCGCCGTGGCTGGAGCAATACGCCAGTGGCCAGAAGACCGGCTACGCACAAGCCCTGATGGCGTACGCCGACTACTACGGCGTCGATGGATCTGCTGACGATGACCCGGAAATCGAAGAACGGATCGCCATGCACCGGCAGCCGCTCGTGGGTTACGCGAGTCGGACGGGCACCCGCCGCAACCTGGCCGCATTGAAGGGAGCCGACTGGCGCTTGTTGGTCTCGGCCAAGGGCGAGTTGCGTACTGAGGGCTTTGCCCGCTATGCGTTGGATAACGGCGCTTGGACCGCCTACCAGCAGGGCCAGCCCTTCGATGAGTACGCGGTCGCGGTCGCGGTCGAACGGCTCGGCGAGCGGGCCGATTGGCTTGTCCTTCCGGACATCGTCATGGGTGGCATGGCCTCGCTCGACTACTCGCTGAAGTGGCTGGAACGACTTCGGGGCATGCCGTGCCGGATGCTGATCGCAGTTCAGAACGGTATGCAGGTCGAAGACCTCGCCTCGCTTCTCTCGCCTGCTGTCGGCATCTTCATTGGCGGGTCGACAGAGTGGAAAGAGCAGACGGCGCACGTGTGGGGGTCCCTCGCGCGACGGCGTCACTGCTACTTGCACGTCGGTCGCGTGAACTCGGCGCGGCGCATCCGCATCTGTGCCGCCGCCGGTGCGGATAGCTTCGACGGTACTAGCGTGAGCCGGTATGCGAAGACGCTGCCGCGCCTGGATCGAGCAACACGGCAAGCAGACATGTTTGCCGCAGCGCACGACGGTCTGGAAGGGGCGCAACGTGCGACGGCTGACCTTTTGATTTGATTTAGACGATAACCTTTGAACCCTTGGCGAGCGAATCCCGAATGGGTCGCTCCTGTTTTCTGGAGCAAAAAATGGAACAGGAAATCCTCTCGAAGATGGAAGCTGCGATCAGCGTTATGCAGCGTTACATCGAACAGGGCCATAGCTTGAGCTGCGCCTATTCGGGTGGCAAGGACAGCACGTGTACTCTGGTGTTGATGCTTGAGGCGATCACCCACCATGTTCAGTCGGCCGACACGACGATCGAGAATCCGATAATCGCAAACTTCTTGCACTCAGTGTTGGACGAGCTGCAGCTGCATATCGAAGCGTCGGTGTTGCCCGTACAGGTTCATGTGACGACACCTTCGTTGGCAAGCCAGTTCGTAGTGTCGACGATTGGACGTGGCACGTTGGTACGCATACCTGAGAATGGCGTGCGTGACGGTAGACGGACCAGGGCGTGCGCGGATTATGTTGCCCGTCAAGTGTAAATTGGAACCTTGAAGCAATTGTCCGTAGGGACGCAGACCCATTGCGGCCATACGCCACCAATAACGTCAACAACGGTACATAATTTTCAGTTGAGAAGCGCTTTTATTAACACTTAAGCAATGCGCCGACGACCTAGGCTAATTGACTTGAACGCCGGGGGTCCGAACGCGGGTGCGAAAACAAGCGCTGAGTTAATCCTCGGACTAGCCCACGGCCGCGTGGGACGACAATCGACCACGAGCGGCCCCTTCTTCCTCTAGCTTGCGATCTCGTCGGCAAAACGCCTATAATTAGATGGCATTTTGCCATGGAGGACGGTCATGAGAACAATCGAGTTCACGCCGACTGGTGCCAGAAACGCACGATGGACGGAATACGCCCTGCTCAGCAAACTGCTGGACGCGCGGGTCCGAGATGCTACCGATCTTGCTGGATTGGCGCAGGAGCGCGTCGACGTCGACGTGATCGATCGACTCGCCGCTCAGGGACTGAAGGCCGACGAGTTGGCCTTCATCATTCCGCGACGCACACTCACGCATCGTCGCCAACAACACGAACGTCTGTCAACAGAGGAGTCTGATCGAGCAATTCGTTTGGCGCGGATTGTCGCGCAGGCGAACGTCGCATTTGGCAGCAACGAAAAGGCCTTAGGTTGGTTGCGCGGTCTGCAGAAACGCTTCGGCGGTCTCAGCGCGCTTGGAATGGCTGCAACCGAGCAGGGGGCTCGTCTGGTCGAGGACGCGCTCGTACAGATTGACGAGGGATATTTCGCCTAATGGTTCTGTGGAGGATCAGCAACTATGCCGACTTGAAAGGCGTTGGCGGTCTGCGTGCTCCCGGTCGATGGCACGTTGCTGGACGTCCAGTGGTCTACTTGGCCGAGCATCCGGCCGGTGCCCTGCTCGAGACGCTTGTTCATCAAGAAATTCAATCCAGTGCGGATCTGCCCGACACGTATCGTCTCCTGCGCGTGGCGGTCGGCGATCGATTGGCGATTGCCGAACTAAGCGAGAGCGCTCTGCCGGAGAATTGGCGAGAGGACGCTCCATATACGCAGTCCGCCGGCAGCGAATGGCTAGAGGGCGGATCAACAGCGTTGCTAAAAGTCCCAAGCGCGGTGATGCCTTTCTCCTACAACTATATTTTGAATCCCGTACATGCGGACGTCGTAGGCATCAAGATTGAGACGGTGATCGACGTCCGACATGATCCGCGCATCTTGCGCCTACTGACACGTCCGAGGGGCGACAACCGATGAAAATATCGATCGAGCAAACCAAGGTCGTTTATCGCGAGGCAATCGACCCGATGGCGAGCGACGGCGAATCGGCAAGTTGGTGGGAAGAGATTATGGCGGAGGTGAAACAGGTTGCCTGTGCGAGGACCGAACGAGACGCCGAAGCGGTGATCGCGTGGTGGCACCACGACTGGTCTTTGGTTTCTGATACGCCTGCTGCTGCAGTCAGACGCATTCGTCGCGCTGTACGGGCGATTAAATGATCACCTGATCCTATCTGAAGATACCGCGACGCATGCTGAACGACTCTTCAATCGAAGCTTCTTACACCCGTGACAGGGTGCTTCGGTTCCTGAATGGAATCGGCATTCCTGCACGTTACGAGGTCGGGGCTACTGGCTTTTCGGCAGGATGCCGCATCGAGCAAGGCACCTTGGCCGTCGATCCTCAATGTAGGATATCGACCGTGCTTCACGAGGCTGCGCATCTGGCGATCACGCCGCGCTGCTTCAGGTCTTTGATGGACGGCAACCTCTATGCAGGGCAGCGGGAGATGCTTAGACGCATTGACGAACAAGGCTTACACCCAGATTCGCCACTGTATCGGGCCGTCATTCAATGCTCGGACCCGGAGGCCACAGCATGGGCGTGGGCCGCAGGCGTTAGCCTTGGTCTTCCGGGCAGCGAGATTATCCGCGACGATGAGTACGATGGCGAAGGGGCAGACAATCGACTCGCCTTGCAGATGAATGCATACATTGGCATTCATGGTCTCGCTCACGCAGGTTTCTGTGCGGTTCGCAAGCGCGGCAAACACGACGCCTGGCCGCGTTTGAACTTCTGGACGCAATAAATCGCCTCAGACGCCGGGGCGCAGCAATCTGACTGGTCGGGCAAGCACGGAGAATCGCCAACGGTGCTGCGATCAGATATATGAACACATCGGGCGGTCGTGATCAGCAAAGCGACGCTTGATATGAAAAGGAAGGAATCGGGATGAGCGAGAACAAAGTGGTCGAAGCGGCGAGAGCGAAGTGGAACGCACAGGCCGACGAGCACAACCAATGGGACGAACTGGGCTGCGACGAAAAACTGGAGTTGGCCGTGCGCGCGGCGTTCGAAACATTGAACGCGCAACAAATCGTGGCGTGGATCACTGAAGATGGTGAGCGGGTCATCACGGATGTGACGAAACGCGGTTTACCGAGTGCCGTTCAGGCACCCTACACGCTGCCACTCGTCCGGGCAACATCGAGCGAGACACTGACGGACGGCGAACATTGAAACACATCGGCACGACGACCTGTCCATTGGCCAACGTTGCGTCAGCGGTGCGGAGATGATTCAGAATTTGGTGGATAGAATGACACTGCTGGATGGAAGATACATGGCGTTCTGTAAGGAGCGCAGTGCCTTGGCCGCTGCGGTCAATGGGCATGGCCCGGTGTACCCTCAGGCTCCGTGCAAGGTTGCGAAGGGTATGGCAATTTTTCTAAGAGAAGGAAAGGAGGTCTGGCGGTGCAACGCCGGATACGCAGAAGTCCATTTCAAGCTCGAGCGGATCGATTGATGCACTACCCCGTCCGGTTTGGAACGGCAAACGCCTGCACCGCACGGTGGTCGCATCCTGCGTGGACCTCCAATTTATGTTCGCGGTACCGGGGATGCGCCTCGCGTGGCCGCCCTCTGAAAGTTTCGGCCCGTCCACAGGTGACGGGACGTTGATTGCCTTGTGCGCGGACTCGAGAACCGCCCTGAAACTTGCATGGGGAGACGCTACGGTGGCTGAGCTCTGGTGTCTCTACCCGGGCCGCCGGGCTGTTCGAGGCAACGGCTGATCGAGAAACTCTGCGGTCAATCCTCTTGACGATGCGTTGTACGCCCATCGAACAAACTGTTCCAGCAGATAGGCTTCGCGCTTCCGTAGTTCGGCGTTTGCTAGTTCTAGCCGATGATTGCGGTCGACACAAGCCCTCAAAACTGGCGACAGTTGCCGGGAGACGGCAACGGGACGTTGGCCTATCGCCCGATACGCATCATACGCAGCTCGTATTTCGGCTCGATTGTGCAGTGCTTGCCTTGTGTAAGTCGCGCCCAACCTCGTCGCCACCGCGTCCACGAGTGCTGGCCAAGTTAGGCGCCCGTCCCATCCGCGAATGATATCGACGACAATCGATAGACGATCAGGAGAAAGGTTGGGAGATCGGTCTTTCGCGCTTCGATGGTTGCTTGAGGCGTTGCTTTCAAAGCTCGGCGCCGGTTTCACGGATCGAGAGGGCATCGGACAGGGCTCCATCAGAAAGCGAATAAGCTTTAATTGAGTTTAACTGCACAACCGCGCCGTCCGATACATCCGTGTCAGTGAGGATGTTCAGGAGTTCGTCGAGGCGTTTAACGGTCGCCTTGTGAATTGCCACCCAGTCGTCAGCACCGAAGACGCCATCCGCAACGGCTCGGAATGCTTTCGAAAGACTTTCCCTCGCGTCCTCTAACGCTTGCGCGACACGAGAAGTTTTGTCCGCAAGTCCTTTCAGGCAGACGTGGTCCTGACAGTCTAGACATTGTCTGAACCGCTCGCATGGTGTGGTTGTGAAATCGTGGATGCAGAAGCCATAGGGCGTGACGTGCGCTGTCGGGACAATCATCGCAGCGAATTGTGACCGCGTGACTGGTAAATTTTTGGGAATCTCTGCAAGTGGTCCGATGGCTTTTCCGTGGTCGCCGACAGCTGTACGAATCCTAGCGACGATGTCCTCGCTCGAGACGTGGTCGTATGCAGAGTTGTGCTGGAGCGTTGTTCGACCGCTCCACTTTGCAATGTCGAGTTGAGACAGGCTCTCGCTCTGCGCTAGTGTGTTCAGCCAGTGACGGAATTGATGACTCCGCATCGCAAGCTTGCCATCCGGGTCAATTCCGACGCGCTGAAATACTGTGGTGCTACCGGAGCGCTTGTTCTGGCCCAATGAACATCCAATGTGGTGATATTTGACGGTTTCGAACATGCAGTGGCTGCCCTCCGTTTCGTTGCGGTTGCCGAACAAGCCCTCTGCTATAACTAGAAGGGCTTCGGAGTACCTCATGCGGCGTCTTTCGTCATAGATCGGGAAGCCCTGCGGCACCGTTGCAACCACATGGGCTTCGATGTCTTCGAAACGGACGGCCTGTACATGGCTATGACCCGCCAGCGGAATCTCGGGCACTACGGAAGCGAGCGGCACACGGTTACGATTTATCCAGCCCCTGGCTGCGCGTTTGCCTGGTGAGAGGTTCAGGATTTTGCTCACTTCATCGAGCGTCAAAACACTTTGGTTGCGCAAATGCGCAAGCTCTGGAGGTAGAAAAAGCTTGCGAGGATGTTCTTCATACCAGCGAGCCATCGCGCGAGCCGGTTCTGTAATCTTCCTAATCCTGTCGAGTGCCTTGCGAACCACTTCAGCCATGCCCGGCAATATCCACTTGATGTGGTCGGCTGCTCCTTTCGACCCGCTCCAGCGCAGACCGAGGTATGTGCGGCCATCGGAGTCCGTTTGTTCGATTTCGCAGTTCACTGGCAACACCATCACCTCGTTGATTCGCTCCGGGGCGGAACACATGATGGCTGCGATTGACGTAATCAGGACATCGCGGTCGTCTGAGGCGAGATTGAATGCCTGAGCCAGACCGTCTAGGCACTCCTTCGGGGGCATGTTTTTCGCTCGTCGCCTCTCGAATTCTGGGCCGATGCGTCCATTTGTGATCCGCGAGGCACGCGGGTAGCGCCAGTTGTGAAGTGGTGCATAGACAAAGGCCTTCTTGTCGAGGAACCGCGCGATCTGGCCTAACATATATCCTGCGGCCGGGTTTTCTCGGCGGGAGCTGTTCGATCTGATCATTTCGGAGGCGCGGTCGAAAAGTGTGGCATCGAGCTCCGCGAGCGACGATACACAGCGCTCTACCATCACTGTATCCAAAGCTCGAAAAGCAGCGATTGCATGGGCATACGTCGAGGAAGATTTGTTCGCCACCTCTACGCGCATGTATGCCCTAGCAAACTCGCCAAGTTGGTCGCAAAAAGGCCTCCGTCCATCTTGAAGACGTTGTCTGAAGCTGATGGTAACGGAGCCATGCTTTGAATTGCGATGACCTCTGCGCGAATAGTCGTCGGTGACATCCCATACGCATTGGTCGAAATCGAGGTCGCGGCCAAAGACGGTCGATCTCTCGCGAGCATGCAGAATGTAGTCCGCCAGATTACGCTCGGCATCGGCCTTCAGACGGGGAAGCAGAGCGAACACTTTGCTCATGCGCCACTCCCGCAACTGGACTCGAGACACCGGTTGACGACCTCGGCGACGGCAAGAATCGTTCGGTCATTGACGGAGGCAATGCGAAGGTCGCTACTGGCTAGCAGCTCATCTCTTTCTCGTAGCAAACGATCGAGCAGGAGTTGGTGAACATCGTCCCGCCAAGGATTGAAGTAGGGACACGTGTAGCACGCCAATGGCGCCGCCAACCAACAGGACGACGATTTCCCGCAACGCCCGATCGGGTGTAAGGAGCTTTTCCCGGGGATATGAAGTACTCTCCCTTGTCCATCTGCGTCATTGGAGGAGCGCTCCGCGAGTTGGCCTGCAAACGCCTGAGCGAGCGGCGCGATTCTTAAGGCGAGCGCTTTATCTATTCTTTGAATCATCGCGGGCCGACACTCAATGTAGACGAGACTGGAGTCGATCCAGCTATGGTCTAAGAGGTCAGCGATCACGGGAGTGTCCAGACCTTCGGCGGCGGCCCTTGTGCCGAGCGTGCGCCGAATTCGAGTCTGAAAGAGCTTCATCGGCTCGCCTGTGCGAGGAGAAATGACATGTAGACTGTTCAAAAGTCGAGCGATTTTGCTCGCCAGGCCACGCCCTGAGTAGTGTCCCTCTAGGGCGCCGGGCATAATCCGCCGCCCGTGCCATGCAGTCTTCGTTGACGGAAAAAGCGGAGCATCAACAAGCGGTAGGTTGTTTCTTTCAGCCCATCGTTCGACAAGAGCGATCTGGCTTTCCAGCAGCCGCCCGACGGCGGGGGCAAGTTCGCGCACCCTGAATAGAGTTCGAGGTCGGATATTCTTGCCTTGCTTCAAACGCGTGACTTGAAGCATATACGCTTTCGATCCGTCAGAACGCCTCGCTATATCAAGATCCCCGATTTTCATCATTGCCAGCTGCATAGATCGGCAGCCCAGTGACACTGCGAGGACAAGCAACGCGTAGTCGGAAAGGGAAGTCTTTCCGGTCACGAATGCTTGTCGGAGAGCCGCAACGAACGACTCATATTCGAGATCGGTAAGCGGTCCGGCGGACGGGTCCATCGTACGAACGGCGACACCTACCTTATGTCCGACGGTTTTCATCGAAGGAAGATCATCGATCAAATCGCGCGTCAGGCCGCCGACTCCAGTACGCGCCCAGTTCAAGAGGATGGATCTGAGGGGTCGAAGAAGGTACAACTGGTCGGCCGCCAATGATGCACCGTAGTTGCGAACGTCGGCGGCGCTTATCTCTTCGATCCGCCGCGTTGGATGTTCCAACGCTAAGTACCTTAAAAGCGAGCGCAAGCGTCCAAGGGACCGGCGTAGTCGTTCAGGTGCGTTTGCCAACAACAGGACCGCGAAAGCTTCACGTACCTGCGCGCGAAAATCGCTTGTTGCTGCGGGGAGATTGGAAAAATTGAACACCACGTTGCCGTCGGCTGTGGGGAATCTCCAGTGCCACGTTGCGGCGTCAAACTCGGCACCATCGATCGTTCTGGACGGCGATCTCACATGGTCTGGCAAGGCATCTCGACCGCTCTCATTCATGTTGGGCCTTGGCAGGACGCATCTCGACCAACGATTGTTGTATGCGTGTTGAGATGTCATCGGCGAGACGACGAGTTCGCCGCCGAAGGTAGTGATCAGCACTCTTCGAAAACTCTGACCAACCCATTGCGTGGTTTCGTGCGCGGCGTTCATCTTCCGGCTTCAATCCAGCTTTATCCGCGACTTCGCTAAAGTCTTCGTTCCAAGTGTGACGCAGCACATGGGACGTCAGCCTTTCGCCAACAAGAGGATCTCGCGCCCGAAGTTCACGAAAAACCTTTGAGAATCCCGCCAACGACAAAGGCCGGCCGGTGGTCTCTGAGACGAAAAGAAAGTCGTGCTTCCGTGCTCCACTTATCTTTGCGCGATGCGCGACTATGTGTTCGTGCGTTAGGAAGGCCAATTCGTCGCTGATACCGATTGCGCGCTCGCGGGTCTTGGTGTTCGGCTGATACTTTCGCGGGTCATCCGGATCGTCGGCGCGACGAACGATCGATGCCATATTCCTCCGGAAATCCAACCGTTTGATTCTGAGTCCGAGCAACTCGCCGCGGCGCAAACCCGTACCAATGCCCCACATGACGATGAGTCGGTTTCGGTCGCGCAAGAAGTCACTTACAACACGTTTGTCCCGATACGATGGATCGGTGACGCGAAGCAGTCTGAGTTTCTGTTGAGCGTTAAGGCCAACACGTGTCGATTGCTTTTCAGCTGTCGGAGTGCGAATTCGGAGTCGATCTAACATCTGAGACAGCAGTCGAATGTAGCGGTCTCTTTCTTCCAACGTCTGGCAGACTTGTCCGGCGGTTCGCTCACCGAGCCATTGAAGATAGGCACCGGCGTAGTAGAGGCGAATCGCAGCTGTACCTGAAGCTACAGGACTTCGTACGAGAGGAGCGTCTGATTTCCCCGAGATACCCGAATTTGCGCGTCGTGTCCGAACGTAGGCTGAGCGCGAGAGCTCGTCCAACTCATGGAGATCGAAGAACTGCCCCGAAGTGAATCGTTCTGCAAGATCGATCCCGCGCCCACGAGAGAAATGAAGAAGGAACTGTACGCCTCTCAAAACTTGTTCGATGGTTGCTGCTGAAGCGGCTCTCGGTCTTACGTGCGTACACGCGAAGACGCAGGGGTCGAACATTGGAATGCCGGTCTCGGCATCAATTAGCATCGGCATGCGCTCACCATCCCGGAATATCACTGTGCGGATTGAGGTGTGCGGCTGATCACTCATTTCCTCGCTCCTTCGCATTGGTTAGTGCGCCCCGGCGGTGCATCGAGACGCCGTTCGTTGGAGGCCCGGCTGCGTCAAAGGTAGTCCTTCGACAAGGCATTTTCTTTACACCCGACCCGCGGTCGTTCATAAGGTACAGAACACGAGACTAGGCAGAAGAGCGACAACAGGCGCAAACTCAGTGAAGACAAGGGCTAACGGAAAGTTGTTGACGCTCTCGTGCATAGACACCTTAACGCGGACGAGTGGAAGGTACGGCCGGGAGGTCGCCTTCGAACACTGCTTGAACGACGAGCGGCAGATGACGTTGCTCGCGAAGTCATAACGGTGCTCGGGTTGCGCAAGGACGAAAGTACCTCCCGCGCGGTCGCAATGGCTGAACCGCGAGACAGCGCGGAAGTTGCTGTCAGAAGCAGAACCGGGGCACTTACACTGTCTCCGCTGAGCGAATGGACTTCGGACGACGTGTGGACAATGCTCGCGCTGCTGGCCGATGCTCGCGACCTGACGTTTCCGTCGTCATTGGCACCGGCCACGATCCACCGCCTGTCCGATATCTATCGGGCAGGAAACGGAGGAACGTGCGGTGTTGTGGTGGGCGAATCGGGTGCTCGGGCCGCGTGCGGAAGCAGGTTTGGGTGTGCTTTTTGTTGTGTCAGTGGCGATCGTGACAAGTCGCTTGAGGCCATGATCGAGGATGAGCAATACGGGCATCTTCGTTCGCTCAACGACTTCCGCAATTATCTGCTCGCGATCCAGTGGGATATGTCGCGGCGCGAACTGGTGGGGCGTTCGCTGAGCGATGCGGGCTACACGCGCATCCAGGCAGACACCTACAGCTACCTGACGCGAGTCGACTTGCTCAAGAAGCTCTGCACTATCGACGCGGCCGAGCGCGACCGTGCCGAAGCGCACTCAGGCGCACTGGCGAGCGGATCGATTCCGGATTCGGAAGAGAATCGGGTGCTGTGCGAGCCGCAGTTCGAATTCGTGACGCCGCAGCAGTTGGTGGCGATCGACTTCTTTCTGTCGATGCATCACTATGCGCCCCACGCGTTTCCGGCACTAGCGGTCTGGCACGACGTCAACGTGTTGGGGCGTCGCTACCCGACTCCAACGCTCGAACCACTTCCGAAGACGGATATCGTGCTGCACGGCTGGTATCCAGTTGGGCAGTACGACAAGGAGGCGCCTGCGACGGGATTGCGCTCGTTCGACGCTGAACAGTGGAACCCGTACCGGCATCAGGGTCGGCCCGGGCGATATGCGAGAACGACGGGCGGTGAGCAGACGGTGTATTTCGAGGAGACGTCGCAGTTCGACGTCGACGCGGAAGCAGCATGTTTGTTCGTCACGTGCACCTACGACACCGCTTTCATGCTTAACACGCAGCATCGCGACGCGATTGACTCAGCGCATTTCTGGCTGAACGAGGGCATCGTGAAGTTGCCGACCGGCATGGCCCAGCGGTATCAGGAGATGGCGAAGCGCGGGCAGTACTTCTCTCGACTCGCGCAGCGCTTGAACCTGACGCCGGCCGAACTCGACGCACATCTGATCGAGAACGCCATCGGCGACGAAGCGCATCAGGCACTGTTGGGCTATGACACGACGCAGTTGAGTCTCTTTGCAGAAGCGGCGTAGCTGCAACCAAGCTTGTGAGCACGTCCCAGGCTAAAAGCCTGGGACTTTTTTTTTCCCCAAGTCGGATTGGTCGAAGTTCGGTGCGGGGAGCGTCTCGCCGGCGCGAACGCCGAGGAGTTGAAGGGCGCGGGTGATCGCGGCCGTCTCGCGCGAAAAGTTAAGCGTTACGGACTCGCCTTCCATGATGATCTGCGCGCCAGAATGGACGCAGAAGGCATGGAGCGCCATGTTCAGGGCGCGGGCAATCTCTCCGTCACGTGTTTTTTCCTCAAAAATCGGATTCATCGCTGTTCCCCTTTCGCAGGCCGTTGCTTTGTCAAGCGTGCGCTGTACCGAGAGAAGCCGGGAAGGGAAACCAACAAGCCTCGCCCAGTCGCTGAGGGAGGCCCTGCTTGGCGAAACAAGCTCGGGCGAAGGGCATCAGCAAGCATTCCACGATCGGAAGTTTGTCGACTCGTCCTCTCCAATGGCTGCGACCTGACGAAACTTCGAACGCCCGCCGGAGCCTCTCGATTCGTCCGAAAAAAACGGGGAGATTGACGAGAATGTGGATAGCGCCATGGGTGGCAGTTGATCTCCCCTGCCAAGCGAGTCCCTCGCGCGTGCGGTCATCAAGGGCAAGAGCGGGCTTGCGGCAGCTAGCTTTTCCGATTCAACTTAACCGTGGCGATTGAATCGGATGTTCCGGCATGCCACCGAGGCCGTAATTGGTTCTAGATCGCGCTCATACGATGGCCCAGGTGGCCGTCGCATTCCGGGAAGGCTTCCGAAACAGGCTTAAAGCTTGCGAGGGTGTCCCACATAGAAGGGGATCATGCTCAAATGGGAGGGGATCATGCTCAAATTGTTCAGCATTTTGATGCTCGCGGTGGTGTTCTCCGGATGCGTTACAGCTCCACCGTACAGTGACGGCGCGCCCGCATACGGCCCCGGCTACTACGCACCGGGCCCCAGCATCGGTGTTGGCGTTGGGGGCGGCAGCTACGGTTCCGGGGTGGGCGTCGGCGTAGGTGTGGGATTCTGAGAGCCTTCGCAGGAGATCGGTCCCGAAGGGTTCGTTGAAGGTAAGCGACTCGGCTGGGCCAGTTCCTGATTCGCGCGCGCGTGAGGCATGATGGTGCTGTCGTGGTGGAATTCGTAT
>NZ_FCOI02000054.1 GCF_001544795.2 Caballeronia temeraria | reverse complement strand
GCTGCAACACTTGCCTCAGCGAGCCAACCTCAAAGAACTAAACATTAACCCCCGTTGCACTTCGGTTTGAAACCGCCCTCTTTCATCAAGAAGTGCGAAGCTGGCAACAAGAGCAATGTCTCTGCCGCATGTGCGAGCAAAGCTGTGGGCAAAGACGGTAAGCCGCTCGCCGGTGCTGCCAAAACGTCGTTCATGAAAAAGTGCGAGGCTGATGCCGGTAAATAATCCTTGCGCCGAAGAAGGCGGGTCCGATGGCCGTTGGGTGCGTGCTGGTTTGGGTCCGCTTTCTCCATCGCATTGCGACCTACCGTCGGCGAGTTTCGTAACCCCCATCTTCGTCGTGTTCTTAACCGGTCACGTCCCTCGGCCACTCTCCTGCTCGAATCCGGGGATAACCTTACGGAGGTTTTGTTCCGGAACGAAGCGGTTTCGCGCACTATTTTGACTAAGGGTATGTCATAGTTCTCCGAGTAACCCACTCGGAGGAGAACATGACGACACTCGATAGAATTCAGGCACGGATGAGGAAACTCCAAGCACAGGCGGAGACGATTCTCGCGAGGGAAGCGCAAGCAGCAGTGGACCACATTCGCGATTTGATGCTGAAGCACGGGCTCACTACCGCCGACATTGAAGCCAAGGCGAAAGCGAAGAGAGACGCAAAGCCAAGCGGTCGCATTGCCGTCGGTCGAAGCGACAAACCGTCGAGCGCCAGCAAGGGCAAATTGCCCGCAAAGTATCAGAACCCAACAACCGGCGAGACGTGGAGCGGACACGCTCGACCACCGGCCTGGATTAAAGACGTGAAGGACCGCACGAAGTTTCTCATCGATGGTGCTAGTGGCGCGTCTTCAGCAGTTTCCGCCGCCGGGTCCAGCGGAAAGGCTCCCGTGAGAAAAGTGAACGCTACGGGCGCACTGCCTGCGAAATATAGAGACCCGAAATCGGGAGCGACCTGGAGCGGTCGCGGTCCTTCTCCGAAGTGGTTGGCGTCCGCAAAGGACCGAACTAAGTTTTTGATTGGACAAGCTCCTGCCGCCACATCGGACGCGTCGGCGACTGGCAAGGCAGCCGCTTCAAAAGCTTCATCGAAGGGCCGCGCTGCGACCAAGAGAGTTGCTGCCAAAAAGGCGACGGCTTCTCGGAAATCCGCGGCGTGACGAAGACCGCTACGAAGAGTTCAGCAGGGGAAACCGTCGCTGCAAAGAGGGGCTCTGCTCGCAAAGCCTCTGCACGAAGAGTCACGCCCGCGACGTCAGCGGTATCGCCAACGCCTGAGGCTACGAGTACGGCATCAGCGTAAGATTGCAAGGAAGATGCGGCGCGCCTTCTGCGAATTGAAAACAACGGCGTACGCAAAAGGCTGCGAGTACACGCGGATTTGAAGAGAAAACTCGAGCCTGCGAAGAACGCAAGCAAAAGCAGAGGCAATCGCGCTGACCCGCTGCCGCTAGGTCGGTCTCCTCGAGCAACTCCTTTGCCTGACTAAACCAACCAATGCCAGAGCGGAACATTATGACAGTCGATATCGGCGGCGAGCGTCAGACACAGCGGCCTCCGACGTCCCTCCAAACCTTGGCAAAGTATCTTGAACTTTCGTTGGACGCGGGCGAGAGTCTCATCATGACGGAGCCGCAGAATCAAATATGTGCGATGTATGTCGGCGACCCGTTTGGAAGAGAGGCGGACCTGCGAATCTGTGGGGCGGTCGAACAGCCCACAGTGGACGAAATCCTTCGCCTAACGCACGTAGGCACAAACGACTGCGCAATTGATGGGCAGGCGTATCGCTTTGTCCGCAGCTTCACAAAAGTCGGGCGCCGTGGCGCCGTCGTCTTCGCGCCGGTTTGATAGCAGGTTGCGGAGAAGCCCCGCTCAGCGCCATGGCAGGCTACTTGAGTTCGCACAGACACGGGCGCTAGTAACGCGACCTCGCAGATAGAGCGCACCTGCTCAATATCGCGCACAGGGTTCGCCACACGGCTTCATATAGAGCGGTATCGTGACTTCAGTTTAATGTCGCCAATAACTTCATAGAGTTTCGTTTAGTCCATAGGCTTTGCGAATCATGTTGAGCTCCTTCTCGAATTCAAGGTGCTCGCCGAGTTCCGCTCGCAGACTTCGGATTTTACGGACAATCGGACGGCCTCTTTGTCTTCGTAGCGAGCTTTCCTTGCGCCTTCCTCCGCCGCAATTGGTAACAGGCGGTGATATAGAGCGATTGCATCGCGGGATGAGTCTTTGCTCGGATTGACGCCATCCTTGCCCACATATTGGTGGCGACCGGACCGCCAGCGAAAGCGGCCCAAGCCTTGTCGGGCTCCTTCAATGCGAGGTGGATTTCGACGATATCGGTGCGCGACCTCGGGCGGAGCCACACAGACTTACCGACGGCAACTGAAGCTTTCTCCTTCTTCACCTGCGCCCACATAAGGCCGAAAGCTCGCTCGCGCGCGTGGTCGACGCTGTCCGTGGCTCGGACTACCTCTATCAGCGCCGCGAATCCTTCTGCGTCTGGTCGCTGCTCGAAGCGGACGCTATAGCTGCTTGTGCCGTTGACGTTTGCACGCAAGGCCCCGCCGCTTTCGTCGCATCGAGAAACGGTTCCCTCATGGAAGTAGGCTTCCTCCTGCGCAAACGTCTTGATGTCGGTGAGAGATTGCACGTCGTCCAGTGTCTGGACGTCACTGAGTTGCGCCCGGCTAGCCATATTTACCGGTCCACCAATGGGCATATGTCGTCGTTGCCTCTCGACGCGTCATCAACGCGATGCGCCATTTTTCATACGCGCGCTGCGGGAGCCAAGCGAGTTCCTGATTCCAGACCAAACAGACGACCCGGGACGCTAACGGCGCGGATTCTTTCGAGTCATTCGGCTCTTTGGGGTGTTGGCGGCCGGCCGACGTGTGCGTTTGACGGAGAACTTACATATGAATAGACTGCGCATTCGCGAATCGCCGTCCAGTCCTATGAATATCAATACGGAACCGCCCGCTGCAGAAAGCTCGGCACTGGATATTCCCGTCCCGCCCCGCGATTTTGGCTCTACACGCCGTACGCTCATCGCGGCATTCGTCGCCTCCATCGTAACGCCCCTGCTCTTCCTGGTCGCATATGGCTACCTCGACTATCAAACCCGTGTTGCCGATTCGTCTGAAGGAATTGGCCGCCTGACAAGGGTGGCTGAGGAGCAAGCAGTAAAAGTTATGGATGTCACGAAGGAGATGTCGCTACGCATATTGGCCTTTCTAGGCGAAGACGACGACGCCCAACTCCGCGCTCGACAGTTGTCAATTCACAATTTTTTAGCGGGCACTGCACGGCATTTGCCGCCTGTCGCGTCTATCGCGATTTTCGGACGCAAGGGAAATTTGCTGGCTAGCAGCAGCGCCTTTCCGGTCGGACTTCAATCAATTGGTGACCGGCCTGTATTGTCGTTTGCACGGCACGACGATGAGACAGCGGCGAACATTTCCCGGTCCGAACAGATTTCCGACCCTGCCGCCGACGTTTTTAACGTAACCCTGCCCCGATACGACGCGCGTGGACGCGTACTCGGCGTCCTGGTCGTCTCGCTTCGGCGGGATTACTTTGACTCCTTCTACCGAAGCCTGACCACGCACGACGGAGCCTTGACGGTTGGGCTATTTCGAAGTGACGGCACCACGCTCGTTCGAACTCCCGCCCCAAGAGCGCGAAGAGCCCCGGGGAGCAGTCAGCCTCTGCTGGAAGCCGTGCGAATCAATCGGGAGGGCGGGCGGCTCAAGGTGTTCTCAGCGCTCGACGGCGTCGAGAAGCTTTTGGTCTACAGGCAGGTCGGTTCCTATCCACTTTACGTGACCGTTGGCATCCCTGTCTCCACGGTGACTTATAGGTGGCTAAGGCACGATGGTTTCATCGCCATCGCAACATTGGTACCGTGTGTCGGTATCTGGGTCTTGGTCTTGTTCAGTTTGAACCGTCTCAAACGCGAACGGACTGCGTGGGAGCGTTGGAAAGCGGAATTTGGAATGCGCGTCTCCGCAGAAACCACGAGCCGACAGATGAGGCGCATGGGTGCACTTGGTAATTTGGTCGCAAACGTAGCGCATGACTTCAACAATCTACTTATGGTCGTTAAGGCCAACATGGAACTGGCACGCCGAAAAAACTTCAATGACCTGGAGAAGGAGGTTGTCGCCGTCGAGCGAGCATCGGCTACGGCCGAGGTCTTGGCAAGGCGGTTACTCAGTGTCGCGCGCAAGCAGCCGCTACGCCAGGAACTGATTGACGTCCGAGATTGGATTGAGCAAGAAGCATCGCTGATACGGACGTCGCTCAGCGACCGTGTCCGCTTGCGAATCACATCGCCGGCGGAAATCTGGTCGATATACGTTGACCCGACCGAATTGCAATCAGCATTGATAAACCTCGCCGTTAACGCCAAGGACGCCATGCCGAACGGCGGCGACTTCACTATTCGGTGTGAGAACGTCACGGTCGACGGCGCGAGACAAAGTCTGAAGCCAGGAGAGTATGTTGTTATCGCGTGTTCCGATTCTGGCGTCGGCATGCCTTCCGCCGTCGCGCAACGCGCATTCGAGCCCCTGTTCACGACAAAAGCTGCCAGTGCAGGTACCGGCCTCGGCCTAGCGCAGGTCATGGCAATGTGTGAGCAGGCTGGAGGGACCGCTCGTATCGTGAGCGCGGAAGGCGAAGGCACCACCGTTTCTCTCTTTCTTCCGCGCGGATTGGGAGAGGCCGACACCAAGGCGACAGTAGCACCCGCGCATACGCCGGCCATTACCGAATCAATCCAGGGGTCCGTTTTGCTGGTTGAGGACAACGAGGAGGTGGCCGCTGGACTTTCGGCCGTATTGGAGGTGTTTGGCTGGAAATCTCGGCACGAGCTTACGGGCGATGCGGCGCTGGGTGTATTGGACGACGGCGAAACGTTCGACCTCATCCTCTCGGACATCCAGATGCCCGGCATCAACAACGGAATTGACGTCGCGGAAAAAGTGCGGCGCAGGTGGCCGACGCAAGCTATCGCGCTCATGACCGGCTATGCAGATGAGTTCGAGCGAGCGAAGAACGCTGGGGTAACGATTCTATCCAAGCCCTTCAACATCGATGACCTTCAAGCGTTATTGCACAGTGTGAGTCCTGCAACCAAATAACCAGGCCGGCGGCCACTCGAACTTGAAACATTCATGCGCGGCTGCCATTCGTTGGTCGAATTTAGCGTTCCATCGCTTGGCTTTGCTGAGTCGCCATTTCACGGATGTTTTGGGAAAAGCGCCGCTTGAACCATGCCTTGACCAGCGCTGTGCGGTCCGCAAAAAATTGGTTCTGTTCCTTTCCGCCACTTCATCGACGTGCCCTTCGACGGCCGCTCCATGTCGCACCGCTGGCCGGGTCTCGATATTTTTGGGCCGCAGCGGGTTGCTGTTGCCTTCGCATCTCCGAGCTCGAGTTGGAACCGGCAATCAAGGTTTGGTACAAAGGCGCTCGACGACGTCGGCTTCTACAGGCTCGACTCAAGGCGCGGTGGTCTCAGCGCGCTCCCGGCAGGGTACTCGGTGAAATGGCCACGCGCTCAGCGTAGCTCAACGCAAGTCAGGCGGTGAGCGAGCTCTGCTAACCTACCGACGCCTAGGCTTCCGACTGGATATTTGACGCGGCGCTGTCGCGCGTCTTCTTGCCAGTTGCCTTAGGCTTCGCATTGGCCAAGTTCGTCGCGCCTAGACCTTGAGAGGCTGCGGTCACCTTCTTTGGTTCGTAGCCGGCGATTTCTTTTCAGCTTTGCCTGCGTCTCCGTGCTTGTCGTCCTTCGCGACCTTTCGTGCCGCCGTCTTCGGCTTGCTAGCGGGCCTGCTCGCAGCAGCAAGTTGCGCGGCTGGCACCACGGTTTCGACGAGGAGTTGTGAAGAGGCCAAGTGCCAGTAGTGTTCGTCGCGGCCTTCAGGGCGGCCGTCTGCTTCCCAGAGCAAGTAAGCGCGATGTCGAATGACATCTTCTGACAGGGCTGAATTCATACTCATTCCAGTGAACGCACGATGGCGATGTTTGTGAATGGACTCAGAACATATCACGCGAGGGACGGTGCCCGGAAGTGACCTCCCTTATCGGACATACTTAATTCCAGTGTTAAACCCGTCCAGCGCCTAAAGGCGACCGGGTTACAAGCATGATGTCCTCCACGTCGACAAGTGCGTGCCAAGCGCGCCTATTCACGAACTGTGGGCCATCGCTGGACGAAAGCGCTGCTCAACTGGAGGCCCGCAATGCGCGGCATAAAGCCCGCTCGGTGGCGCGCTCAAGCGATATCAGCACAAAAGTTCAGTAAAACCCTCACAGCGCATTCGCCAGTAGAGAGTGTCGCTCGAGCATCGTTCCCAGCGAAGTATTCGCTATCCAGAAGCCTGAGGCTTCGATGTGCGCGGAAGCCAATAGAAGCAGTCGGGCGCCGGCGCTATTTTATATGAATCAGCACGAATTTAGCCCGTGCGTCACCTATCGTCCCCGAAGAGGAACCGCCTGGCTCATGTCGACATTCAACAAGTTCATCCCGGAAAATTCGCAGGTGCAGATTGGCTTGGTGACACAAGGCCACATTCCCATGGTCGAACGTATGCTCGAAGGAGGCGCCTTATGGCAAGAAATTGGTCGCGCTATCAACTGGGACGCAGCGACCGCCGCGGAACAGTATGCGACCTATGCCTTCGCGCAGTTGAAGCACCTGCGAGGCAGTTCGAAGGGAATCGCCGACGCGTCGCTGTGAGCGGGCATCGTTTGAGCGTCGTTCAGGAACAGAGTATCAAAGACGATGCAGCCAAAATCCTTCGCTATGCGCATCCGTCAGGAGTGCGCGGCGAGAAAGCGTCGATTTCAAATTCAGCTTGCCGCCAATCAACCACCTCCCGCCTCATGTGCTCCAAGATGTATCGCGCCGCGGTGCTGTCGTAACCGGCTTTCTCCAAGGTGCGAACGTGCTCGCTGAAAGGGACGAGTTCGGCTTCCCGTCGTTCGACGCGGCGCATAACCCTTCCGCGTGGTCGTTCGAAGACTTCAACGTCGTCCATGTGAGTAATTATGCGTTTCATTCACCGTTCGAGGTCTTCGCCGCCACGCTCGCCTCAGCAAGTCAACCTCAAGACGCTAAACATTAACCCCTTGTTGCACTTCGGCTTGAAACCGCCCCGTTTGCGTCTCGGGAATATCCAACGACGAACTTTCTGACGATTGAAGCCACTGCCGCCTAAACGGTAATTCAGACCGTCGCCAAGAGCGCCGGTCGCATTCTAGTAATTAACTCCTTGACACAGGCGATGTCGTCCACAAAAATGTAATCTCGGTGTGAGCAGCAACGGTGAGGGCTTAGTCAGATACCTCGACGAGACACCTAATTAGATAGTTATCCTGATGTATAGGTATGGACGCAGTGCAGTTCACTCGAATTGGGAGAAGGTATGCCTACGGGTACGGTGAAATGGTTCAACGACGCAAAAGGCTACGGATTCATAACGCCTGATGATGGTGGCCAAGACCTGTTCGTGCATTTTTCTGAAGTCAGAGTCGAGGGCTTTAAATCGCTTACTGAAAATCAGAAGGTGAACTTCGACGTGAAGGAAGGTCCAAAGGGCAAGCAAGCGGGGAACATTCATCTGCTGTAGCCAGAAATGAAAATGTCGCGGAATCAACAGCTGACAACGTTTCGTGCGTCTGACACTGGTCGGCGTGGCGCTTACAACAAGCAGCCGTGGGACGGTAAGAAGCCGGGGTGACCATGGCCGCCATAGAGCACGTGTTCGTTCTCATGCTCGAGAACCGTTCGTACGACAGCGTATTTGGATGGTCGAGCCTGGCGGGCACTACGCCTACCGGCAAGCCGACGACCGCGAATGGGCTGCTAGCTGCTTCTATCGTCAACTTTGGACGGACGGGGACTTCCTACCAGCTAGGAAGAGGTGCGCCCTATGCGCTTGGCTTCGACCCGGGCCATGAATTCACCGATGTTTGTGTCCAGCTGTGCGGCTTGCAGGTGGCAAACGCGGACACCGTGCGCAACGACTCGCTGGTCCTCGGCGCGGGAGGTTACCCGCCGTTCGCTACAGACACGTCTACGACGGGTTTCGCCGGAACGTACGAGGACCACTTCGACGCAGTGGCCGATGCCTTCAACGCTTTCACGCCAGACCAACTTCCCGTCCTGAACTTCTTGGCAAGCCAGTTCGGCGTGTGCGACAACTGGTTTGCCTCGATGCCGGGACCCACGTGGCCCAATCGCTTCTTTGCCGTTGCGGGGACATCGTCGGGGCTCGACCATTCTCCGAGTGATGCGCAAGTTCTGGAGGCCGTGTTTTTCAACGCCCCGATTTTTACTTTCCCAAACGGCACGGTGTTTTCGAAAATTCAGGAGTCGGACTGGCTCATCGTGCAGGGTGACGTCGCTCAGACGCGCGGCATCTATGGAATGCAGAACCTGCTCAGCCGCTTCGTCGGAATGGATACGCTTCTCTCCCGGCTTGCCTCCAACTCACTGACGGAAAAGTTCATATTCATTGAGCCGACGTACGACGCAAAGAACGACTTCCGAAATGGCAATTCGATGCATCCGGCCGGTGACGTTCGTAAAGGCGAAGCGTTGGTGAAGCAGGTCTACGACGCTATCAGCGCATCAAAACTGTGGTCAACTAGCGTGCTGCTCGTCGTCTTCGATGAACATGGGGGCTTCTTCGACCACGTGACACCTCCGATTGCCGTGCCGCCCGGAACAGCCGAGAACTCCCGCCTGAAGACTCATAACTTCTCTTTCGACAGACTGGGAGTACGGGTGCCTGCTATCGTGGTCTCACCCTTCGTTCCGGCTGGCACTATCGACCATTCGCTATACGACCACACATCTATTTTAAAGACAACGGACAAGCTGCTTGGGCTCAATGGACTGCTTGACCTCACAGCGCGGGTGCGCGCAGCCGATGACTTTACAAAGCTACTGAGTCTTTCGACCCCTCGCACTGACATGCCGGTGTGCCCATCGCCTGTCGCAACCGCCGGCGCATCCAGACCATCGAGCGAGGGCGCTCCACACTCGAAGGACCCTTTCTTGCCGTTGTATGCGCACCACTGACGCTACCATTTGATGCCGGCCGTCAAGCCATCGTCGTTGAGAGCATCAAGCGTTCGTAGGGCATGCCGTCGACCTTCCGACCGTCATCTGGGCGTCATCAAGGAGAACAACCGGCGGACACTGTTGGAAGCGACCACAGCTTGCGGTCTCGTTACGGGGACCTTCACTCATTGAAGTTCATGAGAGACGCACAAACCGCGTATGAAACTTAGGAGCCGGTCGGGCGACGCACCCTTTCTGAAATATGCGTCAAAGAGCACCCCTTCGCGGTTTCGCGCGACGAACGCGCCGTCTTTCGATGTGTATGCGCAGATGAACGTCGCGGCCGAATTCGGATTACTGCGAATGGCACGCGCAGTCGCAAAGCCATCCCGCTGTGGCATCATCAAGTCGAGCAACACCACGTCGGGCGACCAGTGTCGAATAATTTCCAAGGCTTCGCTGCAACCTCCCGCGACTCTTGTTTGAAGCCCCTCTAACGATAGGCATTCGGCCGTAGCGACGGCCGCCCCTCGGTAATCGTCGACAATGAGCACTCGCTCTATTAGCTCAACTCGACGTTGCGTCCAGTTTCCTAGTTCGGTCACCATCGCGCTCTCCCTTTGCCGCCTGTTCACCACGTGCATTATGCAAGGCGGTCGTCCCACTCGAATGGCGCCAAGCGCACACTAATGAATATCATATTGCGCTCGCTCAGAGGTCAGGGTTCGAGCACGGGTCCGATTCTCTGCTGAATTCGATGCACTCGATGACGACGGACAGGTGTACAGCGATTCGAACTTACGGCTCGTAAGTAACTAGCGAGGTGGCAAATGATGCAAGCCCAAATTTCCTCCCTACCAGCAGGAGCTGAAAGCTGCGAGAATGAACGCAGTTCGCGTGCATTCCTCAAAATGGTCGGGCGCGGGATGTCGCCGATGGCCAAGCTCGACTGCGACCGAACCGCTCAGAAACCCTGCCGGGATAGTGCCCTAAACGGGCCTTCGACATGCGCGATTCGGTCTTTAGACTATCACCAGCTCAAGCGTGCGGCTTCACACTGTGATGGTGATGATGCTTCTTGTGGTGGTGCGTCTTCGCAGTTGCTGCGACGGGAACTGCGAATGCGGTGATGAGAAGGACAGCAAGTGTAGTCTTGAAGACGTTTTTCATAGCGGCTTTCGTTGAAGGGACGGTAATTTTCGACTTACCCGAATGGGCAGTTCCTTGTAACCGGAACGCCCACCAACGAACTCCTAAAGGAAAGGGTGTCGCGCCAGTCCGACAAGCGTTTTTCCTACTGGCGCGGACGGCAAGGCACTCGCTTCACCGCCGCGCGCCCTCTCACTAACCTGCCGACACTTGAATCCTTCTTGGCTTCGCTTCTTCCCGACGCGGGATAGTGAGTGTCAACACGCCGTCCTTTAGTGACGCCTCGACCTTCGATGTATCAAAGTCCTCGCTGACGGTAAAGGTCCGGGCAAAGTACGGTGCCCGGACTTCGGTATGTGCGAGTTGCAGGTTTGCCGGCACGGGAACCACCGATTCGGCCTCGATGGTCAGGCTGCCGTCATGTACCTTCACATCGAGCTTATCCCTCGAAACACCGGGCAGGTCGGCCCACAGCGTGACTTTGTGAAGGTCCTCAACGATGTCCACACTTGGCGCCAACGTTTGTCGGCGACGCGCCTCCGTTGCTTCTTGCCGTGCCACGGCACCTTGGCCGCGTTCCGTGATTTGCGTATTCGTGTTGTCGCTCATGGTGTCACCTCACTGTACAGTAATCGAGCGCGGCTTCGAGGTCTCGCGCTTGCCAACTGAAATCAGAAGGCAGCCATCGATATACTTCGCTTGGACCTTGTCCGGGTCCGCCTGCTGCGGGAGTTCGATAACTCGGCGGAACGAGCCATTGAAGCGCTCCTGCGCATACTGTCGGGCGCCCTCAGGCAAATTCTGATAGCCCGTAGTTCTTTCGCCAGCGATAGTGAGCAATCCTTTGTCGACGGACACGTCTATCTTGCTCACATCCAGGCCTGGCGCGAATGCAACGATTTCGACTGAATCTTCAGTCGACCCGACGTTGATTTGCGGGAACGTTCCGACACGCGTCGAACGAAGACTGGTAGGGATTCCGCCAAACAGGCTGGACATCTGGCGCTGCAGTCGGTCCAGTTCGCTGAAAAGGTCCGGTGTGGTGAATGCATCACTCATATGCGCTCTCCTCTTGCGGCGGGCGGGGGAGCTGCTTACGCGAATCAGCCCAGCTGCCCCGATGCCGCGGACAATTAAGTTGAAACACGCAGCGCACGCGATTGCGAGCGACTGCATTGCAACGCCAACAATAGTAGCGGCACGTTAGTTTTCAAGAGCGTCACCAAAAAAGTTTTCCGAGCTTGAAAAACACGTACCTTGCCCATATCCTCCGCGCCACCGTACTGACTAGGAGGACGCCGTGGAATTTGATACGGATTGGCGCACGCTTGGCAAGCATCGCATTCGGCTTCGCTCGGTCAAGGGTTTTCCGACAGAAGTCATGCATCAACTGGCAGATGTGACGCGACTAGCCATTGATAACAACATGAGCGCACGTGCGCGCGTTGTTGACATCGTACTTCGGGAAGAGAAAAGCTACGACATCACAGTCGGTTCAACCTTGCCGGACGACCGCATTTGCGCGCCGCAGCTCGAAGCAGCCATATCAACAGTGATGGGGCTGCCGGCTGAGAAGGTGAATATCTTCGTGCAGACTGGCGCCCAGGAAGAGGTCGACTTGCACTTCGGCGTCTACGAGAGAATGCTAGCGGAAAAGTTTGGCGCGGCGCCGCCTATCCAGTGACATACAAGCGCACTTATGGACGTTCGCGCTAAACATTCGAGAATGCTTATTGACGCATGCGCTTGTCGTTACTAAATTCTGGTTCGTCAAGGGCAGTTAAGCGACGGTTGGCTGTGGGATTTGACTATTGGACGTCGTACCGAAGATGACGCGTTGCATCCATGCTATTTTGGAGAGTGCAAGGACTCAGTCAGCGAAGAATCATTCGCTGAGATTCCGACGGGTAATCGACCAAGCGAATTTGAGGCTCGCAGATGCGAGGAAGCGTTGGCAAACTTCTTGGGAGGTAAGTCTATCGAAGGTGAACAGGAAATTGGGTCGTCAAGCGCATGACAGTACCGACAAGTCAGTCGGATAACTGCGTTTTATCTTAGAACTAGCAAAGCGAGTCCATTGTTGGGCAAACATCCCGGCTTTCGCCGGGGCAAGTGATTTTGGCATCGCCGCGAGCCGCAGCTTGAAGTTCTGCGGCTCGCATTCGTTGGGCTGCCAGCCATACCGCTACTTCAATGCCGCTTCGCGGAAGACCTTCCTGCTCTCGCAGGGCGCATCGCCGAGCACATCGACAGTCCAATCAACTGACGTAAACGCAGGCTGTCGGTGGCGCTTCTTAAGAATCAGTATGTAGTTTTCCTCTATAGTATGGCGGTCGGCTTTCCAATCACTCTGGCGCTTTCGCCCGGCCGCCGTCTCGCATCCTCTCTTCCGCGAGTGTGAGAACCGATTCCAGCTCGGCCAATCCGACCGGTTTTGTCAAGTGCGCATCAAAGCCCGCAGCCCGAGTTCTTTCTCGGTCCTCCACCTGACCAAAGCCAGTTACGGCCGCGACCACCAGCGCGTCGTTGCGTGCAACTTCACGCAGGTGCCCTATAGCCTCGTAGCCCGTCAACAAGGGCATTGAGAGGTCTAGTAGGACCAGGTCTGGGCGAAATGAAGCTGCTATGTCGATTGCCTGTGCGCCGCTATAAGCTCTCAATGCCTCGTGACCGAGGGCTTCCAAAAGCATCCACATGCTGTCCGCCGAGTCGTGGTTGTCATCCACTACCAAAACCTTTACCGGCCGGCTACACGGCCGCGCTAGGTGTTCCTCAGGACTTTCGAACTTCGGGTTCTCTTTGTATGCGGGTAGCCAGACGGTGAATTTGGTACCGCGGCCGGGGCCCGGGCTCACCACCTCGATGCGACCGCCATGAAGTTCGACAAGTGAGCGCGCTAGCGTCAACCCGATGCCGAGGCCACCTTCTTCCGTGGACGCATCAGGGTCCTTCTCTTGCGCAAACAGGTCGAATACTAGGTCGAGTGACTCGGGCGCAATCCCGCGACCATTATCCTCAATGGAAATCGAAATCATCCAGTCGACGTGCAGCGCCTCGAGCTGAATGAGCCCGCCCGCCTGGGTATATTTCGAAGCGTTGTCTAAGACGTTGTAAATGACCTGAACGAGCCGTGTCACGTCGCCGTTGACGATAACTGGCTCGTCTCCTGGCATACGGACGTCGAGCGTTTGGTTTTTGGCTTCCACCTTGGGCCGAACAGCTTCGACCGCGCGGTCGATGACGTCTTGGATGGCGACGGGTGCCGGCGTCACTCGAACTTTCCCCGTGGTAATGCGCCCGGCATCAAGAAGGTCGTCGACAAGCCGGGTCATGTGCGCGAGTTGCCTGTCAACGATGTCACGGGTGCGGCGGAGGATGTCTGGGGTGGGCAGCGACTGCTGTTGGAGAAGGCCGACCGCATTGCGTATTGGCGCCAGCGGGTTCCTCAACTCGTGTCCCAACATCGCCAAAAACTCATTCATCCGGCGGCTCGAGGCTTCAAGTTCCTCCAGCCTACGTCGTTCCGTCATATCGCGAACAACCTTGGCAAAGCCGAGCAGTTTGCCATCCCCGTCACGAATTACGGAGATGACAATGCTGGCCCAAAAAAGGGAGCCATCCTTCCGTACACGCCATCCCTCTTCCGAATACTGTCCGCTACTGAGCGCCCGATGCAGCACTTCCTCGGGCCGACCTTTCGCACGTTGGTCCGGCGTGTAGAAAACGGAGAAGTGCCGCCCGATGATTTCGTCAGCAGAATAGCCCTTGACGCGCTGAGCGCCAGGATTCCACGTGGTAACGATTCCATTTTCGCTGAGCCGAAAGATGGCGTACTCGCGGACGGAATTAACGAGCAGCCTGAACGTCGCATCGTCGGTCGGCGTCCCACTGCTCACAACCCCCGGATGCCAGTTCGACGAGCTGTCGATGTCGGTCATCAATTTGGCCTTTATAAGTTTAGATTCGGGTTCGCAGCAAGCGAACCGTCGTACCTCGCGAGCGACAGCACTCTCCATCGGACGGGCGCAGGGCGCGAACGAGAAGAGCGGCCACGAATAAACCAGCGAAGCAATCGGAGTGCCTTCGCTTACAGCGAAAGGCGTTCTCTGCGTTCAGGAGTTGCGCCAGGGCCTACCCCGGCGAAAAGCAAGACACTTATCAGCTACCGGGCAGGGCCGTGAGCCATCAATCTTACGCAAGCTCGCCGCTGTCCATAACGCGTGGCTTGATTACGCACCAAGCGTCGCAGAATGAGGGTACAACGCCTACAATGAATGCACGCTCACTGCCTTCAGCCTGAATCAGAGCTAACATGCAGGAGTCGTCTGAAATGTCCACGGTCGAGCGAGTCCAACGCGCCGGTTCAATCGTCACTTCCCAGCTTGACGCCCGCTCCCAGCGCTTTCCTGACTACGCTGCCGAGAATGCGGCGCTGCACGCTCTAAGCAAAGCGCTTACTGCGTCGCCGAGCGCGATGCTGCAGACGTTGGTTGATACGGCCCTCGCCCTCTGTCGGGCTGGCAGCGCGGGAATCAGTCTTCACCAACACCAGCCAGGTCAGCCGGAGACCTTCCGTTGGGTAGCCGTGTCCGGTCGCTGCGCTCGTCTCGTCGGCCACGTCATCCCGACCGACGAGAGCCCCGGCGGGCTGGCGTTCCGCTTAGGTGCGCCTCAGCTCATATCTTCTCCGAAGCGGGTTTTCCCGTGCCTTTCGGTGATTGAGTCAGACGTCATCGAAGAGCTCGTTGTACCGGTCCCCGGCACAGCCGGACCCCGGGGAGCGCTTTGGGTCCTCTCTCATGATGGCGAGGTGCGGTTTGACAGCGAGCATCGTCGCATCCTGACGAGCCTGGCCGATTTCGCGTTCGCTGCCTTGAATGTTGCGGACGCGAAGGCCGACGCTGAGGCGCGCGCCGAGGAAGCCGAAGCGGCCAGAGAATCGCTGCTGCAGGTCGAGGCCAACAAGGACAATTTTATCGCGACTTTAGCTCATGAGCTGCGTTGTCCACTTGCGCCCATCGATGCAGCGCTCGAGGCAGCACAGAAACTTGCGGCCGGAAATCCCGCAGTGCTTTCGGCCCTGGCCCTCGCGCATCGTCAGGTTCAGCAGATTAAACGGCTCGTGAGCGATTTGCTCGATGCGTCGCGCGTCCGGCACGGCAAGCTTTGTGTCAACCTCGATTACTGCCTGATTGGTGACATTGTCAAGGACGGCATGGCCGCCGTCGGCGAAGATGCGAGAAGGCGCAGACAACATTTGCGCGCAACCTTGCCGCCTTACCCCGTGACGGTATATGCCGATTCGGCTCGGCTCACGCAGATTGTCTGCAACGTACTGTCGAACGCCGTGAAGTATACGCCTCCGGGCGGCGATATTGATTTGCTCGTTGAGGCGCCCGACCCAGACGCGATGGCGGGTGACGAGCAATCGAGATGGGATGCCGTCATCTCGGTGACGGACACTGGCATTGGCATCGCGCCAGAACTATTGCCGCGGGTCTTCGAGTTGTACGCGCAATCGCCCTACCTCGGAACGCGTGCTGACGGGGGCTTGGGCTTGGGACTTTCCGTCGTGAAATATCTCGTCCAGGCGCATCATGGCACGGTGACAATCGCGAGCGACGGTGAAGGCAAAGGAACACGGGTCACAATGCGACTGCCCGTCGTATGCAAGACCGGCATTGGGCATTCCGCTCCGACCTCTCACGGCATTCCGCCTGCTCGAATCTTGTTGGTCGACGACAGCTGCGATGCGACAGAGGCGCTCTCAATGCTGCTGGCGCTCGATGGGCATGACGTGCGGCGCGCGCTATGCGGCGCCGACGCGTTGGCTATCGTCGACTCATTCGCACCGGATGTCGCATTGATTGATGTTCACATGCCTGGGATGGACGGTCCGACGCTCGCCGGTCTGCTTAAGCAGCATCCCAAGTGTTCGACGACTCGACTCGTGGCTCTTACCGGAGACGCTGCACCGACCGAGCGCCAAGACGGAATATTCGACTGCTACCTCGTGAAACCGCCTGCGCTCGAGGACCTGAAACATGTGTTGCAAGTCGAGCAGCCGCCGAGACCACTGGCTGACGGTAGTTGACGGCGTTCTGCCTTTGACCACGAGCCAGCGAATTGACAGGCCAGCATCATGGCCGTCTTCGACATCGCCTTTAACTCTGTTCTGAGACGACCGGTGCGTAGGCAGTCAGCGGTCCTACGGCGCCCATCGGGAAAGGTCGAGGGTCGGTCGATACCGAACAAGCCGCAGTGCACGCTAGCCAACTTTGAAAGAAAGGCATTCGACTTCCATCCCGTCGCAACCTTCGTCCGCTTGGGGGAGCAGCCGCGAAGAAGGGTGAATTCGAGTCCTCCCTCGCTCAGGAAGTTCAAAGGGCGATTCGGTGCCTCTGACGCGCCAGATTTCGGCCGCCCCCGTTCAGTAATGTCGCCGCTGCTTCGACGTGATGGACCACGTTTCTTCCATTTCGTCTGCGGACAGAGGGCATAGTCTTTCGGCCAGCTATACTTGCCATGGCAGAGACAATTGTGCGTCGCAGCATGCAGTTCATTGCACTCATCCTGAGCTCCGCAAAGCACAGAACAACGCGTCGTTTCTCGTCAGTGACCTCCCAGGAATTCCCGTCCTTCGCCACCTGGTCCAACATAGCTAGCGGGCGCACCGGCCTTGCGCGCTGATGCTCAAGCACCGGCGCGATACTTGCATCGGGGTTGTGCGCGGGCTTGTGAGTCCGGCAGTGCGGCCGAGTATGCGATTGGAGCACCTCATGAAAACGATAAAAATCGACAAGCTGCGGCCGACCCAGCTTACACATGGCCTACGGGAAGTCCGCGAAAAGGCTGAGACGTACCGAAAGCTCAAAGGGCACGACCTAGAGATGGCTATAGCTGAAAAGCCCGTTCCCATCGTGTACGGGCCTGGATGCGTCCCGTACGCTATCGACCATCACCACATCGCCGCCGCCCTTTGGCGAATCAGAATCGAAAGTGTGCCGGTCGTGCTTGTAGAAGACCTCTCATCCCTTAAGCGGTCAGAGTTTTGGCTCACGCTTGAAAACAATCGGTGGGCGTACCCGTATAACGCTCAGGGAGACCGGGTGTGGTTCTCTGAAATGCGCGAACACATCTGGGACCTCGAGGACGACGAGTTTCGTAGCCTGTCTGCGTTCGTTCGCGACGCCGGGGGATATGAAAAGACTTCCGTCCCGCTGGAAGAATTCCGTTGGGCCGACTTTTTCCGACGGACGCTGCCCTCGCCGGGCGGCGATGTTGATTTTCAATCGCTGGTTAAAAAAGCGATTGAGCTGGCCAAGAGCAAGGCCGCAATAGGTCTTCCCGGTTACATCGGTCCGGAAGATTAAAGCCCAGGTGGATGGACGGCGAGGCCATGGCGACGTACTTTGAAGTGGAGGAACGGATGAGTCTAATGCTTCGTATCTTTGGCGAAGGACGAGACCTCGACACCCTTCAGATGGCCGCGCGCACGGTCGCAGTGTTTCTCAGCGCGTTAGTCTTTATTCGCATCGCGGGTCGACGCTCATTCGGACAGCGTTCGCCCTTTGACTACGTAGTCGCAATCCTGCTTGGCGCTACGCTGAGCCGTATCATCGTGGGCGCCTCACCTGCGATACCCACCGCCACTGCATCGCTCGTGATTGTCCTGATACATCGGGCCCTTGCCTGGGCGTGCGTGCATTCTCCGAAGTTGGAGCGTCTAGTAGCCGGGGCAGAGCGCGAGGTTTACAAAGACGGCAAGTTCGACGATTCGCAACTGTCTGCGGCGCTCATTACGAAAACCGACGTGTACGAGACTGCGAGACAGGAATTACATTGCACGGGACTTGAAGACGTCGAGTCGGCGATTCTCGAACGCAATGGACAGGTTAGCCTCATTCGCAAGCCGAAGACCGCCAGCAGCGAATAGTTACTGCGAAGACCGATACATTCGGTTTGCGACGGTCGAGCATAAAGCGACGATTCGGTCCCGCGCTTCCATCACTAGGTCTATCGAGAGCGACGAACGTCGGCCTGTCGACCTGCGCACCGTGCCCGGTGTCCCTACCGTCACGCGCGGTTGGTCTGACGCGCACTTCCTGGCGCTGGTCTCCGGCACTTGCTCGCTATCCCATCGCGATGACAGCCCGGAAAGACGGCTCCGAAAAAGCCAACGTCGACTTCGAGCCAACGGCCCCCTCCTTTGAAGACGAGCACCTTCGACGACGCGGAGAGGCGAAGCTCGGAGGGTCGCCAACCGGGCTCGAGAAGACGTCCGAGGGTAGACGTGCAGGCGCTTGACTCCCACAGACCAACGCCAGCTCCCTTTTGATGTTCCGCCAATGGTCCCGACATGAACAGGTTAGAGTTCCGCTCGAATCGCCGAATTGCGGTGTGAGGCCAGAATGTTTATTTTATTGGCACCAGTAAGCCAACGGCAAGGCTACCGGACAAAAATTAGACGACCGCCGTTCCCTGCGCAGGATATCAACGAATGAAGACGCGACAATCTTGGCCGACTGATTCTTACCACTGCACGGGCTGGGAAGGCGAAATGGCAGAGCGTATCGCCGCCTTCGACTGGAGTGACACGGAGCTGGGTCCCATCCAACGCTGGTCCCCCAGCCTTCAATCAGAAGTTAGATTCGTATTGGCGTCGCCGCTGCCCTTGGTCATGCTCTGGGGCAGAAAGGGCACAATGGTCTACAACGACGCGTATGCAGTGTTTGCCGGCGGTCGCCACCCCTTCCTCCTAGGCAAGCCTGTTGAGGACGGTTGGCCGGAGGTCGCCGACTTTAACCGGAACGTCGTTGACACCTGCCTTGCCGGAGGGACGCTGTCCTACAAGGATAAGGAGCTCACCCTTCTGCGCAGCGGAGCACCTGAGCAGGTTTGGATGGACTTACACTACTCCCCGGTGACTGAGGACGATGGCCGTCCCGCTGGCGTCATTTCAATCGTTTTCGAGACCACAGAGAAAGTTCTGGCCGAGCGAGAAAGGCAAGTCGCCGAAGACAAGCTGCTGAACCTCACACAGACATTAGAAGAGCGCGTCGCCGAGGCGGTCAAAGCACGAGTAGAAGCCGAGGAGCGGTTTCGACAGGTGCAGAAGCTGGAAGCAATCGGGAACTTGACCGGTGGTGTAGCGCACGATTTCAATAATGTGCTGCAGATACTATCCTCGAACCTCGAACTTGTTCGACTGGCAACGCGCCAGACCGCGAACCTTGAGGGTCGTTTCGACGCCATGTCATCAGCCATTGGCCGGGGAAGCAAGCTCGCGTCGCAGATGCTCGCATTCGCACGCCGACAGCCGCTGAACCCGAGGGCGCTGAGCCCCACGAGGCTGCTGGAATCAATGTCTGACTTGATGCTGCGTGCGCTTCCTGAATCGATAGCCCTCACGGTTACCGTTTCGCCCGACGTCAGGAACATAAACGTAGACCGCAATCAGCTTGAAAACGCGATATTGAACCTTGTCATCAACTCGCGGGACGCAATCAACACGTCCGGACGGATACAAGTCGACGTGCGGAACTGCACCGGTGAAGACCGCCTATCGATGGGTTCGAATTTGCCTTCCGGTGAGTTCGTTAGGCTCTCAGTGACCGACGATGGCAAAGGAATGTCTGAGACAGTTCGGGCCCGTATGTTCGAGCCGTTCTATTCCACGAAGCCAGAGGGGCAAGGGACCGGCCTCGGGCTCAGTATGGTCTTTGGCTTTGTCACGCAAAGCGCCGGATTTATTGATGTTCAAACGGAGCTCGGAAAAGGAACCACGATTTCCTTGTACTTCCCGGCATCCGACGGGGAAGAAAGCACCGACGAGCGTCCGGCGCACGCGCACGCCTTGCACGGTGGCGAGACCATTCTCGTCGCAGAGGACGATTCAGAAGTACGCCTCGCCGCAATCGACATGCTTGCGCAACTTGGCTACAAGGTGCTGTCGGCACACGATGGTGACTCCGCGCTACCAGCGCTGCAGAAAGGCCCGCCTGTTGACTTGCTTTTCACAGACGTCGTAATGCCAGGAACGGTGAGAAGCAAGGAACTTGCAGCCATCGCTAGTGCACCGCCTCATCGCGCAGCAGTCGTTTTCGCGTCAGGATACACGCGGGACATCATCACCCATGAGGGAAGACTCGACGACGGCGTTACCCTACTGGCTAAACCCTACAGCCTCGATGAGCTCGCGAAGGCGGTGCGGCTTGCACTGGACTCTCGAGACTGACGTGACTCACCGCGCTATCAAACAAAGGCTGTTGCGCACGTGCCGGTTTGCGTTGGAATTGTGTCAGTAAATAAATCAAACTCATGCTGTTCCTCTAATATGCGAGGAACACTACTTCGCAGAATGGAAATGACACGACCGGCCCATGAAGCTTGGCGATGGACCTCACGTACTTTTCTGGCTCGAGGACGCTCACTCGTAGTCGATGACAACAGTATCGGCGCCGATGCACTCGCGGCCTACCTCGAGATGAGCAATCACAAGGTGACCGCAGTTTATGGAGGCGCAGCCGCAATCGCCGCCAGTGTGTGGAAACCGGACGTCGTCCTGCTCGACATTTCAATGCCCCGCATTGACGGCTGCGCCGTCGCTCGCGCCCTCGGAAGCAACCTACGAACGGCGGCTTCGGTGATTCTTGCTCTCTTGACACCAAGATGCCACGGGTGACGGGGCTTGAAGTCCTAAAGGCGATGCGAGCGGACCCGACGCTGCGGCGCATCCCCGTAATTGCGCTCACCTCATCTCGAGAGGAGATGGACATTGCTCGAGCCTACGAGCTTGGTGTCAACGGATATGTCGTCAAAGCGACTGACTTCCGCGACTTCCGCCGCACATCTCGGGCATTCGTTCCATGTGGGGCCACTTGAATGAAGCCCCGCCGCGCTTTCGCTTACGCGCGGAGCTCTCCACTCCAATTTGAGTGCGCAATCTGCGCAGTAGTCGAACGTCCGGCCGTCGGGCCGTCGGGCCGTATAAATCCTGTCGCTCCCCCGCCTAAAAGCCTCTTCTTTGCTTCGGCCGAGCTCCGCCGTAAGCGCTCGCGTCTGCTCCGTTAGCGCCCATTCGTTGCCGACTGAGGCGATGGGCGTTAAGGTGCGTAAAGACCGCGCGTCGCCCGTCGATTTCTCGGGATTGCTCGTCAGCCGATATGCATCGGACATCCTAGATAACTGTTGCGTTTGTTGAACCAAGACGTCGCAGCAATCAATGGAAGGATTGGCTCTCATTCCCAAAAGGTAAGCCTTACCGTCAAGCTCATGGTGAGTCTGAAAAAAGAGGCGCAATGGGATTTTGTTGCGCGCAAGTACCTTAAAATATTTATCGCCAAACGACCTCTCTTTAATATTCATCAAATGCGCAGGACAAACGCTTCACGCAAGCCAGTGAGGAAGTCCGTCTCACCGCTACTTGCATCACTGGTTCAGGCAGGCGATTCGAGCATCGCGAACTCGCTAATGCTTAGAAGTTGGATTGCCTTAGATGCATTACATAGAGGCGCGGCTACGGCAAACCAACTCACACTGCTCGCGCAACAGCTCTTGATTTCTGAAGAGCTTTGTTTGTCCGGATACCAAAAGTCAAGGCTGCAGTCTGTGCGAAAGGCTCATGCCGCGCTCGTTCAGCTTGACTGGAATACCCAGCCGAACAGCGATTGCAAAGCGCCCGCGATTGAATACGAGGCGTTGCGGGAAGCGCTTGTTGTGTATGACGCTCAACTGCGTAGCGCGCCCCGAGCTCAAGTACGAGCCGCGGAATCTATGACAATCAGCCGCCTGCTCGACCATAAAGCTAAGGGAGAGCAGGTATAACCCTTCGCGTAAGAGACAGACTAATTGGTGTCGCCCATTCTCGGAAGCGTCTGCCATCACGGCGGCGGGGTTGAAGCGCGTGGGCCTGACTGTTCCCGACCGGGCTACGGGCCGGCGACGCGCTTAAGGTGCTGCATCTTTGAAAATCTCAACGCGCGCTCGACCAGTCTGCTTCGCTAGATACAGCGCCTTGTCGGCACGCAAAAGCACGTCTTTGCGTCTTTCGCCCTTCCTAACATCTGTCACGCCGGCGGAAAACGACACCGAAATGGTTTCGGACCGACGGTCATGCAACGTCGTGACCGGTAACGAACGAAGCAATCCATCCAAGGCATTCTTAGCGGCGTCGACCTTAGTCCTCGGCAGAACCACAACGAACTCTTCGCCGCCAAGACGGCCAACGAAACCACGGTCGCGGATGCTAGCCCCGCAGTGAGCGGCAAAATGGCGCAAAACGCAGTCGCCGGCTTCATGTCCAAAGCGGTCGTTAATCTGTTTGAAATGGTCGAGGTCCAACAGGGCAACGCTCAGGTCGGTGCCCTCGATTGTCGCGCGGCGCATTAACTCGTCCAGCGTATCGAGTAGGAAACGGCGATTCGGAACTTCAGTGAGTTCAGCCACCTGACTCAACCACAGCGCTTTGTCCCTCGAGGCCACCAGCTCCCGCTCGCTCATTTTGAGGATGGTCATATCGGAGCCTGACAAAACAATCCAACCGCTCGGCAGCAAGGTCTCCGTGCACCAGTACCACGTGTCGTTTGTAAAGTCGACTGGAAACGCGCATTGCCGAGGATGAGTTGTTGCGACGCGGCGGCGCAACTGTACGTCCTTGACGAATGACGGGGGGTCCGCAGCATCGATGCGCACTCCCTTTTTGTCGCGCGCGGCATCGAGAATGATGCTAGAGAAAGTCGCTACTTCGCCCGCATTCAGGTTGAAGGCGGCGAGGAAGGCATCATTCGCGAAGCGCAGGTAATCTTCTTCGTCGTAAATACCGAGAAAGGAGTCGCCAGAAACCACCGCTGCTACGAGCGCGATGATAGCTTCCGACATATCGCTGCGTACTTCTAAACGACAAATTCTAGGAGGAACTTTCATAAAAACTATCTTCTAATCCTCTTGAGCGTTCGCAGCGAAGAGGAGCCGCTAATAATCGAGCTCCTTCCTCGTGCGCAGCTTGCAACCATCCAAACTGACCTCTTCACACGCAATCTCGAGTTGGATGCCGGTGCGGCGTGCGATAAGCCACGGAACGCCTGCATGCCCAAAATGGGTTGTTTCCCCGGGAATTCAAACAAACCGGCCCGACCTGCTTGAACAACACCGCATCTCTGACATGCGTGACCGCGTGCGTGTGACCGGATGCTTCGCGCCTTCGACTTTGAAATCCGACCAACATCGCAGACTCATACGGGAGCGTTCCCGGCAGGACCAAGGACGTCATCGACCGGCAACTGACCCACATCACGCGGTTGGTCGATGACTTGCTCGAAGCAGGAAGCATCACGACCGCGAAAGTGAAGGTACAGACGGCGCTCATTAAAATTTAGTGCGCCTTAGGCCGCGCCGCCGAAGCTCTGAGGCCAGAACTTGATGGCAAAGAGCAGAAACTGCACTTGCGCGTTCCCCGATGAACCGCTTCTCGTCCAAGGTGACCTAACCCGTCTGATTCAGGTCTTCCAGAATCTCACTTGATAAAGCTTCCAAATAAAATTAGAGAAAGAGCGCCTCCTGAGAAAGGCTTTCACGAAGCGCTCGCCTGACGTGGTCGCTCTTGGATGAGAATGCGCGACGCACCGCTCGATGCTCATACCTGCAAGCAAAATCAACTACTGCCTACAGTCCACACCTCCGAGCCGGTCGTTCAACGCGCGGTTGTCGGCCCGTGTGCGGGTCGCTCAACGCCGCTCAAGTCTCGTCGACTTTCATTTTCGTTGGGCGCCAGAAGCGGACCCGGGTGCGCCTCCGCCAATGGCCGCCAACCCAATCGTCTCAGACCCGTCCCGCGAGGCCGGTCGGTCGACGAGCACCTTCGGATAGCAACGCGAGTGAGCTATGTTTTTCGGCGAGACATCCCAGCAGCCTTGATGTGGCCAAGGAACGTCGCAACATCCACGGGCTTCTCCACCACCATGTCGGCCCAGCCATTAGCTTCGATGTTTCTCGCAGCCGACCAGAGGATAACGAACGCATTTTTTAAGCGCTCGTCTTCCCGGATGGCACGACAGACAGCAACCCCATCCATCGCTGGCATCATGAAATCGCAGATTATGATGTCCGGTAGATGCTCTCTCGCCTCGGCCAGACCCGCTGGTCCATCGAACGCCGAGAAGGGAGAAAAGCCCTCCGCCTCTAGCATCATTGACCAGACCGCACAGATGTCGCGGTCGTCATCTATGAGCAAAATGGTAGAAGAATCCATAGTTTGCAAATATTGTGGTTGCCCAAACGAACCTGCGATGCAACGCCTGTCGCAACGAGCGTACCGCCCCTTACGTACTAGCCGCGACTAACGCGTGCCCCTATCGCCCTTGATTGCTGAAGCCGCTTTCATCCACTATTGCGCACGTCGCGATGGAGTTTTCCGCTGAAGTGGCCGTGCCGCACCGAGGGTGCGCGCCGAGCGGCGAATTTTTACGTGGCCGCAGCACCGACTGGAGCCCTTAAGTAGACTCTAGGCTGTCGCATCCAAGCACCTCTGGCATGCAGGTTGCGGATAACCGGCCAACTAGACGTCGCGCCTGGCAAGCCCGCATCGCGAGGGAACGTGAGGACAAAAATGACCCGTACCATAGAGCAATCCTTGCGTTACGCAGTGGAGAAGTGGCTCGGCTTCAGGCGTCTACGGGCCACGAGAATCACCGCATCTCGTCGTTCGGCAGCGACCGGAAAACGGTATGTTTGTATCGCGACGATGCACGGCGATGAACACTTTGCGCTTTTCTTCTTTCGACATGACGGCGGCTGTTGGAGAGTCTTCCCGCCCGCTCGGACGATGCCAGCAATGGCTTATGAGAGGTTAGCTGCTTGATAACCTTGGATTCCTAACGGTCTGCTCACGCGTTCCGCTGGTCGTTCACCTAGAAACTCCGTTTTGTCCATTATTATCCAATCCCGGGGACGATGAGTTTCGAGGCTTGGTGGCCGCTACCGAAACCGCCGGGACCTCCAAATGTGGCGCTCCTGTTAAAGGCTGGTGTGCGATTTCACTCGACATCGCCCCCTGAGAGTGACGAGGTCGAATCGCTTGCTTGTCATGGAAGCCCTGAAGCTTTCGAAAAGGAAAGCGGCCGTCGGCCCAGTTCTGCCTGGAACAGGCGGGCCAAGCGAAAAACCGGATGGCGACGTCAGGGAGCGACGGCCGTCCATCTCATCGACTGACCAACCGCCCCTCGCGCTGTGAGCCGTATGACTCGGGAGCCATCATCAAAGGTAAGGCATTCAATCTCGACGCCATCGGCGAACTCGTTTGACGTATCGCGACTTACCCCAACATAATGTTTGAATGAGAGGCCTCCCTCACGTAGAAGGTCAGCAGGACGTGCTTCGCTCTCGTGTTGATTGTTCCTTTGCCATCTGTTGAGCAATGTTGCAGCGATTTCAGCGTCATTCATCGGTTGTTGCCCTCGGCGCCTTGATAGCAGCGCTTCCAGTTTCTCTCGTGTCCGAAGGTAGCAAAATTTGTGCAGCGCAACAAGCAGAAGGCGAGGCCGCCTCCGCCATCGAATCGTCTGGAGAAAAGGGCGCCGGAGGCGATGGCATCCATTGTTTACCAGCGGAGCGTTGAGACGGGCGCCGTTCGCTCAGCTAAGTGCACTCTTCACAGTGTCTCGCGTCGGCTGTTTTTACCGGCCATTTGAAAAAAGATGGCTGCTCCGTGCTTCTTTCCGTTGTCGCCAATCTCTGCGCATAGTATCTTCGGCATCGGGGAAAACACTTAGGTGGCGCGCTCTAATGCTTGGTATCTCCGTGTGGTCGGAAAGGCGAGCCGGTGGCTTGTGGGCCTACCTTGGCATCGTCGCGAAGCCGGTCGTTATTATTTCGATTGGCTACTGTGCGCTTTCGAATTTCAGTTTCCAATCGGCAGCCGACGGCTCCCTTTCGATGAACCGCGCGGCCGAGGTCGGGCTCGTGTCCGTGACCTACGCGAAGCAGCATGCGGAGGACGCGGTACTGTTCAAACGAGTCGGACCGACGTTGTTCGAATATCGCGTTAAGCACCCATTGGTCGGCTACGCAGGCATCCCGTGGCTTGTATCGCGCAGGACGAGCATTGACCTGGCGGACCGTTGCGAAAGCATTGGGACGGAGGGATGCAAGCTAGAGCAAAATCAGTAACGTCGCACGTAATGTGCACAGCGAATCAATACCGGAATTCAGCTCGCTCGATTCCGATTGTCGCTGCCCGCTCAAGGGTCCTCTGCACGCCCATGGCATCGGACCAACGGCGTTATTATTGGGGTCCACGATGTCTTGTGGGCTAACCGGCTCGCCGAGTTCGCAGGTTTTACGACCGCATTCTCGACTGGCATGTATAGCGCCACGCGCAGCCAAGGCGCTCGCAAACCGGCGCACATAGACCGAAGCCCTCGACCTTCACGTCCCGCGACATTGTCGACCACTAGGGTAGACACCGAAATAAGCAGTACAAAGGGGCTGCTCTTGCGTCGCCGATTGCAATGCGGGCCTCCTTCAGGCGATTCTTCAGCGGTGCTCGTTACTTCAATAAATCAGCCTCCTTGTGCAAATCAATATGAAGGTCTGTCCCTCCGCTAACTTCGTTCATTTCGTCACGCCAGAGACCCGAGCAAGGCGAACCCGCTTTCCTTGAAAAGTTGGATTGCCGTCGACGCATTACATCGCGGCCGGGGAACAGGTATGCACCTCATATCCGAGGGGCTATCAAGGCGGAATATCAAAAAGCGTGGCTGGCATCCGTCCGCAAGGCTCACGGCGCACTCGTGCGGCTCGAATGCCCCCCAGGTTCGCGTTCGCCGTGTTGTCAGTCGCCGCGCTCGCATCGAAACGTTCCATGCCGCGCACGGCTGCGTGTTCTGGTATCACGCCCGAGCTTCCATCCGGGCCTGCAATACACGCGTTCGCAACGCGGTCCTCGTGATGTCCGATTTCTTCAGGCTGTAATAGCCCATAGCCCGAATCGGCTCAGAAAAAAAATCTATGCGCCAGGTCCGCCATACCAATCACGATTTCAAGTGCGATAAGGCCGATGACATACCATTCGAGGCGGTGAACGTGCTTGGTTTCCGCGATTTCGGCCAGGGTTTGCGCAGTTCCAGAAATTAACTGCAGCTTGCGTTCAAGCGCGGCTTGTCGCTCGTGCAGTTCATATTCGTCCTCCAATAGTGCATAGAGGCCGCCGAGCTCCGGGTGTTCCCAAAGGGTCTCCGGCTTGTCGCCGATTTCAGCCCGGCCGACCATGCGGTGTTCGATTAGGAGCATCCCGCCAATTTTTGATAGTAGCGTTTTGGCGTCCGCGCTCACCTTTCCTGTTCTTGCCAGTTCGGATGCCAACGGAATGATGCTATCGAACTCGCTCGCCGTCTTGTCTTCGTACATCGACAGCACAAGGCTTTTGCTGAGGCTGTCCGCTATCACTTGAGCCTTTTCCAACGTCAGCGCATCGAGCCAGACTGCACCGCCTTGCACCCCAACGTTCGTCTTGCCGCTCTGGATGGCGATTTCTTCGAGCTGAAGCCGCCCGTAAGCGTTATACAGCAACGGGGCTAATGAGGAGAGAAACCGTTGTTCATCGTCAAGCGACACACCAAAAAACACGACGACTCCGTACCTGAAAAGAACGGCGATGCCGTCGGTGCGCCCTATCGTTACCGTCAGCGGTGTGGTGGCGAGGGAATCGGTGATTTTGAAGTTCTTGAGGTCAATCCGGTCGGCGACGAGATGCGCTCGGGCCTGTATCTGCGGCAGTGACGTTATGGCGAGATTCAACATATGGTCACTTCAATCCGCGTATGTTCGCTTGAGCTCTGCCATGCTTGGGTCGACGTGCGCAAAACGCGCCGTGCGCGCCGTACGCACGAACAAGCGCTGCCAACAATCGGCGCTGACGAAATTCTTGCGTCCAATTTCAACTCGCATACCCAACTTCTCAGTCACGAAGAAATATGATTGGCCACGGCATACCCCATTAGGAGGCCGTTCTGACGCTCCCATTTCGTGCTCCGCTCCCAAAATGTTCCTGGAGGGATGGCATTGAAGTCAGGAGGATTGCGTGGCAGCGGTCCCGCCTTTGTACCAGGCGGTGAGCCCGGTTCGTAGGCCGGGCGGTATTCGGGTTGGCATTGGCGTCTGCCCAAGCGCGTTTTGGCGGGAGCCTAGTTGACGACGTCGAAAACCGGTTAGCGTGCTTCAGCACTATCTCTGTGGCCCACTGTCGACGCAGTAATATTGGCTCTAGGTGAACAGGAAAAGCCTCACAGCCGGCACCTATGAATTCACGCTACCGGCGAATTTCCGATTTTGTTTGAAGCATTTCGCGAACGCGCTTTGCCGCGAGTAGCGCAATAAAATCAAGAATACGAGCATCTTGGCGGAGGGCTTCCACGGTTTCCAAATATATCTCCGCCACCGTGTCCTCCGGTGTGCCGGTCGACATTGAAATGACGCGTATCACTTCGAGAATGCGCTCGTCGGCTTCCATCGATTCCTCCCGGCTGCATTCGGGGTGCAGGACTGTTCGGCCTACGCATATCGCGGAACTCCACTCTAACTCAGGGCCGTCCTCATCGCACTCTCAGAACTGCAAAATAACCAAATTGCCCCATCTCTGCCGGACGGTCACATGACAACGGCATTTGCAGGCAAATCCTCGTTCGGTGGAAAGTGCGCTGGAAAGTGAGCCGTTAGGGACGCTCTGCAGAACACGGTTTCAGATGCAGACATGTAGGCGTTGGGGCAGTTCTTAATCCGGCTCAGTCCGTCAACGACAGCGGCGATGGGCCCACGCTTTGTGCCCTCAACCAGAGTGCGGAAGTGACTTCAAGCTGCAGTGTCCTTTACGCTTTGCGTAGCGCCTTGCGCATCATCCATAAATTGCCCAGCGCAAATAATGTGGTGATCT
>NZ_FCOI02000053.1 GCF_001544795.2 Caballeronia temeraria | reverse complement strand
GTGCCCACGGCCATGTTCACGCCGCTTTTCGTGATCTCGCGCACGTCGGGCTGGGCCGCGCACATCATCGAGCAACGCGTCGACAACAAGATCATTCGCCCGAGCGCGAATTACACCGGACCGGACAACCTCGAATTCGTCCCGCTGGCGAAGCGCGCGTAAGCGTCAGGCTGCCCTTTGACCTGAGGGCTTGGGCCCGCCGCTGCATCCGGCGGCGGGTTTTTTTTGAAAACGGCGCCTAAAATAGCCCGAATTCCTGTTGAAGGGGTCTTCCCCACACTACCTTTGAGCATGGCGCCTGAAAGACCATGCCATGACCGAGACACGGCGATGAATACTGCAAACCGCAAACCCCTGCCCGGCTCCTCACTCGATTACTTCGATGCGCGCGCAGCCGTCGAAGCCATCGCGCCGGGCGCCTACGACACGCTGCCCTACACCTCGCGCGTGCTCGCGGAAAATCTCGTGCGCCGCTGCGATCCGGCGATCCTCGAACAATCGCTGATGCAGCTCGTCGAGCGGAAGCGGGAGCGCGATTTTCCGTGGTTCCCTGCGCGCGTCGTGTGCCACGACATTCTCGGCCAGACGGCGCTCGTCGATCTCGCCGGCCTGCGCGATGCCATCGCGGACCAGGGCGGCGATCCCGCGAAGGTGAATCCGGTGGTGCCGGTGCAGCTCATCGTCGATCATTCGCTCGCAGTGGAATGCGGCGGCTTCGATCCGGATGCGTTCGCGAAAAATCGCGCGATCGAGGACCGGCGCAACGAGGATCGTTTCGACTTCATCAACTGGACGAAGAAAGCGTTCAAGAATGTCGATGTGATTCCGCCCGGCAACGGCATCATGCATCAGATCAATCTGGAGCGCATGTCGCCGGTGATTCATGCGGCCGATGGCATCGCGTATCCGGACACGCTCGTCGGCACCGACAGCCACACGCCGCACGTCGATGCGCTCGGCGTCATCGCGATCGGCGTGGGCGGGCTCGAAGCGGAGAACGTGATGCTCGGCCGCGCGTCGTGGATGCGCCTGCCGGATATCGTCGGCGTCGAACTCTCCGGCAAGCGTCAGCCGGGGATTACGGCCACCGATATCGTGCTCGCGCTCACCGAATTCCTGCGCAAGGAAAAAGTGGTCGGCGCCTATCTCGAGTTTTATGGCGAAGGCGCATCGAGCCTCACGCTCGGCGACCGCGCGACGATCTCGAACATGGCGCCCGAATACGGCGCGACCGCCGCGATGTTCTATATCGACGAGCAGACCATCGAGTATCTGCGTCTCACGGGCCGCGACGACAAGCAAGTGAGTCTCGTCGAGCATTACGCGAAAACCGCTGGCCTTTGGGCCGATTCGCTTGCGCACGCCGAATACGAGCGCGTGCTGCGCTTCGATCTCTCGACGGTCGTGCGCAACATGGCCGGTCCTTCGAATCCGCACAAGCGCCTGCCGGTGTCCGAACTGGCGACGCGAGGCATCGCGGGCAAATGGGAAGAGACGCCCGGACAGATGCCGGATGGCGCGGTCATCATCGCGGCGATCACGAGCTGCACCAACACCAGCAATCCGCGCAACGTGATCGCGGCGGCGCTCATCGCGCGCAATGCGAATGCGCAAGGTCTTACGCGCAAGCCGTGGGTGAAGTCGTCGCTCGCGCCGGGATCGAAAGCGGTCGAACTGTATTTGCAGGAAGCCGGCTTGCTGCCCGATCTGGAAAAGCTCGGCTTCGGCATCGTCGCGTTCGCGTGCACGACGTGCAACGGCATGTCCGGCGCGCTCGATCCCGCGATCCAGCAGGAGATCATCGATCGCGATCTGTACGCGACCGCCGTGCTCTCGGGCAATCGCAACTTCGATGGCCGCATTCATCCGTATGCGAAGCAGGCGTTTCTCGCGTCGCCGCCGCTCGTCGTCGCGTATGCGATCGCGGGCACGATCCGTTTCGATATCGAACGCGATGCGCTCGGCATCGGCAAGAACGGCCAGCCGGTGTATCTGAAGGACATCTGGCCGAGCGATGAAGAGATCGATGCCATCGTGAAGCAAAGCGTGAAGCCCGAACAGTTCCGCAAGGTCTACGAGCCGATGTTCGCGCTGACCGCGCAGAGCGGCGAAGCCATCAGCCCGCTATACGACTGGCGCGGAGAAAGCACGTACATCCGCCGTCCGCCGTACTGGGAAGGCGCGCTCGCGGGCGAACGCACGCTCAAGGGCATGCGTCCGCTCGCCGTGCTCGGCGACAACATCACGACGGATCATCTCTCGCCGTCCAATGCGATTCTGGCCAACAGCGCGGCGGGCGAATATCTCGCGAAAATGGGCCTGCCCGAAGAGGACTTCAATTCCTACGCGACGCATCGCGGCGATCATCTGACGGCGCAGCGCGCGACCTTCGCGAATCCGACGCTCATCAACGAAATGGCCGTCGTCGATGGTCAACAGAAGAAAGGTTCGCTCGCGCGCATTGAACCGGAAGGCCGCGTCACGCGCATGTGGGAAGCGATCGAAACGTATATGGAGCGCAAGCAGCCGCTCATCATCGTGGCGGGCGCGGATTACGGGCAAGGCTCGTCGCGTGACTGGGCCGCGAAAGGCGTGCGGCTCGCGGGCGTCGAAGCGATCGTCGCGGAAGGCTTCGAGCGCATTCATCGCACGAACCTGATCGGCATGGGCGTGCTGCCGCTCGAATTCAAGGCCGGCGAGAATCGCCAGACTTACGGCATCGACGGCACCGAGACCTATGACGTGATCGGCGAGCGCAAGCCGCGCGCGGATCTCACGCTCGTGATTCATCGGGCGAATGGCGAGCGTGTCGATGTGCCCGTGACGTGCCGGCTCGACACGGCCGAGGAAGTCTCGATCTATGAGGCCGGCGGCGTGCTGCAACGCTTCGCTCAGGACTTCCTCGAGTCGTCGAAAGAAGCGGCTTGATCATTCATCAGGAAACCGAATCATATGGCACACGCACCTCAGATCAAGATCGCCGCCACCTACATGCGCGGCGGCACCAGCAAGGGCGTTTTCTTTCGCCTGAACGATTTGCCCGAAGCGGCGCGCGTGCCCGGCGCCGCGCGCGATGCGCTCTTCATGCGCATCATCGGCAGCCCGGACCCGTACGGCAAGCAGATCGACGGCATGGGCGGGGCGACATCGAGCACGAGCAAAACCGTCATCGTGTCGAAGAGCGCGCGGGCCGGTCATGACGTCGATTATCTTTTCGGTCAGGTCGCCATCGACAAGCCGTTCGTCGACTGGAGCGGCAATTGCGGCAACCTGTCGGCGGCGGTCGGACCGTTCGCGATCGCAAGCGGTCTCGTCGATCCGGATCGCGTGCCGGACAACGGCGTCGCGATCGTGCGCATCTGGCAGGCGAACATCGGCAAGACGATCATCGCGCATGTGCCGATGACCCAAGGCGCCGTGCAGGAAACCGGCGACTTCGAACTGGACGGCGTGACCTTTCCGGCCGCCGAAGTGCAGCTCGAATTTCTCGATCCGGCAGCGGAGGAAGAAGGCGCGGAAGGCGGCGCAATGTTCCCGACAGGCAATATCGTCGACGATCTCGAAGTACCCGGCGTCGGCACCTTCAAGGCGACGATGATCAACGCGGGCATTCCGACCATCTTCGTGAATGCGGACGCCATCGGCTACAAGGGCACCGAGTTGCAGGACGCGATCAACGGCGACGACGCGGCATTGAAGCGCTTCGAAACCATTCGCGCATACGGCGCGCTGCGCATGGGCCTCATCAAGAACCTCGATGAAATCGCCAAACGTCAGCACACGCCGAAGATCGCGTTCGTCGCGCGTCCGGCGGAGTATGTCGCGTCGAGCGGCAAGCGCATCGGCGCCGATGATGTCGACGTGCTCGTGCGCGCGATGTCGATGGGCAAGCTGCACCACGCGATGATGGGCACGGCGGCGGTCGCCATCGGCACGGCGGCGGCGATTCCGGGCACGCTTGTCAATCTCGCGGCGGGCGGCGGCGAGCGTCAGTCGGTGCGCTTCGGGCATCCTTCTGGCACGTTGCGCGTGGGCGCGGAAGCGGTGGAATCGAACGGCGAATGGCAGGTGAAGAAGGCCATCATGAGCCGCAGCGCGCGCGTGCTGATGGAAGGCCGCGTGTGCGTTCCCGACGTATTGACGGATTGAGTGTCGGGCGCTCGCCGACACGGCGCGATGGAACTGTTGTCCGTGCGCCGTCGCGTGATGCGCACATGCGCTCAAAGTGCGCCGCTGACTCAGGCGAAGCCGATGATCGGCGCGTATCGATTGGCATGACCTGTGCAGAAGATCGAGTGGCGGCATTCTCGTCGTCACTCGCTTTCTTTTGCAAGGAGACCTGCCATGAGCACTTTGACCATCACCGATCTGCCCTGCGTCGACACGATGCATCGCGATGCCATGTCCGCCATTCGCGGCGGCATTCTGATCATCACCAATCCGGACAGCAAGTACACGCTTCCCGCCATGCCGTCCTTGCCGGCATCGTGGCCGGCGCCGCGATTCTGAAAGACCTTCATCTTCCGCCTCCGCTGCCGGTATCGACGGTGCATCCGGGGCTGGACCCGCGACTGCAATGAACGGCCGGCCGGTGTCGCACCGAGCCTACGATGCGATATCGGCCAACGCGTTTTTCACGTCGTCGATCACGCCGGGCCATCCCCTCGAATCTTGCCGGAACAGATACATCTTCTCGGGATACCACGGCGACGTGTTGCCCAGCCGATGCCATCGCCAGTCGACGCCGCGCGACGGCAGCATGACCCAGCACGCGATGCCAAGCGCACCGGCCAGATGCGCGATCGCGGTATCGACGCAAATCACGAGATTCAATTGCGCGACGATGGCGGCCGTGTCGCCGAAATCGCGGATCGACTGGCCGAGCTTGATGATCGGTTGAAGTATCTCGCGCCCCTCGGTCTCCGCTTCGGCGTTGCCCACTTGCAGGCTGATAAAGCCGATGCCCGGCACCGACCATAACGGAGCAAGATCCGCGAAGTGACGCACGGATCGATGCCGATCGTTGTCGTGGTCCGCGTTGCCTTTCCAGACCAGTCCCACACGAAGACCATCGTTCGGCAAGCGGGGACGCCACGCATCAATGCGATTGCCGAACACGCCGAGATAAGGCACATCGGCGGGAATCGAATCGACAGTCGTCTGAAAGCGATGAGGCAAACTCGGCAGCGATATCCAGTAATCGTGCATGCGCAGCGACTGCGGCTCGGTAACGACGATATCGATATTGCCGGTGGTGCGCATCACCGGCGCGAGTTCCGGGTTGCACGCGATCGACACGGCTGCCGCCCCGCGCTTGCGCAGCAGCGCGACATATCGAACGAACTGGATCGTGTCGCCATAGCCTTGCTCCGTCAGTAAGAGGATCGATTTTCCGCGCAGATCTTCGCCATTCCACTTCGGAAAAGGCAGCGTGTCATATTCGCGGAAAACGCTCGTGCGCGCCTCGTAATACGCAAAGCCTTCCGTGTAGTTTCCCGCAGCGAGCAGCAGCAGACCGAGATTGAATCGGGCTTCGGCGAATTCGGGTTCGAGCCGGATTGCCGCACGATACTCCGCCTCGGCGAGATCATGTTTTCCAAGTTCTTCGAGCGCCCCGGCGAGGTTGCTTCGAATCTCCGCGGATTCAGGAAGCTCGACGAGCGCGCGATGGTAATGATCGACGGCTTCGTGAAAGCGCCCTGAAATCCGCAGCAGGTTGGCGAGATTGTTATGGGCAACGGCATTGCGTTCATCCAGTTCGATCGAGTCGCGCAGCTTCTGCTCGGCAACGAAAAGATCGCCCTCTTCGTATGCCTTCGACGCGGCTTCGATGAGTTCCAGTTTCTTCATTTGGATGGCTCGCACACGGCGCTTGCGATGACGTGTCGCAAGTCAGGATACCGGCGGGCATGCCGTATGCGCAATGGTCGAAAACGCGGACACGTTGTCCGTTCCGTCCGCACTGTCATGATGAGAAGGCCATGTCGACACTGTCAGTTACTTCGAGATATCCATCGAGATTCGCTCCGGCGATATTCGAACTGCTCAATCCCATTCCCTATGGGCTCTTCGTCGGCACGCTGATCTTCGACATCACTTATGCCATCACGCGCAACGTGTTCTGGGGAAAAGGCGCGGCGTGGCTCGTGACAGCGGGTCTCATCATCGCGATCATTCCGCGGCTGCTCAATCTGGGTCATGTATGGCTACAGAAACGTCGTGCGGTTTCGCGCATCGAGCGGATCGATTTCTGGCTCAACCTGATCGGGATCGTCGCGGCGATCGTCAATGCTTTCGTGCATAGCCGCGATGCTTATGCGATGGTCCCCGAGAACGTGATCCTGTCGGTCATCACCGTGGTCTTTCTGAGCATCGGACACATCGCGATGGCGATGAACAGGCTCGATCTCGCGCAGGCGGCTCATGAATAAGCGCACAGTGAAGAGCGCCCTCGCGATGGCGTTCGCGGCGTCGTTGAGTGCATGCAACGAGCACGCGCAATACGACGCGCAACATCAGGCGGGCGGCCAGCCGCCTCTGCCCGAGGCGCGCAATTTCTTCGCGCCGCCGATGCAGGTGCCCAAGTACGTCGGTTGGCGCAACGGTGCAACGCCCAAGGTCGCCGATGGCCTGAAGATCGAAAAGATCGCGTCCGGTCTCGTGCATCCGCGGCAGGTCTACGCGCTGCCGAACGGCGATGTACTCGTAGCCGAATCGAACAGCCCGAACGAAGAAGCAGTGACGACGCCGAAGCAACTCATCGCCGGATTGATCGAAGGGAAATCAGGGAAGAAGGAGAAAGGCGCGAATCGCATCACGCTGTTGCGGAAGACCGCGAGCGGCGAGTGGGAGCGGCATGTCTTCATCGACAAACTGCATTCGCCGTTCGGCATGCAATTGATTGGCGACACGCTCTATGTCGCGGATACCGACGCCATCCTCAAGTTCCCGTACAAGACGGGCAAGACGCGCATTGACGAACGCGGTGTCGAACTTGCCGATCTGCCGGACACGATCAATCATCACTGGACGAAAGCACTGCTCGCGAGTCCCGATGGCAAGAAGCTTTATGTCGGCGTCGGTTCGAACAGCAATGTCGGCGAGAACGGACTCGACGTCGAATACCGGCGCGCGGATGTGCTCGAAGTCGATACGGCAAGCGGCGCGAGCCGCATTTATGCGGCGGGCATTCGCAATCCGACCGGGCTGCAATGGGAACCGACGTCCGGAAAGCTATGGGCGGTCGCCAATGAGCGCGATGAAATCGGCGCCGACCTCGTTCCCGATTATCTGACCTCGGTGAAAGAGAATGCGTTCTATGGCTGGCCGTATAGCTATTACGGACAGCACGTCGATCCGCGTGCGCAGCCGCAGCGTCCGGATCTCGTCGGCCGCGCGATTGCGCCCGACTTCGCAATCGGCTCGCATGTCGCGCCGCTCGGTCTGACGTTCTATACCGGCGACAATCTGCCCCCGCAGTATCGCGGCGGGGCTTTCATCGGCGAGCACGGGAGTTGGGATCGATCGCCGTTGAGCGGTTATGTCGTGTCCTTTGTCGCTTTCGAAAACGGCAAGCCGGCCGGCGCGCCGAAAGATGTTGTGACGGGCTTCACTTCCGCGGATCAGAAAGAGCTGTATGGCGCGCCTGTCGGCGTTGCGCAGGATCGCAGCGGCGGCCTGCTGATCGCCGATGATGTCGGCAATGCTGTGTGGCGCGTCACGGGGTCGGGCGGATAAGCCGAGCTTGCACCATGCCGGATTCGCCGCGAATAGCTGTACTTTTCAACGAAACGAAACGCTCGGAGTTCGTTCGATCCGGCTGCGTTCATCGACTATAGTGAGAGATCAAACCACGGAGGCACCATGATCTTCTCAAGGCGTCACGCTCTGGCCAGCGGAATCCTGATTGCAGCCCTCGTTTCCATCCCGGTCGCGCATGCTCAACTCGGCAACCTTCTCAATCAAGGTAAAGACAGCAGCAGTGGCGGACTCGGCAACCTCAGTGGTTTGACCGGCGGCATGTCGATGGACTCGCTCACCTCAGGCAGCACGGGCAACGTCGCGGGCGTCATCGAATACTGCGTGAAGAACAACTTTCTCGGAGGGAGCGCATCGTCCGTCAAAGACGGGCTGATGAGCAAGCTCGGCGGATCGGCTTCGAGCGATTCCGGCTACACGAATGGCGCAAAAGGCATTCTCGATAGCGGCAACGGCAAGCAGCTCGATCTGAGCGGCAGCGGCCTGAAAGAACAGGTTACCAAGCAGGTTTGCGACAAGATTCTCGCGCAGGGAAAATCCCTTCTGTAGCGATGTTTTTCTGCCGCGAGCGGCAGACGCATGAGCCGCGCTTCGCAGCACGCGCGAAGCGCCAACGCGCCATCATCGATAAACCGGCCTGTGTGTTCAGGCGTCGTCGCCGAAGAGCGCGGCTTGCACGGCCGCTTTGCTCGTCGTGGTGACGCGTCTGTCCGCGAGAAAATCGTCGCGATTCTTTCCGACGATCCAGTTCGGCGCACGGCCGCGTCCGCTCCATGTTCCTCCGCCGACCGGGTCGCGGTATTTCACTTCCCTGACCGGCTCCGGCTCTGGCTCCTGCGCTTTCGGCTTGCTGCCGAGCAGCTCTTGCAGATTGATGCCGTATTCGCGCATCTTCTGCACGATTTCGATGAGCACCAGCCGAGTCTCGCGCTCTTTTGCTTCGGCCAGTTGCTTGTTCAGCTCGTCCTGTTTTGCCAGGAGCTTTGTGATTTCCGGTGTTGTATAAGCCATTTCTTGATTCGATGTAGGTATATCGACAGCTCGTGCTTCTTCCCTCTGCGCAGGTTCAACCGGCCATAGCCCGAACCCGCCGCGAAGCGGCACGCATTCGACGGCACTTCTGCTCTTCCAGCCATTGCAGCGACGCCAGTACGACCTCGGGCGGAACCTCGTCGAACGACGCGCCGCGAATCAGGGTCTCGCTTGCGGCAATGTCGTTGAACTGCCCAAGCTTGTTTTGCACGGCCGTCAATTCCTTGATGGTGCGGCCATGTCCGCCTTTAATGACGGGCTGAAAAAATTCGAGCAAGTACCTTAGTTTCTTTCCGGCCTTCCGCACGTCGTGAAGATCTTCTTCGTGGGTCGCCTCGTTCTGCGCCACGCGCCGGCTGCGTTTCTGGAGTGCGCGCTGCGCACAACGCACGCGCCGTTCAGCGAACGCCCGGATCGGCAGATCGTCACAACTGGATTGGAGAGCGCTTTGCGCGCGATGCAAAGCGTCTTTCAGGAATGCTTCGACATCGTCGCTCCGGATGTTCGTCTGGCTATGCACGACGGCCTGTGCGCGTTTCTCACGCGCGGCCGCCATTAGCATTTCCACCGATGCACCCGAATCCTGAGCCGCTTTCAGCAGATCGCCTGCAATGTCCCAGTCACGCGTTCCGCCCGCCACCGCAGCGAGACGCGTTAATTCACTGGTGGCTTGCGCGGTCGCTTCTTCTCCGAGATAAGGAGAATACGCCCAGTATAAAGCCCGAAGCTTTCTGAAAGCGACACGAAGCTGATGAAAGCCTTCTGCATCGCTCTTCGTGGATAGCTCTCGCGCTCTTTGCACCGCCTCGGCAACTACCGGCGATGCCAGCGACGAGAAAGTACTGGGTATGGAATTCGTTTTTGAAAGTGGCGATCCTGAATTTCGCCGGTCGATCTTCAAGAAAGTGACTGGCCTTGGCAAAGGCCAGTCACCATCCATATCCATTTCAAACCCTCGGGTTGGACGAAAATCTTGTTTGATTCAGACATTACCACAATGCACTGCGCGAATCGCGTTTTTGTGACGGTTTGATGAAACGCTGTTTCGAGTGTGGCGTGTACGCCGCCCGCGCTTTTCGGCCTCGCCGCCGGATATCTTCTGTATTAGGATACCCAGCTACATCAAGCACTGCCGATACGATGGCGCATCGAACGCCTCGAAAATGCCTGGAAAAAAAGGGAGATCGGTTTGAAGAAGCGCGCCACCGTGATCTGTCGCAGAGGTAAGCGAATCCTTCTCGTCGCTCGTAGCCAGTCGAAATGGGCATTGCCCGGTGGAATACTCAAACGCGGAGAACATCTTCCGGAAGCTGCATTGCGCGAACTCCGGGAAGAAGCGCGGCTTTCAGGAAAGTCGGCGAAATATCTCTTCGATTTCCGCGGCAAGCAGAAACACCATCACGTGTTTGCCTGCGAAGTTTCGGATCGCGCCAAAGCTCGCCCGAGCAATGAAATATCCAAATGCCGCTGGGTTCACGTCGACGACATCGCTCGCCTGCTCACCAGCGCGCCGACCACGGATATCGTGAAGCTCGTGAATCAGCGACGCAGAAAGTAAAGCTATAGATCCGCGATTTCAACGCGATTGCGTCCACTTCGCTTGGCGCGATAGAGCGCGGCGTCGGCGAGTCCGTAGGCGATGTCGAAGCCGGTACCGGCTTCACTGTTGCTGACACCGAAGCTCGCCGTAATGCGGCGGTCTACCGGTGGAACGATCAGCGTGTCGCTGATGGCTTCACGCATGCGCTCGGCAAGCAGCGCCGCGCCGTCCGGGTCGTGACCGGGCAAGAGCACGGTGAACTCCTCGCCGCCCACTCGGCCGATGAAACCGCGATCGCCCACGATTCGCCGCAGACAATCGACGACGCCGAGAATCACCGCATCGCCCGTGGGATGGCCGAAGTCATCGTTGATGCGTTTGAACTCGTCGATATCGAGAACGATCATCGCCGTGCTGGTCGTGCGCAGCGCCTTCGCGGCCTGCTCGATGACAGCGCTTCGATTCAGCACGCCTGTCAGTGCATCGTGCGATGCGCGATGCGCCAGTTGCTGCGCAAGCGCCTGCATCTCGCGCTCGGCGCGGTCGCTGCGGCCGATCAGACGCCGCGTTTCCCGCATCAGACGCTCGAATTGATCGATCAGTTCGCCCAGGGACGCTCGATACTCCGCGGCATTCGCGTCGGTCATCGCATGCATCGCGCGAGCTTTGTCCAGCGCCGCGTTCTCGTTCTGAAAGAGATCGGGCGTCGCGGCCGGCGGCAGATCGGAGGATGACGAAGCCATCCCTATCGTCCCAGATGAGCGATGGGACGATCCGTGAATTCGATCGCGCGAAAATCGGACTTCAGTTCTTCACCGAACTCCGCGATGGTCTCGTCCTCTTCGTCGTGATACCAGTTCATCAGCACGCGGCTGCCGGATTGCGCCGCCTCGTCCAGCGCGTCGAACATGCTGAACAGCATCTTGGTGCTCGAGCTATTGAAGTAAGTCAGCGCAACATCGATGGTGACGATCGCTCCGGCATTTCCGGCAAGATACGCTTGCATCTGCTCGATGACGGGCGCATAAAAAGCGGCCGCATTCTCGGGATAGGACTCGCCTTTGAGCGACAACGCGTGCTGGTCGAAGCGGAAGTCGACCTCGGGCGATGTCGTCGTCGCGGCAATGTAGAAGTTATGCATGATTCTCGTGCGTTCCTGCTCAGATGATGGCCATGAGGCAAAACAGCGTGGTCCCGGGTTCATCGGTACGCGGATGAAAAGCGAATTCGAGCGGTGCGCTCGCATCGCGCGCCATGGTCAGAAAGCCTAAACCGGCGCCTTTGCTGTCCTCTGGCGTATCGGCGCGCAATGATATTTTGTAGGCCTGTTTGATTTCGTCGAGAGACATGTTGCGCAAAGGCTCGAGCTTATTGCGCAGACTCTCTACTTCAGCGGTCGCCATCGGATTGACGCATAACATGACGTAATGATCGCCGTCGTTCGAGATGCACACCGCGCCCTCGCGTATCGCGCCTTCGCCCGCGCCGCCTTGCAAAAGCGCATTCGACGAATAGTGGACGATGTTCTGCGATAGCTCGACGAATGAAGAAAAGAGCTTGCGGCGCGTGGGGCCGCTTACACCGGCGACTTCCAGTTGCAGCTTCACCACTTCGCCCATTGCCGCGACGATGTTATGCGAGAAATAGCCCTTGTGATAGAAGAGAACATTGCGTCGCTGCGCCAGATCGAAAAAGGCGCTGTCATGATCGAGTAGTTGAGACATGCTTGAGTTGTACTAGATTCGGGCACAAAAGAACGTGACATCGTCGCGGCGCGCCTGTACGCCTTGCCATTCGGCAAGCGAAAGCCGAACGTGCTCGCAGATCGTCGACGGCGATTCGGCACGATGCTCGCGTATCACGTCGAGTACACGGCGCCGGCCAAAGGAAATGCTTCGCGGTCCTCCGATCTGATCGGTCAGTCCGTCCGTGCAGATGAAGATCAGGCTGCCGGTGGCCACTGGAATCGCGCGCAGCGTCCATTCATGATCCGCGCGGCTGTCGACATAACCCACGCCCATGCGATCGGCGGCGATCGTTTCGAACTCCGTTGCATCGGGCGAGAGGATATGCAGCGCGACGCGAGCGCCCGCGTAATGCAACATGTTTTCCGCGGCATCGAACCAGAAGAACGCGGTATCCAGGCCATCGTTGGATTGAGGTCCGCCGGCCGCGTTGTTCACCTGCCCCAGCAAGCCCTTGACGTTGCGATTGACCGCCGAGAGCAGCGCGGCGGGGTCACGCGGACCGATCTGCTCCATCGCCTTCGACAACGATGCCGACGCAAGCAAGGTCATGAACGCGCCGGGAACGCCGTGACCGGTGCAATCGGCCACGGCGCCGAACCAGCCGTGCGGAAAAGCGGCGAAATGATAGAAGTCTCCGCCGACCACGTCGCGCGGCTCCCACACCATTGCGACATCGCGAAGCTGTGTCGACACGGTCTCATCGGACGCTCGCAGCATGGCGCGCTGTATCACGCTCGCATACTCAATGCTCTGCATGATCTGGCGGTTCTTCTCCGCCTGCATTTCGGCGACCGCGCTCACCAGTTCGAGGCCGCTGCCCACGCCCGAGAAACGCCCGTCGCGCGTGACGATGAAACCATCGACGAGCGCCTTCTCGCCGGCATCGACCGTCCTGAATGCGAGCGTTTCAATGCTTACGTCAGCCTCGACGATCAGCGGCTCCTTGTCCATGAACGCGATGCAACTCTTCTTGTCGTAAAGCTCGCGATGAAAAGGCTTGCTCATCTGCGACATGAAAATATCGCGATTGATCAGTCCGATGGGACGAAGGCCTTCGATCACCGCAAGACTTCCCATGTCGCGACGCGCGGAGAAGATTTCCATGACGAGCGAGTTGGACTCGGCGTCGACGAAAGGGACTTCCCTGCAAAGATCTCCGGCAGTACGAAGATCACGCTGCCCGGAAAAGCGGCGAAAGCTTGAAAACGCTGGATGCATGGCGACGCAAGCCGATGTATGAAGAAACAGTGCACGCTAAGGCTTCTTCGTGAAGTTTCAGTGACAAAGGCCCGTGCGGATCGCTCCGATGTTGCGAAATCGTGAACGCGGACGAATGCAAACGTTTGCCGCTCGATACTGGCCTGGCGCGCTCACGTGCGGCGTTCGTGATAGATCGCAAGCCATACCGTCGGCTCGTCCGCATGCGTCCATGCGACCCGATGCCGGCAATGCGGCTCGATCAGCACGTAGTCGCCGGGACGCATCTCATGCAGCGTCGAATCCTCTTCGAATTCGAGCGCGGCCGCACCCGATAGCAATACGACCCACTCGGCACGCGAGTCGTCGTACCAGAAGCCTTCGGGGCTCGCGTGCCCCATCGATACGATTCGCTCCACGTTCAGGCGTTGTCCCGTCACGAGCATATCGATCTGCTCTTCGTTGCCGCGCTTCGCGTCGAAGCTGAAAAGGTTACCCGTCTGGATCTGCATGGTTCGACCTCGATGAACATTCAACGTACGTGGCCCGGCATCGTCGGGCTATGCAGCATCGCTTCGCACGAACTCGCCGAACTGCAGCGCCGCAAGCTGCGCATAGAGCGGCGAGCTTTGAAGCAGATCGGCGTGACGGCCTTGCGCGACGATCCGCCCCTGCTCCATCACGACGATGCGGTCGGCCTGCTGCACCGTAGCCAGCCGATGCGCGATGACCAGTGTCGTACGATTTTGCGCGGCATTGTCGAGCGCTGTTTGCACGAGGCGCTCGCTCGCGGCATCGAGTGCGCTGGTGGCCTCGTCGAGTAACAGGATAGGCGGATTACGCAGGATCGCGCGTGCGATCGCGAGCCGCTGACGCTGCCCGCCGGACAGCCTCACGCCGCGCTCGCCGAGAAACGTGTCGTAGCCCTGCGGAAGCTGCTCGATGAAACCGGCGGCAGCGGCCATCCCGGCGGCGTGTCGAACCTGCGCGAGCGTTGCATCGGGCATGCCGTAACGAATGTTGTCGAGCACGCTGCCCGAAAAGATCACTGAGTCCTGCAACACGACGCCGATCGCGTTGCGCAACGTAGCGAGGGACATCTGCCGCGTTGCAACGCCGTTGATCTGGATGCTGCCGGACTGGGGATCGTAGAAGCGCAGCAGCAACTGGAACAGCGTGGTCTTGCCCGCGCCCGATGGCCCGACGAGCGCGACGTGTTCACCCGGGCGCACATCGAGCGAGAACGCCGACAAGGCCGCAACGCCCGGACGGGACGGATACGAGAAGCCAACATTGTCGAAGCGGATGCCCTCGCCTGCTGCGGGCATCGGCACAGTCGTTTCGGCCTCGGTCACGGGCGAGCGCGCGGCCAGCAACTGCATGAGTCTGTCGGTTGCGCCGGCGGCCCGTTGCAGATCGCCCCACACTTCCGCAAGCGTTCCGACGGCGCCCGCCGTGAACACGGCGTAAAGGATGAACTGGGACAACTGGCCCGCGGTCATCTGCCGCGCCAGCACCGCCTGCGCGCCGAGCCACAGCACGAACACGATGGCGGCGAACACGAACGTGATGACCACGACCGTCAGCCCGGCGCGGGCGCGGATTCGCGTGAGCGCGGTATCGAAAGCCGCTTCCACCGCCGTGCCGAAGCGCCGCGCCTCGAATGCCTCCTGCGTGTACGACTGCACGGTGGGCATCGCATTGAGCACTTCGCCCGCCAGCGCGCTCGCGTTCGCGACCTTGTCCTGGCTCGCTCGCGAAAGCCGCCGGACGCGCCGTCCGAAGAAAACGATGGGCGCAACCACCACGATCAGCACGGCGATGATGTAGCCGGAGAGCACCGGGCTCGTCATCACGAGCATCGCGATGCCGCCCGCCGTCAGCAAGGCGTTGCGCAACCCGAGCGACAGGCTCGTGCCCACGACCGTCTGGATGAGTGTCGTATCGGTCGTGAGGCGTGAGAGGACTTCGCCCGTTTGCGTGGTCTCGAAGAATTGCGGGCTCATGCCCATGATGTGATCGTAGACTGCGCGCCGCAAATCGGCCGTGACCCGCTCGCCGAGCCATGAAACCCAGTAGAAGCGCAGCGCCGTGGCGCCGGCGAGGATGAGCGAGACGACGAAGAGCGCGATGAAGTATCGATCGATATGCGTCCGGTCACCGCTCGCGAAGCCGCGGTCGATGAGGTATCGGAACGCCATCGGCAGCGTCAGCGTCGCGCCCGCCGACGTCACGAGCGCGAGAAACGCGAGCGCCCAGCGCCCGGCATACGGCCGCAGGAAGGGAACGAGGGCGAAGAGCGGACCGACGCGCGGCGCGGAGACTGCGGCAGAGGACATGGAATCGAGACGTGGTGAGATCGCTCGATAGTATCAATCGTCGGACCGAACCGCTTTTCGGCCCGCTGCGAAATGAACCGCGCCTGAAACTACATCAGACTGCCCCACTCGTAGTCCACCTTGTCCGGATGGAGCGCGAACATGCCCGCACCCGGCGTGAACGTTAGCTCACCGAAGTAAATCTTGTCTTTCGCATCATACAGATCGACACGCACGAATTCGAAATCGCTGGCGAGGGCGCGTGCGATCGACACGAGCGCCTCCAGGTTGGCCGGCCGAGGCGCCGGCGTCGGACTGCGCGGGTAGTGGCCCATGCCGATGTCGAGAATGTTCCAGTTCTCGTCGTACATGTCGCCGCGCGGCGCGCCGAAACGATCCGTGATGACGAGGATGAAGATCTTCGGCTCGCCCGATTGCTTGTTGAAGACATGGAATTTCAGGTCGGGCGGAACCTTGCCGTCTTCGCCGGTGAGCAGCGCCTCGAAGAAAATGCGCCGCTCGATGGTGCGGTAATGCCGCTCGCGCGCGATCGCATAGAAGTCGGTCGATAACCAGCTTCGCGCCATTGCATCGAGTTTCTCGAACGACGTTTCGCTCTTGTCGCGGACGACGTGCACGAATCCGCTGCCGTGATTCGCCTTCATGACGAAGGCTTGCGGAAGGGCATCGAAAACACTTCGCGTGAAGTCCGAAGGCTCGGCCACGAGCGGCACGAGATACTCGCTGCCGATCTTCCCGGCGACGTAATCGCGCACCTTCAGCTTGTCGCTCAGATCACCGAAACGCGGGTCGGGTTCGAGACAGCGCCGCAGGATTTTTTCGTTGAACGTCGTCGGATTGCGCAGCTTTGGAAAGCGCCCGATCCTGCGACGATGATAAATAGTCAAGTACAGGTTGTCGGGCAACCAATCCCTTACGCTGTGGAAGAGCGCCTTCGAGAGAGTCATTCACTCGGCTCCTATATTTCTTTACGTCAGACGAAAAACCGTCTGCCCCTGTCCGGCTGCCCTTTCAAGCGTACCGTCTTTCGTCGTGCGTTGCTCTTTGCCGGACGACACTTCGATCAAGACTTCGATTTTCTGCTGAATACGCGGTCGTGCGTATGTACGCGAGCGCACACACCCGAAAGCCATGCAATTCAAACACGTGTCTAAAAGTAGTTCTGCTTGCGACGACAAAATATCGACGCTACATTGCCTCTGGCCGGTGAGCCAGATGACCGGACCGCCTCTGGCCGGTGAGCCAGATGACCGGACCGGTTTCTCTCTTTCGATGAATCGCTGCACTTGATCGGCGTACGTCCGACCGTCAGGCATTCGGTCGATCAACGAACACCGCAGCGACAGGCGTCAACACTTGCGTCAATCGTTTCGCAACCGTCTCCCGAGCAAACGTTTCGCTTGCGTCGAGAGCGGCCCGCGACGCTTCCGATGCTGGATGCACGCCAGGCACGCATCGCGCGTGCGTCCGCAGTGCAACCCGCAATACCTTCAGCATTTCCATCAAGGGGCGGAGACACATGCTCAAAGAGAAACATATGCATATTCGCTGGATGAGCGGCGCAGTCGCCGCCACGGCGCTCGCATTGCTTGCCGCATGCGGCGGCGGTGGCGGCGGCAGTTCGGGCAGCGACTCGAGCTCGCCGACGAGTTCGGGCGGCACCGGCGGAAGCACGCCCTCAGGCGGAACCACAACACCCTCAGGCGGGACCACACCCGCGACGAGCACGACGCCGACGCTCGCCGCCGCGACTGCGCTCGTCGATGGCACGACCGTCGGCACCGCGCAATGGAGCGACGGCTCGACGTCCACCGGCGGCACCGGCCAGGCAGTCAGCAACCTCAATTGCGCCGTCGCCGGCAGCAAGTACAGCTATTCGCATCTGTCGATCTATCAGAACGGCAAACAGCTCACGCTGCCGACGAATATCGGCACCGTGGCGCCGACCATGGCGCGGCAAACGGGCTGCGTCTATCCGGTCCACACCGTCGATGCTTCCGGCAAGATCCGCATGGATGTGACGTCCACTACGTCTTACACGCTGGGTCAGTTCTTCGCCGTCTGGGGTCAGCCGCTCAGCACGACCAACGTGGCGGGCCTCACCGGCGACGTCACCGCATGGGTGAACACGGGCGGCACGCTCACCAAGTACACCGGCGATCTCGCGAGCCTCGCGCTGCCGCAGCACGGCGAAGTCACGCTCGCCATCGGCACGCCGCCTGCCCAGATCGCAACGTATCAGTGGACCGATCCGCCGCCGTTCACATCGACGGTTACGACACTCAGCTATGGCGGCGTCGTGGGCACGTCGTACTTTGCAGACGGCAACACGGCGACGGGCGGCACCGGCGCAACGGTCGATGGTCTGATCTGCGCGGCGGGCATGGCCGAGACGTTCCACGTGCACTCGCATGTCGCGATCTTCAAGGACGGGCAATGGCTCGCGTTCCCGAAGAATGTCGGCATCCTGCCGCAGTGCAACTATGAAACGCATACGCACGACAACACCGGCATCATTCATATCGAAACGCCGAACATAAAGAACTTCACGCTCGGGCAGTTCTTCGATATCTGGGGGCAGCCGCTCTCCAGCACGAATGTGGCGGGCATCACGGGCAACATCGTGATCTATATCAACGATAACGGCGATGTCCGGCGCTATACCGGCGACCCGCGCAACATTCCGCTGACTTCGCTGCGGGATATCACGTTCCAGATCGGCACGCCCATCAGCACGCTTCCGACTTATTCGTGGTACGAGCCGCAATAACGGGAATGCGAACGCCGCGGTGCGAGCCGCGTCGTTCAGTGCTCGTTCGAAACATCTGGTCTGTGCGAGCTTGCGGCGCGTGTCCGCGGCTCGCTCATTGCTTTTCCAACACGCGGTGCCATCGAGCGTCTATGTGCGGCATCACATTGAACGCCGGTTCGCGAACTGTTATGTTTCCAGCATCGCAGTCGAGCCGCCAAGCGCTCGCGCGAGTCGCTGTCATGGCAATACAAGCAGATGGTGAAGCACCGTGTTCACGATTCAGTAAATACACCGTTAGCTCACCGTCGAGTATGATGAATCCACTTTCTGCCTTGTTTTCCGGGGTTTTTCTTTCGTCTCCTCGATCGTCGAACCCTGGGAGCACTTCGCTCCGCCGTGTTTCTGCATAGGCCTTTTCAAGGGGACTCCGACGTCGTGAAGATACTGATCGTGAACACACTCTACTTTCCGGATGAACCCGGAGGAGCGGAAGTATCGACGCGACTTCTCGCCGAAGGTCTGGTTCGCGCAGGCATCGAAGTCTGCGTCGTCTGCGCGACCGGATCGGGTGTCGACCATGTGGCCGACGTCAATGGTGTCAAGGTGTACCGGCTGCGTTCGGTCAATCTCTATTGGCCGCATCTGCGTGAGAAGCATGGCCGCGTTGCCAAGCTCATATGGCATGCGATCGATGTCTATAACGTCATCATGTCGCGCAAGCTCTCAAGCATCATCGCGCGTGAAAAGCCGGACGTGATCAGCACCAGCAATCTCTCGTGTCTGTCCGTCGATATCTGGCGTCTCGCGCGCAATGCAGGCGTGCCGATCGTGCATACGGCGCGCGACTACTATCTGATGTGCCCGACCGCGATCATGTTCTCGCATTCGAAGCCGTGTCAGCGCCAGTGCGGCGTTTGCGCTGTGTATGCGCAGCCTAAGCGGGTCGCATCGGCGCGTGTGGCGGTCGCTGTCGGCGTGAGCCGCTTCGTGCTGCAAAAGCATCTGGAAAGCGGCTATTTTTCGCGTGCGGCGCGCACGGCGGTCATCTACAACGCTTGCGAATCGCTTGAAACGTCCGCTGCTCCGCTACGCACGCGCCACTATCAGGGCGGCCCGGTGCGGCTTGGCGTGCTCGGGCGCGTGTCGCGGGAAAAGGGACTGGAAGTGCTGCTCGAGCAATTGCTCGCCGACGACACGCTGCAATGGACGCTCGCTGTCGGTGGCCACGCCGATGCCGATTATCTCCAGGCGCTCAAGTCGAAGTACGACGATCCGCGTATCGAATATCTCGGCCGCGTGAAGTCCGACGCCTTTTACGACAGCATCGATATTCTCGTCGTGCCGTCCATCTGGAATGAACCGTTCGGACGGGTCACAGTCGAAGCGTATTCACATGGCGTGCCAGTTGTTGGTGCAAATACCGGCGGAATACCCGAAGTCATCGAGCCACGCACGAATCTGGTATTCGACATGGCGCGGCCTTCGTCGATCATCGGCAAACTGCATGAGGCCGTTGCGCTGCTCGAAGACCCGCGCGTGCACGACCGTTTCCGCGAATACGCGCGGCGCTTCAGCGTCGATGCCATGGTCGAGTCATATCGCGCGCTGTATGAAAGCGTGCTCGAAGAGCAGGCGATTCCACGCGCCGTATGTCCGTAATGCGTTTCTTGCCGCCGGCCATAGATAAAAACGGTCGGTCGCCGTACATGTCCTCTATCGATTCATAAGGAAGCCGGAAAGTATGTAAGAAGCACGCAAATTGAAAAAACGCGATACCCCTCGCTTTTGATGGGGTAAACTGGGCCGCACAGCTTGCAGGATCACATATCAGCTCGACCGACCACGCTCGATGTTCATCCTGCCGTCGATCGAATCGGGCTGACGCGGCGCCAACTGTTAGCCATCAGCTCATACGCTGTCAAACCGGAGCCGCGACATATGAAGGGACATACGCCCCGTCACATCATCGGCAAGTGCTCAGGAGGCTACGGCGCGCGCGAAGCAATCCGCACCGCCAAGCCGCCGGCTCGTATTGATCCGCAATTTATCCATACGCCGTGAAAGTACTGATCGCGAACACGTTATATTTTCCAGACGAGGTCGGCGGCGCCGAAGTCGCGACACGACTCCTTGCCGATGGATTGATCAAGGCAGGCATCGAGGTTTGCGTGGTCTGCGCGACCGGCAGCGGCCACGACCGCAGCGAAGAGGTGAACGGCGCGAAGGTTTATCGTCTGCGATCGACCAATCTGTACTGGCCGCATGCTCCCGGCGAGCACTCTCGCGTCGCCAAGTTGATATGGCACGCAATCGACGTCCGCAACACATCCATGACGCGCAAGCTCGCCGACATCATCGAGCGCGAGAAGCCGGACATCGTTCATACCGCGAACCTCTCGTGTCTTTCCGTCGATGCTTGGCGCGTCGCGAATAACGCGGGCGTGCCGATCGTACACACCATCCACGATTATTATCTGCTGTGCCCGACATCGAGCATGCTCAGTGCCGGAAAGCCGTGCGCGAGTCAGTGCGGCGTGTGCTCGCTCTATGCAAAGCCGAAGCAGATCGCGTCGGCGCAGGTCAACGTGGCGGTGGGCGTGAGCGATTTCGTGTTGCAGAAGCACGTCGAGAGCGGCTTCTTTTCGCGTGCTGCGAAAACGACCGTCATCCACAATTGCTACCAGCCTTTGGAGGACGCCAAAGCCGGTCAGCATTCGAGACCGGCCGGACATTCGCCGTTGCGACTCGGTATGCTCGGACGCGTGCTGCCTGAAAAGGGCGTCGAACTTTTGTTGGAGCAACTGCTTGCGGATCAGACGCTCGACTGGACGCTGGCCATTGGCGGAAGCGGAGACCAGGACTTCGTCGAATCACTGAAGACGAAATATGCGGACCCGCGCGTCAGTTTCCTGGGCCGCGTCGAACCCGCGGAGTTTCTGAGCGGTATCGATATTCTGGTCGTGCCATCCGTCTGGAACGAACCGTTCGGACTGGTGGTGCTCGAAGCGTATTCGCAAGGCGTGCCCGTCGTGGGCTCGAACATGGGCGGCATTCCGGAAATCATCGAGCCGCGTTCGAACTTGCTGTTCGACGTGGCCCGGCCAGACACGCTGATCGACAAGATTCACGAGGCGCGTGACTTACTCGACGATCCATCGACGCATGACCGTCTGCGCCAGCATGCCCGCAAATTCAGCCTCGATGCGATGATTCATTCCTACGTCGAACTGTACGAAGGCATGGTCTGCCTCGAAGAACGCAAGCCGTTTCTGGCGACGCGACGCGAGGCGAATTGAGTCGCTGACAGAAGCTCTGTGAACCAGCCTGGCGAGGTCATCATGCGCAACGCCATGAGTGGAACCGTGAAGTGGCTGCTTCCAACGCTGCTGGTCGCGTTGGTCATGGTGTTCGTCAGTGCGAGCATTCCCGATGAAGTTCAGAGCGCGGTCCAGGCGCCGAAATCGAAGGACGTCCGGGCTGCGAAAGTCAGCCATACGACGGTGACGGATGGCCAGGTCATCGAACTCGTCGTGCACTCGGCGCGGGACTGCAAATACTGCGTGCGCTGGAAGGGGCCTTTCGCCGGCGAAGGGCATTTCAAATCCTGGGCGCGCTCGCATCCTGGCGCGCAGCTTTTCATCGTCGAACGTGCTTCCATAGCCAGTAACGAGGCGTTGGAGGATTATCCCCGGGATCTTCAGTGGCTCGCGGAGCAGAATCAGAAGGACCAGCGCCTGCGTCCCGGCACGCCGATGTTCGAGGTTTTTGTCGAACGTAATCTCGTGCTCCGGTCCTATGGACTCGACTCGTGGGACGACGAAGTTTTCCCGGCCATCAAGGATCTCGACGCGCGCCGCTCGCATCGCGAAGCCAGCCGCTAACGACGCCGTGTGAAGGCACGTCGTCGCGCGAAACCAGTTTGCCGAGAAGGTGCGAAAGAAGTGCGAACATGATGTGCTCCTTTGTCTCGTAGAAGGCAGCACATGACGTTTCGTGAATCGAACCTGCTTCACATGCACCGCCGCTGTGAAGCAGGTTACTTTCTCAAAATTAGCCTCGAATGAGACGAACCCGGCGTCGAAGCGTTCAGGCCTTGTCGTAGATCGAGCTTCCCAGCGTCAACGTCGCGCCGCTGCTCGCAGACGCAAAGCGAATCTCATACAGGTCGCGGCCGAAGTTGCCCGGCACTTTGACCGACATACCGCCGCGATCGTCCGCGAGCGGCACGAAGAGCTGATAGCGAAGGTCGGTATTGCCGTACAGCACGTAGCCGGGCAATTCAGACAACGTGGTCAGATAAGCGGGCTCGTTGCCGTCGATGACGATCGGCACGGCGGTCGGCGAGTCGTTCGTCAAGGTCCACTGCGTGCCGAGGCGCTGCTGCCACGCGCTGTCGAGCGGCGCCAGCGCGGCGAGCTGCTGCCCGACCGCGAGCGTGAGATAGGCGTACCCCGCGCCCGGTGCAACGCGCTTCATTAGATAGCGATAACTGAACGCGTTGCCGTTGCCATCGGTTCCGGAAACGACGGCGAAGCGATACGACGCCGTATCGCTATTGCTCCACCACCATCCGTCGCTTCGATACTGATATGCGCCGACCTGCGTCCACACGCGCGTTTTGCCGCTCCACTGATTCAACTGCAGGCTGCCGTCCGGATTGGCGATGACCTGGAAGGGGGAATCGGAATTCCCATAGATTCCGGCTGCATCGACGATAGCGGGCCCCGACGCCGCCGACGGCGCTGTCGTGCTGACCTTGGACGGCAACGAGGCGATCGTCCCGTCCTCTTTCAATGCGGACAGCACGAGGGATTCGGCGAGCTTGCGGGCGTCATAGCCGGAGTTGCCCGTTATCATCAACGCGAGTTGCGCTTGCGGCACGACGAAGAACTCGCTCGAATAGAAGGCAGTGCCACCGTCTTTTTCCCATCCGAGTATGCCTGCGGCGTCGAGCGCGGGCTGCTTCACCGAATCCCAGCCAAGTCCCCATTTCCATTCCGGCGATGGATTGATAAGGAGTCCAGCCGATTGATCCGCGCCCATCTCCGCGATGCCCGCCGCCGACACGACACGCTGTCCCTGGAACATGCCCGCGCCGATAATCATCTGCGCAAGATTCATCATGTCGCCGGGCGTCGAACTGAGGCCGCCGGTCGCGTATGCGTTGACGAACTCCTGATACTGCGTGCCGTTCGCAAACGGATACGAGAACGTTCCCTCGCCTGGCACGCTCGTGAGATAGCTGGAGTTCGTCATCTTCAGCGGCGCGAGGATGTTCGCTTCGACGAAACTCGCAAAGCTCTGTCCCGTCATCGCGAGGACGATCTGCTCGACCATCGTGAAGCCGTCGTTGCAATACACGGCAAGCTCGCCGGGCAAATGCTTGAGATGCGTGTTCGCCAGTTCGGCCTGCGTATCGGCCGCGTATCCGGGCACCGGCGCGAACGTGAAGAGGTTGCGCGAATTGGTGCCGGGCAATCCCGACGAATGCGAAAGCAACTGACGCGTGGTGATCTTCGCGTACTCGGGAGAGAGCATCGTGAACGTCGGCAGATAGCGGACGATCGGCGTATCGAGCGTGATCAGTCCGCGGTCCTGCAGTATCGTCGCGGCGAGCGCCGCAAAGAGCTTGCTGACCGATCCGATGTTGAAGCGCGTCTGAGTTGTCGCCTTGGTCTGGCTCGGCACCGACGATACGCCGAACGCCTGCTGCCAGAACACATCGTTGCCCTTGAGCATGGCCACCGATATTGCCGCGACGGGCTGCGCGGGATCGGAGACGGCCTGCTGGAGCGCCTGTTGCCCCATAGCGACGGTTTGCGGATATGACTGCGAGCCGGAGCTATCGCTGCCGCAGCCTGGAAGAAGTGTCGCGAGCATGCCGGCGCCGGCCATGCCGAGAAACTGCCGGCGGCCCGCGCTGGAAATAGTCGGGCCGAAGAATACGGGGTCGCGGGTACGGTTCGATCGGGGCACGGCGGCTCTCCTTGTTCTTATTCGCAAGGCGTACTGTGTGCGGCTCGTTCCATTTGCGCTCGATTATAGGCATGAAAATCACGCCGTGACTCGAATAGCGCTGCATGGATGGCCGTCACGCAGCGAGCGACGCGTTGCCGGTTGCATCGCGATGCACGCCGCAAGCCTCTTTGAGCGATGCGCCGAAGAAGAGCCACAGTCCGAGCGCCGAGCACGAGGAAAGCGGCGGCATCGCGTCAGGCAGCGTCCGCTTCGTCGATGAGCTCGGCGATCTCGTCGACCTCGATCGTGCAGCCATATCGGTTCTTCGTGCCGTGCCCCCAAGCGTGAACATGCGCGCCCGGGCTCAGAAACGAAGCCAGTTCGCTCGCGGCATGAGGCGGCATGCGCAGCGACGTGCCATCGTCCAGCAGCGCGCCGCGCAGCTCGCCCTTCGGTCCGAAGAGCGAAAGCACGACTTCGCCGGACGCGTCCATCGGCTTGTGATCGACGTGTGGCTTGTGATGCTTCTCGCCGCCGTGGTGCGGACCTTCGTCGAGAATCACTTTCCCGCTTTTCGTCGTGAGCGCGATGGCCGCGATCATGTCCGCGCCGCGAGGTTTGACGCCGCGCACGCTGACGGCATCGCCGGGCGCGACGTGCCGTGCAATCTGCTTCGACAGATGAGGTGGAACGTGAATCTGGCGCGCGCCGAGCACGAAGCCGTCGATTTCGCCGTGCGGGTTCAGCAGAAAACGCGTGACCTTGCCGCGCGTTTCCGGAAGGCTCTCGGGATCGATCCAATGCATGTTGCTTCTCCAGGTTTCGATGAAAGTAAAAGCGCCGATCAGGGCATCGGCGGAACGCGGTCATACAGTTGCGTGAGCTTCCCCGGCGAGCCGAAGGCCGTCGCCTGCATCGCGGTGCCGTACTGATTGCGCGTGCCGTATCCCTGCGCCGATACCGTCGCGCCGGTCTGCACGAGCGCCGCAAACTGCTGCGCGACGGGCGGCGTGAGCTTGATCACCGTGCCGTCCGCGAGAATCACGCCATCGGGCTCGCCGCGTGGCGCGGTCGTGACGTGCGCGACGCGCCCCTGCGCGCTCAGACGCGAAAGGCCGGCGCCTCTCAGCTCGCGCGGCGGGGGCGGCGCGCCGGGCATCGGCGGCTGATCGACGACTTGCTGACCACTGTTCGTATCGGCGATGCGCTGGGCCGTGAAGTTGCCGCCGGCATCGCGCCAGCCGCTGATCTGCACGACGTCGCCGCTGCGAACCGCCGACGTGAGTTGCGCGCCCATGTGCGGCGGGAAGTGAACCAGCGCGCCATCGGTGGTGAGAAATCCGTCGACGTCGCCGTCGGGATTGGTGAGGAAACGCGCGACGGTGACTTGAGTCGTGGCGGCGGCTCCCGCGTCGGCTGGCGGCGGAGGAACGGGCGCGGCCATCGGCGGAGTTTGCGCGAGGCATCCGGCGCTCGCTGCGAGAAATGCCGCGAGGCACACTGCGCGTGAGAGAGGCTTCGAAGTCGATTGCATGATCGCTCCTTTGCTGTGACGCGAAGTCTTCTGCAAAGGGCATGCCATTCGACCGAAGCATGCTGGATCGTAACCTTGCCCGTCGAAGGGCGCATGCGCTGTCAAGGAAACGGACACACGTCGTCCGATCGCTTGACACCTTCCGCGCATCAGGCGGGATCGGACAGGCCCAGGCTCGCCATGCGCGTGTAAAGCGACTGACGGCTGATGCCGAGACGGCGCGCGGCCTCGGCGCGGTTGCCATGCGCGAGCACGAGCGCACGCGCGATCAACGCGCGCTCCAGCCGCGCGACGGCCTCGCTGAGCGGAAGCTCGGCGAGACTCGCGGGGATCGCGTCGTCGGCTGTGACGGCCGCGTCGAAGAGGAACGCGAAATCGTCACGCGTAAGGAGCGGGCCGGGCGCGAGCGCGCTTGCACGCTCCATCGCGTTGGCGAGCTCGCGCACGTTGCCGGGCCATGCGAGCGCGACCAACAAACGCTGCGCATCCGCGCTCAGGTGCTTTCGGACAGCATCGGCCGATGACGCGATCGTCGACAGAAAGTGCTCGGCGAGCGGCAGGATGTCGGCTACGCGCTCGCGCAAAGGCGGCATGTGCAGCGGAATCACGTTGAGCCGATAGAGCAGATCCTGCCGGAACGTGCCCGCCGACACCATCTGGTTGAGATCGCGATGCGTCGCGGCCACGATCCGCACATCGATGTTGACGGCGCGGTTGGTGCCGAGCGGCGTGACCTGCCGCTCCTGCAGCACGCGCAGCAGCTTGGCCTGCATGGCGAGCGGCATGTCGCCGATTTCATCGAGAAAGAGCGTGCCGCCGTGCGCCTCTTCGAGCCGTCCGCGCCGGTCGGCATAGGCGCCCGTGAAAGCGCCCTTGCCGTGACCGAAGAGTTCGCTTTCGAGCAGATCGTCGGGAATCGCCGCGCAGTTCACCGCGACGAACGGCCCGCCCGCCCGCGCCGATGCGCGATGCAGCACGCGCGCGGCCACCTCCTTGCCGGTACCCGTCTCGCCCGTGATGAGCACGGTCGCGTGCGTTCCCGCCGCGCGGCCGAGCCGCTTTTGCACGTCGCGCATCGCTTCGCTCACGCCGAGCAGTTGCGGTGCGCGCGGCGGGGCTTCGTCGGTGAACACTTGCGCGACGGGCACATCGGCGTGCGCCGAGAGAATGCGTTCGAGCAGCGCGGCGATGTCCTCGCGACCGACAGGCTTCGTCAAATGCTCGAATGCGCCGAGCCTCATTGCGCCGATCGTGTTGTCGCTCGTCGCGTGCGCGGTCAGCATCACGACGGGCACCGACTGCAGGCCTGGCATGCCGCGCAACGATTCGAGCACGGCGAGACCGTCCGCGCCCGGCAGACGGAAGTCGAGAAAGATGCAATCGGGCGGCGGCGGCTCGCGCAGACGGTCGAGCGCATCTTCGCCGGAGCGCGCCTCGAGCGGCGTATGGCCCAGATCCTGCACGGTTTCGACGAGGCCTTCGCGAAAAGCATCGTCATCGTCGATGATCAGTACGTTCGCCATGGCAAGTCGATCACGAAGCGGGTCTGAAGGGAATCGTCGGCGAGCCAGGCGCGTCCGCCGTGCGCCGATGCAATCTCGCGCACGACGGCAAGTCCGAGCCCCGAGCCATCCGGGCGGCCTGTCACGAACGGCTCGAAGATTTGCTCACGTTCGTTCGCGTTCACGCCCGGGCCGTCGTCGGTGACTTCGAGTCTCAGCACGTCCCCTTGTGCGGACGCTCTTACGGTGACGTACCCGCCTGCCGGCGCATGGCGCAGCGCGTTGACGATGAGGTTGTCCAATGCGCGCGCGACCTGCACGGTATCGAAGGCGGGAAGTCGGGCAGGAGACGCGATGTCCACATCGGCCGCGAGCGTGATGCCGCGGCTCTGCGCGCCGGGAAGATGCACCTGCACGACGCTCTCGATCCACGTTGCGACATCGACCTCTCGCGCGCGGATCGTCACGGGCTGCGTAAGTGCGAGCAGGCTCGCGAGCTGTGTCTCGATGCGTCCCACCTGCTCGATGATCGACCGCAGTGCTGCTTCGCGCCGCGCGCCATCGCCAGCCAGCGCGTTTTCAGCCTTCAGACGCATGGCGCCGGCGGGATTGCGGATCTCGTGGGCAATCTGCGCGGCCATCTTGCCGATCGTGCCGAAGCGCTCGGCTCGTGCAAGCTGCACGCTCAGTTCGTCGGCCTGCTCCTGAAGCCGATGCGCGCGTTCGGTGTAGCGGTTGAGCGCATCGACGATTTTGTCCAGATCGCGTTCGCCGAGTTGGTCGAGTCGCTTGCTCTGCTCGAGGTCGCCGTCGGCGGCGAGCGCGTATTCGAGGCGCGTGAGGTTTCGCTTCCAGCGCCGTAGCGCAAGCGCCAGAAAAATCGCCGCCCCGACGATGATCGCGAGCACCCCTGCCAGTATGCTTGCCGCGCGCTCACCATAAGGTCCGAGCGGCGGATGGGCGCGCGTGAGCATCCAGACGAACAGGTCCGCGTGACGGGGAACCGGACACGCGACGACGATCACGGCATCCGAGCCGGTCGACAGATCATCGCGCCGCGTCGCGCCTGATCGCGCCGCTGAATCGAGCGTGCGCAAGATGAGCGGCGTCTCTGCTTCGGGGATATCGCGCTTGACGCCGCTGCCCGTATAAGTCGGAAACGCATAGGCGAGGAAACCGCGCGCGGCAGGTGCGTTGCTCCAGAACCCGCCTTCGATGCCATCGATTTTGATGAGCACGAGATCGAGCACGGCATGCATGAGATCGATGTTGGTCTCGCCCGCGCGAGGCATCGACAGTTCGTAGCGCGATGCCACCGCGGAACACGCCGAGGCCGCTTCTTGCGTCGCGGTGTTCACGCGTTCGGTGAGCGCCGACGAATAGATGAGCCAGACGGCGCCTGCCATCAGACCGCAAAGTGCCGCGATCAGCGTCCACAGCGCTGTCAACTGGGCGGAAAATGAGAGTCTCGGCATCGGACGATGCTCGCAGGATGAACGGAAGGATCTAGCCGAAGCAATTTTCTCGCCATCGGCTGAAAATGCGAATGAATCTCGTTGTCGGACTATCGACGCTAAGCGTCTATTCTAAAGTGGGTGCAAACGTGGCCGGCAGGAGACCGTATGCAAAGCGATCCGAAAGTTATTGACTATCTCAATGCCGAATTGAAGAACGAACTGACGGCCGTGCATCAGTATCTTTTGCACGGGCGTCTCTATCAGCACTGGGGCTTCGAAGAACTCGGCGCCCACGAATACGACGAGTCGATGGATGAGTTGACGCATGCGGACAAGCTGATTCAGCGCATCCTCATGCTCGACGGACTGCCTGATTTGCAGGCTATCCATCCGCTTGCGATCGGCAAGCATACGCTCGAAGCACTCCAGAACGATCTCAAGCTCGAGAAGGCCGCTCAGGCTCAATGCAAGGAGGGTGTCGTCTATTGCGAATCGGTGCGTGACTTCGTGTCGAGGAATATCCTCGTCGAGCTATTGGATGCTACCGAGGATCACATCGACTGGCTGGAGATTCAGATCGGGCTCATCGACAAGATTGGCATCGCAAATTATCAGCAATCTGCTATTCGCAAGCTTGCGTGAAAGCTCATTGGCGAAGCCCCCAACGCAAAAACCCCACCTTTGCGGGGTGGGGTTTTTGTCGTACGGCATAAGGAGCCTGACGATTACCTACTTT
>NZ_FCOI02000052.1 GCF_001544795.2 Caballeronia temeraria | reverse complement strand
GAAGCTGCGCGAATGTCACGGCATTGCGTTGGCGAAGGAAACCGTACGGCGCTGGATGCGCGATGCGGGCCTCTGGAACATTTCTAAAAAGCTGAAACCCCGACATTTCAATCTGGCCGTGACACGCAGTCTTCTTATTACGGCGAAGGCTCCGCGGCAACATCACGGTGACGTGGGCACCGACGGCGATCAAGCCACGCTGATCGGAAATCGCTCAGGTAGTTGCGCGCGGCTTATCAGCTTGTGCTAGGGCGAGGCACAGACTATCAGAGGACGAATACGAAGGTACGAAGGTCGTGATGAGTTCTGAGTTCAGATGTCAGAGCGCTCAAACGATCCGCGTCCGGCATGAAGGCGTTGCGTACGATCGCTGCCACCAGCAAAACGAACCGCGACACAAAGGTTGAACTCCGTGACGCAAAAGGAAAACGGCACTCCGTCGTGATGAAGGTCGTGAACAGCAAGGGATAAGCTTGAACATCGCATTCCCAGCTGTCCTGCTGTTTGCCTTCCCCCGGCATTGTTTTCTATCACTTCTATCAGGACCGCGAGGTACGCGAGGCTGACTTCACGCCGTTTATAGGTATGGGTATCCGGGGGGGACCGGGCGTATGGCGCGGCCCGCTCAAGGGCGCGGACAAGGAACTGCTTCTTGCGTCGGCTGATAGCGCATTCTGGAGGGTTTAAGCCGTGCCCACTTTCGCTTCGAATGACATCGCTCGCGCAGTTGAAAGCCTGTCGTCCGCCGCAACTGATGCGGCTGACCTTCCGGAGCTGCGCAGACAACAAAAATCCAGGATAAAGCACCCAAAAGTTTTGGGTCACCGGTACATGGTATGAGACATCCGATTTGTTAAACGTCCGGCGAAAACTTCCAGACGACAGCAACGCGGGGGGCGAGAGAACTGGTTACGCCGAAACGAGCGGCTGAGACCCGGCCGCACTTCACTCACGTCGACGCATCGAACGGGGAAGAGTCGAACGCGCGAAATCCGGACAGGCCTCGCAGCATCAAGCCTAAGGAAGCACCGCCGAACGACCGGTCCGCTAGACCTAAAATTCAGGTCCAGCGGAGAGTCCGGGCGGAATGGTCAGTGCTGCCTGGCCCTGTGAATCGGTGGACGCTTAGGGCGAGTACGCAGCGATTCGGCAAACGATTCGGCGCGTGCCGAAAGCGGCGACCAAGTGCTAGCGACACAACGTGAGTGCGTCGGCTTACTGCTCGTCCCAGCGCGCGACGGTCTGTTCCTGCACGCCGAGTCCTTCTACGGATAACTTCATCACGTCGCCCGGCTTCAGGTATTGCTCGGGCTTCATGCCGAGGCCGACGCCCGGCGGCGTGCCCGTCGTGATGACATCGCCCGCTTCGAGCACGACGAACTGGCTGATGTACGAGACGAGCTTGCTGATCGGAAAGATCATGTCGGACGTCGATGAATTCTGGATGCGCTTGCCGTTCAGTTCGAGCCACAACGGCAGGTTCTGCACGTCGCCGAGTTCATCGGGCGTGACGAGCCACGGACCGAGCGGACCGAAGGTCGGCGCCATTTTGCCCTTCACCCATTGACCGCCGTGTTCGAGCTGGAACGCGCGCTCGGACACGTCGTTGCACACGCAATATCCCGCGACATGGTCGAGCGCGTTCTCTTCGCTCACGTAATGTGCGCGCTTGCCGATGACGAGCGCGATTTCCACTTCCCAGTCCGCCTTGGTCGAATTGCGCGGCAACAACACGCGATCGTTGGGCCCGCTGATGCACGACGGCGCCTTGTTGAAGAGAATCGGCTCTTCGGGGATCGGCGCGTTCGTTTCGATCGCATGTTGAACGTAGTTTAGCCCCACCGCGATAAAGTTGCCCGGCCGCGCGATGCACGCGCCGATGCGCGGACTGCCTTCGACCACCGGCAACGTCGCGATGTCGAGTCCCTGAAGGCGCTGCATGCCGCCTTTGGCGAAGAACGCGGGATCGAAGTCGTCAGTGATCGCGAAGGCATCGCGGATGCGGCCTTCATCGTCGAGAATGCCGGGCTTTTCCTGACCGGGATTGCCGTAGCGCAGAAGTTTCATGACGTGATTTCCTTTGGGTTGACGATTCAGGCGGCGTGAAAGAATTCGAGAATCGCGTCGATCTGGCCGCTGTGCATGTCGATGCCGGTCACGACGGGACAGCCGCATTCGATCGCCTTCGCGATGAGTGCCGTCGGCTCGCCGGGCGGCCTCAGCACCACGTCCCCGACGAGTTGATCGCTTCTGAACCGCGCGAACGGCGCTGGCATTCCGTCATTCGCTTTCATGCCGACAACTGATGCGTTCACGATAATGTCGACGTCGTGTGCGTCGGATTCGCCCGCGACGATTTCGCAGCCATCGCACGACGCCGACAGTTGCGCGGCCAGCGCGCTCGCCTTCGCGCGATCGATATCGCATAGCGTGATGTGCGCGACGCCGGCATCCGCGAGCGATACCGCGATGGCCGCGCCCGCGCCGCCGCATCCGAGCACGAGCGCGCGCTTCGCCTTCACGTCGTGGCCTTTCGCGAGCAGGCCGCGCACGAAGCCTTCGCCGTCGAACATATCGGCGTGCCAGCGGCCTTCGTCATCGCGACGCAGCGCGTTCACCGCGCCGATGCGCCCACCGCGCGAATGCACTTCATCGGCGATGGCGAGCGCATGCGTCTTGAACGGCGAGGTCACGAGCAAGCCGTCGAGATTCTTCAGACGCAGCAGCGCCGGCAGAACCGCGCCGACTTCGCTCGCAGCGATATGCATCGGCACGAGCACGGCATCGATGCCCGCTTCGGCGAACTTGCGCGTATAGACTTCGGGCGAACGCACCTGCGCAACCGGATCGCCGACGATGCCGTACAGACGCGTGCGCCCCGTGATCGATGCGGCGCTCATGCGCGGCTCCGATACCACTCGGCCACGCGCGGCGAGCGATGCCGCCGCTCGCGCGCCACCGTTTCCTGCTTGATGCCCATGAGACCGTCCGCGAAAATGCGCGCGTCCATCTCGTGCACATCGGTGGCGATGGCGGGACGGAAATCCATATGCGCGAAGACATCGCGTTCGATATCGATGCAGGGCGCGACTTCGATCAACTCAAGCCCTTTGTCGCCGACACGAAACACCGCGCGCTCTGTGATGAACAACGCGGAATTGCCGCGCTCGTGCGCGAGCGGCGCGCTATAGCAGATCTGTTCGAGCGAACGCACGAACTTGCGATGCCTGCCTTCCTGCACGATGCGCGTCCTGCCCTCTTCCCATTGCACATCGAGCCCGCCCGCGGTGAGCGTGCCGCTGAAGATCACGCGCTTTGCGTTCTGGCTGATGTTGATGAACCCGCCCACGCCGACGATCTTGTCGCCGAACCGGCTGATGTTCACGTTGCCGTGCGCGTCGACTTCGGCGAACGAGAGGAACGCGAGATCGAGGCCGCCGCCGTCGTAGAAATCGAATTGCGACGGCTGCTCGATCATCGCGGCGAAGTTCTGTGCGCCGCCCGAATCGCGGCCCGTGATGGGCGCACCGCCGATCAAGCCTTGCTCGTTCGTGAGAATCACGGAGTCGAGCAAGTCCTCTTCCGCGGCGACGGTCGAAAGTCCCGTCGAAATGCCCGCGCCGAGATTGCACACGGCGTGCGGATACAGTTCCATCGCCGCGCGCCGCACGATCACCTTGCGCGGGCCGAACGGCAGCGGACGAATCTCCGAGAGCGGCACGCGCAATTCGCCCGCATAGCTCGGGTCGTAATCGGTCGCGTAAGTCTGACGCTGCTCCGGCTCCACGACCACGAAGTCCACGAGAATGCCGGGAATCTTCACCTGCTTGGGCGGCAGCGTGCCGCGCCGCGCCATGCGCTTCACCTGCACGACGACGATGCCGCCCGCGCGCCGCGTCGCCTGCGCCATCGCGAGCATTTCGCCGAGCACGGCTTCCTGTTCCATCGTGACGTTGCCGTCTTCGTCGACGGTGGTGCCGCGCAAGAATGCGATGTCGATCGGAAACGGCTTGAAGCGCAGCCATTCCTCGCCGTCGATATGCATCAGTTCGACGAGCATCTCTTCCGTCGACGGACTCTGACGCGCGCCCTGCTGACGCGGATCGACAAAGGTTCCAAGACCGGTCTTCGTGATGAGGCCGGGACGCCCGCCCGCCATCTCGCGCATCAGTTGCGACAGCACGCCTTGCGGCAGCGTGTAGGCCTCGATGCTGTCGTTGGCGGCCATCGTGACGAGGCCGGGCGAATCGACGAGCGCACTCGTGATCGCGCGCTTCAGCAGACCTTCGTGCGCGAGATGGCTCGCGCCAAGCGCGGCGCGATCGCCGATGCCGACCACGCTGATCGACGTGATGCCGCGCGGTTGCTCGTCAGCGAGAAAGCGCCGTTCCACCGCCGCGAGCAGGGCTTCGGGCACCGCATGCCCGCCGCCCGATCCGCTGATCAGGATGGAGTCGCCCGAACGCACCAGTGCGGCTGCGTCGTCGCTGGAAATTCGTTCCATGGATTGCCTCGTCTCGGGTTGTACTTTGCTGGCCATCCGCTGGCCGACCATCTCAATGTAACCGGTCTCATTTTGCCTATCAAGCTGCATCGGCGTGTTTCAGGGAATACCATTAGTACATCGAAATTCGTTCTTTCGTTCAAGTACGAAACGCTTTAGGAGCGCGCTATGTAACCGGTAACATGAGCGCCGCGGGAAGCGTTCCGCGAAGGCGCATTGCTATAATCGGCCCACTCCGCACGAACCCCGATCATGGCCAAGAGCAAGAAGACGACGACCGAAGACGCCGACGCCGGCAAGAAGCCGCGCTCGTCCGGCGTGACCTTGCGCGATGTCGCGCGCTTCGCGGGCGTTTCATCGGCTACGGTGTCGCGGGTCATGAACAACCCGGAGGTCGTGTCCGACGAATTGCGCTCGCGCATCATGGTCGCGATCGAGCATCTCGGCTGGGTGCCGCACGCCGCCGCGCGCGCGCTCGCCACGCAACGCACCGGCACGATCGGCGCGGTGTTTCCCACGCTCGCGAACGAGCACTTCGCCACCGCCATCCAGACCTTGCAGGAAGCGTTCGAGCAGGTCGGATACACGTTGCTGCTCGGATGTTCGCAATACGATCCCGAACGCGAGCATCGGCAGGTTCGCACGATGCTCGAACGCGGCGTCGATGCCGTGGTGCTCGTCGGCGAAGCGCATCATCCGGACCTTTACACGCTGCTCGCGCAACGGCAGGTGCCGTTCGTGAACACCTTCGCGTATCGCGAGGGCGCGCAATCCTTGTGCGTCGGCATCGACAATCATCAGGCGTTCTTCGACTTCACGACTTATCTCATCGGACTCGGACATCGCCGCTTCGCGATGCTGTCGCAAACCGCAGACTCGAACGACCGTGCCCGCGCGCGCCGCGAAGGCGTGCGCGATGCGCTCGCCGAACACGGCCTCGGCATTTCGGCGGCGCATATGGTCGAAGGCTTCTGGGGCGCGCGCGTCGGACGTCAACTCTTCTCGCAAGTGATGGACACGCCGCAACCGCCGACGGTCGTCATCTGCGGCAACGGCTCGTTCGCGATGGGCGCGATGCTCGAAGCCATGCAGAAGGGTTACGACATTCCGAATCAATTCAGTCTCGTCGGCTTCGACGACTTCGAACTGATGGCCGAACTGCCGATTCCGATCACCACGGTGCGCGTGCCGAGCGCACAGATCGGCGCGGAAGCCGCCAGGATGATCCTCGCCGAACTCGCGCGAAAGGGCAGCGCGCGCAGCGTGAAATGCGAGGCGGAGATCATCGTGCGCGCGTCTTCGGGGCCGCCGCCGAAAGCGCGACGCGTGCGCGCCTAGCTCACTTCCCTGCCCTGCGCGGCCGCCCGGACCGCGTACCACTCTTCGCGCGTCAATTCGATATCGAGCGCATTCACCGCGTCGCGCATTCCGTCGATGCGCTGCGTGCCCGCAATCGCGATCGGACGTGACGGCAGCCTGAAAATCCACGCATAGGCGATCGACACCCAACTCGTCACGCCGCGTTCACGCTGTATTGCTTGCAGCGTCTCACGCACGCGCGCCGCGACGGGATCGCGCTCATCGAACAATCTGCCGCCACCGAGCGGCGACCAGATCATCGGCGTGACGCGCGCCGTTTGCAGCGCGCTCAACGTGCCGTCTTCGAGCGGCGTCGGCATGAACGGCGACAACTCGATCTGATTCGTCGCGAGCGGCATGCGCGCGTGGAGCGCGTCGAAATCGCGCGCCGTGAAATTCGATACGCCGAACGCGCCGATCTTGCCTTCGCGAAGAAGGCGTTCGATCTCCAGCGCGAGTTCGTCCGCGTCCATCAGCGGATCGGGCCGATGCAGCAGAAACAGTTCGATGCGTTCGCTTCGCAACGCGCGCAGCGACCGCTCGACGCTCTCGCGCAGATGCGCCGCGCTGCTGTCGTAATGCTTCACGCGATGCGTAGGCCGCGCCGCCGACACCAGCTTGATACCCGCTTTGGTAATCAACTGGATGCGCGAGCGCAGACCGGGACGCAACGCCAGCGCATCGCCGAAAAAGGATTCGGCTTCGTATCCGCCGTAGATATCGGCGTGATCGAAACTGGTCACGCCGAGCGCGACGCATTCCTCGATGAACGCCGCGAGCGTTTCGCGCGTCATGTTCCAGCGCATCACGCGCCACATGCCGGCCACGACGTGCGACAGCCCGATACCCGGCGAGAGCGCTGCGATTTGACATTTGTCCGTCATATTTGCAACCGGTTACATTGTGGTTCGTTGGGATTTTTACGGATGTTATTGCTTTGAGTGACGACCATAATGATACCGGTTACATTGTTGGTCAAGTTGGCTCTGTTCCGGCTGCTCAAGGAGACGTTCGCATGCAAAGAGACATTTCGATGCCCCGCGAAAGCTCGCGACGCTGGTATCGCGACATCACCTGGACGCAGTGGCGCGTGCTGATCGCGGCATGGGGCGTCTGGGTCAACGACGCGCTCGACTTTCTCGCGATCACATTCGTACTGCGCGATATCGCCACCGCATTTCACGTCTCGCTCGATACCGCCTCGCTGCTGCTGCTCGCGACCTACGGCGTGCGCTGGATCGGCGGCTTGCTGTTCGGCGGTCTCTCCGATCGTATCGGGCGCAAGATTCCGCTGCTCATCACGCTGACGTGGTTCACGCTCGGCGCGGTCGCGACGGGCTTGTCATGGAACTTCATCGCGCTGGCGGTGTTTCGTCTGCTGCTCGGTTTCGGCATGGCGCCGGGCTTTTCGCTCGGCGCGGCGATGGTCGCCGAATCGTGGCCGGAAAAGCATCGGGCGATCGGCATCGGCATTCTCGATACGGGCTGGGGCGTCGGCGCGATCGGCGCGGCGCTCGCGTACGAGTTCATCTATCCACACTTCGGCTGGCGCGGCATGTTCTTCATCGGCTTGCCGCCGTCGGTCCTGCTCGCGCTCTTCATCATCTTCTGCGTACCGGAATCGCAGGCGTGGCAGAAGTCGCGGCCCGCACGAGCCGTGAGGTGGCGCAGCAATCCCGTCGTCGATCTGTTTTCGAAGTATCCGAAGCGCGTCTCGTATCTCGCGCTGCTGATCTTCGTGTTGTGCTTCGGTTCGTGGCCGTTTCAGGCATTGCTGCCGACGTATCTGCGCGCAGCCGAACTCGCGCCGTCCGCCGTGAGCCAGATCACGATGGCATCCGCCGTCGGGCAAATCCTCGGCTTCATTGCATCGGGCTTCATTGCCGAACGGCTCGGGCGACGCAACGCCATTTCGCTGATGATCGCGATCGGCGCACTCTTCGTCGCGGGCGTGATTCTCTCGGTCGGCAACATCGCCCTCGCTGCCGCGTGCTCGTTCGCGAGCGGCTTCTTTCTGATCGGCTCGTCGGGCATCTGGGGAACCATCCTCACCGAGAACCTGCCGCGCGACGTGCGCGCATCGGGCGTCGGCTTCCTCTACAACTTCGGCGTGATCGGCGGCGGCATTGCGCCGTTCATCGTGCTCTCGACGATGCATCGCTTCGATTTCCCGATGCCCTATGCGATCATCGGATTCACGCTCGCGGCGGCGGTCGCGGGCATGATCGTCATTCGATTCGTGCGCGAAACCAAGGGACTTTCGCTCGACGAAGTGGACCGCGAAGGCGGCCACTAAGGTCACACGCGATGCAATTGCAAGCCGCCGCCGACATCGATATGAACCCCGGTCGTGAAGGGCATGCCGCCCGTCGCGATCGTGGCGGCCACGCGCCCGATATCGTCGGCGTGGCCCCAGCGTTCCATCGGAATGCCGCCGCTCTTGATGAAAGGTTCGTAGCGCTCGAAGGCCGGCGCGGTCATATCGGTCTCGATGATGCCCGGACGCACTTCGAACGCCGCGATGCCCGCGCTCGCGAGGCGGCTCGCGAAGAGCTTGTTCATCATCGCGAGCGCGGACTTCGTCATGCAGTAGTCCGCGCGATTCTCGCCGACGATCGACGCATTCGCCGAACCGATCGTGATGATGGTCCGGGTGAATCCGGTCGTCGGCGTGACGAGCATGCGCCTCGCGACGGCTTGCGTGAGAAAGAACGTTCCGCGCAGATTGACGGCGACGGAACGATCGAAGCTCTCGGGCGTGAGGTCGAGAAGATCGCCGCGCACCATCGATGTGACGCCGGCGTTGTTGACGAGACATGTGATCGGACCGAGCGAAGCTTCGACGCGCGCGACGAGTCCCTCGTGCTCATCGATGCGCGCGATATCGCTGCTGAAGTATTCCGCCCTTGCGCCACGCCGCGTGAAGGCGGACAAGTCCGGCGCTTCGGTCTCCAGGCTGACGAGCGCGAGGTCGAAGCCGTGCAGTGCGAGACTGCCGGCAATGGCATGACCGATGCCGCGCGCGGCGCCGGTTATCAAGGCGACGCCCCGCGTCCGATGTTCCATGTGCAGACTCTCCGATGCGATCACGCCACTCTTGCCGCTCTCCGGTCGGGCAGCGTGGTGCCGCCCGATCGCAATGGCCATAACCCGGCGAGCTCGGCTGCGGTGCTTTGCAGCCTCGGCGCGATGGCTTCGATTTGCGCGGCCGTCATGCGCACGCTCGGACCTGCGACGCTGACCGTGCCCAGCGCCGGACCCACACCGTTCACGCGGACAGGAACCGCCAATGCCGAAACGCCGGGCTCGGCCTCGCTGACCGCAATCGCGTAACCGCGCTGCTCCGTGAGCGTGAGCTCCTTCAAGAGATCGTCGATGGATCTGACGACATTCGGGCCCTGCCGGTCGGCATCGCCGAAGCCCATGTCGGTGACGATCTGGATCGCCCGTTCGCGAGGCATGGTGGACAGCCACGCCTTGCCCGTCGCCGTCGAATAGACGGTGACTCTTCCGGTCGCGGAACTCGGCGGCTGATAGATGAGACCGGCCGTCGCGCCCTGCGCCTGTGCGAGCCAGACGAGCGTATCGCCATCGGCGACGGCGAGACGCACGAATTCGCGCGTTTCCTGCGCGAGCCGGTCGAGAATCGGCTGACAGATGTTGGGAATGCCGGTGGCCGTGTAGAACCTCTGTCCCATGACGGCGAGACGCATCGTCAGCCGATAGAAGCTCGTGTCGGGTTCCTTGGCGACCCAGCCGAGATCGACGAGCGTCGAAAGCAGCCGATGCGCGCCGCTCTTCGGCAACGACAGACGCTCCGCGATCTCTCCGAGGGGCAAGGTGTTTGCACCCTCAGCAAGAAGCCCGATGATGTCCAGGCACCGCTCTGCTGGTATGTGCGACATAGTGATTCCGGTGGCCAGGTTGAATTCAGGTCGAGCGCGAAGAAGCGCCGAGCCGGCATATTTCGAGCGCATAAACGGCGGCGTCGGGTCTGGGCCGCAATCCGGCGTCGCGCAGTTGCGGGGCATCGATCCATTCTCGCGCCCGTTCGGCGGCTTCTTCCGTCGATGCTTCGACGAGCACGATCCATGCGGGCACGTCGAATGCGCGGGTGCGCGACTCTTCGGTATCGAGAAAGCTCGCCTGATCCGATGCGAACAGATGGCACGCAAGCACGCCGGTCGACGCCATCGCTTGCGGGAAGGCCACATCGCGCAGATAGGCTTCGGGCGTTGCGTCCGACGACGCGGCCCGATCGATACGGATCGCGAGCACATGGCCGCCCGTGCTCTCGCCCACGCTGAAGACGGGCCGGCACACCGCGCGCGACGTGTTGCGGAAGTACGTGAGCGTTTTCGTCGTCGCGGGCGTCGGCGTGTTCAGGCGCGTCATGTACTCGGGCGAACTCATCACGTCGAGATCGGCGGCTTCGTACATCGTCAGCCATTCGGGCGAATGACCCGCCCGGCGCAACCGGCGGCCGCGTTTGAATCCGGGAATGGCCAGCCGCTCGGGAATATGCTCCTTGTCGTGCCATTCGTAGAACTGCGCGCGCCCCGCTTCGTCGATGTCGTTCCACACCAGAACGATGCCGCTGCCCAAAAGCGCGGTGGAAGCCATGGCGTTGTCCGCATGTTGACCGGTTTGCAGAGTCATCGTCCGAGAAACTCAGGTTCGCGTTTGGCAAAGAACGCAGCGACGCCTTCGTGAAGATCGCGGCTGTCGAAGATCTTTTGCTGAACGACGGTTGAAAGCGACAATGCAGCATCGAGCGGCTGATCCTGCGCGGCATCGACGAGTTGCTTGGCGAACCGGTTCGACAGCGGGCCGCGCGCGCAGATTGCTTTCGCGAGTTCGCGCGCCGCCGGCAACGCGGAACCGTTCTCCGCGATCCGGTTGACGAGACCCCACGCGAGCGCCTGCTCCGCGCCGATCGTCGCGCCGGTGAAAAGCAGTTCCTTCGCGCGCGCGGGACCGACGAGACGCGTGAGCCGCAGCGAGCCATTGCCCGCGAGTCCGCCGAGACGCGACTCGGTGAGGCCAAGCGTCACGCCCGCGCGGCACACGCGAAGATCGCATGCGAGCGCCAGTTCGAGACCTCCGCCGAGCGCGGGGCCATCGATTGCGGCGATCGTCGGCATCGGCAGGCGGGCGAGACGGCGCAGCACCATGTCCTCGAAGAGAATCTTCTTTTCGCTGGCGTCCGCGAAGATGTCCGCGAACTCGTTGATATCGCTGCCCGCGCAGAACGCACGCGCCGCGAGGCCATGCACGATCACACAACGCAGATCGGCCTGCGTCTCGAGTTGGTCGATGGCCTTGTTCAGCGAGCGCAGCAACGCGCGCGTGACGAGATTCAGCGCACCGTTCGACAGACCGATCTCCGCGATTCGGCCATCGATCTGAACGATCACCGCGCCTTCCGATGCGTCGTTCATGCCTGCTCCGCGCTAGCCCGCGGAACCTCGATGCCATGCAGCACGCCCATGCGCGCGAAGTGCGCGTAGATGGTGTCCACGTAGCGGGCGAATTCGGGCGCGTCGCCCAACACGATCGGCCGGGGACGCGGCAGCTCCACGACGATCTCGTCCACGACTTCACCCGGCGTCGGACTCATGACGAAGATTCGGTCCGAAAGGCCGACCGCTTCCTCTACGCTATGCGTGATGAAGAGCACGGTCGGACGACGCCGCATCCATAGCGCTTCGAGATCCATGCGCACCTGAAGGCGCGTGAGCGCATCGAGCGCGCCGAAAGGTTCGTCCATCAGGATCAGCGAGGGATCGTGAACGAGCGTGCGAATCAGCGACACGCGCTGACGCATGCCGCCGGAAAGCTGCCTCGGATACTTGTCGACGGCATGTTGCAGGCGCAACTGCGCGAACAGTTCACGAGCGCGCGCCTCGATTTTTTCGCGCGGCAGGCCGCGAATGTCGGCTTGAAGGAGAACGTTCTCCATCGCCGTTCGAAAGTCGAGCAGCAAGTGATCCTGAAACGCGATGCCGACATCGGTCACGGGCTTGTCCACCGTGCGATCGCCGACGACGATCGTTCCTTCCGACCGCTCCAGCAAGCCCGCGACCATGAGCATGAGCGTGCTCTTGCCGCAGCCCGACGGTCCGACGACGGAAACGAATTCTCCCGCCTCGATGTTGATGCTGAGGGGCTTGAGCGCGCGGAACGGCTTGTCGGTGTCCTCGCCAAAAATCTTGGACACGCCGTCGATGCGAATCGGCACACCGGCCGGCGTCACGTCATTGCTTGCGGTTGTCGGCATGATCGTATCGGTGGTCATGATGTGATCGGGTCAGGCGGATTTCTCGACTGCTTCGAGCGGCACCTTGGAGCACAGAAGCGCCTTGGTGCCTTGCTGGACGACCTGTCCGTCCTGATTCACGATCTTCACGTCGAAGAGCGCGATGGCCTGCGTGGGCTTCGATTTGCTGTCGCGCAGTTCCCTGATCGAATAGTCGACGAACATCGTATCGCCGACGAAAAGCGGCGCGACGAACTTCCAGTCGTTGATGCCGAGAAACGCGATCGCGGTCTCGCGCAACTCGCCGGTACGCGCCCACATCAGTCCGTGGGCGTAGGCGAGCCCCAGCATGCCGTGCGCGACGCGCCGGCCGAACTGGCTGTTCCTTGCGTAGACATCGCTCGTGTGGAGTTCCGAGAAGTCACCCGTCATTCCGGCGAAGCCCACGAGGTCCGCGTCGGTGATCGTGCGGCCGGGACTGCGGAATCGCATGCCTTCGTGGAGATCCGAGTAGCGGTATCCGGTGCGGCACTCATCAGTCATATTCAGGTATCCATAGCAATTGATTTACTTGCAGGCGCGCATCTGATTCGCCGGCGGTAGGAACTCGTCGGTGTAGTACTTCTTCGGGTCTTGCCCGGCGGGAAGCAGCTTCACCTGCGACAGCAGTTCCTGCGTCTTTGCCCACGACGCGTCTTCCGCCTTGCCCACGCTCTTCGCGCCGCCGCTGCAGAACAGCGGCGTGATCGCGGCCAGTTCCGCGGAGGCCAGCTTTTCGTTGACGTTCGGGAATACGGTCTTGAGATCCTTCACCGCCTTCTCGGGATTGTCCATTGCGAAGCTCCAGCCCTTCAGGCTCGCCGCGACGAACTTCTTGACGACATCCGGGTTGCTCTTCAGGTAATCGTTGGTCGCGAAGATCGACGTGCTGACCGTGGGCACGCCGTAGTCCGCGAAGCGGAAGTTCACGAGCTCCGCGCCCTGCGCTTCCAGTTGAAGCTGATACGAATCCATCGAACCGAGGATCGCGTCGACCTGGCCTTGCAGCAGCGCGGGCACCATGCTCGACACCGGCATGTTGATGAGCGTGACATCCGATTCCTTCAGGCCGTTTGCCTGGAGGAACAAGGGCAGCATCGTCGTTTGCGACGAGCCGGAAGGCACGCCGACCTTGCGCCCGGTCAGATCCTTGATGGACTTGATGCCCGACTTCTTCAGCGCCGACACTTCGTTCGGGTTCGACTGATAGACCGTCGCGATCACGCGCATCGGCGCACCCTTCGCGATCAGCTGGCTCACCGCGACGGCATCGGCATACGCGAGCTGCGCGCGGCCGTTCGCGACGAGCTGCGCCGTGTTGCCGGAGCCGTTGCCCTCGGTGAGTTTCACGTCGAGCCCCGCCTGCTTGTAGAAGCCTTGCGCGACCGCCGCCGCGAAACCCGCGTTCGGACCACCGGCCGTCCAGTTCAGTTGAAACGGAACCTCGGTATCGGCGACGGCCTTGCCGCAGACACCCGCCGCGAGAGCGAGAGCCAGCGTGGCCGAAGCGAGTTTGCCGATGGTCGTATGCATGTGGGCGCTCCGTCTGTATTTGGATTAGTTGAATTTCGCGCGTTGCCAGGGCGTCATGGCCCATTCGGCGAACTCGACGACGTAGTTGATCGCAATGCCGATCAGCGTCAGCACCGCGAGGACGGCGAACGTCAGTTCGACGTCCATCGTGCTCGTGCCTTTCAGAAGCACATAGCCCAGACCTTTGTTCGAGCCGACGAATTCGGCGACGATCGCCGCCGTCGAAGCGATCGTCGCGGATGTCTTGATGCCGGAAAAGATGACCGGCAACGCAGCGGGAAGCCGAAGAAAACGGAATGTCTGCCACGACGACGCGCCCATCGATTTCGTCAGATACAAGAGGCGGGTATCGAGAATCTGGAAGCCGCTGATGCTCGCGAGCAAGAGCGGGAAGAACGTCATGAGCACGGTCAGCAGCACCTTCGACTCCATGCCGAAACCGAGCCACACGAGGAAGAGCGGCGCGACCGCGATCTTCGGCACCAGCTGCATGAACATGAGCGGCGGATAGACGATCTGCTTCGCCACACGCGAGAGCGCAATGGCGAGACCGAGCGGAATCGCGGTCACGACGGTCAGGCCGAAGCCGAGCAGAATCTCGGCGAGCGTGATCAGCGAGTTGGACCAGATATCGCGCCAGTCGGTGACGATGCGTCCGAATACGCCGCCCGGACTCGGCACGAGATAGGGCGGAATCTTGAAGAGGGGAATCGCCACCGCCCACAGGACGATGAGCGCGACGAAAGTCGAGGGCGGGAGACATAGCCAGCCGATGCGCCGCGCGCGCCTGAGAGCGAGGGAAGGCGGATTGACAGTCGTGCCGTGCGCCGATGCGTGAGCCATAAGGACGTTCCGTGGATCGAGAACTACGGTTGGTCTGCCCGGGGCGGCGTACCGTAGGAAGATTCCGCGCCGTCCATAGATTGAATGTCGTTCAATCTTGACGATGAGGCCATTGGGACAAACCCAAGGAACTGAGATGATCGACTTAGGTAACGGCAACACGCCTGACACGAAAAGTCGATCCGCCGCTCAGCTTGGGCGATGCCGCGGCCCACGTTGCTTGTTGAAATTTCTTGGATTGCCGTTGATCGCGGGGTGCCGGTCAATATCCGCCCGCCCCCGATCGGCGTACCTCAAACCGCGCGGCCCGCCCGACCTAGCCGGATGCGAGAGGTTCACGTCCGGTTCTGTGAGAGCGTGCGGTCGCGATTCCCGTACGCTACTCGACTACTGGGTCAGTACGGAGAATTCTCGACGCCCTGGTGATGGGAGAGATAAGCCGGACCGGGACCGGGACCGGGACCGGGACCGGGGGTCTGGGCCCGCCCGCGCCGTGGCTCAAGGGGCCGACTAGCGAAGTTGTTCGACCGATGCCGCCCGCGCGATCAAGAAGGTCATACCGATGCGAGGAATTGAGCGCGACTCGACACGACATGATGACCGTCCTCGCAGCTCATTAAGTTATCAGCCGCGAACGAGACGAAGATCGCAACCTTCGAATAGCGCTACGAAGGGAGCAGCTCGAGCAGTAACAGCAGCCGCGCCGGGCTCGACGTTCCACCGCCCTCCATGATGATGAGCTAGTCGATGCGCCAACCCTTTAGTCGGGCCGATCTTGTTCCCTTATTAGTCTAGAGACCAATTTGCGTCTTTTTCGCCAAGTCAGCGACAGAGATAGCGACCGGTCGCCAACCGATTCGGTTTGCCCGAGCACATATTGTAAGTCGTTCGCGGAGGCTTCGGTGGCTGTTTGATTTCCGGTGAAACGTCCGCTGACGATGACGTCAAGTGTGCACCAGCCATTTTGCGGTTCGCGCCTTGGTTCAACTGCGCTTTGAGTGTAGCGAGATCTTCGAATCCCATCCGTGCGTGCCTGAAATCAGTCGCCTAATTTTACCAGCCGCGCCCAAACATCGCCGTCATCAGCCCACACGGCGTGCCCCGCGGGAAATCCTCGCTACAAGAGTGCTTATGGTGAGCTAGAATACGGTGCAGTCGTCACCAAAGAGCGCCTCACTCACCATGCAGACGGAAAGCTGGGTAGGACAGATTGAACGTGAATGGCAACAGCTTCGCAGCGCAGATCCGATGCTGGATGTCGAGAAATTCTTCAAGCACGTGATTGCCGCGAACAAGACTGGCTTTCTCTCGCTTGAATCACTGGCGGCGATAGCGAACGCGCTTCTGACCAGCACCCTCTCAGGCGCGCCAATCCTGGGACGGCGCCTTCTCGATCGCGTAGGTGTGAATCGCCATCCGTCGTTGCGGGTTGCACTTGCCATCTCCCTCGTCACATCGACCGGCGGTGAGGTCGACTACACAAGTGGCAATGCGATCCTGGAAGATGTGATGAAGGACGACACCGCCGACGGTCGGCTTCGTGGCATCGCGGCCGCGGCGCTCGCCGACAGCGCACGGATCGGCAGGGGGATAGTTGCGAACGCGGATCTTGCGCGCACGCTATACGAACAACCGGTTGACTTGGGCCACAAGGCTTCCGCACACAACTTGGGGCTGTATTGGGAGGGAGTGTGGGGAGCGCCAAGCACCGGAGCGACGCTCAATCGTCAGAAGGCCATCCAGATGTGTCGGCGCGGAGGCGATGACGCACGGTGCCTACGCCGACTTCAAGCGCTACGGTAGATCACTGATCGCCTTCTCCCTTTCTCGTTGACCACGAGCGAGAGCGTGTCTGCAGCGCGCGCTTTGCGGAAAAGAGCTCCGGAAATCGTTCAGCGAGCGCCTCTGCCATGGCTCGAATGCGTCGTCGCCGCCTTGCGATGATGTTGCTTCTCTCGTCTAACGAACATGTCTCGCGCCCGTGAGTCGGTCGCGAACATAAGGTTTGCCGCAACAATACGTCTGTCGGTCTGCATCCGCGGGCAGGGATTGCTTACCTCCATGGCGATCGAATGTCGTCGGCGTGTTCAAAGAAACGGGTTAATCACGGTCAACCGATCGAAGATGACTTGACCGTGGTGCATGTCCTCGCTGTATAGGACTTCACAATGGTTGAGCAACGCGAATGCGATAATGCAACAGTCATAGAACCGAAATCCGTAGTGGGCTGCGACGCGGCGTGCTTCCTTGTGGACTTCGAGGGTCAGCGGCACGACTTCGCAAAGCACCTCGACGTCTTCCAGAATGCTCTCGATTTCGGGCCACGCAAGGCCCATTTTCCGGCTCATAACAAGCGTGACCTCGTTCATCACCTGAATGCTGATGACTGGTTTCGACTTATCGCCAGCCACCAACGCCTCAGCCTTGTCAGCCTTTGCAGCCTCGCTAGAAAACAAATAGACGATGACATTGCTATCGACCGCAAATCGGTTTGGCACCGCGACTGTCATTCGGAGCTATCCCGTTCACTGAGCGATTCCCGATCAAATTTGAAGTCAGCAGGTAGTCGTCCCCGATATTGCCGCAGGCGCTTGATCCGTTCTGCGACGGTCGGCTTTCTCGTCACCGAGAAGGCGCCGGAGTTGTGGGCGTAAATCTCGATATCATCTCCCTCCTTCAGGTCGAGGGCGTCGACGACGCTCGCCGGCAGCCGCACGGCAAGACTGTTACCCCATTTTGCAACCTGCATGATTGCCTCCTTGGATACACATATTCTTAATTGTATATCCAAATGCGGGTTCCCTCAAGACGATCTTGCCAGGACTACAAAAAGGCGACTCCTACGGCTCTGCCAAAAAAAGGGGCAATACTAAAACCCTGCGCGGTCAAAAGTGTCAACGGGACGGGCGTTAGTCCAGAGTCAAATCCTCCCCCGACTGACAGCCGTGGCTCCCTCACAGCAAAATGTGAGGAATTCGGCAGGTTAGACCGCGTGTCGTTCGTCGAGCGTTTGGGGAGTCTCGTCGGAACCCGGCCTGAAGATGATACCGACGTACTCTGCATCGGCCCGGCTGGCTAGATTGCTGTTCGATGTCGGGCTGCGGCCGTAGTTGCGTGAAAAGGCACCCTGGGACCCGTTTCACCGGTCGCTAAAACGAGACAGCCAGCTCGACGCCTGAATAGTCGACGCGGGGCGCAAGTCTTCGATGCGGACCCGGCTCGAAATGCACCAGGCCGTAACCCTCCATGGTCCGAAGGGTACGCGAGAGGTTGGACACCGCGCGACCGGTCTTCGCGGCCAGCTCGTCCAAGGAGCCCGGGTTTGTCTCAGCGATCGTCGCGAGCAATTCCCGGTTGCTTTCGGACAGCACCTTGGCCAGCGTCTCGAGCGACTGGAACCAGACTTTCGGTTCATCGGGCGCGGGCTTGTATTGGCCCTTCGCGATGGCGATGGTCCGGGCCTTGTATTCGTCGCGCGAGGCAATACCAACTTTCAGGATCTTGGTATCTGCAGTCATATCAGCTACTCCTTTTCTGCAAGATCGTTTCAGCTTCCGCCCAGAAATCTTCCGTCAGCTTGCCGGCGTCCTCATAGTCGTAGAATCGAACTCTTTCGCCCTTGTGCTTGTGGTCGTACTCGATCCGCGTTCGGGCTCCCGGTCCGGAGCCTTCCGTGATCCCGTGCGCATTGTCGAAACCCAGCAGGCGGGCGCCGTCCTCGGCATGGAGCGTTAGCGAATATCTAAGTCCATGCGGGCGCTCCGGCGTCACGTCGCATTCTCTTGACCTCAAACTTGACCCAACGTGTTTCGCTGCCATCGATGGCAAAGCGCTCCCCGTCCAGAGACAAAAGCGCGTCCAAGCTGTGGTCATGATCGGTCATGCTTTATGTTATCACAGTCTGATAAGATAATTCAAATCCGCGTTTGACATGAGTGGCGACTGAGCGCGGCAAAGCTGGGCGCTTAGGCGTCGGCTTGATGGAAGGGCTAGGCATCATAGGGGCCGGTCCGAGAAGCTGCCCATGCTTACATCTGTAAGCGCCATCCAGATTGGCATCTAGCGACCGCGCCGGACCGACCTTCCGGCGATTGATGTTACGTGCCATGGAAACTGAAGACTGCGTGGCTAAGCGAAAAGCGTGCACCCTCCCCGGCATAAAAATTGCGGAAACGACTAACTTTTGTCTAGCCGGCATCCGTACACTGTTCGCTATGAATGACGACACGTCACCCGCCGCCAGCTTCAGCGCTGTCTGGCTTCAACTGTGGGCCGCGTCCACTGACGACTATTCCATTTTCGCCCTTTCGCCTGACGGCGTCGTCGTGACGTGGAACCCAGGGGGCGAGCGTATCCAAGGGTACAGGGCTGATGAAATCATAGGGCAGCCGTTCTCCCTGTTTTACACGGAGATCGAACGGGCCGCGGGCGCGCCCGACGCCGCACTCAAAGCTGCTGCCAGTTCAGGGCGCTATGTTAGTGAAGGATGGCGTCTGCGAAAGGACGGCACGAGGTTCTGGGCCAATGTAGTCATGACAGCACTTCGTGATAGCGCTGGTCACCTTCTGGGCTTTGGAAAGGTCGTTCAGGACGTCAGTGACAAAAAGGCGGCTCACGACGCTGTGCTGCAAAGCGAGCGCAGCTTTCGCCTGCTGGTTCAGGGTGTCATCGACTATGCCATCTTCATGCTGTCGCCCGACGGCCGGGTCACAAGCTGGAACTCCGGCGCCCGGCGGATCAAGGGATATAGCGAAAGCGAGGTTGTGGGCTCGCACTTTTCCAGGTTTTACACGCCAGAGGACGTCGCCGCCGGGGTGCCGTTTCGCGGGCTGGAAACGGCAAGACGCGAAGGCCGATTCGAGGCAGAAGGTTGGCGCGTGCGCCAGGATGGCAGCCGCTTCTTTGCACACGTCGTCATTGATGCGATCCGCGAAAACGGTGAGCTCGTCGGTTTTGCGAAGGTCACCCGGGACATCACCGAACGTCGGCGTGCCTCGGAACTACTTGAGCAAACGCAGCGCGCTCTGTTCCAGGCGCAGAAAATGGAGGCGTTGGGGAAGCTGACCGGCGGGGTGGCACACGATTTCAACAATGTCCTGCAGGTGCTCCGCGGAAACTTGGAACTGCTCGAAAGCAGGTACGGACGGGACAACTGGAGCGCCGAGCGCTTGGGCAAGGCGATCGACGCCGTGGATCGCGGCGCGAAACTAGCCTCGCAGCTGCTCGCCTACGGACGTCAGCAACCACTGGCGCCCCTGGTCATTAATCCCGCACGCCAGCTTCGCGTACTAGACGACCTGTTGCGCCGGGCGCTGGGCGAGACGATTGAAATCGAGTCTGTTGTCGCGGGCGGTCTCTGGAACATCCTCGTCGATCCGCATCAGCTGGAAAACGTGGTTCTAAACCTGGCGATCAATGCACGCGATGCAATGCCGGATGGCGGCAAGCTCACACTCGAACTCGCCAACGCGACGCTGGATGACGAATACGTCTCGACGGTACCTGACGTCAAGGCCGGACAGTATGTCATGCTGGCTGTCACAGACACGGGGACCGGCATGAGCCGAGAAGTGATGGAGCGCGCTTTCGATCCGTTCTTCAGCACGAAACCGGAAGGCGAAGGTACTGGCCTTGGACTGAGCATGGCGTATGGGTTTGTCAGGCAGAGCGACGGACACATCAAGCTCTACAGTGAGATCGGCGAAGGAACAACTGTCAGGATCTATTTACCTCGCTCAACCGGCACGGCAGTCGAATTCGCGCCGCGCACGAGGGGCAGCGTGAAGCACGGCGAAGAGACCATTCTCGTGGTGGAGGATGATCCGCAGGTCCAATCGACGGTTGTCGAGCTTCTTACCGGTTTGGGGTACGCTGTGTTGAAGGCCAATGACGCCGAGCGGGCACTGGCCGTCGTCGCGAGCGGCGTGCACATCGATCTGTTATTCACGGACGTGGTCATGCCGGGGTCGTTGCGTAGCCCCGACATGGCAAGGCAAGCCACCCAGATGCTCCCCGGACTCAAAGTGCTCTTCACTTCAGGGTACACACAGAATGCTATCGTCCACGGCGGCCGGCTGGACCCGGGCGTTGAACTGCTCAGCAAACCGTACAGCCGTCAGCAGCTCGCGACGAAGGTGCGGCAAGTCCTCGGCGACAGCGATAGCGATATCGATAGCAAGGCGATCGAACAACCAATGGCCGAATCCCGAGATGACCCGAATATTTCGGTCCGGCGCCCCAAAGAATTGCGCGTCCTTGCGGTGGACGATGACCCCGCGTCGCTCGACGCGCTCTGTGAACTGCTCCTGCTCCTAGGAATCGGCGCGAGGCGCGCGGAAAAGGCCGCCGCGGCGCTCGACATTCTCGAAGCGGGCGACATTGACGTTCTTCTGACAGACGTCGTCATGTCCGACATGTCCGGGCTGGAACTGGCGCGCCGTGCCACGGCCATGCAACCAGACCTTGAGGTCATTTTTGCTTCCGGAAACACGCTGCCGGAGGAAGAGACCCGGCAGGTCAACTGGTCGGCGCTGCGCAAGCCATATTCGCTTGCGCAGTTGCAAGATACGCTGCAGTCCGCCAGTAACCGTCAGGCAAAGCGGAAAGCCGGCAGCGGTGAAGATGACAGGATCCACGACTCAGCCGAAAAAGCTTAGTTTTCCCTAGCGTTGTCGAAATGTGCGTGCCGGTGGTACGACGTACGCGAGGCCCCAAATTGCAGCCTCAAGTGCTGCGGCAATGATAGCCTGCGAGAGACCGGTGACTAGAATAGCCGGATATGGGATTTCGTCAAACCAGGCTGGTAGCTGCAGCCCGTCCAAGCCGATGGCGGCGATGACCTTCGGCAGCGTTACGCCACCCATGAATCCACCGATGAGGACTGCGGCAAACAACCTTCGCTCAAGGTCACGACGTGGCTTTAGCGGCACGAAGGACGATAGCGACGCAGCAGCGCAGCCCTGCATAAGCAGCCATAGCAGGACAAACTGGTATGGACGGGACTCAGCGAGCTGGTACAGCCGATCGATACATAGAAACAATCCAATTGCGAAGACGAGTGCCCCCGCTCTGTAAACCTTAGCCGTTACTAGCATCGTAATTGTGGCCGCGTCTTGCCGTCCCGTTTGAAGAACATCTGCAGATGCCACAGCCCGCGGATGCCTCTCGCCACTCAATGAACACCTGAGCCAGTAAATCGGCTCAAAGCGGGGAAAAATTGCGCACTGCCGGTCTGACCGCGATCTTCACAAGCAGTTGTCGTTCTTCGTTGTGTCGGGGACTTTACGCGGCGTTACTTCCGACAACACATTTATCTTTCGTGACATGAACCGCCGACCACGCAAACATCGTCGGCTAGCGGAACGCGCGACGAGCGTCGATTGCTTCCGCCTCCATGCGCATGGCGGGGCGCTCATCCTATACCCAACTGCCTTAAAGCCGAAGTGACGGTGTCGACTTCGCTTGTGCTCGTGGCAGGCAGCAGATTCGTCGAGCCCGCCGTCATTCCCGCTGTCGCTTTGCCGCCGGACTTCTTCGCCGCCGCATTCTTCGCGGTACCCATCTCGCCCGCCGTTTCGACTTATTCTTCGCTACGAACGTCGAGTTTTTCCGCGGTGGAGTGCTTGCCGGTAGCAGTCTTTGCGGGCGTCGCCGAAGCATTGTTCGCTGTGCCCTTCTTGGGGGACACCGTTCTTCTTCCGTGCATACTTAGCCGCGACTGCCCTCGGCGCACTTTCCTTGCCACCAGAAGCTGTGGCCGCAGTACCATCATTCGAGAACTTCTTCCCGTCAATCGCACCGGCAAGCCATCTCGGTGCCTTTCCGCGGCCATTCCACTCTGCGCCACTTTTGCGGAAACGCTATTTCGCAGGTTGAGTTCCGCGAACGCAATTGCCTGCAGCCCTCGTTAGCTGTAGGCCCGCGCTTATCGGAATGAAAGGCAGGGTCGGTCAATCGTAATCCCGTGCATGACGGCAGCGCGCCATCGGCGCGGCGATTCCGACCAGTACACCGGCAATGTATCGCGTCGTACCTCGGGCACCGACCGTGACCCGACCGGCCGACTTCGTCGACGGATGGCGCATCGAAAAGCCGCCCGATACGGACGCTGCCCAGCGATTCCCGCACGAGGCACCGTGTGCTTTGATTGTTGAGTACTACTTCGAGGACTCTTCCGTGAAGAAGATCGGTATTACGCCGGGACGACGTGCGTTCATTCGCGTCGTCGCGGGATCGGCACCCGCCGCTGTAGGTGGCGTCGCAGCACTGGTCGGCGGCGATTTGTCCGTGCAGGCGGACGAAGAGTCCGCGAAGTCCTATCGTCCGCGCTACTTCAACGCGGCAGAATGGGACACACTCACCGCGCTTGTCGACCGCCTAATCCCAGCAGATGGAACCGGGCCCGGCGCACTGCAAGCCGGCGTGCCCCAATTCATCGACATGCAGATGGATCAGCCGTGGGGGCATGGCCATCTCTGGTACATGCAAGGCCCGTTCGCGCCGGACGCCGATCCGCTTTTCGGATACCAACAGCCGTACGCGCCGCGCGATCTCTATCGCATCGCTCTGTCCGGCGTCGACGATGCCACAAAGCGCGCGCATAACGACAAGCTTCCAAAATCGCTCGATGCCGCCCGCCGCGATGCGCTGTTGCGGCAGATGGAGAGTAACGAGCTCGACATCGGAAAGGTGCATTCGGGCGTGTTCTTCGGACTGCTTCTGCAGAACACCTACGAAGGCTATTTTTGCGATCCCGTGCATGGCGGCAATCGCAACATGGCTGCGTGGGAAATGATCGGCTTTCCCGGCGCGCGCGCGGATTATATGGACTGGGTGCGCCAGTACGGCGCGAAATATCCGTTGCCGCCCGTTTCGCGACGGTAATTCGTGTGTCCAACCGGTACGACGCTCACACTATGTCTGGAGCAAATAGCAGATGGCGAACACGAACTTGCCCGAGGTCGACGTAGCGATCGTCGGTTTTGGCTGGACCGGCGCAATCCTGGCCAAGGAACTGACCGAAGCGGGACTGCACGTCGTTGCGCTTGAACGCGGCGCGTATCGCGATACCTACCCTGACGGCGCGTATCCCAACACTATCGACGAGCTCACATATTTACAGCGTTGGAAGCTGTTCCAGAATATGTCGGCTTCGTCGTTCACGTTCCGGCATAAGGCCGGCGACACGGCGCTTCCATACCGGCAGATCGGCGCCTTCAAGCCAGGCGAAGGCGTGGGCGGTGCGGGACTGCATTGGTCGGGGCAGCAATGGCGAGTGCTGCCGGAAGAACTTCGCATCCGCAGCCATTATGAGGAACGCTACGGCAAGCAGTTCATTCCCGCGGAGATGACGATCCAGGATTGGGGGGTGAGCTACGACGAACTCGAACCGCATTTTGACTTCGTCGAGAAGGTCATGGGCACATCGGGCCGCGCTTACCGCATCAACGGTCAGACCACGGGCGAAGGCAACTATTTCGAGGCAAACCGCTCCTCGGACTACCCGCTGCCGCCGCAGGCGGACCATTACACGGCGCATCTTTTCAAGCTCGCTGCTCGCGACGTCGGGTTTCACCCGTTTTCGGAACCATCGGCAAATGCGTCGCAACCCTACACGAATCCGTACGGCTGCCAGATGGGTCCGTGCACCTTCTGCGGATTCTGCTCTGGGTACGCATGCTACAACTATTCGAAGGCGTCGCCGAACGTGAATATCCTGCCTGCGCTGCGACGGGAGCCGCGCTTTGAGTTGCGTTCGCGCTGCATGGTGACGCGTATCGATCTGGACAGCACGAAGAAGCGCGCGACCGGTGTGACCTATGTGGATGAACACGGCAACACTGTGCATCAGCCGGCGAATATCGTCATTGCCAGCACCTTCGCCTACAACAACGCGCGACTGTTCCTTTTATCCGGCGTGGGCACGCCGTATGACCCTGTCGCGAACAAGGGCGCGGTGGGCCGAAACATCGCCTATCAAACCATGTCCACGGTGCAGATGTTCTTCGGTCCCGGCAAGAACACAAACATGTTCATCGGCGCAGGGGGCAACGGTGTCGCAGTCGACGACTTCAACGGCGACCACTTTGATCACGGTCCGCTCAGTTTCGTGGGCGGTGCGCCGGTGTGGTGCAATCCGGCCGGTACCAAGCCCATTTCGGGCATTCCAACGCCGCGAGGCACGCCGAGGTGGGGCGCGCAATGGAAGGCGGCGGTGAAAGAGAACTATCTCAACTTCGCCTCGTTCGATGTACACGGCGCCAACATGGTCTATCGCGACGTCTACGTCGACCTTGATCCTACCTACAAAGACGCCTGGGACCTGCCGCTTCTGCGCTTCACGTTCGACTGGAAGGACAACGACATTAGAATGAGCCGCTATGTCACCGACCAGATGCTGAAGGTTGCCCGAGCAATGGGGCCCAAGTCGATCAACGTGTCGCTCAAGAACTTCGGCGATCACTTCGATCTGCGCCCGTATCAGACGACGCACTGGGCCGGCGGCGTGGCGATGGGGACCGACCCGTCGACAAGCGTGCTGAACCGCTATCTGCAGAGCTGGGACGTCCACAACGTGTTCGCGGTGGGATCAGGGGTGTTTCCTGTTGGCATCGGCTATAACCCGACGGGCACAGCGTGCGCCCTCGCCTACTGGTGTGCGAAAGCGATCCGCGAGCAGTATCTGCGCGATCCCCGGGCGCTGGCCTGAAGGAGCGCGGACCATGAATGCACGTCTTGCTTCCATCGCGGCCCTGGCCGGGGTTTCGTTAATCGCACAGCAGGTTTTTGCCGATACGGCTTCCATGCCGGCGACAACACGGGCGCCGACGACCGAGGCGTCGGCCACAGCGCCACAGGGCGCATCGAGCGGAGAGTCGGTCGACCGGCGCGCGCGTGCGGAATCACCGCAGCCGGCAAGCATCGGCGAGGTGTTCATCGGACGGACCGCGAAGCGGCACGGCGACACGGGCCTGCCGCCTCCCGACGCGCGCGTGGCCGCAGCCGCCGCGCACGACCATCCGGTGGATGCACAGGTGGCCCGCGGTGCGTATCTCGCGCGTGCAGGCGACTGCATCGCGTGCCATACGTCGAAAAATGGCGTGCCGTTCGCAGGCGGCCTAGCGATCGGCTCGCCGCTCGGCACCATCTATTCGACGAACATTACACCGGATAAAGAGACGGGCATCGGCAATTGGACTTTCGCCGACTTCGCCAAACTCATGCGTCGCGGCGAAGTGAAGTCAGGTTACGTGGTGTATCCGGCGATGCCATATCCATCGTATTCCCGTCTCACGGATACCGACCTTCGCGACCTTTACGCCTATCTTTTGAAGGGTGTTCCCGCGGCGCATCAGCCAAACCGGGGAAACGCCATTCCGTGGCCCTTGTCGATGCGCTGGCCGCTGAAAGCGTGGCGCGCGCTGTTCGCACCCGATCCGCAGCCATTCGCTCCCGCGCAGCATATGTCGCGGCAAATGGCGCGCGGCGCGTATCTCGTAGAAGGACTCGGGCATTGCGGCGCGTGTCATACCCCGCGCTCAATCACCCTGCAGGAAAAGGCGTTGAGCGATCGTGAAGGCACGCTCTTTCTGTCGGGCGGCGGCGCCATCGACGGATGGATCGCGCCGTCGCTGCGCAATGAGCACGCCGATGGCCTTGCGACGTGGTCAAACCAGGAAATCGTGCAATTTCTGCGCACAGGACGCACTGAGCGCACGGCGGCATTCGGCGCTATGAACGATGTCATCGTCGATTCCCTGCAGTACATGACCGATGACGACCTCGTAGCGATGGCCGTCTACCTCCAGTCGCTAAAGCCGCACAAGCCAAACGCATCGAAGTATGCATACGACGTCAAGATCGCCGATCAGCTTTATCACGGCCATCCGGCCGATGAAGGCGCGCGCATCTATATGGACCGGTGCGCGGCCTGTCATCGCTCGAACGGGACCGGTTACGGCAAGGCCTTCCCGGCGCTTGCCGGGAATCCGATCCTGCAGACCAGCAATCCGACATCGGCGATTCATATCGTGCTGGCGGGCAGCGCGCAGCCGGGTACGCAGGTCGCGCCGTCGTCACTGACGATGGCACCCTACGCGAAACTCCTGAGCGATGCAGAAGTGGCGAGCGTGGTGACGTTCATCCAGACAAGCTGGGGCAATCATGGCGGCCCTGCCACCGCGAGCGACGTGACCAAGATGCGCAAGAGCGCCGAGCCAGTGGAAGCGGCGGGCTTTCCCGCGCCGATGCAGCGGGAGCTCAAGCGTGCAGAACCGGGCCACAGCGCGCAGCCGGTTGCAAGCGGCGTAGGCAGCGGCGAGTAACCTGCAAGCGCCCTGCGCTCTGTTGCCCCAATGCGCAGGAGTCTGGGCGCTGACTCGATTCGGCTTCGTACCCGACCATACCGAATATCCGCGTATTTCCCATGCGTCGCAACTCGCCTGCTGCTTGGTCCTAGGCTCCTCGCACCAGCTTGTAGCAAGTTTTAGACGGCCATTCAGGCCCTGGATCGTAAGGACCGGATGTTGCCGCTGTCGCCAGGCCGAGCCGAGAGCCATGGCTTCGAATACAAACGTAACGGCACGCTGAGCCTGTTCGCTGCGCTCAACACGGCGACCGGGGAAGTCATCGGCAAAACCGCGCCACGGCATACCAGCGAGCAGTTCGTCGCCTTCCTCACCGGCGTGATCGCCAGCCAACGGCCTAAGCAAGAAATTCATGTGATCTGCGACAACGTCAGGAGCCACAAAACCGCACGTGTGCAGGAGTTTCTGCAGCAACACCGCAACGTGCGGTTGCATTACACACCGACGTACACGTCTTGGTTGAATCAGGTGGAAAACTGGTTCGCGCGCATCCAACGTGATGTGATCGCGCGAGGCGTCTTCACCACTGTGAAGGACTTGGACCGTAAGCTGATGCGCTATATCCGCGAGCACAACAAGAATCCGAAGCCGATTATGGAAGTACGACGATCCATCGCGCCGAATTCGTCCGGTGCCATTTCAATGATGCAGTGGACTAGCGATGCTTCAGCGACTCGCGAGCGAAATTTTTTGCTCTGAATGGCGCACAACACGTTCAACGTCGCTCAAGCGCATCAACTTCTTGCACGCAACTCATCCATTAACAGTCCTTAGTTATGCTGGAAGAAGCTAAGTTCATCGGCGCAGGTCCCGGCCCTGGGAAGCGCTCGAGGAGTTCGCGCGCGCCGCGGGCATCGCGATGCCGCGCCGGCCATCGGACGCGCCCGAAGTCGGTCAGGCGCTCGTCTGGCGGCGTGAGCCGCTCAGCGGCGACGCCTGGGGCGATCCGCGCATCGTTCGCGTGGAGCCGGCCAAAACGCAGCGTCGCCGTCATGTGCGCAAATATGCGGCGGGCATGCTTATCCCCGAGCGCAGTTTCTACTTTCGCGGGCCGGAGAATCGGCTCAAGCTGCGCGCGCACAACCTCACGCTTTTCCTCGAACTGGCCGATGGCGTCGATGAAGACACATGGCTCTTTCATCTGCGGCGCGGCGACTATTCGACATGGTTCCGCGATGTAATCGGCGACGCCGAACTCGCCGACGAAACCGCCGCCGTCGAGCGCGAACATCGGGATTCCGCCGAGAGAGCCTCGCTGCGATCACCCGTCTCGTGCAGGTGCGCTATACGCAGCCCGAGAATCCGGTGTTGCCGAACGTGCTCGCGCCCGGCGAGAAAGGCGGCGAACGAACGCCGCCATGAGAACCGGCTTGCAAGCGTCGCTCCCTTCGAGCGGGCGACCGCATCGCACGATCAGTCTTCTTCGAAGAGATGCCGGTACTGATGCGGCTGCGAGCGCAGATACTGCTTCGGCGCGCGCACCTGTGCGCCCAGCTCCGCCGCGGCGTGCCACGGCCAGCGCGGGTCGTACAGGGCCGTGCGCGCGAGCGCGATCATGTCGGCATCGCCGGTTCCGACGATGGCCTCCGCCTGTTCGATGCCCGTGATCAGCCCGACCGCGATGACCGGCATCCGGACGGCCTGCTTCACGGCGCGCGCGAGCGGCACCTGATAGCTCGGCCCGACCGGAATCTTCTGCGCCGGATGAAGCCCGCCGCTCGATACGTGAACGGCATCGCAGCCGCGCGCTTCGAGCGCTTTGGCGAATGCGACGGTCTGCTCGATGTCCCAGCCGCCTTCGACCCAATCGGTGCCGGACACGCGGATCGTCACCGGCCGCTCGGCGGGAAATGCGGCGCGCACGGCGTCGAACACTTCGAGCTGAAAACGCATGCGGTTCTCGAGCGAACCGCCGTATTCATCGTCGCGCCGGTTCGACAACGGCGACAAGAACTGATGCAGCAAGTAGCCATGCGCCGCGTGGATCTGAATGAGATCGATGCCGAGACGCGCCGCGCGCGTGGCGGCCGCCGTGAACGCATCGCGGATGCGCGCGAGTCCGGCCGCATCGAGCGCGACCGGCGGCGCTTCACCGTCCTCATAGGCGACGCTCGAAGGCGCTTCGGTCCGCCAGCCATGCGCGTGATCGGCTGGAATCTGGGCGCCGCCTTCCCACGGCACATCGGTCGATGCCTTGCGTCCCGCGTGACTTAACTGGATCGCGACCGGAATGTCCGACCATCGCCGGATGCCGTCGAGCGTGCGTTTCAGCGCCGCTTCGGTTTCGTCGTTCCAGAGACCGACATCCGCATACGTGATGCGTCCCTCCGGCAGCACGGCCGTTGCTTCGATGGTGAGCAAGGCCGCGCCGGACAGCGCGAGCTGACCGAGATGAATCAGATGCCAGTCGTTCATGCAGCCGTCTTCGGCGGAGTACTGGCACATCGGCGCGATCACGATGCGATTGGCGAGGGTCAGATTGCGCAAGCGCGCAGGTTGGAACAGTGCAGGCTGTGACATGGACAAGTTCCTTGGCGGTTGTGACGTCGCGAGGGGCGCGACCCATGCCGTCGTCGCCAGCAATGGCTATTCCGTGCGACATTCAAGCCGGGCGCGCGGAGATCACAGCAGCTTCGACAACACAGGCAGCAGAACAGGCACGACGAACGCGGTAAACACGCCGTTCAGCCCCATGCCGAGGCCGGCGAACGCGCCCATCTCTTCGCTTACCTGAAAGGCGCGCGCCGTGCCGATGCCATGCGACGCCACGCCGAGCGCGAAGCCGCGCGCCTCGACGTCGGAAACGCGCAGCACATTGAGGATACCCCGCGCGGTGACGGCGCCGAACACGCCCGTCGTGATGACGAGCACCGCCGTCAGCGAAGGCACGCCGCCGATCTCCTTCGCCACGGCCATCGCGATGGGCGTCGTCGCGGACTTCGGCGCGAGCGATGCAATCGACTGACGCGACGCCCCGAGCAAGGCCGCCACGGACACGGCGGATACGATCGCGGTCAGCGAGCCGGCGGCGAGACTCACGAGAATCGGCCACGCGAGCCGCTTCAGATTCGCCCACTGCCGATAAAGCGGCAACGCCAGCGCTACCGTGGCCGGCCCGAGCAGAAAATGCACGAACTGCGCGCCGTCGAAATACGTTTCGTAGGCCGTGCCGCTCGTCTTGAGCACGACGACGACGATGGCCACCGAAATCAGCACCGGATTGGCGAGCGGATTGAAGCGGCACGCCGCGTAGATGCGCTGCGCGATGAGGTACGCGAGCAGCGTGATGGTAAGGCCGAGCAGCGGCGTGGCCGCCAGATAGACCCAGATCGCTCCGAAGTGCGGCACCGGGATCATGTGCGGTCTCCGTGTTCATGGGCGACGCGGCGGCGGCCGCGCAGCATCGCACGCATGGCGAGCGCGGTGACGGCGACCGCGAGTGTGGTACTGACTGCAACGGAGAGCACGACGGCAAGCACGTCGCCGCGCAGCGCATGCGCCGACACCATGATGCCGACGCCCGCCGGCACGAACAGCAGAGACAGGTGCCGGAGCAGTTCGAGCGCCGTGGGTTCGAGCGTGGCCGCGGCGGCCGGACGCAATGCGCAGTATCCGGCGAGCAGAAGCATGCCGATGACCGGGCCGGGCACCGGCAGGCTGAAGAGATAGGAAAGCCCTTCTCCGAGACACTGGAAAACGAGCAACGTAGCGATTGCGGCGAGCATGGGAAAACTCCTGGTGCGTGCGATATTCATGCCTTCTTTCGGCAGCGGACGAAGCGTACCCGAGATGCTCGGGAAGCGCGTGACTCGCCCGCACATCGGGCACGGGCTGGTCGATCCATCTGCCCCGCTCGATGCGACTTTGTGCAAAAAAAAGGCCCGCCTGAAAACGGCGGGCTGAAGCCACGGAAGATAACGCGCCATTCAAGGCGCGCTTAAAGTATCGCGCTTTATTTTCATGTCGCAACAGTACGAAGGGCATCCTAACTATTCGTCGTCATGCCACGAACATGCGCGGCATGACGATTGCGAGTCATCGGACAGCGCGAAGCGCGATTGCTTCGCTCATCCGTTCACATCGATCCGGGAGACACCATGGCTCAACCGACCGAGCACCTGCTCGACTGGCTTCGCGACGCGCACGCGATGGAACAGCAAGCCGAGCAAATGCTGCGCGCGCAGTCCGGGCGCCTCGAGCACTATCCGCAACTGAAGGCGCGCATCGATCAGCATCTGGAAGAAACGCTGGACCAGCAGAAGATCGTCGCCGCGTGCATCGAGCGGCTCGGCGGCAGCACATCGACGGTCAAGGATCTTGCCGCCAAGATGATGGCCTTCGCGCAAGCGGCGGGCGGCATGACGATGACCGACGAAGTCGTGAAAGGCGCCATCATGAGCTATGTATTCGAGAACATGGAGATCGCGTCCTACACCTCGCTGATTGCGGCAGCGACGCGCTGCGGCGATGCCGAAACCCGGGCCGCGTGCGAACGGATCCTGCCTCAGGAGCAGGCAATGGCGCAATGGCTGCTCGAACACATCCCTTCCATCTCGACCGAATATCTGGACCGCTCGGCATCCGGTCAGGAAGCGAAGAAATAAGCCTTGCAGAAGGCTTCGACATGTTCGTCATCCAGTCGTCATCTAGCCGGAACACACCATGAGCCAGTATCCCGCGGCCGACAACCAGCAAGCGAAGGGCCACTCGCTTGCCCGTGGACTCGCATTCTTCAGTCTCGCATTGGGAGCCGCCCAATTGCTTGCGCCCCGTACCGTCGCACGCATGTCCGGCCTGCGCGTCAGCCCTAGCCTCGTCAGGCTGTATGGGCTGAGAGAGATTGCCTGCGGCATCGGCATACTTTCGTCGCGCGATCCGTCTCCGTATCTGATGGCGCGCATCGGCGGCGACGCGCTCGATCTGATGACCGTGGCGACGGCGCCACGCGAACGCAGGCAAGGCGCGCACACGCGTGCGCTCGGCGCCTTGCTCAACGTCGCGGGCGTCACCGCGCTCGATGCGCGCGCGGTGACTTCGCTGTCCGATGACCGGGCGCGACAGCGCAGCGAACGCTCGGAGCATTACGCCCAGCTCTATCTTGACCGCACGGGCTTTCCGCGTCCGGCGGACGAGATGCGCGGCGCAGCGCGAAGCGATGGCAACGGCGCCTGAGTGCGGAGTCGGCAATGCATGCGCTCGTCACGCTGATGGAATAGCGCTTGCTCGATCTCACTACCTTCAGTCAATCGAGGGATCATGATGACCCCCTTCTTCATGCCTGCATCGCAGTACACAGCTCTGCCGCTGCTTCAATGGTTGTCGGCTCCCGACGAGGATGCCGACGACGATCTCGACGACGTCCTCGACGAAACCGACGAGATCACCAACCGCAGCAATGGCAAGAGCGGCACCGATACCACGGCGGAACCCGATCCCAAGCCGGACAACCATCAGGCATCGACGAGGCAATCATGACCGACGAACAGACGCCGCAGCATATCGAAGGGCAGCCGGTGCCGGGACACACCGAGAACATCCCCGCGAACCCGAAGGAGCCGGCGCCGCGCGGCCCCAACGAGGATCGCGCGCCGGACGCCGGTCCCGCTACGAAGCCGGGAACACCGCCGGGCGCGCAAAGCGAAGGCGACCGCCTGAAGTCACCCGACTGACATCGGCGCTGCCGGTCGAACGCAGCGCCGTTTGACTCGATAAGTCCATGAGGAGCACGCCATGAACCGAACCATCACGATCAGGGCCATGTTGATCGCCGCAGTGACGGCGTCCGTCTGCTTTACGTCGGGCTGCAACCGCAATACGAGCGGCGGAAGCACCGCGGCAAGCGATAGCGCAGGATCATCCGCACCCGCTGCCGCCAGCTTCCCGGCGACCGCCGCCAGCGACGCACCCGCGGGTGCGAGCCAGTAAGCGAACAGGTACGACTGGCGAGGCGGCGCCGCGCCGCGCATTGCCAGATCGGCTTCGCCCGCGCCGGGGTCGGCCGGCTTTGCCGTCGGTTGGATGCGGTTAAGTCGCCTTTGAAGCCGTTGTCAGGAGAGATCTTGCGAGGACTGTGCGACGAGCGGTCTGCTCGTCGCACAGCAAAAGTTGCGGCGGATAGCGACCGCCGCTGTCGCGGTCAATAATCCCACGCCAGGAATCTCGCTGATGGCCTTTACCGGTCATCCTTCTTCCATTCCCGCAACCGACGCTCGATGCGGGCAATCTGCTCGTCCAATTCCGCAACCCCGTTCCACTGTTCACGCAAGGTGTCGATCAGCACTGCTGGCAAACGCTCCGCCAACCGCAACGACGTTACTCAACTTCAAGCATTGGTCGAGGCTATTCCGCCCATCAGCGGCAAGCCCGGTAGACCACTATCGAAGCCTCGGGTCGTTCAAGGCGACAGAGGCTACGACCACGACAAATACCGGCGTCCGTTGCATGCCACGGGGATCGCCACGGAAATTGCTCGGCGTGGCCAGCCTCACGGCAGCGGATTGGGTAAAACACGCTGGGTCGTAGAGCGGACCATTTCGTGGCTTCACAACTTCCGCCGACTGCGCATCCGCTTCGAACGGCTCGCGTTTATCCACGAAGCTTTCATGAAAATCGCTTGCTGCATCATATGCTGGCGAAAACTGCGAACGTCATTTTGTTAAGGAACCTCTGCACAACCCCTTTAAAATGACTGCGTCCAGATGGACGATGGCAGGATGCGACCAGTGTGTCCGGACTGAACTTTCGTCGCGACACGTCGGTCTGGCAATGTCGGTGACCGACTCGCCAGGGCCCACAGTTCGTAAAATGGAGCGAGAGCCGGCACGGAGTTAATCGTGCGCGGCATCTTTACGCTTTGTGCAACGCCTTGCGCATCATCCATAAATTGCCCAGCGCAAGTAACGTAGTGATCTGAGCGGTATTCTTCGCCAGCCCCCGGTATCGGGTCTTCAGGTAGCCAAACTGTCGCTTGAGGATTCGGAAAGGATGCTCGACCTTCGCACGAATGCCGGCCTTCAGTCGTTCGATTTTGTCGTAGATTGCATCGACACGGTTCTTCAAGTTCAGTTGTCTTCGCTTGCTGGGTCGCATCGCAACATGCCATCGAGCCGAGCCCGTTCGCTCCCGTTTTTCGATGCCCTGATATCCAGCGTCCGCGTAAACATCTGTTTCTTCGCCGTGCAACAACGATAGTGCTCATTGATGTCGTGTACGTTAGCCGCTGTTCCGTAGACCGTAATAAATGTGTCTCCGTTGCGACAATAAATCTGTCAACTGCTGGTCTAGATGCGCGCGAATGCTAGCCCAGCCTTGTGCGACAAGGGTTTTGAAGAAGCGAAATAATTTTGTCACCGGCGGATCACCGCTTCTACACGTCCGGGCGGCAAGGCAAGGCCTCAGTTCGGCCACGAGCCGCCGGTCGAGGTCGCCATCCGATTGAATATTCAAGGGCTCGTCCGCCCTCGCTGAATGGCCGGTTTCCGGCGGGCGAATTACCGGTGGTACTGCCTGAATCCGGCCAATAACGTCTTGTTGTGAAGGGCCGCTTCGGAGTCCTCTGAACGGAACCCTCGAAGTCTCATCGGACACGAGCATGCGCCACTACAACAGGCGTTGGACAAAGATCAAGGTGACGAATTTGCCTGGGAGGGAGCTTTCGACTGCTACTTCGAGGTCATCCCGAAGAAGACCGTAATGCGGAAGACAGAGGCGTGCGACACGGCAGGGTACTGCAGCACGAACAACAGCATCTTGAGGTGATTCGGATTGTCACAGACAGGCGGTGCGATGCCGTGCGGTTTCCAGTTGCCGAGATTGGGCGCAACGATTTCAAGAGGGCGTGGTCAACGCATGCTGCCGCGAATCGTCACCCGAGAGGGACCGAGCTCGGGGCCAACTGGCTTACGGGCTTTGATTTCCAAATCGCGGTTATCCCTCCTATCCGAAACGGGAAACGATTGATCGGGTTTGAAAGGCGCGCGGAGCGGTAACTACCCAAGCCTATTGCCCCAACGCTCCTTAAGGACGCTCTGCAGAACACGGTTTCAGATGCAGACATGTAGGCGTTGGGGCAATTCTTAATCCGGCTCAGTCCGTCAACGACAGCGGCGATCGGCCCACGCTTTGTGCCGTCAACCAGAGTGCGGAAGTGACTTCAACCTGCAGTGTCCTTTACGCTTTGCGTAGCGCCTTGCGCATCATCCATAAATTGCCCAGCGCAAATAATGTGGTGATCT
>NZ_FCOI02000051.1 GCF_001544795.2 Caballeronia temeraria | reverse complement strand
GCAGGCAAACTCGACTTCTCCGCATTCAACTCGCATGCCCGCTGAAGGCCGTTACCCACTCCGTTTTCAAAAGAGCCGAAAATCTCTTCTTCGAGTTGCGCGTGAATCTCCAGCGCGGCACAGGCAAGCTCGACAATGGCGCGCTTTCTCCACCACGGCGTCTGCGCGTGATAGCGATGAAAGGCCGCCGTCACATGCGTGTGATCCATGCGGATCATGGTCGTGATCGACGGGGAACAGGACGGTATGTCCACGCTGACTCCTTGGCCAATTTGCAAGGCTGCTGTGATTGCGGGGAAATCGGGTTATTGTCGCTATCGTGTTTGCTCTGGTGATGTGCTTGCAGCAAGCGCTATTCCGCATCGCGGAGGCCACGCGCTGCGGGACTCGCCAACGAGCCGGGCGAGGGCACGCTTTGACCCTGGCGGCACGGGACTTGCGTATTTCGTGAACTCACTTTTTAGGAGGCGCCATGAGTATTTTTTCCAATATCCTGAACAAGATCTTCCACCACGACAGTGCACCGGCCGCACCGGACACCAGCGCGGCGCCTGCCGCAAATGCCAACGCTGCGCCGGCCCCGTCGCCTGCTGCTTCCGCGCCTGCACAATCCGCCGCACCGATGCAGGAAGTGGATGTCGAAGCGGTCCTCACGCAGATGCAGGCGAATAACAGCGAACAGCTCAACTGGCGCACGTCCATCGTCGATCTGATGAAGCTGCTCGGTCTGGACAGCAGCCTCTCCGCGCGCAAGGAACTGGCTTCGGAGCTGCACTACACGGGCAACACGGAAGACTCCGCTTCGATGAACATCTGGCTTCACAAGCAGGTCATGCAAAAGCTTGCGGAGAACGGAGGGAAGGTGCCCGACGAGTTGAAGTAACGGGCTTATGTCAGACGAAAGACGCGCGCGGATAATGTAAAACGCGCGCGTTTTTCGCATAATTTGCATAGGTTTGGCTTCCTAACTATCTTGCTACCGGAGAGCAGTTCGCTATGCCGAAAAGACGCACGTTCGTCGACTTCTTATACCGGCTGGCATGCACGCTGCTCCATGTCGAATACACGACACTCCGTTTCGACTGGGAGAGCAACGATGACAATTCAGAGAAAAATCGCGAACTGGCGCCGGGTCGGCCATTTCTGCGCGAGACGGCTGGTCGATTATGGCGAGCTGATTCCCATCGAACTCGCCGAAACTAAGAAGCGCGTGCTGCATGAGGTGGTCGCTCTCGTCGCACTCACGATCGGCGCGTTGTTCACGCTCTCGTTCGTGTCGATCGCGGTGATCGTGACGGCGGTCGGCACGCCGTATCTCGTGACCACGGCGTGGTGTGTCGCGGGCGCGTGGCTCGCGGTCGCCGTGATCGCCGTCATCGTGATGATGTCGCGCAAACCGGCCGAACCGTTTCAGTTATTGCGTCGCGAGTTGCGCCGCGATGCAGACGCAATCAAGGAGGCCGCGCAATGAAACACGCCGAAGCTCAAGAAGCCGTGCTTGCGCGCATGGCTGAATCTCGCGCGGAATTGATCGCCGCGCATGTTGCGAACGAACCGGTGCGCATCACGCGTGCGCGGCGCGCATTGCCGCCGAGCACGCGTGATGCGCCGTGGTTCCTGCGCACGCCCAACGCCGAACTGATCGCGCTCGCACTGGTCGGCGTGGCCATTCTCGGATTGCGTCGCACGGTGCAGACGGCGGTCGGCGCAGGCTTGAGCGCGTCGACGCACCGGGCCTTCGGCGATCTGCTCAGCGCACTACGCGACTAAGCGATCGCCGATGAACCCTCGTTCAGCGCCGCGCGCGCCGCTTTTTCGGCTTGCGCGGCGGCGTGAGTGCGGCTGACCACAGCGTCGACGCCTGCCGTTTCGCTTGCGCGGTAGCACGGCCTCGCGTCGCCCCGACGATCGCATTCGCACCGGAAAGCCACATGCTGAGGAACGGATTCTTCTTCACCCAGGGATTCTTCATGGTTCGGCTCCGGTGAGTGCGGGAAGCGTCAATGCAGGCGCATTGTGTTGTCGCCCGCATCCTTCGGGATTTTGGCGTCGAGCTGTTCCTTACGCTTCATCATCTTGCCGCCTAGCGCGTTCAGATCCGCACCGGACTTGCGAAGTTTCGGGAACAGATCCGATTCCTCTTCTTCGATATGGTGACGCACCATCTCGGTGAGCACCTTGAAGGTCGCGTCGAACCCTCTATCGCCCGGCTTGAGCTGCGCGAACTTCTCGATCAATACCTTCACCAGAAAGTGCTCGACGTAAGCCTCCTCGACGTCGGGCCGGTCGTCTTCATCCAGCGCTTCCTGTGCGGCCGGATACAGCAATTCTTCCTCGATCATCGCGTGGACCGTCAATTCTTCGCAGGCGCGGCGCACGAGCGTGGCTTTTGCGTCGAGATCGTCCTTCTCCACTTTTTCGAATGCATCGAAAAGCTTTTGCACGGCGCGATGATCGTCGGTCAGGAGTTGCACGGCGTCCTGGCTGTCGGCGGTGCGGGACGTGGCGGCGTTCGCCGGTTGCGGGGTGGTTTGGCGTGGCATCGTGTTCTCCGTTTTTCGGAATGGGTGGTCACGATATTTAGCAAAGCCCGGACCCATGGCTCTTTGTCAGCGAGGAATGCGCCTCCGAACTTTCCCTATGTCACGATCCTAACAACAATGAGATAAACTGAGATCAATCTATCAAAAACTGTTGTGCGTCGCACAAGACGCCGGCATATCGATCTCATGCTGGAAACTGCATCGAAGTCCATCGTCGCGTGGCCCGGCAAGGCCCAGGTTCACACCAGCGCCCGTAATCCCGGCGTGCCGTTCGATCTTTCGTGGCTCGACGGGCTGCGTGTGAACCAGTCAGCGGTGACGCGCCGCGCGTCGACGCTCGGCACCCGCCGCGCGGTCAAGAAAGACGCGCAGGCGGCGTGGCTGCTCAAGGCCATCACCTGCATCGACCTCACGACGTTGAGCGGCGACGACACCCACGGCCGAGTCGAGCGCCTCTGCGCGAAGGCGCGCCGTCCGGTGCGCGACGATCTGCTCGACGCGCTCGGCATGACGAACGCATCGATCAGGACGGGCGCGGTGTGCGTGTATCACCGCTATGTCAGGACAGCCGTCAACGCGCTCGAAGGCAGCGGCATTCCGGTTGCTGCGGTATCGACGGGCTTTCCCGCCGGTCTCAATCCGCACGAACTCAAGCTGCGCGAGATCGAGGCGTCGGTGAGAGACGGCGCGTCGGAAATCGATATCGTCGTCACGCGCGAGCATGTGCTCACGGGCAACTGGCAAGCGCTGTATGACGAGATGCGCGATTTCCGCGCGGCATGCGGCGATGCGCACGTGAAGGCGATTCTCGCCACCGGCGATATCCGCACGTTGTCGAACGTCGCGAAGGCGTCGATGATCTGCATGATGGCCGGCGCCGATTTCATCAAGACGTCGACAGGCAAGGAAAGCGTCAACGCGACGCTCGACGTGTCGCTCGTGATGGTGCGCATGATCCGCGAATACCTCGCGCGCACGGGCGTCATGATCGGCTTCAAGCCAGCCGGCGGCGTGTCCACCGCGAAATCGGTGCTCGAATATCAGATCCTCATGAAGGAAGAGCTTGGGCGCGAATGGCTCGAAGCGGATCTGTTCCGCATCGGCGCATCCAGTCTGCTCGCGGATATCGAACGCCAGCTCGAACATCATGTGAGCGGACGCTATTCGGCGTTCAACCGCCATCCTGTCGCCTGATTCAACGGACTTCACTACATAGCCTCATGAGCGTTGCCGACTACTTCTCCTCGATGGAATACGGACCCGCACCGGAAGACGATCGCGCCGCGCGCGCATGGCTCGATCAGCACGACGGTCGCTTCGGTCACTTCATCAACGGCGCGTGGCGCGACAGCGACGATGCCGAGCGCTTCGATTCACGCGAACCCGCGACGGGCCGCGTGCTCGCATCGATCGCGCAAGGCGCGCAGGCCGATGTCGATTCCGCCGTGCAAGCCGCGCATGCCGCGCTCGAAGGCTGGCAGGCCATCGGCGGCGCGGGGCGCGCGCGGCATCTCTATGCGCTTTCGCGCATGGTGCAACGTCATAGCCGTCTCTTCGCCGTGCTCGAATCGCTCGACAACGGCAAGCCCATTCGCGAGTCGCGCGACATCGATATACCCCTTGTAGCAAGGCATTTTCTGCATCATGCGGGATGGGCGCAATTGCAGGACAAGGAGTTCGCGGACTGGGCGCCGCTTGGTGTCATCGGGCAGATCGTGCCGTGGAATTTTCCGCTGCTGATGCTCGCATGGAAGATCGCGCCCGCGCTCGCGCTCGGCAACACGGTCGTGCTGAAGCCTGCCGAATTCACGTCGCTGACGGCGCTGCTGTTCGCGGAACTGGCGCATCGCGCGGGCTTGCCCAAGGGCGTGCTCAATGTCGTCACCGGCGACGGGCGCACGGGCGCGGCGCTCGTCGACCATCAGCGTGTCGCGAAGATCGCGTTCACGGGATCGACTGAAGTGGGCCGTCAGATTCGCGCGAGCACGGCCGGTTCGGGCAAGTCGCTCACGCTCGAACTTGGCGGCAAGTCGCCGTTCATCGTGTTCGACGATGCCGATCTCGACAGCGCAGTCGAAGGCGTCGTCGATGCGATCTGGTTCAATCAGGGACAAGTATGCTGCGCGGGCTCGCGTCTGCTCGTGCAGGAAGGTATCGAAGCGCGCTTCGTCGAGAAGCTCAAACGCCGCATGGATACGCTGCGCGTCGGGACATCGCTCGATAAGGGCATCGACATGAGCGCGGTCGTCGACGACGTGCAGCTCGAACGCATTCGCACCCTCGTCGACAAGGGCGAGAGCGAAGGCTGCGAAATCTATCAATCGCCGCGTGCGACCTTGCCCGAAAGCGGCGCGTTCTATCCGCCGACGCTCGTCACGAACGTCGCGCCCGCATCGACGCTCGCGCAGGAAGAAATCTTCGGCCCCGTGCTCGTGACGATGAGCTTCCGCACGCCGGAAGAAGCCGTCGCGCTCGCGAACAACACGCGCTACGGCCTCGCCGCGAGCGTGTGGAGCGAGAACATCAGCCGCGCGCTCGACGTCGCGCCGCGCCTGCAATGCGGCGTCGTGTGGGTCAATGCGACCAATCTCTTCGATGCGGCCGTCGGCTTCGGCGGATATCGCGAATCGGGCTTCGGTCGTGAAGGCGGACGCGAGGGCATTTACGAATATCTGAAACCGCGCGCATGGGCCACGCTTCCGGTTCGCGGCGAAACGAAGCCGCTGCAAGCGCAGCCCGACTCGCTCGTCGATGCAGGCAACGTGAGCGCGCTCGATCGCACGGCGAAGCTCTTCATCGGCGGCAAGCAGGCGCGGCCGGATAGCGGCTATTCAAGGCTCGTGCTGTCGCCGGCGGGTGACATCGTCGGCGAAGTGGGCGAGGGCAGTCGCAAGGACATTCGCAATGCGGTCGCGGCCGCGCGCGGCATGACGAAATGGTCGTCGGCGAGTGCGCATAACCGCGCGCAAGTGCTGTATTACCTCGCGGAGAATCTGAGCGCACGCGCGGATGAATTCGCGCGGCAACTCGTCACGCGCGCCGGTTCTAGCGAGCGCGATGCGAAGCGTGAAGTCGATGCATCGATCGCGCGTTTCTTCACGTATGCCGCATGGGCCGACAAGTACGACGGCGCGGTACACGCGCCGCCGCTGCATGGCGTCGCGCTCGCGATGCACGAAGCGCTCGGCGTGATCGGCATCGTGTGTCCGGACGAAGCGCCGCTGCTCGGCTTCGTGTCGCTCGTCGCGCCTGCGCTGGCGCTGGGCAATCGCGTGGTCGTCGTGCCGAGCGAGACATGTCCGTTGATGGCGACCGACTTCTATCAGGTCGTCGAGACATCGGATGTGCCGGGCGGCGCGTTGAACATCGTGACCGGCGATGCCCGCTCGCTGGCTCAAACGCTCGCGCAACACGACGATGTCGATGCGCTCTGGTGCTTCCACGGCGCGTCGCTGTCGGCGATGGCCGAGCGCGAGTCGATCGGCAATCTGAAGCGCACGTTCGTCGATCAGGGCCGCGTGTTCGACTGGCATGATCCCGCGAGCGAAGGGCTGCCGTTCTTGCGGCAAGCGGTGCAGGTGAAGAACATCTGGGTGCCGTACGGAGACTGATTAGAGATTTGACCGGGCGCAGATCTCGATACGAGACGCGCTCATGCATGGAGGAGACGCTGTGCTGAAGAACATCGATCCGCTCTTGAACGCCGACATCCTGTACGCGCTCGCCGCGATGGGCCACGGTGACGAAGTGGTGATCTGCGACGCTCATTTTCCCGCCGATTCCCTTGCGCGAAAAACAGTGCTGGGCCGCGTCCTGCGCATGGACGGAGCGAGTGCGCCGCGTGCCGTGCGCGCGGTGCTGTCGGTGCTGCCGCTCGATACGTTCGTCGACGATCCCGCGGGCCGCATGGAAATCGTCGGCGATGCGGCTAGCCTGCCCGCCGTGCAGCGCGAGGCGCAACACGAAGTGGACCATGCGGAAGGGCGTGAGTTGCCGTTTGCGCCTGTCGAACGATTCGCGTTTTATGAGCGCGCGAAGCAAGCGTATTGCGTGATCGCGACAGGCGAAGCGCGCGGATATGGCTGCTTCATCTTCAAGAAAGGCGTGCAACTCGCACCGGATGCGCCCGATGTGGCGCACGGAGGCACGCGATGAAAAGCGTCGTCATCCTCGGCATCTATGTGACGGACCTCGCGTTTCGTGCACAGCGCATGCCGCTGCTCGGCGAAACGGTCGCGGGCTCCGCGTTCAAGATGGGCCCGGGCGGCAAGGGCTCGAATCAGGCCGTGGCCGCCGCGCGCGCGGGAGCCGACGTGGTCTTCTGCACGCGCATCGGCGCGGATGCGTTCGGCGAAATCGCGCAGGCGACATGGAGCGCCGAAGGCATCACATCGCGCGCAACGGTGCTGAACGATGTCGCGACCGGCGCCGCGCATATCTACGTCGATGAAAACACCGGCAGCAACGCGATCATCGTCGCGGCGGGCGCTGCGGGCACGCTCGCGCCCGAAGACGTCGATGCGATCGAGGACGATATCGCACGCGCGGGTGTTTTCGTCACGCAACTCGAACAGCCGATTCCGGCGGCGCGTCGTGGACTTGAACTCGCGCGCAAGCATGGCGTGACGACGGTCTTCAATCCCGCGCCCGCGTTGCCGTTCACCGACGACATCTATCCGCTGTGCGACTACATCACGCCGAACGAAACGGAAGCGCAGGCGCTGACCGGCATTGAGATCAACTCGGTCGATGATGCACGCCGCGCCGCAGACGTGCTGCTCGAAAAAGGCACACGCGCCGTGATCGTCACGCTCGGCGAAGCAGGCGCGCTTTTGCATACATCGAACGAATCGACGCTCGTGCCTGCGTTCGATTGCGGCCGTGTCGTCGAGACGGCAGGTGCGGGCGATGGCTTCACCGGCGGCTTCGCGGCTGCGCTCGCACGCGGCGAAAGCCCGGTCGATGCGGTGCGCTTCGGCTGCGCGCTCGCGAGCATTTCGGTGACGCGTCCCGGCACCGCACCGTCGATGCCGCGTCTCGATGAAATTAACGCATTGCTAGCGGAAAGGAGCGTCACGCAATGAAAGCGTCGAAGTGGCTCGCCGATCGTCAGTTCAATTTTTTGATCGGCGTGAACGTGCTCGTCGTGATCGTCGCGACGTGGATGTCCCACGGCCAGTTCCTCGACATCGACAATCTTCAGTCGATGGGCGGCCAGTTGCCCGAGCTCGGCCTGCTCGCGCTCGGCATCATGCTCTCGATGGTGTCGGGCAATGGCGGTATCGACCTGTCGGGTGTCGGGCTCGCGAATCTCTCCGGCATGGTTGCCGCGATGCTCCTGCCGCACATGGTCTCCGCCGACGATTCGCCCGCACTCTATACGGCCGTGTTCGTGTGCATCGTCGTGGTGATGGGCGCGATCGGCGGCTTGCTGAACGGCGTCGTCATCGCCAAGCTGAGGCTCACGCCGATTCTCTGCACGCTCGGCACGCAGTTGCTGTTCACCGGCATCGCAGTCGTGTTGAGCAATGGCGCATCGGTGCGCGTGGAATATGTCGATCCGTTGTCGAATATCGGAAACGGCACCTTCCTGCAAGTGCCCATTTCGCTGTGGATCTTCGTCGCCGCTGTGTTGCTGCTCGGCTGGATACTGAAGCGCACGCCGTTCGGCCTGCGTCTCTATCTGATGGGCACGAATCCGAAAGCCGCGTTCTATGCAGGCATTCCGCGCGCGCGCATGCTGATTCTCACGTATGGCATGTGCGGCGTGCTCGCATCGCTCGCGGGTCTCATCAGCGCGACGCATACGTCGAGCGCAAAGTGGGACTACGGCAATTCGTATCTGCTGATTGCGATCCTGATCGCGGTGATGGGCGGCGTGAATCCGGCGGGCGGCTATGGACGGATCGTGTGCGTGTTTCTCGCCGCGACCGTGTTGCAGTTCCTGTCGAGCCTCTTCAATCTGCTCGGCGTATCGCAGTTTTTCGGCGATTGCGCGTGGGGCTTTCTGCTGCTCGCATCGCTCGCATTCGCAGGTGGCGATCGCGTGCGCGCGATCTTCGGCATCGGTGGAGCTGCGCCCAAGAGCAATGTTCCGCCGCCGCCCGCATCGACCGGACGTTAGTGTTGCGTGTGATGTTCAAAGAGACCAATCGATAGATAAAGGAGACAACGCAATGAAGCTGAACAAACTGGGCACCGCACTCACCGCGATCGCACTCGCAGCGGGCGCGATTGCAGCGGCGCAGGCCGCGACGAACGAGACCATCGTGACGGTCGTGAAAGTGACCGGCATCAACTGGTTCAATCGCATGGATGAGGGCGTGAAGGAGTTCGGCAAGGAGAACCCGAACATCAACGCGTATCAGACGGGTCCTGGCCGCGCCGATGCCGCGCAGCAGTTGAAGATCATCGAAGATTTGATTGCGAAGAAGGTCACGGCGATTGCCGTTGTGCCCTACGATCCGCCGACGCTCGAACCCGCGCTCAAGAAAGCGATGGATCGCGGCATCAAGGTCGTCACGCACGAAGCGGACAACGCGAAGAACACAATGGTCGACATCGAAGCCTTCGACAACACCGCGTACGGCGCGGGCCTGAACGAGCGTCTCGCGAAGTGCATGGGGCAGCAGGGCAAGTGGGCGGTGCTGGTCGGCTCGCTCGGCTCGCGCTCGCAGGTGCAATGGGCCGATGGCGGCATCGGCAACGCGAAGGCCAAGTATCCGAAGATGGATCTCGTCGAGCCGAAGCTCGAAACGAATAACGACGGCGAGCGCGCGTATCAGGTCGCGAAGGAGGTGCTGCGCAAGCATCCGGATCTGACGGGCTTCCAGGGCTCGTCGTCGCTGGATGTGATCGGCATCGGCCGCGCGGTCGAAGAAGCGGGCAAGGTCGGCAAGATCTGCGTGTACGGCACCGGCTTGCCGACAGAAGCGGCCAAGTTCCTCGAAAGCGGCGCGATCAACGGCATCGCGTTCTGGGATCCGAAGCTCGCCGGTCTCGCGATGAACAAGGTTGCGCAGATGCTCGTCGATGGCAAGGAAGTGCAGAACGGCGCGGACCTCGGCATCACCGGCTACAACAAGGTCACCGTCACGAAGGGCCCGGGCAAGGGCGTGATCGTGCGCGGCACCGGCTGGGTCGACGTCGACAAGACGAACTACAAGCAATACAACTTCTGATGTGATGTGCGCGGCGCGCTTCATGAGAGGCGCGCCGCATGCCCCGAACAGACATGACCACAACGACACCGCTCCTCGAAGTCGTCGATATCCACAAGCGCTTCACCGGCGTGTATGCGCTGCGCGGCGTGAGCCTCGCGTTCGAACGCGGCCAGATCTATCACTTGCTGGGCGAGAACGGTTGCGGCAAGAGCACGCTCATCAAGATCATCTCGGGCGCGCAACCGCCCGATGAAGGCGAGCTCGTGATCGAAGGCGCGCGTCACAAGAAGCTTTCGCCGCTCGAATCGCTTTCTGCCGGCATCGAAACGGTCTATCAGGATTTGTCGCTGCTGCCGAACATGAGCGTCGCGGAGAATGTCGCGCTGACGTCCGAGCTTGCGGAACATGCGGGCAAGCTCGCGCGCACGTTCGATCGCAAGGCATTGGCGCAAACCGCAGCGCGCGCGCTCGAAGCCGTGGGCCTGCCCGGCGACGCAGATTTCCAGAAAACGCTCATCGAGCAATTGCCGCTCGCGACGCGCCAGCTCGTCGCGATTGCGCGTGCGATTGCGAGCGAAGCGAAGTTCGTCATCATGGACGAGCCGACAACATCGCTCACGCAGAAAGAAGTCGACAACCTCATCGCCGTGCTCGCACGTTTGCGCGCGGACGGCGTCGCGGTGCTGTTCGTGAGTCACAAGCTCGACGAATGCTACGCGATCGGCGGCGAAGTGATCGTGCTGCGTGACGGCCAGAAGATGGCGCAAGGGCCGATCGAAAACTATACGAAGGCGCAGATCAGCGAGCTCATGACCGGCAAGCATTTGTCGACGGAGCGTTATCGTGCGCAAGGCGAAGAAGGCGCGTCGCAAGTCGTGCTCGATGTGCAAGGGCTCGGACGCAAAGGCCAGTTCGCCGATGTATCGTTCAAGCTGCACAAGGGCGAGATTCTCGGCGTGACCGGACTGCTCGATTCGGGCCGCAACGAACTCGCGCGTGCGCTCGCGGGCGTCGCGCCCGCCGACATGGGCACGGTGACGCTCGATGGCATGCGCGTGCGTCTGCATTCGCCCGCGGATGCGAAGGCGCAGCGCATCGGCTATGTGCCGGAAGATCGCCTGAACGAAGGGCTTTTTCTCGACAAGCCGATTCGCGACAACGTCGTCACCGCGATGATCGCGAGCCTGCGCGATCGCTTCGGGCAGATCGATCGCAAGCGCGCGCAGGCGCTTGCCGAACGCACGGTGAAGGATTTACAGATCGCGACACCGGATGTCGACAAGCCCGTGCAATCGCTTTCGGGCGGCAACCAGCAACGCGTGCTGATCGGCCGCTGGCTCGCGATCGATCCGCGCGTGCTGATTCTGCATGGTCCGACGGTCGGCGTCGATGTGGGATCGAAGGACATCATTTATCGCATCATGCAGCGGCTGTCGAAAGAGGGAATCGGCATCATTCTGATCAGCGACGACTTGCCCGAGCTGCTGCAAAACTGCGACCGTATTCTGATGATGAAGAAAGGCCGCGTCGCGAACGAATATCGCGCGGACCAGTTGAACGAGGCTGATCTTTATCACGCGCTACTTTCAGAGGCAGCATGAGCATGAGCGAATCCATCCGCCGCACGGGAAGCGAGACGATGCCGCAGCAGGCGGCCGATGTCGCGCCGCGTGTGCGCAAGGGCAATCTCTACGCGCAACTGATGCGCAATCCCGAGTGGTTCACGGTCGGGCTGATCGTGGTGACGTGTCTGGTCGTGGGCAGCATCAATCCGCGCTTCTTCCAGTTCGCCACGCTGTTCGACATGCTGCATTCCGCGACAACGGTATCGCTCTTCGCGCTCGGCACGCTGGTCGTGCTCGCGTCGGGTGGCATCGACGTGTCGTTCACGGCGATCGCCGCACTGACGATGTATTCGATCACCAAGGCTGTCTTCGCCTGGTGGCCCGAGTGCCCGTTCGCGCTGATCCTGCTCGCGGGCGCGATCGGCGGCGTGGTCCTCGGCGTCATCAACGGGATGCTCGTGCATCGGTTGAAGGCGCCTTCGCTGATCGTCACCATCGGCACGCAGTATCTGTATCGCGGATTGCTGCTGACTTTTGTCGGCACGCAGTTCTTCATGAACATTCCACACAGCATGGACACGTTCGGGCGTCTTCCGCTCTTTTTCTATCATACGTCCGATGGTCTGCGCGCCGTGCTGCCCGTGTCCGTGCTCGCGCTCGTGATCGCGGCTGTCGTCACGTGGTGGCTGCTCAATCGCACGATGATGGGCCGCGGCGTCTTTGCGATGGGCGGCTCGCTCGCGATCGCCGAACGTCTCGGTTACAACCTGCGCGCGATTCATCTGTTCGTGTTCGGCTATACCGGTTTGCTGGCTGGCGTCGCGGGCATTCTGCATGTGTCGACGAACCGGCTCGCGAATCCGTTCGATCTCGTCGGCACGGAGCTGGATGTGATCGCGGCGGTCATTCTCGGTGGCGCGCGCATCACGGGCGGCACGGGCACGGTTATGGGCACGCTGTTGGGCGTCGTGCTGGTCACGCTCATCAATAGCGTGCTGATTCTTATCGGCGTGCCGAGTACGTGGCAGAAGGTGATCATCGGCGCGTTCATTCTTGTTGCGGGGACGTTGTTTGCGTTGGGCCGCAGGCAGTAACCGCGGAAAAAAGCGGAACAAAAAAGGCTCGTTCAAATGCTGAACGAGCCTTTCTGATTTTTACCGGAACGATTTAGACGCGTTTGCGCGGCGCCTGTCCTTCCTCGGTAATCACGGAGTCGAATTCCGAAAGCTGCGAATACCGCACGGCCTTGACCTTGCCGAATTTGCTCGCATCGACGACGAGATGCCGTTCCACTGCGCTCGCCATCGCCGCCTGCTTGATTGCCACTTCATGAAAATTCCAGCACGTCACGCCGCGCGCTTCATCGACGCCGCCCGCCGACATGAACGCCTTGTTGATGCCCATGCGCTGCAACGTTTCGACGCTCTCGTCGCTGGCGAAGGATTCCGATGACGGCACATAAACGCCGCCGAGCAGGATCATCCGCACGTTCGGCTTGCGCCGCAAAATCTCCGCGACATTGAGCGAGTAGCACACAACGGTGAGATGCATCTCGTTGGGAATCTGCCGCGCGAGCGTTGTCAACGTCGTGCCGCAATCGATGAAGATGGTTTCGCTATCGGCGAGTAAGCGCGCTGCGTGACTCGATGCGATCGCCTTCGCTTGTGCGAAATGGTCTTTCTCTTCCTCGATGGTGTAGCCGGCGTTGGGGACGTCGGCGGCGCTGACGATATAGCCGCCGAGATAGGTGAACTGGCCGGGATGCGCGGCGATATCGCGGCGCACCGTCATCTCCGATACGCCGAGCAATGCGGCCGCATCGCGCAGACGCATCACGTTCTGTTTTTCGAGCGCGCCGGAAAGGGCGCGCAGGCGGTCGTTCTTGGCCATCGGAGCGGCGCGAGGAGTGATGTTAGCTTTTGTTCTCAGGATGAGAGAATTATAACAATGCAAGCCGCCATTGAGCGGCTTGCCGGACGTGACGCGGGTAAATCCCGAGATATCAGGACTTGCGTGAATAGCGCAGCCAGACGACGTCGTGTTCCAGTTTTTCGACGGATTCGAGCTTGAGATAAACGGGCTTCTGCCACTTGTCCATCGTGACTTCGAACGACGACGTATGCGCTTCGCGGCCATCGACGAGCGGAATGATCAGCACGCTGACCTCGTCGGCGAGTTGCGCGTTGACGAAGGCACCCGACACATGTCCGCCGCCTTCGACGATCAATTTCTTGATCTTCAACTCGCGCTCGAGCGTATCGACGACGCGCTTCAGTTCGATATCGTCCTTGCCGCCGAACACATAAGACACATCGATCGATTGCAGATACGCGAGATAGTCGTCGTCGACACTTTCGGTCAGCACTTCGACGATGTGCGAATCGAGCGCCGTGTTGCTTTTCCACGCGACGCGTCCCTTCGGATCGATGGAAACGGCGTACTGGCTCGCGTCGCGTATTGCGAAATGATCAGTGCGCGGAATCGGACCTTTCGCGAGTCCGCGCGGATAGTCACGGTCCTCGCCGTGCGAGATTTCCTGCATCGTGACGCGGCCGCACGCCCAGGCGTCGGCTTCGAAGCGAGCGGCCGTATCCTCGTATGTCGGCGAAGCGAAATCGAGATTCCAGTTATCGGTGAGGCTGCGGCCGTCGATCGACGACATCATGTGGCAGACGATATGCATCTTCTTCTCCAGGCGGGAAATGACTTCGATGCACACCACGCTGCAAGCGCCGTGCCGCCTGCGAAGATCGCGTGCGCCGCATCGTCCTAACCGCTCGCGAGCAGGTACAAGATCCAGAAAAGTCTCGTCCTTTCACGCAGAATATTCCGGAACATTTCGGATCATCGGTCAAAGGGTCGCTCGTGCGGGAAGGGTCGAACCGACCCGCGATATGCGAAAATCGTCGGCATGAAAAAGACCACTCTGCTCATCGTTCCGGCTCTGCTGATCGTCCTCAGCCCGTTCGCGCACGCGAGCCTCAAATCGGGCGCGCATCAGTTCAAGGAAGACGTGAAATCGGCCGGCCGTCAGACCGGGCACGCAGCCCGCGACGCCGCGCACGCAATCGGCGACGGCGCGAAGTCGGCCGGTCACGCCATCGCCGATACATCCAAGCGCGGCTATCACGCCACGAAGAAATGGGTGACCGGCGAGGAATAAACGCCGCCAGCACCTGTCGAAATCTCTCCTTTCCGATGCGCTGCTTAGAGCGCATCGCGTCCTTTAGCGACAGCCATCTGCATTTAAGCGTTGCTTGACAAGTTAGTTACGCGTTATTGATTATTATCGTTCACGCGCCGGACGCTCGTTTCGCGGCATCGTCCTCGCGTGAAGCTCGCGGACGAACGCGTCGTTGCTCGCGAAGTGCTGTCCGAGCGAGAGAAGGAAAGCGCATGACGTATCTCCTGAGCATCACGTTTTGCGTGATGGCATTCGCTTGCCTCGCCGTCTCGATGGATCGTCATCAGATATAGCGGTTGCACGAGTCGCGCGGCGGGACTCGTGTTCGGCGGCCTCATTGCTTACGACCGCTCTCGCGCGCCTCGACATCACCAGCCGTGAAAGCGCGGCCATGCGACGGTGCTGCCATCGCTCGACAGCCCGTGATACTCGGGATACTGCGCGCCCGTCGCGCATGCGTGATTCGGCAGAATGCGCAGCTTCACGCCGATGGGAAAGCGCACCGCAAGTTCATCGCGGTTATCGACGGCGAGAATGCCGTGCTCCTGATTTGCACCGACCAGTTCGCAGCCTTCGAGCGGCGCGCCGTCGAGCGCGCAGGCGAGTCCGTAGCCATAATCGCGCGTCTGTTTCGACGTGCCGCGGTCGCGGCTCATCGCCATCCATCCGGCGTCGACGATGACCCAGCCCTTCTCAGGCTGATGACCGATGACGCTCGTGAGCACGCTCAACGCGATATCGCTCGAATCGCAGACGCCGACATTCGCCATCACCAGATCGAACATCACGTAGACACCGGCGCGCACTTCAGTGACGCCTTCGAGATGCTGAGCAGCGAGCGCGGTCGGCGTCGAACCGACACTCACCGTCCTGCACGCGATGCCCGCCGCGCGAAGACGTTCGGCGGCACGCACGCATCCCGCGCGCTCCTGTTCCGCGAGCACCGCGAGGGCTTCGTGATCGTTCAGTTCGTAGCTGGAACCGGCATGCGTCATCACACCGCCGACTTCGATGCCGCCTTGTTGAAGCACGTGGCCGATCGCGATGAGTGCGTCGTCATCGGGTGCGAGTCCTGAGCGATGACCATCCGTATCGATCTCGAGCCACACTTCGAACGTGTCGTTCACATGCTTGCCATACTCGACGATAGCCGATGCTGCCGCCATGTTGTCCACGACGATCTTGAGATCGCAGCCTTTCTTCTTGAGCGCCATTGCGCGCGGCAGTTTCGCGGGCACCATGCCCACTGCATAGAGGATGTCCGTGACGCCCGCAGCAAAAAATTCCTCGGCTTCCTTCAGCGTCGATACGGTGATGCCTCGCGCACCCGCTGCAATCTGCGCACGCACGACATCGGCGCATTTCGTCGTCTTCACATGCGGACGGAACGTCACGCCGAGCGCGTTCATGCGCGTCTGCATCCTGTCGATGTTGTGCTGCATTCTCGCGATATCGATGATCGCTGCGGGTGTGTCGAGTTGTTCGAGATTCATGATGTCATTGTCGAGCGATGATCAGGCGATCGGTCCTTCAGGAAGCTTGCGTTGCCACGCAACCGCAATGGCGCTGCTCACGATCAACGCGATACCCGCGAGCGAAAGCGGCGCGATGACTTCGCCCCACGCGGCGTAGGCAAACAAAGCGGCCCACACAATGCTCGTGTAGTTGAAGGGCGCGAGCGTGCCGGCATCGGCGCGTCGGAAGGCGACTGTCATCAGGATTTGCCCGGCCGTCGCCAATGCGCCGAGCAGCGCCATCAACACGAGCGCGTCGAGCGCCGGCGTCTTCCAGCTGAACGGCAGCGTGCAGGCCGTGACCACCGTTCCCACCGCCGTGAAGAACAGCACTGTGGTGCGTGAATCGTCGGTGGCGCGGATACGTTTGATCTGGATGATGGAAAGCGCGCCGCACAAGGCGCTCAACAACAACAGCACCGGCCCGAGCCAGTTGGACTCGCCACCACCGGGACGCACGACGAGCAACACGCCGGCAAAGCCGATGAGCGCAGCCACTGCCGAGCGCGCGGTGAGGCGCTCCTTCAGCATGAAGGGCGCGAGCACGACGACGAGCAGCGTTTCCGAATACGCAATCGCCACTGCCTCGCCGAGCGGTATATAGGGCAAACCCGCAAAGAAGAAGCCGGACGCGCCGAGCAGCGTGAGTGCGCGCCAGGTCTGTCCCTTGAAGTCGAGACGCCTCACGCGATCGACCAGTGAACGCTCGCCGATAGCACACGCCGCAAGCGCCGGAACGAGGCCGAACAACATGCGGAAGAACGTGAGCTCGTTGGCGGGATAGTGCAGCGCGACCGCTTTCGCGAGCGTATCGACGATCGCGAAGCACAGCATCGAAGCAAGGATGAAGCCAATGCTCGCAAGCGGCAGATGGCTCGTGCGCGTGACCGCAGTGGAAGGCATGACGCTGAAGGACGTTTTGGAGCCTCGAATCATCGCACGAACCCGTTCTTGCCGGTTTCTCTAGGGGAAAGCCATTATTTTTGATCGGCTTGACTCGCCGAAAAGTCCTGCTAGCATACGTTCAAAGATTCATCAGCATACTGAGCAATTTCGAAGAGGCGACAGATGGCACTCAAGTTCGCGGCGAAGCTCGCCGATCTCGTGGAAGACGAACCGCTCGGCGTGACGATCGGCGAAGAGCGCATCGCGCTGTATCTGCTCGACGGAGAAGTGCATGCCACGCACAACGTTTGCACGCATCAGTTCGCGCTGTTGAGCGACGGTTATATGGAAGATGGCTGCATCGAGTGTCCGCTGCATCAGGGGCGCTTCGACATTCGCACGGGCGCGGCGCTTTGCGCGCCGGTCACGCAGGCGATTCGCGTGTACGGCGTGCAGGTGGAAGGCGGCGAAGTCTACGTCGATCTTTGAAGCAGACGCGAATCATGACGCAGACTGTATTGATCATCGGCGCGGGACAGGCCGGCGCGCGCGCGGCGCAAGCGTTGCGCATGCAGCGTTATGAAGGGCACATCGTGCTCGTCGGCGATGAACGCCATGCTCCGTATGAAAGACCGCCGCTGTCGAAGGATGTGCTCGTCGCGAAGGACGATGACGCGTGCTTCAACGGCTGGGTGCATGCCGTCGAGCTCTATGCTGATGCGCGCATCGAATGGCTGAGCGATCGTGTGTTGCGGCTCGATACGCAAGCCCATAGTGCAACGCTCGAACATGGCGGCGAACTTCGCTACGACCATTGTCTTCTGACGACGGGCGGCCGCGCGCGCCGGCTGCCGGGCGCGCCCGAAGGACCGCATACGTTCTATCTGCGCACGCTCGACGATGCGATGCGTCTGCGTGCTCGGCTCGCCACCGCGCAATCGGTCGCGGTGATCGGTGGCGGATTTCTGGGGCTGGAATTCGCGGCAAGTGCAAGAAGACGCGGTCTCGACGTGAGCGTGTTCGAAACGGCATCGAGCCTGTTGAGCCGCGTATTGCCGCCGATGCTCGCCGAACGTCTGCGCACGAAGCACGAAGCACACGGCGTGCGCTTCGTATTCGATGCGATGAATCTGCAAGTGACGGAACACGCGACCGGCGTGCAAGTCGGCACGGAGAATTTCGATCTGTGCGTGATCGCCATCGGCCAGGAGTCGAACGACGAACTCGCGAAAGCAGCGGGTATTGCGACGAACAACGGCATCGTCGTCGATCGACATTGCCGCACATCGGCAGCCGATATCTATGCGGCAGGCGATTGCGCGAATTTTCCGTACGGCGCAAGCGGTCGCGCGACGCGTCTCGAATCGTGGCAGAACGCGCAGGAACAGGCGATCGTCGCGGCACGCAACATCGCGGGCGATGCGTGCGTGTATGCGCCGACGCCGTGGTTCTGGACCGATCAAAACGACTGGAACATCCAGATGCTCGGCATGCCCGATAGCGGAGTCGATCAATGGATCGAACGCGCGGGCGCGGACGGCAAGACCGTGCTGATGGGACTGCGTGACGGCGTCATCGTCCACGTGCTCGCGATCAATCAAGGCGGCGATCTGCGCGCCATCAGGCGGCTCGTCGAAGAAGCCGTACCGGTCGATGCCGCCATGCTCGCCGACCCCACGATCAAGCTGCGCCAGCTCGACAAGCTGGTTCGCTCAACACACTCGGGAGATCACGGTGTACTCGTCTGAAACCATCATCGGCATTCATACGCCTCAATCGAAAAACCCGCCGATCGAAGGGCTCAAGTGGCCCGAAGAAGGGCTGCAATGCATCCCGGACTGGGTGTACACGAGCGAAGCCGTTTATACGCGCGAAGTCGAACGCATCTTTCATGGCCGCACCTGGAACTTCGTCGCGCTCGAAGCCGAAGTGCCGAATGCGGGCGATTACAAGCGCTCTTATGTCGGACCGACGCCGGTCGTCGTATCGCGCGCGGAAGACGGTTCGATCAACGTGTTCGAGAACCGCTGCGCGCATCGCGGCGCGGAGTTTTGCCGTCACAGCCGCGGCAACAACAAGGAGTTCGTGTGCCCGTATCACCAATGGTCGTATGACCTGAAGGGCAATCTGCAAGGCGTGCCGTTCCGGCGCGGCGTGAACAAGCTCGGTGGCATGCCGAAGGACTTCCGCAATGAAGCGCACGGCCTGCGCAAGTTGGCGGTCGCGACGCGCAACGGCGTCGTGTTCGCATCGTTCACGCACGACATGGAATCGCTCGAAGACTATCTCACGCCCGAGATTCTCACGGACTTCGATGCCGTGTTCAATGGCAAGCCATTGCGCGTGCTCGGCTTCTACAAGAACGAGCTGCCGTGCAACTGGAAGATGTATCACGAGAATCTGAAAGACCCGTATCACGCGACGCTGCTGCATTCGTTCCTCGTCGTGTTCGGCCTGCTCGTGGCGGGCAATCGTTCGGCGATGGTCGCGGACAGCAAGTACGGCATTCACGGCACGATGGCCTCGGCGAAGAGCGATACGCTCTACGCGACCATCGACGAAGACAAGAAGAAGGAGATGCGCTCCTTCCACGATGGCATGACCTTGCGCGACGAACGCTTCCTCGATTTCATCAAGGAGTTCGATTCGGAATGGTCAGTGACGATGCAGACCATCTGGCCGAACCTGATCGTGCAACGCGAGATGAATACGCTCGGCGTTCGCCATATCGTGCCGAACGGACCGAACAGCATGATCATGCTCTGGACCATGTTCGGCTATGAAGACGACACGGAAGGGATGGTGCGTCATCGCTTGCGTCAGGGCAATCTGATGGGACCGTCCGGCTTTCTCGGCCTCGAAGACAACGAGGCGATGAAGTTCGTCCAGGAAGGCGTGCGCCGCTCGGTGAGCGACCGCAGCATCATCAAGCTCGATGGCGACAAGGTCGGCACGGCGGACAACCTGATTTCCGAGGCGGCCATTCGCGCCATGTACAAACATTATCGTGAAGTGATGGGGTTCTAGATGCTGCCAGGATTCGAGAAGCAGGACATCGCGCACGACACGGCGCTCATCGCGCGCGCGGCGGTCGAGGACTTTCATGCCGAGTATTGCGCCGCGCTCGACGGCGGCGACATCGAGCGTTGGCCGGACTTCTTCACCGAGAACTGTCTTTATCGCGTGACCGAGTACGAGAACGCCGCGAATGGCTTTCCGGTCGGGCTCGTCTATGCGGAAGGGCGCAACATGCTGCGCGATCGCGCGGTGGCCATTGCACGCACGCAGATGTTCGCGCCGCGTCAGATGCTGCACTTCGTTTCCAACGTGCGCATTCTGAACGCGACCGATGAGGAAATCGTCGCGCAGAGCAACTACATGCTGCTGCAAACGCTCGTTGAAGGCGCGACGACGCTGCATCAGGCGGGCAGGCTTTTTGACCGCTTCGCGCGCAATGGTAACGTTCTTCTGCTGAAGGAAAGACAGGCGGTCTACGACACCGCGATGATCGCCAACGATCTCGCTTACCCCGTGTGAACGTCGTTGGGAGAGAGCGCATGAGTGATACGGAACACATGGAAGCGCCCGTCGAAAGCGGCGGCGTCGGCGCGCGCGTGCGGCGGCGCGAAGACGAGCGGCATCTGCATGGCAAAGGCAAGTTCGTCGCCGACTACACGTTTCCCGATCTGCAGGAAGTGGCGTTTCTCCGCAGCCCGGTCGCGCATGCACGCATCGTGCGCATCGGCAAGCCTGCGAGTCTTGCGGGACAAGTGATCGTGCGCGACGACATGCAGAGTGCAACCGATATCGTCGCCGATTCGAGTCTGCCCACCTACAAGCCTTCGTCGCATCCGCCGCTCGCATCGGGCAAGGTGCGCTTCGTCGGTGAGCCGGTTGCCATGTGCTTCGCGAGGACGCGTGCGCAAGCCGAAGATATCGCCGAAGAAATCGAGCTCGATCTCGATGAATTGCCGGCCTTCGCGAACGCGTTCATCGCACGCGAACGCACCGACGTGCGCGTGCACGATCACTGGACCGACAACCTCTTTCTCGACCTCAAGGCCGACGTCAATTTCGACGAGCGTTCGAAGGACGCGCCGGTCGTCGTGAAACAGAAGGTCGATCTCGCACGTCAATGCATGGTGCCGATGGAAGGCAAGGCCGTGCTCGCGTATTGGGACCACACGCATTCGCAACTCGTCGTCATCACGTCGACGCAAGTGCCGCACATGATACGCACGGTGCTGTCGCAATGCCTCGGCATCGATCATGCGCAAGTGCGCGTCATCTCGCCCGATGTCGGCGGTGCGTTCGGCTACAAGTGCGTGCTGCAGCAGGAAGAGTTGTGCATCGCGTGGCTCGCGCTGACGTACAAGAAGCCGTTTCGCTTCATCGAGGATCGGCGTGAACATCTGATCGCGGGCGCGAACTCGCGTCAGCATCACTACGAACTCACTGCTTATGCCGATAAGAACGGCCGCCTGCTTGCGCTCGATGCGGAACTGCTGATCGACGGCGGCGCGTATTCCGCATGGCCCTTCACGATCGGTCTCGAAACGGGACAGGCGCTCGGCAATCTTCCGGGGCCGTACGACTTCACGGGCTATCGCTGCCGCACGCAATGCGCCGCGACCAACAAGCCGGGCTTTCTGCCGTATCGCGGCGTGGCGCGCACAGGTGTGTGCTTCGCGATCGAACTGACGATGGATGCGATCGCGCGCGCGGTCGGGCGCGAAGCGTGGGAAGTGCGTCACGACAATCTCGTGCGCGGCGCGGACATGCCGTACACGAATGTCGTGAAGAAGCACTACGACAGCGGCGACTTCCAGGAAAGCCTGCGACGTGCGGTAGCGCAACTCGACGTACCCAAGTGGCGCGCGCGGCAACAGGCAGGCGAGAAGGATGGACGTCTCGTCGGCATCGGCTTCGCGACATTCACCGAGCAATCGGCGCACGGCACGGCCGTGTTCGCATCGTGGGGCTTGCCTGTGGTGCCGGGCTACGATCTCGCGACCGTGCGCATCACGGCGGATGGCGGACTGGAATTGCGCGCGGGCATTCACTCGCACGGACAAGGCATGGAGACGACGCTTGCGCAGATCGCAAACGAAGTGCTCGGCGTGCCGCTGCAAAAGATCAAGGTCGTGCATGGCGATACGGCACTCACGCCGTATTCGACGGGCACATATGCATCGCGCAGCATCGTGATGGCGGGCGGCGCGGTTGCCGCGACGTGCCGCGAACTCGTGCCGCGACTGCTTTTCATCGGCGCGCATCTGCTCGGTGAAGAACAGGACGCCGTGCGCTTCGAGCACGGCGAAGTGATCGGCGCAAAGGGACGCGTGACGATTCAGGACATCGCGGCTGCGTGGTATCTGCGTCCCGAGCGCTTGCCTGCGGGCGTGAATCTCGCGGGCCTCGAAGCGACGCAAGGCTTCAAGCCGAAGGTCGATACGGGCGCGTTCAGCTACGCGACACATGCGGCGGCCGTCGCCGTCGATCCGAAGACGGGCGATGTCGAGATCCTCGATTACGTGATCGTCGAGGATTGCGGGCGCATGATCAATCCGATGGTCGTCGAAGGGCAGACGATCGGTGGCACGGCGCAAGGCATCGGCACCGCGTTTTATGAGGAAACGCTTTACGACGACAACGCGCAACCGCTGACATCGACGCTTGCCGACTACATGTTGCCGGGACCAACCGAGTTGCCGTCGCTGACGATCATCCATATGGAAACGCCGTCGCCTTATACGGAGTTCGGCGCGAAAGGCGTGGGCGAGGGCGGGGCCATTGCGCCGCCCGCCGCGCTCTTCAACGCCGTGAACGATGCGCTCACGCCCATCGGCGCGCTGGTGTCGGAGACGCCTTTGACGCCGCGCCGCTTGCTTGCGGCCATCGAAGCCGCGAAAGCGCGTAAAGCGTCGAGCAAGCTAGAACTGAGTCAGGAGGTGGCGGGATGAAAGCCGCTGCGTTCGAGTATGTGAGAGCGGCGTCGTTACCCGACGCGCTCAGGGAGTTGAGCAGCGCGAAGCCGATATCGGGCAGTCAGTCGATGGGTCCGATGCTGAACCTGCGTCTCGCGCGGCCTGGCCGTGTCGTGGATGTGTCGCGTATCGCGGATCTGCGCAGCGTCTTCGAAGCGGGCGAAAGCGTGCGCGCCGGCGCGGCGGTCACGCATGCGGAAATCGAAGACGGCAAGCACGCGCTCTTGCGTCATCCCTATATGCAGCACGTGGCGAGCGGCATCGCGTATCGCGCGATTCGCAATCGCGGGACCATCGGCGGCAGTCTCGCTCACGCCGATCCCGCCGCCGACTGGCCGCTGGCATTGTCCGCGCTCGATGCGCGTCTCGAGCTATCGAAAGCGGGCGGCACGCGGCAAGTGCGTGCGAGCGAATTCATGCTTGGCGCATTCACGACGCTGCTGGAAGACGGCGAGATCATTACCGCCGTGTTGCTGCCGAAGCTCGGCCCGACGCTTCGCTGGGGCTATTACAAGCTGTGCCGCAAGACCGGCGAGTTCGCCCATGCAAGCGCGGCAGCCGTTTTCGATGCGCGCACCGGACTTGCGCGCGTGGTGCTAGGCGCACTCGATGGTCCGCCCGCCGCACTCGACGATCTCGCACGGCAGATCGCGCAGCGCGGTCCGTCCGCCGCCACCGACGATGCGCTCGCGCAAGCCGTCGCTAGCGCGATGCCCAACGCGGACAGCATCGACCGTCAGATTCATACGGCAGCGCTCGAACGTTGTCTCGCACAGGCGTTCGGCGTAGCGAACGCGAATACAGTTTAAAGAGACTGCAATGTCCGTCATCGAACTCACTATCAACGACCGCGCCGTGCGCGGCGATGTCGAATCGCGTGTGCATCTCGGCGACTTTCTTCGCGACACGCACAATCTCACGGGTACGCACCTCGGCTGCGAGCACGGCGTGTGCGGCGCGTGCACCGTGCTCGTCGACGGCGAACCGGTGCGCTCTTGCATCACGTTCGCCGTCGCCTGCGATCAACAGAAGGTGCGCACCATCGAGGGCTTCGACGACGACGAGCTGATGAAGCGTCTGCGTCATTCGTTCTCGATCCATCACGGTCTGCAATGCGGCTATTGCACGCCCGGCATGCTCATTACCGCGCGCGATATCGTGCGCCGCATTCCCGATGCCGACGAAACGCGCATCCGGCTCGAACTCTCGGGCAATCTATGCCGATGTACGGGCTATATGGGCATCGTCGCGGCGATCAAGGCGGTGCTCGCCGATCTGAAGGAACATCCGATCGAGCAAGCGCCCGTGGCGCCCGTCGAACGCGCGATAGTCAGCGATCCCGTTCCCGCGTTTCAGACATTCGCGGCCGCGCCGGCTACGGCGCAGCCAACGTCCGTGCCTACGAGCGCTGTGTCCACCGATCAGCCCGCTACGCAACGCAAAGGCTGGACCGCGATCGACGACAGTTTCGTCGTGCCTTTCGCGCTCGACAAGGTGTGGGCGTTCATGGGCGATCTGCCATCGGTCACGTCGTGTCTTCCCGGCGCGGAACTCGTGGAGCACGACGGCGAAAGCGTCAAGGGCAAGATCGCCATCAAGTTCGGACCGATGTCGGCGAACTTCGCGGGCGCAGCGCGCCTCGAACGCGACGACGCAGCGCATCGCGCGGTCATGCGCGGAGCGGGGCAGGACAACATCAGCCGCTCGCGAGCGAATGGCGATGTGACGTATGCACTGAGCAGCGAAAACGATGGCGCACAGACGCGCGTGGCCGTCACGCTCGAATACATGTTGCAAGGGCCGCTTGCGCAGTTCTCGCGCTCGGGGCTCGTCAAGGATTTCGTGCGCCGGATGATCGCGGATTTCGGCGCTCGCATCACGGCGCAACTCGGCGGAAGCGCTGCGCCGGAGATGGCGGCATCGGCATCGTCCGCGAAGTTCAATGCGGGCAGCCTCGTATGGAGCGTCGTCTGGGGGCGCATCAAGCGGCTTTTCGGAAAGGGCGATTGAACATGCATCGACGAGTCGATCACGGCTCGTCGTTCGAGGTTATCGTCAGCCTACTGATCAAATGGAGTTCAAATGAGCAAGCGGATTCGCAAGATCGCCCTGGAAGAGCACTTCAGCACGCCGGGCTTCCAGGGCTATTCAAAGAGCTTCACGCAGCATATTGCGCCTGACGTGCTGCGCGATCTCGCCGCGCGTCTGACTGATTTCGATGAGCAACGCATCGTCGAAATGGACCGCGCGGGTATCGATTACACGATTCTTTCGCAAACGGGCCCGAGCGTGCAGGGTGAACCGGATGCGTCGCTTGCGATCAGCCGCGCGAAAGAGAGCAACGACTTTCTCGCGCAGCAGATCGCGCGTCATCCGTCGCGCTTCGGCGGCTTCGCGACCTTGCCGATGCACACCGCGAAAGCCGCATCCGACGAACTGACGCGCGCCGTTCGCGAACTCGGTTTCAAGGGCGCTCTCGTCAACGGTCACACGCTCGGCACCTATTACGACGACCGCGCCTACGATTCCTTCTGGGCGACGATGCAGGAACTCGACGTGCCCTTGTATCTGCATCCCACCGACGCGTTCGTGAATCCGCGCGTGCTCGACGGTCATCCGGAACTCACCGGCGCGACGTGGGGCTGGGGCGTCGAAACCGGCAGTCACGCATTGCGCCTGCTTTTCAGCGGCGTGTTCGATCGCTTTCCGCATCTGAAGATCATTCTCGGCCACATGGGCGAAGGCCTGCCGTTTCTGCGCTGGCGCTTCGACAGCCGCTTCGCCGTGTATTCGCATGGCGTGAGTCTCGAACGCGCGCCTTCCGAGTACATCGGTACGAACATCCTGATCACGACCTCGGGCGTGTGCTCGGTGCCTGCGCTCATCGGTGCGATCGGTGAAATGGGCGCGCAGGCGGTGATGTTCTCGGTGGACTATCCGTATGAATCGACGGAGATCGCAGCCGACTTCATCGAACGCGCGCCGCTCGACGAATCTACACGCGCGCTCGTTTGTCACGGCAACGCGGAACGCCTCTTCCGTCTTTGACATTTCCGAAGCACTCAAGAACATGGAGCAGCACATGACGAAGCACTACCGCATCGGCCAGATCGTGCCGAGTTCGAACACGACGATGGAGACTGAAATCCCCGCGATGTTGCTCGCGCGACAGACGATCCGTCCCGAGCGCTTCACGTTTCATTCGAGCCGCATGCGCATGAAGAAGGTCGTGAAAGAAGAACTCGCCGCGATGGATGCGGAGTCGGATCGCTGCGCGGTGGAGTTGTCGGATGCGCGCGTCGACGTGCTCGGCTATGCGTGTCTCGTCGCGATCATGGCGATGGGGCATGGCTATCATCGCGTGTCGCAAAAGCGCCTGCACGAACGCACGATCGAAAACGGCGGCGATGCGCCCGTCATCACGAGCGCGGGCGCGCTGGTCGATGCATTGAAGGTGATCGGCGCGAAGCGTGTGGTCGTCGTCACACCGTATATGAAGCCGTTGACCGAGCTCGTGGTCGACTATATCCGCAACGAAGACTACGACGTGATCGACTATCGCGCGCTGGAGATTCCCGACAATCTCGACGTGGCGCGTCATGATCCGAACCGCCTTCCCGAGATCGTCATGTCGATGCGATATCAGGAAGCCGATGCCATCGTGCTGTCGGCGTGCGTGCAGATGCCTTCGCTGCCGGTGATCGCGAAGGTCGAGGCGATGACGGGCAAGCCGGTCGTCACCGCGGCTGTCGCGACGACTTACGCGATGCTCAAGCAGCTCGGTCTCGAAGCCGTCGTGCCCGGCGCGGGCGCGTTGCTGTCCGGCGCATATTGAGCGAGGACGACATGTCGACCTATCTGTACGGCGCGAACGTTCAGGCGAACGGCATCCGTCAGCACTATCTGCGGTACGGCGGCGCACGCACGGGGCGCGATCCGGTAATCGTCGTGCCGGGCATCACGAGTCCGGCGGTGACATGGGGTTTCGTCGCGGAACATATCGGCAAGGTCTTCGACACCTATGTGCTCGATGTGCGTGGACGAGGTCTCTCGTCCGCATCCGACGCGCTCGACTATAGCCTCGACGCGCAGGCCGCCGACCTGCTTGCATTCGCCAATAGTATGGAGTTCGAACGATACAGCATCATCGGGCACTCGATGGGCGCGCGAATCGGCATACGCGCGGCGCGTTCGATGCCTGCGGGCATGGCGCGTCTCGCGATGATCGATCCGCCCGTTTCGGGTCCGGGACGCCGTGCGTATCCATCGCAATTGCTTTGGTATATCGATTCGATCCGTCAGTCGCGCGAAGGCATGACCGCCGAAGCGATGCGCGCCTTCTGTCCGACATGGACCGATGAACAACTCGCCCTGCGCGCGGAATGGCTTCATACATGCGACGAACGCGCGATCCGGACGAGCTTCGAAGGTTTCCATACCGATGATATTCACGCCGATCTCGCGCATCTGCGTATTCCGGCGCTGCTCGTCACGGCGGGCAGAGGCGACGTCGTGCGCGACGAGGACGTCGAAGAGATTCGCGCGCTCGTGCCGCATCTCGAACATACGCGCGTGCAGGACGCCGGCCACATGATTCCATGGGACGACGAAGCCGGCTTCTACACGGCACTCGGCGATTTTCTCGGCGCACCCATTCCGACGCTCGTTGAAGGAGGCAATCATGCCAGTCAGTGACTATCAGATGGTCGATGCGTGGACGAAGGTACTGAAACTCTCGCGTCTCGAAGCAGGGCAGACGGTCACCATACTCACGAGCGCATCGACGCATCCGCAGACGCTATCGACCGCGCTCATCGCGGCGCAATCGATGGGCGCCATCGTCAACCGTCTCGATTTGCCTCCGGTGAACGGCGAAAAGTCGTTGAGCCGCGATTCGCTCGCGTATCTCGGCACGACGCCGCTGACAGGTAACCACGCCGCGATCGCCGCGCTGAAAGAAAGCGATCTCGTGCTCGATCTGATGACACTGCTGTTCTCGCCCGAGCAACTGGACATTCTCAAGACGGGTACAAAGATTCTGCTCGCGGTTGAGCCGCCCGAAATCCTCACGCGCCTCGTCCCGACGCCCGCCGATCGAGAACGCGTGCTCGCTGCGCAGGCGCGTATCGCGCGAGCGAAAGAGATGCATATCGTCTCGGCGGCCGGGACGGATTTCCGCTGTCCGCTGGGTGAATTCGAGCCGATCGCCGAATATGGTTTCGTCGATGAACCGGGCCGCTGGGACCACTGGCCGAGTGGCTTCGCGCTGACCTTCCCGAACGATCGCACGGCACACGGCCGCATCATCATCGATGGCGGCGATATCCTGCTGCCGCAGAAGAGCTATGTGCAGGAACGCGTCGAGCTGACGGTCGAAGGCGGCTATGCGACGCGCATCGAAGGCGGCATCGACGCGCAGTTGCTCAGCGAATACATGGCCACCTTCAACGATCGCGAAGCCTATGCGATCTCGCATATCGGCTGGGGCTTGCAGCCGCGCGCACACTGGTCGACGCTCGGGCTGTACGATCGCGAGGCGACCATCGGCATGGATGCGCGCGCGTTCGAAGGCAACTTCCTGTTCTCGCTCGGCCCGAACAACGAAGCCGGCGGCAGCCGCACGACGACCTGTCATATCGACATCCCGCTACGCCATTGCGATGTATTCCTCGACGGCGAACCCGTCGTGCGCGATGGCGTGGTGCTCGACCGCTGATCCACGAAAAGCACACACATGTCCCACGATATCGATACCTACAAGCGTCAGAGCTTCGGCTCGACGCTCGAACCGAAAGCGCCGGTCGGCCTTCTGATCGTCGATCTGGTGAACGGCTTCGCGAATCCCGAGGTCTTCGGCGGCGGCAACATTCCCGAGGCCATCGAGAACACCGTTCCCTTGCTTGCGCACGCGCGCGAGAAGGGCTGGCCGGTCGCGCATAGCCGCATCGTTTTCGCCGACGACGACGCCGACCACAACATCTTCACGATGAAAGTGCCGGGCCTGCTCGCGTTGAAAGAGCACTCGCACGATAGCGCGATTGTGGCGCAACTCACGCCGCGCGAAGGCGAACTCGTCGTGCGCAAGACGGTGCCGTCGGCGTTCTTCGGCACATCGCTCGCGGCGTGGCTCACGCAGCATGGCGTGCGCACGCTCGTGATCGCGGGCGCGGTGACGAGCGGTTGCGTGCGGTCCTCCGTCGTCGATGCGATGCAATACGGCTTTCGTCCGTTCGTGCTGTCGGACTGCGTCGGCGATCGCGCGATCGCGCCGCACGAAGCGAATCTCTTCGACATGGCGCAGAAGTACGCCGCCGTAATGAAGCGTGACGAAGCGCTCGAACTGCTCAAGCATCTCTGATCATCTCGTAGTACGGAAGCGCATGGGATCGACATGGCCACGTCTCTTTCGGAGCGGTCGCACCGCGTAGTCACACGCCACGAGTTCACGCTGATCATCGCGTCTTCGTTCGGCGCGCTGCTCGAATGGTATGACTTCTACATCTACGCGGCGCTGGCAGGCACCTTCGGCACGCTGTTCTTCCCGAGCGGCAACGATACCGTGGCCTTTCTCGCGAGTCTCGCCACGTTCGGCGCGGGCTTTCTCGTGCGTCCGCTCGGCGCGCTTTTCTTCGGGCGGCTCGGCGATCGCATCGGACGCAAGTACACATTCATGGCGACCATCGTGTTGATGGGTGTCGCGACGATCGGCGTGGGCTTGCTGCCATCGTTCGAGAAGATCGGGATGATGGCGCCGATACTGCTCGTCGCACTGCGGCTTCTGCAAGGCTTCGCGCTCGGCGGCGAGACCGGAGGCGCGGCGACCTATCTCGCGGAACATTCGCCTGCGGATCGTCGCGGCTTCTATACGAGCTCGCTTCAGACCACGGCGACGCTCGGCCTGCTCGCATCGATCGCGGCGGTCAGCATCAGCCGTGCATCGATGGATGAAGCCGCGTTCCAGAGCTGGGGCTGGCGCATGCCGTTTCTCGTGTCGATCGTGTTGCTCGCGATCTCGGTCTACCTGCGCACGAAGCTCGCCGAATCGCCGACATTCCGTGAGATGAAGCAGGCGAACCGCTTGTCCAAGTCGCCGATAGGGGAGAGCTTCGGCAAGTGGGCCAACCTCAAGTATGTGTTGATCATGCTGTTCAGCACGGCATCGGGCGTGGGTGTCGTGTTCGGCACCGGGCACTTTTATTCGATGTATTTCCTGCAAAACACGTTGAAGGTCGCGCCGAACACGGTGAACCTGTTTCTCGCGATTGCGTTGATCGCCGTGTTTCCGTTCTATCTCGTGTTCGGCCGGCTATCGGATCGTATCGGACGAAAGTGGATCATGATGCTCGCGTGCCTGTTGCTCGCCGCGACCACGCAACCGATCTTTCATGCACTCACGCATTACGCGAATCCTCAGTTGGAAGCTTTTCAGAAGAGCGCGCCCGTCACGGTCCGCGCGGACGATTGCCGCTTCACGCTGTTCTCCGCGCCCGTCACGGAATGCGATCGCATACGCTCGTTTCTGAGTGCGTCAGGCGTTTCGTATAGCCGCGCTCCCTTGCAAGCGGGAGAAACGGCATCGACGGAAATCGGCTCGATCGTCGTGCACGGCAGCGACAAACGTGAGATGGAGAAGGCGTTGATCGCGTCGGGCTGGTCGGCGCATGCGGACGCATCGAAGATCAATGCGCCGATGGTCGTCTTCCTGATGTGGCTCCTGCTGCTCTATCTCGCGATGGTCTACGGACCGATGGCCGCATTCATGGTCGAGCTCTTTCCGGCGCGCATCCGCTATACGTCGCTGTCGTTGCCGTTCCATCTCGGCTCGGGCTGGTTCGGCGGCATGCTGCCGTTCGTGGTGTCCGCAATGGCCGTCGCGCGCGGCGATGTCTATTTCGGGCTTTGGTATCCGATCGTCATCGCCATCGTATCGTTCGCGGTCGGCGCCCTTTTCGTGCCGGAAACGTACCGCCGCGACATCACCCAATAGTCAATCGAAATGCTTGAGGGAAGTGCGTCCGTACTGGTTGTTGCCTTCGACGAGTTGCATCATCATGCGCACGAACAGAACACGTTCTTCAGGACTCAGCGGGGCCAGAAACTTGACCTGGGCTTCGCGCATGCTGCCGTACATGTCCTTCATCGTGCGGCGTCCTTTCGCGGTGATGTTCGCGATCTTCAAACGCCCGTCGTGCGGACTCGGCTCGCGTTTGACGAGGCCGCGTTCCTCCAGACGGCGCAGCACGTCGGCCATCGTCGTGCGATCGACGCCGACTTCCGCGCACAGCGATGTCTGGTCGAGCCCCGGACGTTCGCTCAGCGTGGTCAGCAAGCCGTATTGAACGGGCGTGATGGCGAAGTCCTTGCAGCACTCGAAAAAGAGCGCGATATGGATCTGATTGAGCCGCCGGATCAGAAATCCCGGGCGCTGCCACAAGTGTCCGGTCTCGATGCCGCTGTCGGAAACGGCAGCTTTTTTCTCGGCGACGGTGCCCATCCTTAACCCTTTATCGAAGAAGTCCAGTTTGAAGATTGTAGGTGCAATCAGAGTTGCGCTCCCATTTTTTTCCGGATACAAATCTATCCGTCAGCGTACTGACGAAATGCTGATGGCTGGAGCGCCGAATGTCAATGATGAAAGTCAATACACGAAGTCAATAGAACAATGCGTCGCGCAGGTTCGTACGCTTATGAAGCAGAAGCGCACGAATGATCAGCATGCTGATTAAATGGCGAATGCGTTAAACGTCACCTCACCCAGAGTTTGGAGCCAAAGATGAGTTCTACCCCTGTACAGACGGACGACGTCGCCATTCATGGGCGGTCGATGTCACGCAACGATATCAAGACGCTGATGCTGGCGTCGCTCGGCGGTGCGCTGGAGTACTACGATTTCATCGTCGCGGTGTTCTTCACAAAGTTGCTCGCCACCGTGTTCTTTCCGCCGCAGACCCCTGAATGGCTCGCGCAGCTCGAAGTGTTCTGCATCTTCGCCGCGGGCTATCTCGTGCGTCCGATCGGCGGCATCTTCTTCGCGCATTTCGGCGATCGCATCGGCCGCAAGAAGATGTTCGCGTTGAGCCTGTTCCTCATGGCCGCGCCGACGCTGCTCATCGGCCTGTTGCCGAGCTACGCGACGCTCGGTATCGTCGCGCCGCTGCTTTTTCTGTTGTGCCGCGTGCTGCAAGGTCTTTCCGTCGGCGGCGAAGTGCCGGGCGCGTGGATTTTCTGCTCGGAGCATGTGCGGCGCGATCGCATCGGGCTGGCGTGCGGTCTGTTGATGTCGGGTCTTTGCACCGGCATTCTGCTGGGCGCGCTGTCGGCGAAGTTTCTCATCGGCAATATGGAGCCGGCGGATCTCAAAAGCTGGGGATGGCGTCTGCCGTTCATCGCGGGCGGCTTGTTCGGCCTGATCTCGGTCTATCTGCGCCGCTATCTGCAGGAAACGCCGGTGTTCGAAGCGCTGCGCGCGAAGCGTGAAGCGGATGCGCGTCTGCCGCTCGCGGTCGTGCTGAAGGAGCATCGCGGCGCGGTGGTCGTCTCGCTGCTCGCGACGTGGGTCTTCTCCGGCATCTTCGTGCTGTACTTCCTCTACACGCCGACGTTCCTGCAATCGCAATTCCACTTCGCAGCGAAGGACGTCTTCACCAACAACTCGTGGTCGATTTTCGGCCTGATCCTCGGCAGCACGTTCGCGGGATGGGCGGCCGACAAGATCGGCGGCGGCCGCGCGTATGCGATCGGCAGTGTCGCGATGCTGCTCGTCACCGGCGCGTTCTACATGAACCTGAACGCGGGCAGCCAGTCGGTGTGGGCGCTGTATATCCTCGGCGGGTTTCTGATCGGGACCATCACGCTCGGGCCGTACATCATCGTGAAGAGCTTTCCGCCGGAAGTGCGCTTCACCGGATTCGCGCTCTCGTACAACACGGCTTACGCGATCTTCGGCGGCACCGCGCCCGCCATCGCCTCGTTCCTGGTAGGGCGGCAGGGCATGACGATGGCCCCTGCGTGGTACATTGGCGCGCTTTGCGTGCTCGGCGTGGTCATCGGCCTCGCGTGGCGTGCGCCCGTGCATGCCGAATCGGCGGCGCATTGACGTCGAGCCTTTATTCCGCGATGTATTCCGCGTCGATGCCGATGCGGAATACGCCACTGTCCGGGCGAACACATGTCTGTTGGCGGCGCGTCCTATACCGGCATCGGCCGGTCATGGTTTCTGCACTTCTCGCTCGCGTTCGCGAGCATGAGCTTTTCCGCGACGGGACCGGTCGCGATCATCATCGCCGCGTCGCGTGAAGGGGGACTGAGCTTCGCGCAGACGTCGTCGTGGCTATTCGCATCGATCGGCATCAACGGGCTGGCGAGCATTTTCATTAGCTGGAAGACGCGTCAGCCCTTGCTCTTTCTCTGGACCATTCCCGGCGCGATTCTCGCCGCGCCGGTGATCGCGCAATATGGCTTCGGCGCGGCCGTGGGCACGTATCTCGTCTGCGCGGCCGTGCTGATCGTGCTCGGTGTGACGAACCTCATCGCGCTGCTCGATCGATGGGTGCCGATGCCGGTCGTCATGGCGATGATCGCCGGACTCTTCATCAAGTACGTGCTCGCCGTCGTGCATTCGACGGTGGCCGCGCCGCTCATCGGCGCCGGCATGCTGCTGACATTCTTCGGACTGATGTGGCTCGAACGACGCAACGCCGCGTCCATACCGCCGCTCATCGGTGCGATGCTCACGGGCGCGGCGATTCTCTTCGCGACCGGCTTTCAGTTGCCGAGCCGCAGCGGCGGTGCATGGACGGCCACGCCTGCGCTCGTCGGGCCGCGCTTCGATATTCACGCGATCTCGCAACTGTTATTGCCGATGCTTATCACCGTGCTCTTTGTGCAGAACGCGCAGGGAATCGCAGTGACGCGGGCATCGGGGTATCGCACGTCGCTGCGGCTCGTGACGATCTATAGCGGCGTGTTGAGCGCGATCACCGCGCCGTTCGGCGGCTGTCCTTCGGTGCTCGCGGGACCGAGCAACGCGATTCTCGTGTCGGGCGGCACGCATGGGCGGCATTACATCGGCGCATTGATCGCGGGCGTCATATGCGTGGCGATCGGCGTGTTCGCCACGGCGTATGTGTTTCTGCTGGCCAATCTGCCCGCCGCGTATATCGCGATTCTCGCCGGGCTCGCGATGATGGGCGTGCTCGAAAAGTCTTTCGTCAGCGCGTTTCGTTCGGCGTTGCCGTTGAGCGCGATGATCGTGTTCGTGGTCACGTTGAGCGACGTGACCTTGCTCGGTATCGGCGCGGCTTTCTGGGGCGTCGCGGCGGGATGCCTCGTGTACTACGCCATAGAGAAGCCGCGCTCAGGCGACGTGCCTGCTTGAATCAGCGCATCGCGCCTGCGAGATTTTCCGCTTCGAGCCCGACGATCAGATCGACTTCGCCATTGGCGAGCGCTTGAGTCGCGGGCACGCCTGCGGCCTTCAGCGCATTGCCATCGAGCCGCGATGCATCGCCGAGTGCGACACGCAAACGCGTGGACGCCAGCGGTTCGAGCTTCACGATATTGGCCGCGCCGCCCAGCGCCGCGCGAATCTTCTCGGCACGCGCTTTTTGCTCCGCCGTATCCTGCACGGGCGTCGCAGTAGTCGTTGCCGCCGCTTCCGGCGCAGCGGCAGCAGCAGTAGCGCCCGCTGCGGGCAGATCCGCATCGCTGCCCGCGGTCTTCAGATACTCCTGCATGTCGGTTTTCATGTTCTCCGACAGCGGCCCGAAGATCGCCTGCACACCATTGCCGACGCGCACGACGCCCGCCGCACCGAGCGCTTTCAATCGTGCGTCATTGACGAGCGCAGGATCGTTCACCGTGATGCGCAAACGCGTGATGCACGCATCGAGACTCTTGATGTTCGATCGTCCGCCGAACGCCAGCACGAGATCGCGCGATCGTCCGCCTTCGCCGCTCGTGCTGACTGCGGCGGTCTCGACGGTATCGTCCTCACGGCCCGGCGTCTTGAGGTTGAACCGCGTGATCACGAAGCGGAACACCACGTAGTAGATCGCCGCATAGATCGGCCCGAGGATGAACACGTACCACGCGTGCGTCGCCTTGTTGCCGATCAGGTTGAACATCAGGAAGTCGATCGCGCCTTGCGAGAACGTGAAGCCCATGTGCATGTTCAGCGTATTGGCGACGAATTGCGCCGATGCCGCGAGACACGCGTGAATGAAGTACAGCACGGGCGCGACGAACAGGAACGCGAATTCGATCGGCTCGGTGATGCCGGTGAGAAACGACGTCAGCGCCGCCGACACCATCATGCCGCCGACCGCGACTTTCTTCTCGGGCTTCGCGCAATGCCAGATCGCGATTGCGGCGGCGGGCAGGCCGAACATCTTGAACATGAACGCGCCCGACAGAATGCCGGCGGTCGGATCGCCCGCGAAGAAGCGGTTGATGTCGCCATGCACGACCTTGCCGGTCGTCGGATCGAGGAAGCTGCCCGCTTCGAAGAAAAACGGAACGTTCCAGATGTGATGAAGGCCGAACGGAATCAGCAGACGTTCGACGAAGCCATACACGGTCGCTGCCGTGCGCGGATCGGAAACCGCGGCCCATTGCGAGAACGCCTTGATCACACCGCCGATCGGCGGCCACACGACGGACAGAATCGCGCCGAGCATGATCGCGCCGATGGCCGTGACGATCGGCACGAAACGCTTGCCCGCGAAGAAGCCGAGATAGGCCGGCAACGCGATCTTGTAATAGCGGTTGAACATCCACGCCGCGAGACCGCCCGCGAGAATGCCGCCGAACACGCCAGTCTGGATCGACGGAATGCCCATGATCATGTCGGGCTCGACGCCTTCGACCTTCGCGATCACGCCGAGCGTCGCCGTCATCACGAGATAGCCGATGGTCGCCGCGATGCCGGACACGCCGTCGTTCTCGGTGAAGCCGAGCGCGACGCCGATCGCAAAGATGAGCGGCAGGTTGCCGAAGATCACGTCGCCCGCGTTCTTCATCAGCGCGAGGACGATTTCGGGCACGTAGCCGTGGAAATCGGTTGCGCCGAGGCCGAGCAGCAGGCCGGCGACGGGCAGCACCGCGACCGGCAGCATCAGGGATTTGCCGACCTTCTGCACTACGCCGAATGCGTTTTTGAACATGTTTCGTCTCCGCTTATTCCGCGTACGGGGCGAGCAGGGCGCGCACTTCGGCAGCGGTGCCCAGCGTGATTACTTTTGCCGCGAGCGCGCGCGCCTCGTCCATCGTGAGACGCGCGAGCTGCGCCTTGATCGAGCCGACGGCGGGCACGCTGACCGACAATTCGTCGATGCCGAGGCCCACGAGCACCGGCACCGCCATCGCATCGGACGCGATGCCGCCGCACACGCCGACCCACTTGCCGTGCTTGTGCGCGCCATCGACCGTCATGCCGATGAGACGCAGCACCGCCGGATGCAGTGCGTCGGCTTGCTTCGCGAGCTTCGGATGCCCGCGGTCCATCGCGACGGTGTATTGCGTCAGATCATTGGTGCCGATCGAGAAGAAGTCGACTTCGCGCGCGAGCGGCTCGGCGATGAGCGCGGCCGACGGCACTTCGATCATCACGCCGACCTTGACGCTCGCCATGCGATCGCCGGCTTCCTCCTTAAGGATTCTCTTCGCCTCGCGCACTTCCTCGATGGACGCGACCATCGGGAACATGATGTGCAGATTGCCGATCGGCGCGGCCCGCAGAATCGCGCGCAATTGCACACGGAAAAAATCGGGACGGTCGAGACTCACGCGCACGCCGCGCAGGCCGAGGAACGGGTTGTCCTCCTTCGGCAGCGGCAGATAAGACAGCGGCTTGTCCCCGCCGACATCCAGCGTGCGCACGACGAGCGGACGCTCGCGGCCGAGCGCTTCGGCCACCGCGCAATATTCGGCGGCCTGTTCGTCTTCCGATGGCGCGGTGTCGCGGTTATCGAACAAAAATTCGGAACGCAGCAGTCCGACGCCTTCCGCGCCCGCCGCGACGCCATCGCGCGCTTCCTGCGCATTGCGGATGTTCGCGACCACTTCGACGCGATGACCATCGGCGGTGACCGCCTGCCTGCTCGCGGCGACTTTTTCTTCCTCGCGCTTTTTCCTCTGACGCTCGATGCGCTCGCGCGCTTTCGTCAGATCGTCCGCGCTGGGATTGCGGCGCAGGCTGCCGTGCGAACCGTCGAGCACGACGAGCGTGCCATCGGGCAATTGCAACGCATCCTCGTCGATGCCGCAGATCGCCGGAATGCCGAGCGAGCGAGCGAGAATCGCGACGTGGCTCGTCGCGCCGCCGGTCGTCGTGCAGAAGCCGAGCACCTTGCTGCGATCGAGCGAGGCCGTATCGGAAGGCGACAGCTCTTCGGCCATCAGGATGGATTCGCCGGGCACGTCGATCTGCGCCTGCTTCACGCCGACGAGCAGCGCCAGCACGCGACGGCCGACATCGCGGATATCGCCCGCCCGCTCGCGCAGCAGCGCGTTGTCGACCTTGTCCAGATTGCTCGCCTGAGTCTCGAACGCGCGGCGCCACGCGAAGCCCGCGCTCTTGCCTTCGCTGATGCCGCCGATGGCCGCATCGTTGAGATCGGGGTCGTCGAGCAGTTCGAGATGGGCGTCGAGAATCTGCGTCTTCGACGGATCGGTCAGCTTCGCCTTCAACGCCTCGATCTGCTGGCGCGCTTCGTGATGCGCGGCGTCGAGCCGTGCGCGCTCGCGTTGCGGCGATTCGCCGTTCTCGTCCACGTCGATGACTTCGCGGCGGAACTGCACGATTTTGCCGACCGCAAGCCCCGGCGACGCCGAGACGCCCGTGAATTCGTTCGCGTCCGCGGGCGCGGCGCGTGCCGGCGCGGTTGCTTCGGCCACCGGAGCCGCGGGGGCGGGCGCATCGCCGGGCTTTTCGCCCGAGCCGGACGCCAGAAGACGCGCCAGCGCGGCGGCCGCTTCGCCGGCATCGGGACCGAGCGCTTCGACGCGCAGCTTGTCGCCGAAACTCGTCGCGAGCGCCATCAACGCAACGACGGATTTCGCGTTCGCGCTTTCGCTGCCGCGCAGCACGCGGATATCGGATTTATATTTTTTCGCTTCGGCGGCGAACACGGCGGCGGGGCGCGCGTGCAGGCCTTGCGGATTCGGCAGTGCGACTTCATCGGACTGAACCGCGCCGGCCGCGCTGCCAGTGGCCTCGTCGGTGCCGCCGCCGACGAATTCGACCTCCAGCGCGACGTCCTTGCCCGCCGTGACGAGGCCCGTCGCGGGTACGTAGCGCGTGACGAGTTCTCCGTTGGCGATGACCATCTGCGTAAGCAGACTCACGGCCCTTGCGCCGACGATAACCGGATCGAAGCGGATCAGCGGCTGGCCCGTCGTGACGGTGTCGCCTTCCTTGACGAGCGGCGTGAAGCCTTCGCCACGCAGCATCACGGTGTCGAGGCCGATGTGGATCAGCACCTGGAGACCGTTTTCGCCGGTGATCGTCGCCGCATGCGCCGCGCGATGCAGCTGCGTGACTTTGCCGGCGAGCGGGGCGAGCAGTTCGTCGGAAGTGGGATCGATCGACACGCCATCGCCGACCATCTTCTGCGCGAAAACCGGATCGGGCACGGTTTCGAGTTGCACCATCACGCCGGAAAGCGGCGCCATCAACTCGATTCGTGCCAAACGTTGAGGAGCTTTCATGTGAATGACTCCTTGTCCTTTGACGATATGAGCTGGAACCGGCCTAAGGTAAATCATAGGCAACGGCTCCATGATTCGCTGACCGAATGAATGTGCGTTCGCAAAAGCACGCGGAACGTGCCGCGAGGCCCGCATTGATTCGGTTTCTGAAACGCCGCGTTCTGATTTTTAGAACGGTAGCGGCAAAAAGCGCGCTATTGTTTCGCGGCACAACGATGATTTCTAGAGAGGACGCTCGACTTGCGGCGATCCGTCGCAGGATTGGTGTCGTCGTCGCACTAAGCTTGTTAAGTAGTTAATGCAAGCAAAAGGAGCGCGAATCATGATCTATCGCAACAAAACCGAAGCCTACTGGGAGCCTCTATTGACGATCGCCCGTGACGAGCTAGGCATTCATTCTTTCGACCCGATGGGCAAGCCGAGCGCCGACATTCGCATGTGCCGCGTCGAGGATATCGGCCGTGCGCTCGAACGCGCGTACGATCTTGGGCTTATGGTTGGGCATACGGTGACGCGTGCCGGGTGTGTTAATGGGGAGTGTGCGTAACGGCGTTTGCGAATGGGCGGGCGCTTTTTGCGCGGGAATGTTCCCGTAGCAGCGAATGCCAGATCCGGCGAAGGAAGGTGCCAGCGCATTTTTGGCCGGAGTGAACGCATCGCTTCATTCTAACTGGCGGCGACACGACCGGGCTCGCGCTGGACGACCAACTGCCAGCTTGCCGCCGGGTCAAAATTCGACATCTATAAATAGCTAGAACACGACAACCGAACTTAAGACCCACAGACTATGTCACGGCCAGATTGAAATGTCGGGGTTTCAGCTTTTTAGAAATGTCAGGTTTTGAGTTTTATAAATCTCACTG
>NZ_FCOI02000050.1 GCF_001544795.2 Caballeronia temeraria | reverse complement strand
GCTGCAACACTTGCCTCAGCGAGCCAACCTCAAAGAACTAAACATTAACCCCCGTTGCACTTCGGTTTGAAACCGCCCCGGAACACGCCCGCGTTGTTGATCAGGATATCGACGCCGCCGAAATCCTGCGTCGCCCGTTCGACGAGCGCCGTCGCGGTCGCGGGCTTCGCGATGTCGCCCGCGTGATAGCGCACATGCGCGCCGCTCGGATCGATATCGGCGGCGGCTTGGTGGAGCTTCGCCTCATCGCGTCCGCTGATCACGACCTTCGCGCCCGCCTCGACGAGACGCGCGGCGACTTCCTTGCCGATGCCCGATCCTCCGCCCGTGACGATGGCGACCTTGGAAGAAAAACTATGGTTCATGATAATTCCTCGAATCTGAATGGTGCCCAGACGCTCAAAATGCATCTGCATGTAAGCATTCTGCTCAGTCTGCTTCCCTTGCACAAATCAGATATTCTGTCCGCCTCTGATAGAAAAACTTTGCATGATGAAAATCCCCGTTTATCTGAACGCGATCCGTGCGTTCGAAGCCAGCGCACGGCACCAAAGCTTTTCCGCCGCTGCGGAGGAACTGAGCGTGACGCCCGCTGCGGTCGGGCAACTCGTCCGCGGTCTCGAAGCGTGGCTAGGCACGTCGCTGTTCGTTCGCGGTACAGGTGGGCGCGCGCGGCTCGTGCCGACCGACGTCGCCGAGCGTGCGCTGCCGGATATCCGCGCGGGCTTCGATCGGCTGACGCTCGGACTCGAACGCCTGAAGGAAGGATCGGCGAACGGCGTGCTCACGGTGACGGTCAGCCCGGCGTTCGCCGCCAAATGGCTATTGCCGCGCATCGAACGGTTTCAGACCGCGTGCCCCGATATCGACGTGCGGCTCGACACGAGCCTCAAACTGCTCGATTTCGTCGCGCAGGGCATCGATATCGGCGTGCGCTACGGTGCGGGAACGTGGCCGGGACTCGCCGCCGAGAAGCTGATGGATGAGGAGTTCTATCCCGTCTGCTCGCCGAAGCTATCGAAACGGACGACATGGCGCGCGCCGCGTGAACTCGCTCGCGAGACCTTGATCCACGATCTTTCCGTCGACAGTCAGGCGGGCTTCGCGTCGTGGAGCGCGTGGTTCGCGAATGCGGGCGTGCAGAAGGCGGCAACCAGTCGCGGATTGAAGATCAACAACTCGGCCGCCGTTTTGCAGGCCGCGATCGATGGACAAGGCATCGCGCTCGCGCGCAGCGTGATGGTGCACGACGATATCGCTGCCGGCCGATTGATCCGGCTCTTTCCGGATATCGCGTTCACGTCGCCGCTCAGTTACTACGTGGTGTATCGACCGGAGCGCGCGAGCCTGCCTCGGCTCGCGGCGTTTCGCGACTGGCTCGTGCGCGAAGCACGCGACGCGCGGCCTTAGAAGCGATGGCGCAAGCCGACTGTCGCTTCGACCTGATTGCTCGTCGACGAAGGCGCCGTGAGGCCGTTGATCCACGCCACGCCCAGCGGCGAATTCGCGCTCGCGCTCACGCCTTGCCACACGCCTTGAATGTAGACATCGGTGCGGCGCGAGAAGCTATAGCCGGCCATCGCGCTGACCTGGTTCCAGTGCGGATTGCCCGCGCCCGAGAGCCCGCCCGCGCGCGAATACGTGTACGCGGCGGAGAGTTCGACGGCAGGCGTCAGTGCATAACGCACGTTGCCTTCGAAGTTCTGGACATGCGTGCTCAGGCCGGTCTGGAACAGCTCAGTCAGGTTCGTCTGCGTGTAGACGAGGCCCGCCACCGCCGGGCCGATTGCATAGCTCACGCCCGCGCCCCACGTCTGCTGACGGCTCGACACTGCGCCCAGCGGCACGGCCGAATTCGTGAGCACGCCTTGCAGCGAGGAACCGGTGGTATCGGTGACGGCGCCGTTGGTATTGAGCTGTCCCGGCGTCGCGGCGTCGCTATTGAGTTGCAGGAACGCCGCGCCGAAATTGAGCGGCCCCCACATATACGAAACGCCGAAGCTATACGCACGATTGTTCGAAAAACCGCCGGCCTGATTCGAAAAACCATATAACGCGCCGAGCTTGAATCCCGCGAAATCGGGACTCTGATACTTCACCGCGTTATTGATCTGGAACGAATCGTTGAGGTTATCGATATCGAATGGATGCGCGAAGTGCGTGCCGCCATACTCCGTTCCTGTCAGCGAAAGCGGCGCGACGAAATCGACCATATCGTCGGTCTGCCGGCCGAACGTGATGACGCCGTAATCGCGGCTCGACAATCCGACATACGCCTCGCGATTGAAGATGCGGTTATTGACGGTGTATTGCCCGTTGTTCAGATTGAAGCCGCTTTCCAGATTGAAGATAGCTTTCAATCCCCCGCCGAGATCTTCCGCGCCGCGCAAACCCCATCGGCTGTACTGGACCGGGCCGCTTTTCAGTTCCCAGTTGCTGTGGCCGCCGCCGGTCGGCGTGAGCTGATTGTTCGAATACGTGATACCGGCATCGATGAGACCGTAGAGCGTCACACTGCTCTGCGCGTGGGCCGCGCCCGCAAGTGTGAACATCGTCGTTGCGCCGGTTATAAGCAACTTGTTCATTTGCCTGGGCTCCATCGACTTACGGAAAGACGCCGTCTATTCCACCCACTTTATGCGACCGAATCGGCAACCGGCAACCTTAAAATTTCGCACGCCGTCGTGGAGCCAGGTAAATGCTTAAAAGTCGTGCTTCACGGAGAAGGTCATGCTCTTTTCATGCTCGTGATTCGCGCCCACTTGCGGGTTGGCACGAAAATGCCAGTCGTCGTCATCGCTCGTGAAATCGTCGCGCGGCGGCAACGGAGCGGCGGGCGCAGCGTTCGGCAAAATCGGTAGCGGATACGCACGGGCGAGCTGATTCAGATCCGGATGCACGTTCCTGTCGTATTTCGACAACGTGACGGCCGCCAGCGCGTCGAGCGTGCCTTTGAAGGGATAGCGCTGATGTCCGAGCCTGACCGGATGCGCGCCCGCGGTCGACACGATGGCCGGCGCTGGAAAGAACAGCACATTCGCCGCCACGCGCTGATTGGGAATCAGGCGGATCTCCTCACTGGCTGATGCAATGCTGCCGACAAGAAAAACCACGATGCCGGCGAGCCAATACCTTTGGATACGGCGTGTCATCGGTTGCCTGTAGACGCTACGGTCGAATGAAATTCAGCGCTCTTAAATCATTTTAATTCATTTGACGCTTTCTTTCCTGACGATGACGCCATCATGAAAATGGTGCCGGGCGAATCGTGTCCGAGGATTGTGCCGAGAATCGAAATGAGCCATTAATTCGTTCGACTCGATTCACATCCGAGCACGCAGCAACTATCTTAAAGAGCGTCCCGAATCTGCCAATGCCGTCCCGGAGATCACACCATGCTCGCGCGCAAGCTTCGATTCATTGCTTTGTCCACTGCAATACTCGTCTGCGCCGCACCGAATGCCTCTTTCGCGACGGAACAGGCGCAGCAGCGCCAGGCGGCACGCGGCGTCCGCCAGGACACGCGTCAGCACGCCCGCCATACGAAGCAGGATTGCCGCGCCGCGAATCAGCAATCCAACTCGCATTGCCGTCAGGAAAAACGCGACACGAAACAGCATGGGCGACAGGCAGCCCGCAACATCAAATACTGAGTTCGCAGGACAGCTTTTCTGTCGGTCGCAATACCGCAATTGCCGATGAACCTTCATGAAAGGAGAGGTCGCAATGAGCAAGCATTCCAGAAATGGCGCGTCGCATTCTTCCGCCCTCGAAGGCGAAGAACTACGCCTCGTCGATGCATGGTGGCGCGCGTGCAATTATCTTTCGGCGGGGATGATCTTTCTCGCCGACAATCCGCTGCTGCGCGAACCGCTGAAGGCCGAGCACGTGAAGCATCGGCTGCTCGGACACTGGGGCGCGAGCCCCGCGCTGTCGTTCGTGTGGGCGCATCTGAATCGCGTGATCAGGCGCGACGATCTCGACGTGATCTTCATGGCCGGCCCCGGTCACGGCGCGCCGGGCGTGCTCGGTCCCGCGTATCTCGAAGGCACGTATTCGGAGGTCTATCCCGACAAGAGCGAAGATATCGAAGGCATGCAGAAGTTCTTCAAGCAGTTTTCGTTTCCTGGACATATCGGTTCGCATGTGACGCCCGAAACGCCGGGATCGATTCATGAAGGCGGCGAACTCGGCTATAGCCTTTCTCACGCCTATGGCGCTGCATTGGACAATCCTCAATTAATCGTCGCATGCGTCGTCGGCGATGGCGAAGCGGAAACCGGCCCGCTCGCCACTGCCTGGCATTCGAACAAGTTCATCAATCCCGCGCGCGATGGCGCCGTGCTGCCGATACTGAACCTCAACGGCTACAAGATCGCCAATCCGACGATTCTCGCGCGCATCAGCCATGATGAGCTGGAGGCGTTGTTCGTCGGCTATGGTTATCGGCCGTATTTCGTCGAGGGATCGGATCACGAAGAGATGCACAAGAAGATGGCGGAAACGCTCGACGCCGCCACCGGCGAGATTCGCGCGATCTGGGAGAAAGCGCGCAATGGGAAAGTTATCGAACGTCCGCGCTGGCCGATGATCGTCTTACGCACACCCAAAGGCTGGACCGGTCCGAAGGAAATCAACGGTCACAAAGTGGAAGGTTCGTGGCGCGCGCATCAGGTGCCGTTCTCCGATGTCCATAACAATCCTGCGAATCTCGCTGTGCTCGAACGCTGGATGCAAAGCTACAAGCCCGAAGAGCTATTCGATGAAACCGGCCGTCTGCGTGAAGAGATTCGCGCGATCGCGCCAACCGGCGCGCGACGCATGAGCGCGAATCCGCATACGAACGGCGGCGTGCTGCGCAAGGAACTCAAGCTGCCCGATTTCCGCAACTATGCCGTCGATGTCGGTCAGGCCGGCAGAATCCAGCATGAGAATACGCGTCCGCTCGGAGCCTTTCTGCGCGACGTCATGCGTTGCAACATGGACCGGTTCCGCGTGTTCGGCCCGGATGAGACCGCATCGAATCGGCTTCAGGCTATTTATGAAGTCAGCAAGAAAGTCTGGATGGCCGATCTTCTTCCGGAAGACGAAGACGGCGGCGAGTTGTCACGCGACGGACGTGTGATGGAAATGCTTTCCGAGCACACGCTGCTCGGATGGCTCGAAGGCTATCTGCTTTCTGGGCGGCATGGCTTCTTCCATACCTATGAAGCGTTCGCGCATGTGATCGATTCGATGTTCAACCAGCACGCGAAATGGCTCGATATCTGCAAGAACCATGTGCCGTGGCGCGCGTCGGTTTCGTCGGAAACGATTCTGCTTTCTTCGACCGTGTGGCGGCAGGACCACAATGGCTTCTCGCATCAGGACCCGGGCTTCATCGATCTCGTCACGAACAAGAGTCCATCGGTGACGCGCGTGTATCTTCCGCCCGATGCCAACACGTTGCTCGTCGTCGCCGATCAATGTCTGCGCTCGAAGGACTGCATCAACGTGATCGTCGCGGACAAGCAGAAGCATTTGCAGTTCACGACCATCGACGAAGCGATCATCCATTGCGCGAAAGGCATGGGCGTGTGGCGTCGCGCGAGCACCGACGAGAACGACGAGCCCGATGTCGTCCTCGCCTCGTGCGGCGATGTCGCGACGCAAGAAGCACTGGCCGCCGCGGCGATTCTTCGCGAGCGTCTGCCCGAGTTGAAACTGCGCTTCGTGAATGTGGTCGATCTGTTCAAGATGCAGCCGAATACCGAGCATCCGCATGGATCGAGCGTACGCAACTTCGAAAGCCTGTTCACGCTCGACAAGCCGGTGATCTTCAATTTCCACGGCTATCCGTGGCTGATTCACAGGCTCGCGTACCGGTTCCGCAATCACGACAACCTGCACGTGCGCGGCTATAAGGAGAAGGGCAACATCAATACGCCGCTCGAACTGGCGATACTCAATCAGGTCGATCGTTTCAATCTCGTCATTGATGTGCTCGATCGCGTGCCGCGTCTGCAGGCAAGGACTGCGCATTTGCGGGAAGACATGAAGAACACGATCATCCGTCACCTCGATTACGCGCATACGCATGGCACCGACAAACCGGAGATAGCCGAATGGGTGTGGCCGTTCTGACAGCGTTCAGGGCGATTCCTTGAGCACGCGAAGGTCCGGCTGCACGGCGCCATCCGTTGCAAGCCGGATTTCCGCGTGCGAGCGCTCGTTGCGTTCGGGCGATGCCTGAAGCTGCATTTGCGGCAGCATCATCTCGATACCCGCTTCGTCCATCTTGAGCTTGAGCCTCGCGTTGAACGCGCGCGCGACGCTCCATTGCTGCAGCGGCTTCGTCTTCATCTGCCCTTTCACGACGATGCAGTTCGCCTCGAAGCGTTCCAGTCCCCACACTTCGACCGGCCCGAGTATGTCGCTGCGAAAGCGAAAATCGTCGATCATCTCGGCGCCCACTTCGTTGATCATGCGCGTGATGTCGTCCAGCTTCGTCGCGAACGGCACGCGCACTTCGAACACCGCATTGGCGAAATCGCGCGACAGGTTCTTCACGATCTTGATCTGCGAGAACGGAATGGTGTGAACCGCGCCTTGCCCATCGCGCAGACGCACCGTGCGGATCGTGAGGTCCATCACGGTGCCCGCATGTCCGCCATCGATATCGATCCAGTCGCCGACCGAGATCGTCTCCTCAACGATGATGAAAAGCCCCGTGATCAGATCGGTGACGAGCGACTTTGCGCCGAAGCCGACCGCGAGACCGATCACACCGGCGCCCGCGAGCAGCGGCGTCAGGTTGATGCCAAGACTCGCGCACGCGACGATGGCCGCGAGACTCGCGACCGTCACGAAGATGCCGTTGCGCACGAGCGGCAGCATCGTGCGGGCGCGCACGCCGGGACTCAGCGCCTTGTTGCGCGAGCTGTTCGGGCCGAGCGCTTCGAGTATGAGCGTGTCGAGAAGAATCCAGATGAACCATGCGCCGAACACCGTCGCGACGACCGCGATCAGCGTGTGCCTGAAGGCGGGCGTCATCGCGCTGTGCTTGATGAGCCGCGCGATCGGTCCGCTCCATAACTCGAGCTCGAAACGCAGATACGCCAGCCAGATCAGAAGCACGATCAGGGTGCATCCGAAACGCAATAGCCGCGAAAGATGCGGCGCGCGGCGTTGCGCGCGCGTGTCGCGGCGGCGCGTCAGATGCAGCAGCATCGCGGACGCGAACAGCGTGAGCACGAGCAGCGCCGCGCTCAATAGCGAAGGCCGCAGCACGTCGCCTTCCGCGCCGCGCCCGTCGATGATCGCGACCACGGAGGCCACCGCGATCAGCAGGATCGGGATATGCCATAGCGATGCGAGGATATCGAGCGCTTCGGTTGCGAACTGGTGATCGCGCCTGCGCGCATACGGGCGATTGCGGATCAGATGCGTGACGGGCCGCCGGTAAGCCAGCGCGAAATAACCGGAGAGCAAGGCAGCGGCGAGACTCGCAAACGTCGACACGACGCCCGCGAGATTGGACCCGAGCTGGCGCGTGACATCGGCGTTGGCGGTCGCATCGCCGAGCGCGCCGCATGCGCCGATCGCAAAGAGCGGCCAGAGCGTGCGCCCGAGCAATTGCTGCACGGCCACGCGCCGATGCGCCGTGCTGAACACCGAGAACACGATCATGCAGATCGCGGAAAAGATCGAACCCGCGACGATCGCGTAAGCAATGACGAGCCCGAGCGTGCGGCCGAGCGCATCGGGCATCGCGCGTACGAAGAGCAGCACCGCGATGAACGCGACGACCCACGGCCCGCTTTGACGCAGCGCGAAAAAGAGCAGTTGCATCGAGGTCGGATTCGGCGCGAGCGCGACGTCCCGGCCATAGCGCGCGAAGATGCGCCGCTGCAAGCGGATCAACGCATACGCGCACAGTCCCCAACCCGCGAGCGTCGCGCCCATGCCCGCGACGATCCTGCCGAACGACTCGCCTTTCGCGCCCGTGACGACCGCTTGCAGCTCGCCCGCGGCCGCATCGCCGCGCGCCGCCCAGAAACGCAACGGCGTGATGCCTTCGCTCAGATTCGTTTCGACCGATGCGATGCCCGATGCGATCGCGCCGAGCAGATCGGCATTGGCGGGCGCGGATGCGGGCGTGGCCGGCGTGCTGTTTTGCGTTGCATCGCGCAGCACTTTGAGTTGCGCGACGAATGCGCTGCGTTGCGCGTCGTTGTCGAGCGTGCCGATGATAGTGTTCAGCGAACGCACCATTTCCGCCCGGCTCGCGGGCGATGGCGCGGACGCAGCGGGCGCGCCGGACGCCGGCTGCGGCGCGATGAACTTCTGCATCGCGGCGGGCAATGGCGCGGCCATCGACGGGAACATGCACGCCACACAGCCGATGAAGACGGCGAGCGCGATCAGAACATGCCCCGCTTCGATACGCCGCGTGAATGCGCTCATGGAGTGGCCCTCCAGGATGTCATCCCGTTTCGCGGAATCGCGAACGATTTCGATAGACCGCAGGCGCGGTCTGTTCAACCCTCGGGCAAAGAGTAGCCTATCGAATTCACGCGTGCCATCGGCAATACGCGGCGCGAGAGAACAACGCGCTCTATTCGCCCGCGCCGCTCAGCACGACACGCCGAAAGAACTGCGCGAGCACGTCTTCGGCGAATTGCGCCGGCACCGATTGCGGGTCCGACGAATAAAAAAACTGCACGCCGTCGCACAGCGCGATGAGACCGAGCGCCATCTGCTCCGGCGGCATCGTGAGCGGCGTGCCCACGCGTTCAGAGAATGCGCGGATGTAATCGGTCGTGGTCTGACGCAGCTCGCGCATCAGGGCGTTGAAGCTTGCGCGAAAGGTCGCGTCGCGGCTCGCGTGCAGCTTCGCTTCGACCCACAGCAAAAAGCACGCGTTGTTCTGATAACACTCGCTGTAGTACTGCAGCACGCGCGCTTCCATGTCGGCGCGCGAGGCCTCGCCATCTTCGAAAAGGGTGGAAAGGCGCTCCATGATCGCGTCGTGATCGCGCTTGAGCACTTCGAGCAGCAGCTCGGCCTTGCTCGAAAAATTCGAATAGAACGCGCCGCGCGTATAGCCCGCGTCGGCGGCCACGTCCTCGACGCTCGATGCGCCGAAGCCCTTCTTGATGAAAACCGCCTGCGCAGCGTCGAGCAGACGCTGGCGCGTCTGGTCACGGCTCTGCTCGCGGGTGAGACGTACTGGTTTCATGCGCGAAGTGTAGCATCGCGGAGCTTACAAATCCGGCTTTGCATTCAGATACAAGTGTGTATTAGAATTCACTTCGTATTCTTGTCCGGATCGTCGAAACCCTTGCCGGACGGGGCTTTCAGGTCGATGCACCGATTTCCCCGCTCACGCTCGTTCTCGAAATTGCCGCCGGATAGCCCATTTTCCCTGCTTCGCCCATGAGCGGCGCGTCGCTTGCGCAAGGCGCGCAGCACCATGCCCTTGCGGGCGCCGAGGTTCCTGTGAAGCTCTTGCAATCACCCGCGCCCGTCGTGGCGCGCGCGGCATTCGTACCCATCCTCTGTATCGCGCTCGCCGCCTGCAAACGGCAGGAGGCGCCGCCGCCCGCGCCGCGTCCGGTCGTCGCCGTTGCGGCACAGGCCGATGGCCACGCGAGCGCGTCCAGCCTCCCCGGTCAGGTTCAGTCGCGCTATTCGACGCCGCTCTCCTTTCGCATCAACGGCAAGATTCTGGAGCGGCGCGTGCGCCTCGGCGACAGCGTGAAAGCCGGCCAGATCGTCGCCCGGCTCGATCCCGCCGATGCCGAAAAGAACAGCGCCAGCGCCCGCGCACAACTCGATGCCGCCGAGCATCAACTGGTGTATGCGAAGCAGCAGCTCGATCGCGATCGCGCGCAGGCGGCGGAAAATCTCATCGCGCCCGCGCAACTCGAACAGACGCAGAACGCCTACGCATCCGCGCTCGCGCAGCGCAATCAGGCGCAGCAGCAGGCGGGACTTTCCGCCGATCAACTGCGCTACGCGACGCTCGCCGCCGACCACGCGGGCGTCATCACCGCGGAACAGGCCGACACCGGCCAGAACGTCACGGCGGGCCAGGCCGTCTACACGCTCGCATGGAGCGGCGATATCGACGTGATCTGCGACGTGCCCGAAGCCGCGCTCAGCGCGTTCGCCGTCGGCCACGAAGCGAGCGTGACGCTCGCGGCAGTGCCCGGGAAAACCTTCAAGGCGCGCGTGCGCGAGCTTTCCCCCGCCGCCGATACGCAAAGCCGCACCTGGCGCGCGAAGCTCACGCTCGAAGCGCCGACGCCCGACGTGCGTCTCGGCATGACGGCGGATATCGCGTTCGCCGCATCGAACGACGCGAAAGGCGCGTTCACGATTCCATCGACGGCGCTCTTTCACGACAACGGCCATCCCGCCGTTTGGATCGTCAAGCAACCGGGCGATGCGCTCGAACTGCGGCGCGTCGATGTCGCGCGCTATGGCGAGCGCACGGTGACCATCGCGGGCGGCGTCGCGGCGGGCGAGCGCATCGTGTGGCAAGGCGTGCATACGGTTTCCGCGGGCGAGAAAGTGCGCGTCGTCGCGCCGCTGCATCCCGAGGACTTCGCGTCATGAGCGACAACCGCGAAGACGACGCGTATCGGCACGAAGAAGGCCGCTTCAATCTCTCGGCGTGGGCGCTGCGGCATCGCGCACTCGTCGTGTTTCTCATAGCGATGGCGACGATCTTCGGCATCCTCGCGTACACGCGGCTCGCGCAATCGGAGGACCCGCCCTTCACGTTCCGCGTGATGGTGATCCGCACATTCTGGCCGGGCGCGACCGCGCGTCAGGTACAGGAGGAAGTGACCGACCGCATCGCGCGCAAGCTGCAAGAGACGCCGTACACGGACTTCATGCGCAGCTATTCGCGTCCCGGCGAATCGCTGATCTTCTTTCAGATGAAGGACTCCGCGCCCGCGAAGGACGTGCCCGACGAGTGGTATCAGATCCGCAAGAAAGTGGGCGATATCGCCGCCACTCTACCGCCCGGCACGCAAGGCCCGTTCTTCAACGACGAGTTCGGCGACGTCTACACCAACATCTACGCGCTCGAAGGCGACGGCTTCTCGCCCGCGCAACTGCACGATTACGCCGATGCCCTGCGCACCGTTCTCCTGCGCGTGCCGGGCGTCGCAAAGGTCGATTACTTCGGCGATCAGGAAGAGCGCATCTATGTCGAGATTCCCAACACCACGCTCACGCGTCTGAACCTATCGCCGCAGCAGATCGCGCAGGCCATCGACGGGCAGAACGCCGTGTCGGGCGCGGGCGTATTGACCACGCCCAACGACCGCGTGTTCGTGCGTCCAAGCGGTCAGTTCAGGAGCGTGGACGCGCTCGCCGATACGCTCATCAACGTGAACGGGCGTTCGTTCCGGCTCGGCGATATCGCGACGATCAAACGCGGCTACATCGATCCGCCCGCCACGCAGATGCGTTCGGCCGGTACGCCCGTGCTCGGCATCGGCATCACGATGCAGCCTGGCGAAGACGTCGTGCGTCTCGGCAAGTCGCTCGATGCGGAGATGGTCAGGCTGCGCGCGCAACTGCCCGCGGGTTTGAAGCTGACCGAAGTGTCGAGCATGCCGCACGCCGTTTCGCATTCCGTCGACGACTTTCTCGAAGCCGTCGCCGAAGCGGTCGTCATCGTGCTGATCGTGAGTCTCGTGTCGCTCGGCGTGCGAACGGGCATGGTCGTCGTGATCTCGATTCCGATCGTGCTCGCCGTCACCGCGCTCTTCATGTATCTGTTCGATATCGGCTTGCACAAGGTTTCGCTCGGCACGCTGATCCTCGCGCTCGGGCTGCTCGTCGATGACGCGATCATCGCCGTCGAGATGATGGCCGTGAAGCTCGAACAAGGCTGGAACCGCACGCGCGCCGCCGCGTTCGCGTACACGAGCACGGCGTTCCCGATGCTGACCGGCACGCTCGTCACGGTCGCGGGCTTTCTGCCGATCGCGCTCGCGAAATCCAGCACCGGCGAATACACGCGCTCGATCTTCGAAGTGTCGGCGATCGCGCTGATCGCGTCGTGGCTCGCGGCGGTCGTGCTGATTCCGCTGCTCGGCTACAAGCTCCTGCCCGAGCGCAAGAAGGAAGCGCATCTGCCCGACGATCACGAGCACGACATCTACGACACGAAGTTCTACGGACGCCTGCGCCGCTGGGTCGGCTGGTGCGTGAAGCGGCGCTTTGTCGTGCTCGCGATCACCGTCGTGCTGTTCCTCGTCGCGATGGCCGGCTTCACGCTCGTGCCGCAGCAGTTCTTCCCGAGCTCGGATCGGCCGGAGCTTCTGATCGACGTGCGGCTTCAGGAAGGCGCATCGTTCGACGCGACCTTGCGCGAAGCGAAGCGGCTCGAAGCGGCGTTGAAGGGCCGCGATGAAATCGATCACGTGGTGAGCTTCGTCGGCACCGGCGCGCCGCGTTTTTATCTGCCGCTCGATCAGCAATTGCCGACGCCGAACTTCGCGCAGTTCGTCGTCACCGCGAAGTCGGTTGAGGCGCGCGAAGCACTCGCGCGCTGGCTCGATCCGATGTTGCGCGAACGCCTCCCCGCCATACGCACGCGCCTGTCGCGTCTGGAGAATGGTCCGCCCGTCGGCTATCCGGTGCAGTTTCGCGTGAGCGGCGACGATATCGGCACGGTGCGTCACATCGCCGAGCAAGTCGCCGCCGACATGCGCGCCGACTCGCGCACGGCGAACGTGCAGTTCGACTGGGACGAGCCGTCGGAGCGCTCGGTGCGCTTCGAGATCGATCAGCAGAAAGCGCGCGATGCGGGCGTCACGTCGCAGGACATTTCGAGCTTTCTCGCGATGACGCTGACCGGCACCACCGTCACGCAATATCGCGAGCGCGACAAGCTGATCAGCGTCGACTTGCGTGCGCCGCGCGCCGAGCGTGTCGATCCGTCGCGGCTCGCGACGCTCGCGATGCCGACGCCGCACGGACCGGTGCCGTTGGGCGCGCTCGGCCGTGTTGTCGATACGCTCGAATACGGCGTGATCTGGGAACGCGACCGTCAGCCGACCATCACCGTGCAGTCGGACGTGAAGGGCGACGCGCAAGGCATCGACGTGACGCACGCCATCGACAAGAAGCTCGACGAGATTCGCCGCGCGCTGCCGGTGGGATATCGCGTGGAAGTGGGTGGATCGGTGGAGGAAAGCGGCAAGGGCCAGGCGTCGATCAATGCGCAAATGCCGGTGATGGTGATCGTCGTGCTCACGCTCCTGATGATTCAGTTGCAGAGCTTCTCGCGCGTGATGATGGTCGTGCTCACCGCGCCGCTCGGACTGATCGGCGTCGTCGTCACGCTGCTCGCGTTCGGCAAGCCGTTCGGCTTCGTCGCGATGCTCGGCGTCATCGCGATGTTCGGCATCATCATGCGCAACTCGGTGATTCTCGTCGATCAGATCGAGCAGGACATCGCCTCGGGTCACAAGCGATTCGACGCGATCATCGGCGCGACCGTGCGGCGTTTCCGGCCGATCACGCTCACCGCCGCCGCCGCCGTGCTCGCGCTGATTCCGCTTCTGCGCAGCAACTTTTTCGGCCCGATGGCGACCGCGCTGATGGGCGGCATCACGAGCGCGACCATCCTCACGCTCTTCTATCTGCCCGCGCTCTATGCCGCGTGGTTCCGCGTGAAGCTCGACGAACGCGAAGGAGCATCGACATGATTCGCCGGTTATCGATCAGCGCGGCGTGCCTCGCGCTCGGCGCATGCGCGCTCGGCCCCGATGGCAAGCCGCCCGCGATGCCGCAGCCCGCGCACTATGGCGTCGAGACACAAGCGCAGTCGAGCGTGACGGCCGAAGGCGCGTCGCAACGTTTCGATGTGGGCGCGAAACCCGTGCCCGAATGGTGGAAGCTGTATCGCTCGGATGCGCTGAACGCGCTCGTCGACGAAGGCTTGCGCGCGAGCCCGACTCTCGCGGCAGCGGACAAGAGTCTCGTCGCGGCGCGCGAACAGTTGCGCGCGCAAGTGGGTTCTTCGCTGTTGCCGCAGATCGATGCAGGCGGACAAGCGACGCGGCAACGCGGCCTCGGCATTCCCCAGGGCGGCCCGCCGACCGTGCTCTACAACCTGTTCGTCGGCCAGATTCAGGCGCAATACACGTTCGATCTCTTCGGCGCGGCGCGCTACGCGAATGCGGCGCTGGCCGCGCAGGTCGATCAGCAAGCCTTCCAGCTCGATGCCGCGCGCCGCGCGCTCGCCGCGAACATCGTGACGGGCGCGATCGGCGCGGCGGCGTTGCATGCGCAGATCGACGTGACCGAGCGTCTCGTCCGACTCGCCAAAGACGATGCGCACGATGCCGAACGGCGTTACGCGCTCGGCTCGGCATCGCGCGCCGACATGCTCGCCGCGCAGCAGAACGCGGCGACGCTCGCATCGCAATTGCCGGGCTTGCGTGCGCAATGGCTCGCGACGCGTCACGCGCTCGCCGTGCTGCTCGGACGCACGCCGGATCGGGCGCCCGTCGATCTCGATCTCGCGAGTCTCGCCGTGCCGTCCGATGTGCCCGTCGTGCTGCCATCGGAACTGCTGCAAACGCGCCCCGACATTCAGGCCGCCGATGCCGCTTTGAAAGCATCGGCCGCGCAAGTCGGCGTCGCGACGGCGCAGCTGTTTCCGAGCCTGTCGATATCCGCATCGATGGGCAAAGGCGGCTTCGACTGGCCGACCGCGCTCTCAGGCGCGGGCGCGTTGTGGAGTGTGGGCGCGTCGCTATCGCAGCCGATCTTTCATGGCGGCGCGCTGCTTGCGCAACGGCGCGCGGCCATCGCCACGTATGAGGCCGCCGTCGCGCAATACAAGCAGACCGTGCTCGCGGCGTTCCAGAATGTCGCGAACACGCTGGCGTCGCTCGAAACCGACAGCGAAACGCTCGCCTTCGCCGACAGCGCGAGCAGCGCGGCGCGCGATGCATCGGCGGATGCGGCGGCGCGCGTGCGTCTCGGCGCGATTGCACCGCGCGCCGCGCGTGGCAGCGAGCAGCAGTATCTCAATGCGCGCCTCGCGACGATTCGCGCGAGCAGCGCACGCCTGAGCGACACGGCCGCGCTCTTTCAGGCGATGGGCTCGCCCGTGGCGTCAAGTGCGAGCGTCGCAGGCCGGAAATAAAATCACGACTCGGGCTTCACCGCCCGAGACGGTCATTTCGATAATTCTTGAAATATCGAAATTAGTCCGTTATCGTTCGGGTCATGGACTCGAACCTCGTCGTACGCGCGCTCGGCGCGCTCGCTCATGAATCGCGGCTCGCGATTTTCCGTACCCTCGTCGTGGCCGGACCCGACGGCATGGCCGCCGGCGAAATCGCGCAGCAAGTTGGGCTCGCGCCGTCGAGTCTGTCGTTTCATCTCAAGGATCTCTCGCACGCCGAACTGGTGACGCCCCGGCAGGAAGGACGGTTCGTGTTCTACGCGGCCAACTTCGAGGCGATGAACGGTCTTATCGGCTTCCTGACGGAGAACTGCTGCGCGGGCGAGCCTTGCGCGGCAAGCGATTCGTCGAAATGCCGTGCTGGCTGACGATCCCTCGAAGCCCATGAGCACGACGAACGCCTCGCGCGGCAAGCGCACACCGGCCATCGGCTTTTTTGAGCGATACCTGACGATCTGGGTAGCGCTCTGCATCATTGCCGGCATCGGTCTCGGACAGATTTTCCCGGGACTCTTTCACGCTATCGGCGGCATGGAAGTCTCGCAGGTCAACTTGCCGGTCGGCCTGCTGATCTGGGTGATGATCATTCCGATGCTGGTCAAGATCGACTTCTCCGCGCTCGCGCAGGTCGGCGATCACTGGCGCGGCATCGGCGTGACCCTGCTCGTGAACTGGCTCGTCAAACCATTTTCGATGGCCCTTCTCGGCTGGATCTTCATTCGCCACGTCTTTGCTGCGTGGTTGCCCGCCGGTCAGCTCGACAGCTACATCGCAGGACTGATTCTGCTTGCGGCGGCTCCCTGCACGGCGATGGTTTTCGTGTGGTCCCAACTCTGCAAGGGCGATCCGTACTTCACGCTTTCGCAAGTCGCGCTCAATGACGCGATCATGGTCGTCGCCTTTGCGCCGCTCGTCGCGCTGTTGCTCGGGCTGTCGTCGATCGCGGTGCCGTGGAGCACGCTGATCGTCTCGGTCGGTCTCTATATCGTCGTTCCGGTCGTGCTCGCTCAATGGCTGCGCAAGCATCTGCTGGCCCGGGGCGAAGCCAGCTTCGGCCGCACGATCGCCCGTCTCGCTCCGTGGTCGATGGCCGCCCTGCTTACAACGCTCGTGCTGCTCTTCGGCTTCCAGGGCGAGGCTATTGCGCGGGAACCGCTCGTCATTGCGATGCTCGCCGTGCCCATCCTGATTCAGGTGCTCTTCAATTCGGGCCTGGCGTATCTGCTGAATCGCCGGCTCGGCGTCGCGCATTGCGTCGCCGGACCGTCCAGCCTGATCGCCGCGAGCAACTTCTTCGAACTCGCCGTGGCCACCGCCGTCAGCCTGTTCGGCTTTCATTCGGGCGCGACGCTGGCGACGGTCGTCGGCGTGCTCATCGAGGTGCCGGTCATGTTGTTCGTGACCGGGGCGATCAATCGCTCGCAGCGCTGGTATGAAGCTTCCGGATCAGCCGATACGCCACGTTCATGACGCGCTCTTCGCGCGAACCATCACACTTCCGGCCCATGCTTTCGAATCTGCCCAATCTGAGCGCCGCTCACGTCGACATTCCGGACAATGCGAAGCTCCAGCCGAGCTCGCCGTCCACCCATGCGCCGCGCATCCTGCTGTTGTACGGCTCGCTGCGCCCCACTTCCTACAGCCGATTCCTCACGCTGGAAGCCGAGCGGCTGCTGCAATTGTTCGGCGCCGACACACGCGTGTTCGATCCTCACGGCTTGCCCGTCGTCGACAGCGTGCCGGCCGATCATCCCAAGGTCGTCGAACTGCGCAAGCTCTCCGAGTGGTCCGAAGGACAGGTGTGGTGCAGCCCGGAGCGTCACGGCACGCTGACATCGGTGTTCAAGAATCAGATCGACTGGCTGCCGCTCGAATCCGCCGGAGTCCGGCCGACGCAAGGGCGCACGCTCGCGGTCATGCAGGTGTGCGGCGGTTCGCAGTCGTTCAATGCGGTGAATGCGCTTCGCGTGCTCGGACGATGGATGCGCATGGTGACCATCCCCAATCAGTCCTCCGTCGCGAAAGCCTGGCAGGAGTTCGACGAGCATGGCCGGATGAAGCCCTCCGCCTACTACGATCGTGTCGTCGACGTGATGGAGGAACTCGTCAAATTCACGCTGCTGGTGCGCGATCGGTCCGACTATCTCACGAGCCGCTATAGCGAACGCAAGGAAGCGCAGCCGCAGCAGGCAAGCACGCTCGCCGCGGCCGCGATGAATCACGAAGCCGACGCGAATGCGGACACCGACGACCGCGAAGCGCAATGAGCAGATGATCGCCCGGCTGATCCGATCAATCCGATAGCCCCCGCAGCGCTTGCTGCGGCGCGGCGGCGGGCATCGCCGCACGCCGCGCGAGCCATCGATAAGTCAGCGTCGCGCCCGCGATCGCAAGCGCCGACGGAATCAGGAAGTCGTGATCGAAACGCGTGAACTCGAGCATCAGCACGAGCGCGGTCAGCGGCATCTGCATCGCCGCGCCGAGAAACGCGCCCGCGCCGATGACCGCGAACGCGCCGAGCGGCGTGCCCGGCCAAATGCCGTTCCACGCGCTGCCGAGCACTATGCCGAGCAGCGCGCCGTTGGTGAGGCCCGGCGTGAGCAGGCCGCCTTGCGCGCCCGCGCGCAACGAGCTCACTTCGATCGTCACCTTCAGCACGAGCAGCACGCCGGCGAGCGCAAAGCTCACGTGATCTTCGAACGAAAGGCCCGCCGCGCCCTTGCCATTGCCCGCGAGTTGCGGGTAATAGATGACGAGCACGCCGATCAGCGCGAAGTTCAGAATCGACAGCAAAGGCAGCGCCTTGCCGCGCGGCGCGTTCTCGCGTGCGGCGCTCGTGAGCTTCGCGAAGAGCCGCGCGCCCGCGCCGAACACCGGCGCCATGACGACGGCCCATGCGAGCAGTTGCGCATTCAGCGCGAAATCCGGCAGATGATATTGATGACCGTCGCCGAGGCCGATCCACGCGACCATCGCCGCAATCGATGAAGTCGCGAACGCCGCCGCGATGATCGCGCCATCGAATGTGCAGAGCAGCACTTCGAGCACGAACACCGCGCCGCCGAGCGGCACGTTATAGACCGCGGCCAGCCCCGCGCCCGCGCCGCACGCCACCATGATGCGCGATTGCGCGGGCGTGAGACCCGCGTAGTGCGCGAGCCAGCCCGCCCACAACGAACCGATTTCGCGCGGCGCGACTTCGCGGCCGAGCGGCGAGCCCATCGCGACGGTGACGATCTGAAGGAGCGCATGCGCGACCGTGCTGCCGGGCGGCATGCGCGGATCGTCGGATTTGACGGCCTTCGCGATACTGACGAGCGGTTTGCCGAACCGGTGCACGCCCCACCAGCCGAAGCCCGCGATCACGCCGCAGAGCGTCAGCACGATGAAGCGCCGAGCGGGCGACGCACCCGAGATGCCTTCGAGAAAGCTCTCGCTGCCGATGAAGGCATCGAGGCTATAGCCGAACGCGACGTGCTGGATCAGATGCAGCAGCAGCGCCAGCGACATGCCGCCGAGCCCCGCGCCCAGCCCGACGAGCACGGTGACGGCGATGAGCTTCGCGCCTGGGTTCGTCGAGGGCATCGCGTTCACCTCGCGGAAAAAAAGACAGCTTAACTCGTCCTTCGTCCGCTGCTCTTCGCGCTGCGCACACGGTTTCGAAATCGCACGTTAGTTCTTGTCGGCCACGACCTGATCGAAGGTGCCGCCATCGGCGAAATGCGTTTTCTGCGCCTTTTGCCAGCTACCGAACATCTGCTCGACGGTGAAGGTCTTCAGCGGCTTGAACTCGCTCGCGTGCTTCGCGAGGACGTCGGCGTTGCGCGGACGCAGATGATGCTGCGCGATGATCTCCTGCGCAGCCGGCGTGAAGAGGAAGTCGAGATACGCCTGCGCTTCCTTGCGCGTGCCGCGCTTGTCGACCACCTTGTCGACGATCGACACCGGCGGTTCCGCGAGCAGACTCACCGACGGATACACGGCCTCGAATTCCTTCGCGCCCGGTCCGGCGCTCATGAGGCCGACTTCGTTCTCGAAGGTGACGAGTACATCGCCGATGCCGCGCTGCGTGAACGTCGTCGTCGCGCCCCGGCCGCCGGCATCGAGCACGGGCACGTTTTTGAAGACGGCTTTCTCGAAGTCCTGCGCCTGCGCATCGCTTGCGCCTTGCTGTTTCTTGTAGCCCCACGCGGCGAGATACGTGTAACGTCCGTTGCCCGATGTCTTCGGATTCGCGATCACCACCTGCACGCCGGGCCGCGCGAGATCGCTCCAGTCCTTGATGTTCTTCGGATTGCCCTTGTGGACGAGAAAGACCATCGTCGTCGTGTAGGGCGCGCTCGCGTCCGGCAGACGGCTGCGCCAGTTCGCGGGCACGAGCTGGCCGCGCTCGGCGAGCAAGTCGATATCGTTGGGCTGATTCATCGTCACGACATCCGCCTGCAGTCCCTGCGTCACCGACAGCGCCTGCGCGCTCGATGCACCGTGCGACTGCCGCACCGATACCGTCTCGCCCGCTTTCTTCTTGTAGTCCGCGACGAACGCCGCGTCGATATCCTTGTACAGCTCGCGCGTCACGTCGTACGACACGTTGAGCAGCGTCGTGTCGGCGTGCGCCACGCCTGCCGCGATACCGAGGGCCACGGTGATGACCAGCTTCTTGTAAACCGCCATTTTTTCTCCTGAAACAAGGGTTCAAATCGCACAACAGACAAAGGCCGCCCGAGGGCGGCCTTGCATGCATCACACGTTTTCAGACAGCGGGCTCAACCATATGCGCGCTGTTCCTCTTCTTCGTATTCGGCCGATGTGCGGCGCGCGAGCGTTTCGACGAAATGTTTCGCAAGCGGCCACGGCCCGAATCCCGCCGATGTATTGATATGCCCCGCATCGCCGAGATTCACGAACGCGCTGTTCAGACGCTGCGCGAGCGTGCGGGCATCGTCGAGCGGCATCCACGGATCGGTCTCGCTGCCGACGACGAGCGACAGCGTATCGAGCCTGCGCGCGTTGAACGCGCCCGCGAAACGGAACTTCGCCGGACTCGCGGGCGCGACGAACAACACGCCCTTTACGTGTGCGATATTCGCGTGAGCCGCGCCCGGGTGGCTCAGCGCATGCGCCGTCGCGAGACAGCCGAAGCTATGCGCCGCGATGACGACAGGACCGTCGATGCCCGCGAGCACGTCGCGAACGGCGTCGCTCCAGATCGCGAGATTCGGCGTGCTCCAGTCGCGCTGCTCGACGCGCCGCGCGCCCGGCATCTCGCCTTCGAGCCAGCTTTGCCAGTGCGCGTCCTCGCTGCCGTAAAGGCCGGGAACGGTCACGAGCGTGACCGGCGTTCCTTCATGTCGTGCACGTCGTGCATCAGGCGCATTACGCTCATTCATCTTCGATCCTCGCTCGACCGAACTGGTCAGACTCCATTCTCGGGCAGCGCACGGGCGCGGCTAACCAATATTTCGTCATTTGTTTATGGCGATCGGGGCGCAGCCCGCCGCTATAATCCCTGCTCGAAACGCCCGCCTTCCACGCCCTTCCCTTTCTCATGCCGACTCGTCGCCCATCCGTCTCGCTCGAATCGCACGTGCCGCTCTACACGCAGATCAAGGACGTGTTGCGCACCGGCATTCTCGATGGCCGTTATCCGCCGATGAGCCGCATGCCTTCGGAAAGCGAGCTGATGACGATGTTCGACGTGAGCCGCATCACCATTCGCCAGGCGCTCGGCGACCTGCAAAAAGAAGGGCTGATCTTCAAGGTGCACGGCAAAGGTTCGTTCGTGTCGCAACCGAAGGCCTTTCAGAACGTGACATCGTTGCAGGGTTTCGCGGAGGCGATGTCGGAAGGCGGACACGAGATCATCAACCGCGTCGTGCAGATGCGCGTCGTGGCCGCGCCTGCGGAAGTCGCCGCGCAACTGGCGCTTCCCGAAGGCAGCAGCGTCGCCGAGATTCATCGCGTGCGTCTGCTCAATCGCTTGCCCGTTTCGTACGAAGTGACGTTTCTGCCGGAAGCCATCGGAAAGCGTCTGAAGCGTGCGGAACTCGCCACGCGCGATATCTTCCTGATGCTCGAAAACGACTGCGCCGTGCCGCTCGGTCACGCCGATCTCGCGATCGACGCCATCGCCGCCGCGCCGGATATCGCGGATGCGCTCGACGTGAAGAAAGGCGCGCCGCTTCTGCGCATCGAACGCCTCACGCACGATGCCGACGGCGAGCCCATCGACTTCGAGTACCTCTATTTCCGTGGCGACACGTTTCAGTACCGGCTGCGTATCGATCGCGAGCGGCCCTCGTCCGGCACATCGCGCGTTATTCGAAGCAGGCACAAGCAAAGCAAAAACAATTGATTCCCTCGCAGTTCGCGCACTTCTAGAATCTGGTCCTGACTTGTCATAACAAGCGGCGAGACCCGATCATGCAGACCCACGAACTCGAATACGACATCGTCGTCGTTGGCGGCGGCACGGCTGGCCCGATGGCCGCCATCAAGGCGAAACAGCGCGACCCGGCTTTGCGCGTGCTGCTCATCGACAAGGCGCACGTGAAGCGCAGCGGCGCGATCTCGATGGGCATGGACGGCCTGAACAACGCGATCATTCCCGGCCATGCGACGCCCGAGCAGTACACGAAGGAAATCACCGTGGCCAACGACGGCATCGTCAATCAGGCCACGATCTACGCCTATGCGCGTCACAGCTTCACGACGATCGAGGAACTCGATCGCTGGGGCGTGAAGTTCGAGAAGGATCACACCGGCGACTACGCGGTGCGCAAGGTGCATCACATGGGCGCTTATGTCCTTCCGATGCCCGAAGGCCACGACGTGAAGAAGGTCCTCTACCGGCAGTTGAAGCGTGCGCGCGTGGAGATCACGAATCGTGTCGTCGCGACGCGCCTCTTGAACGGCCCGAACGGCGAAATCGCGGGCGTCATGGGGTTCGATTGCCGAACCGCCGACTTCTACGTGATCCGCGCAAAAGCGGTGATTCTCTGCTGCGGCGCGGCCGGACGGCTCGGCCTGCCCGCATCGGGTTATCTGATGGGCACCTACGAAAATCCGACCAACGCCGGCGATGGTTACGCAATGGCGTATCACGCGGGCGCGGAACTCGCGAATCTCGAATGCTTCCAGATCAATCCGCTCATCAAGGACTACAACGGCCCGGCGTGCGCGTATGTGACGGGACCGCTCGGCGGCTATACGGCCAACGGCAAGGGCGAACGGTTCATCGAATGCGATTACTGGAGCGGGCAAATGATGTGGGAGTTCTATCAGGAACTCCAGAGCGGCAACGGCCCGGTGTTTCTCAAACTCGATCATCTTGCCGAAGAAACGATACAGACGATCGAAACGATCCTGCACACCAACGAGCGGCCGAGCCGCGGACGCTTTCATGCGCGGCGCGGCAACGACTATCGCACGCGCATGATCGAGATGCACATCTCCGAGATCGGCTTGTGCAGCGGGCACAGCGCATCGGGCGTATGGGTCGACGAGCACGCGCGCACCTCCGTGCAAGGGCTTTACGCTGCGGGCGACATGGCCGCCGTGCCGCACAACTACATGCTCGGCGCATTCACGTATGGATGGTTCGCCGGCGAAGATGCGGCCTCGCATGTCGCCGGCCGCGCGTTGCCCGCGCTCGATGCCGCGCAAGTCGAATACAAGCTGCGCCGCTTCGTGAACGACTATCTTCAGCCGCCGAAAGTCACGCGGCGCATGGAAATCGGTCTGCAACGCTTCGCGGAGATTCGTGAGGATGTCGAACGAATCGGCGCTGCCGATCCACACGAACTGATGCGCGCCGCCGAAGTCGCCGCGATTCTCGATTGCGCGGAAATGGCCGCGCGCGCATCGCTGTATCGCACGGAGAGCCGCTGGGGTCTGTATCACCATCGCGTCGATTTTCCCGAGCGCAACGATGACGAATGGTTCTGCCATACGCATCTGAAGAAGGATGCAGCGGGACGCATGACGTCGTTCAGGAAACCCGTGGAGCCGTATGTGGTTCCCGTCGACGAGACCGAGCGCGGCGCGTATTCGCGTCTGCGTGTCGCTCGCACGTCGCAGCCCGTGGCTGCATAGGAGAAAGAACATGGCCCTCGTGCCCCGTGAAGCGCGTCTGCGCTCGAGCCTTCCCGTGATGATCGATGAGGACAAGTGCATCGCCGACAAAGGCTGCACGGTCTGCATCGACGTCTGTCCGATGGACCTGCTCGCGATCGATCCCGATACCGGCAAGGCCTTCATGAAGTTCGACGAATGCTGGTACTGCATGCCCTGCGAACGCGATTGCCCGACCAATGCGGTGCATGTCGACATTCCCTATCTTCTTCGATGATCATGGCGCGTAGCAATCCACTTCTCGACACCGCTCTCGCCGCGCGTTTCGCAAACGCCGACGCCACCGTGCGCCGCCTTGCGGTGATCGACGCGGCCGATCTCGAAGACGAAGCATGGCTGCCCTTGCTCGCCGACGCATTGCGTCGCGACACGAATGCCGATGTGCGTCGAACGGCGGCGCAGCGTCTCGGCGCATGGGATACGGACGAGGCCGTCGATGCGCTATGCGCTGCGCTGGTCGATGCCGATATCGGCACACGCGAAGCCGCCGCCGACAGTCTCACCGCGCTGAAAGACCCGATTGCGGGCGAACGCCTGTTGCCGCATCTCGACGATGCCAATGCCGACGCATTCACCCGCGCAGCGCTGCTGCGCGCATTGCGTGAATTGCGCTTGCAGCAAGCAGCCGAACCTGCGCTCGCGGCGTTGTCGGATACATCGGCGAGCGTGAGGCGCGAGGCCATCGGCGTGTTGGGCTGGCTGCGTCATGCGCATGCTTTGCCGCATTTGAAGCAGCTCGCGCGCACAGACGAATCGACGCAAGTGCGTCACGCCGCCGTCGGCGCATTGGGCTTTGCCACGGACGAGAGCGTGCTCGAAACCTTGACGCAAGCGCTCTCGGATGAAGAATGGCGCGTGCGTGAAGAGGCCGCGGCGACGCTCGGCAAGCTGCGTCTCGGCGCGGCGCGCCACGCACTCGAAAGCGCACTCGCCGACGACTACTGGCAAGTCACGCTGCAGGCGGCGCGCGCGCTGGGACGTTTGCGCGATGTCGCCAGCACGCACGCCGTTGCCGAATTGCTGACCTTTCCGATCAGCAACGTGCGCAAGGAAGCCGCGCTTGCGCTCGGCGAACTCGGCGATACGGAAGCGCTCGCCGTGCTCGACGCCGCGCTCGGTGACGGCGATCCCGAAGTGCGGAAGGCCGCGCGCATCGCGATTGCGCAGATCAGCGAGCGGCACGCTTCACATAACGCGCAATGAACGTGCGCGTTTCATCATCGGGAAAGCGCACGGCGACGCGCTCGCCGCTGATCATTTCGACGACGCCTTCGCCATAGCGGCGCACACGCACGCGATCGCCCGGCGTGAACGTGTTCGCCTCGCTATCGGAAAGCGCGTCTTCTTTCGCGCGCCTTTGTTCGCGCATTTCGCGCGGACTTTCGACGACTTCCGGAGGATGCAGGCAGTTGTCGCACATGCCACAATGCCCGCCGTCAAGTTCGTCGTCGGGCGCGCGATAGTCCACGTCGCTCGCGCGCAGCGGCGCGGACGTGCGCGCGTCGTTCATGTCATCGACGAAATAGTCCAGCAGCATGCGCCAGCGGCATTGCGCGCTCTGCGCATAACCGACCATGCGTTCGAGCACCGCACGATCGCGCTCGCTGCGTGCTGCATAGTCTTGCGATGCCTCATCGAGCTTCGCAATGGCGGGTTCGTCGCCGACGAGTTTCATGCCGCCGCGCCGCGTGCGCCGAGTCATGCCGATATCGTTGAGCAGCGCAGCCGCCACGCGCAGCTTGTTCGCACCGATAGCCGGCAACGCTTCGCGCAGGCGCGCGAGCGGCTTTTCCAGGGTGCTGACGCCGTCTTTGCGCGCGAGTTCGCGCACCGTCTCCGCGACACGCGCAATCGTCTCCGCGCTCGGATAGCGCCCGCTCATGAAGAACTGCTGCACCTGCCGGTCCTTCATTTCGAACAAGAGCGTGCAACGCGCGGCCTCGCCATCGCGTCCGGCGCGGCCGGCTTCCTGATAGTACGCATCGAGACTTCCGGGCATCTGCGCATGAATCACGAAGCGAATGTCGGGCTTGTCGATGCCCATGCCGAACGCGTTGGTCGCGACCATCACGCGCGCGCGGTCCGCCATGAACGCGTCCTGCGACGACGACCGCGCGCCCGGCGACAACTTGCCGTGATAGCGCTCGGCTTGCACGCCCGCATCGACGAGTGCTGCATACAGCGCCTCGCATTCCGCCACCGTCGCGCAATAGATGATGCCGCTGCCCGGTTCGTGCGTCGTGATCTCGATCACGCGTCTGCGCCTGTCTACGGGATTCGTGAGCTGCTCGACGCTGAAATGCAGATTGTCGCGAAAGACGCCCGTATGAATGACGTTCGCGTGCCGCATCTGAAGCTCGCGCACGATATCCACGATGACGGCAGACGTCGCCGTTGCGGTCAACGCGAGCACGGGCGGGCGGCCGAGCGTCCTGATCGCGTGAATCAACTCGACATATGCGGGCCGGAAATCGTGGCCCCACTGCGAGATGCAGTGCGCTTCGTCGATCACCGCGAGCGCGATCGGCGGCATGTCCTCTCCGGTGAGTTCGGCAATGAACTCGGCATCGACGAGCCGCTCGGGCGTGACGAACAGCATGCGAATCTCATGCCGCGCGATGGCCTGCATCGCTTCGCGCTGCTCGCTCGCCGATAACGCGCTGTTGAGCACGGCCGTCGCGATGCCCGCCTCGATCAGCTTCGTCGCCTGATCGCGCATGAGCGAAATCAGCGGCGATACGATGACCGTCATGCCGTCGAACTGCAGCGCGGGCAACTGATAGCACAGCGACTTGCCCGCGCCCGTGGGCATCACGGCGAGCGTGTCGTGACCGTCGAGCACGCTGCGAATCACGTCCTCCTGCCCGGGACGCAAGTGCGGAAAGCCGAAGACCTTGCGCAGCGAGGCTTCGAGTTCCCGATCGGGCGCCTTGCGCGATCGCGTGCGGATATCGGCTCTGTCGTTCATTCGATGAAAAGGATGGCTCGCCCGATCGCGACATGCGACCGATGCCTGAACCGTCCGAGCAATCTCCGTTCCTCGCGCCTGGCACGCACGCGCGCGACTCGCGTATCATCGGATGAGCAGTGCCAGGCTGCGCTTCGATCTCCCCGAAAGGAATCCCTAGTCTCCCGGCAGCCGGGCCACCCCGGCGACCCTACCGCCGACGCAAATGACCGACGCCATCGAGCCAGTCAGGCCCACTCTTCTTCTCGCCACGAAGCTCTTGCCGCCTCGTCTGCCGGCCGGTCTGATCGAGCGGCCTCGGCTCGTCGATCTGGCGGCGCAGGCCGACAACAAGCGGCTCGTGGTGATCAAGGCGCCCGCCGGCTTCGGCAAGACGTCGCTCGCGCTCGCGTGGCTCGACCGGCTGCGCAAGAGCGGCGCGCTCGTCGCATGGATGTCCATCGATGCCGACGACGACGAACCCGCGCGCTTCCTCCACCATCTCGCGCAGACGTTGCGGCAGGCGTGCGGCGGCATCGGCGCATCGGCGATCGGCCTCACCGCCGACGCTTCGCTCGTGCCCGCGCAATCGATTGTCGCGACGCTCATCAACGAACTGGTCGAAGTCGAGGACGAGCTGTATCTCTTTCTCGACGACTATCACCTGATCAGCCTGCCTGTCGTGCGCGAAGTCATCACGTACTTCATCGAGCATGCGCCCGCGCACGTGCATGTCGTGATCTGCACGCGCGCCGACGCCGCGCTGCCGCTCGCGCGCTTGCGGGCGCGAAACGAACTGCTGGAAATCGACGCATCGACGCTGCGTTTCAACTTCGACGAAACGCGCTCCTTCGTCGAGCGCGAATGTCCGGGCAAGCTGAACGCCACTTCGCTGCGCGCGCTCTTCGCGAACACCGAAGGCTGGGCCGCCGCGCTGCGCATTTCCGCGTCCGTGCTGGCCCGCGAGGAATATCGCGCGCAGACGGAAGCACCGATGCCGTCCGGCGCGTCGCGGCCGTTCGCCGCGTATATCGAAGAGATGCTGAAGCGCCTGCCGGACGACGTGGTCGAGTTCATGCTGCGCACGTCGATCGTCGAGCAGTTGAACGCGCCGCTGTGCGAGGCGATCACCGGCGTCGCCGATAGTCAACGCATGCTGGAATCCATCGCCGCGCGTCAGCTTTTGCTGGAGCCGATGGACATCGAAGGGCGCTGGTTCCGCTATCACCATCTGATGCGCGACTACCTGCGCCAGCGCGCTCGACACGCAACATCGAAACGAGGTCGCCGATCTGCACTTGCGCGCGTGCCGATGGTACGCGCGAGAGACGCAATGGACCGACGCCGTGAGGCACGCGCTCGCCGCGGGCGCGACCGGCGAAGCGCTCGCGCTGATGAGCCGTTGCGCGATGACGCTCGTGATGAAAGGCGATCTGCTCACGCTGCTCGGCTGGCAACGCGAGTTCCCGGCGGATCTGATGCGTTCGCAGTTGCGGGTCAGGCTGGCGATCGCGTGGGGCATGGCGCTCGCGCTGCGTTTCGACGACGCCCTCGCCAGCGTCGATGCCCTCGAACACGACGCCGCCGATGCCGCCGGCGATACCGAGGCCGAGCATCTGCGCCGCGAATGTCTCGCGATCCGCTCGGTGCTGGCCGCGCTGCTGGACGATCCGCAGCGCGCGCTGGCCATCGCGCAGGCGTGTCTCGCGCGGCCATCGAGCGATGTCTGGACGGTCAACGTCGTCTCCAATGTCGTGCGTTTCGCGCACTGGAAAGCGGGCGATCTCGACGCGCTCTACGCGACGCCCTGGATTCCCTGTTCGATCGAGGACGATCAGCGCAATGTCGTCACGCCGGTTTATCGGCTCTGCCTGCTCGGTCACACGGAAATGCAGCAGTTGCACTTCGCGCTCGCCGAGCAGTACTTCACGGAGTCGATACATCTCGCCGAGCGCTATTCCGGCCCGCAGTCGATTTCCGCTGCACTGTGCGCGCCGATGATCGCGCAGTTGCGCTATGAGCAAGGACGTCTCGACGAAGCCGAAGCCTTGCTGCTCGACCTGATGCCCGTCGTCGATCTGGCGGCGATGCTCGACAGCGTGCTGGTCGCGTATCGCGTGCTGATCCGCATCGCCGTCGCGCGGTCGAACGCGGCGCACGCCTACGCGCTGCTCGACCGGGCGCAGTTGCTCGGGCACAAGCGCGGCTGGCGCCGTCTCGTTGCGGGGACGCTCATCGAACGCACGCGGCTGCATCTGCGGGAAGGCAGGATGACCGAAGCGTCCGCCTGCGTCGCGCAACTCGATGCGCTCGCCGCCCGCGGCGCGGATTCGGCGCCGCCCGTGTCGGCGGAGATCGACAACTTTCGCGCGGCAGCGGCGGCCAGCGTGGCGATGAATCAGGATCGCACGGGCCAGGCCGTCGAACTGTTGAACGCCGCGCGGCAAAGCGCGGAGAGCCGCCACAACCACTATCTCGGCTTGCGCTTGCGCACCACGCTCGCGCTGGCGTGGATGAGCGCAGGCAAGCGCGATGAAGCCGTCGACGTCATGCGCGACGTGCTGAAGCTCGCCGGTCCCGCCGGGCTGCATCAGTCGATCATCGATCAGGGCGCGCAGATCGGTCCGCTCTTGCAGGCCGTTCGCGACGATACGCGCGACACGGCGCAAACGAGAGACGTGCTCAGTTTCATGGACCGTCTTCTGGAAGGCTGGCGCGCGCAGTATCAGCCCGGGAGCAAAGCGCGCCGCGACACCGAACGCGAATCGCTGAGCGCGCGCGAACGCAATATCGTCGAGCTGATCGCGCAGGGGCTGTCCAACAAGGAGATTGCACGCGACCTCGGCATTGCGCCCGAGACGGTCAAGTCGCACGTCAAAAGCATCTTCGTGAAGCTCGCCGTCGACAAGCGCGCGCACGCCGTCGCGCGCGCGCAGGCGCTGGGCCTCGTGCATAACGGCTAGCGCGCGTTCCCACGCAGAAACGCGCGCACGACCGGTCCAACTTCCTTCGCGCGCGTGATCAGAAAGAGATGGCCGTCGTCGATCACGTAAAGCTCCGACTGGCGGATGGTCGCCGCCAGCATCTTCGCGTTGGACAAGGGCACGATGGGATCGTCGTCGCCGTGCATGACGAGCGTCGACTGCGGCAGCGTCCAGAGCCACGGCAGGCTCGTCCAGCCCCAGGCGGCCATCAGCTGATAGAGATAGCCGCGCCCGCCCGGCGCCTGCATGTGGCGGCTATGCTCCCTGAGCAGTTCGGGATCGCGTCGGTACGCGCCGCCGTAGATTTCCGGCCCGACACGCTCGAGATAGGCCGGATCGGTATAGCGGCGCGGGCCGATCAGCTTCGACAGCACTGAGAGACTGGCCGGCACCATGATCACGCCCGGCGATGTCGACGCGAGAATCAGCCTGCGGCAGCGCCGCGAATCATGCCGCGCGAACTGCTGCGCGAGCGCGCCGCCCCACGATACGCCGAGCACATCGACCGGACCGTCATGTCCGAGCCGTTGCAGAAGCTTGCCGGTCAGCGCGGCGAGCGTGGAGAACCGGTACGGCGCGAGCGGCACGGGCGAACCGCCGACGCCCGGAATATCGAAGATGATGACGCCGATATCGCCCAGCGCTTCGACGAACGGCTCGACCAGCTCCAGATTCGCGCCGATGCCGTTGAAGATCAAAAGCGGCGGCGATGCATCGTTGCCGTGCCGCACGCCGACGCGCAAGAGTTGGCCGTCGATATCGACGGTCTGAATGTCCATGATGCCGACGGACGCGGATTCGTTATTCATTGCTTTCATCCGGATCGGGCAATACGCGTCACTTGCGCGGCTGCAGCAGCGCCCTGATCTCTTCGACATTCTCGACGACGCGCTTCGAAATCACCGTCGCGGTGTCGGCCGGCACCCGATACGCCGCGCCCGCGAGTTCGCGCATGTCCGACATCGCCGCGCGAAATGCCTGTTGCATCGCTTCGCCCGCGGCCGGTTTGCTTTCCTCCGCGGCTTGCTTGCCGAAGAGCGCGTGCACGCGCGTCATCGTGCCGCTCAGGATGTCCATCTGCTTCTGACCAAGTGACTGAATGCCGGTCAGCGCGATCGTGCTGGCGTTCGCGAGCGCTTCGACATCCTTGCGGCGCGACTCGAAAACAGCGTTCGCGTCGAAGGCGGGCAGCTTGAATTGTTTGATGAGCTTGCTGTATTCGCCGAGAAGACTGCTTTGATTCGTCGATTCCATGATGAGTTTTCCGTGTGATGAAAGTCGAGCCGATGCCGCCGGCATTGCGAAATCAGTTCTGCATGACATAGGTGCCCGGCGCGTTCGCGATGGGCTTGTGCCGCTTGTTGCCGAGCGCCGCACGCGCCGCGCGACGATCGCCCGAGCGCGCGGCGAGCCATTCGCGCCAGTCGCTCCACCACGATTCCTTCTCGGCCTGCGCGCCGTCGAGCCACGCATCGGCGTTCGCGGGCAGTTCGGGGTTGAGATAGAACTTCGATTTCGGATTGCCCGGCGGATTGATGAGGCTCTGGATGTGACCGCTCGAACTCAACACGAAGCGCGTGTTGCCGCCGAAGAGACGCGCCGTGTTGTACACGCCCTTCCACGGCGTGATGTGATCCGTGATGCCCGCGACCACGTATTTGTCGCAGGTAACGTCGTTCAGATCGATGGCCGTGCCCAGCACGTTCAGCGCGCGCGGCTTCGTGAAGAGGTTCTCCGTGAAGATATCGAGCAACTGGCCGTGCATCTTCGCGGGCAGACGCGTGGTGTCGTTGTTCCAGTAGAGGATGTCGAATGCGGGCGGCGTGTTGCCCATCAGATAGTTGTTGACCCAGTAGTTCCAGACGAGATCGTTGGGTCGCATCCACGCGAACACGCGGCCCATTTCCTCGCCGGCCAGCACGCCGCGCGACGTGCTCGCGTGCTTGGCCGCCGCGACGGCCTCGGGCGTCGCGAACAGGCCGAGCTGCGAGTCCGCCGTGTTGTCGAGCACGGCGACCATCAAGGTCGCGGCATGGACGGATGTATCGCCACGGCTCGCCAGATGGCCGAGCAACGCCGAGATGGTCATCGCGCCGGAGCATGCGCCGTGCAGATTGACATCGTCGCTGCCGGTGATGTCGCGGATCGCCGCGATCGCTTCGAGCAGCGCCGCGACGTAGGTATCGAGATTCCAGCCGGCATGCTCCGCCGTGGGATTGCGCCAGCTCACGACGAACACCTGAAACTCGCTCTTCAGCAGATAGTCGACGATGCTCTTGCCCGGCGACAGATCGAACACGTAGAACTTGTTGATCTGCGGCGGCACGATGAGCTGCGGCCGGCTGTGGACATGCGTCGTCGCGCTCGCATACTGGATCAGCTCCAGCACTTCATTGCGAAACACGACCGCGCCCTTCGACGTAGCCAGATTCTTGCCGACTTCGAACGCGGTCTTGTCGACCTGAGCGGGCATGCCCTGATTCTTCAGCATGTCCGTCACCGCGTTCTTCAATCCGCCGATCAGACTCGCGCCGCCCGAATCGACGACCTTCTTGATCGCGGCCGGATTGCCGAGCAGCGTGTTAGTCGGCGACATCGCATCGGTGACGAGCGACAGCACGAACTGCGCGCGCTCCTTGCTCTTCGGTTCGAGCGCGGAACGGTCGACGAAACCGGACAGCGCATCGCGCCATGCGAGATAACCCTGCATCGTCATGCGATACATCGAGTTGTCGCGCCATGCGGCATCGGTGAAACGCTTGTCGCCCTGCGGCGGCGTGCTCGAAGCATTGCCGCTCAGTACGCCGATCAGATCGCGGACGAGCGTCGATTGCTGCTCGACGATCAGCGCGGGCTGCCGCCACGCCTGCGTGCCGATCTGCTGTGCTGCCGCGAGTACATCGCACGGTCTCAGTCCGACGAACGGATTCGGGCCCGGCATGCTTTCCGTCGCGGACGCCGCGAGCGCTTCGGCTTGCTGGTTTCGCGACAGGTTTTCAGTGCTTACCGCCATCTTGCTGCTCCTGACTCAATCTCTCAGATTCTTTATTCGATTCACGCGACGAGCATCGCGAGTGTCTCCGCGATGAGCGCGGGCTTGTCTTCGCCTTCTATCTGCAACTCGTTCATCGTCTTGATGATGACGCGGCCGCCGCTCTTTCTTTCCACGGACAACAACGTCACGCGATTGCGCACGCGCGCGCCGGCTTTCACGGGCGTCATGAAGCGCACCTTGTCGAGCCCGTAATTGAGGCCGGCGGAAGCGTCGTCGGGAATGATGCCGATCTCCATCGCGAGCGGCGCGAGCAGCGACAGCGTCAGATAACCGTGCGCGATGGTTCCGCCGAACGGACTCTCGCGTCGCGCGCGCTCGACATCGACGTGAATCCATTGCGTGTCGCCGGTGCATTGCGCGAAAGCATCGATGCGCTTCTGATCGACGATCGTCCAGTCCGATACACCCAGCTCGCGGCCCACGAAGTCCTCGATCGACGCGATGCTGTATTCCTTGATGCCCGACATAGCCTGCTCCTTCGATCAGACGAACTGCGCACGCAGCCACTTCTTGTTGATCTTGCCGACGCTCGTCTTCTCCAATCCGTCGACGAATCTGACGACTTGCGGCACCGCGTACTTCGAGATGCGTCCGGATGCGCTGAACGTCAGCACATGCCGCTTGATCTCGTCCTCGGTGATGACCGCGTCCTCGTGCGTGACCACGAGCGCGACGGGCCGCTCGCCCCATTTCTCGTCGCTGATGCCGATCACCGCGACTTCCGCGACACCCGGATGCATCGATATCAGACTCTCGACTTCGAGCGACGAAATCCATTCGCCGCCCGACTTGATCACGTCCTTCATGCGGTCGGTGATCTGCAGACTTCCGTTTTCGTCGATGCTCGCGATGTCCTGCGTGTGCAGATAGCCGCCGCTCCAGAGTTGCTCGGAGGCTTCCGGGTTCTTGAGATAACCTTGCGTGAGCCAGGGCGCGCGTGCGACCACTTCGCCGTTCGCGCGGCCATCGTGAGGGACGTCCTGCATGTTCGCGTCAACGATGCGCACATCGGCGAGCGGGACCGGCGAACCGGTGCGGCAACGCAGACGCACTTGCTCGTCGATGTCGAGCGCTTCATCGCCGGGCTTCAGTTGCGCGAGGCTCAGCACCGGACACGTCTCCGACATGCCGTAACCCGTGAACACGTCGATGCCGCGATCGAGCGCGGCGCGCGCGAGTCCACGCGTCAGCGCGCCGCCGCCGATGACCACCTTCCACTTGCTGAAATCGGCCGATTTTGCTTCATTGCAGGTGAGCAGCATGTGCAGGATGGTGCCGACGCAATGCGAGAACGTGACGCCTTCGTCGCGCAGAAGCTGCACCAGCCGGTCCGGCATATAGCGGCCCGGATAAACCTGCTTCACACCCAGCACCGTCGCGATGTAGGGCATGCCCCATGCGTGAACGTGGAACATCGGCGTGAGCGGCATGTAGACGTCGCCGCGATGGAAGCGCTGACCCGAGGCGGGGCTCGCCAGCGCCGCCATCACCGTGATCGTGTGCAGCACCAGTTGACGGTGCGTGAAGTAGACGCCCTTCGGCAGGCCCGTCGTGCCGGTCGTATAGAAGGTCGTGGCGCGCGTGTTTTCGTCGAAGTCCGGGAAGTCGTAATGATCGTGCGCGGCGGCGAGCATCGCTTCGTATTCCGTTTCGAATGCAATGCTGTGCGCGCAGACTTCGCTGTCCGGCTCGTCGATCCAGATGAACGTGCGCACGGTTTCGAGCTGATCCTTGATGGCCTCCAGCACCGGCAGAAAATCCGTATGAACGATGAGCACGTCCGCGCCCGAGTGATTGATCGTGTAGGCGATCTCCGCCTGCGACAGACGCACGTTTACCGTCTGAAGAATGGCGCCCATCATCGGAACCGCGAAATAGCATTCGAGATAGCGATGACTATCCCAGTCCATCACGGCGACGGTGCTGCCGTGGCACACGCCGATGCCGCTCAGGCCGTTCGCGAGCCGCGCGATGCGCTCGCGCAGGGTCGAGTAGGTCATCCGCAGTCGACCGCGGTAAACGATTTCCTGATTGGGTGCCTGAACGAATGTCGTGTGCAGCAATTGCTTGATCAGCAATGGATAGGCGTAGGCCGACGGCGCGGCGGCCTGTACGTCGTCCCGCATGGGTGTCTCCCTGGGTCTCGAACCGAAAGGTGGCGCGACTCGCGTCTTCGCTGCGATGTCGTTCCGTTGAGTCAATGATCGAAGGGAAAGCGATTCGAAACCATCCCCTGAACGGGGGAGCGCGATTCGATCTGGATCAGCAGGCGTGGAAGTGGCCCGTGAAGTCGGCGTTCACCGGATGACGCCGGCCGGCCACTTGACCGTCGTGCCGACACCCACGCTGCTTTTCCACGCCGCACTGCTCTGCGACAGAAAGCTCACCCAGTTGAAGGTCGTGCCCGAACTCTCGTTCCGATGCACGACGACGATCTTGAGATTCGGCAACGCGAGGCGATGAATCGCCCCGCACTCGACGTTGCGTCGAGTGCGTTCGTCTCGTAGCTCATTGCGGGCGTCAATGCCTGTCTTCGTTGCAACTATTGCATCAGTCGCAACCGCCGGTCGAGCGTCACACCTTCAGACGCGACACCTTCGTGCCCGACAGCGACACATCGCCCATCAGACCGGCATTGGTCAGGACGATCGCTTCGACGGGCGCGGTGGCCGTCGTCGTATCGATCTCTCCGTTTGCGCCCACCTTCAACAGCGCAACCGATCCTTCTCCACCGACCGACCAGCCTTTGGAATTGCGAAAATCGTCGAGCGCATGTTGCGTCATGAACAGAAAAATCATGGCCTTCGATTGCGCGCCGGCCTGCAGTCCGAACGATCCCGAGACCGTGCTGTAATACCCGACCGATTTTCCGCCGACATGCAATGCGCCTTCGCCGTACTCGCCGCCGGCAATGAAACCGACCTTGATCACGGACGGGAACACGAGCACGCCGTTCGCCTTCGCGACGAGTTCCTTCGAACCCTTGACTGACGCGTATAGCCGGGACAGGGTGGCGTTGACCTTGGCATCGATTCCCTGGCGCTTCGAGGCGCTGGACTCGGCGGCAGCGGCGTCGCGCATCGTGTTGGCCGACGTCGCGAGCGTCAGACCCGCAACCGAGAACAGGGCAGCGCCCGTCTTCAAGAACCTTCTCCTGCGCATGATTGCCTCCATGGTGGTTCACGACTTCCGTTGTGAGAGACTCACGGTTGCACGTCACTCCGCCGCGTGTGCTCCGCCAGATCCTCCTCGACGAAGCGCAAGATGGCCTCGACGAGCGCCTCGCGGGGATACGCGTTCTGCGTGACGAACAGCGCCCCGATTGCCGGATGCGTCCGGGCAACCGGCACCGCCAGCGCCCAGTGATCCGCATTCACGTAGGCGAGCAGCGTACTGCCGGGCACAACCTGATCGTAGAAAATGACCTGGCTGTCGTTTCGCGAATCGACACGCGAGAGCTTGTCGTAGCTCGATTCGAGAATAGACGAGATCCGGTCCGGTTGCGGGAACGTCACGATCGAGTAATACCGCAATTCATCCGAAAGCGCATGCTGCGCGAGCCATGTTTTGCGTGTCGTGGGTCTGAGGCTTTCCACGCCGCCGCCATCGCCCGGCGTGCAGGTCGCGCCCGGAAAGAATCGCAGCAGATCGGCCTGATACTGCTCGGCGTCGTTGGCAAGCGGCGAACCGCCAATCGCGCCGGCGGCACTGACCACCGCCGCCACGCGGCTGCGGATCTCCGGATAGGCATCCAGCGCTTCCAGCATGTCCGGCGCACCTTTCGAGTAGCCGATCAGCACGATCCGCGGTGTGCCATCCGGCGCGGGCATGGCCATGATCGCGTCGCGAATCTGGCGTGCGTTGTGCGCGGAACTCGACAGCGCATCGACGTCGATCAACGTGGCATCGAAGCCGAACTGGCGCAGATGCGTTACGACGGTATCGGGCGGATTGAGCCACGGCTTGAAGCAGTCATAGCCGATGCCCGGCACGACTGCCGCGATGAGACGCCGCCGCGACTGGCCCAGTTCGACGGGCCTGCCCGTGCCGGCCGTCTCGATGCCCACGCGGGTCAGCGCGTCCTCGCAAGGCCGGTAGTCGGGCAGCGCCGGACCGCGCGCCGCAAGCACCGCGCAATAGATCTCGCGGAAGCGCCCTCGCCCGTCGGCTATCCCGCTCCGGGACGCGGGCACAAGGATCATTGGCGGTGTATCGGCCGAGTAGGGAATGAGCGGCTTCGTCGCGCATGCGCCGAGCAGCAGACTCGCGGTTATCGTCGCCAGTGCGAGGCAGGCGGCAACCCGCCGTTTCGATGTGACGAGCGACACTGTCAGGTTCAGGTCACGGATGTGCATCGCCGGTGGCTCCAGGCTGACGGGTATCCGGCGCTTCGAGATACGGCACCCAGTCGAGGAACTCCACGTCCGACAAACTGCGCGGCCGCGTCGCGAAGAACACGACGGCGCGCAATCCGTCCGTGTAGTAAGTCGCGCCATCGAGCGTTGTCCGGGCCTGGGACGGCGATGCCGCGCCGACGCCATTCACGAACCCGAGTTTGTCGAGACCGTTCGAATACATGAGGTCCTGAATCAGTAAGTTGCGGGCCTCGTCGACATTCTCGTGCAGGACGCGCTCCCTTTCGGCACCTGACGCGAAACGCCCGCCGGCAGGACGGCCGACCTGCCCGACGTAGACCAGTTGCCCCTGAAAGCGGATCGGGGCGAGCCATCCCCGGATCCATGTCGCAGGCGCGCCGGCCTGCGCCTGCTTGCGCATGACGAAGTCCGGTTCGCGCCCGAAGAGCCGCTGCGCGCCGTCGGACGCGCGCGCATCACGCCGATAGTCGCGCCGCACCAGCGCCGCCCCGATGTCGGTCAGCTGGCCGATGCCGACGGCATTCAGCGGGTCGGCCTGAACCGCGCCGCTCGCGTCCGTGGCACAGCACGGCAATCGTTCGAGCGCGGCCCGCAGCGATGCGAGGTCCGTGTAGTCCGTGACGGCGGCTTCGGGAAACGGAAAAGGGATCTGCGCGAGACGCGGATCGATCGTGCCGCCGGGCACGCGCACAAAGAGCGAGAAGGGGATCAGCACCTTGCTTCCGAACAGATCGAGATTGACGAGCTTGATACCCTGATCGGGATTGGTGAACAGGATGCCCGACCGGGCCTCGCCCGGCGGAATCGGATTGCTGAATGCGAGATTGTTGAAATAGTCGTCCATGTGCGTATTCGTTGCACCGCCAAAGAGCTTGTGCATGGGCCATGCAACTTCGTGAGGCGAGAAGTAGTCCGGGTCGGTGCCCGTGCGCAACAACCACAGGGCCTGCGACGTTTGGTTCTCCACCTCGACCCATAGCGGCTGGACGCCCGTGCTGTTGATGTCCGCGCCATACATCCGCTTGCTGTCTTCACTGTCGAGCACGGTGGCACTCACGCGCACGCCGCGACTCGTGGCGCTGACTTCACGCTGCCGCAGCGGCTCATCGTCGACGTCGGGCGGCGCGTGCCATGTCGCACAACCGGCGAGCGCGAGCGCGCAGCACATTCGGCCCGCGCGTCGCAGAGCGTGATTCCGGGCCGGCGCCACGCTCATGGCCCTGTTCCGGGCGTCGCGTGCATCACTTTGTACGGCGTGATCCACGGAAACACCTCGATGTCCGATAGCGATCTCGGTGTTCGGTCGAAGACCAGCACGAGACGGTAGCCATCGGTGTAATACGGATCGGTCGTCAGGTTCTTGCGCGGCGCGCCTTCCTGTGCGGGACCCACTCCCGTCAGCAGCCCCATCTTTGCGAGATTCTGCGAATACGCCATGTCTTCGGTGAGCGCCATGCGCGCCTCATCCACGTCCGGGTCGATCTTGTGTGTCGTGAACGTCGACGAATGCCAGGTCAGACGGATGCCGATATCCCGGCTGATCTGGCCCATCCAGACGGGCTTGCCGTGGTAACGCATGTCGCTCAGCCAGAGCCGCATGTGATTGCGCTGATGGATGTCGTCGCGCGCCTTTTGCAACGCGATATCCTGCGCGCGTCCGAAGAGGTAGAGGTCGCTCACCGGCGCGTTGACATACGGTTCGCCGGACAGCGCGGCGCCGATCATCCGCCTGATTGCGCCCGACCACCTTTCTTCCGTGAGGCTCCAGCCTCGTCGGAGGAGCGCGGGAAAAGCGTCGTCGAGGCTGCCGACGATCACGAGATTCAGCGGGTCGCCATGCTTGGAGCCGTCCTCGCTTGTCGCGCAGCACGGCAGCGCTTCGAGCGCCGCGCGGAAGCTCGCGTCGTCCGTGTAGTTCACGGTCGGCTCTTGCGGATCGGCGGCACGTTTGAATACCTGACTCCGCTTGTAGTCGGCTTCGAATCCGGGTACGCCCACGAAAATGGAAAATGTGCGGGCTCGCCCTTTCGCGACGAGATCCACCTGCACCAGCTTCGCACCTTCGTTGATGTGGGTCAGCACGAACCCGGAGACCGTCTCCCCCGGTCTGACGGGGTTATGAAAGGCGAGACCACGGAAGCGGCGATCCATGTCGGCCCGCTCGTCGCGTGACGCCGTGCCGGCAAACGCATCGGCCGCTTCGGATGCGGGGAAGAAGGACGGATCCACGCCGGGCGACAGCAGGAAATAGCTGCGATCCTCGAGATTGCGGACCTTGATCCAGACCGGCTGAATCGCCTTGGCGGCAAGGGGAACGCCGTAGACCGCCGCACTTTCGTCGGACGACAGCACGGCCGTCGATACGTCGATGCCGCCCTCGGTGCGCGTTACGGCGCGATTTCGATATGCAGGTACTTTAACGTCCGACGGGACCGCAGTGCAACCCGCCAGTTCGCAACCGACCAGGATGACAGCCAGCATCTTCGACACGATGCGGTTCATCGAAAATCCCTCTAAGCGGACTTTCGCGGCGCGAGCCGGGAAATGCGCGAAGTGTGCTATCCCAGTTTAGTTGATGTGGGGGCGCATCAGCCGGGTTTCGGCGTGCGTGATGCCGGTTCAATGGGCGGAGCCGGGGATGAGGTCATTGGTTCTGCGTATCATTCCGGTCGGACGCGCAGAGCAGACTCACATTCGCTGGGAAGAAGACAGAAAAAGCGCGGAGAAAGGGCGGAAGGCAGCCGGAGTCGAACCGACCTGGGAATGTCTGACATCCCCAACCGGGTTTGAAGCCCGCACAATTTCTTAGTCAAAGCATGACGTTAGCTTACTTTCTATTCCGCAAACGATCGATTTTCGGTTGGCTGAGGGGCCCGCCCTGCTTGATTGTGGATTTTTTTGCGGAACGGTTTTCGGGCCTTTTGACGTCGCACCGGCGCTCAGCATAGATCATTCGCCTTTGCTCAGCCGTGTGCCGGGCTTTTCCATTGCGACTTGTGCGATGCAAGAAATCTGATTCGAGGCCTTTGCGTCTGCGAAGTGATCGATGGCGAGCAGTGCGCTCTCAATGCATACGATCTTTGCCCGGACAATGATTATCTCGAACCTTTTGACGCGCACACCGGCGAAGCAAGCCAAATGAATCGTAGACGTCCAGCAGTGTTTGGATTGACAGTACAGTAACCCTGTGGTCACGGTGGACCTCCCCTTCAAAGAGTCTTTCATGCGCCGCATCGATGAGCCCTCGACAACGTAAAATCTTTCGATTGAGTCGGGCTAATTCAGTGAGATGATTTGTCCGTTCCACAGCGCGCTCCCGAAGTCTCTAATCAGCATAGGCGATGTTTTGGATGACGCTGGCGTTTTGGGTGACACCAGACGTCATTTGGGCCGCCGACGAAGGCACGCACAGCGCGGTCGCCTTAAATCGGCTTCGCCCAGTCGCCCGGCGACGACATATTCCACCGCGGCAGTGTCACCGGAACCCACGCTGCGACCATCTTGCCGACGGGTGTCCTGAGCGCCACTAGCTGGTCGAACCAGGCATTGAAATGCAGCATTTCACTGCCAAGATTGAATTTCGCCACTCATCGCCCACAATGACATCGAGCGTTTGCATGGCGCTCGGATTCATCCAAAGCCATTTGCCCGGCGTTTGACGCCGGGTCTTTCTATTTGGAAGAGCAGTTCTTCGCAATGGCAAGATCATGCGCGAGGATATACCCTGGGGCGCTAAGGTACTTTTGCATCAGCCAGCCTGCGGCACTTCAACCCAGTCCCTCTTCGCTCGCTTCAAATCAGACAGCATCTCGAGCGCGCGGCCCTCGTCACTGGTCAAATCAGCGAGAAAAAATTCGTTGTGCTGTTTGATCCATTGAAGCGGCATATCCCACCACGCCAATTCCACGAGGCGCTCTCGTATCTTCTCGGGAAAACGGAACTTTACGAGACGCGCGGGAGAGCCCACATAGATGCCATACGGCTCACTTCGGAAGTTGGGAGGTATGACGGTTCGCGCGCCGATTACGCATCCACTTTCCACAATGCTGCCCCCAAGGAAAAGCGCTTCGTCGCCAATCCATACGTCATTGTGGATTATTGTGTCCGCATACTGCGGCGGCGCAACGTTGCGCAAGCCGTTTCCGTACACACTGAACATGGCGGTCGAGATCGTCCTCATCTCGTGCTGCCCGTTAAGAAGAAAGCGCAGTCTAAGGCCACCTGCGACGAACTTCCCGATATTGAGGCTTTGCTCGTCGGCGTCATACTTGGCGATCGAGCCGACTCCCAAGCCCGACGCTCTGCCAATGCGAAAAGTACCAACGGTCGCCTCTTCGTCGAGCCAATTCTTAAAAAAATTATTGGGAATTAACGAAAACGCTCCGTCGCGGTACGCCAGAGCAATGAAGTGTTTTGCCCACGGATGATCGGGCGAGATCCCGATACAGTCATCTGATGTCGTTACGTTCATGCTTATAAGTGTTTGTGTTCCGCCATTCTCAGCCATTTGAAGGACCGCCAGTCCGCCGACCTTAGCCCAATTCATATTGCATAATAAAGGAGGGAATTCGCTAGGCGGCCTCAAATCTGACGTGCAACACCTGTTTCGTATAAGGTGTTGCGATGCACGAAAGAACTCAGTATCAACAGC
>NZ_FCOI02000049.1 GCF_001544795.2 Caballeronia temeraria | reverse complement strand
CGCACGTCGCTAAACGGCTCCAGCAATGCCCATTCTGCAGTTCTGCGTCAACACATTCTATGACACAGTAAGACTAGATTTGCTTGCAAAACCCGTTTTCGGGTCGTAGAGGCCTGACAGCGGCAATTGGCCAGATGACGATGGGCATCGTCCCCCTTGAGCAAGCCGTACGCAAGACATAGATGATGTCGCAGCAGTGGGCCACAGCCGACCCGCGAAGACACCGGCTTTCTCACGGGCAAGTTGAACACACTTGACGTAAGGCCGTCACGTCTCAGGCAGTCCATTGCGTCTGCGCAATTCCCGGATCAGCGCACTGTGATCAAGGTCGCCGTCGCCATGTTCGACCATGTCAGCGAAAAGGCCATCGACGAGCCCCAGTACCGGCAACTCCAGCCCCAGGCCCTGCGCAAAATCGAGCGCCGTCTTCGTATCCTTGATCTGATACTTGGCCGGCCCGCCCGGCACGAAGTCCCGCGCAATCATGCGCGCCGCGTGCTGGCGCAGGATGGTCGAGTCCGCGAATCCGCCGAGGAGCGCCGCGCGAACCTGCGCAGGATCGGCCCCGCCGCGTTCCGCGAGTAGCATTGCCTCAGCGACGGTGGCAATCGTACTCGCGACCATCATTTGGTTGACGAGCTTCGCGAGCTGGCCGGTGCCCGCCGGGCCGATGCGCGTCGGACGACCCATCGTTTGCAGGACGGCACGCAGGCGTTCGAAGACAGATGCATCGCCACCGGCCATGATCGCGAGCGTGCCGTCCTGTGCTCCTTTCTCGCCACCGGAAACGGGCGCGTCGAGATAACCGATGCCACGGGACGCCGCGGCCTCGGCGTGGCGTTGCGCCGTCTCGACGGGAATCGAGCTCATCACCACCAGCGCGCTGCCCGCACGCATCGTCGGGAGGATCCCGTCGTCACCGAGCAGGATGTCGTCGCACGCTGGCCCCGAACTCAGCATGCAGATCACAACATCCGCACTGCGCGTCGCTTCGCTCGCGTGACCGACCACCTCGACTCCTGCTTCGACGAGCGGCGCTGCCTTGTCTCGGCTGCGGTTCCATGCCGCGACCCGGTAGCCGGCGCCTGCGATACGCCGGGCCATCGGCAGCCCCATGATTCCCGTGCCGATAAAGCCCACTGCAAGGCTCGCGTGCATCATGCAGCCTCGCGACGACCGAAGCGCACGGGGCGTTCCGCAACGATCAGTGCCGGGAAGCCAGCACGGAAGCGGTCGAGGTGCGGCGTCTGCAAGTGTGCATCGAACGCGGCGCGATCATCGTAGACCTCATAAAACAAGATTCGCGGCGGCGTCTCGTCGATCTGCACAATGTCGAACTGGCGGCAGCCGGGCTCGTCTGCGAGCGAGTGGCGCGCATCGTCGCGTGCAAGCGCGAGGAAGTCGCGAACGCACTCGGCCTTCACTTCGAACTCCGCCACCACCACGAATGCTTTCGTTCCGCTATCCATGCTGGACTTCTCCGTGCGATGCCATGATGTGGGTCCCTCACGCAGCTTTCGCGGGCTTGCCGAGCGCACTTTGCTCCATCTCGCGACGCAACGCTACAACATCGAGATCGCGTTCGAGCTCGACATCCTCGAAGCGCACGACGGTGTCCTTGGCAACCGGACGCTTAAGCCTGACGTTATGCGCGAGCCCGATCGGCAGGCCGCCGATGGCAAGGCTTTTCGATGCCGGGATCGCATTGGCCCACACCGCGTAGCCGCCTTCGCCGTCTAGCATTTCGCCGGGCTTGAGGTCGCGCTTGGCGGTCGCCACGGCGTCGCCACGGAACTCCTTCGACGACCCAGTCGCCTCGCCGCGAAGCACGGCCGACAGCAAGCTCACACTGGTTTCGAGGCCAATCATGTGGAACGGCCGCCACATCGAGCCGTACCAGCCGGTGGGATCGACGAGCAAACCGTACTGCTTGAAGCACGCACGCGCGTATTCGTTTGGCGCCTTGAACGTGACGAACACGCCATAGCGAATGTTGTTAAAGACCTCTCGGCCGTCCGGTTCCTGGCTCGCGGCGATGTCCACAAGACCACTGCGCGAAAGGCGTCCGCCATCTTCTGCCGGTCGGAAGACCCGCGCCAGATCATGCAGACCAGCAGGAGGGAAGGCGAGGCCATCGTCGGGGCAATCGAGCCCCGTGCCGTTCGCGACCGCGGCCATTTCGATTGCGGCTTTAGTGCCGTCGGTGAACGAGTTGTACATCTTCGGGTTGAAGTCGCCCTTGGCCACTTCTTCCTCGGTCCAGCCGAAGAAACCCCATACCGTGTCCGGTGTCGAATAGCGATAGCGCGGTTCGAAATTCATGCCCTTGCCGGCCGAGGTCAGCTCGAAGCCGCACGAACGCACCCAGTCCACCAGCTCGCAGATGATCGCGGGCTGGTCACCGTATGCCATGCTGTAGACGAGACCGCGCTCGCGAGCGCGGGCGGCGAGCAACGGTCCGCACATCGCATCGGCCTCGACGTTGACCATCACCACATGCTTGTTGCCTTCGATCGCGGCGAGTGCGTGACGCACGCCGGCGATCGGATGGCCCGTCGCCTCGATGATGCATTCGACCTCATCGCAGGCGGAGAGTGCGGCGGCATCGTCGAGCACGCAGGTGGCGCCGGTCTTCACGGCATCGGCGAGCGTGCGCGCGCCGTATTGCTCGGCCGACCAGCCGACTCGCGCGAGCGATGCGCGTGCCTTGCCTACATCGAGATCGGCGACGCCTACTACATGCAGCCCTTCGATGTGGCGGGCCTGCGACAGCACCATCGAGCCGAATTTGCCGGCACCGATCAGACCGACGCGAACAGGACGTCCTGCAGCATTGCGGGCCTTGAGGAGACTGTAGAGATTCATTGGCAATCCTTTGTGGTTTAGATCATGGGTCATGACCGCCCGACCAGCGTGCGACGACGCACGTGCAAGACAGATTCGAAAGCCGAACAGCGATGGGCCTTTCTTGCGAGCAAGTGTAGTCAGGCGCTTGCATCAGAACAATTAACATTTCCAATCCGATCGTTAAGCCACGCTTCAAGATGGATTCGCAGCGTGTTCGTCCGACGTCGCCTCCCAAGCCGCACGCTCGGCGCGCAGCCACTCGAGAAACAGCGTGACTTTCTTCTTACGGAGATGTTCGTATGGACAAACGATCCATTGCGTTTTCAGGCGGATGGCTGGCGGGCGTCTCACCGGACATGTCAACGTGCCGTCGCGCAATTCGCGCCACATCATCAACGTGCTTTCGAGCGCGATACCCATACCGTCGACGGCGGCATCGATCGCCATGTGGCTTCGGTCGAAGAGGACGCGCTGCCCAGGATCGAACGACGTCTGCGCCGCCGAAAACCAGTACGACCACTGAACCTGCGACTTCACGGAATGGATGAGGCGGTGCCGCGGTAGGTCAGCCGCTTCGAGGCTTGCGGCCGCGCAGTAGGCGGGGGAACACACCGGCAAAAAGGATTCCTCGGCGAGGGACTCGACATACACGCCAGGCCATTGGCCGGTTCCATGACGGATCTCGATATCAACGGCCTCCTGAGCGAAGTCGGTGGCTTCATTGGTTCCGTTAAGGCGAACTTCGAGATCGGGGTGGCCATCCAGAAATGAGCGCAGGCGCGGCAGCAACCACTTCGTGGAAAGAGTAGGCGTGGCGCGCACGGTAAGCAGTGTGACGGAGCGCAATCCCCGCATTCGCTCGGTCGCTTCCGCGATCCGTTCGACCTCACCGGAGATCATCGCGAAATAGCGTTCGCCCGCCTCGGTCAACCCGACGCCCCTTCCGACTTTGGTCATCAAGGCCGTTCCCAGGTGGGCTTCGAGCGACTGAATCTGCTGGCTGACCGCAGATGGCGTGACGTTCAGGTCGGCCGCCGCCCGCGAAATGCTTCCTGAACTGGCTGCAGCGTGGAAGACACTGATTGCGCGCAGGGGCAGATACATGGGGAGTCACCTTTTAGATAGGCTACAACGTCTCACAAAATAATTGAATTGTGCTTCACCAACAAGCCTCTTATATTTTGCTCACGTAAGGCAGGCGACGAGGCCAGAAGAGCTGATAACAACCGTCGCGACGTGCCTCGACGCTGCATCCATAAGGTGGCGCGGGACGCGGGGATGTTCATAAAACAGGAGACAGGATCATGAGCACGTCGAGTTCACCGCGTCGCATGTCGCGACGCACGGTGCTGAAGGCCGCGGCCGCTGTTCCGCTGGTGTCGATCTGGACCAGGCCTGCCCGCGCCGCAGAATTCACCTACAAGCTCGCAACCGGGCAATCCCTTAATCAGCCGATCAATACCCGGCTCAAGCAGGCAATCGACCGTATCCGTGAGGCGAGCAACGGCAGGCTTGAGATCCGTTTCTTCCCGGCATCGCAACTGGGCTCGGACACGGATCTGTTGTCGCAGGCGCGTTCGGGCGGGATTGAGTTCCTGAACATCGCGGGTTCGGTGCTGTCGACGACCATTCCGCTCGCCGCCATCACCAACCTAGGCTTCGCATTCACGGACTACGATCAGGTCTGGCGTGGCGTTGACGGCGACCTTGGCAAGATGGTGCGCGCGCAGATCGACAAGAGCGGCTTCGTTTCAGTGTCGAAAGCGGCGGACAATGGGTTTAGACAGATCACCTCTTCGACAAAACCGATCAAGACGCCCGAGGATCTGCGTGGATATCGTATCCGTGTGCCGGTTTCCCCGATGTTCACGTCATTGTTCCAGGCACTCGGAGCTAATCCTACGTCAATCAATTTCAACGAGCTCTATACGGCGCTGCAGACCCATCTGGTGGACGGGCAGGAGAACGGGCTTGTTACGATTGAAGCAGGCAAGCTATACGAGGTGCAGAAGTATGTGTCCCAGACCAATCACGTCTGGGATCCATTTTGGCTGCTCGCTAATCCGCGCGCGTTCAAAACCTTACCCGACGACCTCAAGGCGATTGTGCGTCGTGAGTTTGACAGGGCGAGCATGGAGCAACGCGAGGACGTCGTGCGCATGAATGCCACGCTGCAGAGTCAGCTGTCTGCCAAGGGGCTCACATTCGTGCAACCGGACCGCGGCGCCTTTCGCGCTGCGCTTGCAAAGGGCGGGTTCTACGCGCAGTGGAAGGAGAAGTTCGGTGCTGACCCGTGGCTCGCGCTCGAGGCCGTCACGGGGAAAATATCATGAGCGCCGCGCACAAGCTCGAAGCGCCTAACACCTCGTTCTTGCAAAGTGCGCAGTCGGAGCGTGCCCTCGAGCGCTGGTTACGCCGCGCAGTGGAGTCGTTGGCGGCGACCACGGTCGTCGCTGAAGTCGTGATCCTGTTCGTTGGGATCATAGCCCGCGCCGTTTTCCATCGTCCACTGATCTGGTCGGATGAACTCGCCTCGGTTCTTTTTCTGTGGCTTGCGATGCTTGGCAGCGCACTCGCATTGCACCGATCCTGCCACATGCGGCTCACATTTTTCGTCTCGAAGATGTCACCGCGTGCACAGGCCTGGAGCGATACGCTCGCAGTCGGCACCTGCGCGGCATTCCTTGCTCTGGTGCTCCACCCCGCGCTCGACTATGTGCAGGACCAGGCGTTCACAGAAACCCCCGCGCTCGGGTGGTCGGGCTCTATCAGGGCGCTAGCGATTCCGGTCGGATGCGCTGCGGGCCTCATCAGTTGCTGTCTACGGCTGATGCGGCATGATTGGCGCGACGTTATCGGTGCGGTGGTGCTCGTCGGCCTGTCTGCGCTCGGCTGCTACGCGGGAGCCGGGCCTCTTTCGCAGATGGGGCAAGGCGCGCTGCTGGTTTTCTTCGTCGGCGTTCTCGGCGTGGCCGTGATGGCCGGTGTTCCGATCGCCTTCGCTTTCGCACTTGCGACGAGCGCCTATTTGCTGACCACCACGTCGACACCGCTGAGCGTCGTTGTGGGGCGCATGGACGAAGGCATGAGCACGCTGATCTTGCTCGCCGTACCGATGTTTGTGCTGCTCGGCCAGCTCGTTCATGTCACCGGCGTGGCGCGGGTCATGGTGGCGTTTCTCGCAGCATTGCTAGGACATGTGAGGGGCGGGATGTCCTACGTATTGCTTGGTGCGATGCTGCTGATCTCCGGCATTTCGGGCTCCAAGACCGCCGATATGGCCGCCGTGGCCCCGGTGCTTTTTCCCGAGATGCGCAAGCGCGGCATGTCGGACGGCGAGCTGGTGTCGCTGCTTGCCGCTTCGGGCGCAATGAGCGAGACGATTCCGCCGTCGCTAGTTCTGATCGCGATAGCGTCGGTGACGGGCATCTCCATCGCGGCGCTATTTACGGCCGGCATTATGCCCGCCATAGTTCTGGCGCTCGTGTTGGGCGTGGTTGCCTGGTGGCGTGCGGGGCACGACGAGAAAGCGGAGGAGGGCACCGCGCGGCCCGTGCGCGCGCCCTGGTCGCAGGTCCGCCGCACGTTCGTTGTAGCGTTGCCCGCGCTTCTGCTCCCCTTCCTTATTCGAAGCGCGGTGGTGGAAGGCATCGCGACCGCGACTGAGGTTTCGACGATCGGCATCGCGTACTCGCTCCTGATCGGACTCGTGATCTATCGTGGAGGGCTGACGTGGAAGTCGGTCGTGCCGATGCTGCTCCAGACTGCCGCACTCTCCGGCGCGATTCTTTTCATTGTGGGCGCGGCGAGCGCGATGGGATGGGCGCTGACGCAATCCGGCTTCTCTCAGGACCTCGCCGAGATGATGACGAAGGTCCCGGGCGGCACGATCGGATTCCTGCTTGTGTCGATTATCGCGTTCATCGTGCTCGGCAGTGTGCTCGAAGGCATTCCGGCCATCGTACTGTTCGGGCCGCTTCTGTTCCCCGTGGCGCATCAACTCGGCATCAACGAAGTGCACTACGCAATGGTCGTGGTGCTGGCGATGGGGCTGGGTGTGTTCGCGCCACCGTTCGGCCTTTGCTATTACGCCGCATGCATCATCGGCGAAGTGTCGCCGGAAGCCGGGTTGAGGCGAATCTGGATCTACCTCGGTATGTTACTTCTCGGTTTGATCGCGATCGCCTTCATTCCCTCAATATCAACAGTCTTTCTTTGAGGCGCCGGAGAAGGCCGAGGTTGCTTGGTCTGAGGCCGCTGGCGCGCATCAGAGTGTACGCGGATGCAGGCGTCGATCTGAAGGTCATGCGCATGAGTCCGGTGCCGGCGTCGAAGAGGTATCTGGTGTACATGCAATGGTGCCCGCTTGTGCGTCGCTGCAGCCTGAAACCCCAAGGCAGGCTGACGCGGGATTCGCTGCCTATAGCCAGCTCACAAAAGTGCTGCGCGTTGGCAGAAGCTCTTGGTGACCGTCTCTGACGGCCTTGAATTGGCTACGGCATCGAAGACGACGGAGGCCATTCCTTGCACAAACGATTTTGAGCCCGCGCTTTTGTCTCCTTTGATGTGTCAATCCGCTGTACGTCACGCAGCTATTGTGATCAAGACAGCTCCGTGCGTCGAACATATCCCCTACAATTTGGCCGCTGTCCTAGCTAATGCGGATCGTGCCAAAGCGAGACATGACGGTAAATGAGCTGCTTTCAGCGGCTTCACACTGCCTTCTAACGCGACCGGACAAGCAGTCAAATCAACGCTACATACGGCGGCCGCAAATCGAAGCAGTTGTGCTGACGGTTCAACCGGAAAACTAACCTGTTCATCGTAATTGAAGTCGTACCGCCTGCTTTACTCGACCTTCGCTTTGCCCGGTGCGCGCGCGGTTATCTCGCACGCGAGTTGAACAAAAGAGCCTAGCGCCGCGGGCGGGTTGGGTTCCTTCCACGCGAGGTAGAGTTCGCTCTGCGCGTGCTGTTCACGCAGCGGACGATAAACGACGTTGTCCATGTGCGTTCGTTGAACCGACGCAGGTACGAGCGTCACACCAAATCCGGCGCTTACGAGGCCAAGGGACGCGTAGATCTGTCCCATTTCGAAGCTCGTGGAAGGAGAGAAGCCTGCCAGTGCGCACAACTGGTTGATGGTGGCGTGATAGTCCGGCGCGACATCTTTCCGGTAATTGATGACGCGCAGGTGCATACAGTCCTTGATGGAGATCTGCCGTTTCGCTGCGAGAGGGTTGTCCTTCGCGATGGCAACGTAAAACGGCTCCTGAAGCAACAGGACGCTGTTCAGTTGGCTATCCGAAGGCAAAGAGCGAACGAAGGCCAGATCGACGTCCCCTCGATCCAGCGCATTGATCTGTTCCGCAGAGGAAAACCATCGAAGTTCGACTGTCACCGCGGGGTAACGCTGCTGGAATTCACGCAAGAGCGGCGGCAGCAGCGTGTACGCGATGTGCTCAAAGAACCCGACCGCCACCCGGCCGATTTCCCCTCTTGCTGCGCGTTGCGAATCCACGATCGCGGAGTTTGTGTCCGCCAGAATTCGCCTTGCCCGTTCTTCGAAAACCTGGCCCGCCGATGAAAGGAATACGCGTTTGCCCCGGCGCTCGAAAAGCGCCACGCCGAGTTCCTCTTCCAGTTCCCGTATCTGCCGGCTCAACGGCGGCTGGGCCATGTGCAGTTCCTCCGCCGCCTTCGTGAAGTTGAGTGTGCGTGCCACCGTCAGAAAGTAGCGAAGATGACGCAGTTCCATCTAAAACCTTTTAGGTATCGATACGCAACTTATTATATCTTTTACATTGGACGCGACGGGTCTTAGGATCATGACATCACACCAATAAGTCAGGAGATGCCCTCATGAAACTTACCGCGTCACAATTGGAAGCGTACGAGCGCGATGGATTTGTTGTTCTGCCGGAGCTTTTCTCGGAAGAGGAAGTCGAGCATATGAAGAGCGAGTTGCGCCGGATCCAGAAGATCGATACCGACCATCTCGTCCGTGAAAAGACGGGCGGCATCGCGAAGACGATCTACAAAGTTCACGAAACCGAAAGTCCGACGGCATCGGCGGTCTTTCACTCCGCCGTGCGCTCCCCCAGATTGCTCGAGCCGGCACAACAACTGATCGACGGTCCCGAACTCTACGTCTATCACACGAAGTGCAATCTGAAGACGGCTATCGACGGCTCCGTCTGGCAATGGCATCAGGACTTCGGCACTTGGCATATCGACGGCGTGAAAGAACCGCAGATGACAACCGCGTTGGTCATGCTCGACGAGCCGACCGAAATGGGCGGATGTCTCTATTTCATCCCAGGAAGCCACAAGCTTGGTTCACTCGATCCGACGTTCGATGAGGCAACCGGTTACCGCTTCTACGTTGTACCCAAGCCGACGATGCTTGATATTTTGTCCAGTCACCCCAAGGCCGTGCCTATCATCGGCCGCCCGGGAACAGTCGTGTTCTTCGACGCCAACATCGTGCATTCCTCGGGTCACAACCTGTCCGGTGACGATCGATGGCAGGCCTATATCGTCTACAACCAGGTGAAGAACAAGCCTGAACAGGTCGAGCAGCCGCGACCGGATTATGTGCGCTCGACCAATTTCGTTCCTCTGGAGGTTGGCTCAGACGAGATTCTCGACAGAGTTCAGATCGGCTGAATTTGCGCGCGCGTCGCTCGCCGGGACGCATGTACCTGGCGAGCAGCGGCAAGTCACATCAACAGCGTAAGCGTTATCTCCTGAGTGTCGCCGACGCGTGACCTCGCGTTTTCTCTCCGAATGCGGCCATCACGACGACGCGTCAGGCCTGTTGCTCTGATAGACGCAGGTGAAGCAATAGGTGCGCAGAGTGCCGCTCCAGGACGCATGAAAGGTAAGCGACATGAAGGTCATAAAGATAAAACTAGAAGAAGCACGAGGCACTACTTCCGAAGCGGCGTTTCTCGAAGCTCTGCGGGTTGCGGGACTGGAGGGCGAGATCGACGTCAGCCATGCGACGCGCACGGTACTCGCAACGGACAATTCGATCTATCAGCGCAGACCCACGGCTGCGATTTTCCCCCGCAACGCCGCTGACGTTGAGCGCATCGCGCGGCTGCTCGCCGAGGAGCGATTTCGAAGCGTCGTGGTATCGCCCCGAGGCGGTGGCACCGGCACCAACGGCCAGTCATTGACCGACGGTATCGTCGTCGATCTGTCCCGCCACATGAACCGCATCATTGAAATCGATCCGATTAAGCGCACGGCAAGGGTTCAGGCAGGCGTCGTCAAGGATCAATTGAATGCGGCTCTCAAACCGCACGGATTATTCTTTGCTCCGGAACTGTCCACGTCGAATCGCGCCACGATTGGCGGGATGATCAGCACGGACGCCAGCGGACAAGGCAGCTGCACGTATGGAAAAACGCGCGACCACGTCATCGCTCTGAAGAGCGTGTTGCTTGGAGGCGTTTCGCTCGCCTCCGAGCCGGTCGACGATGCAACACTGGAACAGCTTTGCGCACGGACGGATATCGTTGGACGGGCCTACAAAACCGCCCGCGAGATTTCCGACAACCAGGCTGAACTCATACGAGACACTTTTCCGCCGCTTAATCGCTGCCTGACGGGCTACGATCTCGCGCATCTTCGCGAGCGTGACGGGAGGCTGAACCTGAATAGCCTGATTTGCGGCGCGGAGGGTACGCTCGGCTTCGTTGTAGAGGCGACTTTGAACGTGTTGCCGAAACCGCTTCATTCGGCGTTGGTGAACATCCAGTATGAAGGATTCATGGATGCGCTGAGGGATGCGCGCGCTCTGATGGACCATCGACCGCTGTCCATCGAGACGGTGGACTCCACGGTACTCGCTCTAGCCCGCGATGACGTTGTCTGGACTTCGATATCCGAGTTCTTCCCGGACTATAACGACGAGCGAAGCGCTCAAGGTATCAACCTGGTTGAATTCAGCGCCGATGATCTCGGTCAGCTGCAAAGCCGTGTCGCTGAATTTGTCGAGCACATCAGCACGGACCGGAGCGTTCGGCGTCTCGGCCACACGATCGCTTGCGGAGATGTGGCGGTTGGTCGTGTTTATGCAATGCGAAAGCGCGCAGTCGGCCTTCTTGGCAACGTGCGCGGAAAAAGGCGGCCGCAGCCGTTTGTCGAGGATACAGCTGTCCCTCCGGAGCAACTTGCGGAGTACATCGCAGAGTTTCGCGCGTTGCTCGATTCCTATGGCTTGAAGTATGGGATGTTCGGGCATGTTGACGCTGGCGTGCTGCACGTGCGTCCTGCGCTCGATCTGAGAGCCCCCGAGGATGCTGCCTTGATCAGGCCCATCTCGGATGCCGTGTCGGCGCTCACCATGAAGTACGGCGGACTTCTTTGGGGAGAGCACGGGAAAGGCGTGCGCTCGGAATACGCACCGACCTTCTTCGGGAGCCTTTACCCTTCCTTGCAGCGAATCAAGGCAGCGTTTGACCCGTATAACCAGCTAAATCCCGGAAAGATCGCCGTACCGACAGGCGCTGATAGCACGCTTCTCAAGATTGACTCCGCCACTTTGCGAGGTGAACTCGACCGCGAGATCAGCGACGCGGTGTGGGAAGCGAACGGTGACGCCGTCCAATGTAACGGCAATGGCGCTTGCTTTAATTTCGACCCGGACGATTCGATGTGTCCTTCATGGAAAGCGACACGTCAACGCATTCATTCTCCGAAAGGCCGTGCGTCGTTGATGCGTGAGTGGTTACGTCTGCAGGTAGCTGCAGGTGCCGATCTGATCGCTCGACCGCGTGCGAAGCGCTTGCCCGTACGTTTCTTGAATTCGCTGCGGCGCGGTCGAAACAACGATGATTTTTCGCACGAGGTGTATGAGGCGATGAACGGCTGCCTCGCCTGCAAGTCTTGCGTCGCTCAGTGTCCTGTCAAGGTCAACGTGCCGGAGTTGCGATCACGATTTCTGGAGCATTACCACACGCGATATCTTCGCCCGGCTCGCGATTACATGATTGCTTCTCTCGAATACACGATTCCGCGGCTGGTGTCCGTGCCCGGGGGGCGACAGCTTTACAACGGCGCTGTGGAAAGCCGGTTCGCGCGACTATTGCTCAAGCACGTTGTTGGAGTGGTCGACACACCCAGTATCGTTCAGAGCGAAGTCAGGAAGTCGATTCCATGTGCCATAGCGACGTTTGAGACTTTGAAGCGCATGGGCGCGAGCGAACGCAAGCGTTGCGTGGTCGTTGTTCGCGATACTTTCACGCATTTTTTTAGTGGCGACGTCGAAACTGCTTTTGTCGAGCTCGCGGAGTCTTTGGGATTTCGCGTCCTTTTTGCACCCTTTCATCCGAATGGTAAGCCGCTTCACGTTTTGGGCTTTCTGACCCGATTTGCACGGGCCGCACGTAAGAACGCCCAGACGCTCCTCGATATTGCAAGCACGGGTGTCACGCTGGTTGGGGTCGACCCGGCCATGACGCTGACGTATCGCCAGGAATATTCGAAAGTACTCGGGAGCGAAAACGTCCCGAATGTGTTGTTGCCACAGGAGTGGCTCGCGACTGCGATCAGTTCGTCGCACATGCTCAAAGCGGCACCCGTGTCGTTCAAGTTACTACCTCATTGCACGGAGAAGACCAATGCCGCGCAAGCTACAGCGCTTTGGAAAGCGGTTTTTGCCGCGGCAGGTCTGGACGTGGTGATGCCCTCAACAGGGTGTTGCGGGATGTCAGGCACTTACGGTCATGAAGCGAGGAACGTGACTACATCGACCGATATCTTCGCGCTGTCGTGGGCGCACCAGATTCCTGAATCCGATTGCCCGGTCAGGAACGAGGAAAGCCCAGAGGTCTTGGCGACAGGCTATTCCTGTCGCTGTCAGGTGAAGCGTCTGCGAGGCAAGACGCTTCGTCACCCTGTGCAGGTGCTCGCGGATATCTACCGGCAATAGTCATTAGATGTAGCTCCGGGCGTAGCACTGTTCAATATGGAAGCAAATACTTATTTTCGAAAATATAAGGAGACGGAATGATCGAGAAGTCAAAGAAATTAAAGCGCATACAGGTGGCATCAATAGCGCTTCTGACGCTGGCCGGGGTTGTCAACTATCTCGATCGGAGCACATTGTCTATAGCGAACCATTCCGTCAGCAGTGAACTCGGGTTGTCGGCATCTCAGATGGGAATATTGCTGTCTGCTTTTTCGTTCGCTTACGCCTTTGCGCAACTGCCGGTTGGCGTGCTTCTGGACAGGTTCGGATCACGAGTGATGCTGGGACTTGGAATGTTCGTCTGGTCCGCCGCTCAGTTTAGCGGGGGGCTCATAACGAGTCTTCATCAGTTCATCATTGCGCGTATTGCGCTCGGAGTGGGGGAATCGCCAAACTTTCCGGCTGGCGCGAAAGTGGTCAGCGAGTGGTTTGGAATTCGTGAGCGAGGTCGGCCGACGGGCATCTTCATTACTTCGTCGACGATTGGGCCGGCTCTTGCGCCCCCGATTCTGACTGTCATGATGCTGTCGTGCGGTTGGCGACAAATGTTCATGATCATGGGCGGCTTCGGAATTGCCGTGTCAATCGGCTGGTACTTGACCTATCGTGACCGCAAAAACGTGACGCTCTCGGACGGAGAAGCTGCCTATCTGAACGAAGGTGCAAGTGACACCAAGGTCGAGCGAAAGATGACCATGTCAGAATGGCGCAATCTGTTTCTGACGCGTACCACCTGGGGCATGATTCTCGGCAATGCGGGCATCATCTATATGCTGTGGCTGTACCTGACGTGGCTGCCTGCATATCTTGAGCGTGAGCGCCATTTATCGCTCGCAAGTACCGGATGGTTGGTGTCGATCCCATATCTTTTCGGCACGATTGGCATGTTATCGAGCGGCTTCGTTGCTGATGCGTTGCAGGCCCGCGGTATCGCACCGATTCGAAGCCGAAAATGGCCTATCTGTGTCGGTCTGATTGGTGGGGCTTTATTTACGGTTCCCGCTGCGTTCACGCCGAATCTGACACTTGCGATTTTCTACCTCAGCGTAGCGATGTTCTTTGTCCAGATGGCATGTGGTGCGAGTTGGGCGCTTGTGTCTGTGGCCACGCCGCGGCACATGGCGGCATCCCTTGCGAGCATTCAAAACTTCGGCGGTTATTTCGGCGGCTCGTTCGCGCCTTTTGTCACCGGTGTTGTCGTCGATCGGACGCATTCGTTTGTCGACGCGTTCCTTATCAGTACTGGAATCGCGCTTCTGGCTGCGCTCGTCTACGCACTGATGGTTGGAAAGCGCGTCGACGAGCCGAAGGTCGCCGTGTCGACACCGCCGCTCGCGACGTAACCAGGTTGCGCAGGCCGGTATAACCGCTCCATAAGATTTCCGGCGCGCGGAAAGCCTTTTTCTCATTTGGCGAAGTTAAATGAATCAGTATAGAAATCTGGTCAACGGTGAGTGGGTAACCGGCGAACACTGGCGACCCAATGTGAGTCCGTCGGATAGCAACGATGTAATCGGTGAATACGCGGACGCTAATGTGCTGCAGACCGAGATCGCAGCCACCGCGGCACGTGAGGCCTTTCGCTCATGGTCAAAGAGTGGTCCACAGGAACGCTTTGACTTATTAGATCAGACGGCTTCGATCATCCTGTCTCGGAAGGCGGAGCTGGCGACGCTGCTATCGCGAGAAGAGGGCAAAACGCTTTCGGAAGCTGCCGCCGAAGTGCGGCGAGCGGGACAGATCTTCAAGTTCTTCGCTGGAGAAGCGTTGCGAACCGATGGCGAACTAGTACAACATCCCTCAAATAGCTTTAATAATTATCGGGTTGCGAGTAAGGCTGCAGGAGCGTGACGACGACCTCGGCCATCTCGTCGAGCGAACCTGTGCCCGGCAGCGGCTCCCATCGGCCGGTGTGGCTGCGAAAGGCGGCACTATAACGATTGCGGGCGAGTTCGGTAAGGCGCGCCACAACAGTCGGTTCCTCATCATCGAGACGCTTGATCAACAGGTGCCGCCCGTAGGTTTGTGTGACGATCTGCTCATGGCCGAGCACGCTGCGCAGTTGACGCTGAAGTGAACCGCCCCGGCTTTGTCGGAGACCGCCGAGTTTGGCGCTAAGCCGCGCGAGCGGAGGGCACCAGATTCCGATTGTAGACTTCCTCTGCTTGCGCAGGCGGCGATACTTACCCGAGCGGGCCGGGCAACCGATGGTGGTCATACCAGTGAACCCATTCGAGCGTGGCGAGCTCGACGTCTTGGAGCGTACGCCATGAACGCCGATGTACAACTTCGGCCTTATACAAGCCGTTGATCGTTTCGGCCAGAGCATTGTCGTCGGAGTCGCCGACAGTTCCGACTGATGGTTCAACGCCAACGTCCACCAAACGTTCGGTGTACCGAATGCTAAGGTATTGCGACCCGTGATCGCTATGATGAATGAGTCCGGGCGGTGGCTGGCGATCGTGCAACGCCTGATTCGGTTCAGACGACGGATTCGACACACCGCCTACCGGTGGCGCCCAATCTGCTTGATCGTCGTTTTTACGGCTGGCAGCCCGATCAGGCTTGGGTCAGCGACATCACCTTTATCAGGACCGGCGGAGGCTGGCTACCTGGCTGCTATTCTGGATCTTGCAAGCCGACGCATCGTAGGCTGGTCAATGTCAGATCGCATCAACGCGGAACTGGTCTGCCAGGCACTGCGCAGCGCGTGCTGGCACCGTAAGCCCGTGCCGGGGTTGTTGTTACATTCCGATCGCGGAAGTCAATATGCAAGCCGAGCGTACCGGAAACTCGCTGCCGACTTCAAGATGAAAGTTTCGATGAGCCGTCGCGCTAATGCGTGGGACAACGCGCCAATGAAAAGCTTCTTTAAAACCCTGAAAGTCGAGCGAGTCTATCAGGTTCGCTACCAAACGCGCGCTCAGGCTCGTCTGGATATCGTCGACTGGGTCGAGGGCTACTACAATCGACAACGCCTGCACACTTCTTTCGATTTCTGCACTCCAGTCGAATACGAGGCTAGGACGATCGCTGCATGATTTGCTGTACGTGGAAACGAGGCAGGATCATGCCGTGCTGACCCTATGAGGCGTAGTTTCGCCTAACGAAGAGATGCAACTAATCGTCAACGCCTTCACCCGCCAAAAAAATTGGCGGACCTCCACGCTACTCGTGATTCTCCAACGGGCACCGTTGGCAATCAAGGACGCGAAATGTCAGCCTCGGTTAGGCGGACCGGGCGCGTTGATCGTGCAAGCAACTTGCGTCGCGCGACCCCTTCAATTCGAGAAAATCCGTTCCTGAATACGCTCACCAGTCGGCGATCGTCCGCATCGAGTTGAAGCCAGAAGACTTGCGTACACCGGCGCGGTGTGACGCAGGTAACGCTTTCTCCGTATCCGTCAGTGCATCCAGTCGTCCAGTGTTGACAGGACTTCAATCAGACATCGCGGATTTTCCCTAATAGGGCGTACGAGACGCGTCAGTGTCCTTCGGAGTCTGTCAGGGCTATCGACGCCGTTTTCGAATTCAGCCTAACGACGGTGCCAACACGCTCGTTCAGATGCTTGTCGGTGAATCCAACGGTGTCGCCGATGAAGAACTCTTCGGGGCGCGGGCGAGCTGTCGGCGCTTCAACACTCCCATCGGCGGCGAGTCACGCTGCCGACCGCTTATGTGTGTCGAAGCTCTGTGATGGACCCTTCCAAGGGAGGGCCTATGCCGATTCTCCGCGAAACCGCTCACCCAGGCAGGGTGCTGAAAGCGTGCCGCGTTGCACGACGGGCGCTTCAAGCACGATCTCGTCGTCACCATCCTTGCCGTCGATCAGTGCCATCAGATGCCGGGCCGCGCGCGCGCCGATCTCCAGCGATGGAACGCGCACTGTCGTAAGCGGCGGCTGCGTGAGCCGGGCCTGTTCGATATCGTCGAAGCCGGTCACCGAAAGATCCTCAGGCACGCGAATGCCCTTCGCGCGGCATTCGTCGAGCAGCCCGATGGCCTGTAGATCCGTGCCGCATAGGACGACGCTGGGCCGCAACTCCCCGTGCCACAGTTCCCGCAGCGCCTGCCTTCCGCCTTCGAACGTGAACGGCGCTTCCACGATCCATTCGGGTCTTAGATCGAGGCCCGCTTCCCGGAGCGCGGCGCGCGTGCCTGCCTGCCGCGCACGCACGCGTTCATTGCCCAACGTGGAGCCGCCGCACATGGCCACGCGCTGATGCCCAAATCCGACGATGCGCCTTGCCAACTGGTAAGCGGCCTCAAAGTTCGAGAAGCCGACGCAATGGGGATACTGCGTTTCGTCCACCGACCAGGTGAGGACGTAAGGCAGCGCGCACTGGCGCGTCAGTTCGAAGACCTCGGGCGGATGGTCGGTGCCCACGAGCACGAGCCCGTCGACGCCGCGCTCCAGAATAGCGCGTAGCACTTCAAGTTCGCGGGCCGGCTTGTACTCGTGACTCGCGATCAGCAACTGATACCCGTAACCCCATAACGTCTGCTGAAGCGCCTGAATCGAATCGGCGTAGATGGGGTTGTTCAGCGTCGGATAGATGGCGGCGATCGTGCGCGTCTTGCGCGAGGCAAGCGCCTGCGCCGCGCCGTTTCGCACGTAGCCGAGCTGCTCGACCGCGCGCTGCACATTCGCGAGCGTCTGCGGCTTGACCTGATCTGGCACGGACAAGGCCCGCGATGCGCTGCCGAGCGACACGCCCGCCAGCCGCGCGACATCCGCGAGCGTAGCGCGTGTGGGTTTCATGATGTGCTGCGCGCGCGTCCGTAGGCGTCGGCGCGCGCGATGCCGTCGATCAGCCTTTGCGCCGTCAGGGGCGGCGTCATGTGCCGGCTGTAGCGCGTGGCGAGCGTGGCCTCGGCGATGAGCGTCTGCTCCACCGATGTGAGCGGGGCATGCTGCCCCAATTGTGCGAGCGTGAGCGGCAATCCGACTGCGGTCATGAGCGTGGCCAACGGTTCGATGTCTTCCGGCGAGGTTTCTTCGACGAACAATTGTACAAGCGTGCCGAAGGCGACCAGTTCGCCGTGCATCATCGAGGCCATCGCGGGGATCGCCGTGAGGCCGCGAATCAGCGCATGCGCGAGCGACAGCCCCCCGCTTTCGAAACCGACGCCGCTCAGAAGCACCGTCGCTTCGACCACGCGTTCGACGGCATCGGTGAGTTCGCCGCGCCGAATGTCGGCATAAGCGCGCGCGCCGTTTTCAAGCAGCATCGCGAGTGTCGCGCGCGTGAGCAGCAACGCGCTCGGCAGCGGCGGCGTGCCGTACAAATTGAGGCCACCGGCGCGCTGACATTGCGCGGCTTCGAACTGCTTGCTGAGCGCATCGCCGATGCCGGCCGCGAACAGACGCGCGGGCGCGGCGGCGATCAGCGCCGTATCGACGATCACCGCGTCCGGATTGCGCGGCAACATGTCGATGCCCGCAACGCGATGCGCCTCGTCATACAGAATGATGAGACGGCTCGTCGGCGCATCGCTGGAAGCGGCGGACGGCGCGATGACGATCGGCACGTTCAGCGCCCGCGCGACACCCTTTGCCGTGTCGATGGTCTTGCCGCCGCCGATCGCCACGACGGCATCCGCATGACGTTCGCGCGCATCGCCGCTCAGTCGTGCGATGACCGCCACTGTGCATTCGCCGGGAAACGTGGCGATGTGCGCGTCTTCGAGCGACTGCGAGACGTCCGCCGATACGCGCGCGATGACCGCGCCATCGACGAGCACGAACGCGCGGCGCGCGCCGAGTTCCGCGAGCGTCGGTGCGAGCGAGGCCAGCGCGCCCGAACCTTGTGTGTAGCGCCCCGGAAAGCCGATGGTCCGCAATGGCGCACGCGTCATGTCATCAGCCATCCGCCGGCCACGTCGATCACTTGCCCGGTGACGAATGCGGCGTCGCCGGACGTGAGGAACAGACACGTCGATGCCACTTCGTCGGGTGCGCCGAGGCGACGCAGCGGCGTTTCGCGCGCGACCTTCTCGTTGGCCTCGCGCGCGACGCCGCGCACGAGCGGCGTATCGATGCGCCCCGGCGCGATCGCGTTCACCGTGATGCCGTGCGGCCCGAGCTCGCCCGCGAGATGCCGCGTCATGCCGATCAGCGCGGCCTTCGTCGTGCTGTAGTGCGCGGCGACGATGTCGAGATACGCCTTGCCCGCCACCGACGACATCGACACGATGCGCCCGAAGCGCCGCTCCACCATGCCCGGCGTGAGGATGCGGCAGAAGTTGAAGACGCTGTTCACGTTCACGTCCATCACGCGGCGCCATTCCTCGGGCGCCATCTGCCAGAGTGGCATCGGCTTGCCCGCGTGCTTCGGCGAAATGCCCGCGTTGTTGATGAGCGTATCGACCGGGCCGAGCGCCGCCTCGATCGCGCGGCAAGCGGTTTCGCATGCGGGGAAATCGCCGACGTCGGCGGCTGCGAAATGTGCGCGCAGGCCCGCATCGGCGAGACGTCCGGCGAGCGCCGCGCCCGCTTCCTCGTTGACATCGACGATGCCGACCGCCGCGCCATCGCGCGCATAGCGCTCGACGATTGCCTCGCCGATGCCGCCGCTGCCACCCGTCACCAGAACCACACGCTTGTCGTGCCGCACGTTAGTCGTCTCCCACTTTCAGCATGATCTTGCCGATATGTTGGCTCGATTCCATCAGCGCGTGCGCGGCCTGCACATCCGCGAACGGCAGCACGCGATGAATCACTGGCAGCGCGCGGCCCGCTTCGAGCAGCGGCCAGACGTGCTTGTGCAGCGCCTTGGCGATCGCCGCTTTCTGTTCGACGCTGCGCGCACGCAAGGTCGAACCGGTGAAGGTGAGACGGCGCAGCATAATCGGCATGGCATCCAGTTCGATGCGGCTACCTTCGAGAAAGGCGATCTGCACGAGCCGGCCCTCGAGCGCGAGCGCGCGGATATTGCGCGGAATATAGTCGCCTCCGACCATGTCGAGAATGATGTTGACGCCCTGATCATCGGTAAGCTTCGCGACGGCATCGACGAAATCTTCATCGCGGTAGTTGATCGCGTGATCCGCGCCCGCTTCGCGGCACGCCTGCGCCTTCTCCGCATTGCCGACGGTCGTGAACACGCGCGCGCCGAACGCATGCGCGAGCTGGATCGCGGTCAGCCCGATGCCGCTCGATCCGCCGTGCACGAGGAACGTCTCGCCTGTCTGCAGGCGGCCGCGCTCGAACACGTTGGTCCAGACGGTGAAGTAGGTCTCGGGCAAGGCTGCGGCCTGCAACAGCGTGAGCCTGTGGGGCACGGGAAGACAATGCAATGCATCCGTGATGCAGTATTGCGCATAACCGCCGCCCGGCACGAGCGCGCAGACTTCATCGCCAGCGCGCCATTGCGTGACGTTCGCGCCCGTCGCGACGATGCGCCCCGAGACTTCGAGCCCCAGATGCGGCGATGCACCCGTCGGCGGCGGATAGGAACCCGCGCGTTGCAGCACGTCCGGCCGGTTCACGCCCGCGTAAGCGACTTCGATGAGCACGTCGTTCGGGCCGGGCGAGGGCAGCGGTCCTTGCGCGAGGCGCATGCAATCGGGCGCGCCGCCCGCGCCGTGATCGACGTATTGCATCGATGCAGGAAGAGTGGATGTCATGGGGTTCAACGGATGATCGATTCGATGTAATCGGCGGGCAGACCGATCGACGCATAGTGCCTGCGCGCCGTCTCGATCTTCGTGAAAACGTCCTCGTAACCTTGCGCGACGCCTTGCGGATCGACATAGGTATAGCCGCCCGTCACGTGGAACCAGGTGATCATCTCGGGCACGTCTTCGGGCACGAAGAGCGTATGCGTTTCGCCCGCCGGCTCGAACGCATAGCCGCCTTGCTCCGCGACCCAGTCGTGTTCGAGGTAGTACCAGCGGCCTTTGAGCACCATCGCGTGAACGGCGCCGCTATGACGATGCCGCGAGATCACGCCGCTGCGGCGCACGCGCAAAAGATTGACGTAGTAGCCCTGGCTTGCGTTGAGAATGAGCGGCTTGAACGACACGGTTTCGGTCGCCGGCACCCACAGGTTGTCGTCTTCGAGCCAGTCGGTCATGACGCCGCCGTGCACGAGATCCTTCGACATGTACGGCACTTGCGGCAGCTGATAGGCGATGACCTGTTCGTCGGGCTTCACTTCGGTATGCATGAGTTTTTCTCCGTGGTTTCTGGATGCGATGCGCCGGTGCGGTGAATCAATGACCGAGATACGCGCGCCGCACGTGGGGATTATCGAGCAATTCTGCGCCCGATCCGGACAACGCGATGGCGCCGTTTTCGAGCACATATCCGCGGTTAGCGAGCTTGAGCGTATGAAACACGTTCTGTTCGACGAGCAGCACCGTGACGCCGCGCGCCGCGACCGTGCCCACGACCTCGAACATCTGCTCGACGAGCAAGGGCGAAAGGCCGAGCGACGGTTCGTCAAAGATCAGGAGCTTGGGCGCGGACATCATGCCGCGCGCGATGGCGACCATCTGCTGCTCGCCGCCCGAGAGCGATCCGGCGAGCTGCGTGAGACGCTCGCGCACGCGCGGAAAGAGTTCGAGCACTTCCTCCATGCGTTCGCGCCGCGCGCCGCGTGCGGCGTGACGAAACGCGCCCATCAGCAGGTTTTCTTCGACGCTGAGGAACGGGAAGAGCTGACGTCCTTCGGGAATCATCGTGACGCCCATCGCGACGATCTCGTGCGGCGATTTGCCGACCAACTCCTGTCCCTGAAACGTGATGCTGCCGCCGCGCGCCTCGACGATCCCGCACAGCGTCTTCAGCGTCGTGGTCTTGCCCGCGCCGTTCGTACCGACGAGCGTGACGATCTCGCCTTCCTGCACATCGAGCGAGACGCCCCGCAGGACTTCGCTCTTGCCGTAGCCGGCCGAGACGTTATGCAGCTTGAGCATCGAGATACCCCTTGCCGAGATAGGCCTGAATCACCTCAGGATCGTTGACGACATCGGACGGCTTGCCTTCCTTCAGCATGCGCCCGGCATTGATGACGATGATGCGGTCCGACAGCGCCATCGTCGCCTGCATCATGTGCTCGATCATCAGCACGGCGACGCCTGAATCGCGGATGCGCCGCACCATGTTGATGGCGCGCGCGATGTCGGCGGGATTGAGCCCGGCCATCACTTCGTCGAGCAGCAGTGCGCGCGGGCGCGTGGCGAGCGCGCGCGCTACTTCGAGGCGCTTCATGCCGCCGACGGTCAGGCTGCGTGCTTCGGTATCGAGCAAGGACGTGAGATCCGTCATCTGAGCGACGTCGCGGGCGATCGATTCCGCTTCGACGCGGACCCCCGTATGCATGAACGCGCCGAGCATGATGTTCTCCAGCACCGAAAGGCCCGCGAACGGCTGCGCGATCTGGAAGGTGCGGCCGACGCCGTCTTTCGCGAACGCATCGGGCGTGCGCGGTTCGGCCCAGGTGCCATCGGCGAGGCGAATCTTCACGATGCCTTCGTTCGGGCGGATGAAGCCCGAAAGCTGATTGAAGACCGTCGTCTTGCCCGCGCCGTTCGGGCCGATCACGCCGAGAATCTCGCCGGCGTGCAGCGTGAGGGAAACATCGTCGGTCGCGACGAGTCCGCCGAAGCGCTTCTTCAGATGCTCCGCGACGAGCAGCGGCGTGCCGAGCGGCAACGCATCGGCGGGCGCGATCGACTTCGCCGGTGCGGGGGGCGGCGTGCGCGCGCCGGGCAGACGGTCGATGAAGCGCAGCACGAAACCGCCCAGATGCCCGACGAGTCCGCGCGGAATGAACAGCACGACGAGCACCAGCACCACACCGTAGACGAAGCCGTGCGTGCCGCTGCCGAACGAACTGAGCCAGCCGCGCGCCAGTTCGGCGATCGGCAGCACGAGGACGGTGCCCGCGAGCGGCCCGGCGACGCTGCCCAGTCCGCCGATCAGCGCGAACATCGCGATCTGCACCGACAGTTCCAGGGAGAATGCCGCGGACGGATCGATGAAGGTGAGATACATCGCGTGGAAAGAGCCGATGAGACTCGTCAGCACCGCCGAGATCACCGCCGCGCCGATCTTCACCTTCACCGCGTTCACGCCGACCGCGCGCGCCGCATCTTCACGCTCGCGCACGGCGATCAGATAGAAGCCGAAGCGCGAGCGGCGGATGAGCCACGCGGCCCACAACGTCACCAGAAGAAAGCCGAACGCGATCAGCAGATACGCCCACTTTTCGCGGAACACCATCCATTGCAGGCCGATGTTGAGCGGCACGTTCAGGCCCGCCGAGCCGCCCGTCCAGCTCTCCTCATGCACGGTAAGCAGGCGGCATACTTCGAGAAACGCGATCGTGGCGAGCGCGAAGAAGGGCCCGCGCAGACGCAGCGTCGGATACGCGATGACGATCGCCGCCATCGCCGAGATCACCGCGCCCGCGAACATGCCGAGCCACGGCGTGATGCCGAAGTTGATGACGAGCAGCGTCGCCGCGTATGAGCCGATGCCGTAGAACACCGCGTGTCCGAGCGACAGCTGCCCGGCGAATCCGCCGACGATATTCCACGCCGTCGCGAGCGCGCCGAAGACGCACACGAGCACGGCCAGGTGAAACGCGAACGGCGATTGCAGCGCGAACGGCACGGCGAGCAGCGCGAAGAGCGCCAGCGCGCCCATGTAGCCGCGCGGATGCAGGAGATTGGGAAACATCGGATGCCTCGCTGAACGTTATTCGGAGCCGCGTCCGAGACCGAAGAGACCGGTCGGGCGCACCACGAGAATCACGAGGAAGATCGCGAAGTAGACGACTTCCTTCATGTCGGGCGAGATGTAATAGCCCGCGAGACTGTCGATGAGCCCGATCACGATCGACCCGACGAGCGCGCCCGGCAAGCTGCCGAGACCGCCCAGCACGACGATGACGAACGCGGTCAGCACGAAGTACTGGCCGACGGTCGGGAACACCGGATACTGCGCGACCAGCAAGCCCGATGCGAGCCCGACCAGCGCCGCGCCGATGCCGAACGCGAGCACATACGTGGTCTTCACGTTGACGCCCATCAGCGAGGCTGCGTAGCGATGCTGCGCCACCGCGCGAAATGCGCGGCCGGTATACGTGCGTTGCAGGAACAGATGCAGCCCGCCCGCGACCGCGAGCGCGGCGGCAAACGTAATCAGTTGCCCGCTCACGACGTTGATGTCGCCGAACTGCAAATGTTCGGTGCCGAAGCTCACATCGACGGGATGCACGTCCGCGCCGAAGATCATCAGCGCGAGATTGACGAGAGCGGTCGACACGCCGACGGTCGCGAAAATCTGAACGTGCGCGTCGGCGGAAAGCAGCGGCTGGATGATGAAGCGCTGGATCAGCACGCCAAACGCGAACAGCAGCAGCGCAACCGGCACCGCCGACACGTACGGATGCCAGCCGAGCTTCGCGGCGAGCAGCCAGACGGCGTACATGCCGACGATCAGCAGCTCGCCGTGCGCGAAGTTGACCACGCGCACGACGCCGAAAATCAGCGTCAGGCCGATGCTGATGATTGCGTACGCGCCGCCCAGCAACAGGCCGTTGACTAGAAGTTGCAGAAGAATGGACATGCTCGTTTCCTGGACACCGCGCAGCGCGTGTCACGCGCCGCACGGATCGAGTGAAAGAGAAATGCGGATAGGCACCGGCGGAATTACTGCGCCGCGACGGGCTTGGCGATCGCGACAGCTTCCGGATAGACCGTGACGAGCTTGCCGCCTTGCCACTGCATCACGTTGGTGGTCGCGAGCTGGTTCTGGCCGTTGTCGGCGAACTGGAAGCCCCAGCCTGCCGCCGTCGTGCCCGTCGGCTTTTTGTACGCGAGCACGGCGGCGCGGATCTTGTCCTTGTCGGTGGATTTCGCGTTGGCGAGCACATCGAGGAACGCCTTTGCACCGACATAGTTCACGAGGCTATGACCCGAGCGCGGCGCCATGCCGAAGTGCTTCTGGTATTCGGCGGAAAACGTTTCGAGGCCGGGTGCGCCTTTCTCGTTCATCGCGACTTGCGGGAAGTCGATGTCGTACACGCCGTTCATTTGCGCGCCGACGGCCTTGGCCGTATCCGCCAGCGAATAGCCGCCGCCTGCGCCGATGACCGCTTTCGGCCTGAAGCCGGCCTGCGCGGCTTGGCGGAAGAACAGGATCGAGTCATTCTGATACGAGGTCTGCAGCACAATATCGACGTCCGCGCCCTTCAGACGGAGGATCAGCGACGACAGATCGACGCTCTTCGCCGAATACGGCAGCACCTGCACGACGTTCAGACCGAGCTTTTTCGCGCCTTCCTTCTGGAAGCCGGAGACGAGCGTGCCGTACGGCCCGTCTTCCGCGATGATCGCGATCTTCAGCGTCTTCGGATCCACTTTGAGCTGCGGCGCGACGACCTTGGTGAGCGCTTCGAGCGTGCCGTCCGCGAAGGTCTTCGTGGTCGAGTTGCTGCGATACAGATACTTGAAGCCGCGGCTCGTGATGGTGTCGGCGGTCGCGCCGAGCTCGAAGAACGGCACGCCCGCGAGTTCGGTCACCTGCGTCGCCGCCGACGACACCGCCGACGAATAACTGCCGAACACCGCCGACACGTTCTCCACCGAAGTCAGACGCCGCGCTTCCCCGACGGCCTGGTTGGCATCGACGGCATCGGCTTTCACGAGCACCACTTTGTCGCCGTTAATGCCGCCTGCCGCGTTGCGTTCTTCGACGGCGAGCTGAACGCCGCGATAGCTCTCGTCGCCGAGCAGCGCGAGTCCGCCGCTGAAGGGAAAGAGCGCACCGATCTTGATGTCCGCGGCATGCGCCGCGCCGAGGCTCGATACGGCGAAGCAGGCGGCGGCGAGGGCGCGAAGAACCGTGCGGGGAAAGGGCGAGGACATGCGGTGTCTCCTAATATCGTTTTGAATTGAAGCGCTTCAAATTTGCGTGCTGACCGCCCCCGCATTGATTGGAGGGGCGCTGTCGTGCTACTTTCGTGTGGCTAAAGGCCCTTAGACTGTGTCGGCAAGGAAATTTGAAGCGCTTCAAGTTTGCAGCTTTGAGCAACCTCACGTCAACCAAGGGTTTCCACGTAAAAAGAAAAGGGCGCTCGAAGACACAAGCGCCCTGCCAGGGATCGAAACGGGTCGATCACGACACCTCTTCGAAATGGGAAGATACCGCGATGAAGGCGCGCCTTGAGCGCATGTTTCTGCGCAACTCGCGTGAGCCGTATGATGACATCGTTGGCGTCCGCCTTGAGAAGAAAACATAGTGATCCTCACAATAGCCGACGAAGCAGGCGGCAGGCACGATCGGATGGAATCGCCGACTGAACACTTGGTGCACGCGCGGTGCGGACGCCAAGTACCTCCTGACCGATCGATGCGCTCTGGATCGCGGGCGCGACGGCGTGTTCCCGGTGTGGTCCATCGCGCAAAATCTCGACTTGCGGTGGCTTCTCGGCGGCGCGAAGCGCAAGCGCTGACTCGTCGATCTCGCGGCGGCGCGCGCTCGTGGAAGCGTGGCGCACGAAGATCGGAATACGTGGCGCGCCGATGAGCGCGGGCATCCTGTCGCTCTCGGGCGGCAACCAGCAGAAGGTGTTGTTTGCGCTCGCGCTGTCGTCGGACGCGCAGCTCATTCTGATGGACGATCCGACGCGCGGCCTCGATGTAGGCACCAAGCGCGACATCTACCGGCTCGTTCACGACGAAGCCGCGAAAGGCCGCACGTTCATCTGGTACACGACAGAAAACGAAGAGCTGTCGCATTGCGACCGCACGTATGTATTCCGCTCGTCGGCGGTCACGCGCGTCTTGCATGCGGACGAATGCACGGAAGAAGCGCTGCTCGCTGCGAGCTTCGAGGAGCAGGCCGCATGACCCCCGCGCGCATCACGTTCCGGGACACGCAAGCGCGTCTGCGCGCGCTGCTTCCCGCCATCTCGCTCGTCGCGGTGCTCGTGCCGATTCTCCATGCAACCCGCCGTGATGAGCTATTTCGGGTCGAGTCTGCTGCTCAATCTGGCCGTGCCGATCGTGCTCGCGCACGCTTGCGCAACTCGCGATCATCACCGTCAACGATCTCGACTTGTCCATCGGTCCATTCGTGAGTCTCGTCGCGTGCATCGGCGCGACGCTGCTCGTCAAGGAGCCGTGGCTAGGCGCGCTCGCGCTCGTCGCCCGTGTGCTCGCGTATTCAGCCGTCGGCGCGCTGATCGAACTGCGGCAGATTCCGTCGATCGTCGTGACGCTCGGCTGTCGTTCGTGTGGAGCGGGCTCGCCATCGTGCTGCTGCCTTCGCCGGGCGGCACGACCCCCGGCTGGCTCGGCACGGCGATGAGCTATCAGACGCCGTTCATCGCCGCGCCGATCGTGTGGTCGGCGCTAATTGCCATCGCAGGGCACATTCTGCTGATGCGCACCTCGGCCGGCGTGCGCATACGCGGCGCGGGCGGCAATCCGCGCGCGATGCGGCGCTTCGGCTGGTCGCTCGTGCGCAGCAAGGCGACGCTTTACGGCATCGCGGGCGTGTTCGGCGTGCTGTCCGGTCTTTCGCCGCTCGGGCTCACGACCTCCGCCGACGCGAACCTTGCGCTGCGCTACACGCTGCTCTCGATTGCGGCGGTCATTCTCGGCGGCGGCGAATTCGTCGGCGGGCGCGTATCGGTCATCGGCGCGGTGCTCGGTGCCATCACGCTCACGCTCGCGGCGTCGTTCCTCGCCTTTCTCAACGTCTCGGTGGATTGGCAAGTCGACATGCAGGGCGCGATCCTGATCGTCGTGCTGTCTTTGCGTGTGTTGCTGCAACGCGGGGAACGGCAATGAAATGGCAGACTTCCGGTGAAGCGCTCGCCAACAACGACACCGCGTGGGAACGGCTGAAGGGCGTTCAGGCGCCCTGGGCGTGGTCTTTCGTCGGCCCGGTGCTTGCGTGGTTCGGTATCGTCGGCATCTTCGGCTTCGGCATCGCGAGCAATGTCGCGCAGACGGCCCTCACCTACGGCGTGTTCATGGTGCTGGTCGGTCTCGGGCAGATGCTCGTCATCACGTCGGGTGTCGGCAACATCGACCTCTCGGTGCCGTCGACGATCCCGCTCGCGGGCGTCGTCGGCATGCACGCGATGGGCGGCTCCAACGGCCATATCGCGCTCGGCGTCGCGGCGGCGCTCGGCGTGGGCGTCGCGGTCGGGATCGCGAACTACATGCTGATCCGGCTGCTGCGCATTCCACCGATCATCGCGACGCTGTCGTCGAGCTTCATCATCCAGTCGATCGCCATCACGCAAGGGCGCCAGCTTCCGCCGCCGCCCGCGCTGGGCGCATTCGCCACGAGCCGGCTCTTCAACGTGCCGTATATCGCGCTGGTTGCGCTCGCCTTGTCGGTCGCGCTCGCGGCGCTGCTTCATCGCGCCGTGTATGGCCGCAGGCTTTCGGCGATCGGACAGAATGCCCGCGCCGCGTGGCTCGCGGGGGTGAACGTGCATCGCACGCGCTGCCTCGCCTACGTGCTTTCGTCGATGATCGCGGCGCTGACGGCGCTGCTGCTCACGGCGACATCAGGCGGCGCGTCGCTCGACATGGGCGTCGAGTACATGCTGATCTCGATCGCCGTGGTCGTGATCGGCGGCACGCTGGTCACGGGCGGCAAGGCGACGATCGTCGGCGTATGGGGCGCCTCGATGTTTCTGTTTCTCACCAACGCCGCGCTCAACGCGGTCGGCGCCGAGGCCGGCGTGCGCTCGGTTACGAGACGATGTCGGTGACGATTCCACCGGGCGCGTCCTCGTTCGCCTTCTGGGTGACGCAGCAGCTTCTCGCGGCGGCGCGGATTTGGTCGTCTCACGACGCGGCAACGAGCTGTAGGGGATTCCGTGCCCCGCGTCAGACGGCCGATCCAAGCCCGTTAAGATGTTAAAAAATAGTAATACTACGACGCGATACGTTTAAGGGAGACGCTTTACGGCGCTGAAGTTCACTTCAAATGCCATATAAGCAAGCCGATAGACGCCATCAACGAGTAAACCCTAGCTTGTCCAAAGACTCTCGCGATCAGTATATTTGGTTGTAATACTACGCAGCAAAGGAACGTTACTAACATTAGCCTGGCCCTTTTCCGTGGCACAAGTCGCTGCCCATATCGCTGTTGAGGAGACAACCACTATGAAAGAAACACAGGAAGTCGCATCGCGTAGAAGGTTCCTGGCGGGTCTCGCCGCGACGGCCGGCGGCGTTGCTCTGTCGTCCGTGTCGACCCTCGGATTCGCCCAGCAGAAGGTTTTCGTGCCGTTCAGCAACAAGAGCCTCGACTACTACTTCTTCGTCACTCAGCAGGAAGCCGTGAAGCGGGCCGTCGAAGCGAAAGGCTGGCAATTTCAGGCGGTCAACGCCAACTTCAGCAACACGTCGCAACTGGAGCAGTGGAACAGCCTCATGCTGAAGAACCCGTCGGCGATCATTGCGGATCCGATCGACAGTCAGGCCATCGTTAGCGTCATCAAGAAGTACAACTTCAAGAAGATTCCGGTCGGCATCATCGATACACCGGCGCTCGGCGGCGATGTCGCGATCACCGTCGATTTCGACAACAAGGCGGGCGGCGTCATGGCCGCCGAGACCATCGTCGCCGCGCTGAAAAAGAAGAACGGCGCCGCGAAAGGCACGGTCCTGAACTGCTACGGCGCGCTGCAATCGGTCGCGTGGCGTCTGCGCAAGGAAGGCTTCGAAGAAACGATGAAGAAGTATCCGGACGTCAAGCTCATCAGCCGTCCGACGGAAGGCCTGCTCAAGAACATGCTGTCGGTCACGCTTTCGACGCTGTCCGAATATCCGGATCTCGATGCCGTGCACGCACCGAGCGATTCGCCCGCGCGCGGCATCGTGACGGCCTTGCAGCAGAAGGGCAAATGGAAGAAGGTCGGCGAGCAGGGGCATGTGATCTTCGTGAACATCGACGGCGAACCCGCGGCGCTGCAATGGATCGCCGATGGATACATGGACGCCGTCGTGTCGCAGGATCCGATCGCCTATGCGCAGATCACCGTCGAAATGCTCGACAAGCATTCGCTCAAGGGTCAGCCGGTGCCGCTGGGGGACTATCAGAACAGTCAGTACTTCTGGGAAAAGGCGGTCGTGACGAAGTCGGAGACGGGACCGAGCCTCGTGATCCAGCCGTTCATCGTCGATGCTGGCTCGGTGAAGGACAAGCGGCAGTGGGGCAACATCGCGTATAACGAATGGGGCATCCGCTACTCCTGATTCACGCCAGTCCACATGCGTTGAGAGGCGCGCCGAATGCCGACGGGAGACTTCTGAATGGCGGATACACCCAGCAACGATTACATCCTGCAGACGCACGACGTCGTCAAGCGTTACAAGGCCGTGCTTGCGCTCAACCGGGTGTCGATCAACATCCGTCGCGCCACTATTCACGGTCTGCTCGGCGAGAACGGCGCGGGCAAGTCCACGCTCGTGCGCCTGATCAGCGGGCAGACGGCGCCGAGCGAAGGGCGCATCGTCTTTGACGGCGAGGACGTGCAGGGATCGGACGTCAAGCAGATGGAAGCGCGCGGCGTGTTCCTCGTCACGCAGGAACCGATGATCGTCGATTCCATGTCCGTCGCCGACAACCTGATGCTCGGGCGCTGGCCCCTGAAGCGCGGCATCACGCGTCGAGTGGATCAGCGCGCGTTGATGGGCAGCGTCGAAGCCGTGCTCAACGGCACGGGCTTCGATCCGCGTATGCCCGCGCGTCTGTTGTCGGCGGTGGCTAAACGCAAGCTCAACATTCTGCGTGCGCTGCACAGCGGCGGCAAGCTGCTGATCCTGGACGAACCGACCACCGCGCTCACGCTCGCGGACCGTGAGCATCTCTTCGACTTCATGCGCACCCTGAAGGCGGGCGGCGTGAGTTTCGTCTTCATTTCCCACTATAACGAAGAGATTCTCGAGATCTGCGACGGCGTCTCCGTCCTGCGCAACGGCAGACTCGCGGGCGAGCATGACGATCGCTCGGAGATCAACTCGGACGGGCTCTCGGAACTGGTCATCGGGCGCGACGTGCCCTTGTTCTATCGTAAGCGTCGGGACACGGTGGCAATCGGTCCGGAAGGCTGGCGCGTCGAAGGGCTGGCGGCGCCAGGCGTGGAAGTAGACGAATTCCGTATCGCGCCGGGCGAGATCGTCGGGTTCGCGGGTCTGCCGGGATCGGGCGCAAAGGAATTCGCACTCGCGCTCTTCGGCTCGAATCGGGCGACGCGCGGCCGGATCACGCACGACGGCAAGACCGGCGCTCCGGCCGGTCATCCGGGCGAAGCGTTCCAGCGCGGTATCGCGTATCTGTCGGACGACCGTCATCGCGATGGCCTCGTCGGGCTGCAAAGCATTGCGCACAACATCACGCTGTCGAGTCTCGGGCACGTATCGAAGGGCGGCGTCATCGATTCGAACGCAGAGCGCGGTGTCGTCGCGCGTTACTTCGAGCACTTTCGCGTAAAGGCGCCGAGCGCCGAGGTGCTGCTCGGCACGCTGTCCGGGGGCAACCAGCAGAAGGTGTGCCTCGGCCGCGTGCTCGCCACGTCGCCGAAGCTGCTGATCCTCGATGAACCCACGCGCGGCATCGACGTGGGCGTGAAGGAGGAAGTGCATCGCATCATCGATACGCTCACGCGCGAAGGTTTGAGCGTCATCGTCATCACGAGCGACCTCGACGAGATGGTGCGCCTCGTCGATCGCGTGTCCGTGTTCGTCTGCGGGCGGATCGAACGCGAATACACCGGCGCGGATATCGCGAAGGACGCCATTTTGCAGGCCGCTTTCAACGCGGAGCCGGCATCGGTGGAGAGCGCCGGATCCGAGCCGCAGATGAGTCAATCATGAGGAGACAGTCCATGCAAACAGGAAGCGACCTTTCTTCGTCACGCGCGCCGGCAGCGCTCGCCGCACAGGGCGATGCCGCGTCCGGTGCGAGACGCGGCAAGGGCGGCGTGCAGTGGATCTTTCAGAACGTCGTCTGGCTGTGGCTCGCGGCGCTCGTCGTCGTGTTCGGCGTGCTCAATCCGTTCTTTTTCACGCTGTCGAATCTGCAGAACGTGCTGGTGCAGGCGACGGTGCTCGGCCTGCTCGCGCTCGCCGTATCGATGCCGCTGATGGTCGCGGAAATCGATCTTTCGATCGCCAGCAACATGGGCTTCTCAGCCGCCATCGGCGCAATTCTCTCGACGCGGCTCGGACTCACGCCCGCCGTCGGCGTGCCGGTGGGCATCGCGGTGGCGACTGCAATCGGCTTCTTCAACGGTCTGTGCGTGACGCGGCTGAAGATGGTGTCGCTCATCCAGACACTGGCGGTCATGATCGTGCTGCAAGGCTCGCTGCTCGCGGTGACGCAGGGCAATACCATCTCGGACATGTCCACGGGCTACATCTGGATCGGCCAGTACACGATCCACAACTGGCCTGTCATGCCGATCGTGTTCCTTGCCGTCCTGATCGGCATGGGATTCATGTTGCGCAAGACGGTGCTCGGCCGCTATCTCTATGCGACCGGCGGCAACGCGCTCGCCGCCAACTCGGCCGGCATTCGCGTGAATCGCATCAAGGTCATTGCGTTCACGCTGTCGGGCTTTCTCGCGGGCGTCGCGGGTTATCTGCTTGCCGCGTGGCAGATGGCGATCACCTCGGATCAGGGCGAAGGCTTCCTGCTGTACGCCATCGCCGCGCCGATCATCGGCGGCGTGAGCGTGTTCGGCGGGCGCGGCGGCGCGTTCGGCATCCTGGGCGGCGTGTTGTTGCTGACGGTGATTCACGTCGGCCTCGCCATCACCGAAGTGCCTTCGTTCTATGTGCAGATGATCGGCGGCATCCTCATCTTCATCGCGGTAGCCGTGGATGCCATCCGTGTCAACTTCGTTTCGCAATAACTCATGATCCGGACCATAACAGAACCTCGTCAGTGCGAGATGTATATCGATGGACGCTTCGGCAGCGAAAGCGCGCACGAATGGATCGATGTGGTGAATCCGGCGACGGGGCAGGTCGTCGCCCGCGCGCCCGATGCCGATCAGACGACCATCGATTCCGCCGTCGATGCGGCGTCGCGCGCCTTCAGGAGCTGGCGCCGCGTCAATCCGTTCGAGCGCTCGCGGCTGTTGCACGCAATCGCCGATCACATCGCGCAGGACGAACGCACCATCGCGATGGCGATCACCAGCGAGATGGGCAAGCCGCTCGCCGAAGCGCAAGGCGAGGCGCGCAAGCTCGCGAAGGCATTTCACTACTATGCGGAAGAGGCCGTGCGGATTTTCGGCGAGACCGTGCCTAACGAAGAGGATGGCTTCGTCAGCTTCGTGGAGAAGGAGCCGGTCGGCGTGGTGGCGGCTATTGCACCGTGGAATTATCCGGTCGAACTGATCGGCTGGAAGCTCGCGGCATCGCTGGCGGCGGGATGCACGATTGTCATGAAGCCGTCGGAATTCACGCCGTCGAGCGCGGAGGCGGTGTTCCGCTGCGTGCATCGCGCGGGACTGCCGGCAGGCGTCGCCAATCTCGTGATGGGAGCGAAGGACGCGGGCAAGCGGCTCGTCGGGCATCCGCGCATCGACAAGGTGGCGTTCACGGGTTCCGGAAGCGCGGGCGAGGACATCTACAGGACGGTGCGCGGCATCACGGGGCTGTCGCTGGAACTGGGCGGAAGCTGTCCACTCATCGTGACCGCGCACGCGGACCTCGATCTCGCGGTCGCCGGTACACTGCGGCGCGCGTTCCGCAATGCAGGGCAAATTTGCATTTCGATCAATCGCGCTTACGTGCAGGAGGCGGCTTACGAGACCTTCGTCGAGCGCCTCGCCGATGGCGCGCGCAAGCTCGTCGTCGCTGATGGCATCGCGAATGAGAAGGCCGATGTCGGACCGATGGCCACGCGCGCGGGTCTCGACAAGGTGCGCCGTCATCTCGACGACGCGCGCGCGCGCGGCGGCCGCATCCTGTGCGGCGGCGGCCGGCCCGATGCGATGGCATTGAATGAAAAGGGCCTGTTCTACGCGCCCACCGTGATCGCCGACGGCACGCCCGACATGCTCGTCATGCACGAGGAGACGTTCGGCCCGGTGATCGGTGTGGCGCGCTACACGACGCTCGATGACGCGATCGATGCGGCGAACAGCACGCCCGCAGGCCTCGCGGCCTATGCGTACACGGAGCACGTCAAGGAGACCTTCGCGCTGTCGCGCGAACTGGACTTCGGTAATGTCGCCATCAATAACGTCGATGCAGGCATCATGAACGCGCCCTACGGCGGCCGCAAGCAAAGCGGAACGGGCTACGAGCACGGGCGCGAAGGCATGGAAGGCTATCTGCATCTGAAACACGTCCGGCTGCGTCACGGCGCCTGAAGAACCCGATCACCACGCACACGCAAACGGAGCGGCCATGGAACGCTATCTTCTGGGCATCGACGTCGGGACCTCCGCATGCAAGGTGATTGCGGTGGACGGCGCGGGCCATGTCGCGGCGAAGGCGCTTGCGGCGTATCCGCTAATGTCGCCCCGGCCCGGCTGGGCCGAGCAGGACCCCGGGCACTGGTGGCAGGCGACGCAGAGCGCGCTCGCGCAGGTGCTCGACGCCTTGCCCGATCGGCGCGCGGTGGCGGGCATCGGACTGTCGGGACAGATGCACGGTCTAACCGCGCTCGACGAAGCCGACAACGTGCTGCGTCCGGCGATCCTCTGGTGCGACCAGCGCGCGGCACCCTATTGCGACGAGATCACCGCGCGCGCGGGCGGTCTCGACGGTTTGCTCGAGCGTGTGCAGAACCGCATGCTGCCGGGTTTCACCGTGGGCAAGCTGCTGTGGATGCGACTCACATGATCCGCAGCGTCATGGAAGGCGTGCTGCTGAACATCCGCTCGATCGCAGCGCTGGGCGCAAGCGCCGGCCTCGCGTGCGACGAGGTGCGTGTCTCCGGCGGCGCGACCGCCGAACCGCTGTGGCTGCATATGCTCGCCGATGTGCTGCAACGCGAAGTGATCACGGTGACGGGCGCGTCCGAGGGCGGTGCCTACGGCGCGGTGCTGGCGGCGGGCGTCGGCGCGGGCTGGTGGGCATCGCTGGACGAAGCAGTCGGCGCCTTGCGCGTGACCGGTCGCGTGAGCCCGGACGCATCGCTCAAGGATCTTTACGACGCACGCTTCGATACCTTCCGCACGCTGTACGACACACTGCGTCCGGTTTATCAACGCATCGCGATGGAGAACCCGAGCCGATGACCGTCAACGAATTCATGCTCCATGCGGACCGAACTGTCGATGCAGTCGTATTCGATCTCGACGGCACGCTTGTCGACACCGCGCCGGACATCGCGAGCGCCGTGAACCGCCTGCTCGCGACGCACGGCATTGCGCCGCAGACGGTCGGCTTCGTGGAGAAGTTCATCGGCGAAGGCTCGTACGGGCTGATCGACAAGCTGTACAAGGGCCTCGGTCTCGCGCTCGATCAGGACCGCGTCAACGCCGACGTCGATACGTATCTGTCGATCTACAAGCAGCACCCGGTCGAAAAGGCGACCGTCTACGCCGATGCGCTCGACGCCATTCCCGCGCTGCATGCGGCCGGCGTGAAGCTGGGCGTCTGCACGAACAAGGCGCAGCAACTGGCGCAAGCGGTGCTCGCGCACTTCGGCATCGAAAGCTATTTCAGCGCCGTCGTGGGAGGCGATATGCTTACGCAGAGAAAGCCGCATCCCCGGCATCTATTGATGACGCTCGAACAGATGGACGCCGCGCCCGAGCACACGCTTTATATCGGGGACACGCGCATCGACGCGGCGTGTGCACGAGACGCGCAGGTTCGTTGTCTGATCGTGAACTGGGGCACCGGGCCGGATGTTCCCGTGCCCGATGACGCGCGGCTCGACTCGTTCGCCGATTTAGTGACGAGGTGCGCCGCGCTCAATGCGTCGCGCCTGCCGGGAGCCTGATGAGAAACGACCTGTTGCGCCGAATCGCGCTCGAACACCCTTCTTTGACGGGCGCGACCTTGCGCATCGCCGATGTATTGCTGAGCGCGCCCGAAGCCGCGCTCAAGATGAGCATGGCCGAGCTGTCGGAAGCGGCGCAAACCAGCGACCCGACCGTGGTGCGCTTCTTCCGCCGCTTCGACTGCGCGGACTATCAGGACTTCAAGGTCCGGCTCGGTCAGGGGCTGATACCGCAGGCGCCTTTCGATTACGAAGCCATTACGAATGCGGATACGCCCGAAAGCGTCTGCAGCAAGATCGTGAACAACTCGCTGCACGCCATTCAACGCTTCGCCCGCGACGTGGATTCCGCCGCGATCGAGCGTGCCACGCAGTATCTCATCGACGCGAAGGGCATATTCCTGTTCGGGCTAGGCATCTCGGAGACCATCGCGTTCGATGCCGAGCACAAGTTCTTCCGCCTGGGGCTGCATTGCCGCGTGGTGCTCGAAAGCCAGCGTCAACTGCTGCTCGCGCCGACCTTGCGCAACGATGAAGTCGCGGTCTTCTTCTCGCATTCCGGTTCGACCAAGTCGCTCGTGATGGCAGCCGCGATGGCGAAGGGCAAGGGCGCCGTGACAATCGCGATCTGCGCGCCGGGCTCGCGGCTCGCGCAGACCTGTGACCTGACCGTCGCGGTGCCTGCGTACGAAAACACCGAGCTGTACACGCCGCTCACGGCGCGCATCAATCACCTGCTCGTGGTGAACATGCTGGTCGCCATGCTGGGCTTGCGGCAGGGGCGCGAACTGCCCGACAACCTCGCCGCGCTCGACCCCTGGTTCACCGACAAATTCATGGATTAGCCCTTGTTTGAAGGGCATTTCGATAAAAACGGAGACGCAATTGAGCACGCACATCGAACCGGGTTACGCCCGGCTGGAGCCGCAATCGAAGCAGGACGAGGCGAAGCTCGTCTCGGGCATCAAGGCGGTCGATCACTATCTTGCGCCAGGCATGAAAGTGGGACTCGGCTCCGGGACGACGTCGCACTGGTTCGTGCGTGCGCTCGCGCCGCGCGTGCGGGACGGGCTCGATATCGTCGGCGTGCCGACATCGAATGCGACGCGCGAACTCGCGATCGAGCTCGGCGTGCCGTTGACGGACCTCGGGCAGATCGACCGGCTCGACGTGACCATCGACGGCGCCGACGAGATCGATCATCACGGCAGCATGATCAAGGGCGGCGGCGCGTGCCTGCTGTGGGAGAAGATCGTCGCGGCGGCGTCGCGCAAGATGGTTGCGGTTGTCGACGACAAGAAGGTTTTCGACACGCTCGGGCGCTTTCCGCTGCCTATCGAAGTGATTCCGTTCGGCTGGCAAAGCACCGAGCGTCTGCTGCGCGAGCTTTTCGTATCGGCGGGATTCGATGCCGGCGTCAGGATCGAGCGGCGCATGAAGAGCTGCGCGCTCGTCGTCACAGACAGCGGCAACTGGATTCTCGATTGCCATCTCGAAGCCATCCGCGATCCGCTCGCGCTCGCGCCGCGCTTCAACGCGATTCCGGGCGTCGTCGAACATGGTCTCTTCACCGGCATTGCAAGCGAGATGATCGTCGGCCACGCGGATGGCAGCGCGGACATCGTCGTGTTCGACGGAGCGAGCCAATGAGCGAGATCGCGAAGGAAGGCAACGGCGCGACGCTCGACGTCTTTCGTCTCGATGGCGAAGTGTGCGTCGTCACCGGCGCGGCGCAAGGCATCGGCCTCGCCATCGCCAAGGCGCTGCGCAATGCGGGCGCGGCGGTCGTCATCGCCGACCGCGAGGCGCGCCTCGGCCAGCAGGCCGCCGACGCGATCGGCGGCAGCTTCGTCGCGCTGGACGTGACGGACTCGTCGTCGATCGATGCGGCCTTCGATGCGATCGTCGCGCAACACGGCCGGCTCGACGTGCTGGTCAACAACGCCGGCATCGTCAGGAACGCGTCCGCGCTCGAAACCGACGACGCCGCCTGGCGCGCCGTGCTCGCCGTGAATCTCGACGGCGTGTTCTATAGCTGCCGCAGCGCCGCGCGTCATATGTCGCGGCAGAAGAGCGGACGGATCGTCAACATCGCGAGCATGAGCGGGAGCATCGCGAACAAGCCGCAGCCGCAGGCATCGTATAACGCATCGAAAGCGGGCGTGATTCATCTGACGCGCTCGCTCGCCGCCGAATGGGCCGCCGACGGCATCCGCGTCAACTCCATCTCGCCGGGCTATGTCGGGACCGAACTGACCAAGCGCGGCTTCGAAAACGAAGCGTGGCGCAAGGTCTGGCTCGACTACACGCCGCTCGAACGCATGGCCTCGCCCGACGAAATCGCGCCGGGCGTCGTCTTCCTCGCGTCGCGTGCGAGCGCGTTCGTGACGGGATCAGACATCGTGATGGACGGCGGTTATACGGTATGGTGAAGCACCGACTAACGGAGATGATGGAGACGATAGACCTATGAGCGCACTCGATGCCATTCATGCGTTGCGCGACGCCCTCGGCGCAGACGTCGTGGCCTTGCCGGAAGAATTCGGCGACAAACGCGTGGCGGACTGGAGCGGCTTGCCGAGCGCGAGACCGCTCGCGCTGCTGCGTCCGCGCAACGCGGATGAAGTTGCGAACGCGCTCGCCATCTGCACGCGCTACCGTCAGCCGGTCGTGACGCAAGGCGGTTTGACGGGTCTCGTCGGCGGGGCGAATCTGCGCGGCGATGAAGTGGCGCTGAGTCTCGAACGCATGAACCGCATCGTCGAAATCGATGCTGTCTCCGGCACGATAACCGTCGAAGCGGGCGTCGCGCTGCAAATCGTGCAGGAAGCGGCGACCGCGGCGGGTTTCTACTTTCCGCTCGATCTCGGCGCGCGCGGTAGCTGCGTCATCGGCGGCAATCTCGCGACGAATGCGGGCGGTAATCGCGTCATCAAGTACGGCATGATGCGCGATCAGGTGCTCGGCATCGAAGCCGTGCTCGCGAGCGGCGAGATCATCGGCGGTCTCGACAAGATGATCAAGAACAATAGCGGCTATGACTTGCGTCATCTGTTGATCGGCAGCGAAGGCACGCTCGCGGTCATCACGCGCGTCGTGTTGCGTTTGCGGCCGAAGCCCACGGCGGCCGCGACCGCATGGTGCGGATTGCCCGACTTCGAATCGGTCACGACACTGCTCACGCGTGCACAAGCCTCGCTCGCGGCGGGCGTCTCGGCGTTCGAGGTGATGTGGGCGGGCTATCACGATGCGGTCATCACCAATCTCAACACGCTGCGCGCGCCGCTCGCCGATGCGCACCCGTTCTACGTGCTGTTGGAAAGCGTCGGCGCCGATCCTGCGCGTCACAACGAGGCCTTCGAGGAATTTCTCGGCGCGATGCTCGAAGCGGGCGTCGTGACGGATGCGGCGATCGCAACGAACGAAGCGCACGCGCGCGACTTCTGGGCGATCCGCGATGCGCCCGGCGAATATCAACGCTTCATCCCAGATCACGCGGCCTACGACGTGAGTTTTTCCATCGCGCAAGCGGGCGATGCCGCGCAACGCTGCGAGGCGCGTCTGCGCGAGCGCTGGCCCGACGCGCTCGTCATGACATACGGGCATCTGGGCGATGGCAACATCCATATCGTCGTGGACGTGCCGGGCATGGGCAAGCACGATCACGACGACATCGACCGCGTGATCTACGACGTCACGCGCGAATTCAATGGCTCGATTTCAGCGGAGCACGGCATCGGCACGAAAAAACGCGACTATCTCCCGCAAAGCCGCCGTAAAGCCGATATCGCGGCGATGCGCGCGATCAAGACCGCGCTCGATCCGCTCGGCATTCTCAACCCCGGGAAAGTGGTGTAATGCACGGGGCCGCTGCGCAGACGGCCGTCGCCGCGCGATGCAACCGGCTTCGCGCGGCGATGTCGCCCGTGCTTGCCACGGCCGGTCCGCGCCTGAAGTTCATCGATCCTGGGCGCCGGTCAGCACAAGGCAGAACGCGAGGCGATGGAAGTCATAGGACGTGCCTGCGTCCAGTGTGACCGCCCACGACACCGCCGGGCGAACCCTTTCGCATTCTCCAGGGCGGTTAGCTCGGTCGTTGAGTTATTCGCATCAGGCGGTGGGACCAACTATCGAATACGCTGACCGATCGCGTGCGCTCGATCATGGGTTTGCAAAACGCAAATCAGTGCAACACACCAAACAACCTCGGATCAAGAAAGTAAAGTACAGAAAAACAGCCGAAAAGTTGGTAGAAGCGCGACACTGACCGATCTCTCTTTCTGCGAATTCTCGAATGCCTTAGCGGCGCGCAGGAGCACACGCTCCTCGCGAGCATCGCTTACGAGCAGAATGTCGCCTCGTCCAAGCGGTGCGGCCACGTACTCGCGCATATCGGCAAGAATCTGGCGTCGGATCTGCGCGAGTCCGATCTCGCCGGGCTTGCCGGACAGAGCGTCAGCGCGTTCTCGCGCGCGTTTCATCATCGTACGGGCGCGACGTTCGTCCAGTACGTGAACCGCCTGCGTATCGAAGCGGCCCGAGCTCGCCGACCCGGCCACCTTTGCCCGATGGCTTGCGCCTCCGCGTACTTGCGAATGGGTGGTCTACGCCGAGCGCCCGTTCGCCGGACCGAAGGCGGTGCTCGAGTACCTTCTCACGCTACACGCGTCGCCATCTCCAACCAGCGCCTGGTCGCCGTCGATGAGCGTGGCGTGACGTTCCGCTGGAAGGACTACCGTGCGAAGGGACCACCCGCTACAAGACCATGACCCTCGAAACCGGCGAATTCATGCGCCGCTTCCTGCTCCATGTGCTGCCCGGTGGTTTCCATCGGATCCGCCACTTCGGGCTGTTCGCCAACCCGGTGCGCCGCGCCAATCTCGCAAAGGTGCGCGAACTGCTGCACTTCGCACCCGAGATCAGCCCGTCGCCGGACGACGCCAGCATTGAAACCCGCCCCGTCTTCATCTGTCGGCACTGCGGCGCACCGATGATCGTCATCGAAATCCTCGCGCGCAGCTCCCCGATCCGCGCACCGCCAATGCACCGGGATCCGACATGAACTCCACGGTTCCTCGACCTGCCTGTCGAACGTTGGCTCCGCGGCAACGCGGCCCAAGGATGGAAGCCTGCGCGTGTCGCTACGCGAAGCGCTTTGCCCGGCCGCCTCATCATCGCGAATGCACGACTAAACCACTTCGCTACGGCGTCAGCGTCCCTCCGGCACCCCGCCTGAGCGTGCCGCATCCGGCACCACTGACCATTCCGGTCTATCGATCGCCATAGCCGCGAACCCTCCAACCGCAGTGGGGCACTCCGCGGTTTCCTCCATCGAGCGTATTCGACGCTTGCCAACACGCGCAGAGGCACCGTCACATTCCTGTGATCAATGGCAGGCATCGAATAACCCTTAACGGAAAGTGAAGCTCGCCGGTGGGCTCGATCAGCGGCGAGCCGCGCGTCCTGTGAGATTCCGGGGGCGGCCGGTTTCGGACTTCGGGTGCCACCGCCATCCTGCCACTCGAGTGGCAGCTAAGAGCCGCTCAACGGCCGTCGTACCTTCCGTCTCGCCATGGCGGGGCGATTGCGCTTGAATCGTCGCCCATAGTCGTCCGGGAAGTACCGATTCACGAGACGTGGCCCTGCCGCAATAGGAGAGACCTGTGGCGTGCGTCCCTGCGGTCATGCGAATACTGGGCGAAATGTGACGGCGTCCGTCGCGCTGGCCGATCTTTCATGCCGGCATGTCGGGAAACCGCCCCCTATAAGCGCCGACTCGTAGCTGATCCATTCATCGACGGCATCGATGTCGGACAGCGGCTTCAGAGAGGCGACGAAGCCAAGGCAATCCAACTTGAAGTCGAATATGCGCCGGCGCCTCCTTTCAACGCTGGAGGGCCAGATCTGGCGCCACGAGCGATCGTGGAGATCGTGAAGCAGCGTACCAATCAGGAACTCACCGCCCGACACGCGATGGAGTTTTTACATGGGTGAAGTCCACGATTACGATATAGTCGTCATGGACCTTATTCCTCAAGATGTTAAAAGCCAGACAGCACGATCTTGCCGCGCGCCTTGCCGCTCTCGAGCAAGGCATGGGCGCGGCGCAGATTGGCCGCGTTGATGGTGCCAAA
>NZ_FCOI02000048.1 GCF_001544795.2 Caballeronia temeraria | reverse complement strand
GCTGCAACACTTGCCTCAGCGAGCCAACCTCAAAGAACTAAACATTAACCCCCGTTGCACTTCGGTTTGAAACCGCCCAGGTTAGACCGTGGTTGGCACAGCCCGACAATGACCGAGCACCTTCGAGTGCGTCAAAGCGACGGGGAACCGACCAGGGAAACCCATCAGGGACAGCGGCGCAGCCGCAGCGAAAGTCCGAATGTGCGGTTGCAATTCACCCTCCAGTCATCGCGCACTGAAAGCCTGGCAAAACCGGGGGCGTCCATGTACGGCCATTGAGTGAGGGGAAACGAGAGCTTGGCCGATCAAACTGGATGTCGACCGCGACCGGCGGCTCCCTGCCGCTATGTGACGGCTTTTAGCCCCGCGCAATAGCTACTTGTTCAATTTCTCAGCCTCGCTCGGCTCCTCACCGGGGTTATAGCGCGGCGTGGGCTGTGGCAGCAGAAAGAAGGCGACGGACAGCAGTGCGATGGCCACACCGATGCGCCACGCCGCAAGCACGACGGGAACTGCAGCGATCTGGACCAGCGTCGCAACGCCATAGCGGCGCGTCATCTGCTGGAGGAAATAGGGCGCGAGCCGTTCGTCCATCAGCCGGCGGCCTCGCATTGCATAGAACCACGTCGCCATCCAGGTGCAGGCGGTCAGGGCAAGACCGGCAACCAGAGTCGCTGACGCGACGGGCTCGAATTCCGTGCCCAGATGGAAGCACCAGACGCGGATAGGATAAGGAATGACGACGATCGCCAGCAGGAACAGGAGCTTGATCACGCTGAACCAGTGATCACTCCTAGCGTAAATGCGACCCGAATAATGGTGTTGCAGCCAATAGGCCCCGATCACGACATAGCAGAGAACGAGCGCGAGATATTCGCGCCACTGCTCCGCCATGGCCCGTACCAGGTCGCTGTAGCCATGTGTGCCATCTGGAGATCCGGGGACCTTGATCTCGACGATCAGCAGTGTCAGCGCGATTGCGAAAACCGCGTCGCTGAATCCTTCGAGGCGGTCAAGTCCGCGCTCGGCACCATGCGTTTCAGCGGCGGTAGCTTCACGCCCATTACCGAGCATCATGCGAGTCCTTTCGCGCACGCCGAAGCCGCTGCCCGCGGCACAGCACGCGCGATCTATGTTGGACGATCTGAATTGCACCCTGCCTCGGGAAAGTTGCGAAAGGAGCATCGAATTTTCCCGCGACTCAGTATGACGGCTTTTCCAAGCCCGCCTGACGGCCACTATGCTTGCTCTTCGGACACCTCGATAGGTTCAAGTGTCAGACGAAGACGAGCAGCGGTGCGATGGCTCGACAAGCCCGTAAGACTGCTCACTTGCTCTTTCGTCTTGCCTGCGATGATCTGCCGTCGACCGAAGGTGTTTCTGAGTGAGCGCGGGCTCTCGTCGGCCGCCGACAAGTCCGCGAGGCGTAGCGCTATGCGGACACATTTCAGCATCGTATCGGGCTGCATCGGTTTGCCTCTCGCGGTGGCGATGGATAGCCGTCGGGTTGGCGACTGCACCCGCCTACGGACCTCGTGGTAAGTACGCAGCACGTCAGCTGCGAAAGTTTCAATTGGCACCGGCCGTGCAATACGAGGTCCATGCTTCTCAACGAAGACAGTAGGGCGCTCGCCTTGGACATCGAGGTCGTCGACGCATAGCTGCCTGATCGATCCTTCCTTCGCGGCCCGGCGTTTGATCCGGTTTAGCCAACCAAGGCGCTCTTGCCAAGGCTGTTTGCAATCTGCTCGACCGGTAAGCCCGGGCCGAGCAACCCTATCACTGCGCGCTGCGACTTTGTCGGATTTCTATTGAACATCGGTTCGTGGCTTCGACTGCAGGGCTATTGGAACGGCTATGAGCGTACCAAGAACCTTGCGTAGTCAAGTGCCGCGCCCAACGACGATAGATCAGGCGGCGGTCTTAAAGACGGCCATTGTCGCGCGCAGCATTTCGGCCTGATCTTGAAGGGAACCGGCAGCGGCAGCCGCCTGCTCGACCAGCGCCGCGTTCTGCTGCGTGACCTCGTCCATCTGGCTGATCGCCTGATTCACCTGCTCGATGCCGCGACTCTGTTCGTTCGATGCAGAGGCGATCTCGTCCATGATGTCGGTGACCTTCTGGATCGCTGCGCCGATCTTGGTCATCGTCTCTCCGGCTTGCCCGACGAGTGCGGTGCCAGTATGGACGCGCGTACTGGACGCTTCGATCAACTCGCGAACTTCCTTGGCGGCCGAGGAGGAACGTTGCGCGAGACTTCGCACTTCGCCTGCCACGACTGCGAAACCGCGCCCCTGTTCGCCGGCGCGTGCGGCCTCGACCGCAGCGTTGAGCGCCAGGATGTTCGTCTGAAACGCAATGCCCTCGATCATGCCGATGATCTCGCCGATCTTGTGCGAGCTTTGCTCGATCTCTGCCATCGTGCCAACGACGTTCCCGACGATCGTCGCGCCTTCTCGTGCGACGTCGCGCGCACTCCCGGCTAGACCGCTTGCCTGACGCGCGTTTTCCGAGTTGTGCTTCACGGCCGCGGTCAGCTCTTCCATGCTTGCTGCTGTCTCTTCAAGCGATGCTGCCTGCTGCTCAGTGCGCGACGACAAGTCCGTGTTGCCCACAGCGATTTCACGGCTGGCATTCGCGATCGCGTTTGCAGACGCCTTCACACTGTCAACCGCTGACAGCAATTGCATGCGCATGCGGGCCATCGAATACATGAGGCTGGAGCGGTCATTCGCGGCGGTGGCCACGTCGACCGCGAGATTGTTGTCCGCGATTTGATTCGCCACTTCCGCTGCGTAGGCCGGCTCCCCGCCCATCGAACGGAGAATCCCGCGATTCAGGCGCGACACCACGACGCTCAACACGACCGCAATCACCACGAGCACGCCGAGACTCCATTCGAGCGACGTGTAGAACGCGGCGTCGATGTCGTCGATGTAGACACCGGTGACGACTAACCAGTCCCACGGCTGATACATCGACACATAGGACATTTTGGGCAGGATCTCATTGGTGCCGGGTTTCGCGAACGAGTAATACGTGTAGCCGGCGCCCTGGCGCTTGCCTACATCGATAAGGTCGCGATATAGATAGACGCCGTTCGGGTCCTTGAAGTCCATCATCGTCTTGCCAACGAATTCGGGCTTCATCGGATGCACAAGCACCTTCGCCTGCGAATCGAAGACGCTGAAGTAACCGTTGTCACCAAACCGAATATCGCGGATCGCGTTGAGTGCGCCTTGCTTGGCTTGCTCCTGCGTGATCGCGCCAGCGTTGGCCTGCTGTGCGAACTCACGAATGATGCTGTTCGCGACTTCCGTCGCGTGCTTGATGTCTAATTGCGTCTGTTCCGTGCGGATCGAGCGCATACGGAAAGCGTCCGCAACGGAGATTCCTGCGAGGCATACGAGGCTCAGCAGCAGGGGCAGCCAGATTTTTCTGGAGAAGGTCATGTCGTTGGCGTCGGGGTTCGTTGGTGTAGTTAGGTGGCGGCGCTTTCCATTAGCGCCATTTCTTCGCTCGTCATGAGCTTCTCGATGTCCATCAGGATCAACATATGGGCGTCGATCGTCCCGATGCCAGTGATGTAATCTGTGTTCAGGGTCGAATTGAACTCAGGGGCCGGTCGGATCTGCGCGGGCGTGAGCGTCTGCACGTCCGAGACACCATCAACGACGATGCCGACCACGCGACCAGCCACGTTGAGCACCACGACAACCGTCTGGTCGTCGTAGACGGCGCGCTCCAACTCAAACTTCAGGCGCATATCGGCGATCGGCACGATCACGCCTCGCAGGTTAATGACGCCCTTAATGAACGCGGGCGCGTTCGCCACCCGCGTCACCGAGTCATAGCCGCGGATTTCCTGGACCTTCAGGATGTCAATTCCGTACTGCTCTTGCCCCAGGTTGAAGATGAGGAATTCTTCGCTGCCCGCCTCGGGCGCGCCATGCCGATGTTCGCTGTTCATGTTAGCAAGTGTTGTCTCAGGTTCTGCTTCGGCGCGTGCCATTACTGACCGACGCCGTTACCTGCAAGACAACGGCACGATGGAAAAAAACTGAACAGAATTTGGTAGAGCTTTTGGACCGATTTTGTCGAGCTCTGACAAATTTGCCGAATCTGTTGCCCGCCTGCTCGAAGCTCTTCTTCTTTCTGAATCGTTATTTAACTCTGCCGCTGATCAACACTGGACTTCCATTAGAGAAGCGGCAGGGCGTCATCGCAATGTGGATGTGACAGCCTGCAAATATTACCTATTCGCGGGCAGAATAGTCCTTATTGCTGTAAAGCTTTCGAAATCTGAGCCGTCAGAGTGAAAGGAAGGTGACAGGTAGTGCGTTTCGGTGTCTCAGGCGCCCCTTGCGAAACCGATGCAACCGGCGACCGGCTGCTCAGCAGCAGAGTTCGGTGCCGCGCCTTCCGCAATCAAATCTAACAACGGTCTCGGATCCCTCATGAACCTCCACAATCTAAAGGTCGGCGCCCGGCTGACTATCGGCTTTGGTATCGTCGTTGCCTTGCTTCTCGTGATCGCGGCGATCAACTTCGTCAGCATGCGCGGCCTGAACGGCGAAATCACGCTGATCACCGATGACAGATTGATCAAGGCTGCCGAAGTGAGCAAAGCAAAAGACGCCGCGAGCCGAACCGTGTTGCTCCTGCAGCGCGCCGCAATCACCGGACGGACGGAGGATATCGAAACAATGAAGGCCGGTGTGCTCGAAGCTTCCAATGCGACCTCGCAGCGCCTCGAACGAGTCAATCGCATGATCACGTCACCACGAGGCCGGGAAATGTTCAATGCGCTTGTCGAAGCTCGAGGTCGCAACACCGCTGCCCGCAACGAGACAATCACTCTCCTCACGAAGGGCAACATTGAAGAGGCTCGCGCGCACATTACGGGACCTGTGGCTGACGCTCAGGCAAAATATTTTGCCGCGCTGGACGCTCTCCTTGCCTACCAGTTAGAGCTCGTCGATGAATCCGCCAAGGAGGCCCATACCACCTACGATCGCGCGGTGGCGCTCTCGTTTGGGGCGACGATTGCGGCTGTACTCATCGCTATCGCGGCCATGCTGGTCATCACTCGTTCGGTGACAAAGCCCCTGGGCAGCGTGCTCGAGGCGATGAAGGCATTGGAGCGGGGCGACCTCACGCACCGCGTGCACGCAGACGGCCGCGATGAACTCGCGACGTTGATGCTGGCCGTACAGGCAGCGTTCGCGAAACTGTCCACGCTCGCTAACGGAATCAAAGAGTCGGTGGATGTAATTCGAACCGCATCGGGCGAGATCGCCGCCGGGAGCACGGATTTGTCGTCGCGCACGGAGCAGCAGGCTGCCTCGTTGGAGCAAACGGCAGCGAGCATGGAAGAGCTGACCGCGACCGTCAAGCAGAATGCCGAGAATGCGACGCAGGGCAGCGGGCTCGCCGACAACGCGAGCGCGGTGGCGAACGAGGGCAGCGCGATCGTCGGACAGGTCGTCGAGACGATGGCAGGCATCGAACAGAGTTCGGCGAAGATCGCCGAGATCATTGGCATGATCGAAAGCATCGCCTTCCAGACGAACATCCTTGCGCTCAACGCCGCCGTGGAAGCCGCGCGAGCGGGCGAACAGGGGCGTGGCTTCGCGGTGGTAGCGACCGAGGTTCGCAGCCTTGCGCAGCGTTCATCGGCTGCGGCGAAGGAGATCAGGGAGTTGATCGAGACGTCTGGCGGCCGCGTTCAGGCGGGAACGGAGCTGGTCGCGCGGGCAGGCGAAACGATGCAGCGCGTCGGCACCGCGATTCAGCGTGTTACCGACATAATGGGCGAGATCGCCTCGGCTTCAAACGAACAAAGCCGTGGCATCGAGCAAGTGAATCAGGCTATCTCGCAGATGGACGAGGTGACCCAGCAGAACGCCGCGCTCGTAGAGGAGGCCGCGGCCGCGGCAGGTTCGATGGAGGACCAAGCGAAGCAACTGACGGCAGCCGTCGGCGTGTTTCGCACCGGTCAGACGCTCGTCGTCCAGTCTGTCAGTCACCGTGCTCCTCGGACTTCGCAACCCGCGTTCGCCAAGAAAGGCGGTGCACAGACGCGTGCGCCAAAGCAGACGGATATGCCGAAGCCAGCAGCAGTTGCGGCAGTGGCAGACGGCGACTGGTCGACCTTCTAAGCGTGGCGGGAAGCCCGGTTTTGATTATGAACGCACTGCGCTCTATGACGGACAGAACGTCACCGGTGCCGGTTGCCGACGTTACGAACCGAAAACGATTGGTTCGCACGCGGGTGGGAGACGTGGTCATCTAACTGCACGAGCTTGACCGCCGACTTACGGATTTAAAGAGCGGGGCGTTTTGAGCCGATGTGAGCTGCCCGCCTGCCTACGCAGAAGCCACGGCAGGCCGTGACATCGAGCCCGCCTGATCGAATGACGGGCCGCAGATCGTTATTCTTCTCGTAGGCGCCACCCCTTATTGGGCGAACCATCGACCGACTTGTCAAAGCCAGTCTCTAACACCCAAATCCACTTTGGCCGCGAGGGGCGTTCGTCCGGTGCAGCTTCGAGCCGTTCCACGAAGGCCATGACCTGTTCGGCGTTAGCAAAGAAGCGAATATCGCCGATTACCAAGTTATATAGCGGCATCGACGCATCAACGACGAACAGTGTGAGCTTTCTTCCCGCATTAAGCTGCCACACGGCGCTGCTTCCGCCGCCGTACGGAAAACGTCGCGGCGCTTCAATACCAGATACCGGTTTCATACCGTCGCCTCGCGAGTTACGTGCTGCTCAATATCATGGTTGTTGTTCGTCATTTAGCGGCACCCTGTGTCATCTAAAGAGTCGTTGTCAGCACTCCTTTATCGGCAACTGTTCGCGCTTTTTTATGGTGGTTCACGCGGGACGTGAGCTTCGCCGCGGAAGATCGTCAATGAGCAGACGACGATCTAGTCGGTCGAGGGCTCCGACATGAGCACCTCCTCGGCGTCGGCTAGCAGGATGCGGGCGTACTCGGAGACGAGGATATCGTCACTGTGGTCCGCGTGCCCGAGAACCACAGGATGAAGGCGTCGTGCCTCTGCAGCGAAAGCAGCGACGGCGGGCGTGGTTCGGGAACTGCAATGATGTGGTAGATGCTCGAGGTTCGGTTGCCAACGATGCGTGCACCCGTGGAATCAATTTCTACCTGCGCCTGGTGGATAAGCGCCTGGTCGCGCGACAGTGCCCGGCGCGCTGGAATTAGTCGCGGACGCGCGGCTAAGAAGCCTTAACAAAATGAACAGAGGGGCTGTTAACGCTCGATGAATCCTGCTAACCTTTTCATTGCTTCGGCGATGAAAAGGACATGGCTAAACCGATACTTGACGACGAACTCTGGGCGGATTCCTGGACATCGCGTGGGTCTGACGAGCGATCGGTCCATGCGATGACTCTCGGAACCGCGCTTTGCAACGTCGCCGACAGCGTGGAAGTGACCATTTCTTTGATGCGCTACAGGAGGCCGAAACGGACAACTGACCTGTCAACGCGAGTTGGCGGAACGAACATTGCGGTTCGTCGAGAGCCGTCCGTCGACCCCTGTGCTGAACGGCCGACAAGGGTTGCGAACGACACCGCTCGTGGGGTAGGGCGATCCCGCTCGACTTCGCGTCTGTTCGGAAGTGACCGGCGCGATTCCATACGGTGAAGTTCTCGGCAAAGCCTGCCTGCCGTCGCTGACCGTCGAACGAAGGCGGGCGCTTCAGCGAACCAACTTTCTCCTGCGCGCGATCGATCTCACGATCAGCAGACCGCCGAACATCACCGCAAGCGACATCAGCGTCGTCACCGTGCCGAGCGCGTAAATGACGGGCGTCGTCACCGATGTCGTCAAGCCCTGCAATTCGAGCGGCAGCGTGTTCTGATCGCCGATCGCCTGCGAGGTTCGCGCGATTTCATCCCACGAGAGCGTGAAGCCAAACATGCCGACGCCGATCACGGAAGGCCCGATGATCGGCAGCACCACATGTCTGAACGACTGCCACGGCGAAGCGCCGAGATCGCGCGCCGCTTCCTCGTACGCCGGATTGAAACGGTTGAACACGGCGAACATCACGAGCAGGCCGAACGGCAGCGTCCATGTGAGATGCGCCCCGAGCGCCGAGGTGAAGAGGCCCATCGACGTAGTCCAGCTATCCGCGAACGACTGGAAACCCCATTCGTTCGCCAGATACTTGATCAGCGTATCGAGCAGGCGAAAGGTGAGGCCAATGCCGAGCGAAACGATGATCGACGGCATGATAAGGCTCGCCACGGAAACATAGAACACCGCGCTATCGCCGCGAAACGCCGCCTGAACGCAAGGCCCGCGCTCAGAGAGAACAGGACGGTTAGCACCGTCACTGCGAGTGCGAGCTTCACGGAGCGTGCGAACGCGGCCCAGATGTCGATATCACCGACCCCGTCGCGCAAGGCGGAGAACCAGTGCAGCGAGACGCCGCGCATCGGAAAAGTGAGGCCGCCCTCGGGGCCCTGAAACGACAGAATGAAGATCGTGATGACCGGCCCATACAGGAACAGCACGAACAGTCCGAACACGAGCGCGAGCCAGTAGAAGCTCGCGGGGCGATGTTCCCGATGCGCAATTGCACCCGCCATGTCACAACTCCTTTCTGATATCGACAACGCGCGTCAGCGCCCATACGATCATCAGCACGACTGCGAGCAGGATGATCGCGTTGGCCGCCGCGGCGGGAAACTGCAGGTACCCGGTTTGCACCTGAATGATCTTGCCCACCGAGGCAATTTGCTGTCCGCCCATCACCCCGACGGTGAGGAAGTCGCCCATCACGATCGTGACGACGAAGATCGACCCGATCACGATGCCCGTCTTCGATAGCGGCAGCACCACGTCGCGGATGACCTGCCAGCCGCTTGCACCGGCGTCGCGCGCCGCTTCGAGCAGAGCACGGTCGATACGCATCATCGCATTGAAAATCGGCACGATCATGAAGAACGTGTAGAGATGTACGAACGCGAGGACGACCGAAAAGTTCGAGTATAGGAGCCATTCGACCGGCCGATCCACGAGATGCGCCGACATTAGCGCCTGATTCACCAGTCCGTTACGCCCGAGCAGGGGAATCCACGAGATCATGCGGATTACGTTCGACGTCCAGAACGGAATCGTGCAGACGAGAAACAACACGGTCTGCATAGAGGTCGTTCGAATGTGAAAGGCGAGAAAGTACGCGATCGTGAAGCCGAGCACGAGCGTCACGCCCCACACGATCGCGCAGAACCTGAGTGTCGACCAGTAGGTCTTGAAGGTTACGCAGACGTCCGTGAAAGAACCGCAGCCGTCGAAGATCGCCGCGTAGTTCTTGAGCGTGAAGGCAGGGATGATCTGATATTCGTTGAAGTCCCAGAAGCTCACGATCAGCGTGATCAAGAGTGGCACGATGAAGAACAGCAGGAAGGTCAATGTAAGCGGCGTCGCTTGCAGCCACGCGCTCACGCGACGGTGACGCACCGGAGCGTGCTTCGCCTGCTGGAGATATTCGATCGAAGCCATCGTGTGCGGCGCCCCTTATGCAGCGATGAACTCGTTCCATTTCTGGACCATGTAGATGTTCTCGTCCATCACCGCGTTCCAGCAGGCGATCGCGCCCATGCGCTGGTTGTAAGAGCCGCCGTCGCGCACGGTGCCAGCCTTCTCCAGCAACTGGCCGTCGGGTGCCTTGATGTCCTGTGCCGCGGGTTTGCCTTCCATCCAGTAGTCCCACTCGTAGGCCTGCATGTGCGACTTGGCCGTTTCGGTCACACCGGGGTAGTAACCCTGGCGCATCAGATACGCGCCCGCCCAGCCATCCTGGAACCAGTTGACGAATTCGTACGCCGCATCCAGCTTTTTGCCCTGCAGCGAGCGCGGAAAACCGAAGCCTGAGGCCCACGAGCGATAGCCTTCCTTGAGCGGCTGGAACTTGCACGCGACGCCCATCGTGCGGACCTTCGTGACGGCGGGCGACCACATCGACTGGATCACCACTTCGCCCGAGGCCATTAGGTTCACGCTCTCGTTGAAGTCGCGCCAGAACGCGCGGAACTGTCCGGCGCGTTTCGCTTCGATCAGCACCTTGATCGTCTGGTCGATCTCCGCCTTCGTCATGTTCCCCTTGTCGCCATACTTCACCTGACCCGTTGCCTCGATCGCCATGGCCGCATCCATGATGCCGATGGCCGGAATGTTGAGCAGCGCCGCCTTACCCTTGAACTGCGGGTTGAGGAGGTCGGCCCATGTCGTCACGGGCCGCGCGATCAGGTCCGGGCGGATGCCGAGCGTATCCGCGTTGTACGTCGTGGGGATGAGCGTCATCCATTCGGTGGGCGTCGCGCTGAACTCGGTCGAGCGCGCGCCCTTGAGAAACATGACCTTCTTTGGCGCGGTGCCCTGATCGCCTATCTTCTTGCCGTCCACCTCGCCTTTGGTCAGGACGGGCGTGATTTTGTCAGCGAGCTTGATGCGCTTCGCGTCCATGCCCGTGAGCGTGCCCGCCGGAATCAGCTTCTTGAGCGAGAAGTATTCGGTGTCGACGATATCGAAGGAATTCGGCTGTGTGATGATGCGCTTGGTCACATCGTCGGTCGTGACGGGAATGTATTGAATCTCGATTCCCGTATCTTCCTTGAACTTCTTCGCGATATCGGCGCTCTGGTTCACCGCGGTGCCGAGATAGCGCAATGTGATTTTCTCCTGCGCGTGCACGTAGGGAAACCCGGCGATGCCGGCCGCCGCCACCGCACCTTTGATGAAAACACGGCGTGATATACCGGCGTTCGTGGTGTCTGTGTCCGGTGCGTTGGCTTGTTCGTCGTTCATGGAGCCTCCTCGAAATTGAAGTTGTGATTGCCCTGGTTTAAGCGGCGAGCGGATGCGCGTTCTGTTCGTCCCACCACACCGTCACGCGCGCGCCGGGGCCGGCGCGTTGCGGGTCGTAGTCGGCGTCACTGATCATCGAGACGAGCTCGGCTGAACCGTCGACCGGATCGAGCGTCATGCGCAGATGCGTGCCCTGATACTCGGCTTCGCGGACCGTGCATACGAGTCCGCCGATGCGCAGAAGACCGCTGTCGCCGGCGCTCGTGCCGGGCGCGACGCCCTGCGGCGCGATGCGCAGATGATCCGCGCGCACCGTGAAAAGCCGCCCGTTCGAACCGAGCACGTTGTGACCGCCCAGAAAGCGCGCGACGAATTCCGTGCGCGGCCGATTGAATACGTCGAAAGGTGTGCCGCTCTGCTCGATATGACCGTGACTCATCACGACGACAAGATCCGCGAGCGCCATCGCTTCTTCCTGCGAATGCGTGACGTGCACGAAGGTAATGCCGAGCTCCTTCTGCCAGCGCTTGAGTTCGGCGCGCATCTGAACGCGCAGGAACGGATCGAGCGCAGAGAGCGGCTCGTCGAGCAGCAGGCAGCGCGGCTCGTTGAGCAGGGCGCGCGCAAGCGCGACGCGCTGCTGCTGTCCTCCTGACAACTGCGCAGGCTTGCGGTTCGCGTAAGACGACATCGCGACGAGTTCGAGCAGCTCGCCCGCACGCTTCCTGCGCGCTTCTTTCGCTACACCGCGCACCTTGAGGCTGAACGCGACGTTGTCGAGCGCCGAAAGATGCGGGAAGAGCGCGTAGCTCTGGAACACCATGGCCGTGCCGCGCGCGACCGGTCGCTCGCGCGTGACGTTGCGCCCGCCAATCAGCACATCGCCTTCGGATACCCACTCGTGGCCCGCGATCATGCGCAGGGTCGACGTCTTGCCGCAGCCGGAGGGCCCGAGCAGGCAGCAATACGCACCGCCGGGGATGCGCAGATCGATCGCGTCGACGGCCGGCGCATCGCCATAGCGCTTCGAAACATGCACGAGCTCAATATCGGCCGGACTCGCTCGAACCACTGTCGATGCCGTTTGAACCATGAAGGCCTGTCCTGTTAAGAAAGCTGATCGAATAGAGCGGCCAAGCAATTGCAAGACATATGCCACTCGTGCCCTGCCGGGCATTCGAGGCAGCGTCCAGGAAGGCTGCGCGGTGCGCTGACAGTCGGTGCCGACGAAGTGGCGCGCATATTGCACACGATTCCGCGTCTCGATCGTCAGCACCTTGAAGCGGCTTACGTGTGCAATCGAGGTGCGGATCGCGTTCGCCGTGGGGCATCACTTAACCAAACCGGTTCATCACAATCGACAATGAATGACTTCGGTCCGCTGAAGACACATGGACGCTTCGACTATCGTCCGATCCACGAAAGCGATGGTTATCGCTGGCCGAACGGCACGAGCCTCGCGGTCTATCTCGGTTTCAACCTGGAACATTTCGCGTTCGGCGAGGGACTGGGCGCGGCGCTCGGCCCGCCATCGCCGAATCCAGACGTGCTCAATTACAGCTGGCGCGAATACGGCAATCGCGTGGGTGCCTGGCGCTGCATCGAACTGTTCGATGCACTCAATCTGCCTGCGGGAACGCTCATCAATACCTCGCTCTACGATCATTGTCCCCAACTCGTCGAGGCGTGTGCCGCGCGTGGCGACGAACTCATCGGACACGGCCACACGAACGCGCGGCGCCAGAGCGATCTCGACGAAGACGGCGAACGCGCGCTACTGGTGCATTGCCGCTCGCGCATCCTCGAAGGTTCCGGCGCTGCGCCTTCGGGATGGCTCTCGCCGTGGATCTCCGAATCGCATCGCACGCCGGACCTTCTCGCGGAGACGGGCTTTCGTTACACGCTTAACTGGTGTCACGACGACCGGCCCGTGCGAATGAACACGCGTAGCGGCCCGCTTTGGTCGATTCCCTATCCGCAGGAATTGAACGACCTCCCGATGATCATGGCGCGTCACATGGACATGCGCGATTTCGCGGACATGATCATCGATCAATTCGACGAAATGCTCGAACAGACGCTGCGCGCGCGCGCGCCGGAGGCGCTCGTGATGGGCATTGCGCTGCATCCGTATATCGTCGGGCAGCCATACCGGTTGCGGCATTTGCGGCGCGCACTCGCGCATATCGCGGCGGCGCGCGAAAACATCTGGCTGACGACGCCCGGCGCAATCGCGCGTCATGCCGACGAAGCCGTGCCGGTGTCGGCGCAGGCCGCATGAGCAGCGCGAAGGAGAGCGCGGACGCGCGCATCTATCGGTCGATCTTCGAAGGCGTGCTCAATCGCAGGCTTACGCCCGGCACGAAACTGCCGGAGCCCGAGCTATGCGCGGTTTTCGGAGTGAGTCGCGCGGTCGTGCGGCGCGCGCTCGAAAAGCTCGCGTACGACGGCATCGTCATGCTGCGTCCGAACAAGGGCGCCGTGATCGCGCAGCCGACCCGCGAAGAGACGCGCACGACCTTCGAGGCGCGTCGCGCGGTCGAGCGCGCGCTCGTCGAACTCGCGTCCGAGCGCGCGAGCGCGGCCGATATCGCCGCGTTGCGCGAACAGCTCGACCAAGAGCACCAGGCGATGCATCGCTTCGATCAGCCGTCGTGGGCGCGGCTTGCGAGCGCCTTTCATCTGCGTATAGCGGCACTCGCGCGCAATGCGATTCTCGAACACTATCTCAGCGAACTTATCTCTCGCTGCTCGCTGATCGTCGGCGCTTACGAACCGGTCGGCAATGCGCCATGCGAGCACGAGGAGCACACTGTTATCCTCGATAGTATCGAGGCGCGCGATGCCGCGGGCGCTATTGCGCACATGATGACGCATCTGCATAGCCTGGAGGCTCGAATCGAGACATCGCGCATGCCGGGCGCCAATGGGCTCGCGCATCTGCTCGGAATCGAACCCGCGCAACGAACTGCAATGGAGTGACATGGAAATCGATTTCGAAGCGATTACCGAGTACCAGCGTTACAAGCTGATGGCGAGCCTCATCGTGCCGCGGCCCATTGCGCTCGTCACCACGCTTGGCGTGGACGGCACCGTGAACGCTGCGCCGTTCTCGATGTTCAACATGCTGGGCGAAGAGCCGCCCATCGTCATGATCAGCATCAACCGGCTGGCAGACGGCACGTTGAAGGACACCGCAGTGAACATCCCGCGTGAGAAGGAGTTCGTCGTGCATATCGCCGATGAAGCTATCGCGCGGCAGATGCATCGCTGTGGCGAACGTTTCGCGGCGGACGTGTCGGAACTCGACCAGGTGGGTTTGAGGACGCTTGCTTCGACGCGTGTGATGCCGCCGCGCATTGCCGAGGCGCCCGTCGCGTTCGAGTGCGCGCTGTGGGAGACGCTCGAGACGGCGAGCCGCCACATCTTTATCGGCCGCGTGCTGATGCTGCACGCGCGTGATGACCTCATCGATATCGGTACGTGGCGCGTCCGTCTCGAGCATTACTTTCCGGTAGGCCGCTTCGGCGCGAGCGATTACGTGACAACGCGAGACCGCTTTCGGATGTGAGCGGGCGTGGCTATGCGCTGGAGCCGGGGGGGCGACGATCCGCGCAGCAACGCAAGCGTCTCGCGCGTCGTCAATCCGCCGAATTCCGGCGCTCCGGTGCCGGGCGTGAAGACGGGATCGAGAGCATCGACATCAAGCGAAAGATAGACGGGTGCATCGCCCGCCACACATCGCGCTTCTGCAACGATCGCCGCCGGCCCGCTTTCCTCGGCCGGTGTCATCTCAGCCTACAAACAGAACACCTGGCTTGGGGACGCGGAAGCATTCATCAACTCGGGGTACGAATCGACGCTTGTTCCCGCGGTATGCATTACTACTTTAATATCTGCTCTCTTTGCTGGCGTACGTGGCGGCGTTTTTTTTGCATGGTTTGAACGCTTTCTCCCAGGCATCCTGTCTCGCCTCTGTCGATGTTCGATTCTTTTTTATGAGACAATTAATTAGGTGTGGAAATTGACTAAAAGGGTTGTTGAGTGTCGAACGGACGAGTATCGAGATGGTTGGAGGAGCACTGTGCGGCTGTTCCGGGTCTTTCCATCCTCGAAGCGATCGCAGACAAGCGTCCAGTATTCGGTTCCCGTGCTATTTTCGGCGGCGTCCGCGGCGGAACATGCTGCCTACGTCTGCGCTCGTCGGCTTAGGTCCAGTTAAGTCCCGCGCCGTTCCAGGGCTTTAAGCAGCAGGTCGATATCAACTGGCTTTACAAGGTGGGCATCAATCTCTGCTTCTCGGGATCTGCGAAGGTCATCTTCCTGCCCCCAGCCGGTGATAGCAATTATCGTCGGGAAGAAGGTATTCGCGGCGCGAATATGCCGCGCGAGTTCGTAGCCATTCATTGTCGGCATGCTGATATCCATCAATATCGCGTCTGCTTGCAAGGTTTCCAACCCTTGCAGCGCTTCTGGTCCATCTTGCGCCGTCCTGGTTTCAGCACCCATCATAGCAAGGAGAATGGCAAGGCTTTCTGCCGCATCGACGTTATCGTCGACGACGAGGATCTTCCTGCCGGCGAGGAGAGGATGCCGAGACGGGGCGTCGTCCGTGGCGGTTGTCCCCGGGTCCGCGTTCGCATTGCTAAGCGGTAGCCGGACCGTAAATTCGCTACCGCGACCTGCTCCATCGCTGAATGCTGCAACACTGCCGCCATGCATTCGGATAAGGCTTTGGACAAGCGTCAATCCGATGCCCAATCCACCTTGTGCGCGATGACGAACATCCTCGACCTGACGGAACATCTCGAAGATGCTTGGCAGCATTTCCGGGGAAATTCCGATGCCGTTATCGTGCACCGTATCGACAGCATGCGTTTCCTCACGGGTAGCAGTAAGCTCTATGTGGTCGCCCCGATTCGTGTACTTGGCAGCGTTATTGAGTAAATTTGCGAATGACTGTGTAAGTCGGACGGGGTCGCCGAAAATTGTTAGCTTTTCCGAAGGAAAGTTAGCGGTGAGCTGGTGCTGTCCCCCATCAATGACCGGGCGGCTCGTTTCGATGGCATTGGTTAGGATATTGGATAGATCAAGACTTTCTCTGCGTAGTTCAATCTTGCCGCTCGTGATGCGTGATACTTCAAGTAGATCGTCGACGAGCCGCACTACATGCGAGACCTGGGGGTCGAGCATCTGGCGGACGCGCGCAAGCGTTTCCACGTCACAAGCATGGCTGAGTATGTTTAGACCGTTTCGTATGGGGGACAACGGGTCTCAAAGCTCGTGGGCGAGCACGGCAAGGAACTCGTTCTTGCGATGACCTTCTTCCTTCAGCGCTTGCTCGGCATCTTTGAGGTCGGTTATGTCCTGTACTATCGAACAGGTGCCGAGAAGGCTTCCGGAAGCGTCGTACAGAGGCGCTACGCTAACGCGCATCCAAATCCGACGCCCAAGCACGCCGGTGTAAAGCATTTCTTGGCCTGGCATCACTGTTTCGCCACGCAGGGCACGTGCGCCCGGCCAATCATGAATCGGAATTGGACTTCCATGGGCATCCCATTCATGCCAAAGGCGACTACGCTCCGGGAGCGTTGAAGGAACCGCTGTCGGTATATTGGCGCATTGATGCGTTGGCTAGCGTCCATGGACCGGCCGCGTCGGTCAGGCCAACACCGGCTGGCAATCGATCGATAATAGTCTGCAGGCGCTCCTCGTCGATGCGTCGCGCTAACTCGATAGCATTGAGCTCACGCGTTGCATGCTGTCGCGCCAAGGTGATATCAGTGGTTTCAATCAGCATGCAAAGCACTCCGCCCGCCCCGCCATCACCGCTGCAAACCGGGCTAAGCAATAGCGCGACATGTTCGTCGCGTGTCTCAACGCCGTGCTCCACCGCAAGCTGAACATCGGTGCAGCGCACCTGTCGGCACTGTGTGATGACCTCGGCCAGCGCAGAATGAACGGAATCCCGTGCGGCGCCCCGGAGATCGGGACACGGCTGGCCGATGCACGCCGGCCCGTTTCGCTCAAGGCGGTCGTAAAGCGCTTTGTTGGGCAGAAATAGCGAGTCTGGTCCCAAAGCACGCAGGCCGGAAATGAACAACCGAAACAGGCCATTAAGGACGCTTGCAGGCAGCGGTCCCATTTTTGAATTTCACCCAGTTGCGTCTGGGCCCAATCGACGTCGCCGATATGTTGCGCGCTAGTTTCGCTGCACAGCCATGCAGGCAGATCCATGGTATCTCGCTTGGTAGTATTGACCGCCATCGAATGGACGCGGTTCTGGATTGCCACACCGGCAGTCGGAGAAGTGCCGCCTAACAGTTATTGGCAGTTCGAGATAAGCAAGCAAACCCGCGAGCTCCGCTGGTCGAAATCATCCGTGCTTTACGTACGTTCGGTTTGTTTGCGAGTGGCAGATCGGACCGCAGCTTCGACAACTACGCGTCGGGCTCGCCGTTCGGCCCAATCTTCCTGGGATTCCGCGCTAACCGCCTTCTCCGCCGATGCGATTGATGACGAGAAGTATTCCCGCGCCGGATATCGCCGTGCCGAGGGCCATCAGCCACGATAGCGGCTCGCGGAACATTGCCCATGCCCAGACCAGCGTGACGGGCGGACTGAGGAACAGCACGCTCGTCACGCGAGCTGACGAGGACCGCCGCAGACACGCCCAGTACAGACCGCATCCGCCGAGCGTCGCGAAAATGACGCTCCACGCGATGCTCGCCGCGAATCCGGCGGACAGGATCGGTGCGATGCAGCCTTGAGACGCTTGCAATGCGAAGAAGATCGGGCACGATACGAGGCTCTGCAGCCACAGCATGCTCAGCGGACTCAAGGTGCCGCAGTGCGAAGAGCGTTGCTGCCAGACGGTGCCCGCCGCGAGCGATAGCATTCCCGCGACCGGCAGTCCATAGGTCCACACGGGCGCGCCGCCGAGAGAAAGGGCATCTCGACAGACGATCAGCGTCCCGACAAGACCGAGTCCTAATCCGGCCCACACGATAGCCGGGTTGCGCTGGCGAAAGAGACAACTGGAAATTAGCACCACGCCGATAGGCAACAAGTCGGCGATGAGGGCCGCGAGACCGGCGGGCACGCCACGCTGAACGCCACCCGCGACGCCCGCGAGATAGCCGGCCATCGCCAACGCCCCGATGCATGTTTGCCGGATCAGAACAGGCTGGGGCGTATGCCGGATCTCTCGCGCCACGAACGGAAACAAGCCGATGGAAAGCGCGACGAATCGCCATAACGTGACCAGATAGACCGGTGCATAGTCCGCCGAGAATCGCATCCCGATGGAGCCGGAACTCCAGGTGAGCACCATTGCCGCTTCGAGCACGGGTAGCGGCACGGGGCTCCGTCCAGGTACGCGTTCGTTTGTGTATGTTCTCGCCATGTTTCCACGTTAGCGCGCCGCCGTTGATTCGAAAATCAAAATATACTGATTCGATCGTTCAGCCTGGCTAAACCACTCGGGATCACACGATGAGCACTGTGTTAGACATCGAACTGCTGCGGACCTTTCACGCGATTGCGCGGCTGGGGCGCTTCCGGGCGGCGGCCGAGTACGTCAACCGAAGTCCGGCGGCGGTAAGCCTTCACATTCAGCGTCTGGAAGCCGCTGCGGGCGGCAGATTGCTGGAGCGGGACAATCAGTCGGTCACGTTGACCGTGCTGGGCAAACGGCTACTGGCGAGCACGGGTGAACTGCTGGCGGCTCACGACCGGATAATCGACGAGATCAAGGGCAAACGACTGGCGGGCCGCGTCGTGCTCGGCATCCCCGATGAATACGCCGCTCACGTCATTCATGACATCCTGCCTGACTTCTCGACGAGGTGGCCCGACGTGGTACTCGAAGTGAAAACCGCGCCGAGCCTCAAGCTACGGGATCAGATTGCGCGCGGCAAGCTAGACGTGGCGATCTTCGTTCAGCCTGCGCACCGAAGCAGATCGGCGAACGTTCTGACGCTGACCACGCCCGTCTGGGTCGGCAGTACGACGTTCGCGCTCGACGCGTCGCGTCCGGTTCCGTTGGCGCTGTATGCCGAGCCGTGTCCCTATCGATTGGCGATGACGGATGCGCTGGAAGCCGCGGAACGCAAGTGGCGAGTCGTGCTCGACAGCGGATCGACGCAAGTCATCAAGGCGTGCGTCGAATCAGGGCTCGCGGTGACGCTCCTCGACCGGGCAAGAGTCACCGCGGACATGCGGGTGATCGACGGTCTTCCGCATGTAGCCGATCACGAGGTGGTGCTGTTGCGCGATGACACCGGACGCGCAACCGAGGCGATCGACCTGCTCGCAACGGCGCTGCGGCAGCAGTTCCGGCTTTAGCGCCGCACACGATTCGAGCATTCAAGCGCCCGCTCTTTCCAGAAACTTCGCGCGCATCGGCTTCAGCACGAACATCGCGAGCACGGCCGTCACGATGTCCAGCGTGATCCCGACGCTGAACACCGGCACCCAGCTTCCCGCGTGCTGATGCAAAAGCGCCGCGAGCGGACCGCCGAAGATCGAACCGATGCCCTGCGAGATATACAGCCAGCCGTAGTTTTCGGTGGCGTGGCGCGTGCCGAAGGTATCTGTCAAAGTGGACGGGAAGAGCGAGAAGATTTCGCCCCAGCCGAAGAAGACGACGCCCGAGAGCAGCACAAACAAGACGGCGTTGTCGCGCGTCAGGAGCCACAGCGCCATCGCCGCGCCTTCGAGCGCGAAGGCGAAGAACATCGTGTTTTCACGCCCGAATGTGTCCGATACCCAGCCGAAGAGCGGACGCGTGAGTCCGTTGGTGAAGCGGTCGATGGTCAGCGCGAGCGGAAGCGCGGCCATGCCGAACACAACGACCTTCGTGATGCCGAAGTCCGCCGCAAAGGTCGCCATCTGCGATGTGACCATGAGGCCCGAGGTGGACATCATCGTCATCATGGCGAACATGAGCCAGAACAGAGGCGACTTCATCATTTGCGAAGGACGCAGATTCGGCACGTTCGATGCCGCCATCGCCGCCGCCTGCGCCGATGCCTTCGCCGCTGCTTCATCACGCGGCACACGCAAACCTTGCGATGCGACGAAGCCCACGACCGCGAACGCGATGCCGTAGATCCACAACGTCGCATCGAGACCGCGCGCCGCCAGCGAGGCCGAGATCGGGAACGTCGTCACGATTGCGCCCATGCCGTAGCCCGCGGCGACGGCGCCCGCTGCGAAGCCGCGCCGGTCGGGGAACCAGCGCACCATCAGGCCGACCACGCCGACATACACGATGCCCGTGCCGAGCCCGCCCACGAGACCGTAGGTGAGATACAGCATCGATGTGCTGGCGGCCATCGACGAGAGCACCCAACTCAGGCCCGACATGACCGTGCCGAGTGAAATCAGCAGGCGCGGACCGAAGCGGTCGATCAGCTTGCCCTGAAACGGCGAGAAGAACGTCTGCAGGATGATGAGCAGCGAGAACGTGATCTGCAACTCGGGCAGCGGCACGCCGAGCTTTGCCGACAGCGGTTTCGTCAGCAGCGTCCACACGTATTGCGGGCTCGAAATCGACATCATACAGAGCAGGCCGAGACCGAGTTGCAGCCAGCGGTTGTGAGCGGCGATCGCGGGCGCGGCTGCATCGTCGTGCAGTGTCTGGATGCGTGAGTTCATAGGCGTTCCCCGTTGTGTTGCGGATAAAAAAGATCAATAGTGCCCTCCGGTCCGACGAGCGCGGAACCGGATGGCTTTGAAGCTATAGCGTTTCAGGTGTTACCAGCCGGCGGCTGAACCGTCGCTGCGCGGATCGTGACCGGCTTCGAATAACCCGTCTGGATACCGAACTATTGCGCCAGCGTGCCCCATCGCTTCGTCGTAGGCGGCGAGCACTTCGACGTCGTGACCGAGCGCGCGCAATGCGTCGATGGTTTCGGCGGGAAAGCGCGCTTCCAGCTTGAGCGAGTCGGTCGACTGGCCCCAGGTACGGCCGAGCAGCCAGCGCGGCGCATCGATCGCGGCCTGGGGATTCCAGCCGAATCGTGCGATGCGTGAGAACACCGCGCTCTGCGATTGCGGCTGGCCGTCGCCGCCCATGTTGCCGTAGACCATCGTGCGGCCGTCGGCGAAATGGGCGAGCGCGGGATTGAGCGTGTGAAACGGACGGCGGCCCGGCATCAGCGGATTGAGCGACGACGGATCGAGCGAAAAGCTGCAACCCCGGTTCTGCCAGTTGATGCCCGACTGCGGCAAGACGATGCCGCTGCCGAACTCGTGATAGATGCTCTGGATGAAACTGACGGCGACGCCATCGCCATCGATGACACCCATCCAGACTGTATCGCCGGGACCGCGGCCACGGCCCCAGGGGGCGGCGCGCGACGTCGAAACGTGCTGCGCCATCGCGTCGAGCGCGGCGGGATCGAGTTGCGTGACGGGATCGATGCGCATGTGGTCCGGATCGGTCACATGTTCGTCGCGCACCTTGAAGGCTAGCTTCGTGGCTTCGACGCATGCATGCACGAACTCGGGGCCGAGCGGGTCCATGTCGTCGGTCAGCACGCGGTCGAGCACGCCGAGGATCAGCAGGGACACGAGACCTTGCGTCGGCGGCGGCATGTTGTAGACGGTGCCCAGCGTATGCGTGAGCGCGAGCGGCGTACGTTCGCGAGCCGTGTGCCGTTCGAGGTCGGCGAGGGTGATGAGCGTTTCGAGCGACGACAGGTCGTGCGCGATGCTTCGCGCAAGATCGCCGCGATAGAAGTCGTCTAGTCCTGCATCGGCGAGTTGTTGAAGCGTGGCGGCGAGACGCGCGTTGACGAAGCGCTCGCCGGTGCGCGGCACGCGGCCATCGGGCAAGAAGGTTTGCGCGAAGCCCGGCGCGTTTTCGAGTTCGCCGCGCTTACCCGAGATGCAGTTGGACTGACTGCGCGTGACGGGAATGCCTGCCTTCGCGTAGTGGATAGCGTCTTCCAGCAGACGCGCAAGGGGTAAGCGGCCGCCGAGTGTGTTCTTCGACACGCGATGCGCGAAGTCCCAGCCGGAGACGGTGCCTGCGACGGTATTGGCCGCGAGCGGGCCGCGTGCGGGAATGGCGTCGAAACCGAGCGCGCGATAGGTGCCGATGTCGGCGCGCATCGCGGCCGCGCCGCACGCCTCGATGCCGATGGGCGCATGGCCCGGACGCGAGATCAGCCAGAAGCCGTCTCCGCCGATGCTGTTCATGTGCGGATAAACCACCGCGATGGTTGCGGCAGCCGCGATCATCGCTTCGACGGCATTGCCGCCTTCGCGAAGAACCGCGAGCGCACTTTGCGATGCAAGCGCATGTGGCGCGACGGCCATGCCGCGCGAGCCGCGTGTGGGATTGAGTGCTGCGAAGACTTCCAGAGACATCGACGTTTCCTTGTATACAACGAAAGCGTCAATGCGAGTTCCGTGCCAGGCGTTGGTGAAAACCCTATAGGGGCTTGCTGGCTAAGCCTTAGCGCGGCGCTTACGGTGTGTTGGAACGACGCGGGTCGATGCCGTCAGATGGTGCGGCGCGGTCGTGCCGGTGCGTGGGCGACCGCCGAACGCCCCGCTTCGGTGCGGGCGGCGAGCACGCGTTGCATCGTGAGGCCGCGTACGCTCGCCTGGCTGCCGCTGATATGACGCGACACCAGTTCGACGCCGGATGCGCCGTCGCCGCGACGAATGGCATCGAGAATGGCGACATGCTCTTCGTACGTTTCCGCTATGCCGTCGCCCTTCACGAGGTCGAGCCGCCGCACCACGCGGATACGGTCGGTGACGCGTTGCATGGTCGCCGTGAGCTCATCGTTGCCAGCGGCTGCGACCAGCGCATGATGCAGCGATTCGTCCAGTTCGACGAGCTTCCGGCCATCGACGACCCGGCGCGCACGGCCGACCAGCCAGACGCGATCGAGCGCATCGAGCAGCAAGTGAAGATCGCCTTGCGGCACTTCGCCATTGCAGAGCTTGCGCACGGCGAAGACTTCGATCATCTGACGCATCTCGTAGAGGTCGTCGAAACGCTTGTTGTCGATGGACACCACTTCCCAGCCGCCGCGCACGTAGCCTTGCATCAGGCCATCGCTTTGCAGGCGTTGCAGCGCTTCGCGCGCGGGCGTACGCGATACGCCGAAGCGCTTCGCAATGGCGCCTTCGGTCAGGCGGTCACCCGACAGAAGACGCATGTCGAATATTTCCTCGCGCAGGGTGTAATACACGTGATCCGCGCGCGACAGCGCAGCGTCTTGCGCTTCGACAAGGCTTGCGTCGGCCATAACGTTGAGCTTGGTAGCGTGCATGGACGGGAAGCTTATCAAAGGGTTGCGCGTCGCCAGAATTACCGGACGGCAAAAATCGCTCGGTGGATTCGTGGCGCGTTCGCCAACGAAGCCGCCGCGCGATTTTTCACTTCAATTCGAAAATGCTGTCGATTTCAACCGGAATGCCCATCGGCAACGTATGCACGCCCAGCGCGCTTCGCGCCGGAAGCCTGTCTTGCCCGAACAATGTCAGCAACAGGTCGCTGGCGCCGTTCGCCACTTGCGGGTGTTGGGTGAACGACTGTTCGGCGCGCACGTAGACCGTCAGCCGGCTGCATCGGTCGATGTTGTCCAGGCCGCATGCCTGATCGACGCACGCGAGGATCATGAGCATCGTCAGATGCGCCGCATGCCGGGCCGTTTCGAGAGACATGTCGCCGCCGACGATGCCGACGAGTGGCTTGCCGTTTTCGAAGGGCCCAAGACCGGAAACATAGACATGACTACCCGAAATGGACACCGTTCGATAGGAGCCGAGCGGGGAGATGGGCGCCGGCAGTTCGATTCCCGCTCGTGCAAGGCGTTCGGCTACGTTCATGTCCGGCTCACCGTGATGTGACGAAAACACGAGCGTAACCCGGTCAATATCCCTGGTTATTTGGAAAATAGGCATGGGCGAGTTCGGGGTCGGTGGCGCTTCCTTTTGTTCTCCATGCTCGACCGACTAGAGCACCTCGTTCGGCGGCCTTGCGTGATAGTTGCGTGTGCGCAGCTTCGTGACGGACACGACGATCGGCGTCCTCAACGTCCACCCGATGCCGATACTCGGAACGCCGCACAGGGCGAGCGCGATGTAGATCATCGGAACGGCGGCGCCGTCATCGATTCCGCCTTCCGATGACAGCGCGAACCGCAGCGGCTCCTCGTCGCCTGCTTACTTCACGCGCAGTTCGTTCGCGAGCACCGGGTCGGTCGGCCCGAGCGTCGAGGCGAGAAGGAGCGCAGGGCCCGTCGCGAGGCCCACTTCGGTCAGCGTGCGCAGCAGACGGATGTGGCTTTCCAGGTCGATCATCAGCAGGCCGATGCTCGCGGGGCCGAGCACAAAGCCGACGACGAGGTAGAGCATCGCACCGGTTATGGGCAATCGCTCGACGTTCTTGCGTCCGACCGCCATCAAAACGAGCAATACACCGACGATCAGCAATCAGACGCCTCCGATGATCAACACGGCCTCCTGTCGTCGGCATTTCCGTCCCGCGCGTCACTGCCGCGCCCCGGTTCCCTCGATGCGCCACAACTGCGTCTCGAGCCGCGGGCCGTTCTCGGGCTTGAACCAGCTCATGTCCTGGATGTGGGAACTCGTGACGTAGAGGGTGCCGTCGGGTCCTTCCGAGAACGTATCGGGCCAGCGCAGCCGCTTGTCCTGTACGAGGGTCGTGACGCGATCGCCGTCGCGGACTTTGACTGCATCCTGCTCGATCGCGCTCAGATAGAGCCGCCCGCGCTCGTCGATCCAGAGACCGTCCGTCGGCTCCGTCTTGGCGACGCGCTCCACGCGCGCTTGGAGGTCCTTCTCCGGCAGACGCGGGTCCTGCAATGCGCTCGTTGCAATGCGATAGAGCGTGCGACCGGTCAGCGCTTTCCAGTAGAGCGTGCGGCCATCGGGCGAGAGCGCGAGGCTGTCGGCGGCAAATTCGACGCCGCGGCCGTCCGGTCGGCGCAGCGGGCGCCCATCGATCTTGACCACCACGTCCTTTTCCGGCTGCGTGCTCGGATGGCCGCTGAGCACGCGTCTGGATTTGTCCGTCTGCAGGTCCACGACGACGAGCGCTCCCTCGGCCCCGGCATCGGTCAGATAGGCATACCGTCCATCCGGCGAAAACCGCACATCGTTGAGATAGCTTCCCTGAGGTGCGACTGTCTCGTCGAAACGGATAACCTGCGCTACCTTGTTCGCCTTAAGGTCGATTTTCACCAGCTTGGGCCCACGCGACACCAGCGATGCTGTGGCTGGCGCGGCCGGATCGACGACCCAGAGGTTGCCGTGTGCATCGGTCACGACGCTCTGGACGCACACGAAATGATCTTCAGCGGATATCTCGTTGCGCCATGAATTCCACCCCTCGTCCGGGTAAGGTTTGATCTGGCCGTCGCGAGTCACTTCGGCGACCGAGATCGGCGCATCTTCCGTCCAGCGCGGGAAATTGACGAAGATGCGCCCATCCTTCGAAACGGTCACGCCTGTAACCTGGTGCTCGAATTGCGCGACCTGCTGCAATTGTGGCGTATCGGATGAAGGCCCCGCGTGCTGCTGTGCGATGGACGCATTGGCGAGAAGCGTTATCGCCACGATGGCGGACGCGGCTGTGATTCGGATCATGGTCGTTTCCTTTGCATGGCGGCACTCGGGATGCACGGCGAATTTACGGCGCGAACACGGCACGCACGCAGCCGCCGGTCTTGTGCTTGAACATGTCGTAGCCGCGCGGCCCGTCCTCCAGCGAGAAGCGGTGAGTGGCGAGGTAAGCAGGGTTCAGCTCGCCTTTCTGGGCGTGCGAGAGCAGCCGATCCATATAGGCTTGCCCGTGCTGCTGCGCGCTGCGCACCGTCATGCCCTTGTTCATGATGGCGCCCATCGGGAACTTGTCGATCAAACCGTAGACGCCGAGCACCGACAGCGTGCCGCCTTTGCGGCAGGCCATCACGGCTTCGCGCAGCGCCTGGCCGCGGTCCGTCTCCAGACGCAGCGCCTGCTTGACGCGGTCATACGCATATTGCGGCCCGGTGCCGTGCGCTTCCATCCCTACCGCGTCGATGCATGCGTCCGGGCCCCGCCCGCCGGTCATCTCCCTGAGCGTTTCGAGGACGCTGTCGACCGCCGTATAGTCGATCGTCTCCGAGCCGGCGTGCTCGCGCGCCATCTGCAAGCGCTCGGGGAAGCGGTCGATCGCGATGACTCGCTCCGCGCCCATCAGCCGCGCGCTTTGCTGCGCCATCAGACCGACGCCGCCGCAGCCCCAGACCGCGACCGTATCGCCCGGCTGGATGTTGCAGAAGTCGGCGCCCATGTAGCCGGTCGGCGCCGCGTCTGAAAGGAACAGCGCCGTATCGTCCGCCACGCCGTCAGGGACCTTGAAGCAGTCGTTGTCGGCAAACGGTACGCGCACGTATTGCGCATGTGCGCCCGCATAGCCGCCGAACGCGTGGGTGTAGCCGTAGATGCCTGCCGTCGTATGCCCGCCCAGAAGCGGTGCCTGTAGTTCGGGCTTCGGGTGCGTGTTGTCGCACAACGAGTAGAGGGAATGCTGGCAATACCAGCATTGCCCGCAAACGATGAATGAAGGAACCACGACGCGGTCGCCTTTCGCGAGGCGCTTCACCTCGGGGCCGATCTCCTCGATCACGCCCATGAACTCGTGACCGATGACATCGCCGGACTTCATCGTCGGAATGTAGCCGTCGATGAAGTGAAGATCCGAGCCGCAGGTCGTCGACAGACTGACGCGCAGAATGGCGTCGCGGGGATTGATGATCTCAGGGTCTTTCACAGTCCCGACGCGCAGGTCGTTCACCCCGTTCCAGTACAGTGCTCGCATGCTCACTCTCCTTAACGTGCGGTTGTGCGAGCAGCGGGCTGCCGCTCAGTGGTAGGAATCTCGCCGGTTTCGACGAGGCTCTTGAAGCGCCGCAGCGCGTTGTCCGCGACCAGATTCAGCGGCGCGGCCCCGAGGAGTTGGAGCAGGCCTTCACCGAGAGCGCCGCCGGGCGGGTCGAACCGGACGTGCAGCGTTGCCACCGTGCCGCGGTCGTGCGGGGCGGAGTCGAAGCGGACGGATCCTTCGTTGGAAATGGCGGCGTCAGGCAGCGAGCGCCAGCCGACGCCTCCGCCGGGGCCGTCGACAATCTCCGATTCCCACTTGTAGGCGCGACCGAGCGGCGTCCTTATTTCCCAGCGCATGCGGCCGTCGCCGATCGGGTGCAACGTCGCGAAACCTGCGATGAGTTGCGGGAGCGTCCCGGGCGCAAGCCAGAGTCGACGAAGCTCGTCCGCAGTCTTGCCGATGGTGATTGCGCGCTCCACCTCCGGTGTCGCGCTGGCCATCCTGCTGCGCCCCTGGTTGTCTGCCCGTCCGCGATGGAGCGGGACACCACTCGCCGCGGCCATGCCCGCGCAAGCTGTGAGCGCAAGAGCCACGGCACCTTTCTTTCGTCCGGCGAGTCCGGACACGATCAAGGCCGCGCTGAGCGCGACGAGGATCCAGCCCATGCCTTGCATTGTTTCCCTGGACGAAATGCCCGAAGAATGGCCGCCGCGTCCCGATAATTCGCGCGGCCGGGTAGCAGGAATGTTGCTTGCCATAACGAATGCTCCCAAGGTTACTGACCGCCGTAGTGCCCGCTGCGCAGTTCGTACCGTGCAGCGGGATCGACGAGAAATATTGGCGACGCTCGAGCCCATCGCACGCGTGGCCATGCGTCGTGGAACCGGACCGTGGGATGCATCGCCATTCTCAGCTTGATCGATGGACTCGAGCGCTCATGCGACTGCGATCGCCGCGTCGCTTCGCTAGCCTCCGGGGTGCAAGACCACCTTGGTCCAGCCGTGATCGCGCACGTCGAAGTGCTGATAGGCGTCGGGTGCTTCCTCGAGTTTCAACTCGTGCGACACGATGAACGATGGCCTCGCGCGGCCCGCGTGAATCAGGTCGCGCAACTGCCGGTTGTAGGCCTTGACGTTGCACTGGCCCGTCGCGATGTGCTGGCCTTTAAACCAGCACTTGCCCCAATCGAACGCGATCTGGCCTTTCTTCGCCAGCTCGTCCTGCGCGCCCGGGTCCTCCGGAATGAACACGCCGACCACGCCGATCCCGCCAGTGAACTTGACCGACGACACGAGGTTGTTCATCGTCAGATTGGGGTGCTCGTGGCGTTGCGGAGCCGGATCGTGGCACTGGTAGCCGACGCATTCGCATCCGACGTCCGCGCCCATGCCTTGCGTCAAGTCCATCACCCGTTCCACTGGATCTTGCTTCGAATAATCGATCGCAATCGCGCCGATCGACTCTGCGAGCTTGAGCCGGTCCGGATGGCAATCGACCACCATGACGCTGCGCGCGCCCTTGATCATTGCCGAGTGCGCGGCCATCAGACCGACCGGTCCGGAGCCGTAGATCACCACGGCGTCGCCGGGCCTCAAGCCGGCGAGCTCGGTCGCGTGCCAGCCGGTCGGGAAGATGTCGGCGCACATCACGTAGTCGGTCTGCTTGTGCTCGGCGTCTTGTGGCAGTTTCAAGGCCATGAAGTCGGCCCAAGGCACCCGAAGGTATTCGGCCTGTCCGCCGGGCCACGGACCCATGTCGGCGAAGCCGAAAGCGCCGCCGGCGATTCCCGGCTGGTTCGCGCTCAGGCAAAACGCCGTGAGTCCGCGCTCGCAGTTCACGCAGTGGCCGCAACTGACATTGAATGGGAGACACACCCAGTCGCCGGGCTTGAGCCGCTCCACGGCCGGGCCGACCTCTTGCACCACGCCCAGATTTTCATGACCGAAGATGCGGCCTTGCTCGAAGTCCGTTCGGCCCTCGTACATATGCAGGTCGGAACCGCAGATGTTGGTACTGGTGATCCTGACGATGGCGTCGGTCGGACGTTCGATTTTTGGATCTGGAACGTTCTCGACGGTGACCTGGCGAGGACCACGATAGACAACCGCTTTCATATCGTTCTCCGAGAGTCAACTGCAAAGAGCCTGAGCACATCCCGCGTGAGCGGCTGACGGGCTCGACTAATCCGCAGACGCATCTGCGGGACGTCCCTCTCTTGTTCATGCCGGCACGTTTGCAGACAGCGTCTGCTATGGGTATCGCATCGCGGGGTCTATAGCGATACTAAATAGTGAGTGCCACGCGCACCGGATTATTCGTGACGGTGTGCGAGTAGATGGGCAGCTATCGGCGTGCCCGATGTGTCGACGGAGACGGCTCGCGGATGTGAGCTATGCGGTCTAAGGATCAAGGCAATTGATACGGCTGTCTAATCGATGCGTCAGGTCGACGGGCATCGCGTAGTCGTGGAAAACTTGCGTCGGGCTGCAGATTTTGCAGGAGCGGCTCGGTTCGGGAGCCGGAAGGGCCGCTATTCGGTCGGCCAGCTCGCTGGCGTGTCTGCATCGGTGAGTATGTTCCGGAGAATTTGTCCGGGAGAAAACAAGCGATGGCCGGCCGCGCAGACGCCCGTACAGAAGGCGTTTGCGGGCAGCGTCTTGCATCGCGCGACGCATGAAGATGGCTTTGACGTTGACAACGATGCAGGACAGACGGCCTTCCGGCTCACTGCCCACGCCGATAACCGGATCGCGGACCAGCATGGAGACAAGAAAACACGCGTTGAACGGAACGTCGAATGCTGTTCGCAGTGCGGTTGCCGCGTGACCGAGAAGCGAGGAGGGCCGCGCGCGAAACAACCGTTCAATCACAATGGAGGTTAAGCGATGAGAGCGCTCATCTGGGAAGGCAAGAAGGACATCCGGTGCGAGTCGGTTCCGGATCCGGTCATAGAACATCCCCGCGATGCGATCATAAAGGTAACGACTTGTGCCATTTGCGGCTCGGACCTGCATCTGTTCGATGGATTCATGCCCGGCATGGAATCCGGCGACATCATGGGGCACGAATTCATGGGCGAGGTGGTGGAAGTCGGCAATGCGAATAGCACGCTGAAGATCGGGGATCGCGTCGTCGTTCCCTTCACGATCATCTGCGGCGAGTGTGAACAGTGCAGGCGCGGCAACTTCTCGGTCTGTGAACGGAGCAACCGGAACCAGGACGTCGCGAACAAGGTTTTCGGCCACACGACTGCCGGCTTGTTCGGTTATACGCATCTGACAGGCGGCTATCCGGGCGGTCAGGCCGAGTACGTGCGGGTACCTTACGCGGACAGAACGCATGTGAAGATTCCCGAAGGCCTCACCGACGAGCAGGTGCTCTTTCTCGGCGACATCTTCCCGACCGGTTGGCAGGCAGCGGTTCAGTGCGAAATCGAGCCGACCGACACCGTGGCGATCTGGGGCGCGGGACCCGTCGGCCAGATGACGATTCGCAGCGCCGTTCTGCTCGGCGCGAAGCAGGTGATTGCAATCGACCGGGTGCCCGAGCGTCTCGCCATGGCGCGTGCGGGCGGGGCCACCGTCATCAACTTCGAAGAAGAGAGCGTGCTCGAGCGCCTGGCCGATCTCACGCAAGGCAAGGGCCCCGAGAAGTGCATCGACGCGGTGGGCATGGAGTCGCATGCGACGCGCTCATTCGATTCCCTGTACGACCGGGCCAAGCAGGCCGTGATGTTGGAAACCGACCGGCCGCACGTATTGCGCGAAATGATCTACGTCTGCCGTCCGGCGGGCACGCTCTCCGTGCCGGGCGTGTACGGCGGACTCATCGACAAGATTCCGTTCGGCGCTTCCATGAACAAGGGGCTCACATGGCGCATGGGCCAGACTCACGTTAACCGCTGGACGGACGACCTGCTGCGACGCATTCAGGACGGGCAGATTGATCCGTCGTTCGTGATCACGCACACGGTGCCGCTCGATCAGGGTCCCGAGATGTACAAGACCTTCCGCGACAAGGAAGATGGCTGCATCAAGGTGGTGCTGAAGCCATAGCCGCGAAGACGCCGGCTTGTACCCGGCCCCGCCCGTGTGCGACGTGCCGCTGCGACGTGGATTCGGACGCACGGTCGTAGACGGGCGCACCGCGAATGACGCTAGCGCAGGCCGCTTCGTTCTACGGCGCGACCGGCCGCACTCTCGACGGCTTGAGTCTACTGCGCCATAGCGACCGTTTTCGTGAAGTGGAATCCGACCCTGCGTGACGGCGATGAGCGTGACGTCGTGCAACCGGCGGTAACGCTGTCGTTTTAATACGTCAGTCAAAAATGCTGAATAGGTATTAATTACCTTATTTTCGTGCGCCGTTATCGGCTTCCGGTTTAGGATTGACTGTCTCGTGGCAGTACGTCAACTAGTGAGAATGCGCGAGAACCGGCCGAAGATAGGCGAATACCCGAAGAAAAACGGCTCTTGCGCGGGAAGACTTTATTCTCGCGCTAACGATTGCGAATGGTCGTATCAACCCTAAAAGACGTTTACCCGATGTAACTATTTGTTGCAGCGCCCGGCTCTTAGTCAGACAATTCGTTCACGCCTTCAATGACGGCGCGATAAGCAAGTCAAATTTACTTACTGGTCTGCCACTATGAACGCCACCTCCGATCTCAATGCTATCCGCGAATTGAACATGTCGTACTTGATGCTCGCGCGACGGGTGCTGGCATCGGACCGCGAAGCGGCACAGTCGCATCTGGGTCTCTCGGTAGAAATGGCAGACCTGCTCCTGAAGCTTTCGCCGGAGCAGGCGCAGAAGCTCGCGTCGTCGTCGCAAGTGCTGTGCTTCTTCCGCATGAGCACGGATGCGATGCTGGCGGGCCTTGCCACTCGCAGCAACGACGCTACGATGTCGGCCGTCGCGAATGACGCTCTTCTGGCGGCCTAATCATGACAACCACTACGCCTTTGAAGAGCCTCGCTGACGAAGCTGCTCAGGTCATGCGCGCCATCACGCTGATCAAGCTCGGCGCTCGCATGCAAGTGCTGGAATCGGAAATCTCGACGCTCTCGCGTGAACGACTCATTCGCCTGTATCGAGAAGTGAAGGGCGCATCGCCGCCCAAGGGCATGCTGCCGTTCTCGGAAGACTGGTATCTGACGTGGGGGCCGAACATTCACACGTCGATGTTCGCGAACGTCTACGCCTTTCTGGAAGCGAACAGCAAAGGCTTGGACCGCGTGGATCTGCTGACTCGCGCGTACTCGCTCTATGCCGAGCACTTCGACATGATCGGCGAGCCGTTGCAGATGGACCTGACGCGCGCCTGGACATTCATCCGTTTCAAGGACGCCGGGATCCTCCGTCTTGCGGGATGCACGCGTTGCCGCGGCAAGTTCGTCGCGCACGCCCATGAGCCGTCGCATTCGATGGTGTGCGGCATCTGCCAGCCGCCGTCGCGAGCAGGGAAGACCAAAGCGGCCGCGAAAGCGGCGCTCGAGCGCGACGCCGCTCCGCAAGCACAGGCGGCTTGACCGTTTATCCACGAGCGGCCTTCGGCACGTTGAAAAGCCGAAGCATCTCGTCGCGAACATCCGAGATGTCGAGCACGTGTTGCGCACGGGTGAGCGCCACGTACTGCGACGGGCTCGAATTCCGTGCCCAGATGGAAGCCTCAGACGGGATTGGATAAGGAATGACGACGATCGCCAGCAGGAACAGGAGCTTGATCACGCGGAACCAGTGATCACTCTTTAGCGTAAATGCGACCCGAACAATGGTGTTGCAGCCAGTAGGCCCCGATCACGACATAGCAGAGAATGAGCGCGAGATATTCACGCCACTGCTGCGCCATGGCGCGTGTCAGGTCGATTGCGAAAACCGCGTCGCTGAATCCTTCCAGGCGGTCAAGCGGGAAGGGCTGGGAGCTTGTCGAGGTTAGGCCTCGCAGCGAAGAAGTGCTTCCGCCCCTCGGGGTGTCGTCGGCCGTTATGTGATCAATTCGAGGTGCCGCGCACCGTCGGGGCCGCATCGACGACCAGCCGGCGATCAAACGTCGCGAGCGTGCCGCGATGAGCGCGAGCGAGCGCGAGCAGACAAGTATCGGTCACTTGATCTGTCGCAAGGATCCGGCTGGCATCGACGTGTTGTACTCATCCATCATAGCGATCACGGGTCGCAATATCTCAGCATTCGGTACACCGAACGTTTGGTGGACGTGGGCGTTGAGCCATCAGTCGGAACCGTCGGCGACTCGTACGGCAACGCACTGGCCGAAACGATCAACGGCTTGTATAAGGCCGAAGTCGTGCATCGGCGTTCATGGCGTACGCTCCAAGACGTCGAGCTCGCCACGCCCGAATGGGTTCACTGGTATAACCACCATCGGTTGCTCGGCTCGCTCGGGTACGTATCGCCTGCGCAAGCAGAGGAAGTCTACAATCGGAATCTGGTGCCCTCCGCTCGCGCGGCGTAGCGCCAAACTCGGCGGTCTCCGACAAAGTCGGGGCGGTTCAATGCGGCGGACTTGCTCGAAGCAGATGAGACGTCTTGCCTGAAGTGACTCGCGTACTGAACGGCGTCACAGCCCGCATCCGAGTTCCCGGACGGCCCAAAAGCGGTCATCTATCGACCAATTTCGCCAGCGTGCGCCGCATGATGAGCGCGCCGAGCAGCAGGAAGCCGGTCAACGCATACATGCCCGCGTGATTGCTGTGCGTGGTGCCCTTCGGCCGGCCGACCAGGTAAGGCGAAAAAAGCCGCCGAGATTGCCAAGCGTGGTAGTGAAGGCAAACGCGCGCACCGCCGACTTGCCGCCGGGGAGTGCGGTGGGCAGCGGCCAGACGCGTGGCGGAGGAAAGCACGTCACGAAGTGGGTCTTGAATCCCGAGGCTATCGAAGCGGCTTGAGCGCAAAAAAGCCGGCCTCGTGCGATGCCGGCTGCGTTTGATGCAGCGAGTGCGTCAGGCGTCAGCCGAGAGGAATGCGCGCATCGTAGAGCGGGCGGAGCTTGCCAGGATGCACCGCGCGGCACAGCGCCTCGACGAAGAAGAAGTCGCCGAACATCGTCGCGCCGTACACGCCGATGTTATGCGGCTTCGAATAGCACGAGTTGTGCAGCAGACCGTGCTGGCCGTCCTTAGTGAATTCGTCGCGACACAGCGCCTCGAGCATTGCGACCCCGTGACGATGCCACTTCTCGGCAGCTTGAGCATCGGGATGCAGACGCGCCATCTCCAGCAGCGCCGATGCAACCACAGCAGCAGCGGCGGTGTCCTTGATCTCGGCGTCGTGGCCGGTGGCGTCGAAGTCCCAAGGCGGCACCTGTCGGCCGTCGAGCCGGTGCAGGTAGTAGTCGGCAAGGCGCTCGGCAAGGTCGAGATACCTGCGCTTGCCGGTCTCGCGCGCGGAGTTGACGTAGCCGTAGATCGCCCATGCCTGACCGCGGCTCCACGCCGATTCGTCGGATGCGCCCTGGAACGTGTAGCCGCGCTTGCGCGCGCCGCTCTCCACGTCGTATTCGACGGCGTGATAAGTCGAGTCGTCGGCGCGTACGAAGGCGCGTGCGGTCATCTCGGCATGCGCGTCGGCGGCCTGGCGATAGCTGCCGTCGTCGGCGTAGCGAGCGGCCCAGTAGAGCAGCGACAGATTGGCCATCGTGTCGATCGCGGAAGCGCTGCGGCCGCGCGGATCGGAGATCGGTCCCCACGACGCAAGATAGGCGCCGTCGCGCGTCGTCACGAGTCGCGCGCGCAGCTTGTCGGCGGCTTCGAGCGCGATGTCGGCGAACCATGAATCGCCGGTGATGTGATGTCCCGGCACCGCGCTGCTATCGAAGATGAAGCCGATGTCATGCGTGTTCGGGTCCTTCGCGCGCTGTTCGACCAGCAGCATGCGTGCGCGCGCCCATTCTAGAAAGCGGGCCTCGCCGGTATGCAGATACGAAGTCAGCAGCAGGCCGACCCAGAAGCCGCAGAACCAGTTGCCGTGACTCCAGGCATCGCCGTCATAGCCCGCCGAAAGCGAGGCCGGCAGTCGCACCCATTGACCATCGGGGCCGGTCACTTGAGGGAATTCGACGCCGAGGGTCAGCTCGTCGGACGCGACCTTCTGTGCGGTTTTATCGAGGACTTCGCGAAACAGCTTCGCCTGGGCCACGCTGAGTGACAGCGAGTTCGTTGCATTCGACACGGCGTCTCCTTGAGTTCGTCATTTGCAGGACGATTCTAAGAAGCACGCGTGCGAGCGCGTTAGGATGAAACGCATGAACTGTTGGACATTTCCGCATCGAAGCGCTGCATGACGACACTCATATATGCAGCTTGTCGAGGCTGCGCCGATAGTCGATCGGCGAGCGGCCGGTGTGTTTGCGAAAGCAGCGGCTGAAGTAGGCCGGATCGTCGAAGGAAAGCATCGCGGCGATCTCCGCGACATTCACTTCGGAGTGCAGCAGCAGACGTTTCGCCTCCAACATCACGCGCTCGCGAATCAGCTTGGGTGCGGTGCTGCCGAGCGCCTGACGCGTCGCTTCATTGAGCGCGCGTTCGGTGACATTGAGCAGGCGTGCGTAATCTGATGCTTCGTTGACCGAGCGGAAATGTTTTTCCAGCAGGCTCTTGAAGCGCCGCGAAAGCAGCACGCTGCGCGACGCGGCGGCATCGCGCATGGCGGCGGCGTCGCACATGCGCGCGACCTTGATCACAAAGACGTGCAGATAGGCCCAGATCGCATCGGTGTAGCCGACCCGTTCCTCCTGATACTCGTGCCGGATGCCGTCCATCACGCGCGCCAGTTCGCGCACCTGCGCATCGCTCAGATTGACGCACGGATCGAGCTGCTCGAAGTTGTAGACGGGCACCTCGGTTTCGGTATGGCGGTTCTGCACGCGAAACGCGAAGAACTCCGATGAGAAGCTGATCGAATAACCGAGCGTATCGCTTGACAGATCGAGATCGTGCACCTGTCCCGGCGCCATGAAATAGAGCGTGTTGGGGCGCACGTCGTGACGCACCGAATCGATCACGTGCGAGCCGCTGCCCGCGATCACCCACATCATGTGATAGAAATCGTGCCGATGCGGATAGACCAGCGTCGATTTGAGCGCCTCGATCGGCGCAAGATGGAAGTCCGGCGTCTTGACGTGTGCGCCGTATTCGTAGTCCTCGATCCGGATCACCGGAACGTGACAGCAACATGCGGTATCCAACTGTCTCCTCCGTCGGCGGCGAAGCGTCGTCGCGCCCGCCTGCATGCCCGCACGGCGCGGGCGACTGCATGAGTGTAGCCGCGCATGGGCTCGCCGGGTGACTGGCATTTACACCATGCGCCGCACGGGGAACGGCGTTACGCCGCCGCGCTGCGCGCCATCAGCGCCTGATCGAAGCGCAGCTCCTTCAGCGCGGAAAGCCCGCTCAACACGACGCGCCCCTGCTGATTGCGGACGGTCGTGTCCATCACGAGGATGTGCTTCGCCGGCTTTTTTTCGACGACGCAAACGTTGATCGTCACCGTGTCGCTGATATACACCGGCCCCAGAAAGCGTAGCTCCTGCCCGACATAAGCGAAGCCCGGGCCCGTTAGTTCGGTGTGCGCCGCCGACACCAGCGCCGCCGTCAACAGGCCATGCACGACGCGCCGTCCGAAAGGCGAGAATTCGGCGAAAGCGTCCTCCATGTGCAGCGGATTCAGGTCGCCGGACAACTTCCCGAACGCGTCCACTTCGGCTTCGGTGATCGTATGCACAATCACCTGGGTACGGCCGATTTCGACTTCATCGAAGCGCAACAGCGCCGGCCAGTTATGCGGTTGTGCGCTCATGCATCTCTCCTCGCAGTCAATGCGACGCCGCTCTCGACGAAGGCGTCGATCTCTTCCGACTTATATCCCAGTTCCGCGAGCACTTCGCGGGTATGCTGTCCCTGTTTGGGCGGATGCCGGCGCAAGGGCGGCGCGGCGCCGTCGTAGCGCACCGGGTGCGCCAGCACACGCACCGGCCCGGCTTCTTCGTGATCGAACGACATGATCATCTCGTTGTGCGCGACTTGCGGATCGTGCTCGACTTGCTCGTAGTCGTTGACGGGCGCGAACCAGATGTCGTGTTCTTCGAAGGTGCGCATCCAGTCTTCGGTCGTGCGCGTTTTCAGCGTGTCGTAGACGAGGCGATTGATTTCCTCGCGCCGCAGCACGTTGTCCTTCGGATGCGTGAACTCGGCGAGCGCGGGAGATGAGAGCGCATTCACGAGCTTTTGCGTCGGCGTGAGCGACATCGCGATATAGCCGTCAAGGGTCCGGTACACGCCATACGGCGCCGGATGGAAGCGGCTGCCGGTCGGCGGATGCGTGCGCGCCCAGAGCGGCCCCTTGTTCATGTAGTACGTGAACGGCTCGATCTGCAGATCGAGCGCGGCGTTGAGCAGATTGCTCTCGATGCGCGTACCTGCACCGGTGCGCTCGCGCGCCTGCAACGCGGCGACCACGCCGAACGCGGCCAGCACGGCCGCGTGCTGATCGACGATCGCGGAGCCGACCGGCGTGGGCGGCGATTCGGCGTCGCCGGAAAGCATGGTCATGCCGCTCATCGCCTGCAGCAGCAGATCCTGGCCGGGACGCTTCAGATAAGGGCCGGACGAACCGTAACCAGTGCACGAGCAATACACGAGACGCGGATTGACTTTATGCACCTGCGCATAGCCGAAGCCCATTTTGTCGAGCACGCCGGGGCGATAGTTCTCGATCAGCACGTCGGCTTCGCGAATCAGACGCCATACGATTTCGCGCGCGCCTTCGTCGCGCAGATCGAGCGAGATGCTGCGCTGATTGCGGTTGCCGAGCAGAAAGAACACGCTCACGCCTTCGATGAACGCATCCGCGCCAGTCCAGCTCCGTTCGAAGGCGCCGCCGGGCGGCTCGATCTTGATGACGTCCGCGCCGACATCGGCAAGCATTTGCACGGCGGCGGGGCCTTGCAGAAAATGCGTGAAACTCAGCACCTTGATGCCTTCCAGCATAAACATTCTCCTCTCGGTTTCAGCTCGCGTTCACGCGAGCAGCGTGCGCGCGATGATCATGCGTTGTATTTCCGATGTGCCTTCGACGATCTCGAGCACCTTCGCGTCGCCGAATGCGCGCGCGACCGGAAACTCGGCCATCACGCCGTAGCCGCCGTGAATCTGCAGCGCCTGGTGCGCGGCTTTCATCGCGTGTTCGGTGGCGAAGAGCTTCGCTTGCGATGCCTGTGCATCGAAGGGCGCGCCGGCATCCTTGAGCGCGGCGGCGTCGTAGAGCATCAGGCGCGCGGCGTGCGCGTCGGTCGCCATATCGGCGATCTTGAACTGCAGCGCCTGGAACTCGGAGATCGCGCGCCCGAACGCGCGGCGCTCCTTCATATATCCGATCGAGCGATCCAGCGAGCCTTGCAGGATGCCGAGCGCAAGCGCGCCGATCAGGATGCGCCCGGTGTTGATCTGCGCGAGCGTCTGGCGCAAGCCCGCGCCGCGTTCGCCCAACAACTGATCCAGGGGAATTGCGCATCGCTCGAAGAACAGCTCGTGCGTGATCGATGCACGCCAGCCGATCTTGCGCAGCTTCCTGCCCTTGCTGTAGCCCGGCGTCCCCTGCGGCACGATGAAGTTCGAGATTTCCTTGCGGCCATCGGGACGCGTGCCCGTCACCGCCGCGATCACGGTCGGCCCGCCTATTTCGGTGCCCGAGTTGCTGATGAACGTCTTCGCGCCGTCGATGATCCAGCGTTCGCCGTCGAAGGTCGCACGCGTGGCGATGTTCGCGGCATCGGACCCGGCGTCGGGCTCGGACAGACCGATGGAGCCGATCTGCGTACCGTCGAGAATGGGGCGCAGGAAGCGCGCTTTCTGTTCCGCCGTGCCGTAGTTGTTCAGCAGGCTCGCGACGGTGGAGTTGGCCATCAGCGCATTGGCGACGGCGCAATCCACGCGGGCGAGTTCTTCCAGCACGATGACGAACGACAGCCAGTCGCCTCCGCCGCCGCCGGATTGCTCGGGATACGGCAAGCCCGTGAAGCCGAGTTCGCCGGCCTGTCGCCAGATCGCGTAGGGAAAGGCTTCCTGTTCCCAGAGCGTTTCCGATCGCGGCGCGATTTCCTTTTCGGCGAAGCGGCGCACCGCTTCGCGCATCATCGCGTGCTGTTCGCCGAGCCAATGAGGTTGATTGAAGGTTGTCGTCATGGTGTGACCGGTGCGGTGTTGGCTTGAGCGGTGCTGCGTGCGCGCGTGCGTTCCACGAATTGCCGCAGGCCCGTGCGCGCGCCATCGCTCGAAAAATTCACGGCGTATTGCGCGGCTTCGAAGTCGAGTCCGGCGGACAAGGGCAGTTCGCCCGCGCGATTCAGCGCGCGCTTGGCCATCTCGACGGCGAACGGATCGTAGGAGGCGAGGCTGTCCGCAAGCGCGCTCACGCTGTCGAACAGCTTCTCCGGCGCGGCGATTTCGTGGATGAAGCCGAAAGCCTCGCATTCGCGCGCGGCAAAGCGCTTGCCGCTCATCACGAAGCGTTTCGCGCACGCGAGCCCCATCTTGGCGACGGCCAGTTGCGTGCCGCCCCAGCCGGGCATGGTATTCAGGGTGATCTCGGGAAACGCGAAGCTCGCATCGCTCGACGCGACGATGAAGTCGCACGCCAGCGCCAGTTCGAAGCCGCCGCCGAGCGCGTAGCCGTTGACCATCGCGATGGTCGGCTTCGCGCATTCATGCAGACGCAGAAGCACGCGCTGTCCGGCCATCATGTCGCGATACGCCGCGACGCCGTCGAGCGACACGAGCCGCGCGATGTCGTTGCCTGCGGCGAATGCTTTCGCGCCGCTGCCGGTGAGTGCGATTACGCGTGTCGCGTCGTGGGCGAGGGCATCGGTGATTTCTGCATCGAGCGCGGCCAGCATCTCGGGCGTGAAGGCGTTGAGCTTGTCGGCGCGATTGAGCGTCAGGAGACGCAGGGCGCCATGCTGCGAGGCGAGAACGGGAAGCCTGTCGTTCGTCATGGCGTTACAGCACTTTCAGATAGGTCTTGCCCGATGCCACGACCACGCCGTCCTGGCGCGTCACGTCGGCCGCGAATACGCACACGTTGCGCTCTTCGTCCTTGTCTTCGAGCGTGAGGCGCGCGGTCACCGTGTCGCCGATGAACACAGGCGCGTTGAAGGTGATGTCATAGCGATACGACACGGCACCGGGGCTCGGCGCTTTCGCAGCCATATGGCCCATCACTGTGGAGAGGAAACCGACCGACAGACAACCTTGTGCGATGCGCTTCTCGAAGCGCGTGCCCTTCGCATATTCCTCGTTGAGATGCACGGCATAGAAATCGCCGACGATGCCGGCGAAGCCGTAGATATCGTATTCGGAGACGGTCTTGGCGAAATCGGCGGTGTCGCCGATTGCATAGCAATCCATATGAGGGCGTTTGGCCATGTCGATGAGTCTTCGTAATGAGTTGGGGTTAACGCTGAACGGCGCGCTTGAGCGTCTTATCGCCGGCGTGGAAGTCACTTTAAAGACGCGCCACATTTAACCGGTAGGACGGTTCGCGCAATCTTTTGGACTTTTTTGCAGCCGGCCCGGCGATGCAAAGGAGCAGCGTAAAAAAGTCCAAGAAATTCGAAGACTGGTCCTAACGCACCATCGCTGCGATCACAAATACTTGCGTCAACCCGCCGGCTCGCGTTCGCCTGGCGGCATTCATATCGAGCAAGGAGACAACATGAGTTGGCTTTTCAAAGCGCAGAGCATGCTGCGCGTAGCGATGAGCGCGGCGCTCGCCGCGATGTGCGTGGCGGCGTCATCCAGTGCGATTGCGCAGGACAAGGTCGTGATGAAGCTAGGTCACACGCTGGCGCCCGACAATCACTATCAGCTCACCGCGCAGGTGTTCGCGAAGGAAGTCGCCGCGCGCACGCACGGTCACGTCGAGATTCAACTGTTCCCGCAATCGCAGCTCGGCGGCGAAGTGCAGATGACGCAGGCGCTGCGCACCGGCACGCAGGATCTGATGATTTCCGCGCAGGCGCCGATCGACAACACCATCAAGCAATGGCAAATCTTCGACTTGCCCTATCTCTTCTCCAGCATGGACGAAGCGAATGGCGTGCTGCAAGGACCGGTCGGCCGCAAGTATCTCGACATGATGAAGCCGGTGAACATGATCGGCCTCACGTGGCTCGCGGTCGGCGAACGCAATCTGTTCACGACCAAACGCCCGGTTACGTCGCTCGCGGACATGAAGGACCTCAAGGTGCGCGTGATGCAGAGTCCGGGTTATATCGCGGGCTACAAGGCGCTCGGCGCGAATCCGACTCCGCTCGCCTACAACCAATTGTTCCTCGCGCTTTCGCAAGGTCTCGTTGATGGCGCCGATACATCGCCCGAGCAGTTCGTGCAGGACAAGTTCTCCGACGTCGCCAAGCATTTCTACGTGACGCACGTGAACTATCTGCCGGTCGTGCTGGCAATGAGCAAGAACTCGTGGGACAAGCTCTCGCCTGCCGATCAGAAGGCGTTCCAGGACTCGGCAAAGACTGCCGCGGACTTCGATCTCCAGGAATACAAGCGCGAATACGACGCCGCGATCACCTCGATGAAGGCGAAGGGCATTCAGGTCACAGTGGTCGACACCGCGCCGTGGGCGCAGGCCACCAAGAGCGCGCGCGACGAACTGATCGGCAAGATCCCGGACGGCCCGACGCTGTATCAGGAAATCAACTCGGCCAAGCAGGCGCCGGCGGTCGCATCGAAATGACGGACGCGAACGACGGCCACGGCACAATCCAGGCAGCGGAGGTGACACGGATGGAAAAGCTCGCGCGCGGCTTGATGTTCGTCGACGGCATCGTGCTGAAGATCAATCTGTTCGTCTGTAGCTGCCTGCTGCTCGGGGCGGTGATCGTGGCGGGTCTCGGAGTGATTTTCCGCTTCGTGCTGCACGATTCGCTATCGTGGTCCGACGAGGTCTCGGCGTATCTCTTCGTGTGGCTCACGTGCCTCGGCGCGGCGGCCGGCGTGAAGCTGCGCGCGCATCCGGAAGTGCGCGTGCTGGCCGATCGCGTGCCGGCGGCGTTCGCGCCGCTGCTCAAGGACTTCACGGACTGCGCGATCCTCGCGCTCGGCGCGGTGTTCGTGCTGTACGGCACCGATATGCTCGCACTCATGGGCACCGAAACCGCCGCGTCGATTCCGATCTCGATGGTCTATCCGTATCTCTCGATTCCGGTGTGTGGCGCGCTGCTCGCGTTTCATTCGCTGGTGCGCATCGTCGTCTCGCATCTCGCGCCGCAGGCGCAGACCGGCGTCGCGCTGATCGAGGGCGTGTCGGAACATCTCTAGGATAAACATCATGTGGGCAATCGCTTTTGGAGCGGGGCTGCTCGGGCTGGGCGTGCCGGTGGCCATCTGCATCGGCATCGCGGCGACGCTCGCGCTGTCGATCAACGGCACGTCGCTGCTCGTGATTCCGCAGCAACTGTTCTCGAACCTCAACAACGTCGGCCTGCTCGCCATTCCGTTCTTCATGTTGACCGGCGCGATCATGGATTCGGGCGGCGTGTCGAAGCGCATCATCGAATTCTCGCAGGCGCTGGTGGGCTTCATGCGCGGCGGCATCGGTCAGGTGACGATCGTCGCGAGCATGTTCTTCGCGGATCTTTCCGGCTCGGCCACGGCGGATACTGCCGCGATCGGTTCGGTGATGATTCCCGGCATGGTGAAGAAGGGCTATAACCGTGCGTTCGCGGTGGCGCTGCAATCCGCTGCGGGCTCGCTCGGGTTGCTTTCTCCCGTGTCGATGAGCATGCTCGTCTATGCGTACACGGCCAACGTTTCGGTCGGCACGATGTTCATCGCCGGCATCATTCCGATGCTGCTGGTGGTCGCTTCGTTCATGATCGTGAACTATGTGACTGCCGTGAGGAACGATTACAGCGCGGTCGAGCCGTTCGATGCGCGCAAGCTCTGGACCACTTTCCGCGAAGCGTTCTGGGCACTGCTCACGCCGGTCATCATTCTGGGAGGCATTCTCGGCGGCATCTTTACGCCGGTCGAGGCGGGCGTGGTGGCCGCGGTCTACGTGACGCTGGTGAGCGCCTTCGTGTTCCGCACGCTCAAGCTCTCGCACTTCAAGGACATTCTGGTGAAGACTTCGGTCAACACCACGCGCGTGTCCTTCCTGCTCGGGCTGGCGTTCGTGCTCGGCCGTTATCTGATTGAGGCGCAGATTCCGCTGCACGTGGCGAACAGCTTCCTCGCCGTGACCACCAGCGCGATTGTGCTGCTCATCTTGATCAACCTGTTCCTGATCGCGGCGCATACCGTGCTCGAAACCATTTCGAGCATCGCGGTGGTGATTCCGGTGTTCCTGCCGCTCGTCGTGCAGATGCATATCGACCCGATCGTGTTCGGCGTCATCGTGCTGATCAACTCGGCTATCGGCATCAATCTGCCGCCTATCGGCTTCTGTCTCTTCACGGCGGCGTCGATCGGCGGGGTATCGGTGGAGAAGGCCACTCGCGCGATCCTTCCGTTCATTCTGGCGCTGGTGATCGATCTGCTGCTGATCATCTTTTTCCCGCATATTCCGCAGTTTCTGCCGCATCTGCTCGGAGCGAAGTGATGGGTTGACCTGTTAGCAATAAGCGGGTAAGCACCGGTCATCGACGGCATGTCGGTGTCCCGCAGTTCGGGAGCCTCGAGGCCATCGGGGTCGCCTGCTCTGATCCCGCGATGGGGAAGTGCGGGGCCGATCTCATCCAAGCACGCCTAACAGGCCGCTGAAATACACTCGAGCTGAAGCGGCCTCGCTCCAATCACAAGGCTTTCGCCGCGAGGTTTTCGCATTGT
>NZ_FCOI02000047.1 GCF_001544795.2 Caballeronia temeraria | reverse complement strand
GAAGGTTTCGTGCTGACTTGCCAGTGTCATCCGGTGAGCGAGCGGGTGGTGGTGAGTTTCGACGAGCGTTAAAGCACAGCGCAGCCATTCGAATCGCGTAAACTAGGACCGCGACCCAAGCGCTCCTTTCGTCTTTCCGGCATCCGATACCGATGAACACGATTCACGTCACGAATGGCGACAGCGCGGCCCAATCCCTCACCGAAGCGCTGCTGCGCGCGGAACGCGATGAACACGTCATCGCGCTGCGCGACGATCTCGCCGTCGGTCCGCTGAGGGACATCGACGAATCGTCGCTCGCGCGCGCCGCGTTCTGGCGGCAGGTGCTGAATAGCGCGATCGACTTCGAGGACGAACTCGAAGCGCAGCAAGCGCTGTTCAGCCGCCTCGTGCGCGGCGACGGTCAGATCGTCGTGTGGCATGGCCAGAGCGCCGCCGATCAACTCACGTTGCGACGCGTCGCCTATCATCTGCGCAACGCGCCGCAGCGCCTGAACGAAGCGAAACTCTCGCACGACGATCTCTCGATCAAAACCGACGACAGCGAACCGCAACGCGTCGGCCGCGAAGATCGCGCGACGGCCGTCGGCATGTTCTCGCCGAGGCAACTGCTCGCGAAGCTGCCGACCGCGGCGCCGATTTCCGTGCTGCGCATCAGCCGCCTCGCGCTCGAATGGCAGGAAGCGAAGCACGCGAACGCGGAGACGCGCCGGCTGCGCGACAACATGCTCGTATCGGGAACATGGCTCGACGTCGACGAAGCGCTGCTCGATCTCGCCAGCCCGGAATGGCAACCGGCGGCCCGGATCGCCGGCGCGGCAATGGGACAGCGCTTCGATTTCATGCTCTCCGATTCCATCGCTTTCTGGCGCTGCCGCGAACTCGTGACGGCAGGACGGCTTAAAATCCGCGGCACGCCGTCCGAAATCAGCCGGGCCGAGCTGCGCCGCTGAATCCATATCTATAAGAACGTATTTTCGAACACATGGCCCGTACCAAAGCTGCCGATCACGAGACGCAACGCGAACAGATCCTCGAACTCGCCGCCGCGAAATTCGCCCAGACGAGCTACCCCAGCACCTCGATGGCCGATCTCGCCGCCGCGAGCGGCACGTCCAAAGCGCGCCTCTATCACTATTACGAGAGCAAGGAAGCGATTCTCTTCGATCTGCTCGACCGCTACACCAAGCGGCTGATGCTGATCATCGCGGAAGTGGAAGGCTCGAGCCAGCGACGCGGGCTGGGCGAACGCGAGGCGTTCGCCGATCTCGTGCGCGCGTTTCTCGCCGAATACGAGACGTCGCACAGCCGGCACGTCGCGCTCCTGAACGATGTGAAGTATCTCGAAGAAGCGCAGCGCGAGATCGTTCTCGACCGTCAGCGCGATATCGTCGCGGCGTTCGCGCGTCAGCTCGCGCGTGCGTATCCGAAGCGCGCCACCAAGGACAATCAGACCGCGCTCACGATGATGGTCTTCGGCATGATCAACTGGACGTTCACCTGGCTGAAGCCCGGCGGCAAGCTCGGCTACAGCGAATTCGCCGAGCAGGTCGTCGACATGATCGAGAACGGGCTGAACGTCGATCGCTGAAAATGTTGCTCCGCAACAGACTGACCGGTCGGTGAATTGTTGCTTTAACGCAATTGCTTCAAGTCACTGATTTACATCAAATTTAATCGATTTCAGTGACTGTTTAGAACGCATCGTCTAGTGCGTTTTAAGGGTTTTCCCGTATCCGTTTCCGCCGAATCGGCTAGAATTCGTTTTGCTTTGCAGCACGCTGCATCACGAATGAAGGAGGAACGACCGTGGAAATGACCATCAAACGCACTGCCGAGCAGATCGTCGCGCACGATCAGCCGCTCAAAGACGCGCGTCTGCCGGTTCTCGTCCGCGAGCTCTCTTCGGCGGATCGCGAGCGCCTGCTCACGCACTTTCTCGCGCTCGACGAAGACGACCGCCTGCTGCGCTTCGGGCAAATCGTGCCGGATCACGTCATCGAGAACTATGTGCGCAATATCAATTTCGCGAACGACAAGGTGTTCGGCGTCTTCGGCAGCGCGCTGGAACTGGTCGGCGTCGGCCATCTGGCCTATCTGCCCGCCGAAGGCGACAAGCGCACCGCCGAGTTCGGCGTGTCGGTGCTCGAAAGCGCGCGTGGCCGCGGCGTTGGCTCGAAGCTGTTCGAGCGCGCCGCCATGCGTAGCCGCAACACGCACGTCTCGGTGCTCTATATGCACTGCCTGTCGCGCAACTCGACCATGATGCATATCGCGAAGAAGTCGGGCATGAAGATCGAGTACGCATACGGCGAAGCGGACGCTTATCTGTCGCTCGCGCCGGCGGACCAGACCAGCATCATGGCCGAAATGCTTCAGGAGCAGGCCGCCGTTTTCGACTATGCGATCAAGCGCCAGGCGCATCGTGCGTCGCAAGTTTTCCAGGCGTTCGTCCCGGCGGCGGACGCGGCGTAACGATCATCAGAACAGCGCGGGTTAGTGCTGCGAGTGGGACCAGCAAGGGCGGCATCGACCGCCCTATTTCATTTTCATTTCATCGCAGCGGCAGAACCGTCGTTTCCTTGATGCGCTCCAGCGAGAAGCTCGAGCGCACATCGATCACGGACGGATGGTGCAGCAATTCATCCTGCACGAAGCGCGAGAAGTCATCCATGTCGCGCACCTGCACGCGCAGCAGAAAGTCCATTTCTCCGGTCATCGCGTCGCAGGCGACGACTTCCGGCCACGAACGCACCGCCTCACGAAACAGATCGCCGTGCGTCGGCGCTTTCGGCGTGCCCGCCGCGGCCTGCGTGCCGCCGCGTTTCTCCAGCCGCACGTTGATATACGCGAGCAGACCGAGCCCGAGCTTTTTGGCGTCGAGCAACGCGACGTAACCGCGAATCACGCCGATTTCCTCCAGGCGGCGAATGCGCCGCAGGCACGGACTCGGCGACAGATTCACACGATCCGCAATCTCCTGATTGGACAGCCGGCCATTCTCCTGAAGGATCGCGAGAATGCGGAGGTCTATCGTGTCCAGTTCGGGGTCGGCCATTTTATCGCTCCAGAAGGCTATGGATTGGCAGCATCGTGCGCAATCTTATGAACTCGCGATTTGTTTCGCAAGTTTTTGCCGCCCTCACCTGACTAAACTGTCTCCACGTCGCGCACACGCGCCGCACTCAAAATTGGAGACATGCATGACCGCCACGACCTGGGAAAATCCCGTCGGCACCGACGGCTTCGAGTTCATCGAATACACCGCGCCCGATCCCATCGCGCTCGGCAAGCTGTTCGAGCAGATGGGCTTCACCGCGATCGCGAAGCATCGTCATAAGGACGTGACGCTGTATCGTCAGGGCGAAATCAACTTCATCATCAATGCCGAACCGGGTTCCTTCGCGCAGCGCTTCGCGCGTCTGCACGGTCCGTCGATCTGCGCGATCGCATTCCGCGTCGGCGATGCCGCCAAGGCGTACCAGCGCGCGCTCGAACTCGGCGCATGGGGTTTCGACAACAAGACCGGCCCGATGGAGCTGAACATTCCGGCGATCAAGGGTATCGGCGATTCGCTGATCTACTTCGTCGATCGCTGGCGCGGCAAGAACGGCGCCCAGCCGGGCAGTATTGGCGACATCAGCATTTACGACGTCGACTTCGAGCCGATTCCGGGCGCGGAGCAAAACCCCGTCGGTCACGGCCTGACCTATATCGATCACCTGACGCACAACGTGCATCGTGGCCGCATGGTCGAATGGGCGGAGTTTTACGAGCGGCTCTTCAATTTCCGCGAAGTCCGTTATTTCGATATCGAAGGCAAGGTGACGGCGGTCAAATCGAAGGCGATGACCTCGCCGTGCGGCAAGATCCGCATTCCGATCAACGAGGAAGGCTCGGAGAACGCCGGTCAGATTCAGGAATATCTGGACGCGTACCACGGCGAAGGCATTCAGCACATCGCGCTCGGCGCGAGCGATATTTACGGCACTGTCGACGGCCTGCGCGACGCGAAGATCGCGCTGCTCGATACCATCGACACGTATTACGAACTGGTCGATCGCCGCGTGCCGGGACACTGCGAATCGGTCGCGGAACTGAAGAAGCGCAAGATTCTGATCGACGGCACCAAGGACGAGATCCTGTTGCAGATTTTCACGGAGAACCAGATCGGGCCGATCTTCTTCGAGATCATTCAGCGCAAGGGCAATCAGGGCTTCGGCGAGGGCAACTTCAAGGCGCTGTTCGAATCGATCGAACTGGATCAGATGCGTCGCGGCGTGCTGAAGGACACCACGGCAGGCTGAGGCACGCGATAGGCACAAAAAAGGGACATGAAATCATGTCCCTTTTTTCATTTCAGCGGGCCGATGCGCACGGCACCGACCGCGATGAGCGGGTCAGCCCGCCGTCTCGTCGTCGCTGCTTTCGGATTCGCGGCGCTTCTGCGCGCCCGACTGAACCGACTGAACGCGCACTTGCGCGACCTGTGCAACCGACGACGCCCCGAACGGCGATGCATTATTCGCCCGTGCGCCGCCCACCGGCGCGCTGATGGCGAAAAAGGCGGCCGAAACCATCAAGACATTCTGGATGTGGCGTTGTTTCATCGTTATCTCCTTCTAACTGCTGGGTACAACCCGCTACCGGAAGCCAAAAATGCACAAAAAGACAGCAAGGGATTTCCGGAAGCGCCATTTTAGACAGACATGAGCGGCAAGGTTCCACGAATCGGTCGGATTTACACGCTGTAACAAAACCCTCTTGCTGACGGTCAAATCGTCAAGGAATTGACGCAAAGCGGTGTTAAGTGAGGAATTTTTAACGGGTTTGCCCCACTGTCTCGAAAACCCTTAGACCGGCAAACTGAAATCCCGGCTCGACCGTTCACAAGACGCGACGGCCCGAAACATGCTTTGGTGATCCCAAACCTCGGGTGGAGGAAGACACAGAATGAACGCCCCGCTAGACGCAGAACAAAGAGCTTCTCTAGAAGCCGCGTTGACGTCCGTCACGCTCGATGACAAATACACGCTCGAACGCGGCCGCGCCTACATGAGCGGCATCCAGGCTCTCGTGCGCCTGCCGATGCTCCAGCAAGAGCGCGACAAAGCCGCTGGTCTCAATACAGCCGGATTCATCTCCGGGTATCGCGGTTCTCCCCTCGGTGGCCTCGACCAGTCGCTCTGGAAGGCGAAGAAGCATCTCGCCGGGCATCAGGTCGTATTCCAGCCGGGCGTGAACGAAGACTTGGCCGCCACCGCCGTGTGGGGTTCGCAGCAAGTCAACCTGTACCCAAGCGCCAAATATGACGGCGTTTTTTCGATGTGGTACGGCAAAGGTCCGGGCGTCGACCGTTCGGGCGATGTCTTCAAGCACGGCAACTCCGCCGGATCGGCGAAGCACGGCGGCGTTCTGGTGCTCGCCGGCGACGACCACGCCGCGAAATCATCGACGCTCGCGCATCAGTCGGAGCACGTTTTCAAGGCGTGCGGTCTGCCGGTGCTGTTTCCGTCGAACGTGCAGGAATATCTCGATTTCGGGCTGCACGGCTGGGCGATGTCCCGCTACTCCGGCCTGTGGGTCGCGATGAAATGCGTGACCGATGTCGTCGAGTCGTCGGCTTCGGTGGATATCGATCCGCATCGCACGAAAATCGTGATTCCGACCGATTTCGCGATGCCCGATGGCGGCCTGAACATCCGCTGGCCTGATCCGCCGCTCGTGCAGGAAGCGCGTCTGCTCGACTACAAGTGGTACGCCGCGCTCGCCTACGTGCGCGCGAACAAGCTGGATCGCGTGGAAATCGATTCGCCGCATGCGCGCTTCGGCATCATGACCGGCGGCAAGGCGTATCTCGACGTGCGTCAGGCGCTGACCGATCTCGGCCTCGACGACGCGACCTGCTCGCAGATCGGCATCCGTCTCTACAAGGTCGGCTGCGTGTGGCCGCTCGAAGCGCAAGGCGCGCACGAGTTCGCGCGCGGGCTGGAAGAAATCCTGGTTGTCGAGGAAAAGCGGCAGATTCTCGAATACGCGATCAAGGAAGAGCTGTACAACTGGCCGGATGCGCAACGTCCGCGCGTCTACGGCAAGTTCGACGAAAAAGACGGCGCTGGCGGCGAATGGTCCGTGCCGATGGGCAACTGGCTGCTGCCCGCGCATTACGAGTTGTCGCCCGCGATCATCGCGAAGGCGATCGCCACGCGTCTCGACAAGTTCGATCTGCCCGCCGATGTGCGCGCGCGCATCGCGGCGCGCATCGCCGTGATCGACGCGAAGGAGAAGTCGCTCGCCCGGCCGCGCGTCGAGGCGGAGCGCAAGCCGTGGTTCTGTTCGGGCTGTCCGCACAATACGTCGACGAACGTGCCGGAAGGCTCGCGCGCGATGGCGGGCATCGGCTGCCACTACATGACCGTGTGGATGGACCGCAGCACGAGCACGTTCAGCCAGATGGGCGGCGAAGGCGTCGCGTGGGTCGGCCAGGCGCCGTTCTCCAACGACAAGCACGTCTTCGCGAACCTCGGCGACGGCACGTACTTCCACTCGGGCCTGCTCGCGATCCGCGCGGCGATCGCGGCGAAGGTGAACATCACCTACAAGATTCTTTACAACGATGCAGTCGCGATGACCGGCGGCCAGCCCGTCGATGGCGTGCTGACCGTGCCGCAGATCACGCACCAGTTGGCGGCGGAAGGCGCGGCGAAGATCGTCATCGTGACGGATGAGCCGGAGAAATACACGGCGAACGTCGGACTGGCGCCGGGCATCGACGTGCATCATCGCGACGAACTCGACGATATCCAGCGGCAACTGCGCGAAATCCCGGGCACGTCGATTCTGATCTACGACCAGACCTGCGCCACCGAGAAGCGCCGCCGCCGCAAACGCGGCGCGTATCCCGATCCGGCGAAGCGCGTCGTCATCAACGAGGCCGTGTGCGAAGGCTGCGGCGATTGCTCGGTGAAGTCGAATTGCCTGTCGGTCGAGCCGCTGGAAACGGAGTACGGCACGAAGCGGCAGATCAACCAGTCGACGTGCAACAAGGATTACTCGTGTCTGAACGGCTTCTGCCCGAGCTTCGTGACGGTGGAAGGCGGCCAGTTGAAGAAGCCGAAGGCGACGAGCGTGTCCGACAATGCCATGCCCGCCGTGCCGACGCCGGAACTGCCGGACATCGGGCGGCCGTATGGCGTGCTGGTGACGGGCGTCGGCGGAACGGGCGTCGTGACGATCGGCGCGCTGCTCGGCATGGCGGCGCATCTGGAGCAAAAAGGCGTCACCGTGCTCGATGTCACCGGCCTCGCGCAAAAGGGCGGCGCCGTGATGAGCCACGTGCAGATCGCGAACCGTCCGACCGATATCCACGCGACGCGCATCGCGATGGGCGAGGCGGATCTCGTCATCGGATGCGATGCGATCGTCACCGCGAGCAACGAATGCGGCTCGCGGATGCAGCCGGATCACACGCGCGTCGTCGTGAACAGCGCGCAGACGCCGACCGCCGAGTTCATCAAGAACCCGAACTGGAGTTTTCCGGGCGCGAGCGCGGAGGCGGATATTCGCGCGGCGGCGGGCGAGCATGTCGCGCTCGTCGATGCGAACCGCTTCGCCGTCGCGCTGATGGGCGATGCGATCTATACGAATCCGTTCGTGCTCGGCTTCGCGTGGCAAAAGGGATGGGTGCCGCTGCGGCATGAATCGCTGGTGCGCGCGATCGAGCTGAATGCCGTGCAGGTCGAGAAAAATCTCGCGGCGTTCGAATGGGGCCGTCGCGCGGCGCACGATCTTTCCGCCGTCACGCGGCTGGCGCATGGCGCTCCGGATGCGGCGCCGGGCAAGATCATCTCGCTGCATACGCCGAAGGCGCTCGATGCGCTCATCGACAAGCGGCTCGACTATCTCGCGAAGTACCAGAACACGGCGTACGCGGCGCGGTACGGGCGGTTGGTTGCGTCGGTTCGCGCGAAGGAAGCGGAGCTTGGCGGCGGTGATTATTCGTTGACTGAGGCTGTCGCGAAGAATCTGCACAAGTTGATGGCGTACAAGGACGAATACGAAGTCGCGCGTTTATATGCCGATCCGGTTTTCCTCGACAAGATTCGCGGAAGTTTCGAAGGCGACTGGAAGATCAAGGTGCATCTCGCGCCGCCGTCGCTGTCGCGCAAGGACTCGCACGGGCATCTGGTGAAGAAGCAATACGGTCCGTGGATGATGTCCGCGATGCGCGTTCTCGCGCGCTTCAAGTTCCTGCGCGGAACGGCGCTCGATCCGTTCGGACGCACGGAAGAACGGAAGATGGAGCGGGCGTTGATTGGCGAGTACGAAGCATTGGTGCGTGAGTTGATCGGCGGACTGACGGCGCAGAAGATGCCACTTGCGGTCGAACTGGCGAATCTGCCGGATTCGATGCGCGGGTATGGGCACGTCAAGGAAAACAACGTGAAGGCCGCGAAGGTGAAGTGGGAAAGGTTGCTGGGGCAGTGGCGCGATCCGCAGGGCGGCGAAGCGAGACAAGTGGCCTGATGCGCTGACTCACTTTTCATCGCTCAACAAAAACGGCGATCCGGTTCCCCGGATCGCCGTTTTTCACTGACGCATCGAACCTTACTTCGCTACCCGCGCATTCGCGCTCGCCACCGCCGTCATATTGATGATCCGGCGCACCGTCGCCGCCGGCGTGAGGATATGAACAGGCTTCGCCGCACCGAGCAGGAACGGCCCGACCGTCACGCCTTCGCCGCTCACCATCTTGAGCAGGTTGTACGTGATGTTCGCCGCTTCCACGTTCGGCATGATCAGCAGGTTCGCCTCGCCATGCAGCGTCGTGCCCGGGAACGCAGCCTTGCGAACCGCCTCCGACAACGCCGCGTCGCCGTGCATTTCGCCATCGATCTCGAGATCCGGCGCGCGCTCGGCGATCAGCTTGCGCGCTGCCGCCATGCGCTCCGCCGATGCGCTCGGCACGCTGCCGAAGTTCGAATTCGACAGCAGCGCGACCTTCGGCTGCACGCCGAAACGCTCGATTTCACGCGCCGCGAGAATCGTCATGTCGGCGAGTTGTTCGGCCGTCGGCGTCTCGTTGACGTACGTATCGCTGATGAACAGATTGCGCCCTTGCAGCATCAGCAGGTTCATCGCCGCGAAGTTGTTCGCGCCTTCCGCCTTGCCGAGCACCTGATCGATGAACTTCAGATGATCCTGATACGTGTCGATGAGACCGCAGATCATTCCGTCGGCATCGCCGGTATGAACCAGAATCGCGCCGATCAGCGTGTTGAACTTGCGCAGCGCGGCCTTCGCGCTCTCGGGCGTCACGCCCTGACGCGCGGCGATTTCGTGATACGCCTGCCAGCTCTTCTGATAACGCGGATCGTCCTCCGGATTCACGATCTCGAAGTCGACGCCCGGCTTCAGCTTCGAGCCCATCTTCTGCAGACGCATTTCGACGACAGCCGGACGGCCGATGATGATCGGCTTCGCGATCTTCTCCAGCAGCACGAATTGCGCGGCGCGCAGCACGCGCTCGTCCTCGCCTTCCGCGAACGCGATGCGCGCCGGAGCCGCCTTCGCCGCCGCGAACACCGGGCGCATCACCATGCCCGTGCGATACACCGTAGCGCCAAGCGTCTCGCGATACGCGTCCATGTCCTTGATCGGACGCGTCGCCACGCCCGAATCCATCGCGGCTTGCGCGACGGCCGGCGCGATCTTGATGATCAGACGCGGATCGAACGGCTTCGGAATCAGATATTCCGGACCGAATTCCAGCGAATGGCCTTCGTATGCCTTCGCGACTTCATCGCCCTGATCGGTTTCTTCGGCGAGTTCCGCGATCGCGCGCACGCACGCGAGCTTCATCTCTTCGGTGATCGTCGTCGCGCCAACGTCCAGCGCGCCGCGGAAGATGAACGGGAAGCACAGCACGTTGTTGACCTGATTCGGATAGTCCGAGCGGCCCGTCGCGACGATACAGTCCGGACGCACGCGCTTCGCTTCTTCCGGGCGGATCTCCGGCTCCGGATTCGCAAGCGCGAGAATCAGCGGCTTGTCGGCCATGGTCTGGACCATGTCGGCCTTCAGCACGCCCGCGCTCGAGCAGCCGAGGAACACGTCGCAGCCGTGCATCGCGTCGGCGAGCGTGCGCGCATCGGTCGATGCCTGATAGCGCTCCTTCGATGCATCCAGGTTGCCGCGGCCTTCGTAGATCACGCCCTTCGAATCGATCACGAGCGTGTTCGACTTCTTCAAACCGAGGTGCACGAGCAAATCGAGACACGCGATCGCGGCCGCGCCCGCGCCGGAGCAAACGAGCTTCACTTCGTCGAGCTTCTTGCCGACCACTTTCAGGCCATTGAGAATCGCCGCCGACGCGATGATCGCCGTACCGTGCTGATCGTCATGGAAAACGGGAATCTTCATGCGCTCGCGCAGCTTCTTCTCGATGTAGAAGCATTCCGGCGCCTTGATGTCTTCGAGGTTGATGCCGCCGAGCGTCGGTTCGAGCATCGCGATCGCATCGACGAGCTTGTCCGGATCGGTTTCCGCCAGCTCGATATCGAATACGTCGATGCCCGCGAACTTCTTGAAGAGGCAGCCCTTGCCTTCCATCACCGGCTTGGCCGCGAGCGGGCCGATATTGCCGAGTCCCAGCACGGCCGTGCCATTCGTCACGACGCCGACGAGATTCGCGCGCGACGTGTACTTCTGCGCGTCGAGCGGTTCATCGTAGATCGCCATACACGCAGCCGCGACGCCCGGCGAATATGCGAGCGAAAGGTCGAGCTGGTTGGAAAGCGGCTTGGTCGGAGTAACCGAAATCTTGCCGGGGCGCGGATTCTGGTGATACGCGAGGGCGCTTTGCTTGAGTTGTTCGTCCATGATTGACCTGAGACGTTTGGGAATTATTTGAACAGGGTTCACACCGCCGTCGACCGTGCTGCAATGAATGCGGAAATGTGAATCGATGGACCAAGTTCCACGTGCTCGTCGCGTCGGATAGACGCAGCGTGCCGCTCGCAAGGATGAGGCGAGCGGACGGAGCCATCGGTTTTTTTGGGACGTCCAGTGTACACCGCGCACTTGAAATGACGCGATGCAACGTTTCAGCGCATTTTCATCGGATGACTGCCCGCTCAGTCGAGCTCCGCGCCGCGTTTTTCGGGGATGAGAAAGAGCGTCGCGACGACATCGAGCAGATAGATCGATGCGAGAAACGCAAGCGCGACCGCGAACGAATAACGCGCCGCCAGCGCACCGACCGCAACCGGCCCGAGACCGCCGACCGCCCGCCCGATATTGAACAGCACGTTCTGCGCGGTCGCGCGCGCTTCGGTCGGATAGATTTCGGAGATCAGCGCGCCGTAGCCGCCGAGCATGCCGTTCACGAACACGCCCATCACCGCGCCGCCGATCAAGAGCGCCAGCGGGCTCGTCAGATGCGAATAGACGAAGACCATCGCGACCGCGCCGATCTGATAGACGAGAAACGCCGGCTTGCGCCCGAAGCGATCGGCGGCAAGCCCGAACAGCCAGATGCCGAGCGCCATGCCGAGCACGGTGGCCGCCGTCCAGAGACCGGATTGGGTGAGCGAGTAGCCGAAGGTCTTCGAGAGATAGCTCGGCAGCCAGATCATCAGCCCGTAATAGCCGAAGTTCTGCACCGAGCACAGAATGATCACGCCGATGCTTGCTCGCGTAGTACGGGCGTCGTCGAAAAGGCGCTTGAGCGGAATTTTGCGGGCAGCGCTCGCGTTCGCGTTTGCTTTGGCGGCCGCGCGACGCTCGGTGAAGAGCGCCGGTTCTTCCACATGGCGCCGCACGAAAAACGACGCCACCGCCGGCAGCAGCCCGACCGCGAACATGCCGCGCCAGCCGATCAGCGGGAGGAGCATCGGCGTGATGAGCGCGGCGGCGAGCACGCCCAGTTGCCAGCCGATCCCCACATACGACGACACCCGCGCCCGCAACCGCGCGGGCCACGCTTCCGCGACGAGCGCCATGCCGATACCGAACTCCCCGCCCAGCCCGATCCCGGCGATGGTGCGATAGATCAGCAAGTCGCCGTATCCCTGCGCGAGCGCGCACAGGCCGGTGAAGACGGCGAACACGAGAATCGTCCAGGTCAGCATGCGCACGCGGCCGAAGTAGTCGGACAGCATGCCGAACACGATGCCGCCCGCGACCGCCCCGGCGAGCGTCCACGTGACGAGCGCGCCGGACTGCGCGGGCGTGAGATGCAGATCGGCGGCGATCGCGGGCAGCATGAAGCCGAGGATCAGCAGATCGAAGCCGTCCATCGCGTAGCCGAGAACGGACGCGATGAGCGCCTGCAGCGCGTGGCGCGTGGGCGCGACGTTGGAATCGTTTGTGGAGGGAACGGATGTCATCGGACGAAGTGAAGTTACGCAGCGGCGCCGGGAGTTTACGCGCGAGCGCCACGGCTTCACAACCGCAAACAATTCGCGACGATACGCCGCGTCGGGTAAAATGGCGGGCTACGCGCGCAGGAAACGTCTAAAAGCCCGTCGAAAGACGGCTATTTTCGCGTCGAACCATGCGCCAAGGCCCTCGCGGCCGCCTCCCGCTTTTGCAAGCGCCACACAAGTCCAAGGATTCGCCCATGACAGGCTTCGATCGCCAGACGATCTCCGACACCACCGCCAAGATGTTGCTCGAAGTGCAGGCGGTGCACTTCAACGCCGAAAAACCGTACATCTTCACGTCCGGCTGGGCGAGCCCGGTGTATATCGACTGCCGCAAGCTGATCTCGTACCCGCGCGTGCGCCGCGGCCTGATGGAAATGGCCGAAGCGACCATTCTGCGCGACGTTGGCTACGAGCAGATCGACGCGGTCGCCGGCGGCGAAACCGCTGGCATCCCGTTCGCGGCCTGGATCGCCGACCGCCTGATGGTGCCGATGCAATACGTGCGCAAGAAGCCGAAGGGTTTCGGCCGTAATGCGCAGATCGAAGGCCTGCTGACCGAAGGTCAGCGCGTGCTGCTGGTCGAAGATCTGACCACCGACAGCCGCAGCAAGATCAACTTCATCAACGCGCTGCGCACTGCCGGCGCGACGGTGAATCACTGCTTCGTGCTCTTCCACTACAACATCTTCAAGGAGAGCGTGTCGGTGCTGAAGGATATCGACGTCGATCTGCACGCGCTCGCCACGTGGTGGGACGTGCTGCGCGTCGCGAAAGAGCAAGGCTACTTCGAAACGAAGACGCTCGACGAAGTCGAGAAATTCCTGCACGCGCCGGCAGAATGGTCGGCGGCGCACGGCGGCGCAACCGCTGCTCCGCAATAAGATTTGCAGCCGTAGAGCAATAAAAAATAAAGAGCCGCGGATTAAAATCAGCGGCTCTTTTTATTTGGCTGCGAAATAGCTTCAAACAGCCTACAGCGAATTCGGATTTGGCAACGATGAATCGTCGAGCGAGCCGTCGCCGGAATAGGCTGAAAGATTCATCAAACCGTTGCTTTGCGCGTACTGAAACAACTCGGAATCACGTTCGATGCCGAGTTTTCGCATTGCAGTGTTCTTTTGCGTGCTGATTGTCTTGATACTGCGCCGCAATTGCCCCGCGATTTCCGTAATCGTCATGCCCGAAACGAACAGGCGCACCACTTCGAGTTCGCGTTTGGACAGGATCACGCTGCGCTGCTGACCGTTGGCACCGAGCCCCATGCTGTCGAGCGCGGCTTTCACGGACGGTCCGAGATACTCCTGCCCGCGCATCACATGCTGGATCGCCCAGCCGATGTGATTCATGTCGTCGGCCTTGTTGATCACCGACATGACGCCCACTTCGCGCAAACGTTTGAGCAAGGCCGGATTTTCGAGCATTGTCAGCACGACGAGCTTCAGCCGCGGGAACTGCCGGCCGATGTAGCCGAGCAAGGGCATGCCGTCGCCGTAGGAGCCGCCGGGCATGGCGAGATCGGTGACGAGGACGTCGCATGGCAACTTCTGGAGCAACTGGATGAGTTCCGTCGACTGACGGGCCTGCCCGACGACATCGACCTCGGGAAACTTGTTCAACGCCTGCGTCGCGCCAAATAGAATCACCGGATGATCGTCTGCAATGATGACCTTTATTCGCTGGCTCATTTATAACTCCTGTATATCGGGCGTTTGGGTGCCGCGCGAATCTGCGTCAAATTACTCATTTCAACATTCAATAGAGTCAAAAGTCATCGCCGTCAAGGCGCTGCGCGCTACGTCCAAACCGGTGAGCGCACAGTGCGCCATCGGTTAAGTCTCAAGGAATCCAAGCTTTAATGCTTTGTTGCAATGTTAAACTGCAAGCTGCGAGGAAGCGCATCACTGAGACAAAAAACATCGTTGCAGCTAGCGAAACGCTGCTATAACGCGCGACGATACTGACAGGAGTTCAGCCCATGCGCCTCACCGGCCGACGCGTGAGTTCGACTGGCCATGCCGCATCAGTGCTGTTCATCGCCGTGGCCGCGGCGATTTTCCCGAATTCGCGCGAGGCCGCGGCCGATCCCGTCTTCACCGTGACGAGCACGGATCTCGCGCCGGGCAAGGTCATCGGGCACGATCTGCTTTTCGATCAGGCCGACTGCAAGGGCGGCAACCGCTCGCCGCAGATTTCCTGGCACGGCGCACCCCAGAACGCACGCAGCTTCGCCGTGACCATCTTCGATCCCGATGCGCCTGGGCGCGGCTGGTGGCATTGGGCGGTCGTGGGCATTCCCGTCGGCACGGACAAGCTGCCGAACAACGCGAGCGCCTCCGGCGTGTTGCGCAAGATGGGCGCGATCGAAGCGCGCAACGACTGGGACACCGACGGCTACGGCGGCCCTTGCCCGCCCCCCGGCAAGCCGCACCGCTACGTCGTGACCGTGTACGCACTCGACGGCACCGATCTGCGCCTGCGCCAGGGCACGCCCGCGCTGATGTTCGAGCACGAAATCCGCACGATGACCATCGCCAGCGCGCAACTCACCTTCACATACGGCCGGTAGTCTGACGTCGAGAACCGTGCGGTTGCGCCGGTCGGCCGGAAATTGTCTTTGCTAGACTGGGCCGGACCGTCCGCAAGGTACGCCCTGGGCGCGTGCCGCGGCGCACGGAACGACTCGGGGAAACCATGCCGAACATCATCATCGTGTATCACAGCGGCTACGGCCATACGAAGAAGGCCGCCGAAGCCGTGCTCGCCGGCGCGGCCGACGCCGGCGCGAACGTGAAACTGATCGCCGTCAGCGACATCGACGACGCCGCCTGGGCCGAGCTCGACGCCGCCGACGCCATCGTGTTCGGCGCGCCGACCTACATGGGCGGGCCATCCGCCGATTTCAAAAAGTTCGCCGACGCGAGTTCGAAGCCGTGGTTCGCGCAAAAATGGAAGGACAAGATCGCGGCCGGCTTCACGAATTCGGCGCACATGAACGGCGACAAATTCCTGACCATTTCCTATTTCGTCACGCTGGCGATGCAGCACGGGATGATCTGGGTCGGCACGGGCCTGATGCCGTCGAACACGAAGGCGGCCACGCGCAACGACCTGAACTTCGTCGGCGGCTTCACGGGCCTGCTCACGCAATCGCCCGCGGATGCGTCTCCCGAGGAAGCGCCGCCGCCCGGCGATCTGGAAACGGCGAGGGTTTTCGGCGCACGCATCGCGGCGGTGACGGCGCGCTGGATCGGCCATCACGGCGACGTCGAAAACGGCGGACATCAACCCGCCTCGGAATCGCCTTAGAATGTCGGTTTTGCGGCGCGCAACCGCACGAACCAGCGAGATCGAGATGACCACGAAAGTATTTGTCGACGGACAGGAAGGCACCACCGGCCTGAAGATTTTCGAATATCTGTCGCAGCGCCGTGACATCGAAGTGCTGCGCATCGAGGAAGCGAAGCGCAAGGACGTCGAGGAGCGCCGCCGGCTCATCAACGCATCGGACGTGACGTTCCTGTGCCTGCCGGATGTCGCGTCGCGCGAGTCCGTTTCGCTCGTCGCGCCGGACAACGCGCGCACCGTGATGATCGACGCCAGCACCGCGTTCCGCACGCAGGACGACTGGGCGTACGGCCTGCCGGAGTTGTCGCGTGCGCAGCGCGAGCGCCTGCGCACGTCGAAGCGCATCGCGGTGCCGGGCTGCCACGCGTCGGCGTTCGTGCTGTCGGTGCAGCCGCTCGTCGCGGGCGGTCTCGTTCCCGCCGATTTCAACGCCCACGCCTACTCGATCACCGGCTACAGCGGCGGCGGCAAGAAGATGATCGCGGAGTACGAAGCGGGCGGCAACGAGAAGCTCACGAGCCCGCGCCCGTATGCGCTCGGTCTCACGCACAAGCATCTGCCGGAAATGTCGGTGCGCACGGGTCTGAAGCGCGCGCCGATTTTCACGCCGATCGTCGGTTCGTTCCTGAAGGGCCTCGCCGTGACGACGTATTTCTCGCCGGATCAGCTCGCGCGCCCCGCCAAGCCGCAGGACGTGCGTGACATGCTCGCCGAGTATTACAACAACGAGCCGTTCGTGCGCGTGATGCCGTTCGACGCCGCGAGCAATCTCGACGACGGTTTCTTCGATGTGCAGGCGTGCAATGAAACGAATCGCGTCGACATTTTCGTCTTCGGCAACGACGAGCGCTTCGTGACCGTGGCGCGGCTCGACAATCTGGGCAAAGGCGCGTCGGGCGCGGCGATCCAGTGTATGAATCTGGCGATCGGCGCGGACGAGGAGTCGGGCCTCGCCCGCTGATTGCGCTTCCTCTAGACAAAAAGGCCGGTTCGCTCGACGCGGATCGGCCTTTTTTATATCTGTCGATGCGGCGCAGCATCGAAACGTAAAGACGAAAAAAAGCCCGCCAAGGCTGGCGGGCTGAATCCATATCAGTGGAGACATGGAGGAGACAGGAGTAAATATATCAAGAATATTGGTGCGTCGCAACATTACGTGTTGCGGCACGCTGACGCAGCGCTGCAACCCGAAATCAGGGCTGCATCATCGAGAGGATGAACTGGAGTTGATCGGCTGATATCGGCTTCACGAGATGCACGTCGAAACCGGCTTCGAGCGTCATTTCCCGATGTTGCGGCTGCCCCCAGCCCGTCAGCGCGACGAGCATCATCGCGTGGCCGTGGGGCAATGTGCGCAGCGCGCGCGCCGCCGCGAGGCCGTCGACGAGCGGCATGCCGAGATCGAGGACCACGACTTCCGGATCGAACTGCGCGGCGACTTCGACGGCCTGCGCGCCGTTTGCCGCGAGCGCGACTTCGTAGCCCATGCCGGTCAGCAGATTCGCGAGGCCGGCGAGCGCATCGTCGTCGTCATCGGCTATCAGGATGCGCTTGCTCACGATGGCCTCATTGGGAACCGTCAATCTCGAGCTTCAGTGTGTTCGGTCCGGCCTGCGCCGCCGTGATCCCGGTGCGCGCGCCGCGTGCGCCCAGATAGAAGTGCTGGCGCGCGGGCGAATTCTGGTCGTGCGTGGCATCGGGCAGGCACGACGCGATGTCCGCCGCGACGCTCTGCAGCGCGTCGGCGCTGGAACCGCCGTGCGGCGTCCACGTGCATCGATAGTTGCTTTGGGAGGCGGCGCACTTCGCGTCGTCGCCATAGGGCAGCGCGACCGGACGGCCGTCGAATGCGGATAGCGACGAGAAATTGGGCGCCGCCGCCACGATGCGCTTGAGCGCGTCGCACGGGCTCGGGGTGTCGTCGGCACGCGCGGGCGCCGCTGCCAGTACGCCGAAGCAGAGCGGCAAGACGGCCAAAGCGGCACGTCGGCCAGACGGATGCATGAGGCGTCTCCCTTTTGCTGTTCTTTTCATTCCGCCGCGTACCGGACGAGCGCGACTATGCGCCCGGCATTCGCGCATGTATGTTCGAAAGCGAATGAAGCACTGCAAACGGAAGCAACTCGCGCACCCGTTTATGCAGACGTTTGACGTGTCAGTGACGCACGAGCGCCATCATCGCGCCGAAGCCGACGAACACGCCGCCTGTCAGCCGGTTGAACGCCTGCGCGACGCTCGCGCTCTTCAGCTTGTCGCCGATGCGCGCGCCGAGTCCCGCGTACACGGCGTACCAGCTCACTTCGATGACCGCGAACGTCGATACGAGCACCGCGAATTGCGGCAGCACCGGCCGGCTGGCGTCGATGAACTGCGGCAGCAGCGCCGCCGCGAAGAGGATCGCCTTCGGATTGCTGCTCGCGACGAGAAAGCCATTTCGAAAGAGCGTGAAACGCCCGGAAGAGCGCGTGGCGCCGCTTTCATCGCGGATATCGATCGCGCTCGCCTTCGCGCGCCAGCTTTTCACGCCGAGCCAGACGAGATACGCCGCGCCGGTCAGACGCAGCGTGTCGAAGAGGCGCGGCCATGCGTCGAGAAACACGCCCAGACCCGCCGCCGATACCGACAACATGATGACGAGCGCCGTGAGACAGCCGGCCATGGTCGCCGTCGAGCGCCTGAGGCCGTGACGCGCGCCGTGCGTCATGACGAGCAGCATGTTGGGACCGGGAATCGCGGAAACGACGAAGACAGTGGCGACGAACAGCCACCAGAGATGCAGGCTCATTGCGGCGTGACGAAGAAGGAAACGGGATTCGCATTATGCCGTCCGCCCTCGCCGATTCGGGCAGAACCGCGCTTTCGCCACACCGCACATAGGGAATCAGCGCCCCGCGCGGCGCGCCGCCACCTGACCGAGCACGGCGAAATCCTTCTCGCCGTCGCCGTGGGCGAGTGCATCGACGAGGTTGTCGCGCACGACGCTCGCCACGGGCAGCGGCACGTTGACGGCATCGCCGGCGGCGATCGCGAGACGCACGTCCTTCAGCCCGAGACGCGCCTTGAAGAGCGCCGGCTCGTAGCGGCGCTCGGCAATCATCTTCCCGTAGCCCTGATACACGGGCCCGGGAAACAGCGAATTCGTGATGACGTCGAGCAGCGTCTGCGACTCGATGCCGTGGCCGCTCACAAGCGCCGCCGCCTCGCCGAAGCTCTCGATCGCCGACGCCAGCATGAAATTCGCCGCGAGCTTGAGCACGTTCGCGTGCTGCGGCTCGCTGCCGACGCGCCAGGTTTTCTGGCCGAGCGCATCGAGCACGGGCTGCACGCGGTCGATCGCGTCGCTCGCGCCCGCCGCGAGAATGTTGAGCTTGCCCGCCGCCGCGACGTCCGGCCGCCCGAGCACCGGCGCGGCGACATATGCGACGCCGTGCTGCGCATGAAGTTCGGCGAGTTCGACGGCGAGCGCCGCTGAAATCGTCGCCATGTTGACGTGCACGAGTCCCTTCGGCGCGTGCTTGAGCAAGCCGCCATCGACGAGCACGGAGCGCAGCGCGTTGTCGTCGGCGAGCATGGAAAACACCGCGTCGCCGGCGAAGGCCTGCTCGGGCGTATCGACCACCGACGCGCCCTGATCGGCGAGCGTTCGCGTCTTGTCGCGCGAGCGGTTCCAGACGCGCACCGTGTGCCCTGCCTTGAGCGCGCGCTCCGCCATCGCGCCGCCCATTTCCCCCAGTCCGATGAATCCGATATCCATGCTCGTGCACTCCTTCGCCTTGTCCGTCTGCCGCGCGCTTGACGCCGCGCGGACCGAGCGCCAGTAGAGCACATCGACGCAAAGCGCGCTCAGGCGCCCGATGCCATACTGCTGCATGGTCAAGGCGCGCTTTCACTTCCATCGCGAACTGAACGATTTCCTCGCTCGATCCCTGCGCGGGCATACGTTCGTGTGCGCGTGCGCGAAGTCTTCGTCGACCAAGCACATGATCGAGGCGCTCGGCGTGCCGCATACGGAAGTGGATCTGATCGCGAAGGCCGGCCGCGCGGTCGGTTTCGACGCGCAGATCGAGCCGGACGATCTCATCGAGGTGTATCCCGCGCGTCAGGCACCCGCCGGCATGGAAAACGGCGCGCTATTGCTACGGCCGCCGCTCGACGCCGCGGGTCTCAGTTTCATCGCCGATGCGCATCTCGGCGGGCTCGCGCAACTGCTGCGGCTCGCGGGCTTCGACACGCGCTACGACAACAACTTCCCCGACGATGAAATCGAGCAGCTCGCGCAGGACGAGGCGCGCATCGTCCTCACGCGCGATCGCGAACTGCTCAAGCGTCGCACCGTTCTGCACGGATGCTACGTGCGCACGCTGCAAGCCGACGACCAGTTCCGCGAAGTCTCGGAGCGCTTCGATCTCGGGCCGCACGTGCGCGCGTTCCGTCTGTGTCTGATGTGCAACGCGCCGTTGCGTCCGGCCGCGCCTGGCGAAATCGATGACCGCGTGCCCGAAGGCGTGCGCGAGCGGCATGCGCGCTTCGTGACCTGCGACGTGTGTCGTCGTGTGTTCTGGGAAGGTTCGCACTGGCGACGCATGCGGGCGCGCATCGATGCGCTGGCAGAGGCCGGCCGCTGAAGTCCGTTCACATACAATACTGCGTTTGCAATCAATCGTCGGACCGGAGCATCGCGTGAACAAATTCGAACTGGAACAGACCAAGGCGTTCAAACTCGCCAACGATCTCAAGCAAGGCGGCCGTGGCCGCGCGGGCGCCGCGGATGCGCAGAAGATCGACCGGCGCGAGCAGCGCAAGCTCGATCAGGCGAAAGGGCTCGTGCCATTCGCATGCAAGCTCGATGAAAAGCTCGTCAAGCAGTTGAAGGAGCGCGCCGAAACGCATGAAGGCGGTATGACGGAAGTGCTGGCGGAGTTGCTGGTGAAGGCCGGGTTGGAGCGGTAAGCGCTAGTTGTCGCCGTAGTGGCCGCGGCAGCGAACGATGACAAGATGCTCGTCCGTGACGAGATACACGACGCGATTCCTCTCGTCGATGCGCCGCGACCACGCCTGATCGCGCTTAAGCGGCTCGGGCTTGCCCCTTCCCTTGAATGGGCTGCGGCAGGATTCGTTGATCAGGCCCGTCAGCCGATCGAAGATCTTGGCATCCGTGCCGCGCCAGAAATGGTAGTCGAGCCAGCTCGGCATCAAAAACTTCACGCCGCGCGCCATCATCCGGCCTGCTTCGTTCGCTTCGCAAACAAGCTGCGGAACATCTCGAAGAACGAGATTTTCGACGCTCGCACTCCGCTTTCGATCGCTCGCCTGCCCCGCACGCGCGCAGACTTTCCACCGGGCGACGCTTCTTCCTCTTCGAGATCTTCCGGCGAAAGGAGCGTGATTCCCCGTGCCTTACACTGCTCCAGCGCCTCATCGACGGACCGCCGGCACAATTCGTTTTCGACTTCCTGGAGACGCGCCGCGTACAACTCCAGCCGCTCCTTCGATACAACGACCAGCTCCTCCGAATCCAGCAACGGCATCGCGCCCCACTCGCTCAACCGCCCGCCTTCCCGCGCTTCGTCCTAATCCCGCTCGATTAATTCAACCATCCTAACCATATTCCACCCGCGCACTCGAACAACGATGCGCCGATTATGACCGCCAACGCCCGCGCGATGCCACCTGTCCGAACGGAATAGGAAGAATCGCCGTCACAGGCCGCGCGCTTCGTCGACGTCGGCGTGACGCGTCGCCGGAATGCACGCCACCGCGATCAGCGAGAGCGTGAGCCCGGCCATCACATAGAAGGTCGGCGCGAGCTGCGACTCCGTCACGCGGATGAGCCACGTCACGATGAACTGCCCAAAGCCGCCGAAGATCATCACCGCGATGTTGTATGCGAGCGAAAGCCCCGTCGAGCGCACGTGCGCCGGAAACAACTCCGCGATGAGCGCGCCGAACGGCCCATAGTAGCCCGACAGCGCGATCGACAGCAGCGCCTGTACGACGACGAGCCGCATCACGCTCGGCTCCGCCGCGAGCCACGCGAAGAGCGGATAGATGATGACGAGCGTGATCGCGAGCGACCACAGCGACAGCCCCTTGCGCCCGATGCGATCCGACCACGCACCCGTGATCGGCGAAAGCACCGTCAGCAGCAGATTGCCGACGATCAACGCCGTGAACGACTGCCCGAACGGCAGCTTCAATTGCTTGACGGCGAACGTCGGCAGATAGGCGATCAGCACGTACACGCTCACCGTCAGCGCGATCACCGAGCCGAGCCCGCACAGCACTTCGCGGCTATGCGTGCGGAACACTTCGCCGAGCGTCGCGCGGCGCGCGGTTTTCTTCGCGTGCAGGAACGCTTCGGTATCGGCCATGTTGCGGCGGATATACAGTCCGATCGGCCCGATCACGAGACCGAAGATGAACGGCACGCGCCAGCCCCAGGAATCGAGCGCTTCGGGCGACAATCCGCGCGAGATCGCCGACCCGACGATCGCGCCGAGCAGCAGCGACGCCGCCTGGCTCGCCATCTGGAAGCTGCCGTAGAAGCCGCGTTTGGAGAACGGCGCCGCTTCGATCAGGAGCGCGGTCGAACTGCCGAACTCGCCGCCCGCGGAAAATCCCTGCAACAGCCGCGCGAACACGATGACGAGCGGCGCGCCGATGCCGATCGCCGAGTACGGCGGCGCAATCGCCAGAAGGAAAATGCCGAGCGTCATCAATCCGATGACGAGCGTCAGCGCCGCCTTGCGCCCCGCGCGATCCGCGTACAGCCCGAGAACGATGCCGCCGACCGGCCGCATCACGAACGCGACGCCGAAGGTCGCGGTGGTCAGAAGAATCGACGAATAGTCGCTGCTGCCCGGAAAGAACAATCGGGCGATGACGACCGTCATGAAGCCGAACACGGTGAAGTCGTACCACTCCAGCGCGTTGCCGATGACCGCCGCCGTCACGGCGCGCGCGTTCATTGCTCTTCCTGGCATGCGATCCCCTGAGGTCGTTGGCATCGGACGTACGCGCTAAAGATGCGCACGCGCGGCTCTTTTTGCCTCGCCGAGTGTAAAGACGGTTTTTCCCGCGATCAAGCTAAATGAAAACGAAGAAAAGCGCGCCGGGCCTTTCGGCCGGGCGCGCTTCCCGAATGACGTCTGTTGCGCTTATGCCTTCTTCACATACGCGCTGCACCAGCCCTTCGACGCGACCTGCTTGTTGCTGAACATCGGGCACGGCGCGTAGGCGTCCGTCGGCTTACCCTGATAGAACTGACAGTTGCCGCAGTCCTGGCCGGCGGCGTACTTCGCGTACTTGGCCTTGTCGACCTTGCTCGCGTCTTCCTTGTAGCCGAGTGCCTGCGCGGTGGGATCGTTTTCCGCGACTTTCGGTGCGTCGGCGGCGAAGGCGGCCTTCGAGCCGAGCGCGAACGTCGAGGCGACGCCCACGCTCGTAATGAGAAACGTGCGACGTGATGTCTTCATGGTGACTCACTCCATGTTGTATTGGGGGAAGCGCCGTTCTTGGCGACGGCGATACCCGAGCATAGCAATCTGGAAGCGAGTCGACGACGCCAAATGTTAGAGATAAGCGACGGCGGAAAGTCGCATGCGCGTCAGCGCGCCATGTCGGCGACGCGTTCGCCGATCGCGAGCGACGCCGTCAATCCCGGCGATTCCATGCCGAACAGGTTCACCAGCCCCGGCACGCCGTGCGCCGATTTACCCTGGATCACGAAATCCGCCGCCGCCTGTCCCGGCCCGGACAGCTTCGGCCGGATGCCGGCGTAGGCGGGCTGCAAGGCGTTGTCGGGTAGGCCGGGCCAGTAGGCGCGGATCGCGGCATAGAAAGAATCGGCGCGGCGCGGATCGACGTCGTAATTGAGCGTCGGCACCCATTCGACGTCCGGGCCGAATTTCGCCTGCCCGCCGAGATCGATCGTCAGATGAACGCCGAGGCCGGCTTCGTTGGGCATCGGATAGATGAGCCGCTCGAACGGCGCGCGCCCGCTCACGCTGAAATAGTTGCCCTTCGCGAAGTAGAGCGGCGGCACGTGACGGTCGTCGAGTCCGCGAATGCTCCGCGCGAGCTCGTTCGCGTGCAGCCCCGCGCTGTTGATGAGAAACGAGGCACGAAAGCGCGCCGGCGATTCGCCGCCCGTCTCGACGATGAAACAGCCCTCGCGCGCATCGATCGATGTGACCGGCGTGTGGAACACGATATTCGCGCCGTGATTTTCCGCCTCGCCCTGCAGCGCGAGCATGTACTGATGGCTGTCGACGATGCCCGTCAGCGGCGACCACACCGCCTCGACGCATTGCAGTTGCGGCTCCATCTCCGACGCCTGCGCGCCGCTGATGCGCACGAGCCCTTTCACGCGATTCTCGGTGCCCTTCTGTTCGAGCGCCGCCAGTTGCGGCACCTGATTGCGCGCCGTCGCGACGAGCAGCTTGCCGCATTGCCGGTGCGGCACGCCGTGTTCCTGGCAGAACGCGTAGAGCATGTCGCGCCCGCGCACGCACAGCTCGGCCTTGAGCGATCCGCGCGGATAGTAGATGCCGGCGTGGATCACTTCGCTGTTGCGCGAACTCGTGCCGATGCCGATGCCCTCGCCCGACTCCAGCACGATGACCTCGCGCCCGCGTTTGGCCAGGGCGCGGGCGATCGCCAGTCCGACGACGCCCGCTCCGATTACCACGCACTCGATCCGATCCATGTCTTCTTCCGCGGCAAATTTGTCCCAACTATTTTACGTTCGGGACTATTGCGCGATACACAACAAACACACATCAATTGCATCGTTTTCCGGTGCAATTCAGAAAAAGGCAAGAATCTGGCCGCCAGATGTCAAAAATGACAGGTTTTGACGGCCTTTTTGGCAAATTTCGAAAGACGCGCGTTTTAGAAACCCATCGCTTTTTTGCGCGAATTGCGGTCGATCTGGATATCGCGCGCCTCTACACGATGTCTTCCGTCGATCCGCGCATTGCCGAACGCGTTGAGCATCGCGCGCCGCATGCCGCGCGGCGACGCCTGCGTCAACGCGTCGAGAGGCGCGTCGCCGAGCGTTTCCGGGAAGCGCGCGCCCCACGCGTGGGCATTGCGGATTCCGGCGTAAATCGACTGCGCGATGCGCCGCGCGCCGTCGCGGTCGGGCGCCGGAATCTCGTAGACGTTCATGCGGTTCATGAGCGGCTCGGGAATCGCGCGGGCGTCGTTGGCCGTCGCGATCCACACGACGTTGCCCGCGTTGATCGGCACCTCGGCGAATTCATCGACGAACGTCTGCGCCGTGTCGTGCTCCAGCAGCGCGTAGAGCGCGCCGAGCGGATCGTATTGCGCGTCGCCGGTGGCCTTGTCGATTTCATCGACGGTCATGACGGGATTCGCGTAGCTGCCGTTCACGAGCGCGTCGAAGACCTTTCCCGGCTTCGCGTTGCGCCATTGCGACGACGCGCCCGACAGGATCCAGCCCGCCGTGAGCGAGCTCATCGCGACATAGTGATTCGACGTGCCCAGCAGCCGCGCGAGCTGTTTCGCGAAATGCGTCTTGCCGATGCCCGGCTCGCCGAGCAGCAGCATCGGCATGAGTTCGAGGCGATCCTCGGTTTCGAGGCACAGCGCGATCTGCTTGCGGATATCGGCCAGCGGTTCCTCGAAGTTCGGCAGCTCGGCGGCGAGATCGTCGACGGACGGCATGCGGTTCGGCTTCACGCAAAAGCGTAGATTGCCCGCCTTGAGCATTTTTTCGTAGGTGGCGCGCAAGGCGTCGCTCGCGCCTTCGGGCAGGTCGTTGAGCGCGGTTTCCACGTCGTCGAGACTGTAGACCTTGCTGAACGATGCCACCGCCAGTTCCTGTTTGACCACGGCCGTCGTCATGTCACACCCCGTCATATTTTATGGTCGACGAGTCCAGTGTATCGACGCCAAAACCGCATGCAAGCGAGCAGTCGAACGCGTGTGCTGCTAATTGGGACGCCCGTTTTCGTCGATACGGCCGCGAGCGGCGCGCGCTAGTATCATCGTTCTGATCGAGGCGGCGAGCGGGTTCGAAACCTGCTCCGTCTCAAGCCACAATTGTGTGTTTCGCGGCCTGGCAGAACCGGACCCGAGCCGCCGTGTCAGAGGGAAGTCGCCGGGAACGCCGATCCCGCGGTCGCGTCGAACCGCGCCGCCATCCGAACAGTTCGCGCGCAGGAGTCGCTTTCAATGCATAAAACGCTACGCACCGCTTTTCTCAACGCCGCGCTCGTGACGGGCGCCTGTTTCGCCGCATTCGGCGCGCGCGCGCAATCCACGTCCACGCAGCCGGTGACCTGGGAATTGCAGGTCGTGCGCGACGGGCAACAGATCGACTCGTTTTCCGGCACGACGAACGTCGGGCAGGCGCGCACCGATACGCATCACAACAAGGTGAGCAACCGCGTCGGGTGCGCGGATCAGAAAGCGGGCGACATCGACCTGCAACGCACGATCACCATCTCGCCGACGAACGCGAACGCCGACGGCATCACGCTCGCCATCGACGCTCAGGAAACCTTGCAGGACGACAGCTCGCGCGCGTCGCCGTCCGGCTGCAAGCTGCCGCCGGTGCCGCGTCAGGTCAGCGGATCGCATCCGGGGCTCGTTCTCAAGCCGGGCGAATGGGGACAATGGCAGATCATCGACAGCAATCCGTCGCTTGCGTACCGGGTGCGCGCGAGCCTGGGCTCGTCGACGGCGGCGCAATGACAACCGCGGTGACATAGCCTGAAGAGGCCGCCGCTCAAGACGAAGAACGCATGCGAAACCCAGAACATCTTCCGCCAGGCCCGTCCGCTCATTCGGCTACGCCGGATTTCACGGCGGTCAGCTGGAATCTTCACAAGGGCCGCTCGCCCCTCGGCCTGCGCGCGTGGAACGCGATGCAGCGGTGGGTTCAGACCACCAACGCCGATGTCTATTTTCTGCAGGAAGCGATGGCGCGGCGCATGCCGCAGCCCGTGCTCGCGAGCGGCTTCGGCAATCCGCTCAACGCGCCGCTCGACGATGTCTGGCATTGCCAGGCCACCGAAATCGCCACGGCGCTCGAATTGCAGATCGCGCTCGGGCCGAACGTGTTCAAGCCGTCGTGGCGGCACGGCAACGCGATTCTTTCGCCGCATCCGCTCGATCTGTCCGGGCGCTGGGATATCTCGGCGCATCGTTTCGAAAAGCGCGGCTTGCTGGTCGCGCGCGCGACCTTCGGCGGCCAGGCCATCACCTTGCTGTGCGCGCATCTCGCGCTCACGCGTCAGGCGCGGCTGCGTCAGATGAACTGGATTGCGCACTGGATCGCGAAGGAAGCGCCGGAAGGTCCGCTCGTGCTCGCGGGCGATTTCAACGACTGGCGCAACGACTCGGTGCCGCTCTTCGGCGAGCTCGGCATGAGCGAAGTTGCGACGATGCTCGGCGAATCCGGCCGCACGTTCCCCGCATTTTCACCGGCGCTCGCGCTCGACAAGATGTTCGTGCGCGGCATGAAACCCGTCGAATGGCTGATTCCGACGCAGGACACCGCATGGCTGTCCGATCACCTGCCGTACATGGCGCGGCTGCGCGTGGAATAAGACGCTCAGGATTTCGCGAGCAGCGCTTCGAGATCTTCGACGGTGACGGGCTTCGTCAGATGATGATCGAAGCCCGCGTCGTACGCGCTCTGGCGATCGGCGTCGCTGCCCCAGCCGGTCAGCGCGAGCAGCAGCGCGCTACGGGTCGCGTCGCGCTTTCTCATTTCGCGCGCGACGTCGAAGCCGCTCATGCCCGGCAATCCGATATCGAGCACGACCACTTCCGGTTTGAAATCATCGATCGATGCCAGCGCGCGCGGGCCATCGTGCTCGGTGCGCACTTCGTGGCCGAGCGCTTCGAGCAGCATCGACATCGCAAGCGCTGCATCGACGCTGTCGTCGACGAGCAGGATGCGGCGGCCCTGCGCCGCGCCGCCGCTTGCTTCGGCGGTGGTATTCATGCAATTCCCCGTGAAACGTCGTCGCGCAGAAAAGGACGAAGCGGATGTTCCGGCCCTTGCACGACTTTATTGAGATGACTCGGGGAATGTAGCACAGCGGGTTGGCGCTCAAGGAAATGACGCCGCAAGCACGGCGCGCGGCGGCTCTGCTATCGTGAATGCTTCTTCCGCCGCCGTTGCCGCAGCACTGCCATGTTCGATCTCTTCGACGACATTCCTAAGCCCGATATCGCGTGGCATCCGGACTGGATCGACGCCGACGAAGGCTCCGACCTGATGGGCGCGCTGATCGCGGAAGTCGGCTGGCAGCAGGACACGATGACCACGCCCGGCGGCCGCGTGCCGCTGCCGCGCCTGACCGCATGGCAAGGCGAGCCGGATGCGGTCTATGTCTACTCGGGCATCCGCAACGTGCCGCAGCCGTGGACGCCCGCCGTCGCGCAACTGCGCGAACGCGCCGAAGCCGTCTGCCACACGCGCTTCAACAGCGTGCTGCTGAACCGCTATCGCAACGGGCTCGACAGCATGGGCTGGCATGCCGACAAGGAACGCGAGCTGGGACCGGAGCCGGTGATCGCGTCGGTGAGTCTCGGCGCGACACGCACGTTCGAATTCCGTCACGCGCGCACGCACGCCACGCACACGCTCGCGCTGACGCACGGCAGCCTGCTCGTGATGCGCGGGCGCACGCAGCTCGAATGGGTACATCGCGTGCCGAAGGAGCCGGGCGCGCGCGGCGAGCGCATCAATCTCACCTTTCGATGGGTCGATGCGTCGAAACGCAAATGATCGCGTTCAGGGACGCTTCGCGACGAAATCGATCTCCACGAGCGCATCGCGCGCAAGCCCGGTCACGCCGATGCACGTGCGCGCCGGAAGCGGCTTCGGCAGAAAGTACGATCGATACACCGCGTTCATCGTGTCGTAATCGCGTTTGAATTCGGTCAGGAAGATGCGCACGCTGACCACGTTGTCGAGCGTCAGGCCGACGCCGTTCAGCACGAGAATCAGGTTGTCCATCACGCGGCGCGTCTGGGCGGCGACGCCTTCGGGCAGCGGCGCGGTGTCGTCGTCCGGATCGGTCGGCATCTGGCCGGTGAGAAACACCCAGCCATCGGCTTCGGCCGCATGCGAGAACGGGCCGACGGGCGTCGGCGCGGCATCGACCATCGTGAATTTAGGCATCTGACTCACTTCGTCTCCTCGTTTTGCGTTTGTCCTGCGTCGGACCCGGCACCTTAGCGCACCAAAATTACGCGCGCTCCGGCGTGCCATGCGAAGATGACGCGATGCTTCCCTATCCCGTTCTCGTCGACGTCGTGTGGCGCATGCTGGCCGCCATGATGATCGGCTGCGTCATCGGCATCGACCGCGATCTGCACGGCAAACCGACCGGCATGAAGACGCTCGGGCTGGTGTCGCTCGGCGCATGCATCGCGACGATGTGCGCGCAAGGCTTCTCGATGACGCTCACGAACGACGCCGGCGTGTCGCGCGCCGTGCAGGGCATCGTGACGGGCGTCGGCTTTCTCGGCGCGGGCGTGATCCTGCAGAATCCGCGCGAGAATCGCGTGCGCGGGCTGACCACGGCGGCGTCGATCTGGGTGACGGCGGCGGTCGGCATCGTCTGCGGTCTGGGCGCCTGGAGCGTCGCGTTCATCGCGATGATCCTGATGATCGCGCTGCTCACGATCGGGCGCGCCATCGAAAAGCGTCTGCTGCGGCGCTGGATGGACAAGCCGGAACACGAGCGCCAGAAATACGCCGACGTGGAAGAGACTTAGGCAAACGCGCCGGCGGCGGGCGCCTTCACGCGGTTGCGGCCCGCGACCTTCGCGGCGTAGAGCAGGCCATCGGCGCGCGCCATCAGCGACGCGAGCGGCTCGCGCCCGTCCCATGCCGCAACGCCTGCGCTGAACGTATAGTGCAGCACGCCGCCGGGCACGGCGCACGGCGTCGCTTCGACGGTCTTGCGCAGCCGCTCGACGAGCGCGGTGACCTCCTCCATGCGCGCCGCCGTGCAGAACAGACAAAACTCCTCGCCGCCGATGCGCCCGAACGCGTCGCCCTCACGAATGCGCGCACGCACGATCGCCGCGAAATGGCGCAGGACTTCGTCGCCTGCCGCATGACCGTACCGGTCGTTCACGCTCTTGAAATGGTCGATGTCGACGACCGCGACATACTCACGCGCGCCTTCACGCGACGCCCGCGCAAGACGCCCGGCCGCCGCCGCCAGCAGTGCCTTGCGCGAAAGCGCGCCGGTGAGATCGTCGAAGCGCGCGAGCCGTTCGAGCCGCTGCGCGAGCCGGTCGTGCGCCATCATCACGAGACCGATGCACAGCGACGGCAGCACCAGAATGCCGAGAGCGAGAAACGTGATTTGCATCGCGCCGGGCTCGAGCAGCGAGGCCTGCGCGGGCGGCTTCACGACGTAGATCGCGCCGCGCACCGTGTGGCCGAGCGCGCCGAGCGCCGCCGCGCCGGCGACGAACAGATAGTTGTAGCGCGGCCGTTCCTTCGGACGCTCGATCAGCACGCGCCCGGCGATCGCGAGATCGCAGGCGGCATGAAACACCGACACGATCACCACGCGCACGTTCACATCGGGCGTCACGTACGTGTAATACACGATGCCCGTCATCACGACGAGCCACATCGTCCAGCCCGTCAGGCGCTGAACGGGGCGCATGCGCACATCGAAGAAATCGTTGCAGCCTTCGTAGATGAGCAGGACCGTGGCGGCCAGCAACTGATTCGCCGCGACGATGCCGAGCCACGCGGGCGCGACGCCCTGCACGGCGAAAAGCACCAGCGAAACGATGGCGAGCACGTTCGCCCAAAGCCAGCGCGGCACGCCGGCAATCGCGTGCGAGAGCAGCGAAATCAGCACCAGTATCGAGAGGATGCTCGATAGCGCGGTAACGACGAGAATGCTGACGGGACTGAACATCGCTGAAAGTGGACGGGATATCGCTCGTGCTTTGAGGAAGTCGACGCCGGATATCCGGCACGGCGGAATCGCGCGCGCAACGGCAAGATGATGCGCTGAAAGGGACTCGCGGCGAGCGAGCACGAGTATCCGACATCACCGACGTGTTTACGGCATAAAAGCACGCGCCTTGAACCGGCCGTCCATGCGGCACGATGTCGCACAAAGCACGCAAAAACGCGGCGCAGCCCTGCCGGCCCGCCGCGTTCGATTGTGCGCTCAGCGCGATTTACCAGTCGTGACGCTCGCGCCAGCGTTCCTCGCGGCGCATCTCGTGATGCCAGCGGCGCTCGCGCCATTCGTGGCGGCGCCATTCGCGCTCGCGCCAACGCTCGTCGCGATCGCCGTAACCGTAATAGCCGACCGGCACCGCGGGCTGCGCGTACACCGGCACCGCGGGTTGCGCGTACACCGGCACGCCGACGCCCACCGCGACATCGACATGCGCATTCGCCGATGCCGACATCGCCAGTGCTGCAAGCCCCGCCAATCCGATTGCCGTACCAAGAAGTTTCTTCTTCATGTCGCTTTCTCCTTGCACCGAGTGCTCTGTGAGTCAGGTGCAGTCTAAAAAGCGATGCCGGATACAGGTGCAACGGGCTTGCCAGAAAGGTAACGTCAGGTAACGGTCAGCGAAAACCAAGGTGCGTCAGCGCACACGCTTGCCGGACGCATCGATGACGACTTCGCCGTCTTCCTTCGTGAACGGCCCTTTCTGCGCTTCGGGCAGGATATCGAGCACGAGCTCCGATGGCCGGCAGAGGCGCGCGCCCTTCGGCGTATCGACGAACGGACGGTTGATCAGAATCGGATGCGCGAGCATGGCGTCGATGAGGTGATCGTCGGTGAGGCCCGGATCGTCGAGGCCGAGCTCGGCATAAGGCGTGCCTTTTTCACGCAGCGCCTCGCGCACCGACATACCCGCGCGCGCGATCAGCGCGACGAGCGTCTCGCGCGCCGGCGGATGCGTCAGATACTCGATCACGGCCGGCTCGATGCCCGCGTTGCGAATCAGCGCGAGCGTGTTGCGCGAGGTTCCGCACTTCGGGTTGTGATAGATGGTGACGGTCATGTCGGCGATGTCCCTGCGTTCGTGAGTGAGCCTTCGCATTCTAGAACCGATGCCGCGATGACGCGATCGACAGCCGCACGTCACACGCGCGACCGGAAGCGGCGCGCGCGTTCGATTGTCCTGTTCATTCGTGCACCGGCGGCCTATAACGAAGGGAGCAGCGCGGCATGTGCCTTCTGCGGACCCGCGGGTCCCTTCGCCGGCAAGCGCACCGGCGCTCCGTCTGCATCGCATACGAACAAGTCCGGCTCATCCGCCGCTGCAGCTTCGCCGGAAACCGGCGCCGATCATCCGTTCGCCAGCGCGCCACGCATGGCACACGCAGCACCGTGGCACGTTACGTGCGGATCAACGATCCGAATCAGCGAACAGCGTTACGCGGTGTCCTCGCGAGCGCGCCTTCCGATCAAGGAGTCGACATGAAATCACGTATCGCCATGGCGGCGCTCGCCGCCTCGTTACTCGCCACTGCGGGCATCGCATCGGCCCAGCAGACTTACTATCGCACCGCGCAGGTTCCGGGTCAGGCCACCGCCGACACCTGGACCGATCCCGGCGCGCCCGCTCAAAGCGCCATGCAGAGCCAGTCGACGGACATGTCCTACGGCGGCTCGCCGATGACGACCGGCGCGGCCGGCGCAACCACGATGGGCACGATGGACAGCCCGGCCTCCAAGCCTTGCACGCGCGGGCCGCAATGCAACATCTTCTTCGGCAACTGAGGCGGTTCAACTGCGTTAGCATAGGTGCATGACCCGGCGCGCCCGCTCGACAAGAGCGGACGCGCCTTCCCTTCTCCAAGGAACGGCCAGCATGCACCGAGACGAATTTCTCGCTCTTCTCTCCAGCGAAGGTTTCGACGAAGTGGTCACCGTGACGCGCGAGCCGAACGGTTCGCTCGATATCCACGCGCATCCGTTCGAAGCCAAAGCGCTGATTCTCGAAGGCGACGTCACGATCCGCATCGGCGATGACGCCAGCACCTATCGCACCGGCGATATCTTCCATCTCGCGACCCACATCGATCACGCGGAGCAGTATGGTCCGCAAGGCGTGAGCTATCTCGTCGGCCGGAAGTAAGCGTCGATGGCCGCCTCGAAAAGCAAGACCGCGCGCATTCGCGTCGGCATCGGCGGATGGACGTTCGAGCCGTGGCGCGGCACGTTTTATCCCGAAGGTCTCGCCCAGAAGCGCGAACTCGAATATGCGAGCCGCGCGCTGACGTCCATCGAAGTGAACGGCACGTTCTACGGCTCGCAGAAGCCGGCGACGTTCATCAAATGGCGCGACGAAACACCGGATGATTTCGTGTTCTCGCTGAAGGCCCCGCGCTACGCGACGAATCGCCGGGTGCTCGCCGAAGCGGGCGAAACGATCGAACGATTCTTCGGCAGCGGCGTGCTCGAACTGAAGGACAAGCTCGGTCCGATCAACTGGCAATTCGCGGCGACCAAGAAGTTCGATCCCGACGACTTCGAGCGCTTTCTCGAACTGCTGCCCGCGAAAGTGGAAGGCCGCGCGATTCGCCACGCGATCGAAGTGCGGCACGAGAGCTTTTGCGATGCGGCGTTCGTTGCGCTTGCGCGAAAGTATCGCGTCGCGGTGGTGATTGCGGGAGATTCGAAGTATCCGCAGATCGCGGATGTGACCGCGCCGTTCGTCTATGCGCGCATCATGGGCACGACGGACAAGCAGGCGAAGGGCTATGCGAATGCGGCGCTCGATCGCTGGACCGAGCGCGCAAAGACGTGGGCGGCGGGCGGCTCGCCCGACGACTTGCAGACCTTCGGCAAGGCTGCGGCGCCGAAAGCCGCATCGCGCGACGTGTTTCTATACGTCATCAGCGGATTCAAGGAGCGCAATCCCGCGGCGGGAATCGCGCTCATCGAACGCTTGAAGGGTTAGGCGCGCGTTCAGCGCACGAGGCACGGCTTCTTGTTGTCGAACTTCCAGTTCGGAATCAGATACTGCATCGCGACGCCGTCATCGCGCGCGCCGAGGCCGTGCTGCTGATACAGCGCGTGCGCCTTTTCGACTTCGTCCATATCCAGCTCGACGCCCAGACCCGGCACTTCCGGCACCTTCACCTTGCCGCCGACGATCTGCAACGGATCGCGCGTCAGACGCTGGCCGTCCTGCCAGATCCAGTGCGTGTCGATGGCCGTGATCTTGCCCGGCGCGGCAGCGGCGACATGCGTGAACATCGCGAGCGATACATCGAAGTGATTGTTCGAATGCGAGCCCCACGTGAGGCCCCAGTCGTTACACATCTGCGCGACGCGCACCGAGCCTTGCATCGTCCAGAAATGCGGATCGGCGAGCGGGATGTCCACGGATTGCAACTGGATCGCGTGACCCATCTGGCGCCAGTCGGTCGCGATCATGTTGGTGGCCGTCGGCAGACCGGTCGCGCGGCGGAACTCCGCCATCACTTCGCGGCCCGAGTAGCCGTTCTCCGCGCCGCACGGATCTTCCGCGTACGCGAGCACGTCGTGTTTGTCGCGGCACAGGCGGATCGCTTCGGCCAATGACCACGCGCCATTCGGATCGAGCGTCACGCGCGCCTGCGGGAAACGCTCGGCGAGCGCGGTGACGGCTTCGATTTCCGCGTCGCCCGCGAGCACGCCGCCCTTCAGCTTGAAATCGTTGAAGCCGTAACGCGCTTGCGCCGCTTCCGCGAGGCGCACGACCGCTTCGGGCGTCAGCGCGACTTCGGTGCGCACGCGGTCCCAGTCGTCCTGGCCGTCTGCGCCGGATGCATACGGCAGATCCGTCTTGTTGCGATCGCCGATATAGAACAGATAGCCGAGCATTTCGACTTCATCGCGCTGCTGGCCTTCGCCGAGCAACGCCGCGACCGGCACGCCGAGATGCTTGCCGAGCAGATCGAGCAGCGCGGCTTCGAGCGCGGTGACGGCGTGAATCGTCGTGCGCAGGTCGAAGGTCTGCAGGCCGCGGCCGCCCGCGTCGCGATCGGCGAACTTCGTGCGGACCTGATTCAGCACCGAATGCAGATTGCCGATCGATTGCCCGACGACGAACGCGCGCGCATCGTCGATCGTCTTGCGGATGTTCTCGCCGCCCGGCACTTCGCCGACGCCCGTATTTCCCGCGCTGTCCTTCAGGATCACGATGTTGCGCGTGAAGAACGGGCCATGCGCGCCGGACAGATTCATGAGCATGCTGTCGCGGCCGGCGACCGGCACAACGCGCAATTCGGTGACTTTCGGAGTGTTCGTGGACATCGGCGTGATCCTGTGAGGGTGATACGTTGTCTGATGACATTGTATGGCGACGTGCTCGTCCAGCCAATCTCGCGTTTACCCTTGCGTCGTCAATATCTTGTCTCGTAAGGACTTTCTGGCATTTCAGCACGTCTCGCTCCGTACAGTTGCGATCCCCACAAGACGTCAGACAACTCCGCTGGGCGGCCGAAAACAACAAAGCCGGCTGGCGCCGGCTTCGTGATCGTCACTTCGTTGATGCTTACTTCGCTTTCTGCCCGATCTCGTGATTCGCCATGATTTCGAGCGCGCGAACCATGCCCGAGTGATCCCACGCCTTGCCGCCATTCGCGGCGCACGCATTGAACAACTGCATGCACGTCGACGTATTCGGCAACGCGACGCCGAGCGCTTGCGCGGTCGCGAGCGCCAGATTCAAATCCTTCTGATGCAGCTCGATGCGGAAACCCGGATTGAACGTGCGCTTCGTCATGCGCTCGCCGTGCACTTCGAGAATGCGCGACGACGCGAAGCCGCCCATCAGCGCGGTGCGGACCTTTTCGGCATCGACGCCGGCCTTCGACGCGAGCAGCAGCGCCTCGCCGACCGCCTCGATGGTCGCCGCGACGATCACCTGATTCGCGACCTTGCAGACCTGCCCCGCGCCGACTTCGCCGATCAGCGAGATGTTCTTGCCCATCATGTCGAAGAGCGGCTTGACCTTGTCGAACGTGGCTTGCGCGCCGCCGACCATGATCGTGAGCGACGCGGCCTTCGCGCCGACTTCGCCGCCGGAAACGGGCGCATCGAGATAATCCGCGCCCTTTTCGCGCACTTTCGCCGCGAACTCGCGCGTGGCGATCGGCGAAATCGAGCTCATGTCGACGACGATCTGACCGCTCTTCAGCTTGCTCGCGACGCCGTTCTCGCCGAACAGCACGCGTTCGACGTCCGGCGTGTCCGGCACCATGATGAAGATGATGTCGGCCTGCGCGGCGACGGCCGCGGGCGATTCGCAGGCCGTGGCGCCCGCGCCCGTCAGGTCGGCGGACACGCCGCTGCGCGTGAATGCCGCGAGCTGGACGCCGCCCTTGAGAAGATTGGCCGCCATGGGATTGCCCATGATGCCCAGTCCGATGAAGCCTGCCTTTTGCATGTATCGCTCCTTGATGTCGATTTTCGATGCCGGTGCGTTGAGCGCGACGCTCATTCCGGGATGAAGTGTTTCTTCACGCCCTGTGCCGCGTTTCTGAGCATGCCCAGATCGGCGCACACGGCGACGAGCGTGCTGCCCATCGCCAGATAGCGCTCGGCCTCTTCCTGCACGGGCGCGAGAATGCCGCTCGGCTTGCCGGCCGCGTGCGCGCGTTCGAAGACATGGGCGATGACCGCCTGCACGTCCGGATGGTTCGCATTGCCGAGATGACCGTACGACGCCGCGAGATCCGACGGGCCGACGAACAGCGCATCGACGCCTTCGACCGCGATGATCTCGTCGATGGCTTCGACCGCCGCGCGGCTCTCGATCTGCACCGAGACGCTGATGTTGTCGTTCGCGACCTGGAAGTAGTTGGGAACCGTGCCGTAGCGATTGCCGCGATGCCCGACCGACACGCCGCGGATGCCCTGAGGAGGATAACGCGTTGCGGCGACGGCGCGCTCGGCGTCGGCGGCGCTATCGACGAAGGGAATCAGGAAATTGACGACGCCGCCGTCGAGCAGCTTCTTGATCGCGACGGGATCGTTCGCCTGCGGCCGCACGACGGGCGCGCTCGGGCTGTCTTTCAGCGCCATCAGTTGCGGGATGAGCGTGAGCGCGTCGTTTGGCGCGTGCTCGGCGTCGAGCAGCATCCAGTCGAATCCGACGACGCCGACAAGCTCGGTGACGATCGGGCTAGCCAGCGACATCCAGCAGCCGATGAGCCGCTTGCGCTCGCGCAGCGACGTTCGGAAAGTATTGGGCAGCGGTTGATACGGTGACGAAGACGGCATGATGCCTCCCTGTGACGACGGCGATCGGAATGGAAAGCGGCAAGTCTGAGCACGATTAGTTATCAGACGTCTTAACACAGAGTACCGTCATTCTAGGACTTGGCGACAGGAGCGTAAACCCTTGTTTCCTTAATTTTCAGACACTTCGGTGTGGTTTCATCAACTCGTACTTATACGACGTCTTATTTCTAAACGCTGAGAGGACAAGAAAGCATGTCGAATTGACGAATCGATTGGCCGGCAGGAAGATGCGTTGTCGGACATCCATCGACGTCTGTCTAGACTAAGCCGAGCCGGGACGTCCGACAACAGGCAAAAACGCCGCGCGTCCAAAAACACAATCTGTCAGCAACCAATCACATGGCCAGTCTCACCGATAAAGTCGTCGCAACCTTGTTCGACGATATCGAACGCGGCGTCCTCCGCCCCGGCGACAAGATCCCGACCGAAGCCGAACTGATGAAACGGCTGTCGGTGAGCCGCTCCGTCGTGCGCGAGGCGATGTCGCGTTTGCAGGCGGCGAACGTCGTGGAGACGCGGCACGGCGTCGGCACCTTCGTGAGGGCGTCGGAGGAGCGCGAGTCGGTGCGTCTCAAGGACGCGGATCTGTCGAATCTGCTCGACATCATGGCGATCATCGAATTTCGCATCGATCTGGAAGGCGCGGCCGCCGCGCTCGCCGCCGGCCGTCGCACCGACGCGCATCTGAAGCAGATCGCCGCCGCGCTCGAGCGCTTCGAAGGGCAACTGGCGAGCGGCAGCACGGATGTGTTGCAACACGACGTCGAGTTTCATTTGCAGATCGCGCGGGCGAGCGGCAATCGTTATTTCTACGACGTCCTCAGTCAGATGGGACGCGGCGTCAGTCCGCGCACGCGATTGGGCAAAGCGGAGATCGCGGAACTGGATCAGATCGAACGTCTGCGCAGCGTGCTGAGCGAGCACAAGGCGATCTATCAGGCGATCGTGCGTCAGGATCCCGACGACGCGCGCGCCGCGATGCGCATGCACCTGAGCAATAGCCGCGAACGGTTGCGACACGCGCATGGCGCTGCTGCCGCCTGAGTCCTTGCTGAACGAATGGGCGCTGCGGTTTTGAGCATGGCGGCCCCGTTGCTTGAGTAAACAAAAGAGTTCGTATGTATACGTGGTAGTAGTTAACAAGCTCGCCGCAAATCAGTGGATAACTGCCGATGCGCGTTTTACGTCAGAGGTTTACCGCAACGACAAGTCCGGTATAGCGCGTCCGGTTTCGGATTGAACCTGGGACAACTTTCGCGTCGCGCCGGTAAACGTCGAGTTGTTCAGAAACCGCCAACAGTTAACACCGTGACGTGCCAACACGTTTGTCCACAGGACGATGGCCTCGCATGAACCCGAACCCGGCGCGCGGAACGCCCTTTGAAGTGTTCGCGACGTTCCTCAAACTCGGTCTGACGTCGTTCGGCGGGCCGGTTGCGCATATCGGCTACTTTCGCGCTGAATTCGTCGAACGGCGGAAATGGCTCGACGACGCGAGCTTCACCGATCTCGTCGCGCTGTGTCAGTTTCTCCCGGGGCCGGCGAGCAGTCAGGTCGGCATCGCCGTCGGGTTCGGACGCGCTGGCTGGTTCGGCGCGTTTGCGGCCTGGGCCGGATTTACGTTGCCGTCTGCGATCGCGCTCATCGTGTTTGCATTGGGGCTGGCGCATTGGCCGCAGTCGAGCCATTCCGGCATCGTGCATGGGCTCAAGCTCGCCGCGGTCGCGATCGTCGCGCAAGCGGTCTGGGGCATGAAGACGTCGCTTTGCCCGGACCGGTTGCGGGCGGGCATCGCGATCGGCGCGGCGCTGATCGCGCTCGTGGCGCCATCGGCGGCCGGGCAGATGTGCGCTATCGCGATCGGCGGGCTCATCGGCTGGCGCATGCTGACGCTGAGGCACTTGCCGTCGGAACAGCATCGGCGTTATGGCATAGGCCGCGCGCAAGGCGCGCTTTTGCTCGCGATTTTTTTCCTGCTGCTCGCCTTGCTGCCCGGCGTCGCGGCCCGGACCGGCGCGACGTGGCTCGACATGGCGTCGTTGTTTTATCGGTCGGGCGCGCTGGTTTTCGGCGGCGGGCATGTCGTGCTGCCGTTGTTGCAGGCGAGCATCGTGCCGAATGGCTGGGTGCCCAACGACGTGTTCCTCGCCGGATATGGCGCGACGCAGGCCGTGCCCGGTCCGCTCTTCACTTTTGCCGCGTTCCTGGGCGCGGTGATGCCCGCGCCGCTCGGCGGATGGACCGGCGGTCTGGCGATGCTCGTCGCCATGTTCCTGCCTGCGTTCCTGCTCGTGCTCGGCGCGTTGCCGTTCTGGGAGACCCTGCGCCAGCGCGACGCGATACAACGGGCGATGGGCGGCGTGAACGCGGCGGTCGTCGGCATTCTCGGCGCCGCGCTCTATGACCCCGTGTGGACGAGCGCCGTGCATTCGCGTTCGGATGTCGCGCTGGCGTTGACCGCGTTCGGGCTGCTGGCTGTCGGCCGGGTGTCGCCGGTCATCGTCGTGGTGTTGACGGCGCTCGGAGGATGGGCGCTCGGCGCGTGAAAATGAAAAAGGTCCGCGACACGCGCGGACCTTTTTCTTCTTGTGGCTCTCAAATAAAAAGGTTTCTGGCATCAAGACGATTTGTCGCTGGGGCCCGCCAGCTTTGGTTGAGGCCCATCTTCAGTCACAATTTTGAACGCCTGGAAACCCTGGCGAGTCGTGCGAAAAGTAGCATTCGCACAAATACCAACAGAAGTCTTGGAAACCCTTTATAAACAGGGGCTTCCTTGCAACGGAACCCCTGCCCGGATTTCTGCGCCAACCGTGTGGTATCCGGTTTCCCTTACTCAAAAGCAATTCGAATCCAGGCCATCGGCTCCGGCGCGCGCGAGCGACTTGATTTCTGAGCACACAATTTCATGCGCACCCCTAGCACGCTATTCGCCCTCAGGCCAGTGCTAACTAGGTGGACAGCTCTGAGGCAGCTTATGTGTGGAGCATGGACGATGCAACGACTTAGAAATCCGTGAAGAAATCTTGCCCTCCATCATTGCCGCTGTCATGCTCATTTGCGGAACCGCTAACTGCCGTCTGAACACCTTCGTCGCCTTGCGGCACTCCAAGTGCCGCGAACAGATGCTTCGAGTCTTGCCTGTCCAGATGCTCTTTGGCCGCCTTCCTTGCACTTCGGGAAGATGTTGCTACGCCCGCAGCTTCGCCTCGAGATTCGACTGCATCGAGTTTGATTTGTTTGGTCTCCGAAACTGAGCCGGAAGAGTTGGTCGCCTGACGGGTTGTGGATGCATTGCGAGCCCGTGCCTCCCGCAATCTTTTATTTTTCAGTTTTGAGACGAAGTCGTGATGCCACTTGAATGTATCTTCATACGTCGCCTGGGTTTTGGACTCTGCCTCGAGGACTTGAAGATTGCAACCAGCGTCCTCCCAGAGAAGCGTCAACGGAGCATTTGGGACATCGAAAAGCTTCACGACCAGCGTTTTGCCCGGGTTCACCTGTTGAAAAACTCTTGCCTGTGCACGAAGCATCGCCGACGAATACTGACGACCATCGTATGAGACGAAACCGTCCGGTGCTTTCGACGGGGGAATCCAGCAAAGGTTGCGATATATCTTTTCCTCGCTCCAATCCCAATCGAAGTCACCATCACGAAGCCCCTTGTTGTAATTGAATATCTCGACCGGGACGGGCTTCAATTCATCCTTAATCATATCGGAAGTCAAAAGATGGCGTGCATCCAACTCGAGGTTCCGCCTGGCAATAGCTGAGAGAAAAGCAACCATATAGACCTCGAGCTCTACAGCCACTTTCTTCGCAACCTTCAGCTTTTGTCGGTCAACTTCCTTGTCTCCCGTCTTGTGTGTTGACCCCAAGACGTGGCTCAGGTCCGCTTGAATCATCAGCATGACCTGCTCGCCGTGCCCTTTCCCCGCAGGGTCGCCTGGGCGAGCCATCAGTAGGTCATTCCGCAAGCGCTCGACGAATGCCATTTGCATGTTTTCCGAGATGCCCGGCCCACGGTCAATAAAGATTTGACTGGCCGCTCCATAGACCATCCCGGGCAACAGATGAAGCACGCCCCATCGCGCCAATTCACGTTCTTTCGGCGTGTAGGCGGAAAAAACACAGCGCCGATAACAGTCACCGTTTTCAAACCCGAAGGTTAGGTACCAGCCAACAATGGCATCGCTTCCTCGGTCGACCGCAAGTAGCGCCGTCGGCTTCCCACATCCGTTTATATAAATCTCCTCTCGCCCGTATAGGATGTGATTATCAACGGGAGTTGCGTCGATGTCGTAGACGCTCAAGTCACCGTACGCCAACTGATTCCCGCTGCCTCCGGATAGAACCCGCCGATGGCCCGGTTGATTCGAACGAGCGATTCGTCGCTCCTCTCTAACTCGCCTGAGAATTGGCCGTGCGATTTGCGTAAGATAGTTATCACTTGGTAGTTTGCGATTAGCAGGGAACGCTCTGACAATACCCTGCACATCGCGATTAAAACCGACCTGGAGCAGCTTGTAACGCTCTAAGATAACTTTTATTCTGTCATCACTGTTCCACGCCTCGCGCGTTACAAACTCACACCAGTTTGCATAGCGCCTAGGCGGACAACGCTGACGTTTTAGCTTCGTGTCAGGGTCAATCACCTCCGCATCAGTTGGCCTTCCGAGAATCGGCACAAGCTTGCCGTCCGCGCTCCTTAGGGCCCTTCGTGGTAGCCCACGGCCGCCCTTGTTCCAATTATGCGGGACATTCGAGTTCACATGATGGCCATAGAACAAGTCATACTCGAGCCAACCAGCCGCCGTTTGTGGAGCGACGTCGAAGGTGCTTGATGCAAGCTTTACGGCTTCCCTGTAGCCCTTTTCGGTCAATACATAACTGTCTCCGAACTCATCTTTTACGAAATCGACGAGACTCCGTTTCATGTCCAACTCGTCGCTCATGCCGGGGGGCAGCCGAGCATCGAGAATCTCGTTTGGGATGCAGCGCTCTTCGATATGTCTAAGGCGATTCGCCTTCAGCCACACGCTAATCTCCTGCTTTCTCCACTGCTTACGATAGCCTTTGGTCTTCAGGGGTTTGTGAACGATTGCGGCATCTTGTTTGACGGTTCCGACCTCCATCACCCAGACGTTGGTCGCGTCTTCGGCTAAATATCGATAGAGCCGTTCGCCGCCACCTTTGACTGTCTTAACCCAGTTTCCTGTTATTGTTAAGAACGGCCCAGCGGTTATCATGTTCAACCTCCAATTCACGGGGTGAACCAAAAACGAGTCTAATCGCTTAGGCTCAACGGTTTGCGAGGGTCCAATTCGTATCGATGATTCCATCTAAGGTAGCCTAGAAAATGAGCAAGGCCGAAGAGCCGGAAGCCCATTCTCTCGTCGTGCCCGAGCCGCTTTGCGACCATCCCTATGACCCTCTTCAGCGGTCCGCTAGCTGTTGTGGTGGAGATAGCCTGCGCAAATTCAACGACCGCCGGCACCAGCGCCCCGATGTCATCTGTGTGGAGCATGTATGAAAGAAGTCTTCGACAGTTGACGTGTTCACGCTCGGTCACCGTCCTTTCAGTCATCACCTCGTGCGCGCAACCCCATGTCCATAGCTGAGAAGTCTCACGCTCGTGACGACCCAAAACCGCCGGCTCTTGTAAGAGCGCGCTCGGCTTCCCTGAGACTCCGAGATATAGCCGAAAAGGGTATCCGGGTATATGCAATGTAAGCATAAAGTCTATGGTCAAAACCTTATTCTTAGGCATCCGTCGGCCTCTAAGCGCGTACGCCAAAAACGCGTCCCTGTCCCAAGATGGATACTGGGTGCGAATTTCAATCACATACGGATTCATCTCGAACGAACGTAAAAGCTTTGCCTCGAGAAAAGAATGACACGCTGTACGACCGCCTGCCTTGTGGCTAAAGTACGAGCCTGCAATACCGATTTTGCTCGCGCTAGCTTTTTTCCAGCACTCGAACGACGGCGCACTCGACACGCCACGAGGGTCATGCGGCGGGAGTTCCGGCGGCCACTTTAGGATAGGGCGCCCTGTCAATTGCCTCAAATATCCCTCATCCGTACGCCCCAGCTCCGCGGTCGACCAATCTGCACCGCGGCTTATGCTCATGCGAATTCGCTCCGCCTCGGCCCGCGAGAAAGGGAGATGTGAGACATCACCAATTGCCATTGTTGACCTCCAGCCAGCGACGAGCTATGTATAGCCGGGATTGGAACTGTCTCCGTGATAGGCTCAGATACGTTGCTTCCTCTGCGTAAGGGGATGCTGGCGAACAATTTCGGACCTTCGCGCAGAGAATGGTTGTTATACGTGTCCGCCAACTTTGATATGTGTCACAGCAGGCCTTTAAGGCTTCGAGAACCTCCGGGCTCCGGGAAACATTCTTATGTCGGCCGTCTTTCGCCCCGGCGAGCAACGCTGTTTTTGAAATTCGCGTCTCCCGGCGTGCTTGCGTGGCGAGGGAGTGTCGTTCATAGATATGAGCCACAAGCTCCGCGATTCTGTCTGACTCTGGTACCCTGTGTCTCTTCGGGTCGCCCGGTCCAATAGCTGGAAGAGCATCCTCGAAATGCTCATCATCGACACCGCATGAGAAAAATGCCTCTTTTGAATTCTCAGTGGGTGGTTTGGCGGGTCGAGGGCGGGCGTAAGCCCGGCGCAGCGAACCCTTGAGGCG
>NZ_FCOI02000046.1 GCF_001544795.2 Caballeronia temeraria | reverse complement strand
GCCCAGGTGGCGGAATTGGTAGACGCACTAGGTTCAGGTCCTAGCGGTGGCAACACCGTGGAGGTTCGAGTCCTCTCTTGGGCACCAGATGTTTGAAAAAGCCATCTCGACGTAAAGTCAGGTGGCTTTTTCTTTTTATGCGGAGACCCTGTTTTTGGTTTAAGACAAGTCGTAAGACTTTTCGATTGACACGGTGTCCGTTCCCGCTAAAATAGCGGGCTTGCTGTACCCCTTGGCCCAGGTGGCGGAATTGGTAGACGCACTAGGTTCAGGTCCTAGCGGTGGCAACACCGTGGAGGTTCGAGTCCTCTCCTGGGCACCAGGGAAAACCCTTGGAAGCCCGCTAGGCCAAGGCTGGCAAGGCAATCGAGGTTGTGGGAGTTATCACACTGGTTACCACACCAGTTACCACAACCATGACGACATTCCGTATCGGCATCATGGCGGTTCAACTACGTTATTCCTGGAAGAAGCCAGGGAGCGACGTCATCTATTACCGGCGTAGGGTTCCAGACGATCTTCGAGATAAGGTCGGAAAACCGTACGTGGTTATCTCATGTCAAACCACGGACCCACGGGTTGCCGCAGAGCGCATTAAGCGCCTCGCGAAGCAGCACGACGAGGAGTGGGCACACTACCGCTCCCCTTCCCGCGCCGGAAACCTAGCCCTCGCGAAGGCGTGGCTCGAAGAAAAGAAGCTCGATGTTGTACAACCGGAGGACGGCGCAGTCTGGGCCTTCGAGGATCACGTCGAGGAGAACATGGTCGGCGGCAAGATTCCCGAGCCTCTCCAGACTGCCATGGAACTCGTCAAGGGGACCAGGGAGTTCCGTCTGACGGACTGCCGCGACGAGTACATCAAGGCCCGTCCGAATGGACAGGATCGTGCAGAGCGGAGCTTCCGGTATCTCATGGAATACCTCAAGGCTGACCGAGACATCCGCAAGGTGCGTCGTACAGATGTGAACGGCTTTGTACAATATCTGCTCGGCAAAGACATGGCTACGGCTTCCGTACAGCGCTACATCACGCCCCTCAAGGCTGCGTTCGGTCGTGCCATCCGAGAGAATGAGATGGGGATCGAGAATGTGTTCGCCCGTGTCGAGATAACCGGTTTGGGTGAGGACAGCGAGGACCGAGAGGTGTTTACATTGGAGCAGTTCAAGGCCCTCGACGCGGCCCTGGACAAGGCCAACCCCGACACCCTCAGGTCGATCCTGCGTGTAGTGGCTGAGACAGGCGCACGCCTCGCTGAGATAGTCGGTCTCGCGAAGGCTGACGTGAAGCTGGACCACCTGATTCCGCACATCGCACTGAAGCCCCACCCCTGGCGAACCCTCAAGACCCCGGGGAGCACTCGGCGTATTCCTCTTACCCCCGTGGCCCAGACGTGTCTACGGGACGCAATTAGCCGCTCCCACGACCCGGTTGTTCTCTTCCCACAGTACACCTCTGCCGAAGGCTGCAAGGCGGATACGGCAAGTGCTGCGCTGGTGAAGTGGATTCGGGGCCGAGACGGACTCAAGGGGACCCAGTTGGGGGTCCACTCGCTGCGCCATGGTATGAAGGATCTGCTGCGGGCCGTGAAGTGTCCCTCGGAGGCCGCTGACGAGATCATCGGGCACGCTACGCCGGGGATGGGTGCCAACTACGGCGAAGGGTATCCCCTGGGGGACCTGAGAGACTGGCTCGTTGCCGCGAATGCCCTAAAGGCCCGCTAGTCCCTGCCGTAATACACACAGCACCCACTGGAGATCGTATGAAGAAGTTCCTCGCCCTCGCCGCTGCGTTGGCCCTTGCTGGCTGTGCCACGCCCGACATCGACTGGAGCGGAGCCGATCAGCAATGCTCGATGCACTGCTCGGACGCCTACAATCAGTGCTTGGCTTCTAACCCGCTCACCCCGGGCATCCAGAAGCTGAACTGCAACTCGTCCCTGAAGCTCTGCGCGTCGACCTGCGGAGGCAAGCTCGTCTCGAACTGAGCCACACGAAAAAACCCCCCTCGGGAACCCATTACGGGAACCTTGAGGGGGTTTTTGTTTAGTGCAGCACCAGCTTGGTTATCACTTCCTTGAGGCCCAGGACGTTCACAGCGAACACCAGGCCACCACCGTACAGCGCCCACTTGATCTGGAGCAGGACCTTCTCGATGGCCTTCAGGGACGACCCGAAGTCCTCCTGGGAGTCCTCGAGGTCCTCGGTCTTCTGCTCCTGCGCATCCATGCGGAACTCCAGACGGGTTACGCGGTTGTCAATTGTTTCGTCCATGCTTACTCAATCGGTTGTGCTTTCGCCAGAAGCGTTGTCTTGTCCACGCTCGACGTGGTGTCGCCGAACCAGAAGTGGATGCTTGCGGCCCATGCGGTGCCGAGGGAGCCGACCAGGCTGTAGAAGATCGCCTTGTTCGACTCGGGGATGTTGCAGAAGATTAGCGCGGCCACCAGGCTGAAGAAGCCCGTGGTGATGACCAGCGTGAGAACCGGGGGGACCCAGGAGCGCGTGCTGACTTGCATCGAGCGTGCGCCCTCCACGTCCTGGACCCGAAGAGCCGCGAGGGCCTCGGCATCCTTGAACCCCAGGGTCGCCATGGCCACCTGGAAGTCCTGGTCGGCCTTGCGCACCGCTGCAAGCTGCTCGGGGGTTGCCCCTGCGATAGCAGCCGCTACGGCGTCCTGGCGCTGCTCCACGGGGTCGTTGGAACCCGGGGTGAGGCCGAAGACCTTCTCCAGGGCCGCGACTGCGGTGCCTGCCAAGGGGCCACCGATGGCCGATGCGATAGTCGGGGCGAGGCTCGTCACCGCGCCTGCGATTGCTGTCCAACTCATACTGCCACCTCCTTGAGGCCTAGAAAAAACTCAGCCATTTCTCCGTCACGGCGCTTGACCAGGCCCGCGAGGACCTTGCCTGCCGCCTTGTTCCACTTCGGGAATTCATGGGCCGCACCCTCGACGTCTCCCTTGTTCAGGAGAGCCAAGAGCGTGGAATGGTCGAAGTTGCCGGTGCCGATGTTGTACGCCAGGGAGCACAGAGCGCCCTTCTCTTCGTCCGACAGTTCGATCTTGACCACGGAGTCGATGTGGGCACCGAGGGCCTCCACGCGATCCTTCAGGTCCTGGTCGGCCTGGACTTGGGTCCACACGGTCGCGGGGCCGATCTTGGGGCCTGTGGCACCGTAGCCAACAGTCCATGGTGCGGCACCCGTTGCAGGGTCGGGGTACGCCTTGAGGCGACACCCTTCGAACTCCTTAATTAGTTTGAGTGCTTCATCGCACCATGTCATTGTTCACTTCCTTGTTGTTAGTCGGGGAGCACCGCGTCTTCGCCAATCGTCACAGCCATGGCGATCTTGCAGTGGTCCTTCTGGATGCAGTTGAGGAGCCGACAGAGGACGCAGCCCCAAGGCTTACCCTTCTCTGCCGCCTTGCCTGCGCGGCTCGAGATGGTCTCGTTGGGGCTTCCCCCTGTCAGGGTGTTACCTGCCTCATCCAGGAGGACGAGGAGGTTCACCAGGTATCGCTGAAGCTTGCTCATGCTGCAGGGTCCAGAGGGAACGCAGGGAGAAGCCCGGGGACCTCAGAAACCGTGGGGAACGTACGGCTCCCGGCTTGGACATCCGCGAGGATGCTGTAGGCCGTGGCCCACACCTGAGACCGCCACGCACGGAACGCTTGGCCTTCCTGTTGGAACTTGGGGACCGCAGGCTCATCGGCGTACGTCACTGCCGTGGTCAGGTTGTCGTAGTGATACGACTGGGCCTTGGCGTCCATGATGGACTGCACCACCCCAACAAGGACCAACTGTTCGAAGTGAGCGGCAGCTTTGTCGGAGGTGGCCGTGAGTGTTTCCTCTGTTGGCTGTGCAGGGTCCTCAACGTTCCAAGCGGAGATGTACTGCTCCCCACTCTCATTGATACCTACCGAGTAATCAAACGGAGGGTTGAGGTTGGGAAATAGGTAAGCGAGGGTTTGGACGTAGTTCATTTGTTTCTTTATCGAACCCTTCGGGCGCGTATCTTTCCAGTGCCGTTAGCGGAGCCAGAAGTGAATCCAGCGTAACCAACGAGGTACACCGTGGTTGTTGTTGTGAGGGTGTACCGAGAGGTGGGGACCGTGAAGGTAATCCCAGAGTGCCCTGTCACAGTTAACTGACCGTAGGTACCAAGGGCACCAATGGTGGCCGACACAATGCTCACACCACCAAGGCTGTTGTTTAGGACAGCCCCGGACCCACTAACCACCACAACCCCACTAACATCCCAATCCCCCGGACTCAGGGAGATACTGGTGATGTTGGTGGCAGTGGCATTAGGAAGCGATACGTTGCTGGATTGAATGGCCTCAACGTATTCCCCCACGGCACCTGCAGGGGCGTTATCGTTCGTGGCGGTCCCCTTGATGCCCTGAGTAGACGTGGGGACGATAGGACCCGTGAAGGTCTTGGTACCTGCTACCGTCTGGTCTCCTGTGAGGGCAACCACGGCTGCTGAGGTTGCCAAGGGAGCTACGGCACTTGAGAGTTGCGTTTGGGTTACAAGGGATGCCGAGGGGATGGCGACTACGGAAGCCGCCTGTTCTGTGTTTGGAGTTGTCATAGATTATCCTTTACACAGCACCCAACTCATGCAGATACCGAGTAATGACGTTGTAGAGTGCTGTTACCTGAGCGGGGGTAAGCGAGAGACCACCATGAGCAGCCGCAAGCTGCATGTTTGCATCCGCCAGTGTCCCGTTGACGTTGAGTAGGGCCACGTTTCCAGTACTGAGGAAAGTATCGGCAGCCGCCGTTACTGTTTTGACCAAAGACCCGTTAATGTACTTGTCGTAACTAGCGGAACCTGAGCGGTTACTGAGGAAGTGCCCCACAGCGTTCGTGTTGGCGTAGTTGTCTGCTGCAGTCTGGTTTAGCCGAGTGCTGAAGTTGCCACCCGAGCTTCGCGCAGTCATCGCTACGCCTGTTCCTGAGGTAAGTCCAAGAACCTGAGCACTCGTAGAGGTCCCAAGAATGTAGCCGCCGTAACAAGCACTATTAAGCTCGTTATTAGGCATCGTCATCGGGCTTACTCCGGTATCCAGATATCCAGTAGTTCCATCAGACTTCCATCCCCTGTCAGCGGTGAAGGTTACCGTGCCGTTAGTAATGAGCTTCTGAGTGGGGTTGACCAGATTGATGGCAGCGCCATTTGCATCGGTATTCGCCAGATACAGGAACGAGAGCCGGTCATAAAGCCCGTTCTCAATTAATTCATCCAAAACAGACTTGATAAGCGCCTGACGAGAGCTTGAGTAACGAGCCCCACTGAAAGCTGAGTTCCATCGACTCATCGCCTGAGCAGACTGCTCGCTTGCTGAGGGCTTCTTGGAGCACAAGTAGATTCTGTTTGACCGTCTACCCGAGGTGGCCCCTTGAGTACACAGCACAGCAATCTTCCCATCAACGAATGCGATGCCTTCCGGTTCGTTGTAGTTTCCTGCTTCTACTTTGGCTGCATCTGCAGTCCCGATAGGAAGCGAATCTCCCCTTGATACGATCAACCCAGTTTGGATGTCGTATCCGTAAATACTACAAGGCGCGTTGTTCGTACCAAGACCAGCAAGGATGTAGAACACACTTCCCCTACCTACGTGGGCCTGAATAGGGGTAACGCCAGGACCACCGGGGAACTGGTCTGTAGGGACAGTCCACTGGTATAGATAGCTATTGCGGTAATCGCCGGGACCTGAGGCAACCAGTGTTGCAAGACTGTACACACGGACTACAGCGGGCCACGGACTCACTGCAACCAAATACTGCTGGTCATCTGTAATGGACACAGACGTATAGTTAGTCCCCGACCCATCATCAGTGAAGAACTGGTATTCCTGAGAGTTATCAGGCTGCGCCCCCGCAACGTAGGAGAACCGCAGCGCCTTACCTGAATTCGCGCTTGGTGCCCAGAGCTTTGAGCCGCTGGTGGAATATTCCAGCGTCAACCCGGAGTGCCCAAGGCGTGTGGTAGTGAGCGAAGCAGACAGCGCCAGTTGCCCAAGAGGACCATCAAGCTCAAACTGTGCAATAGTCGAGTCGTACCCAAAGAAAACGTAGAAGCGCCGTGCTGCCTCATCTACAGCGAATCCTTGGGGTTGATTCCGAGCACTGCCGCTGATAGCAAAGAAGCGGGTGTACGCTTGACTAGCATTCTTAGCCGATTGGAAGTCAAAAGATGCGCCAAGGCGTGCTTGAAGGTTTCCCACAGTTTGCCCAAGGTTCCCTGTACCGTGCGCAATAAGGCTGGAGCCCTTACCTGAGGTTGTAGAAGCCAATGCGCTAACCGTAGTGGCCGTACCGTTGGCCCCAACGAACCCCACCATGTCCGCACCCTTGGTACTCTGAGCTAACGCAAGGTCAGCCACAGAAGCCCCAGTAACCGGGAAGACCACCGTGTTGTTGAAGAGTACGGTTACCTCATACCCTGCAGGAAGTGGGTTGACGAAGGTGATGCTGTTGCCCGTGGAGTCATCGTAGGACTCTGTACGGTTATAGCGGATACCGTTGACGAAGACTTGGGAAGTCCCCGGTACGAACGTAGCACCGTTAGGCACAGCCCACGAAGTCTGACCTGCTGTAGCCGTGAAGATGTACTGGGCCTGCGGGGACAGGAAGGGGGCTACGGCGTTCTGGACCGAGGTGAGCGAGGTGGCCGCCTGGGAGGCGCTCGACGCTGCTTGGGTGGCGCTGTTAGTCGCCGTGGTGACTGCGGTTGACGCTTGGGTTGTAAGCGCCTGCGCTTGGGAAACTGCAGCGTTCGCTTGGTTTAGCGTGGTCGTCGACTGCTGGGCCAGAGTCGAGACGTTCGCCTCGGAGATCTTGGCGTTGTTCGCGGAGGCTGCGGCTGCGACCGAGGCCGCTTGGGCTTGGGAGTTCGCTGCGGTGACCGTGGCTACCTGAGACGTGAGATTGTCGATCAGCGCGTTGGTCGAGTCAGCCTCCGGGGCCACGTTGGTGCCCGAGAAGAAGGAGGTGGTCATCCGTTCAGTAGTCCGTGGAGTACGCAGGGGAGACCGCCATCGCAGACTGTTCCATGTCAGTCATGCGGGCCTGTTCGTCGAGGTCTGCGTAGAGTTGGTTAAAGCGCCCTTCGAAGGCTGCTGTGCGGTCGTCGACGAAGTAGTCGGTCGCGTAGCTGAGGGCACCGTAGATCAGGAGGTCGGCAGCGATCTGGCCGAAGATGTTCTCGTCCGTATCTGCAACCATGGGCGTCTGGGACGCGTGGTACACCATCGTCGTTTGATGTCCTGCGGGGAGAGATGGTTTGATCAGGAGTGACCCACCAACTCGGGCGTAATATTTCGGACCTCCTGGAGCCACCTGCAGACCGAGGAAGTGGCCGAGGTCCCGACACTCCATCAGCGTGTGTCCGTGATACAGGTACTTCAAACTGAGAAAGTCCGGGGGCAGTACGATCTGGTCAGACGAGACGTCCTGAATACCTTGGGTGATCATTACCCGCTCCATGGCAGGGATCCGCAGGGTCCGCTCAATCCTGGTCTGCGCCATTCCGATGAAGTCGTTGGCAAGATCAGTGGAGCAGTCGTTGCGGTTAAGTACAGCTAAGAATTTGGTTCGAATTTGGGAGAGGTTCATTTCGTGCGAGGGCAATGGCGGGGCCGAGGATCCGGCGCATCACCTCAGGCGAATGGACGTCACTGCGCAGCCTGTTGCACTCGGCGCAGCACGGGACCACATTCGTCATCAGGTGGCCGAGGGAGTTATCGAGGCGATCTAAGCCACGCGGGTGGGAGGTGGTGCCGCAGTACTCACAAGGGCGCTCTATGCGTTCAAGAAAGAACTCAAGCGTCAGGTCGTTGGACCGCGCTTTAACCTTATCGTGAGACCTGTAGGCATAGAAGCGGCTTCTTACGAGGCGGGACGGGAGCTTGTACTGCTCTGCCATCACGGCTGAGTGGCACACCTTGCAACACGCCTGCTTACCGCCCCTACCGTTACTGAAGAACTCCGAAGTAGTCTTCGACTCCCCACACTTAGTGCAGGTCTTCAGCAACATCAGACGTCCTTAGCGGTAGCGAGAAAGTACTCGAGGTTTTCGTTCTTTAACTTCGCAACCGTCTTCTTGATCGGCTCCTGGAACACGTCGTAACCATCGCGATACCACTTGTCGACCAGGGCCGCCGGGATCGATGCGACGTGCATCATTTCGCGCTCCCGAACGTTGTGGGAAGCGAGACGCTTGTCGGCCAGGGACTGCAGAAGGGAGTCAGGAATTACTTGATGCGTCTCGATAATGTGGCCGTCCGTGCTGGACGAGACCGACACGTTGACGCCGTTGCCGAGTTTGAGCATGGGAAGAAAAAGGCCCCACTGCGCGAGAGTGGACGCAGCAGGGCTGAAAGAGATAACGCCGCCGTGCAAGCAGAGGGCGACGCCGTTTGAATTGGGAGGCCCCGCGAACGGGGGCCAGAGGGACCGGCTCGTAGCACTAGCTAGGTTGCCCTTGAACCTGGGTACTTGTAGACTGACTAGGCCGGGTACTGCAAAGTGTTACTGGCCGATGGTGACGTTCGCACCCGTGAGACCACGGATCGCAGCCGAAGCCTTGCGGTTCAGGTGCTTCACCGAGAACTCGCCGATCAACTGCGTGCGGTTCGCGTCGCCGGTCACTGCCAGCGGGATACGCGTCCACGGGCGCAGCACTGCGATCTTCCAGTAGCTCGGGTTGAACAGGAGCGCCGAGTCGGCCTTGAGGAAGCGGTTCAGCACGACCTTCTGCTCACCGAACGGCGAGACGTACAAGTTGACCACGTTGACGATGGTCTTGTCTGCCGAGCCGTCGAACATACGCGTACGGCCAGCCGCAGCCGTGAAGCCCGCAACTGCCAGCGAGTCACCCGGCTTGATCATCAGGATCGTCGCTTCGCCGCCACCTTCGTACAGCTTCTGGTTCGCCGTGAGGATGTCGTTTTCCGACAGGGCCACCGGGGTTGCCGTGTGGTCGATCACGTTGCCCGTGTCGATCAGGGCCTGGCCGGTCGCACCGTGGCCGAACACGTTACCGAACTTGCGGGCCGTGGTCTCGTTACCGACCGCAGCGTCTTGCGCCTTGCCGACGAGTGCGTACTCGAGTTCATTCTTCAGTTCTGCCGACTTCTTCGACAGGTGCAGCGCCGTTTCCTTCGCGCGACCGTAGGCCGAGATCTTGTCGGCGGTGTTCGACACTCGGATGGTCTTCGTGAGGATCTGGCTGTAGTTCGACAGCATCGTCGTCGGGTTCAGCACGGAATCCGAAGCGTCCGCGCCTTCAACCGCTGCGTTGTCGCCAACCATCGCGAGTTGGTCTTCTTGCCACTGGAACAACGTGTTGTGGATCGACTCGGTCTTCACCAGCGTCTGGAAGGGGGTGTTCGTCGGCGAGATGTTCGAGATCACGTCCGAAACGTCTTCCTTCACGCCAACCATATCGTACGACTTGAATGCGGTGTTGCTCATTGTGTGTATTCCTAAATGAAAAGTACTGTGCTGTACGGCATTCGTGCGGTACAGCGATGGAGTGGTTTAGTGCTTAGACTGCCCAGCGGGAGAGGAACACATCGGCTGCATCCTCGGTGCTCCCCGAGCGTTGCAGGCGCTGCTTCGCCTTCGCGGACTTGTCGACCTTGTTGGAGGTCGTGGTGACAACCTTGGTGGGCTTGAGGACCTTGGCGGGCGTCTTGTTGACCTTCTTGGTAACGACCGTCTTGGCCTGGTCGAACTTCATCGCCTTGTACATCATCTCGAGCGCGAAGTGGTCGACCACACTGTTGACTACATGCTCGGGCATCCCAAGGGACACCGCGTAGCTGCGCACGGAGTCGTAGGTCTTCGAGTCCCAGCCCGGGATCTTCTCCTGCAGGGTCTTGACGGACTGTGCCGCCGTTTCCTTCATTTGCTGCTGTCGTTGGGCGTTCGCGTTCTGAACGAACCCTTCGACTTCCTGGGTGATGAAACGCACTTCGTCGTATGCTTCTTGGGCCTCTTTGCGGAGGGCAGCGAACGTGTCAGCATCCAGTTGCTTCGAAGCGACAAGCATGTCGATCTTCGAGTACGGCTCCCATCGGGCCATGGCCTTTTGGTGCAGGCGATCAAGCTGCGCTGCCGCTTTCTGGTTTGCTTCTTCGACTGCCTTGCGCTGGGCCGCAACTTGCTGCGACTTCTGCGTCAGTGCCTTCTCTTGGCCGAACAGGCGCTTCAGGTCCTTGACGGATACCTCATGATCCTCGTCCTCGAAACGGACCTTAACGATGGCGTCATCTTCGAGTTCCTTGCCCTTCTTCGGCTTGGTTTCCTCTACGTCTTCGCCTTCCTCAGCGTCCTCTTCCGATTCCTCGGCCTCATCTTGAGGGTCCTCAGTCTCTTCTTCGTCCTCTTCCGGTTCGGATTCGGCTTCCTCCTGCTCGACGGGTTCATCTTCCTCGTCGGCCAGGTCTTCGTCCTCAGGGTCCTCGGATGCCTTCAGGGAAGGGTCCTCGTCACTCCATCGCGACAGAAATTCGTTTGCTGCATCGCCTTCGTCAAAGGCTTCGAATGACGGCGCAGCATCAGCCACGCCCGATTGGGTGGTGGTCGTCATGTGTTTTACTCTTCAGTGGGGGAAAGGAGTGAGTCCTTGTTGTGGACCCAACTCCGTAGTTCGGTGGAGATGTCCTGCAGCGCACGGATCTGGAGGAAGCACTGCTCGCGCTTCTTCGTGTCTCCGATGTCGCTGCCGGTGATCTCTGCGAATCGTTGGTTGTAGAGTTCGTTCACCACTACGATGAACGCCTCGTTTGCGAGTAACTCCTCGGCGGCGGTGCCACGTTGGAGTATCAGGGTTTGCTCGTCCATTTAGGTCCGAATGACCGCTTGAGTCTGCGGCGGGTTTTGTTCCATCTCCTTCTCGACCAGGTGAAGCTCCTGCGTATGCAGCGCGGCGTTGGACTCTGCCGTGAACTGCTTCACATCGACCTCGCGGTTCCTGAGGACCTGCTCCATCTGCATCTGCATCTTCTCCAGTTGGAGCTTGAGCATCTCGATCTGAGCGTGGTCGTCGGTCTTCTTCGCGGAAGTCTGAGCGACGGATTCCTGGACAGCCACCTTGCGGCTCTCGAGTTGCATCTCTTGGACCTTGAACGGATCCGGCTGAGGTGCCCCGAGGGTGCTGGGGTCGGTGAGGAACTGGTTGACTTGCTTAATGCCCGTCTTCTCGAGGGCAGTCTTGAACACGGCGTAGCGGTTCTGCTCGTTGTACAGGCGTGCGTTGCCCGGATCAGCGGCCAGCGTCGAGTGGATCGTGAGGTACTTCATCGCCTCTTGCTGCTGCTCGTTGTAGCCGAGCTTCAGTTCGACGGTGCATGTCACCTCCTCTGCCCACTCCGTGGGGTCGACCTGGACGAAGTTGCCTGCGATGCGGATCACCTTGGGCTTCTTTTCGTTCAGAAGGACCAGGCGGTACACCTCGAGGTACAACTCCTTGATGAAGTGATTCGCGAAGTTGCGGGCGACGATCTTCTCGCGCTGCTGCGACAGGCTGACCATATCGTTGACCATGGCCTGGCTGTTCTGCTTCGACACGGCGTCCTTGTTGAGACCTTGGGACAACCGCGAGACACCGGTGACCTCTTCCTTGTCCTCGTCCAAAAGCTGAATAGTTTGGAATACGAAGGGATTGAGGCCCGACTGTTGCAGCGGGATGATGCCATCAGGGCGCGACACGTTGACCAGGCCACCGACACGGTTCTCGAGCAGTTCCTTGGGGTTCTGCACGGCACCCTTGACCACCATGAGCCGGGGGTTGTTGGTGATGACCGTGTGGTCCAAGATGCCACGTACGAGCACCGTGCGGGCGTTCTGCGTCGGGATGACCCTGGCCGCATAGTTACCACCATAGAATGCGTGGGGCAGCGGGAGCGGTGTGAAGCAGATGAACGGCTTGCGGTCGACTTGTTCCTTGTCCAGGATCGTATCGGTTCCGCCCATCGTGATCTTCCAGAGCTTGGCCACGCCCGAACCGTCCATGTCGATAGGCATGTACGCTTCAGTGACGATGACGTGCTCGGTCTGTTCGCTGTCCTGGTCCTCCTCAAGGTTCACCATGCCCGTGCCGATGTCTTCGAAGCGGGCGAGGCGCTCTGGCGACATGGAGACCTCGTCGTCATCGCTATTGCCGATGCCGTAGACCAGGTCCTTGTCGTAGCCCATCGAGATCAACTCAGAGCGCGTCTTGCGCGTCTTGTGGGCCACGAAGTGGGCCTCATGGATGCTCGGGGCCGTCGAGGTGATCAGGAACTCCTCAGGGGCCACGGGGACGTAGCGGACCTGGGACTTGTCGATCTTGCGGGTGAGCGTGCCACTGAACAGTCCCGTCTCCGGGTCGTGCTCTGCGTCCACATTCTCGATGTCCTCCTGCGACGAGAGCATCTCGAGGGAGTCGACGTCGATGTCGCTGAACTCCTCTTCCTGCTCTTCATAGCACTCGTCCCACCAGACCTTGGCGATACCCGTGCGTGCCATCAGGCCGTCCTGGATGATCGACGAGAAGATGCCGTAGGCGTCATTCTGGCGGAACACGACATAGTCCGCGTATTCCGTTGCGACCCGCATGGGTTCGACGTCAGCGTCGGACTGGGGATCGAAGGAAACGATTTTGTTACCTGCGCTGAAGGTCTCCAAGAGCACAGCCTTGAGGGACTCCACAGCATCGAACACGTCCATCGAGACGTACTTCGAGTTACCTGCGTGGGACGGAGCGGGCTTCTCGCCGTGGTAGTACTCCATGACCTTCTTGCGCTCTTCCGAGAGCTTGGACGAGTAATACTCGGCGCTGGAGGTAGAGTACTTCTGGACGAGAGTCTTGAGTTCCGATTCCGACACAGGCTTGAACTTCTTGGAAGCCTTAGCCATTAAAGTGTTTCGATGTAGAAGTCGTCTGTACTCTCAACAGGAGTCCAACGACCTTCGTGGATGTAGTTAGCAAGTGCGAGGGACATCACACAGTCATCGTGGCAGCCAGGTTCGGCTTCCATCTTCCCTTCGTCGGTGACCACGTACGTGATGAGTTCACGCAGGGTTGTCTTGTCGACGACCTCGATGTCCTCTTCACGGAACGCAGCGCGGAGCTTGTCGATGATGAGGGGCTTGGTCTTGGCGGTCGTTCGGAATCCGAAGACCTCGGTCTCCTGCTCCGTCTCCTTGTCGACGTGAGTCTCGAAGTAGAGGTTCGGATAGGCCAAGTCTTTGCCGAGGCGGGTGACTGTGAGAATGCCGTGGTTGTTGTTTTCCACGGCCAAGCGGGCTGTGTTGAAGAAGTAGCCGAGCTTCTCGAGCACTGTTGCGAAATAATCAGGATGTACCTGGGACCGGTACGTGCCGACCTGGCGCTTCTGGGAGTCGAGGATCTGGGCGACTGAGTAGTCCCCGCCCTTCACGCCCATGGCCACGTCTGCGCCGATCACGTACTGCTCACCGGGGTCGTGGAGGCGGTAGAGGACGAGGTCGCCCCTTGGGGCCTCCTCGAATTCCCCGCCGATCATCTCCATCCGAGTCTTGATGTCCGGGGCGCTCTGCAGGAGACCGTGGATCTGCTGCGTGTGGAACACCGGGCGACCCGAGGTCAGGAAGGCTTCGTCGGCGTGGCAGGGATACTCCTGCATGAACATCTCTTCGCCGTTGATCGCTATCTTGTGGCGACGGAACATAAGCTGCTCATCGTCAAGACCATAGAGCTTCACAAGCTCCTCTTCCTTCGGGGTCCGTTCGAACTTCTCGGGAACCGGGGAGCGATACTCCTTCTGGACGAACCAAGGGATGAAGACAGCCTCGTAGTCCGACTTTCCCTCGACTGCGGAGGTCCAGATGTTGTGGAAGGGGTTGCCGATGCCGTTGGCCGTGCTCTCGACGAACACGAAGGTCCCTGCGGCATTCGGAATGGCCTGCATGAGGCCGTTGATGTTGTCACGGGCCGTGGCGGGCGGGTAGAACGCTGCCTCCGACAAGTGAGCAAGCTGAATTGTTTCACCGCGACCGACACCGTCACCGCCTGCGGTTGCGACCATGTACGAACTATCGAGTAGATCGAAGGACAGTTCGCGGCGCGACGAGTACTTGGTGTGGGGACGGAGGATCTCGGGGCAGTTCTCATGGTATCGCTTGGCCATGTCGAACAGGGCCTTGGTCGATTCCCCGAGGTGGGTCATAACGATGGACTTTACGGCCTTGTGTTGGCTCGTCCACCAGTAGATGATCCCTTCGATGATCGTGGACAGGCCCTGCTGCCGCCCCTTGAGGACGACGATGCGGACCTTGCCGGTGGTTTGAAGCTGGGTGATGACCCGCTTCATAAAGATCTTCTGGGCTTCGTTCAGGACGAGGGGCTTGATGGCCCCCTCCTTCGTTCGAATCTTGAGCGCGTGCTTGGCATAGAATTCGAAGTCCTCGAATAGCCGCTTTCGCACGGCGTCAACACTCATTCGGCGTCCTTAACTTCGTCGACGAGATCGAGGAGGAAGTCCTCGGCCTTCTTGACATTCAGGTTGGTTTCGTTGGCGGGCTTCGCCATCGTGAAATCGAGCAGCGTGCGGGCTGCTGCGAGTTTGTCCTTGGGACTGATGTCCGAGAGGTGCATCACCGCAGCAACGGTTTCGATGGCCTCGCGGGCATACTGGTCCTTGGGGAGAACGTAGCCTTTTTCTTCCATGGTTTTCAGTAGTTTTAAGCCCTGGGTATGGGCGTAGGCCCACACCTTCTGGCGCATGTGTTTGGTCCACCCCGGCATGGCCCCGAAGGGCCGTTTGGGGGTAGTCTTTCGTCGGGACCGCCACTCAGCTAACTGAGCGCGGCCTTCAGGCGTCTGACTCAGCTTCGCGAAGTAACTTCCCGGGTTTTTTCGGCCCTTTCGACCGTCCGGTTTCGGTGCTTGCGACACTGGGTTTCTCCAGAGAGTCAAGGCGAGTCCGAATGGACTTCTGTGCGGCCACAAGGGTCGCCTTGATTGTTGGTACGAGGTGCGAATGGGGGAGTTGGAACAAGACCTCCTCCCCACATGCGAGCTTCTCCTCGTTGGTGAGCGCTGCGTCTTCCCACACACGGTCGAAAGCACGCAGCAAATGGATAATGTCGATGAGTTTCAAGGGTTACTTTCCGTAGCTGACGAGGATCTCAGCGACACGCTTCGCTTCGATTTGTTGAGGGGTCGACGCGGTCTTCATGAACTTGTCAAAGGCTTCCCTACGGTTCACGTTGGGGTCCTTCGCGCCCTTCACGTTCTTCGTGTCGATGAGCTTGGCGACCAGCTTCTGAACTTCAGGATCCTGGGCGTTAGCCAAGGCCTGCTTCTGGATGATCTGGCGGCTTTCCTTCGACGAGTGCCATGCGTCACTCTCCCGACCGGCTTGCGTGGCCTGCTCGACGTCCGAGGGACCTGCAGCGGGCTGACGAGCGGCCTTCCACTGCGCGGAGCCGGGGATGTCTGCCAGTTCGGCCTCCGAAGGAACTCGGACAGCGAGCTTCTTCTGCAGGGCCGCTTGGGCACCCAAGAACTTCGCGTTCGGGTGGTCGGGGGTGAGCGTCTGAATCGCACGGATGGCCGTGTCGGGGTCCTCGTTCGCCAACTCCTTCAGCGCAGTCTTGAGCTTCTCGGGATCGCCCCCGTAGTCGATGTGCGCGAGCATCATGCGGGCACGGGGGTTGTTGAAGTCGAGACCGTCGAACTGGCCTGCCTTCGCCAACGCGAGGTTCTGCTGCGCACGCTTGGACGGTGAGATGCCCGTGACGTGTGCTGCTCCAGGCGCGGCCTGAGTCGCCTCGGCTGCTACGGCCTGCGGGGCTGCTGCGGCACGTTCTGCGCCCCACTTTGCGGTGAGGTTGGCTGTTGCGGCCTGCCCTGCCTTGGCGTTCGCGGCTTGCGCTGCTGCCAGAGCTTTCGCTCGAGCGGCTTGTTGTTCTGCCACGGCCTTGACCTGGGCCTGCTGCTCTGCCACGCGGGCTGCGAGCACGTCCTTGGGGATCTGAGGGCCTGCGGCCATCGCTTCAGCCTGCTGTGCCTGCTGTGCGGCGTACGCCTGCGCTGCCTTGCGCTGGTTCGCGTTCATCTGCGGACCCACGGATGCCTCGGCCTGTGCGGCACGCTGCGCTTCTTGGGCCATACCGGCGCGGTTCGCCTGCCCTGCCTGCTGCGCACGGAACATGTACTCCCGTGCTGCCGCTTGGGCCTCTGGGGTCATGGGGTTCGCTGCTGCGGCTTGCTGGCGGGCCTGCTGGGCTGCTTGCTGGGCACGCTGGAAGGCGCTGTCGCCCTGCTTGAAGCCTCGGGCGTCCTGGCCTGCCGTCTGGGCTGCTGCACGGGCCGCTTGGGCTGCTGTAGCGGCCTGGGCGAGATCCTGTGCGGACTGGTTCGCGGTGCCCTGCCCGAAGCGCTTGAGGAACGCCTGGGCCATGGGACCCTGCTCGAGCGCCGAGGCGATGTTCGCTGTACGGTTCTCGCGGCCACCGAGGAGTGCGCCCATCACGTAGTGACGGACAGGGGCGAGCGTCAGGAGACTGCCACCAGGGACCGTGTGCGAGATCGCATGGAGCGCTCCATTGTCGACCAACATCCGCGCGAAGCTCGTCATCTTCCCCAGGTTCGCCGGGGTCGGTGCGGTGAGCGTGAGCGTACGCTGGTGCATCTGGATAGCATCCGCCACAGCATCGCCGTTCGGGAGCTTGCGCAGTGCCTGGACCTGGTCGTCGCTGAGGCCTCGAGCACGCTGGAGGGCGTTGAGGAGCGTCTGACGGTCTTCCGTCTTCGGCACCTGACGGAGCGAGTCCGCAGCCTCTTGCGTGTAGCGGCGAGCGAGTGCGTTCGCATCGGCAGGGCCGAGCTTGGCACCGTCCTGAGCCGCGCGGGACTGTATCGCCTGAAGATCGGAGATGATCTGGGCGTCCCGCTGCCCATTCTCGACGGTCCCTGCCTTATTCAGGAAGGAATTCGAGAGTTGGCGGTCGGTCGCCTTCGTGAGGGCACCACCGAGACCACCACCGACCAGGCCGATGCCCATGCCGGTAGCCAGTTGGCCCGGAGTGACGTCGTCGAGGTAGTTAGCGTGGCCGAGGACCTGTGCGGCACCCTCGGTCATCCCTGCGGCACCCCCTGCAAACGCGCGGGCCGTGCGGCTCGCTACCGGGACAGCTTCGGTTGCTGCCTTGATGAGCGAGAGATCGCCTGCACCCGGCACGAAGGCCGAGCCAAGCTGACCTGCGGTGAACTCGGGGCGGCTGTCCTCGTACTGCTGCACATCCCCAAGTGCGTTGTGGTATCGCTCGGAGAACGTGCCGGGGTCGTCGGGGTTGACTGCGGCGTTCAGGGCTGCACCGGCCTTGTCGGCCAGGCCAAACGTGAGGCCGTCGATGGCCCCGTGGGCCGCGTTGCCAATCGTCTCAAGCGGAGAGTTGACTAAGTTCGACCCCATCTGCTCGATGCCGTCCCCCACACGGGACCAGAAGCCAGGCTGCGGCGCATTGCGGGCGGCTGTGGTTTCTTGCTGCGTGGGCTGACGGAACTGATCCGTCTGGGTCGGCTGACCCCCGATGAGGCTTGCGGCTGTTGCAGGGCCTTGGGGGCCTTGAGGGGCCTGCGCGGGCTGTCCAGTGCTGCCATCTTGGGCCTGAACGGCACCTGTGGCTACCTGGGCACTCGGGGCCTCTTGCGGAGCCTGCTGAGGCGCTGTGGACGCGTCAGCCAGCGGGAAGTTTTCCCACCAGGTGCCCTTCTCGATCCGCCCAGCGACCTGTTGGCCATACTGGAGGGTGTTCGGGGCGTTGGGGTTGCGGGGGTCGCTGACTGCGACACCCTTCTGAGCCTTGTCGATTGCGCCAGGGCCGCCGTAGTAGCCCACTGCGGTCAGCGAGGGGTCTCCCCCTGCCTTCTCCGACAACTGCTTGATGTACCGGACCCCTGCTCGAGCATTGTCGACGGGGTCGTTGATGTCCCATCCCTTGTCGGCGACCGATTTGAACGTCGCGGGGATGATCTGCATACCACCGTGGGCGTCCGCGTTGGACGTCTTGGTGTTCTTGCCACTTCCAGACTCTTGCTGGTAGATGCTGCGGGCGACCGCTGCGTCCTGGGGACTCGCGCCTTCTGCATCCAGTGCAATGTCCATCGGGCTTGCGAGGGGGAACGAGTCCCAGGATTCAGCCATGGTTTAAGGAACCTTTCGTGGATGACCGTTGGGGTCGAGGAAGATCGTGCCGCTCGGGAGCTTGGCTGCTTCAGCGAAGCTCGATACCTGCACGGGTTGGTTGCCGGTGCCCGTCGACGGCTTGGCAGCGTGTGCCTGAGGGGCCGCAGGATCCTGAGGGATCCCGATGGACGGGCGCTGGTTAGGGCCGTACGGGTTGACTTCGCGAGTCGCGGCATCCGAACCACGCTTAACGACATCGCGGTAGAAGTCCGTGCGGCTCTTGAGGATCGGCTGCGCACGCTCGTAGTACGCGTCCCAGACTGCGGGGGCGTCCGAGGGACTCGGGACCGAGCCAACTGCACGGGTCCATTCGTCGTTACTCAGGGAGCCGTTGAGGCCCGCAACTTCCATCTTCGCGCCGTCAATCTTGGCGTTATTCAGGGTGTTGTAGTCCGCTGCGGCTTGCGCCATTGCCCCGCCACCCACCGCCGCTGCAGCACGTTGAGCCATCGTGGGGAGTGCTGCGTAGGCCTTGAGGTAACCTGCGCGGGCCGTGTCGGTCTTGAGCGTGTCCGTGAGGCTCTTCGCGGCGTCGATACCTGCCTGCGACTGCTGCAGGTTAGTGAGCACAGGAAGGGCCTGCTGGCCTTGCGTCTGGTCAAGCTTCGACGCAGCACGCTGCTGCTCCATGCGCTGCTTGGCCACATCGTTCGCCAGTTCGAACGCCTTCTGCGCCTTGACCTTGCCCATGACATAGTCCTGGACGTCCTGGTTCGCCATGATCTGCGGCTGCTGGCCCGGAAGCTGGACCATCGAGAACGCACCGTCCTGTCCCAGCGGGGTGACCTTGGGAGTGTTGAGCGAGCGTTGCTGGTTGAGCGTATTGTCGAAGCCATCTGCGAAACCTTGGCCTGCGGCTGCGAGACCCTTGCCGAGGTCCTTCGCACCCCCAAGCGCGGCCCCTGCGGAGATCAGGCCGTGGGCCATCGCCATGTTGGGGTTCATCGCCTGTGTGTCGAACATCGCCTGTACTGCGCTCGGGTTCGTCATCGCACTCGAGATCATCGACGGGTTCCACTGCGAGCCGTCCATGGCCTGCGAGACCGGCGTCGGAGTCTGCTGAGGGTCCTGCATGGCCTGGGCCACCGGAGAGTCCCCTGCGGCCTTCTGGAGAGGCGCGTTGAGCCAGTTCTGCATCGGAACGAAGGACGACGCGGGCATCCCGGTGTCGTTCGGGAACCCTGTCTGCTGGTTCTCGATCATCGCCTGGGAGAGATACGAGGGAAGCTGGTCGTACCCCAGGTCCGGGAGGCCCATGACGTTCTGCGCTGAGTTAATCGTGAATGCCATGAGTTATCCTTAGGAACCGTAGCCGAACGCGGAGAGACCTGCAGGGGCCTGATACGCGTCCATGGCCGTAGTGGCCGTGTTCGTGTAGTCGTTGCCTCCCGGCATCGTGAAGCCGCTGTTGTTGAAGTTCATCGAGTTGTTGTTGTATCCGCCAAGCATCTGCGAGATACCCGCACCCGTGAGGGCACCGCTGGTGCCGCCTTGCAGCGCGCTTCCGACAACCGAGGGACCCACGGACGAGACAGGCTGACCGCCCCACTTGCCGTTGATCACATTCATGTACTGGCCGTACAGGTTCAGCGGCGTCGACTGCTGCTCGTTGAACTGCTGCATCGCCGCGTTGTCTACGTTCTGCTGCTGCGCTTGGAACAGACCACCGGCAGCGTTAAGCTGGTCGAAGTTGTTCCCGTTCGCCTGCTGGCCGTTGAGGAGCGCCGAGGAGCCAAGCTGGTACGCCTGGCCGATCTGGTTGTTCGCAGTGAGGGCGCGATCCGCGTTGGAGTTGTACTGCGACTGGGCCGTCTGGAGACCCGTGTTGAACAGCGAGTTACGGATCTGCGCGGCGGTGTCAGCCATCTGCTCCGAAGCGTTGCGTTGGAGGATCGCTTGGGTCACCCCGGTACGCGTCGAGTCCGTGTTGCCGTTCCCTGCGGCCTGGACGGCCAGCGAGGGGAGTTGAGATTCGTTGAGGGAACGCGAGGCGTCACGATTCGCTGCCGTGATCAGGTTGTCAGCCATGCTGCTGTTGGCGAGGCTGTTGGCGTAGTTCATGAACCCCTGCGTGGGGTCCTGCTGTGCCTGCGACAGGAGACCCTGGGCGTTGGTGCCGTAGCTCGCGCCAGTGTTCGTCAGGCCCATCCCAGTGTTGTAGAACTGGTTTGCCGTATTCTGGCCGTTGCCGTTAGCGTAGGCTGCGGTCTGGTTGGCACCCTGGGTCTGGTAGGGGTTGAGACCCGCTACGCGTTCGCCCGAGTAGGTGCCCATCCCGAGGGCGTTCTGGAGGGCCGTTTGGGCACCGTCGAACTGCCCGCTGATGTACGGCTGCGCTGCGGACCACGGGCTGTTGGCTGCTTCGGCTGCGGACTTCTGGGCGCCTGCTGCGTTGCTCGAGGCAATGCCACTGCCGACCGCGCCGACTGCTGCTGCTCCGATGGTCGCTGCGGCCACATGCGAGCGCATGAAGAAGCCCGGGGCGAGGAGCTTGAGGAGAGTTTTGATCATAGGACCTTAGAGAAGAGGCGCTCGGTCTCCCGCCAACCCATTCGCTCAAAGATCGGTCCCATGTCGAGGTGCAACTTGGTCCCGGAGAAGAGCTTCTTGACCCCACGGGCCTTGAGGGTCTTCTCCACGTACTTGAAGAGCTTCACGCCCACCCACCCCTTCCGGTGCTCCGGGGAGATGTAATAGACGTCAGTAAAGCCGTGGAGGTCGTGCATGTAATGGAGGTGCGGGCGTACGATGCTGATGTGGTATCCAACGATCTTTCCGGCCTCGCGGGCCGTGACGATGTGGAGAGCACCAGCGGCGCAGAATGCTTCGTACTGCCGATAATCGGGGGCGAGCTTAATGGTTTCGTGGTCGATAGCGACCTCTTTCCAATGAGCGGGCCACAAGACCTCCATTTCCGACACGATGTCCTGCCACTTCTCTACTGAATAGGTAATCACGGCTTGGATGTCCGAATGTCGACGACCATGTGGATGCGGTCGCAGTTGGAGTTGTTGATCACTTCATGCTCTTCGGCGTTCTGGAACCACCAGGTCTCCCCGGGGGCCATATAGACGTCCTCATCGCCCGTGCGGAAGTACACTCCAGGGGCGCTCTGGAGCACCACATGGAAGCGATCCCAGTACTGGGCGTGAACCGGCGTGTCAGCGTGCGGGAAGATGCGGCCACCAGGAGCGATCTTGTTGATGATCACGCGCCCGAGGCGTTCGCCGCCCACGCGGGCCATGAGGCCCATGACGATGGGGCGTGCTTCCGGCAGGACCTTGTAGACGTCCTGGTCAACGCATTCGTGCTGGTCGAAGTTCTCGAGGTGGGCCTTGAGGGCTTCCTCGGTCTCATGCACGGAGCGCGGCGGGAAGCGGAGGAGGATCGACTCGATCTGGCCGAACGGCCCTTGCGGGTAGTCGCGGAGATACGTGTCGGCCTTCCAGATCTCCGGACGGCGTTGGATTGCGAGGTTGAGCGGCACGGTGTCGAGACCGCTCGCGATTCGCATGAAGTTTTTCATTTCTCTCTCGATTGAAAAGGGTTACGTGACCCGTGCAGCCAGTTGGTTCAGTGCCGCGTTAATGGCGGCGACCGAACGCTCGAGCTTCTTTAGCTCCTCCTGAAGCCATTGGGCCTCGGATCCCTTGAGTGGGGGCTGTGCTGCACGGACGTAGTTCTGAAGTGGTGTTTTGAAGACGACGGCCATGGTTACCTCTTGCTGAGGGACTTGACCTCGACGTCCATGCCCGAGACCTGGAAATTCGAGATCGACGGCGTGCTGATCTTGTAGGACAGGTAGCGCCCTGAGACCATCATGTCGATCTTGTAGTCAGATGCCGGGTTGAACGTGGCCTTGGACCTGTAGTTCGGGGTCTGCTCCGGGAGATCCGAGGAGCCGAATTCGAACGTGAACGTGCCCGTGCTGTCGTCGAAGAACGACTCAGGGACCGCACACTGCACCGTCTTGTACGAACGCAGCGGGAGGCCCTGGGTATCCAAGGAGATCCCCACGCGCTCAACGTAGGCTGGCTTCAGCGTCTCGGTGTTAGCCGGGAGGTTCACAAGGCCCACGGTCGGAAGGTCCACCGCGTACACTGCGGAGTCCGAGAGGCCCTTGGACTGGTCGTAGATGCCGAGCATGATCGACAGCTTAGGCGTCCCGCCACCCGAGAAGCTCGAGTACGAGGTGTTGTACAGCGTGTAGCTGTTGGTGACCGAGGGGAACGAGTTGGAGACCAGGGAGGCGTTGGCCTCGGTGGCCCCGACGATGTTCGGCAAGTCGACGAATGACCAGGTGTCGTTCTTGTAGTTGTACGTAGCGGCCTGATTACAGAACGCGGTGCCCGCGAAGCTCGCCTCGTCCTGGAGGGTTGCGTAGCAGAAGTGCAGCAGCTTCGACACGGAGTCGTGCGCCACGAAGCACGCGGTCTGCTTGTTGCGGTCCAGGGTGTTGAAGATTCGGCGACGAACGCGCCCATCGGCGATAGACTGGCGGCTGATGCCATCGTGGACGTAGATGTCCTCCGAGCCGAAGACGAAGTGCTTCGATTCCACCTCCACCACGCAGTTCGCGTTGAGGATCCCGCCCTCGAAGGGCAGGCGGCGGAAGTTGAACACGTTCAGGTCCCCCGAGTACTCCATGAGCCACAACTGGTTCTGGGAGTAGATCACGAACGCTTCACCCAGGGCCATGCCGTCGCGGATCGGGGTCTTCATGTCACCGATGATATTCTCACCGGCCACGTAGTTCGTGTTCGCGGGATCCCACTGGAACCCTGAGACCGCTGTGGAGTACTGGAGCGGGTTAGACCACTTCACCATGGTGGGGTAGTCGGTGCCGTTCTTGTTCACGCCCAGCATGATCGCGTAGCCCTTGAAGCCCCGGGCGATACTCGCGGTGTCCGTCGAGACCCAGTCGCCTCCCATGAGGGAGTACAGGGTATCGTTCTTGATATTCCGCGCGTACGGGCGCATACCCTTTCGGGCCAGAATGGAGAGACCAGCGACCTGGGCGTGCGTCCACGGATTGTCGTTCGTGACCGTGCCCGTAGTCGGGGTCTGGAAGCTCATCACATTGCCAGGGTAGGCACGGATGGTTCCATCGTTGTCTGCCACGAAAACCGTCTCACCGGCAATGGGGTCGGTGTAAGAGCCGACAAAGCGAGAAGCATTGCTGCTGCCGCCTTCTGCAGAGTTGTAGAGGTTCGCATTGGCATCGTAGGTTCCCGCAGCCGCATCGTACGAGAGTGTCGAGCGGATCGGGCTGAAGAGCCGTTTGAACACCGGGGCACGCTGGATGCGGCCCTCGGAGAAGATCACGTTGTTGCCCGAACTGAAGGCGTTCGGAGGCAGGTCATACGGGGAAGCGTCGGTGATAACCCCCACGCCCCCCAATTGGCGAAGCGGGAGGTTAGCCATTAGAGCTTCTGGATGTAGGCCAGTGCCAGATACGGAGGGAGGTTCGTATGCTGGTGGTCACCGACCTGGTTGATGGTGTGCGTGTGGCCCTGAGGGGTCACGGTGGAGACCACGGTCCCGTCGATCCCTGCAGCGACCGAGAGGGTCGTCGTCTGGATATTGGCCGTGGCCGTGTTCTCGGTGTGTGTGTGCGAGCCTGCATAGCCCGTGAGGGCAGACCCACCAACGTCGTTCGGGTTGTAGGCCCCGCCCGCCCCGATCACGAAGTTCCCACGGAGATCCGGGGTCCCTTGGGTCCCATCGCACAGCGCGTAGCCCGTGGGGATCTGGGCGACTGCCCCGCTCCACAGGATGATTGCGCCCTTGGGAACCGGGTTGTTCAACTGGGACGGGGTGGCCGTAACCTGTGAGTCAAGGTTCGGGAATGTGTTGAGGAGTACTGATTTAATCATCCGCAAATGATCGTCTGCCTGTGAGACAGAGTCGGTCGAGAGCGGATTGACTGCGACGAGTTGGTTGAGGTAGGTAGCGGATTCGATAGCCATGGTCTTAGATCTTCATGATGAACGCCAGGGCGTAGTACGGGGGCCGGTTTTCGTGGGCCGCACCGGAACCTGCATTGCCGACACCAACGTTGTGCCCGTGGGCACCTTGGACATCCGTGGTGATCCCGTGGCTGTGACCACCTGCGGGGTCCGTGGGAGACATGTAGCGGCCCGAGGAGTAGCCGGTGGCGACCGGCACGTTCGCGCCCCCGTTATCGCCGCCTGCCTGCACCGAGCCGAGGTTCGGCAGCGAGTGCTGGTGATCCCCAACGCCCGTGGTCGACCCGCCGTGTGCGTGGGACCCTTGGGTATCCGTCCAGGCCGTGTGGTTGTGGACCGGCATCTGAGCGGCAGTGAGGGCCACCGAGGCTGCGCCACCAATATTGCCGACCGCGTAAGACCCACCAGAGCAGACCGCGAAGCGATCCCGAAGGTCGGGGGTGGTGATGTTGCCGCTGCCATCTGCCTTGGCCACAGTTTGGCCGTTACAGAGTGCCCAGCCAGCCGGGATGGAGGTGCCCGACCACATGGCGATCAAGCCCACCGGGGTGCCGTTGGAGAGATTCTCGTGGGTCGCCGAGACTACCCCCTTGAACTTGGGGAAGGTGTTCAGGAGGGTGCTCTTGATGAGACGGAGGTGATCGTCTGCGAATGCAATGGGATCAGAACCAACCGGGTTGGCTGCAACCAGGTCGGAGATGTAGGTGCCAGTTTCGAGTGCCATGGGGATGTGTGCCCCGAGGGCACCTTATGAGTTCTGAGGAGGGAGGAGATGGGGCGTGAACGCTTCAATCATTCGCTGGAGCGTGTAGCACATGGGTTCGCCGTTGGAGTGCGCCGGGTTCATCCCTGCGTAGTCGAGGATGTCGAGGGCCGCGTGGCAGCACTCATGGGCCATGACGCCGTGCCCTGCCCCCGGTCTGATCCAGATGATCAAGGGGCCGGAGGTGCCCCAACAGAGGCCCAGGGAGCCTTCTGTGTTGGTATTGAGGTCGAACTTGCGGCCCAGGGCCTCGAGGGCCTTCTGGTCCTGGGTGAACCAAACCTCGCGGCCCCATGGGTGCGCCTGGTGTTTGATGACGTTCTTCATGGTGAGGCGTGGGCGAGAGTTGTACAACTTTGCGGCCCTCCGGGGGTATCCGGGGGACCCTGTGGGAAAAGGGGGACGGGTCAGTTTAGGGACCGGGAGGGGACCCTAGGGGGGGTCTGTGTTTTGGGGGGAAACGACCCCACTCAGCAATCCTCAACAACAACAAAAACGGCTGAGGCTTTACCGGGATTTTTGAAGAGGGTTCAAAAGGCGCATAGGGGGTACTTGCCGCACTGGGATTCGAGCCGCGCCGTGTCTCGCCTGTCGCAACCCATTGATTTCATTGGGTTTCGATTAGATAGGCTATCTGATCGGTGCGTGCATCACCTGTCTATGAGGGGCTTTCAGGGCCTGGAGACGTGCGGGAGGGGCGAAGGGTCGGGAGGGATTCGCGGGAGGCTGTTAGGGGCCTATGGACACGTACGCGTGGCATGTATGAGACGCACGCGGGAATGCGAACAGATGGTTGCCCAGGGAGGGCCGTGGCGCGTTATGAACGGCAGACAAACTTCTTGTACAAAAACGCTTGTACAACACAAAACCCTTTGCTATAGTCCATTCCATCGCAGCACACAAAGCGCTGCACCTAACGAAACCAAGGGTAATCAAATGGAAGCCAAAGACCTGATCATCATCGACAGAAGAGACGCAAGCTCGGCCGCAATCGACACGGAATCCTGGCTTGACCGTGTGTTGGGTTCCGAAGTCTCGTTGTCCGTTGGTCGCAAGTGGATTGCAGGTTGGAATATGCCTGGCTACATGCCCGATAGCGATCCTTCGGAATTCAACACGTTCTCTGATGCCTGCCGCTACATTGCGGACACGCTCAATGATTTCTACTATCAGGAAGAGGAAGGTGACGAAGAGTCCGAAGAACGCGCCCAGGAATACCTGGAGACCGAGAAGACGTTCTCCCGTGCTGCGAGCATTGGAGACGAAGACGAGATGTCTGAGCGTGCTGGCCAGTATGTCTTCTGGGTTCGTGAGGGCGACTCGCGTGATCTCGATGAAGAGATCAAGGACAAATGGTTGATGCAGGCAGAAGACGCGCTCCTTGAAGCCATCCAATCCGAAGAGGGCCGTGAGTATCGTTGCACGTCTGTGGACAACGTCTACAACAATGAGAATGATTTCTCTGACGTGTTCCAATGGCAGGTGTTCTACCCTGCTGATGCGGGCGATTGGTGCTATGCCGATGATGTGTACGTGGCCATCGAAGTGCACCAAGGTGGAGACGTGCGGGGCAACTATGGGCGCATTCGTCTCTACAAGATTGATGACCTGTGCGACGGTGGATTCTTGGATTGGTCGCTTGGTTGGTCCGTGCGTTACTCGGATGGCGAAGACACGCCGTACGCTGAGGAGTGCAGCATCGGCTACCACTCGAACCCGTTCTGGTCCGGATTGGTCCCGCACATCAAAGGTGGAGACCGTGGCCTGATGTGGTCCGAGAAGCGCGGCGCATACGTGGGTTGGGATACGGACGGGCGTGCGGTTGAGTGCTTCCCTTTCTTGTACGTGTGATTTGTACAACACACTCCACTATCGTACAGGGGTAAAAATGCTTAGAAGAGTTTGGGGCCAGGCGTCGACCGTATCAGGCGTCCTGGCTCTACACAGTATCGATTGGTCCGCACTGCTTATCGGTGCGGCCTCCCTTGCTTGCCTTGCGGGAATCGCGGGGCTTTTGTTTGCTGCCTACCTCTGACCATCATGACCCTCGAACAGATCATCCACGCTTTGCAAGTTCTCCGCGTTACGTCCGGCCTTTCGGGCGCATCGTACGCTAACGGACAATTCCAGACGTACGCGCCAAGCAACAATGCGACCGTCAGTTAAGCCTGTATCGCAAGCCCTGGAGGCATATGCCAGGGCAATACGTCCCACGCCTGAGTTAGTCCATGCACTGACCCAGGCGTTAGCATTGGAGCTATCGTCAACCATGGGGGGCAAGGTAACCATCGAGCTACCAGGAAACATTCGCATCATTCGCGGTCAATAACTAAGGCCCTGCCATGCGCGGGGCTTTAGCTATTTGCCACGTACTTTAGAGAGGGGCCTATGCTCCCTGCTCGCGTGCGCTCCATGGTTCCCCATGGGGCTGTCTGTACTCGTCTGTACACCTTAGGCCCATTGGTTACCTGTGGGTGCCTGGGTGCGTGTGTGTTCGTCAATACGGAATGCAAGGTATCTATGAGGCCGTTTAACGGGCTGAGGGGCCATGGTCGATACCAACCCAGCCACAAGGGTAACGAACGGCTCTAAGGGCCTATGGTGCACCGTAGGACTACTACAGATGGGATATGGTTTGGAGGCTACTGGAGGGCTTTTTAGGGGCTGCCGCTCTTCTGGCTACCACCCTACAGGCCACACATCAGCAGAGGCATGGCGGGCCATTGGAGGCCCTGGAAACCCTATCGACAGGCATGAGGCCGGGAGACCGCGCTCGAGGGATCTCAGAGCAGGCTGTTTGAGGGGGTCTGAGAAGACCACCGAATTCGATAGACCGAGAGAAAACCCCACCGTGCCTAAGGGCAGAGGGCGAGGCCGTATTGCTGAAAATCCAGAAATTTAGGGCTACGAAAGTAGGCCCCCGTTATTTTTTCTTGGGCCTTTCGGAAATGTCAGGATTTCGGTGTCCTGAAAAAGCTCGAGCGTGCCCTCTCGGGAGCGAGAGAGAGGTCCGGGTAACGGCAGGACAAGCCGAATAACCAAGAGGGCACGCTCGAGCCTCCACGTTGCGTGGAAACGAGGCCATGGCGTTGCACCATGGTCTTGGGGACTCCCCTGTTGATAAGCCGCCTGTGAAGGCCGGGGACGGCACAAGCCCTGACGGGAACTCTGTTCAAGGTAGGAAGTGTAAGACGGCAAAGAACGCTGCTACTGCTGCCACCCCGAGACCCGTAAGGGCCAGGGCGACCCTCGGGAACAACCCGAAGGCCAGGACGAGCAGAACGAATCCGATGATGATGTGCATGTTGGTCTCCCCAGTGGACCGTGGTGTACCAGGAGTTTACGGTATCTACTGAGGAAACTGTAGGCCCCTTAGGCAGGAGTCGAACCTGCAACCTTCCGTCCACATAGACGGCTGCTCTCCCAGTTGAGCTACCAAGGGATTGTACTGTTCTGTGTTGTACCGAAAAGATGGACCATCACGGGAGTCCCTAAGTACCGAGGGGAGCACATTATGTGTGCTTTAGGCGGTGTCTCGCCTCGGTGTGTATAGGGTCCTGGGGACTCGCGTGGTGATCCAAAGGAACAGCAGGGTTGAACCTAGGTTAGACCCAGAACAACACCCTTAATGAAAACAACTCTAAAGAACTCTCAGGTCCTAAGTATTCTTACAGATACCTTGGGATTCTAAAGCCCCCCTACCCCCCATAGAGGGTGTCTTTCTATAGTACGGGGTAATTCACTTTCCTGGTCTGATGCGGTCTAGTGTGGGGTCGGCGGTCTGCCTCGGCACCCCCTCTTTCTATAGTACGGGGTAATTCATCTAGAGGTTCTCTAGAGAATCCTAAGGAAAATCAAGGGGATCGAATTACCCCGTACTATAGCAATGCAGGGCGCTGTACCGTCTGTTTTTGTACAACTTCGTGTTGCATTGTTCGATTGCGCACGCTAAGATAGCAACAACTCAACGAACACCAACCGGAGCACCACATGAACCTCATTGACCAACAGATTCTGGACACCATCGACTTGGACTACACGCGCCAGGCCGAACTCGAGCAGTCCATGATCGAGCGTGGTGCCCAACGCTACGCCGACAACAACGAACGTGCCCTGCACGCAGGTGACATCGCCCGTAACCAGAACAAGCTGTTCACCTCGGCATTCCAGAAGGCTGTCGTGGCGTTCGCTGCGGCTGCTGCGGAGGCTTCGGCCAAGCGTGGTCGCCCTGCGGCGCACGTCCCTGCCCTCAATTCGGTCGACCATGAGCTTCTCACCGCGATCACCCTCCGCACGCTGTTCAACGGTGCGGCCATCGACCGCTCGGTGACCGATATGGCGCACTCGATTGGCTTCGAGGTCGAGGCTGAGATGGCCTGCCTGAAGCTCGCGGAGCAAGCCAAGGCGACCAACGACAAGGAACTGAAGAAGCTGGTGGGTCGCAAGGTGACCTCGGCCCGCGTGGGTGCCCGCAAGGGTGAGGACTTGCTCGAGGCTGCTGGCGAAGAGCGCACGCCCGACGAGTTCATCAAGATCGGCCTGAACCTGATCAACATCGCGCTCCCTGCGATGGACATGTTCGACATGGTCGAGGGCGACTCCTTCAGCGGTGCGTCGACCCTCAAGTTCACCGAGGCTGCCCAGTCGGAGATGGATGGTATGGCCGAGATTCAGCAGTGGATGCACCCGGTCTATCAGCCCATGGTCACCCGTCCGAACCCTTGGACCGCCATGGATACCGGAGCGTACAACGATGCCCGCGTGGCGAAGACTGTCCCGCTGATGGCCACGCCGAACAAGAAGATTCGCAAGCTGGTCGACGAGGCTGCCAAGGCCGGTGCGCCGTTCGTGCGTGCCCTCAACGCTGTCCAGGACGTGCCGCTGCAGTTGAACGCCAAGGTCCTCGAGGTCCTTGAGCACTGCTTCAGTAATGGCATCGCTGTCGGTAAGGTCCCCGGGAAACCCGTGGAGATCGCCAAGGACGAAGACCCGAAGAAGGCCATGCAGATGCGCAAGGACAACGGAGCGATCCGTGCGAAGCGCAACGCAATCCGTGCGGCCATCGCGGAAGCCAAGCAGTACGTGGGCAACCCGTTCTATCAGCCGCATACGCTTGACTGGCGGGGCCGCGTCTACGCAAGACCGGGCCTGAATCACCAACGTGCGGACTTCGCGAAGGGTATGTACGAACTGGCCCGGGGTGAAGTGCTGAACGAAGACGGCGTGTACTGGCTGAAGTGGCACGTGGCCACGACCGGTGCGTTCAAGGTGGAGGGTCTCGCCATGGACAAGGCATCGCATGACCGCCGTGTGCAGTGGACAGACGAGAACCTGCCGACCGTCCGAGCGGTGGCTGAGGACCCCCTGGCATCCCTGGAACTGTGGCGCAAGGCTGACTCGCCCTTCTGCTTCCTGGCCGCGTGCCTCGCGCTCGATGCCTACCTGAAGGACCCGACCGGCTACGTCTGCCACATTCCCGTGGCTGTCGATGGCTCCTGCTCGGGCCTGCAGCACTTCTCGGCGCTGCTCCGCGACCCCGAAGGCGGTTCGTACGTGAACCTGCTGCCCTCGGATATCCCCCAGGATGTTTATCGGACGGTCGCGTCGAAGGTGCTCCCGCTGGTGCAGGCTGACCTCGCGGACCCGGAGAAAGCCCCGATGGCCCAGAAGTGGATCGACTACGGCCTCGACCGCAAGGTGGCGAAGCGTGCGACGATGACTTTCGTGTACGGAAGCCGCCAGAAGGGCTTCGCGGATCAGTTGGTGGAGGACATCATCGACGTGGAAGGCAAGGGTCGCGAGACCTTCGGCACCGAATGGGCCGACCAGGTTCCTGCAGCACACTACCTGGCCGCGCACATCATGAAGGCCGTGACCGAGACCGTGAAGGCCGCTGCCGCTGCGATGGAATGGCTGCAGAAGGTCGCAGGCATCCTCGCCCGCCACAACATCCCCGTGCGGTGGGTTACGCCCCTCGGTCTCCCCGTGGAGAATGCCTACCACAAGCCGAACGTCAAGCAGTTGACGATGACGCTCTGGAACCGCTCGGTCAACGTGCCGGTTCGCTATGACCCTCAGGTTGTCATGGGGTACACGAAGGAACTGCTGGAGCACAAGCAGCGCAACTCCATCGCCCCGAACTTCGTCCACTCGCTGGACTCGGCTCACCTGATGGCCGTGGTGCTCAAGGCGGTCGACAATGGCATCAACGACTTCCTGCTGATCCATGACTCGTTCGCTGCCCTTCCCAATCAGATGCCGAAGTTCAATGTGCTGATCCGGGACGCGTTCGTCGAACTCTATGAGAACAACGAGCCGCTCGAAGGCGTGCTGTCGAATGCGGTGGATGACATCATGGCGCTGGTCGAGAAGTGCGACAGTGCGGATGTGATGTCGAAGCTGCAGAAGAGCATGAAGGACCTGGGGAAACTCGGCATTCCCGCCAAGGGGACCTTGGACCTTGAGGCCATCAGACAGTCGCCATACGCTTTCGCTTAACCCTGTACAACACCATGTAAAACAAGGCCCTACGGGGCCTTTTTGCATTTACCCCGTGCTATAGAAAAGAAAGGCCCCGGCGATTATGCCTAGGCCATTCGCTTACTTTTTTCTTGTACAACACGATGTTGTACAGCCCAATACGGACAACGCGATGGACAACCAAGAATTCGGCACCTCTGACCCGATGCCGCTGGATGTGGCCGTGGGCTTCATGGCCCTCGGTTACGACCTTAACACCCTCGAAGACCGCGAACTCTTCGACCCCTACTTCAACGACTGACCACATGAAAAACTTCACGACGCCGAAAGGCCCCGCAGGCTACACCAACCTCTCCAAGCCGGACACGAAGTTCGACCCGGAAGGCAAGTACAAAACGTCCATCACGCTCCCCCGGGAGCAGGCTGAGAAGCTGATGGAACTGGCCCAGGAAGAGGCCAACGAACTCGCGGTCCTCGACAAGAAGACCAAGAAGATCGTGATGCCCGAAGGTATCAAGTACCCGTATGTCGAGAACGACGATGACACGGTCACGTTCACGTTCAAGACGAAGAAGAAGCCGAAGCTGTTCGATGCCAAGGGCAACCCGATCCGTAATGCGGATGATCTTCGCATCGGCGGCGGTTCGACGATCCGCGTCAAGGGCGCGTTCTCGAGCTACGAGGGCTTCGGCGGTGGTGTGACGGCATACCTCAACGAAGTGCAACTCATCAAGCTGGTCGAGTTCGGCGGCGAAGGCTTCCAACCGGAAGACGACGAGGACGGCTACGTGGCGAGCAACGAGGCACCGTCGAGCTTCAACGACGAGAGCGAAGGCTCGGACGATTCGTCGGAAGAAGACGGCAACGTGGACTTCTAAATGAAGATCCGCGCCCGAGCCTCAAAGGCCAACTGGTTCTCCAAAAAGAACGGATTGGTCAAGGTGAAGGCGAAGTTGCGAAGCGGTCTCGAAGACAAGATCGCCGCGCAGTTGGAGGAAGCAGGGGTCGAGTACGAGTACGAGAAGCTCCGTCTGAAGTATCAGATCGAGCATGAGTACCGACCCGACTTCAGACTCCCCAACGGCATCATCGTGGAAGGAAAGGGCCTCTTCACATCCGAGGACCGTAGCAAACACCTCGCAGTCAAGAAGGCCCACCCCCACCTCGATGTGCGCTTCGTCTTTACCCGCAGTGCCAGCCCCTTATACAAGGGAAGTCAATCCACTTACGCATCTTGGTGTACGAAACACGGTTACCTTTACGCCGACCGCTTGATACCGGAGGCGTGGCTCAAGGAGCCCAGTAAGTGAAGGTATGCAAGATGTGCGGCGTAGCGAAGCCGCGCGAAGATTTCAACAAGCAATCGAGGGCGAAAGACGGGCTATACACCTACTGTCGTCCTTGCTCGAGCGCCAGGACCAAGGCGTACAAAGCAAAGATGCGCGAAAAAGGCGTCCTTAGATACCAACGAATGCGTCAGAAGTACGGCGTTGATGCTATGCAGTACCAAGCACTCACCGAGCAGCAGCAGAATAAGTGCGCCATCTGCGAGACGGGTCTAATCCACGCGGGACAGACAGCCTCCTCAGCGTGCGTAGACCACTGCCACACAACCGGAAAGGTGCGCGGACTCCTGTGCTACCACTGCAATCGTGCGCTCGGTCTTTTTAAGGACAGCCAAAAATCCCTTCAATCGGCAATTGACTATCTAAGGAAGACGTCATGACCCAAACCCAAGTCTTGCTGAAGCACCTGCGCAAGGCAGGCAGCATCACCCAACGCGAGGCACTCCTGGACCACGGGGTCCAAAGCCTCACCCGCCGTATCACGGAACTCCGCGATGCTGGCTTCAACATCCACAGCAGTATGCGTGCTCACCCGGTCACGGGTCAGCGGTACTGCCGGTACATCCTCGGGACCCCGGAGAAACTCTGATGTTCATCATTCGAGACGCAGAAGGTAGCCAGCGAGCACGACTGACCAACCCAAACGGGTTTCAGACCCTCGATGAGGCGATCAAGGAGGGGCCGATTAGCGTCCACATGTCGCCTTGCAGCTACCCCCACGAGTATCCGTTCGTGGTCGTAGACCTTACGAGCGGTGAAGTAGTCCACCAATGGGACCTACCCGCATGAAAGTCAAACACACCAAGAACGGCAACGTGAAGGTGGTGATGCCCCTGGACACCGCAGTGGTCCTCCGGGGTCTCCTGCTGGACACCTACAAGCAGGACGTCCGCGTGGCGGCGAACCTGTCCATCGAAGAAGCCAAGGTCCTGTGGGATCTGGAAGACCACCTCGACGATGCGGGCGTCCAAGCCCCGTGGGAGGGCCTGGGGCGATGACCGAATCCGAGATCAAGTTCACCGTTCAGCGTGCCAAGCATTGGTCTCGCAAGGCGGCGGAAGCTCGCGCAGCCCGCCCACATGCAGGTGAGGTACTTCGAGTGCCCTTCGCTGTCGAGGAGTACGGGGGGCCGACAGAGTACTTTTACGACTGCGAGTGCGCAACTTGCGGAAAACGCTGGACAGAAGACCAATAACCCATGAACCACGAAGAATCCACACTGATCCGCAAGGGGCCGTGCGACGAGTGCGGCTCGAGCGATGCCAATGCTCTGTACTCCGATGGCCATTCACATTGCTTTTCGTGTGGGCACTTCGAGCGCGGGGATGGCGAAACACAACACTACACAGGAAGGAAGAAAGTGGCGGCAAACCTGGACGAATACCGCGATGCGGATGCAGATGGCGGACTGCCCGCACGGCAGATCAGCGCCGAGACATGCCGCAAGTTCGGTGTGCGTGTGGGGAAGCTCAACAGCGGCTCTGTCGTCCACATGTACCCGTACTACAAGGACGGGCAAGTCGTGGCCTTCAAGGCTCGCGGCAAAGACAAGGAATTCAAGTTCGTCGGGGAAACTAAGCATCCCCAAATGTTCGGCCAGCAGTTGTGGTCGGGCGGCAAGAAGCTGGTGGTGACCGAGGGCGAGATTGACGCCCTGACGGTCTCCCAGTTGCAAGGCAACAAGTGGCCGGTGGTCTCGGTGCCCAACGGTGCCCAAGGGGCCAAGCGAGACATCGCACGGCAGATGGACTTCTTCCAACAGTTCGAAGAGATCATCCTGATGTTTGACCAGGACGAACCTGGACAGGCAGCAGCGAAGGAAGTAGCCGAGATGTTCGAACCGGGCGTGGCGAAGATCGCCTCCCTGCCCCACAAGGACCCCAACGACTGCCTGAAGGCGGGTGCAGGCGAGGAAGTCATCAAGGCTATCTGGAACGCCAAGCCGTACCGGCCCGATGGGATCGTTTCGATCTCCGAGGTGGCCGAGGAGGCAGAGCGCGAGATTCCCGATGGGGCACCCTGGTGGCTCGACAGCCTCACGAAGCTGACCTACGGACGCCGCGAAGGGGAGTGCTATGCGTTCGGCGCAGGAACGGGTATCGGGAAGACCGACTGGTTCACCCAGGGCATCGCGTACGACCTGCTGGAGTTGAAGCTCAAGGTCGGCGTGATCTACCTCGAGCAGCCGGTCGTAGAGACCGCACGGCGGATCGCTGGTAAGGCCGCAGGGAAGATACTCCACGTCCCTCGCAAGGCCACTGTAGAGGATCGTAGGGCCGCTCTGGCCATGATCTCCGAGGGAGACAACCTCCACCTCTACAACTCGTTCGGCGCAGCAGACTGGGATGTGGTCAAGGCGAAGATTCGCTACATGGTCCACGGCCTCGGCTGCAAGTCGATCTACCTGGATCACCTCACGGCCCTCGCGGCCAACGAAGAGGACGAACGGCGCGGCCTGGACCAGATCATGGCCGAGCTTGCGGCGCTGGCCCTTGAACTCAAGATCTACCTGCACTTCATCAGCCACTTGACGAGGCCCAAGGACGGCCCTCCGCATGAGGAAGGTGGGCGTGTGAAGCAGACCCAGTTCCGAGGCTCCAACGCCATCGGCATGTGGTCGCACTTCATGTTCGGCCTCGAGCGAAACACGCAAGGCGAGGACGAGGAGTCCCGCATGACTACCTTCCGCGTCATCAAAGACCGGAACACGGGCCAGGCTACTGGCAAAACGATCACCCTGGGATACGACACCGACACTGGACGTCTCTATGACGCCGATGGGTTTGTCCCTGAAAAGGAAGCAGAGGAAGCGTATGGATTTTGATGTCAACGCAATAACGACGCTGTACCAGGATGAAGCCCTGGACATCTGCAAGTACGAAGGCGACTCGTCGCTGTACCTGTGCGAAGGCTGCTTCGAAGAGACTCCGGATGATGTGGTCGAACTGAACCCCGCTCAACAACTGGCGCTGTACGCCATTCTCAAGAACCGCATCGAGGGCTGACATGGAATTCGTCCCCTACCCGAAGACCCCGCGCCTGAAGCGGGACATCGTGATCACCGAGAAGCTGGACGGCACGAACGCCCAGGTGGTGATCACGAAGGACGACCGCCTCGCAGATGAGCACATCATCGCTGAGACGTACACGCCGGATGGCCTACTGATGACCATGCGAGTCGGTTCGCGGTCCCGCTGGATCACCCCTGGCAAGACCACGGACAACTACGGCTTCGCCCAGTGGTGCTACGAGAACCAAGCGGAACTCTTCAAGCTCGGCGAAGGCCAGCACTTTGGCGAGTGGTACGGCCAAGGGATCCAACGGGGCTACGGCCTCGACCACAAGCGATTCGCTCTGTTCAACACGGCCCGTTGGGGCAGGCACAACCCGGATACCCCGAAGTGTTGCGAAGTGGTCCCGGTGCTCGCTCAGTGCTCGCTCGTCGAAGTTGACGACCAGCTTGCGTACTTCCGCAAACACGGCAGCCGCGCGGTCCCCGGCTTCATGCGACCCGAGGGCATCATCGTGTACCACACGGCCTCGAAGCAGAACTTCAAGGTGCTGCTCGAAAACGACCAACTGCCGAAAGGCTTGACTGAATAACTTAGGAGTCCAACACATGACTGAGTTGACCGCCGAACGAGTGCGGGACCTCCTGCATTACGAGGTGGTCACCGGACGGTTCTACTGGAAGAAGTGCGCCCGTATCGGCTTTCAAAGTAAGCGGGCAGGCACACAAGTAACGGGTGGATACACAGGCATAAAAGTTGACGGGACCCGTTACCAGGCGCACCGATTAGCGTGGTTGTGGGTGACCGGACAGTGGCCTTCTGAACTAATAGACCACGAGAACGGGTCGCCCGGTTGCAACGCTTGGCACAACCTTAGGGACGCAACGCCTGAACAGAATCAGTGGAATAAGCGGGTTCATAGGAACTCCACGTCAGGTGTAAAGGGGGTGTCTTGGTCCAAGGAACGTGAGAAGTGGGTAGCGCAGGTGTGCGTGGGCGGTAAGAACAGAAACATGGGCCGCTACGCTACTTTCGAAGAAGCCGTAGCAGCGATACAGACTGCAAGAGCGAAACTACACGGCGAGTTTGCACGCCACTAATACTTAGGACTTCATATGAGGCTCATCGCCGACATCGAAACGAATGGGCTTCTCCATGACGTTACAGTAATTCATTGCTTGGTCGCGAAGGATGCGGACACCGGAAAGGTATCCACGTTCCACGGCGGGGCCATTGAAGATGGCATCAAGTTGCTGCAGCAGGCGGACCATCTGATCTTCCACAACGGGCTGGACTATGACCTTCCGGTAATCCAGAAGCTGTATCCGTGGTTCTCCTTTGACTTCAAGAAGGTCACGGATACCTTGGTCATCTCCCGCCTGTTCTTCCCCGACTTGCTCACCCGTGACGGGGGCCACGTGAAGGCCGGAAGGCTCCCTGCGAAGCGTGTAGGGTCGCACGCACTTGAGGCGTGGGGTATGAGGCTTGGTGTGTTGAAGGGGGACTATGCCGAAGAGTTTAAGGCTGCATGGGTCGCCAACAACCCTGACCAGAAGTATCCCGATGGCCTTGAGTGGGCAGAGTTCAGCACCGCGATGCTTGAATACTGCGTGCAGGACGTGGAGGTCACTGAGACCCTCTACAACCACTTCAGCGCCCTCGAGTACTCCCAGCAAGCCATCGAGATTGAGCATGAGGTTCGCCAGTATTGCTCCATGATGACCCGGAGTGGGTGGCCTTTTAACACCCAGGCAGCCGTAGAACTCTATTCGAAGCTGGCAGCCGAGCGCGATGCAATTCGCCAACAGATGCTGGACACCTTCCCTCCCCTGGTCATTGAGCGTTTCTCCGAGAAGACAGGTAAGCGGCTCAAGGATCGCATTGTCGAATTTAATCCTGGAAGCCGGGACCAGATAGCCCAACGGCTGATCGTCAAGTACGGCTGGGAGCCTAAGGCTTTCACCGAAGGCGGGAAGCCGCAGATTGACGAAACGATCCTCGAGAAGCTGGACTACCCCGAGGCCAAATTCCTCTCCCACTACTTCCTGCTCGAAAAGCGCATTGGTCAGCTTGCAGAAGGCAACCAGGCGTGGCTAAAGCATGAGCGTAAGGGGCACATCCACCACTCCATCAACACCAACGGGGCGGTTACGGGCCGCTGCACGCACTCATGGCCCAACGTTGCTCAAGTGCCCACAGTGCGGGCCTTGTGGGGCAAGGAGTGCCGAGGTCTTTGGGGCGTGCGTCCAGGCTTCCGACAAGTCGGGGTCGACCTTTCCGGGATCGAACTGCGATGCCTTGCCCACTACATGGCGAGGTGGGACCAAGGGGCCTACGGGGAAGTGATCCTCAACGGAGACATCCACACCGTAAACCAAGAGGCTGCAGGGTTGCCCACACGGGACAACGCGAAAACTTTTATTTACGGCTGGCTCTATGGGGCTGGGGACGCAAAGATCGGCTCGATTGTTGGCAAGGGCGCTAAGGAGGGCAAGAAGCTCAAAGAGTCCTTCCTTCGTAAGCTCCCTGCTCTGGGGTCCCTGAAGAAGGCCGTGGACAAGGCGGCAGAACGCGGCTTCTTGATCGGCCTCGATGGCCGTAGGGTACCCGTGCGTCATAAGCACGCTGCACTCAATACGCTGCTTCAGGGCGCGGGCGCCCTCATTGCCAAACAGTGGCTGATTGAGTGCTTCCACGAAGCTGAACGTCGCGGCTTTAAGTACGGCTGGGACAGGGATTTCACGCTCCTGGGCTGGGTCCACGATGAGCTTCAATGGGCCGTCAAGGAAGGCTCCGAAGAAGCCTTCGGCGAGATGGTCGCTGGGTGTGCCAGAAAGGCGGGCGACTACTTCAAGTTTAAGTGCCCGGTCGACGCCGAATTCAAGACTGGGGCTTCGTGGGCGGATTGTCACTGATGCAACACACAGACCTCATGCACGTACTACGGGAGTGCCGCAGTGCCCCCGTATTCGTCAAGGGCAACTTTGCCCGCGCACATGCAATAGACATCGCCATGGCCGCAAGCCTTGGCTTCATAACCACCATGGTCGAGTGGGCCGAGTTTTCGAACCGGTGGCACCTCACGACCAAGGGCCTCGAGTGCCTAACGGCGGAATCGAAAGCCCGCAACCACCCTACAAAGCGAGAGAGAACATGAGCAACGAATTCAAGGTTGGCGACAAGGTGCGCCTGAAGGCCGAGTACAAGGTGCATCATCCGGAAGCATTCCATGGTCGCCTGACGGTCGACTCGGGCCTCGGGTCCCACTGGGGCGTGACGGCTGCCGATGGCAAGCAGGCTGGCTTCTTCCTGAGCGAACTCGAGGCTGATGGGTTCCGCGTGGGTGACCGCGTGGTTGCCCCGGGCTGGTCATGTAGCAAGGTCTGGAGTGGCGTGCTCACTGTAGAAAAGGACTACGACGGAGAGGGGGCGTGTTTCCAATGCGCTAACCCTACTGGGGTCCTCGGTGCCTTCGGTGCAGAGGATCTCGAGTTCGCCCCGGCCCTCGAGGCCGTGGAATCCGAACCCGAAGCCCAGCCGGTCACCTACCGCATCTGCGTGAACAACACCATCGGCAAGACCGAGTACCCGAGCCTCGAAGCGGCCAAGGCTGCTGCTCTGCTCCACGGCTCGGACGGCGAAGAGTTCTCGATCTGGGAAGTGGTCCAGGTCGCTGAGTACAAGGTGAAGGTCACGAAGTCCTTGGAACCCGTGGAGGCTGCGTAATGATGCTCCTCGACGCGGACATCGCGTTGTTCTCGTCATGCGCTGCCGCAGAGACCGAGATCGAGTGGGAGGAGGACGTCTGGACGATCACTACCGACCTCAAGCTGGCTAAGGACAAGTTCCGAAGCTGGATCGAGAAGGTGATGGACCAGACCGACGAGACCGAGTTCGTGCTCTGCATGACGGGTCCGGACAACTTCCGGCGCAAGGTCTACCCGCCCTACAAGGCCAAGCGCGGTCGCAAGCCCGTAGGGTACGCAGCGCTCAAGGAGTGGGCGAAGGAGAACTACAAGACCTTCGAGAAGCCGACTTTGGAGGCTGACGATTGCTTAGCTATCCTTGCTACCAAGTACCCCGGAAAGGCGTTTATTGCAACCATGGACAAGGACCTGCTCGGCGTGCCGGGCCGGATGCTGCATTTGAATCAGAAGCTCGAAGGAACCTGGGTTGAGACGGACGAGAAGGCAGCGTTCCGCCACTTCCTGTACCAGACGCTGACTGGAGACGCCACGGACAATTATCCGGGGTGCCCCGGCATGGGTCCGGTGGGTGCCGAGAAGCTGCTAAAGACCAAGGGCGCAGTTTGGGCCACGGTAGTGCAGGCATTCGAGAAGGTTGGCCTCACCGAAGAAGATGCACTGGTCCAAGCACGCTGCGCGTGGATGAACCGCATCGAGAACTGGGACGCAGAGAAGGAGGAAGTGATTCTATGGACCCCACAATAAACTGCAACCCCTTCGGCATCGCGGGGGCGCTTCACATGAACTCTTACTACCCAGGTAACCAGGCGAACAACCCGGACCCGAGCTACGATCAACCGCACCTGCAGGGCCATCCGGCTATCGAAGCCGCTCTCGAGAAGGCCAAGCCCACGAACCCCAAGCAACTCTACGGGGACAAGAAGCCGCCGGTCCACCTGATCCACCAGATAGCTGAACTGCACGAAAGCGCGGCCCTGCACGCAGGCAAGCGCAAGTATGGCGAGAACAACTACATCCAGACAGAAGTCGAGGCCATGACTTACGTGGGAGCGATCCTACGGCACGTCAAGGCGTGGGCTTCGGGTGAGCGCGTGGACCCCAAGGAACTGGTGCATCACCTCGGGGCCGTCAAGGCCTGCTGCACGATCCTGATGACCACGGAGGCCACGGGGATGCTGGTCGACAACCGCCCGGTCACTGGTTCGGAGGTCTCCCGCGTCAACCAAGCACCGGTCAGCTACAAGCAAGCGACCGCAGAGGCCCTCAAGGAAGTCGAGGCGACCATCGAGCACCTGAACCAACTCTACCCGGTGAAGCTGTGAGCAAACCAATCGTGAAGTACACCGACCTTCAAGGCACAGGCCACGGCAAGGCGTTCCTGATACCCGTCGACCATCCGAATGAACGCCTGAACGGAAAGATCGTCATGACGTCGGGCATCGAGAAGTTCGACAAGGCCACGGGCCGCATCGAGACCCGCAACACCATCTATATGCCGCAGTGAGCGGCTGAAGCGAGAGAGTAAATGAACATCAACAAGCTGATGCTGAAGGCCATCGTACTGACGGCGCTGATGCGAGCCATCCAGCAAGACCGCCGCGAACCGACAGCGCTCGAGACCGAAGCCTTCGAGCAGTTCAACAAGGACCTCGACGCGCTCACGCCTGAGCAGACGGACGAGATCGACCGAGACATCGACGCGGTCTTCCCGGACCTCCTGGCAGCAATCGACTGCATCGTCGAACTCCCGAGGATCGCCCTGGCATGACCATCAGCACCAAGACGTACTACGGCGGCTACTTCTGCCAAGCGACACCCGAAGCTCGCAACAACATCCCCGGCTACCGCGTGGTAATGCCGGGTTACAACAATCATGAGTCGTGGGTCCCTGCGGACTTCTTCGACAAGTTCTTCAAGGAGTGCCCACAGTGATCGAGCCACAAACAATCACCATCCTTATCGAGGAGTACGAGGAGCTTCTGGAAGCAAAGCAGTTCCTCGAGGCCCTTGAGGCCGCAGGCGTTGACAACTGGGAAGGCTACGACGAGGCCCGCGAGATCTACGGGGAGTCCGCTGTATGAAGCTGGAAAATCAGGAGTTCTATTGGGCCGTGGTCCGCACCGTGGCCCCCGAGAGCCAGTGGGAACCGCCGCATGGCACTTTCATGGGAGGCCCCTCGGGAACCTCGAGCGCACCTCACCTCCTCCGCAGCGAAGCCAAGGCGAAGAACCGCATGGGCAGCGCCAAGGGCTGGAAGGTCGTCAAGGTCAAGCTGGAGATCGTCGAGTGAAGACCACCTACCTCTCCATCAGCACGCTCAACAACTCGCGGTATCGCTTCGACTCCCGTGAATGGGCGTGGACCTTTGGCGACACCATCCTCTCGGTTTTCGCGGAGGACCGCAAGGTGACCCACTTCTTCCCTTTCGCTGCACTCGAGTGCGCCACGGTGACCCACGAATGAACGACCTCTCTCCGTACACCTTCGGGCCTACGGGGTTCAAGAGGGATCGTGAGAGCACGTTGGAGACGATCACGATCCCCTTGTCCACCTACAAGGCCATGCAACGAAAGATCGCGTACCTCGAGCACCAGGCCAACCTGGACTCCTGGCGCACCAACCCCGACAGGATGGGTTCATGACAACCGTCAAGCAACTCAAGGAGTACCTCGAGACGCTCCCCGAGGACACCGAGGTATCCGTGGCGTGCCAGTACTCCGGTAGCTACTACAACGGGACCGAGTGGCGCGACATGGACCTGGACCAGTACGAAGGGAACGTCGAGCACATCGCGGGGACCGAGGTGGTCCCAGGCACCCTCTATATAGGCGACGCATGAAACTGACCGGAGACCGCAACCAGTGCCCTTGCTGCAGCGAGCTTTTCAACTCGACTGCCGCTTTCGAGAAGCATCGCCGTGGGGACTTCGGGAACGAAGAGAACCCGCGCCGCTGCCTCACACCGATGCAAATGATGGCCCAGGGCATGGCGACGAACGCCGATGGCTTCTGGGTGACAAAACTCAACACAAGGACTTTCGCATGAACTACAAGCTACACAAGCCATACACCGCCCTGATGTTGGGCTTCCTGGCCATCATCACCTTCATCGGCCTGTTCGCGTTCAGTGCGTCCCCGGCCCACGCTGTGATGGTCGTCTCGCGTGTCTACGTGGCCCCTCGGGTCTACGCGGCTCCGCGCCCGGTCTACATCGCGCCCCGTCCGGTGATCGTTGCGCGGCCCGTGGTGCCCATCTACACCCCGCGCCCTGTGATCGTTGCGCGACCTCCGGTGATCGTTGCGGCTCCCATCGTGGCCCCTGCTCCCGTCTATGCGGACCAGGGGGCCGTGGTGGCCTCGAGCTACGGCACCGGCGAGGCGATCCTCTACGTCTTCCTGCTGCTGCTCTTGATCGTCATCCTCGGCTCGGGCATCTGGGTCTGGGATCCGTTCTGCTGGTGGGCCGCTCCGGTGGTCGTTGGCGGGTACTACGGGTATGACGTGGTGGACTATGGCGTCGACGCGGTGGTGTACGAATGAGCGCAATCGACTACGTCTTGCTGGGCTTCAATACCGGCTTCCAGTGTGGCCTCCTCCTCTGGGCCATCTTTGGCTGATGTAAGTATTTCCCCTGACTTCGGTCGGGGGAATTTTTTCGTCATACACGTTGCATCGTGTTGTACAAGCTGATACAGTAACACCCATCGCGATTGCGCCCCGTGTCGGACAGTGCGTGGTAGCCCACGGAGCAGGCACAGAAGCGGACACAAAATGTCTCAGTTCCCTTGGATACTTCAGACATAACGGAGAACAAGATGAAGACCACCAAGCCCCAGCAAGCCCCCACGAAACCCAAGAACCTCCACGAACTCCTTCGCATCGTCGCCAAGGCCAAGTGGCGCGGCAAGTCGTACGAGATGCAGGCGTACCGCAACGTCGAGCAGTTCATCGAGACCGTGGGGAACCTGGCGCTCGAGGAGGTCAAGACGACGACCATTGACGACTTCATCGACGCACTCCGTGGCGAGGTCGCTGACTCCACGATCAACCGCAAGCTGGCCAACATCCACCTGATGCTCAAGTACGGCTACGAGCGTGAGTGGATCTCCCGGATGCCGAAGTTCGAATGGAAGGAAGAAACGGAAGGACGCGTCCGTTGGTTGACAGAGGCGGAAGAAATCGAGATGTTCGGGCACCTGGAGTCCTGGGGCGAGGCTGCGGTCACTGACTTCCTCCGGATCCTCCTGGACACCGGTCTGCGCCGTGGAGAGCTTCTGAAGCTGCAGGCCAAGGACGTCAACGGAGACTGGATCCGCCTGTGGGTTAACAAGACCAAGGTCGCCCGCTCGGTGCCCCTCTCCGTCCGCGCCAAAGCGATCATTGAGGAGCGTGGGATCCCCCGGGTCACCGTGCTGCAACTGACGGCAGTATGGGCGAAGCTGAGGACGGCCATGGGCCTCGAGGACGACTCGGACTTCGTTCTCCACGCACTGCGCCACACGGCAGCAACCCGCACCCTCTCCAAGACGAGCAACCTGGCCATCGTCCAGAAGCTCCTCGGGCACCGCAAAATTCAAACGACCATGCGATACGCCCACGTCTCAGATGACGATTTGCTTTCAGCAGTCCGATAGACGTAAGTTCGACAGGTAGGGTTTACTTGTAACCGAAAAGCAACATTCGTCCTACTTGTAAACCTTCCCTGCGACTGCTACATTCATATCCGCCTCGCAACCGTTTGCAACAAGTTGTAACGAACCTTGACCTCAAAAACATGCGCCTGATCTCTGCCTATTTGTCTGATAATACGACCGTTTCCTTGGTTGCCGAGGAGACCTCCGAGGACCCTGAGTCGTTCTCGAATCACCTGATGCTCGACGGCAGAATCGTCTGTTCATTTAGCACATGGGACCAAGCCTGGGAAGAGTTCGGTCTCTGTGTGAGATGCGCCACACTGGAAGAAGTGGTCGGGGTTGCAACGCAGTGTGTCAGGCTGTACAGTACAACCACTGCACATACAAACGAGGACGATCAAAATGAACGCAGCAGCAGGCAAGAATGCAGCGGACAAGTCGGGCGCAGATAAGGCGGTAATGAGTGTCGAGGAACAACTGAAGGCAGCACAGGCAGAGATCGCCCGCCTACAGGAACTGGCCCGGGAAGAAGCCATGCGGAAGGCGCGGTTCCCATGGGAGAACCCAGAAATAGTTCAGCACCAGCCTCGAATGGGATACAACTTCAAGATGGAACCGGAGTTGTATCTCAAGGTGAAGTGGATCGTAGACAACGTGGGCGGTATGAAGTCCATGCAGGTATTTTTGGACAAGGCCGCGAACCAGCTTGCCGACGAGATGATTGAGAAGTTCTCATTCTTGAAGTAAGCTCGAAGCTGGTGGGTTTTCACGGTTACCACATGGGCCTGCAGGAGTTATCACAAGCCCCCAGGGACCGCCCGGAAACCCTTGTCCCACAAGGCTCTCACGATTATTTGATTGCTCTCCTGGGCACCAAGGTCCCTCTTTCGCGAGACGCTCAACGAGCGCATCGCATGCAAAAAACCCACGCATCGCCGTGGGGTTTTTTGTTTTTCCCCTTCGCTTTCCATTCCTCATTCTTTCGTTTCGGATTCGATTGCCTTGACGTCGAACTGAAATTGAATCGATTCCGTATTCTGCGATTCGCGTTTGCGTAAAGCGCCGCTGCGCCAGGCCTGGCGCGCCCTGCAGCCGGTTCGTTAATTGCTGATGCGCATTGCAACACTCGCCAATCGATTTATTCCGAATGGAGAACTCGGCAATGAGCTGGACACGCGAACAGAGAAACGTGACGATTGCCGCCTATCTGGGCTGGACGCTCGACGCATTCGATTTTTTTCTGATGGTCTTCGTATTGAAGGACATCGCCGCTGAATTCAATACGAAGATCCCGGACGTCGCGTTCGCGATCACGCTGACACTCGCGATGCGGCCTCTAGGCGCGTTGATCTTCGGGCGTCTCGCCGATAAATTCGGCCGCCGCCCGACGCTGATGATCAACATCGCATGCTATTCGCTGCTCGAATTGCTGTCCGGCCTCTCGCCGAATCTCGCGACGCTGCTCATTCTGCGCGCTCTCTTCGGCATCGCGATGGGCGGCGAATGGGGCGTCGGCTCTGCGCTGACGATGGAATCCGTCCCGCCCAAAGCACGCGGCTTCGTATCCGGACTGTTGCAGGCGGGTTATCCGAGCGGCTATCTGCTTGCGTCGATCGCGTTCGGCGTGCTGTATCCGTTCATCGGCTGGCGCGGGATGTTTTTCATCGGCGTCGCGCCCGCGCTGCTCGTGATGTACGTGCGCGCGCACGTGCCCGAATCGCCCGCATGGCGCGCGATGGAAAAGCGCCCGCGCCCCAGCCTTATCGCCATGCTCAAGCAGAACTGGACGCTCTCGCTTTACGCGATCGTGCTCATGACCGCATTCAACTTCTTCTCGCACGGCACGCAGGATCTCTATCCGACGTTCCTGCGCGAGCAGCATCATTTCGATCCGCATACGGTATCGCTCATCACGATTACGCTGAATATCGGCGCGATCGTCGGCGGACTGTTTTTTGGGGCGCTGTCGGAGAGAATCGGCCGGCGCGTGGCAATTTTCATCGCCGCGCTGATCGCTCTGCCGGTGCTGTATCTGTGGGCATTTTCGACGACGCCGGTCATGCTCGCGACCGGCGCGTTCCTCATGCAGATTTCCGTGCAAGGCGCGTGGGGCGTGATCCCGGTGCATCTCAACGAAATCTCGCCCGATGAAATTCGCGCGACCTTTCCGGGACTCGTGTACCAACTCGGCAATCTGCTCGCGGCCGTGAACGCGACGATGCAGGCATCGCTCGCTACATCGCACGGCAACAACTACGGCATGGCGATGGCGATCGTCGCGGGTGTCGTCGCCGTGGTGATCGCGGCGCTGATCTTCTTCAGCCGCGAACGCAGAGGTGTCGATATGACCCGATCCGCGCAGGAAGCGGGCGCGACGGGATAGCGCCGGCGCAATCAACGGACGATGGCCCCGCCGACTGCGCGGGGCCATCGCTTACTCAAACACAACAGGGAGCCGTGCGACGCACGCTGTCTTTTCCGCTTCCCTCGAAGGCCAGGTCCTCGAGCATCTTCATCAGGTCGGCGCGGTCCGGCACATCGCCCTCGTTTCTTCGTTTGCTACGCAGCCTTAGTACGGTGCTGTGCGACACGCACATGTATCGACTCAGCACCGCGGCCGGCACGCCCTCTTCCAGACAGCACAACACGATGAACCGCGCGACGGGCGTCAGACGTCCGCCGGCGTCCCAATACAACGATAACGTGCTACGGGAAGACGTCTCGCGAATGCTCGCTGTCAATGTGGGACTGAGCGGCACATGAATATAGCGCAGCCCTCCCCTGGCAAAATGCAGTGCGTAAAGCAAATCCCCCGTCATGCACGCCCAATCGGGGAACGAAGCCACATGAGGTACGTTCCCAATATTTAGCCTAACTAAGTTATCCAGACGCTTCAAAATCTACTAAGCTCCTCGGACCATGTGCACGTGGCAGGTAGTCGCGACAAGAAGCGGTCCGTTGTGACTTGCTGTGCTCAGTTCTCTCCATGAATGTCACACAGCGCCCTTTTGATCCCCGTCTCGCACGGGGATCGATAAACACTCACGCATTGCGCGGATGCGTCGAAGGTGCTTTCGATCTATAACGAGCTAATTTTAGCCTGCGAAGGTGAGGCTCGAACGGGATGTTTCCTGCTTTAACAGGTTGCTGAAGTACCGAGGGTTCATGTCATCGTGGAAGTGCCCTGATGCGTTGATATTAGACCCCTTACTT
>NZ_FCOI02000045.1 GCF_001544795.2 Caballeronia temeraria | reverse complement strand
CGCACTGGCGTATCGCGGGGGAAGCCGCGTCGTGGAATGAAAAGGCCGCCTGTCCGGATCGAGTCCGCGACATCGGCCTGAATGGGAATCAGCAACGCGTATGCCACGCAATCGAACTGACTTCGAAGGAGCGGGCATCGCCGATGCTTGATGCCGAGCGGATGAATCAACGGAGACAACCATGAACGTCAAGTCGCTTATGGGCCGAACCTTTGCATGGCCCGCACGCACGTTCAAACGTTTCAGCGCGGATCGCGCTGCGCCCATGGCCGCGAGCATCGCGTTCTATTCAGCGTTCTCGCTCGCGCCGACGCTCGTCATGGTGATCGCCGTCGCCGGCCTCGTGTTCGGCGCGGAGGCCGCTCGCGGTCAGCTCTTTCATCAGATCAGCGGCATGCTCGGTAAGGATGCCGCCGCGAGCGTGCAGGCGATCGTCGAGCACGCGCATCAGAGCGGCGGAAGCGGCATTGCCGCTGTAATTTCGTTCGTACTGCTGGCCGTGGGCGCATCGGCGACGTTTTCATCGTTGAACACGGCGCTATCGATCATCTGGCCGAAAAGCGGCAGGGAGAAATCGGGTGTCGCCACGCTCGTCAAGGTTCGGCTGATCTCGTTCGGTCTCGTCATGGGCGTCGCGTTCCTGCTGATCGTGTCGCTCGTGCTGGACACCGCCGTGCAGGCAGCGGGCAAATGGGTGTTCGGGGAATCGCCGCTCGTCGTCATCGGTGACATCGTGCAGTTCGTGCTCGGTCTCGCGATCCTTTCGTGCGCTCTCGCCGCGCTGTTGAAGTATCTGCCCGATGGTCACGTACCGTGGCGCGATGCGCTCGTAGGCGGCGTCATTTCCGCGGTGCTGTTCTCGGTCGGCAAGAAGCTGTTCGCGCTCTATCTCACGCATGCCGGGACCGCGAGCGCATTCGGCGCGGCCGGCTCGCTCGCCGTGCTCCTGATGTGGCTGTATTTCGCGGCAGCCGTCATGCTGCTCGGCGCGGAAGCCGCTGCAACGCGAGTCGAGGCGCGCGAAGGCAAGACCGATGAACCGCGTGAGAAGCACGAGCCTCATGCAGCGCCGGCGACGAACGTGCCCGCCAAAACCCGTCCGCAAACCGCGCCCGCGATGCAAACGCGCCCGCGCGTCGCGCCGAACGCCTCGCCGGTGATCGCGAAGGTAATCGGTGCGGTGAAAGCGAACCCCAGCCGATTCGCAATCGCAGCGGCAGGCGCGACGCTCTTCGTCTTCGCGAGGGGCGGACAACGACATCACACGGAAAGACGTTACTGAGCAACTTCGGCACGGCGGATGCTGCGAAACGCGTGAGCGTTCGGCAAGGAGCCACACATGCAAGGGCATTTCGACGACCTGATGAAGCGGGCCATCTATTCAGGCTGCGCTGCGGGACTGGCTTCGGCTTGCGCCGCGTCGACCGCGGCCGTTCGCGCGGGACATGAGCCATACGCGGCGATCAACGCCGTATCCCAATGCTTATGGCCGAGAGCAATCTGGCATGAAGAACCGAGCTTCAGATACAGCGGGTTCGGCGCAACCATTCACATGGGAAGCTCGGCTTTCTGGGGCGTGTTGTTCGAGTCGTTATGCGGACAGCGTTCCCGGCCGGCGACGATCGTCGCCGCCGCCGCGACGACCGCGCTCGTCGCCTATGTCGTCGATTACCACGCCGTGCCCAAACGAGTCACGCCCGGCTTCGAAGCTCATCTGTCGAAGCGCTCGCTCGCGATGACCTACGTCGCGCTCGGCGCAGGCTTCGCGATCGCGGCGCTGATTCGCGGACGCGCGGCGCGCTGAAGGCATCGGCTGTCATCGCCATTTGTCCATCACACAGGAGCACACGATGAACAAGGATCAAAGGGCAGGGATCAAGGAACAGATCAAAGGCTGGACCGATACGGCCATCGGCACCGTGACGGGCAATGAAGATCGCAAGGTGGAAGGCGATGTCGAAATTACCAACGGCGCCAATCGCAAGGACTATGGCGATCAAAAGGACAACATCGAAAAGGGCGTGGAAGACCCGGGCGATCCGACCAACGAGTAATCGATAGCGCGCAAGCGTTGAAACAAGCGTGGCCGTATCGTGCGGCCGCCGCGTAACCGTAAGGAGCATCGAACACGAGCACGCCATCCCAGCAAAGCGGACAGGCCTCCGACGACGAAACCTTCACCACCGATGTCTCCGAAACGGACGACGAAGGCACGACCGTGCGCGAAGCCGAAGTGCGGAAGGACGACCTTTCCGAAGTCAAGCCGAACGAGGGCGCGGGCACGCAGGAGTGACGCACGTCATTTGTGGATGGTCGCGCGAAACGATCCGACGTCGTTGGCCGTGACCGGGCGCGCGTCGTTGCCCCACGACGCGCGCACATACGTGAGCACTTGCGCGATCTGTACGTCGGTGAGGCGTCCGGCGAAGGGCGGCATCGCCTGACGTGGCGGGCCGTGGATCGTCGCGGGGCTGTTGCCGCCTTCGACGAGCAGCCGGATCAGCGAGGTCGTATCTTCGCTGATGACCGAGGGATTGCCCGCCAGCGCGGGAAACGCATTCGGCACGCCCTTGCCATCGCTTCGATGACACTGCGCGCAAAACCCCGCATAGACCGCCGCGCCCTGTTCGGGCGCAACGTCGGGCGCGCGCGTCCTGAGACGTCCCGGCGACGCAAGCGACGGGTCGAAAACGCCGTCCGCCGCGCCGGTCGCGGGCAGCGTCTTCAGATAGACGGCGATCGAGCGCAGATCGTCATCGGTGAGGTATTGCGTGCTGTCCTCGATCGTTTCGACCATGCTGCCGAATGCGACCATGCCCGCGCCGTGGCCCGTCTTGAGAAACGCAGCGATATCTTTCTGCGCGATGCGCCCGAGCCCCGAGCCAAAATCCCCGCGCAAGTTCGGCGCGAACCAGTTGTCGTTCACGCCGCCGGAGAGAAACGTTTTCGATGACTCGTCGTATCCGCGCTCCTGATATCCGATCCCGCGCGGCGTGTGGCACGAGCCGCAATGTCCGAGCGACTGCACGAGATAGGCGCCGCGATTCCAGCTCGCATCGCGATTGGCGTGCGGTTGAAACCGCTGCTTCGGCGCGAACGCCATGCGCCACAGAGGCAACGCCCAGCGCTGATTGAACGGAAAGGGCACTTTCGTTTCCGGCGGCCGGTGATTCACGGGCGGCACGCCATGCATCATGTACACGTAGAGCGCGCGCAGATCGTCGTCGCTGATCTTCACGAACGCCGGATACGGCATCGCCGGATAAAGCCCCTTGCCGCCCGGCGCGACGCCCTCGCGCAACGCCTTCGCAAAGTCCTCGTAGCTGTATGTGCCGATGCCCGTCTCGCGATCCGGCGTGATGTTGCTGCTGACGATGGTGCCGAACGGCGACGTCATCTCGAGCCCGCCCGCATACGGCGCGCCGTTCGAGGCCGCGGTATGGCATCCGGCGCAGTCAGCGGCCTTGGCGAGATACGCGCCGCGCGCAATCAGTTCGGGCGATGGCGACGCGATGTCGTCCGCCATGACGGCGAGCGGCCACAAAAGCAGGACGAAGAGGAAGCGGGATACGTTCATCGTCATTGGTGATACAGGTATGCGGCGATGTCACGCGCATCGATTTCGCCGACGCCGAGATCGGGCATCGCGCTCTGCGGTGAAATGCGCTGCGGAAAGCGGATCCATGTCTGCAGATTCTCCGGTGTGTTCGGCAGCTTGCCCGCGACATAACCCCGCTCGCCGATGTTTTGCAGCGTCGGTCCGACCTTGCCGTAAGCGCCCGGCACGCCGTCGATCCGATGACACGCGCCGCAGCCGTAACGCTGGATCGCATCGAGCCCGCGTCGCGGATCGCCGCCGGTGATCGCGTCGGCCGAAGGCGGCTTGCCCTGGCAAGCGGCGAGCGTGGCGATCAGAAGGAGCGCGACTGGAGTGGTGTGCATGTGCTCATCCTTCGCGGGCCACGTCGGCGATGGCGCGCGGCGGCGGCCGCCGCATCAACCAGCGCGCGCCGACGAGCAATCCGCCGATCAGATACGCAAGCCCGCCCGGAACCCACATCACCAGACCGCCGAGCTGCTGATCCTGCAAGGGATCGAAGCCGAGGGCGCGCGTCGTCTCGATGCATGACGGATACCAGACGCCCGGCGCGAGCGTCAGGAGCGCACCGAGTGCGCCGGTGTGGACCATCGTCGTGAAGAGGGAGAGCATCGCGTGGGCATTGGATGCGCCCTGCGCTTCCGACGCGCGGCCGAACACCGTCCACCAGAACAACAGCGCGCTCGCCAGAAAACTCGCGTGCTGAAGCGTGTGGATGCCGGGGCGCGCGAGCGCCGCCTCAAAGAAGCGCGGCGCGTGCCAGCACCATAGCGCGGCGGCGTGCAACGTCCACGCGACGACGGGCAAGGTCAGAAAGCGCCACGGCAGTTTGATCCAGCGTGAACGCGTCGCCGCGCCGATGCGCGCTCGCGCATTGGCGGGAAACGCCCAGAGCCACACGGCGAGCGGGCGTCCGATGACGAGCAGCGGCGCGGCCACGAGCATGAAGAGTTCGTGCTGCATCATGTGCGCGGAGAAGAGCCATTCGCTTAACGCGTGCAGCGGCGAAACCAGCGCGACGAAGAGCGTCGACCATCCGGCGGCGAACGCGATCAGCTTCGCGGTGCGCTCGCGACGGCCTTGCGCGCCGCGCTTGCGCAGCTTCAGATAGCCGGCGAGATAGAGCGTCAGGCTCGCCGCCAGCACGGCGACGATCCACGGCTCGAATGTCCACGCGAGCGGAGATGCCTCCGTCGTAGCGACGTGGGCATACGCATCGGCGGACGACAGCAGCGCGCAAGGCAGCGCGCATTTCAGCAGGCGGACAGTAGCCATTGCGGTATCGAAATCGCGATCACGGAAAGCACCGACAGCGCGCCCACACCGGCCGCCACCGCCGCGATGAAACCGGCGCGCGCCGGGCGGTCGCCGGTGTCGGGCGTCGGCAGGGCGAGCTTGCGCCGCGCGTCGCGCCAGCGCTGCCATGCGAGCAGCGTCGCGGCCACGCTGACGATCGCGCTCGCGCCGCTCACGCCGTCGAGCAACGCATGGCCTCCGAGCCGGCACGCGGGCGTCACGAGCGCGTAGTTCACGCTGAGACATGCGAGAACGACGAACGGAGCGCCGAGCAGCGCGAGCCAGGTTTTCATAGCCGCGCCGCCCAATAGATGACGCCGTAGATCGGCAGCCAGCTCAACACGACGAAGTACCAATAGAGCGCGTTTTCGCTGACATCGACGAGCCGCTTGCCTTCAAATGGCCCCGTAAAGAGCAGCACTGTGAGCACGGCCGTATCGACGGTATCGGTGATGAGGTGAGTCGTGTGCAGACCGAGCAGCAGCCAGATGACCGAGCCATACGCGTTCGCGTACCAGCTCACGTTGAGCGATGCGAATTCGAATCCGCGTATCACGAGGAAGATCACCGATGCGACCAGGCACACCGCGAGCCAGATCGCCGCTTTCCGGCGATCGCCACGTTCCGCCGCGTTCTTCGCGAGCTGGTTCGGCCGCAGGCTGGCGAGCAGCACGACCGTGTTGAGCGTGCCCCAAAAAAGACGCGGCGGCTCGGCCGCCATCGGCCACTCGGGGGCGCGCGTGCGCAGATAGAAGACCATCATCACCGCGATGGCGAACACCGTGCCTTCGATCAGCATCAGGCCGGCCGTGCTCCACCACATGAGGCTGCGGTGACTGAAGGCGAAGGTCGGCAGCGCACGCACGTCGAGCACGAGCTCGCCGGTGCCGTGCGCTTCGCGGCGCGTTTCGGCGTTCATGGCCGGCGCTCCCGCGCGACCGCGAGCTGGTTCTCGCCGCGACCCGGCCAGAACCAGCCGATCATCGCCACGGCGACCGGCAGCGACGCCCATACGATCGCCCACGGCGTGTAGATCGAGCCGATGAACAGAATCGTCGTCGCGACGGCGCTTGCGAACGGCCACAGAGAGGGCGTCGGAAACATCGGCCGATGATCGGGCTGCGCATCGAGCACGCTCGTCACGAGCACTTCGCGCGCATCGGCGGCGAGACCCGCGACGAAGGCCGGTTGCGCGGACGGCTCCCACAGCGGATCGCGTCCGTGCACGACCGGAATCGCATCGAAGTTATGCGGCGGCGGCGGCGACGGCACGCTCCATTCGAGCGTGCCCGCGCCCCACGGATCGGCGGCGGCGCGTTCGTCGCTGCGCATCGTCTTCATGACATTGACGATGAAAAGCAGCACGCTCAACGCGATCATGTAAGCGCCGATCGTCGCCATGAAATTCATGCCGTCCCAGCCCATTCCGTGCGGATACGTCCACACGCGCCGCGGCATGCCTTCGAGACCGAGCAGATGCATCGGAAAGAAGGTGACGTTGAAGCCGATGAAGAACAGCCAGAATTGCCACTTGCCGAGCCGCTCGTCGAGCAAGCGTCCCGCGAACTTCGGAAACCAGTAGAAGAACGCGCCGAAGAGCGGAAACACCGCGCCGCCGAGCAGCACGTAATGCAGATGCGCGACGACGAAGTACGTATCGTGAACCTGGAGGTCGAGCGGCACCGACGCGACCATGATGCCGGTCATGCCGCCCATCACGAGGATGAAGAAGAACGCGAGGACGAACAATAGCGGCACGCGCAGATTGAGCTTGCCGGTCCATAGCGTGCCGATCCAGCAGAAGATCTGTATCGCCGATGGAATCGCGATCATCAGGCTCGCCGCCGTGAAAAAGCTCTTGCCGAGCTCGGGAATGTTCGTCGCGAACATGTGATGCACCCATAGCCCGAAGGCGAGGAACGCCGTGGCGATGAGCGACAGCACCATCGCCGGATAGCCGAATATCGGGCGGCGCGCGAACGTCGGAATGATCGACGAGATGAAGCCGAGCGGCGGAATGAAGATCAGATACACCTCAGGATGGCCGAAGAACCAGAAGAGGTGTTGCCACAGCAAAACGTCGCCGCCCTTCGCGGGGTTATAGAAATGCGTGCCGACGAGGCGGTCGAGAATCAGCGCTGTGCTGCACAACATGACGGCGGGCATCGCGAAGATCACCATGAACTGCGTGACGAGCGTCGCCCAAACGAAGAGCGGCATGCGGTTGAGCGACATGCCGGGCGCGCGCAGCTTGAAGATCGTCGTGATGAGAACCACCGCTTCGAGCAGGCCGGAAAGCTCGGTGAAGGTAATCATCTGCGCCCAGATGTCCGTGCCCTTGTTCGGCGAGTAGTCGGGACCGGCAAGCGGCACGTAGCTGAACCAGCCGGTGTTCGGCGCGGTGTTCACGGCGAGCGCGGCGAACAGCAGCAAGCCGCCGAACAGGAACACCCAACACGCATACGCGTTCATGCGCGGAAATGCGATGCTGCGCGCGCCGATCATCAAAGGCACGAGGTACGCGGCGACGGCCTGCATGACCGGCACGGCGAAGAGGAACATCATCGTCGTGCCGTGCATCGTGAAGAGTTCGTTGTAGAGGTTCGGGCCGATCAGCCGCTGATCCGGACGCGCGAGCTGCGTGCGCATCGCGAGCGCGAGCAGGCCTGCGAGCACGAAGAACACGAAGGTCGTCACGATGAAGCGTCGCGCAATCGTCTTGTGATTGACCGCGCTCAACATGCCGATGAAGCCTGGCGGATCGCTCCAGGTTTTTGCGAGCGCATCGCGCACTTCGGGCGATGCGTGCGGACCGTCTGTCAGCGGTACTTCACTCATTTGAGCGTCTCCATCCAGACGAGTAGCGCTTGCAGGTCGGCGGGCGGCAGGCGCGTCGGCGGCATGACGGTGCCGGGCTTGAGCGTGCGCGGATCGACGATCCATCCGGCGAGATTGCCCCGATTGTTGGAAAGCGTCCCGGCCGCGATGAACTGCCTGCTCGCGACATGCGTGAGATCGGGGCCGATGGTGCCTTGCGCATCGGTGCCGCGCACGGTGTGACAGCGCGCGCAGTCCTGGCCCATGAACACGTCGCGGCCGCGCACGGCGATTTCGTCCGATGGCGTGATGGACGGCTGGCGCTGACGGGCTGCCCACGCTTCATACTGCGCAGGCGGATCGGCGATGACCTGAAACGCCATCAACGCGTGTTCGTAACCGCAGAACTCGGCGCATTGTCCGCGATACACGCCCGCCTTGTCCGCGCGAAATTCGATGGTCGCATCGCGGCCGGGAATCATGTCCTTCTTGCCATGAAGATTCGGCACCCAGAACGTGTGGATCACATCGGCGGCTTTCAGCGAGACGACCACCGGCCGTCCGACCGGTACGTGCAGTTCGTTGGCGAGCGTGAAGCCGGGCGCGTCGCCATCGTTCGCGTAGCGCACTTGCCACCACCATTGATAACCCGTCATCTCGATGCGCAACGCGTTGTCGACGGGCAGGCGCGAGAGCGCGCGGTCCGTGAGGACATCGGCGAGAACGAGACCGAAGAGCAGGAACGTTGACACGCCCGTCGCGGCGACGACCCAGAAGCGCACGCGCGGCTCGCGATGCCCGACGGCGGAGAGATCGGCAGGCGTCGCGCGATTGGCGCGAGGCGCGCGCATCATCGCGATGAGACACGCGAGCAGAATCGCCGCGAACACAACGCAGCAAACGGCCAGCGTCAGATGCCACAGGTCGAGGATGCGGCTTGCCTGGATGCCTGCGGGGGTCATTGCGCTTTGCATGGATGCATCGTCCCTATGGACAGAAACCGGACGTGCGACGTGACAAGCAATCGCCATGCCGCACGCCGGCGCGAGACGAGGGCATGACGGAGGCTGTTTCTCTCATCGCCAGAACAGCGCGATTCAGACAGGAGAAAGCCATGGCCAAGGTAGCCGATGTAATGACACGAGACGTGCAGGCGATCGCGCCGGGCGACACGATGCGCCGCGCGGCCGAACTGATGGACGAACTGAACGTGGGCGCGCTGCCGGTATGCGACGGCACGCGGCTCAAGGGCGTCGTAACGGATCGCGATATCGTGGTTCGAGCGGTATCGGCAGGCAAGGATGCTTCGTGCGCCGTGCAGGAAGTGGCGAGCGAGCCAGTGGAATGGTGCTTCGAGAGCGACGATATCGGAGACGCGATGCGCCGGATGGAAAGGTTGCAGATACGCCGCATGCCCGTCGTGAACGGAGAAAAGCAACTCGCCGGGATGCTTGCACTGGGAGATATCGCGACATGGTCGGACGGCGAAGTCGCGTCGACGCTCGGCGCGATATCGACGCCGTCCGTGCCGAGTCGCGATGAACCGAAATAGCGTCGTGTCGAAGTCCGTCCGAGCGGTACGGGATTTGCTCGCCTTGCGACAGGATGCGCGCGTCCCTTCAAACACCGGGAGCCGGCCGCAATCGGCCGGAATCGACAATGCTGTTTCTGTTCGTCGAAGATGATGCAAACGTCGCCGCGGCTTTCGCCGAACTGGCCGCCTCGCTCGGCCATCACGCGGACGTCGCGCGTACCGGCGGCGAGGCGCTGCGCATGACAGGCCAGACTCGCTACGACTCCGTGTTCATGGATATCGGCTTGCCGGATATCGACGGACGCAAGCTCTGCGAATTCGTGCGCTGCGCGGGCGCATCGACGGAGGCGTGCATCGTCGCAGTGACCGGTACGCGCGGATTCGACATGGATTCATCGCGTCAATTCGACGGCTATCTGCGCAAGCCCGTTACCGCATCGGAACTCACGGATGTCATCCGAAGCTGCTGAGGCGCCGTGCGTGCAACGTTGCGCGGATCGCGCGGCTACGTATCCTGCATAACATTCGCTTGAGGTGAGCGACGCTACGAACGCGGCACGACAACGCACGCGCGCCTTCATGAACCGATACTTCACCAACAAGCAGGGCGCCATCCGCCGCATCATCGACCTGAAGCGCAACGGGCCCGAGGCGAGCCGCTCGAACGTCGTCGGCCAGCAGAAGGACGGCAGGGAAGTCCACGGACTCGAGCAAGTGCTTCTTCACTTGCGCATCGGACGCATCGCCCATTTCACTTGCAGCAGTTCATATGTTCAGGAGATCGTCTTCGTCAGCTAGTGACGAAGACGGCATTCGTTAACGTCCCCTGATCGCATAGAGCCGCGTCGGTAACGCGACGGGGCTTTGCGGGTCGAACCAGGTCATGTCGGGAATGCGCGAATCCGTGACGTAGATCGTGCCGTCCGCGCCTTCCGAGAACGTGTCGGGCCAGACGAGGCGCTTGTCGCGCAGCAGCGTCGTGAAGCGATCGCCGTCACGCACGCGGATCGCGTGATGTTCGACCGACGACACGTAAAGGCGTCCGCGCTCGTCGAACCAGAGACCGTCCGCGGGACCGTCGATGCCGACCGCTTCGACGCGCGACGAAACCTGCTGCGCGCTCAACTGCGCGTTCTGAAGCGCGTCCGTCGCGATGCGATACAGCGTCTTGCCCTTCACCGCTTGCCAGTACAGATAGCGTCCATCGGGCGTCAGCGCGATCCCGTCGGCGGAAAAGCTCACGCGCCGTCCATCGGTCTGCTGCAGCGGCTTGCCGTCGACCTTCACGGTCACGCTCTTGTCGGCCTGCGTGCTCGGGTCGCCGTCGAGCACGCGGCGCGCCGAGCCGGACGCCGTATCGACAACGACGATCGCGCCGCGCACGCCGGAGTCCGTGATATAGACGAAGCGGCCGTCCGGGCTGATGCGGACATCGTTGAGATAGCTGCCTTGCGGTGCGATCGTTTCATCGAACGAATAGACATGCGCGACGCGGTTCGATGCCAGATCGATCTGCACGAGCTTCGGCGCGCCCGGCACGACGAGCGACTGCGCCGGCGCACCCGGATCGATGACCCAGAGATTGCCGCGCTTGTCCGCGACGACAGACTGAACGCAGACCCAGTGATCCTGCGGCGTGACTTCATCGCGACGGGAATTGCGCCAGCTGTTCCAGTCCGCATCGGGATAGGGTCGCAGATCGCCCGTGCTGCCGAGCTCGGCGACGGATATCGGCGCGTCTTCCGTCCAGCGCGGAAAGTTGACGAAGGTGCGGCCATCGGGCGTCACGGTGACGCCGGTCACTTGATGCTCGAAGGTCGCGACGAGCTGAAGCCTGGCATCGCCGCCTTGCCGGTCGTGTCTGCTTGCGGGTTCCTCTGCGCTGGCCATCGGCGAGAGGGCGGCGAGGCTCAGAACGAGGAGGGTTTTGACGAGCGGTCTCATGATCGGCTCCGGTTTTCGGGGATGCGCCATTTCAGCAATCGCAATGCCGTGGCATGGGCACAAGCGATGCTCGCATCGTACAAACCTCTCAGCGACTCGAGCCGAATTGACAATCACAGGAAGACGCCCCCGACGCATCGGCCGGTTCGATGCGCTGCGCATGTGCGTGCAATCGCTCATCGCGAGCATGCTGACGTATGCGTGCATGAATTTCATCGGTTCATCGAGCACAACGTGGGGTGTTTTTTCCAGCCTGTTCGCGCTGCAGGTGAGCTTCGACCGCAGCCTCAAGTACGGCGTAGGCCAGATGATCGGCGCGGCGATCGGCACCGTGGTAGGCCTCGCGACGCTGCATTTCTTCCCCGATGCCGCCGATGCCTTCCCGCGGCTCGGCCTCGCGACGCTCGTCACATGCCTCGCGTCGACGCTCTTCCCGACGACGAACTACAGCATCGTCGTGGCGGCGGCGCTCGCGCTCGAACCATCGGCGGGCGTTGCGGGCGCGGTGTCGCGCGCCGTAGCGATCGCGCTGGGCGCGGCCATCGGCATCGGTGTGTCGTTGAGCGTGTGGCCGCAACTGTCCCGTTCGCGCGCCTTCGAGATCATGGGCGAGCTTCTCGATGACTGCCGCGCGCTGCTCGCGACGATGCCGATCCTCGGTCCGCTCGAAAGCCGCGAACGCGTCGATGCGCTGCATGAGCGCTTTTTGCGCCATCTCGTCGAAGCGCGCGCGGTCTGCGGCGAGACGCGCGTGCGTGCGCGCTTCGAAACCGGATCGTCGCTCGGCGCCGCGCTCGTCGCTTTCGAAACGCTATGGCATGGACTGGTGCTGCTCGATCGCATCGGGCAATCGCAATGCGGCTGGCTGACGAACGAGGCAACAGAGCCGCTCGCGGAGCGCATCGAACTCGTGCGCGATTGCGCGAGCGGCTATCTGCAGGCACTGGCTGCATGGATGCGCGGCGGCGCACCGCTGCCGCCTGCCGAACGCTTTCTCGGGCCGCTGAACGATGCGTCCGCTGCTGTCCAATCGGATATCGCAAACGTGATTCTCGGATCCGCGAACGACTCACGGCAGTTGCAGGCGTTGTCGACGCTGTCGTTCGCACTGGAACAGATCAAGGCGAATCTGGCGAATATCGCCGGCGTGCTGGAAACACGCTTCGATCGACCCGCGTAAGCCGTTTGCAAGACGACGGCACACCATCTGCTCTCTGGACGACCCACGGCAGTCGGATATGAGCAAGAACAGCAAAGCAAACCAGGGCATGCCCGCGCCCGATGACTGGCAGGCGCTTCTGACCGAACTGCGCCGTTGCAAGACGGCGCGCTCGCCGCATGCGTACGTCAGAGGCAATACCGAACGATTCTATGAGTGGGTGATGGAGGCGAACGGTGATTCGTTGCCTCGCGGCCCGGCAGTGTGGATTTGCGGCGACTGTCACACCGGCAATCGTGCCGCTGCCCGCGCGTGAATCCAGCAGGCCGCGTTTGCGCGCTTCGGCATACGCGCGCGCGACGGTCGTGTAGTTGAGCCCGTGCAGATCGGCGAGGTCGCGCAGACCGGGCAGCCGGTCTCTCGGACCAAGCCGGCCGCTCGCCAAGTCTTCCTCGATCAGATCGGGAATCGTCAGATAAGCGGGCTTTCTGCTGTCTTCGAGCTTCCTGACCCCGTGATGCGCAAGCTGATTCATGACCGCGATGTCTCCGGCGATGGTTCGGATGAACTTAGTATGACAAAACAATCTCTCGAAAAGAGATCGCATGGGCGAGCGCGCCGACGCGTCTCACGTCCGTTTCGACGACCTTCAGTCCCGCTGCATCGCCCTGGCCCCAGATCATGCGTTCTTCGAACGGCTCCCGCAGTGGCATACGAACTGCTAACAGCATCGCAACAGACCAGAACTTTGCGGAAGGCCGAATCATGGACATTCCCCGTCAGGCCGTGTCATTCCTCAACTCGCGCGGACTCATGCTCGCGACGGCCGAATCGTGTACCGGCGGATTCATCGCTTCGCTGGTGTCGTCGGTGCCCGGTAGCGGAAGCTGTCTCGACGTGGGCTTCGTCACGTACTCGCCGACGGGCAAGGCGGGCTTCCTCGGCGTGCGCAAGGACACCATGCAGCAGCACGGACTGACGAGCGAAGCCGTCGCGCGCGAGATGTCGGAGGGCGCGCTGCGGCAGGAAGCCTGTTGCGCGCAGATCGCGGTATCGAATACAGGCGTCGCCGATGCCGTGCCCGACGGACCGCCATCGGGTACGCAGTGCTTCGCGTGGTCATATCGCGCGCGCGATGGCACCATCGTCACCTTCACCGAGACGAAGAGATTCGAAGGCGAACGCAATGAAATCCGGCGCGAAGCGGCGCTTTATGCGCTGTCGCGCATCGAGCACTACTTCGATCAGCAACAGGCACAGCGAGCCAAGGAGAAACGATGAGCGAGCACGCTACCGATTGGCGCAACTGGCAGGCAGCCGTGATTCGCGAACTGGGTGTCGCGAGCGATTTCGACGTCGAAGCCGAGCGCGAGCGGCGCATCGACTTTCTTTGCAGCTATCTCTCATCGCAGGGACTTCGCACTTACGTGCTGGGGATCAGCGGCGGCGTGGATTCGTCGACGGCGGGGCGCCTCGCGCAACTGAGCGTCGAACGTCTTCGCGCGAGCGGTTATGACGCGCACTTCGTCGCGCTGAGACTGCCCTATGGCACGCAGCGCGATGAGGAAGACGCCCGGCTCGCGCTCGATTTCATACGTCCGGACGAAACCCTGACCGTCAACGTGAAGGGCCCATCCGACGCCATGCTCGCGGCGCTCAAAGAGGGTGGCGCGCAATACACGGACGACTTCCAGGAAGACTTCGTGCTCGGCAACGTCAAGGCGCGCGAGCGCATGATCGCGCAGTACGCCGTTGCGGGCGCGCGGGTGGGCGTCGTCATCGGCACCGATCACGCGGCCGAATCGCTGATGGGATTCTTCACGAAGTTCGGCGACGGCGGCGCGGACGTGCTGCCCTTGTCGGGTCTGAACAAGCGCCGCGTGCGTGCGCTTGCGCGTTCGATGGGCGCGGCGGATCGCCTCGTGATGAAAGTGCCGACAGCCGATCTCGAATCGCTTACGCCGCAACGCCCCGACGAGGATAGCTATGGCGTGAGCTATGAAGACATCGACAACTTTCTGGAGGGCAAGGAAGTCAGCGAAGAAGTGCTGCTGACCATTCGCCGCTTCTATACAGCGACGCGCCACAAGCGCGCGCTGCCGGTCGAAGTGCCGCGCGACGACCGCTCTGCTTGAGGCATGACGTGCGTGTTCATCACCTGAACTGCACATCGAGTTGTCCGCTCGGCGGCAAGCTCTTCGATGGCCGCACGCCCGGCCTTCTGCGCCGGGGCGAGCTGACGTGCCATTGCCTGCTGGTCGAAACGGGCGAGGGTCGCGTTCTGATCGATACAGGTTTTGGACTGCGCGATGTTGCCGATCCGCGCAGCCGCCTGTCGGCATTCTTCCTGCTGATGCTCAAGCGGACTTTAGCGAGGAGATGACGGCGCTACGCCAGATCGAACGGCTGGGCTTTTCGGCCAGCGACGTGCGGCATATCGTGCTCAGTCATCTCGACTTCGATCACGCGGGCGGCCTCGATGATTTCCCGCACGCGAAGGTGCATATGCTGCGCATCGAGCGCGACTATGCGGTGCGTCAGCAGACGTGGCTCGATCGGCAGCGCTTCAGGCCTCAGCAATGGTCGACGCAGCCGAACTGGCAATTTCACGATGCCGCGGCCGGCGACCGCTGGCATGGCTTCGAATGCGTGCGGCCGCTCTCGGATTCGTTGGACGATATCGCACTCGTGCCGCTCAGAGGACACACCTTCGGTCATGGGGGCATCGCGGTACGCAAGGAAAGCGGCCGGCTGCTGCTGGCCGCCGACGCCTATTTCTTTCATACGGAAATGGATCTGGAACATCCGCGCTGTACACCGGGACTGGCGTTCTATCAATGGATGATGGAAAAGGACCGCGCGGCGCGTCTCGGGAATCAGGCGAGGTTGCGCGAGCTGTGCGCCAGCGTCGATTCGCGTGGCACGCTCGACGTGTTTTGCAGTCGTGACCCGATCGAATTCGAGCGCATTGCCGGACGATCGGCGGGCATTCCGGCCGACGCGCTCGTACAGCCCGTACGCTCGTGGGCGTAACGCGGCATGCGGCGTGCCCTCCCGGTTTGGTCCGACCATAACCGGCGAGATCATCATGCGAGTACAGCTCAACCACTCAGCGAACAAGTGATCGTCATCACGGGGGCGACGAGCGGTATCGGTCTCGTGACCGCGAGAATGGCGACGAAGCCGCGCCCAAAGCGCTGTCGGACGAGTTTCGCACGGTGACACGCAGCGAGCGGCTTACGCCGTTGCGTACGTGGGCGACGCGGCACAGTTGCAGGCCGCAGCCGATGCGGCCATTGCGGGATTCGGGCGTTTCGATATGTGGATCAACAACGCGGGCGTGTCGCTCTATGGCCGATGTACTGACGTCCCGCTCGAATATCAGCGCAAGCTCTTCGATACGAATTTCTGGGGCATCGTGAACGGCTCGCTCAGTGCGTTGAAGCATCTGCGCGAGCATGGCGGCGCTTTGATCAATCCCGGCAGTGAACTCTCGGATGGCGCCATTCCGCTGCAAGGGCATCCGTCGCGTCGAAACATGCCGTCAAGGGCTATACCGATGCGTTGCGCATCGAGATGGAAAACGATCGTGCGCCTGTCTCCATCACGCTCATCAAGCCCGCGGGAATCGACACGCTCTTCGTCGAGCACGCGCGAAACGATCTCACGCACGAGCCGAAGCTGCCCCAACCGGTCTATGCGCCCGAGGTGGTGGCTAAAGCGATATTGCATTGCGCCGTGGTGCCCGAGTGCGATGTCTATGTCGGTGGAGCGTCGCGCGCGATGGCGTGGTTCGGCCAGCGCGCACCGCGACTGTATGAGCAGGCTGGCAAGTCTCGTCGGCGTGAAGGCGCGACTCACGCGGCAGCCTCATGGCCAAGGCGACGCGTTGTATGAAGGGGCGGGCAGTCTGCGCGAACGTTCGGGCCGCAACGGCAAGGTGCGCGAGCGAAGCCTTTACACCGATGCGCGCATCGATGCGCCCGGCATGCGCGGCGTGGCGATGGGCGTCGCCGCCTTGCTGCTCGACGCCGGCCGCCGCTACCTTCGGGCGACGCGCAAACCGAGGCTCGAGTAAGCGCGTCGTCGAGTCATCTTCGAGATCAGCGAGAGGACGGCGATGCACCGGCGGGGTCGCCTCCCGGCAATTCGTTGCCGCCCATGCCAGGCTCCGTCGCCAGTTGCTGCTGCGCGATGATCCAGAACTCGTCCGAGCGGCCTTCAGGGCCGCCCGCTTCTTCCCAAAGCCGATAAGCGAGTGCCCGAATCTGTTCTTCGCTAGCCGGGACGTCCATGATCCCTTCCTCCTTTTCAACGAACGATCGATGCTCAGCGCGCGGCGAGCATGCCCACGACCACGCCGACCAGCGCGGCCATCGTGATCGCCTTCCACGGATTCTCGTGCACGAAGTCGTCGGTCGTATCGGCGGCGGCGCGGTACTTTCGGGTCATCGCGTCTTGCATGTCGGCGAACCGGGCCTTCGCATCGGAGCGCAGATTGCTCGTCGACGTTGCATCGTTGCCTGCATCCCATGACTTCGATGCTTCGCGAAAGCTGCTGTGGTCTCCATTCGAGGATGTCATGTTGTCGCTCGTCGGGAATTCATAGGCGCTGTCGGCTCTTTCGGTCTTGATAGCGTTGACGGGTTCGAGCGCGCGGTCGTTGTCAGCCATGCTTGCCTCCACTGGAGTCCGTTTGAATGCGATGAAGTCGCGGTCCGCGTCGAGAGACGCGCATGTGCGTGGCGCAATCGCCGTGCCGTCCTGACGAAACGAAAGTCCGCGTGGATGGCATACCCGTTGCTCCATGATTCGCCGACTTTCATCGCTAATGGAGCGACCAAATGTTTCCCGTTCTGATGCAGCCTTTCTTCTCCGTCGCGCGCACGAATCTCGAGACGGGCTTGCGCGCCGCTTCCAGTTTTGCGGTCGGTTTCCGGCAACTCGGAGAACTGAACGAAAAGACGATGCAATCCGCGCTCGCCGATGTGCGCGTTCAGTGGGGCGCGCCGCAGGCCAGCGAAGCGCAGCCTGCATTGCCGGTCGCGTTCCTGTCGTACGCAAGCGATCTCCTGTCGATCATCGCCGCGACTGCCGCCGATGTCCTCGATGCAATAGGGGCCACGTCCTCGCAGCCGGACGCGGGCGCTCCGAAACTCGTGCTCGCGGAATCGATCGAGCCGCCGGCATCGGTGAGCGCATCGGGCGAGACCGCAATCGTCGACGCGACCGGCGCGGTCGTGGCCCACGTCCCCGAGTAAAACAAAACGACAGGCACGAGGACTGCTGCGTTGCCGGCAACGCCTCCTTTGTCCATCGAATGAACACATCCTCCTCGCCGCCGCCCGCGCGGCATCGTTCGCCTTCGTCCGTACCGAAGTGGATCACGATCGTCTTTCTGGTTCTGTCGGGGCTTTACATGTCCGTCGGCGGCGGATGGCTGATCGCGGTGGGCGGCTCGCCATATTACGTGGTCGCCGGTGTGGCGATGCTCGTGATCGCGTGGCTCGTCTGGCGCGCCAACGGACTCGCGCTGTGGCTCTACGCGGCGCTGTTGCTCGGCACGCTGATATGGGCGATCGTCGAGTCGGGCTTCGACTTCTGGGCGCTCGCGCCGCGTCTCGATGTGCTTGTCATCGTCGGCATATGGATGGTGCTGCCATTCGTGCTGCGCATCTTTACGTGGCCCCGGCAGTCCGGCGCACTCGCGCTCGGTGCGACCATCGTGCTGTCGGGCATCGCGCTCGCATATGCGGTGTTCAACGATCCGCAGGAGCTGGACGGCACGGTGCGCGCGGCGCCGTCGGCTGCCGCCACTGCGCCCGCGCAGCAAGATGGCGACTGGCGCGCTTACGGCAATACGCAGACCGGCACGCGCTATTCGCAACTCGCGCAGATCAACGCGGGCAACGCGCACGAACTGAAGGAAGCCTGGCGCTTTCGCACGGGCGACATGAAAGGCCCGGACGATCCGGTCGAGATCACCGATGAAGTGACGCCGCTCGCCATCGACGGCACGCTCTTCTTCTGCACGCCGCATCAGATCGCAATCGCGCTCGATGGCGCGACGGGCAAGGAGAAATGGCGCTTCGATCCGAAGCTCAAGCCCGATCCGAGTTTCCAGCACGTGACTTGCCGCGGCGTGTCGTACTACGAGACGTCCGCCGCCGAGCAGGCGCGCGCCGCCGGCAACACGACGAATCTGCCGATGTGCACGCGCCGCATCGTGTTGCCCGTCAACGATGGGCGTCTCTTCGAACTCGACGCCGCGAGCGGGAAGCCGTGCCCCGAGTTCGCGACCAATGGCGTGCTGGATCTTCAGCATCTGCAGCCGGTCAAGACGCCCGGCCAGTACGAGCCGACGTCGCCGCCGATCGTCACGTCGAAAGTGATCGTCGTCGCGGGCGCGGTCACGGACAACTACGGCACGCGCGAGCCGTCGGGCGTGATCCGCGGCTTCGACGTGAACACCGGCAAGCTGCTGTGGGCCTTCGACCCCGGCGCGCACGACCCGAACGCGATCCCTGACGATCAACATAGCTACACGCAGAACTCGCCGAACTCGTGGGCGCCGGCCGCCTACGACGCGAAGCTTGATCTCGTCTATCTGCCGATGGGCGTCACGACCCCCGATATCTGGGGCGGCAACCGCACGCCCGATCAGGAGCGCTATGCGAGCGGGCTGCTCGCGCTCAACGCATCGACGGGCAAGCTCGCGTGGTTCTATCAGACCGTGCATCACGACCTCTGGGACATGGACCTGCCCGCGCAGCCGACCATCGCAGATATCAGGGATCAGAGCGGCAACATCGTCCCGGCGATCTACGCACCGGCGAAGACCGGCAACATATTCGTGCTCGACCGTCGCACCGGCAAGCCGATCGTGCCCGCGCCCGAGCAGCCGGTGCCGCAAGGCGCGGCGAAGGGCGATCGTCTGTCGCCGACGCAACCGTTCTCCCAGCTGACTTTCCGGCCCGCAAAGAACCTGACCGACGCGGACATGTGGGGCGCGACGATGTACGACCAGCTCATGTGCCGCGTGATCTTTCATCGGCTGAAGTACGAAGGGCCGTTCACGCCGCCGTCCGAGCAGGGCACGCTCGTGTTCCCCGGCAATCTCGGCATGTTCGAATGGGGCGGGCTCGCCGTCGATACGGACCGACGCATCGCCATCGCCAATCCGATCGCGCTGCCGTTCGTCTCGAAGCTCGTGCCGCGCGGCCCCGGCAATCCGATCGATCCGCCGCAAGCGGGCCAGGCGGGCACCGGCACGGAAGTCGGCATTCAGCCGCAATACGGGGTGCCGTACGGCGTCGAGCTGAATCCATTCCTGTCGCCGGTGCGTCTGCCTTGCAAGCAGCCCGCGTGGGGTTATGTCGCCGCGCTCGATCTCGATACGAACAAGGTGATCTGGAAGAAACGCATCGGCACGACGCGCGATGCATCGCCGATTCCCGTTCCGTTCCGCATGGGCATGCCGATGCTCGGCGGACCGATGACTACCGCCGGGCACGTCTTCTTCATCGGCGCGACGCAGGACGATTACCTGCGCGCCTTCAGCACCGACACCGGTGAAAAGCTCTGGGAAGCGCGCTTGCCCGCCGGCGGACAGGCGACGCCGATGACCTACGAAGCGAACGGCAAGCAATACGTGCTGATCGCGGCGGGCGGGCACGGCTCGTTTCTCACGAAGCTAGGCGATTACGTAATCGCGTATGCGCTGCCGGACAAGCATTGACCGCGGCTCGTCCCGCCTGATCGATGGATTCGGGCGGGACCGCGGATCCCGGCTAGTCGCTTTGCTCGTCGAGGTTCTTGCTCGATGAATTCGATCCTTCCGTGTCCGGTTTCGACGATTGGTCTTCTCCTGATTCGGTTGTTGATACGTCCAGTTCATCGAGCTTTTTGTCGATTTTTTCCTTGTCGCCGCGATCCAGCGCTTCGCGAGCGTGCGCGCCGGGACGGTTCAGGTAGTAGTCGTCGAGCGAGTAACCATCGGGCGAAACCGCCGACGCGTCGGGCATGCCGTGCGTGTATTGCCACTTCGTCGTGTCCTTCGTGAGCATCGCGCAACGCATCGCGATTCGTCTGCGTCGGCGGCTGCCAGTACGCGCGGATCGGACTCCAGCCGTCGCTCAGTCCTTCCTCATAGGCATTGCCGTTTTGCGAAACGATCGCCGCGATGCGTTCCGGATGCTTCAACGCGAGGCGGAAACCGGTCGGCGCACCGTAATCGAAGACGTAGACCGCATAGCGATCGAAGCCGACTCGCTCAGTAAAGCGGTCGATCAGGCCGGCGATATTATCGAACGTGTATGCGAAGCTGTCGCGGCTCGGCATGTCGGAGAGGCCGAAACCGGGAAGATCGGGCGCGACGATATGAAAGCGGTCTGCCAGGAGCGGAATCAGATCGCGAAACATGTGGCTGGAACTGGGAAAGCCATGCAACAAAAGCAGCTTTGGCGCGTCCGCCGGACCGGCTTCGCGATAGAACACGTTGAAACCGTCGACGTCGATATGGCGATGAGCAATGGTGGGCATGGTTGTTTCTCCGCGAATGGGGGCGTTCGTTCGTGTAACCTTCAAAAGTCAGATAACAAGGTTACTTATCAACTATGTAACTCGGCAAGCGGGTCTTTAGCGGTTACGATGAAGTCATCGTAGAAGCACCGCTGGATCGAAGAAATGGAATATCGCTCACTCCCCGCACTCTTCGTGGCTGACGCGCCCGGCCTCGGCTTTCTCAACTCGGTTTGCTACGCCGGTCGATGAACCCATCGACTGGGTCGCTGACGGCGAAGACTTTTTGTCATGGCTCGAACAGGCGAGCCTCGTGCCCGCCGAGGTGCTTGCGCGCATGCGTTCGCAAATCGCGCCCGCCGAACTCGACGAGGGCGCGGCGAAGGCGCGCGGCTTGCGCGAATGGTTCAGAGCGTTTGTGCAAAAGAACAAGGGGCGGCCGCTTGCGGCCAAAGACCTGCGCGCACTGGACGCGCTGAACAGTGTGCTGAAGCGCGATGAACAACACGGCGCGATCGTCGCGGATGCGAGCGCTTCGAGCGGGCTTGCATTCGCGATGCAGCGCCGCCATCCGACCGCCGAATCGCTGCTCATGCCGATTGTCGAGGCGCTCGCGAAACTCGTCTGCGAAGAGGATTTCACCTACGTCAAAGCGTGCGAAGGTCCGACATGCACGCTGCTATTCCCCGATCACACGCGCGGTCACGCTCGCCGCTGGTGCAGTATGGCTAGCTGCGGGAATCGCGCGAAAGTCGCCGCGCATCGCGCGCGGCTCAGGGAAGGAAAGGGCGGTTGAGTTTCAATGGCGTGACGCGAGATCGACGGTCCGGCTCCCGCTCGAGGTCGCCGGACGCGCGGATCGAATCGCGCACTCCATATTCGCCGCAGGTCTGAGACTTTGGTGTCACGTGCGACGCGTCACTGGATCGGCGACACCACGCCGAGCTTTTCGGCCAGCATCCTCTCGTAGACACCGAAGTGCAGATCGACCTCTTCCTGCGTGACCACCGTCACGGAGATATTGATCTGCGTGGGCTGCAGGCCGAGGACCGTCGCGATCGCCCACCTCCAGTTGCCGCGCGCATAACCGGTCGTCGGCGAACGTGGTGCCGACAGCAATCTCGTAAGCGGATTCCTGCTGGAATACGACTTCAACGAGCCGCGCACGCGCGCTCGTGTTGCTGTCGATCGCCAGCCGGATGACCTCGACCGCCGTACGCATCGTCTCGGTCGGAAAACCCCTTGTTGAGCGCAACCGGATTCGGTGCCGGCCCAGGGTCAGCCAATCGTATTCGAATTCCGTGATGTCCTCGCATGGTCTGTCGGGAGCGTCGTGAGGATAGGGTGCGGGCATCCCGATTCAAGAGCGGAAAGTCGCCAAAATCCCCTTGAGATTTCCGCTCGGGATCCTATCTTGAATTCCGCTCAAGCAGTCGCGCCGGCAGTCCGGCGCGCTGCGTGTTTCGATTTGTTTGCCCGCGGCATGGCAGACGAACTGGAGCGCGTAGGCCGGTTCGTCTTCCTGCTGGTTTCAAGGAGGAAATGACCATGAGCGATCTCTACTTCGGGACCGACCTTTTCAGCGAGTTCGACCGTCTGCAACAGCAGATGGCGAGCCTCTTCGGCGGTTTCCCCTTCAGCATCCGCTCCGGGCGCTCAGGCGCCTTCCCCCAGGTCAACATCGGTTCGACCGACGACTCGATCGAGATCGTCGCGTTCGCGCCCGGTGCCGATCCAGCCAGCCTCGATGTATCGATCGACAAGGGGCTGCCGACCATCAGCGGCGAGCGCGGAAGCGCACAGCCGGAAGCCGGCGACGACACGCGTACCGATGCGCAGGAGCGGTTCGTCGGCGCTTTCCGGCGCGTCATCGAACTGCCGCAGCACGCGGACCCCGACAAGGTCACGGCGCGGTACACCAATGGCTGCCTGACCGTGAGCATCGGCAAGCGGGAGACGTCGAAGCCGCGCGCCATCACCGTTCAATGAAACGCGTCGCAGAATGTAGGAGGACATCATGAACGACACGACCAAACTTGCCAGGAAAGATGACACGACGGCGGCTCGGCGCGACGACGAGCAGTCGCCGCCCCGGATCACGCTGGCGCCGCCCGTGGACGTCTTCGAGGATAGTCAGGGCGTCACCCTGTGGGCGGATCTGCCCGGCGTGACGAAGGACCGGCTCGATGTGAAGGTCCACGACGGCAGCCTGTACATCGAGGCCGAGGCGGTGGTGCCCAGGCCGGCAGGACTGCGTCTGCAGCACGCGGAGATCCGCCAGCCTCATTTCGCGCGGGCGTTCTCGCTTGGCGCTGACTTCGACGCGTCGAAAATCGATGCGAACCTGAAGGACGGCGTGCTGAAGCTGACGATACCGCGCCGCGACGAAGCCCGGCCGCGCCGAATCGAAGTGCGTACGAACTGATGCCGGCGGGCGCGCAGCAACGACAGGAGAAAGCGGGGTGGCGGCCGCCTGCCGCCACCCTCCGACTGCGCAGACCCGGATGCGCACCGTCATCAAGGAGTGCTCGCACGGGCAACCAGCGCGACTGCCGGCCATCGGCTAGGGCAGGCACTCAAGAAGCGCCGTGGTGGCGGGCGGATATCGGGCGCGCCGGGCCGTTAGCTCAGCTGGTAGAGCAGCGGACTTTTAATCCGTTGGTCACTGGTTCGAATCCAGTACGGCCCATATCGGCATCACGCGTCGGGGATTTCGCGCGGGCGGGGCACATTCTTTGCGCAACATGGGGCATTGCAAGGAGATCCCAGCATGACCCAGAAATCCGCCGATTCGCAGGACAACCCCAAATCGCACCCAACGTCGAACGCGGAAAAAGACCCCGCCGACTGGACGACAGGCGATGAGCCGATGACCGGCGCGCAGGCGTCTTACCTCAAGACGCTCTGCGAAGAAGCGAAGGAACCTTTCGACGAAACCCTGACGAAAGCCGACGCGTCTCGGCGCATCGACGAACTTCAGCAAAAGACGGGGCGCGGTAAAACAGCCTGACGGCACCCGTCCGAATTCGGCACGCGTGCCTAAATTTTCCGATTCCGCTGCCGTAAACGAGCCATGTCAGATCGTCTTCGGCTGGAAGAAGGCTTAACGAGCGCATGCGTGTCGACCTCATCACCCTTTACCTCTTAGCGATAGGAACGCTCCTCGCGAGTAGCGCGCTGACGCTCTGGGAGCGCCGGTCGTATCCGCGGCGCAGGCGCGAGCTCGGCGTGCTCGCGGCCGGGTACGCCACGCTCGCGCTGGGCTGCGCCGCCGCGTCGATGCGGCATGGCGTGCCCGGCCTTCCCGGCGTCGTGGGCGCCGCGGTGGCGAATCTCATCATCGTCGGTGGGTATCTGCTCAATCTGCAAGGCGTCGCGCTCCTGAACGGACGCCGCTACGGCCGGTTTGCCCTCGGCATCCTGTCGATGCTCGCGCTCGCCTGGGCCATCGCGGGCAAGCGCGGCGAAGCGGTCATGTGGGCGTACATCAGCGCCATCCCCATCGCCGTAGTGTGCGGTCTGACTGCGCGCGAACTCCTCGGCACGCGCGATTCCAAATGGAAGCAGTCGCGCAACATCGCCGTGGCCGTCACGGGCGGTCACGCGCTCTTCTACGCATTCAGGGCCGCAATTCTGGCGTGGCTGGCGGCGTCGTTCGGACCGCAGGTGCTGGCGATCGTCGGTCAGGCGACCATGTACGAAGGCGTGCTCTACTCCGTCGTTCTGCCGATGACGCTCCTGCGCCTCGCGCGCGACGAAGCCCACGCCGATCTGCGACGCGAATCGCAGACCGATTACCTCACCGGTCTCGGCAACCGCCGATGGTTCTTCGAAGAAGGCGCACGCGTTATCCGCGAAAGCGACGCCTTTCCGCCGGCATCGTGTCTCGCGCTCGACCTCGACCGCTTCAAGGCGATCAATGACCGCTTCGGCCACGAAGCCGGCGATGACGTGCTGAAGTCGTTCGCGAAGATTCTGCGCAGCGTGCTCGGACGCGATGTGATCCTGGCGCGCATCGGCGGCGAAGAGTTTGCCGCGCTGTTGCCGGGGCACGAAAGCGCCCGCGCGAAAGACCTGGCCGAAGCCGTCGTTCGCCGCTTCGCGCAGACCGTTACGCGCACGGCGGGCGGCGTGGATATCGAGGCGACGGTGAGTATCGGGATGGCGCGCATCGGCACTGTTGAAGACACGCTGGAAAAAGTGCTCGCTGCCGCGGATCGCGCGCTCTACAGCGCAAAATCGCGCGGCGGCAACCGGTTCGAAATCGCGCGAGCCGCGACGGCCCGCGCGAATCTCGACGATGCGCCGGACCGCCGTCTGACGGCACTCTGAGCGTTCATTCGCCTGGGTCGAGAAGCCCGTTGCAGCACCCCGATGGTCATCGGCTGCTCAAGAGCGTGTCGAAGTCACGATCGAGCCCGGCCAGCGATGAATCGATCTTCTTGCGCTTTTCGGCCACCCATGCGTCCTGCTGCGCGATCTTCGCTCATGCGCCAGTCAGCATGCGTTCCATCTCGGCCGGTTGAGGCCCGCCGATGGTACGCCGGTTATCGACGATAGCCGCCGGATTCAGCGTCGAACGAAATTCCTCTTCGCTCATCGGCAGCACGCCGTTGCCGTAGCCTTTGGTCGTCTCGGCGTAGATGCGCTGCGCCTGATCGTAGGGGAAATCGCTGGGCTTGATATCGTTCGCTCGCGCGTATTCCACAACCTCCGACGCGAAGTGGAGGCCCAATCGGAAAGGCAGCTTGTATTTGCGCATCAGCACGTCGGCGACTTCCTGCGATGCGGTCCAGTCACTGTTCAGTTCCTCCAGCGCCCGGCCCTGATCGATCACCAATGCCTTGAGAATGTCGTCCCACTTGCGCAGGACGGTGACAGCGCTGTTCACCATTTCCTTGTTGTCCCTGACTTCCTTCGCGTCGGGCATGCCGGGCGGCAGATTGTGTGCGCGAATGCCCGGTCCCATCGCGAGCGTGATGGCAGTCGATGCATCCGCGCGCGTCGAATTCAGCAGGCCCGGATTGCGCTTCTGAGGCATCGCGCTGGAAACGCAGGTGTTGTTGCCGCCTTCCTGAAGGAGAATCCACGGACGCGGCTGCGCGTATTGCGTCATGACGTCCTCGATGAAACTGCCCGCATGAAGCGCGATGCTCGTCACGATCGAGCCGACTTCCACCGGATGATCGACCGCGGCGATCTGGTGCGCGTCGTAGTACGTGGTCGGCATCATTCAATGAATTTTTAACTCAGGACACTAGACCTTGACACCACGATACCTTATCGAGAACACGGAGAGTTTCCTGAAGGCGGCGTAGCCCGGCACCCGAGTAACCCGCGATTGGACTATGCAACACATCTCTTGCGACTTGCGACTTTAGGTAGCGGCAGGCTCAAAGGGCGGACCACAGTAATGCGGTAACCAACCCGCGGATATCAGTGTGACCAACCGTCGAGACGTACTGCTACGTCGCCCTCAGGAAATTCAGATGAACCCAAAACCGAGGACCGATCGCGATTGACAGGGAAAGTCATATCAGTTCAATACGAATTATCACGCATGAAGGTGGGGTTGCTGTGGACCGACAATGATCGTATTGCTCTGCTCTCCCGTTGCCGACTGCAGATTTGTCCGGGCAGCGTCGCATTGCACCGATGCTCGTCTTTCGTCAGCCGAGAAAATCGAGAAGAACCGACGCGAGCTGTTGGGGCTGCTCTTCGGCTGGGTAGTGGCCGGATTCACTCAGCTCGACGCCGCGAACGTTTGACGCGACGCGCTCCATGGTCGCTTTCGAGCCACCCCCGTAGCCAAAGTCGCATCCTACGGCGAGAACTGGCATCTCGAGTTTCTTCAGCCCGAACTGGAGATTGTCGTCTCGATCTACAAAGAGCGTGCGGTAGTAGCTGAAGCTTGCGCGAAGCGCCCCCGGCTGAGTTAGGGCTGTTGCGTAGACATTGATGTCCTCTTCGGTAATGGAGGAGGGATCGAAAGTTCCCACCGTATCTCGCCGCACAAAATGTCGGACAAACAATGCTTCGCGGCCGCGGACGAGTTCTTCCGAAATGTCGCCCGCCATATTGAAGCCAAAGTGCCAGCTACCTCCCGTCGCTACGTTCATTGCGTTCTCCTGGCCGAAGCCGGGAAGGCCACTCTCGATGAAAACGAATCGATCCGTGAGTTGCGGGTAGAGCGCAGCGAAGGCATAGCCCACCTGGCCCCCCATGTCATGGCCCACGACGCAGGCCTTATCGATGTGCAGCGCATCGAGCAGTGCGGCCAGATCGCTTGCGACTGTCTTTTTGTCATAACCTGTGGCGGGCTTGCTGGAATCACCAAAACCACGCAAGTCCGGTGCTATGACTGTAGCGTGAGGAGAGAGCAAGGGCATAAGCTTTCGCCACGCGTAGGAGGTTTGTGGCCATCCGTGAAGTAGCAGGAAAGCGGGGCCGGCGCCAGCCACTCTCGTATGGATGCGCAATCCGTTCACTCTTAACGTGAGAGATCTGACCGTGACGCGGTCGACGTGTTCAGGGGCGAGACTGGTGGAGTTCGACGGCATGGTGTAGTGTTGTTGGATAGGAAGGTTTGTAAGTAATCAGATTCCCGAGGGCAACAGACAAGGGGTTCGATATAGGCTGGTTGTAGCCGTGACGTACATGTATGTCACGGCGCTCTTTCTCGTGATCGTGACGTTGGATGGCCGCTTAGGGAAAGGTATGCATGGCGATCATGCGGCCCGTCGGATCATAGACGCGGACACTGTGGTGCATTAACGACTTAACCGCGTCGTCCACGTTACCGTTGCTATCGACGGTTATGCCATCACCCCCTTTTCGTTGTCGAAATCTACTGAAGCGCGTTGGTTGCCCCAATTCACCTGCACGGGTAACGTCGTAAGCGAAATGCGCATCTCGCCGATATCGCGAACCGCCACTGCGGCGTGCCTGCGATCAAGAGATTCGGCCGTCCGGCGCCTCGCTGTAGAACCGTCCGAGAACACTTGTTCGTGCTTGGCGTTCCTCGGGTGCAGCGCGTTATTGTCCAACTACGTGCGCACCGCATGTACCGTGACTTTTCGGTACACGGCGTTGAGCATCCTAATCGCCGTTTTTCGCGTTGAGGAGATCCTTCAGCCGAGCGCCACAGCCGCCAGCTCCAGCGACGGTCGAGTCTTCGTCCGACTTCATTCCCGAGACGCTGACTCGCGTAGCCGTCATAGCTCTCAGAGCAATAGATGCGTCTCTGGTGGCCCAACGCGAAAGCATCGTAAAACACGCCTCCCGCCTCCAGAATCGGGATCGCACTTCCTTAGCAAGAACCGACGAGAAGCGGAAGCACTCTTTATACGAGGAAATGTTTCATCTTCGTCATGATGATGCCGGCTTGTTCATCGAAGGGAAGCCCGCGCAGCGCAAGCGTGGGTGCTTCCACCGCCAATGTAAGATTCCGAGGCAGCGCCGCCAGGAATGAGCGGAGCGGGAGTTCGCCGTCGTTCGGCAGCAAACGAGCGGTACGTGCTTCGACGCGCCGCTCCTCCACCGAGATCGGCGCCGCAAGCGGAGCGTCGCAGATCTGTACGTATTCGATCAACGTCGGGGCCACACGATCAAGATCGCTGACCTTTGCACCGGAGCGGAAAAATTGCAGTGCGTCGAGCAGCAACCGGGCGTTCGGCTGCGCGCTTGCGCGAACCGTGGCAAGCGCGTCATCCAATGTGCCAATAGCGCAGTAGGTGATCATTTCCAGGCCGACCGTCATGTCGAATTGGGCGGCGGCTTCGCATAGCGCGCAGAAGTTGTCTAGCAGACGTGCGCGATCCTCGTCATAACCGACGGTGAGCACATGCCTTGCACCAAGCCGATGACCCGCCTCCATCGCAGGCAGCAGACTTTCGATGCAGGTCTCGGACTGCAACCAGATCGCCTCGATGTCAAGAAGACGCACGCCTGTTGCATCCATGCGCGCCCGAAGTTCCCGGATTAGCGCGGGATTATGCGCGACATCGACGATGGTGTCCGCAGCGGTCGGTGCAACCATGCGCAGCCCATAGTAATCAAAGCCGCCTGCGTACGCGGCATCGACGAGTTGGAGCGGATGTGCATCCAGCATGGTGAGATGATGAAGCGACAGCTTGGGCATAATAATCTCGGACGGGCAATATCATGGTTGAGACACTGGTAAGTTTCTTTGCACCGACGGCTCGGCGTCGCGCTGCCTTGGATTTCCTGTCTCCTGATTCGCGATGAATCGTCTGAGCGTGAGCGGGAGGGCGCCCATTAAGACGGTGGTGCAACCGAGCACGAGCAACGCTGCGCCGAAGCCACCGGTAGTCTGCTTGAGCCAACCGACCAGGACGGGGCCCACATAGCCCGTTAGATTGCCCACCGAACTGACGAAGGCAAATCCGACCGCGGACGCCGTGGTCGTCGACAGGACCATCCCGGTCATCGTCCAGAATGCCGGCTGGCAGGCGTTCACACCGATGACGGCGAACGTAAGCGCGATCATCGTCAGCACCGGATGATTGAGAAGGAAGCCTGCAGCGAAGAGCCCAAGCGCGGAAAGCCAGCCTGCTATGGCGTAATGCCAGACACGTTCCTTTGCTCTGTCGGAGTGCATACCCCACAGGACGACAGCGATACCCGCGAAAAAGAACGGAATGGCGGCGACCAAGCCGGTCTGCATTGTCGTGAGCGCGAAAGTCTTGACCAATTGCGGCAACCAGAAGTTGACGCCGTAAGTGGCTAGTCCGTTTAGCGCGAACATCGCGACAAGACACAGTATCTTCGGGTCGCAGACCGCCGTGATCCACCCGCCTGCGCCATGCTGTTGTGCCGTTGCCTGCTCGGTCGCGAGTTTTGACTGCAACCATGACTTCTGAGTGTCATCGAGCCAGGTACATTTTGCTGGACTGTCCACGAGAAAAAGCAACGTGAGGATTCCGCCGACTACCGCGGGAAACCCTTCAACGATGAACAGCCATCGCCAGCCCTCCAACCCGTGTGTGCCATTGAGTACGGACATGATGCCGGTGGACACGGGGGCACCGAAGAAATTTGCGCACGGAATCGCCAACATGGTGAAGCCGACCACCCGTGCCCGATATTTCGTCGGGAACCAATAGGTATAGTAGAGCATCATGCCCGGCCAGAAGCCTGCTTCGCCGAGGCCGAGCAGGAACCCGCAGTACATAGAACGACGTCGTCCCCTGAACCGTCGCCATCGCGATAGATGCGATGCCCCAGCCAATCATGATGCGCGCGATCCACCGCCGAGCGCCGAAGCGTTCCAGCAATAAGTTGCTGGGTATCTCAAAGAGGAAGTAGCCAATAAAGAACAGTCCTGCGCCGGTCCCATAGGCCACATCCGACAGACCTAGATCTGCTTTCATCGTCAAAGCTGCGAAGCTCACATTGACTCGGTCGAGATACGCGATGAAATACAACACGGCCGCAAATGGAATGATCCGCTTGATCACCTTCGACATCGTCTGCCGTTCGATGGCTTCGTCCATTTCTTCTCTCCCTACACTTTTGAAGCAGCCTAGCGACGTCATATTAGTAGGGCCTCGCTGTCACAGCCGCGTTGTCTTCGTTGTTGGATGCAATTACATCGCGGTAGGCATTGAGCGAAGCGAGCGATGCCTTAATATCTTCGATCGGGGTCGGAGATATGATTTCGAGCACGCGCGTACCTTGAAAGCCGACCTCGTCTAACACCTTCATGATGTCGCCGAAGCGCACGGAGCCTAGACCGACGCGGTCATGACGCCAGCGCGTGCGGGTACCGTCTGAGAGATGAATCTGACCGATTCGCGGAGCCAGTCTGCGAATCGCGTCCACCTGATCTTCCGCTACGAACTCCGCGTTCGATACGTCGTAGGCAACCTTGAGTCGCGGATGATCGAGTCGGGTGAGAAACGACTCGATTTTGTCGACGGTCGGGATGGGTGTCTGCGGATGAGACTCAATGAGTACCGTCAGGTCGAGCGCATCGGCGACGGCAAGCAACTGCTCCAGACTATCGGCCAGCAACTTTTCCGTCTCAACTTGCGGTGGAGGAAACAAGGACGACACGCGGCCAGGCACCGCGACGACCGCGCGGGCACCGAGATCGGCACCGAGTTGCATAGCGCGCTTGAAGAGTTCGATCGAATACGTGCGCGCCTCGGGCACCCGGCTTGCGAGATTGTGGTCGAGCGCAGGAAGGTTCATGGACTCTACCCGGATGTCTTCCTGTTTCAGCGTGGCGGCAAGAGACGCTCGCTGTGCGGAAGACAGTTCATCGTGCCAGAGGTGGCCGGGCACCATGATTACGTCGAAATCGTTAAGGCCGAGTGCACGCATGCTTCGCATGCAAGAGAGCGCGTCGCTCTCCCACATGAAGGAAAATGTGCTTCCCCCAAAGTGATTCACGTTCTTGGTCATAAGCTGTTCCTGTTGTGTGCGTGACTGTGTGTCACGGCATCAAGCGCGGTTGTTCAGTTAAACTTTTCGTGTCCGGCCGGTGTGGCCTTGGTGGATCGTTCTTCTTCAAGAACCTTCTCGCGCAGTTTCACGTATTCGGCCTCATCGATCGGCACTGCTTGCGGATTTCCCAGTTCGCCCATCGGAACGCGATACGTTTCACGAGCAGTCCACGCACCGAGCGCTGCGATCACACAAATGCCGAAGGTGAGCGTGCCAATGGTCAGAGGGATGTTGTGCGAACCAGGTGGCGCGATGAATGTAAAGAGCGCAGGCAGCAGCGCGGTGATCGTCGTGCCGATATTTTGTCCGATAGCCATCGCGGAAACCCGCGAGCGCGTAGGGAAAAGTTCTGGCATGAAGCTCGGGAACACCGCGTTATAGCCTTGATAGACGATGCCCCACATCAACATGGATGCACCGATTGCGAGAGGCACGCTACCGATGCTGATGGCATAGAGATAGAAATACGAGAGGGCGCCCGCGCACAATGCACCGGCGATGATTGGTGGTCTGCGTCCAATCTTGTCTGAGAGATTTCCGAAGAAGGGGATTACGATTACCGCCAGGATGTTGCCCAGGACCGGAATCCAGAGGAAGACGCTCTTGTGAAAGCCGATTCCGTAAGAAGGCTGCACTGCATACGCGGCACCGAAGATCGCGGTAACCACTGCAATGACATTCACGAGGGCAACACATGCAATGCGAATCATGTCCTTCCAACCGTGGCGAATCGCTTCAAGGATAGGCGCGCTCGGACGTTGTCCGGCGGATTCTTCCTTAACGAATGCGGGCGACTCGGTGACTTCGCGGCGAATAAAATAACCTGCGATCAACACGAATACGCTGAGCAGGAACGGTATGCGCCAGCCCCAAGCGACAAATGCGCTTTCAGGCATGAAATACGCAAGCGGAAGGAAAACAGCGGCTGCGAAGATTTGTCCCGCCTGCACGCCCTGTAAGGTGAAGCTCGCGTAGAAACCGCGGCGACCGAACGGTGCATGTTCGAGGATCATTGAACTTGCACCCGTAATCTCACCGGCGACGGCGAATCCCTGGACGAGGCGCAAGGCAACCAGAAGCACGGGTGCGAGCATGCCGACCTGCTCATACGTTGGCAAAAGGCCGACTGCCATCGTCGAGAGGCCCATGAGAAACATACACAGAACTAAGACGTTCTTGCGACCGTGCGTGTCCCCCCAGTGACCAAGTACGAATGCACCTATTGGTCGCGCCACATAACCGACACCATAGGTCCCGAGCGAAGCAACGATGGCCATCGTCGGATTGCCGCCAGGGAAGAAAATCTGCGGGAAGATTAGCGATGCAGCCTGTGCGTAGATGAAGAAATCGTAGTATTCAAGGGTGGACCCGATCCAGCCGCTCGCGGTAGCTTTTCTCGTCTGGCGCGTCCCGTGGGTTTCACGACCGATACTCTTTGCCATAACAGTCTCCAGAATCGTTGATTTTTTGTGGCGCCGTGCGCTCGCGGAGCTTCCTTTGGAACTGCCTCTAAGCGGTCTTGCGCGTTTTCGGGCGCGCTCGGCTGCGCACGTTGAGACGGGTCAAGCTGACGCCGGATGTTCGGAAGACTCGGAGGATCGGCGTAACCGACCGTCTTGCTGGTCGGCAAGCCTGAAATCGAAATGCAACAGGTTGGTCGGCTGTTCGACCGCGTGTCCTCCGGGCGTCTTTCCGCGTTCGTGTCGGGTAACTCGAGTGATCAGGGAATCCTTTACGCCGAACACGACATCCGAATCGAGGTATGGGTCGCCGGCGAGAAAAACATGCGTGACCAAAGGCTCATACCCTGGTGCCTCGATGATGAAATGCACGTGCGCCGGGCGAAATGGATGCCGCCCTTGGGCGTCGAGCATGCGGCCGACCGGTCCGTCGTGCGGAATGGGATAGAAGGCCGGAAGGACGGTGCGGAACCAGTAGCGGCCGTTTTCGTCCGTCCTGAAACGCGCGCGGCCTGTCAGCGCGGATAGACCGTCCTTGCCCTGTACGTCGTAAAACCCCTCCGCATCGGAATGCCAGGTGTCTACCACGGCGCCCGCAATCGGCTTGCCGTTGACATCGCTGACCGTGCCCTCACAAAAGAGCGCTGGACCTTCACGTGTGTCGATCAGGTCACCGAGCGCGCGTTCGGGCGGTCGCTCGACGTAAAACGGGCCGAGCACGGTGGTCTGGGTCGCGCGCTGCGGCAGACGGTGATTAATGGCATCGACCAGCATAGAAACGCCGAGCGTGTCCGACAGCAGAATAAATTCCTGCCGCGTAGCCGAGCACATCTTCCCGGTCTCGGTCAGAAATGAAATAGCGGCGGACCATTCTTCTTGTGTCGGCTCGACGTCGCGAACAAAATCGTGCAAGTGGCGCACGAGCGATTCGCCTATTTGCCGGACGCGCGGCGACGCGCATCGGGCGAGCTGTTCGATCACAGCTGCGGTAATGCTGCGGTCATCGACGTTACGCATGTGAAGTTCCGTTCTGTTCGTGGCGGGGCACGCGACCGTGAAAGGCATCGGCAATGAGCGACCGGACAGCCTCGCGCTCGACGGGGCGCGGGTTCCAGTAGGGGGTGTGCGTCACGTGTTCCGCAGCGATATCGATGCCCGCTTCCGGCATGCCCAGTTCCGCGAGCGAGCGGGGCGCGCCGAGTCTGCGGGCGAGCGCGTCGATCCCCAGTGCAGGGTCGCTCGCATGAAGCGCGCGGGCGATTCTGGTCATGGCCTGCGGCGCGGCGGTGCAGTTGAAGGCGACGACATGAGCCAGGATCACGGCATGCATTTCGGCGTGAGGCAGATCAAAGATGCCGCCGAGTACGTGACAGATCTTGTGGTGGAGCGCCATGCCGACCGATCCCAGACAGGTGCCGGCAAGCCACGCGCCGTAGAGCGCGTCCGAGCGCGCATCCCGGTCCCCGGGTTCGGAGACGATCTTCGGAAGACTGCGCGACAGTGCGGCGATGCCTTCTTCGGCCATCAACGAGATGATTGGATTGGCATCGCGGGCATAAAGTGCTTCGACCGCATGCGCCATCGCATTCAGGCCGCTCGTCGCGCTGAGCGATACCGGCAGCGACAGGGTCAGGTCGACATCGTAAATAACGACCTGAGGCTGAATGGCCGGATCGCGTTGAGTGGTCTTGTTGCCCTCGACCGTTTCCCCCAGAATCGGCGTGACCTCGGAGCCGGCATAGGTCGTCGGAATGGCGATCTGCTTCATGCCCGTGCGAATCGCCAGCGCCTTGCCCAGCCCGATGGTCGATCCGCCGCCGAACGCCACGGTACAATCCGCATGCAGCTCGTGTGCATAGGCCAGCGCACGTTGAGTGACGGCGAGTGGCGTGTGCATGGTTGCATCGGCGAACACGCCAGCGCAGAGTAAGCCGAGCTCGCTCGCCAGCGCTTCGGCTTCGGCCTGTTGGCCGCGTGTGGAGAGAACCAGTGCGCGCGAACAGCCCAACCGACCGAGCTCTGCCGCCAGCGCGTCGAGACTGCCTGCGCCGAACACGACGCGCGCACAGGCGCCCTGATAGACGAATCGATCAGGCATGGGCTTAACGTCCGATGGGTCCGCCAGCGAGCCATGCACGGCCCTTGGTATAAAGCGCCTCTACTTCAGGACCTTTTAGGCCGGGCATATTGCGCTTGACGGTGTAGCCGATCTTCGTCTGCGCATATGCGAGATGACGATAGCCTTCGGGAAAACGCCCGAGAATTTCCGGATCAAGCACGGGCGCGACGCCGGGCACCGTCGAATCAATCCGGTCCTTCTCATAAATCGGCTGACGCAGCAGGACCTTCCAGCCGTCGTCGGTTTTTACGAAAAAGTCATAGAATCGCCCGGTGCAGACGATGTCGCACGGTACATCGTCCACCACCGCACGTTGCGAGATAGTCATCTTGGTTTGAGCGATGGCACGCGCGCCCGCTAGATCGATCGACGTGCCGCCTAGAAAATGCAGGATGCTCACGCCACGATCCCAGCCTTCCTTGCTCACGCGGATGAAGTCGTCCGCACTGCCTTGGAACCAGGTTGCCATCATTACGCCGTCGTCATGCCAGACCGTGCGAAAGCGTTGCCAATCGCCCGCATCGCGCCATACGGCCCAGTTTTCAACTGCGTCGCGAATCAACAGATTATCAATGAGATTCTTGTCCATTTTATATTCCTAAGTACAACTATTTAAGATGCGCAATTAGCGTTTGATTACTGCGCTTCATTCAGTGGTTGTCGGGACCGGCGACCGCTTCTATCGCCTTGGGGCTGTAGTCACCGTCGAATCCGAAGAACTTTGCCATTTCGGCAAGCTGATAGTCCATCATCGTGGCCCCTGGTTGGATAAAGCAGCCGCGTTGCGTCGCTTGTTCGAGAAGGAGCGTGACCGGTGGATGCATGATCGCGTCGGCCACAATCGTCGCGGCCGAGACATTCTCCAGATTAATGGGCAACGGATCCTCCGCTCTCATCCCTGTGGGGCTCGCGTTGACGGCCAGATCGAAACTATGCGCAACAGCAGGAGACACTCGTGCCGTCGTGCCGATCTCGCGCAGGCGTGAAGCAAGTCTCTCAGCGCGTTGCGGATCGATATCGCTAACTGCGATTTCTGCGGCCCCAGCTTCGGCGAGTGCGAAGGCGATGGCAGTCCCGGCGCCGCCAGATCCAACCACGAGAGCCGACTTGCCTGCGACAGGCTTATCCTTCGCCTCCAGTCCACGCACAAAGCCGATGCCATCCACGATGTCGCCGGTGGCAGTACCGTCCTCGCGCCATCGGATCATGTTGACGGCCTGAACTAAGCGCGCGCGCTCCGTGGGCGCCTGCACGTGTTTCAGCGCCATCGCCTTGTGCGGCACGGTCACAATTACCCCGGCTAGGTTGCGCAGCGCGCTTGCGCCCTCGATAAACCGGTCAAGATCAGCGGGCATGACATGAAACGGAATGCATATCGCATTGATGCCGTTGCGACGAAACAGGCCAGTCCATATTGCGGGCGCCCTTACCTGTTGGATGGGATGTCCAACGATGCCCAGCACGCGGGTCGCGCCGTTGATCTGCATTGTCACCTTTCTTCTCCATGGGGCCGCGGTGTCTGCGGCAAATTGTGTAACGGGCTGCGATGAATAAATGTTCATCCAAGTGCATGTTCGCTATGATGAACACGTTCCTTGGCAAGAACAACGAGGGTTTTTCCCAATGCATCCGAGCATGTGGTTAAGGCAGAGGTTTAGTGCGACTGGAGCACGAAAACCGAGCCAATAACATGTTCCTACATGTGAACTCGGGTTGGATGCGGCACCGGCGATTGGTTGGCTCGTTCAGCTTCGACGGGCGCGACTGTTCGAAAGCAGGGCCGAAATTGGACGACCTGTGACGGCTGCCATTCCGGCGATGGCGTCCGCGACTTTCGCGACGGTCGCGAGCCGATATCAGTATTACGGCGCGGATGCCGGTGGCACGCCCCCCCCAGGGCGTGGGCAAGACCAAAGCGGAGCCCGCCGCGTCGATGGGCGTATGCAAATCAAGCTGCAAACGGGCGAACGGCCGCTGTACTTCTTCACCGACACGGTAGACATCTATGAAAATCGTTTTCCTGGGCGCTGGTGCGCTCGGCTGCACCATCGGGGCCGCGCTTACCGAAGGGGGTCACGAAATATGGCTCATCAACCGGTCCGCGGCGCACGTCAGGGCAATGGTCCGCGACGACGTCAAGGTGGATGACGAGCGAGGTCCGCGCTATGTCAAGGTCCGCGCCACTACGAATCCCGCCGATGTTGGGCCGGCCGATCTGGTCGTCGTGCTGGTCAAATCCCTCCATACCGATTCGGCGATGCGTGGCGCCCTCGCGCTAATCGGACCCGACACGCTGGTTCTGTCGATGCAGAACGGTCTTGGCCACGAAGAAGTACTGAGCGGGATCGTCGGGCGCGAGCGGGTGCTTGCTGGCAAGACCTATGTGGGAGGCGTCCTGTTGGCGCCCGGACACGTCCAGTCGCGCGTCGAGGGCAAGCTGACCGTCATCGGCGAACTGAACGGCGAGCTCACCCCGCGCTTGAGGGCGATTTCGAACGCTTTTAATGGCGCGGGCCTTCCGACTACCATCAGCCACAACATTCTCGGCACCATGTGGGACAAGCTGCTTGTCAACGTTGCGACGGGCGCGCTCACCGGCGTCACGCGGCTGACCTACGGAAAGCTCTACGACGAACCGGTTCTGAAAGCCACCTCCCTAGCTGCCGTCGAAGAAGCGATGGCCACCGCGCTTGCTGCGGGCATCACGCTTTCCATCACAGGCTGAGGAGGCCTGGAACATGGCCGCTGAGGGTCTCTCGGCGCAATTCAAGACCTCGATGCTGCAGAGCCTCGAAAAGAATTCGGTAACCGAAATAGATTTTATCAACGGCGCAGTGGTGCGCTGGGGCGAGCGACTGGGCGTGCCCACACCGGTCAACACGACGCTCGTCGCATGTATCAAGGGCATTGAACGCGCCACGAGGGATCGTCAGAAGGAGGAGGGGAAAACTGCATAAGTGCACCGAACGCGTCGCCCTCTGGGTTAGCAACATTCATTGGCATATCGGTTCCTTCGAGAAAGGGCCTGACATGACGATCCGTCGGGGGACCCAAACGCCAGCTTGCCCATATCGGCTTGACGTGCGGAGACCTGAAAGCCGCGCTCGCTGTGGCGCGGCCCTTCGGCGTCAGCGAGATGACGCAGGGTCGCACCTGCTCTCCTCTGCCGGACGGGCGCGCGGCCGAACTTATTTGGCCAGGCGTGCCACCTGCGTCGCTGAGGCGCTCGTCCCCGTTCCGGTGGACTGATCCGGAGGCTAAGGATTCGTGAAAGCGGAGACCTATCGTTTATCGCCGTTGCGACGTCGAAGGCAGCTTCTCCCCGAGATCCCGCCCGCAACGAATCTGCCCCAACGCTCACGACGAGTGCTGGGACCCATTGACCCGACTGAGGCGTGTCGTTCTCCTAAAGCTAGAATCGCGCTGCTGGGGTTGTTTCCGTTTCGCGCGACATTCGTTCAAAAGCGAGCCGGTAACTAATGTGCTAAAAGTGCGCAGTCACGACCGGCCTGACGAAAATCGACTCATCAATTGGATTTTCGCGGGCGGCCTTGATTCCGCTACGACCGAGCCGTGGTCTACCTGCGATAACAGTTCGTATAGCCCGGAATACTCGACAGCCAATGCAAGCTTCATGGCGACAAACAGGTCATCCAACTTTGAGCCGATCGGCGGCAACCCGGGTTCAAGACTTTCCGTCATCCACAGATATTCGTTTCCTTCTTTCGCCTGCGTAGCGTTCGAAATTGCCTGTGGGCCTCGCTCGGTCACGCGGGCAACACGCACCCTTACAGTGCCGGTTTCAGCAGTAGAAAGTTCGTCCAAAAGCGAGCGCGACACGTCGACGATGTCAGAATGGCTCAGCGGCTCCTCGGAGCGAGTATTGAAGACCGACAGCATGCGTGCCGTCCCTGTGCCGATAACTGATAACAGCTCGCATGGTTGCCGCTGGAAGCTAAGAAACGACTGGCGCATTCTCGCGGACCACGGTGTTGGATTGTGTACCAGATCTGCGTACTCGTCCCTATCAAGTACGTCCAGGTTTTCCATGTCATATAGCGTGAGATATCTGGGCCCTGCCTGAGCTACGTTTCGATATCTGCGGCCGCTAATCATACCCGGCACCCAAACACGTTCTGGAACATGCTCCAACGTGTGCCAGCATTCGTATTCGTGCAACAACGTTCGATCAAAGTCGTTCCAGATAGCTAACACAGCGTTTGCCGTAGAATTCATCACCCCTCCCATTCAATTGCGGACAGTGTCTGCCCAGGGTCACACTCATGCCGGCAACAAGCCCGACGCCTTGAGGTCTTCCCAATACGCGTCCGGAATAGCATGCTGCAGCCAAGCGAGATTTTGGCGGACTTCGGTCACGCTTTGATGCCCAGCAACGACCGATGCTACGGCGTTGCTTCGGAGAGGGAACTGCAAGGCCGCAGCCGCCAGCGGCACGCCATGCGCCCGGCCGACCACCTCGAGCCGACGGACGCGTTCAAGTATCTCTGGGGTATCGGTGGCCGGGCGATACTCGTAACGCGCACCCTCGACGGAACCCGTCGCGAGGATGCCTGTGTTGAATGGCGAAGCAACAATGACCGAAATGCCGGAAGACGCGCATAACGGCAACAGCGTTACCGCTGCTGTATGTTGGAGCAACGTATGGCCCCCGGCCAGCATGAAACAGTCGAATTCGCCAGCGCGCGCAAATCGCTCGCAAACGTCCGGCTCGCGCAGCGCAACGCCGCACGCGCGGATGATGCCGTTACGCTTCAATTCTTGCAGCGCTATGTATGCACCATCCATTGCTTCGTCAAAGCGCTTATCAAGGTCAGGTCCGTGTAACGCGGCTATCACATCGTGGATGAACACCACATCGATGTAGTCGGTGCTCAGGCGTTTGAGACTCTCTTCAATCGAGCGCATCGTCCCGCCGTAGCTGTAATCAAATCGGTTTTGCTCGCCATCGCTCCACCTCCCGGTCTTGCTTGACAGAACGAAATCCGAGCGCTTACGGCTCTCGAGCGCCGCGCCGAAACGTCTCTCGCTTCAGCCGTCTGCGTAGAGAGGTGCAGTGTCGAAGTACCGCAACCCATGGGTCCACGCCTCGTTGACGACCTGTTGGAACTTCTCGTCCCCGATCGCATTGAACAGGCTTCCCCCACCGATACCTAGCGGCGGAACACGAACGTCCGTGCGGCCCAGCCGCGTTTGTCCTAAACCGGCCTGCATCTTACTCTCCATGCTTCTTTATGCCTCTCTCAATATGCCCATCGAAGCGTGACTTCGCGGGCCATGGTCTGTGGCGGCTAGATGATCCGACCGCCTTCTAACTCGGCAACTCAGTCGAGTTGACTCAAACGACGCAGTTCCCTTCGTTTCACAACTTTAGCCATGCCACAAGGGTTAAGTGCTTCTCCATGTGCGATGGACTTCATCGGCGCCATAGCGAGACGAGCGTGCGCGCTAATGTGTACGCGTACGCGCGCGAATGTCGACGCGGACTATTCGTCGCGCGGGTTTTGCTTCGTTTTTTTCACTATCTTGCATGAGCTTGTCGAGTCCTTGAGCTGTCGGATCGATGGAGAAAAGCCGTTTTATCTAGGCACGATCTGCAGCCTCAAAGCAGCAGACGGGCGCGGACTCAACCTGCGAGCGCACGGCGGCGGTCAGTTTAGGCGGTAGCGCGATTCCCGAACGAAGAGCAGGCAGATAACGGCCACAGCAGGTCCGAGCGCTAAAACGGAAAACGCCGCGAGGAACGAGCCAGATTGCGCATAAGCGTAGCCCACGATTATCGGTACGGCCGTTGTTCCTACCTGGAAGATCGCATTAGTTATTCCGACTGCAGACCCTGCTAGTTCAAGACCCGCCAGTTCGGTCACCATCGAAGTCACTAACGGGCCCCAGCAGAAGGCGACTGTACCTACAGCAAATGCGGCAAACTGGAATTCCGTCAAACTATGTCGTGTTCCAAACCAAAGCAGTGTTCCGCAAAAGACGAGCAAGGTGCCAGCCGCAAGACGCTGGCGCGGCGGCCCAATCCAGTCCGAGAGGGTGCCAATCACCGGTTTTGAAAGCATTCCAACGACGCCGAAGATTGCGATAATCCCTCCGGTCTGTACGGCCGTGAACCCATAGCCTTTCTGCATCAACGCGTTCGCCCAAAAAATGAAACCCCATGTTGCCCAATTGGCTCCCAAGCCCGCGATTGTGACGAGCATGAGATCCACATTCGACAGTAGCGCTCTTACACCTTTCGACATTGGAATGGGATTCGGAACCAGACCTTTCTCTTCCTGAACCGGTGCCTCTCGCACGAGAATGAGACAAAGCGCGCCGAACACGGCAGTAATGATGCCTAGCGCGTGATACACGCTTGACCAGCTGTGGGCTCTCAATAGCGGCGGGATAACAGCATTCGTAAGAACCACTGCAATGGACGTGGATGTCATGACTATGCCGACCGCCTTCGCCCGGTGTTTTCGGTCAAACCAGGATGACAGAAGCTTGATGCATGCCGCAAAGTCGGCTCCGGCTGCGAGACCCATGAGACCTTGAAGCAAAATCCCCAGCGCAAGGTTGGTTGTCGAACCGAAAAGAAAGGTTGATATGCCTAACGGAATTAGGGCTGCGACCAGCGTTATCCTCGGCCCCGCCCGATCCGTGAGCAAGCCGCCAAGCACATTTGACACGACATAGCCCGCGAAGAAGGCCGAGACGAAGATGTTGAGTGAGACGGTAGTCAGACCTAGCGCGCTACTTACTGCCGGCGCGACATTGGCCCACGCCAGCCTATCGATGAAGCTTAAAAGGAGCGCGATCCAGATCAGAAAAAGGAGAAACCATCGATACGCGCTCGTGGCGCCGGTTTCCGATCGCAATAGCGTCAAGCTCGCACTACCGAGGCTCATTACAGAGCGGTTCTCTTCTTGTCGGCGGTTGCGCATAGGATTGGTGAAAGTTCGTGGGAGGATAAGCTCGGTCCCGCCGGCGCCAGTCGTTCCCATATGACACCCTGTTCCGATATGCGAATTTAGTAGTGGGTGTGAGCTGCGGCAATTCGCGTTTACACCGAGTTCCACAGGGAAATGCGAGGCCTGTCGGAGCGGCGCTACGGGCGCAAGCTTGCTTTCCGGGTCAAGAAGATAGGACAGGGCCAGCAGAAAGAACAATCAGTTCTCCTTTCTGCCTCTTTGAAGCAGCGCGCCTCGCAGATATTGGCTCGCGCTGACGACTCCCAGCGCGCTATCCCTCTAACCGGAGCACCGTGCGTCATTCACCGGGTAGTCGCGTCACCCACCGGGTAGTCATTGGGGCGACCCCGACGCGCTCGCCTGTGCCTAAACGGTGGAGAGGCGTACACAGTTAGGAGGATAACAACCGGCCTGCTTGAGGTTTTGACCGTGCCCGTGGCGTTCACGGTCGAGGAGGGCGCTGCCTACATGCTGATGACTGCTGGCGGCAACGTCTCGGTAATATCCCAGAAGATCAACAACGGGTCAGGGCAGCGCGCAACCGCATGCGATTGACGCGTAGACGTTGCAGCGCTTGCGCGTTTAGAAGACGTCGAGAGAAGTCGCGAAGCGCGACTCCAACAGATGCCCTGACGAGCGAAAACTCGCTATAGTCGCCAACCGCCGCTCGTTCGACGCCTCAGGCGTTTAATGTGGGGACCGCATCAAGCAGTTTGATATTGTCGGCGTACTTGATCGGCTGCGGATTGCAGAACAGCGACGAGCTTGGGCGCCACTTCGTCCGTGTATCGAACGGAGGGGACAGCGAGGTTGATGGAACCGAGCGGAAAACCGGCGTTGGAAATGATTGGCACAGCAACACCTACGATGCCTGGCGTGTACTCCTGCATAGAGTAAGCGACGCCTCGACGGCGCACCTCGTCGAGCTCAGCCAACAACGCTTTCTTTGTCGTTATGGTGTTCGCAGTAAACCGCTCAAACTTGACCTGTTGCAGGTATTCGGCACGCATTGCTTCAGGAAGGAACGCGAGGATTGCCTTCCCACCCGACACAGCGTACAGGGGCGCAAGGTCGCCGCGTTTAAGATGCGATACGAGCCGCTGCGGGGCTATCGCTGTCGCTACCACCTCCACCTGATCCCCTTTGAGCTGATTTAGCGCGCACGACTCTTTGGTCCGCTGGGTGATCTCTTGGATGATCGGTTCTGCGCAAGTAACGATGTCACGAAGCTGAAGCGTCTGTTGAGCCAGCTTGGTCACTGCGTCACCCAGACGGTAGCCTTTGCTCGACGGGACATACCGTATGTAATTCCTTGCGGCCAGATTCTTAAGAAGCTTGGTCAGACTGCTTTTAGGGATTCCGAGTTCCTCTGCAATCTCAGCGTGAGACATCTCCCGTCCCCAGCGTGCAAGGAGTTCGAAGAGATCAAGCGTACGGTCCGCTGACTTGACCGTCTCGGCGCCACCTACATCCTCTGAGTCCATAATAACACCATAGATAGTTCACATATGTGAACATAGTATCGATTTTGACGCAAGCCGTCAACGCTCGCGCTGCTGGGTCACTCGATCGCGATGTGTGGCATCTGCGAAAAAGTGTGTTTTGAAAGGTACCGCCAACGTAGTGGACGCGGCGAGCGTGGAAGTGTCGCCGCGGACGGCCATTCGGGAGCGCAAGAATGATCACCTAGATAATTTGATCGCTGCAGATGCAGTTGCGCTCGTCACGAACAGAAAAGACTTCGCCAGCTATTCGGGCGACAAGCTCAAGACTGGCTGGGCGATTAACCGACGGAGAACACGAGAACCCCCGAACGCGCAGGACCGCCGCAACGCCGTCGTTGCGCAAAACGCTCTGACACTCCCGCAGTGGTCACTGGAGCCAATCGCTAGGGTCTGTTTACATTTGCCGAAATGTGTTTTTAGCGATTTGTTGTAGATATCCTAATTTTTATCGAATGAACCCCGTTGCAGCGAGCCTCAACCTTGACGGCACGTCTTCGTCCTTGCCCGACGAACACCGTTCAGCCACGGCGCAGCGACAGCGTCCCGCTTTGCTGCCGTTCGCGATGAATTGCGGTCGAACTCGGCCCCTAGGAGGCGCCGAACGAGCCATGACGACCCACAAGGGACGTTCGCCTGTACCAAGAGCTGCCGGTTATTCGGCGCGTTGAAACAGCTGTTTTTCAATTGCAGCCTTGTCGATGACCGACCAGACTTCCTGAATCTTGTCGCCGCGAAATTTATAGAAGACGTTTTCGGCGAACGCAACCCGTTTGCCTTGCAAAGGAAGCCCGAGAAACGCACCCTGGGGAGTACAGTCGAAATGCAAACGGCTTGCAATGTGCGGCGGCTCGCAAACGAGAAGCTCAATCTCGAAGAACAAGTCCGGAATCTCGCGAAAATCTCGTTCAAGCATCTCGCGATAGCCTGATAAGCTGATCGTTTTCCGGTTGTATCTCACGTCATCGCTGACAAAACGTCCGAGCTTCGACCAGTCCTGCGCGTTCAGACAGGCAATATAATCTCGGTACACTTTCGGAAGATTCACTTCTGCCATTTCGAGGTTCCTCGCGGGTTGGCGGACCGACTGATTGTCAGCGATTCGCCTCACGATGTCGAATGTTCCCAATAGGCCCTTGCATGCCTGATGCGTCGAACGCCCGGCCCCGAGGGATGGAAAAGCGCGTCGTTACCTTGGCAAAGTCATGATTGACGCGACCATTGATGGGCGCCATAGTATTTTCACTTCAGTGGGCGTCGCGCCGACACATTGAAAGCCCGGTCGCAGAACGTAGAGGCGACGCGCTGGATTCTTGCGCATGACGCTCAACGAGACGGCCCCTTCAGCATGCGCTGTCTGCGCCATTAGGCGGCGCAAACCAGCGTTCCCTGTTTCGAGCTGATTTAGTCGTCGTAGGCTTGCCAAATCGCAGCAAAAAGCACTCGTCAGCGGCCGGAGCAGTTCGCAAAGTGATTTCGAGTTCCATCGCATCGGGTAGCTGACTCTGCGAAGTTCAAGAGTTGACGATCTACGATTCTCGGCATCTTGTCGAACGGCCGTTTGTGGCCGGTTGCCGAAGATCACATTTCGAGCGCCGTTTTTCCGCAGCGACCGTGGCCCGAACTGCCGGACACGACCGACATCAGCGATTCGTCAAGCCTACCGGTGAGCTGACATTGTTATCAGCTTTCTGTTGATCACCAATCTCGTTAGACCCTGATCCGCTTGTTTTCACGTAGCGCCGCCCAACAAATGTGAAAAGAGCACCTAAAAGGAAAGCTGAACCAAAAACAGGAATTGCATGAACACAGTTTGAATAATAATCTTTTCGTCACCAGCTGCGCCGGCCAGGTCCGACTTGCACGACACCTCCAGGCGCGCGCGCTGACCTTCTGTGTTTCCCAGTTGCGGCCCTCGCAGCGATTCAACGAGTAGTTGATAGTTGCTCAGCACGCGCGAAGTCATGCCCAAGGTGCCCGTCGCGCAAACGCTGCTGGCGTGCGAAGACAAGACATCGCCGGATGGCTCGTTTCAGCAGTTCGCCAGCCGCGGTGGGCGTCGACGGTATTGGAGCCCTTCGATAAGGCACCGTGCGACGACCTGCGCACCTCAAAGCATGTGATCTGCAATCGTTTGGTTGGTCGCCACATCACAACCGGAGCCGTCAGCTTGAGCGTGTTGTCGTGCGGTATGCCGCAGACTGGATTCACTCAGACCTAGGCAAAAACCCTCCTCCACGCGGGTATCGTCCTTGCGCAAAATAGGACTCTCGGCTGCGCATTCGCGCGACGGGCATCGGACCAGGAGGCCGTCATGAAGAAAGACCGCAATCGCGCGCAGCGTCGCATCATGCAGATTGCGCTGATCGCTGGCGCCGCCGGCCTGTGCTTCGCCACTGCTGCCAGCGCCGGCGGCCAGGCCGCGAAGAAGCTGGGCCAGATGGGCGTCATCAATCAGACGTTTCAGCCGAAGCCGCTGCAGCAGCCGAACACCGCGCCGGGCAACAACCTGTCCAACACGCAGACCCAGAACCCGGGTGCCAACGCCGCTCCGAACTACAACGCCGCCCCGAGGTACAACATGGACGCGATTAACGCGGCGAACGCCGCCAATGCTGCGAATGCCGCGCGCGTCAACGCGATCCCTGGAGCGCCGCCCCCCAAGAAGTAACCCCGATTCGATCCTTTTCTGCAGCCGCCCGAACCAGCGGGCCGCGGCACTCGCTACAAATTTTTCGGCCGATTCTTCATTGCGCCGGAAGCCGATAACTCAAACCTCAGGGCTTTCCGTGAAGGGTTTCTACGGGACCTGCTCACGAAGGTAGCGTCCTTGCGACATGTGATATCTAAACATGCCTGCCAGCAGACGATGTTGCCTGCATGCCGAGCCGTTGGCTGCTTCCCCGAAATACTAGGTCTTTCTCAAATAGCGTTTCGCATGACATAGGATCCGGCGCCCGATGTCAATCGGCGGGCTGGCCGACCATAAATCGGCCGCATCGGGCAGTAGTCGACATCTCTTCAGTCGCTCGGCACTTGTCCCGCCCGTTGTGCTCCATCTGAGAGGTAAAGCGGTCCTTGAACTGCGCGACGTTGCAGGCTGGTCGAAGGCCGGCATCACCGTTCATTCTATCGTCCCGATCGACTATGTCCGTTCGTGTGCGTGGCTACTACGGCCACTGCCGCCTACCGTCTCTGCGTGCATGGCGGTGGCTTTCTCGCGGGCTCTGCGGCGCCGCGCTTGACGGGCATCGTGGACCATCACACTTACGTGTTCTTCTTGGCCCCGATCGCGAGCGCCATCTTGGCCCTCATGGCCGTACTATCGTATCTCTTCATCGTGAAAGCGCCGATCCAAGAAGACGCCGACGCGACGGAAAGTCGAGCCGAAAGTCGAGTCGGCGACTTCCAATATGACCGCCCTAGAGTCTTCCAATGTGGTCTGCATACTCCGAAGGCAGCTTGAACAGGCGACATCGAAACGTGTTTGATCTCCGCCACTTTTTACGATAGGCGAAGACAAAGCGAGAGCTACAGCAATGAATCGACGCGCCCGTGCGACGAACCCGCGACTCCGATACCGGGTGCTACTGTCGTCTCGAATGTCGGCCGATCCGTGGGATGTGTTCCGCTGCACTTCCCTGACGCATGTGCGCGCACACTTTCATGCTTACCCTTTTTCCAAAAGATTGCCTACACTTCCCTTCGCTACCTGGCTGCACGCAGCAATCGAACGTAATGCTGGCGAAAGACTAAATCATCATTTGATTTCTCGACCGTCATAAACCCACTGAGATAATGGCTCTATCTCCGCTCACACACGATTGAACAGACACCAAAAACACTTATCTCCGGCGCCCGTGCTTTGCATTCCTAAGTTAATTAAACTTGCCAGTTCGTGATTCTGTAGGTCCGTCCGTATTCCGGAGGCGGTTCGAGCCCGGCCTCCTTTCGTTGGGAGAATTACCATGCTCATCAGCGATCGTCGTTTATTGCTTCCCGTCGTTCCAGCACTTCTGACCGCTGCGCTGTCGGCGCCTGCGCATGCCAACGACAACGACGACGGCCCGACCGGGCGCTGCATGCTCCCGCAGGGAACGATTTCCCTTGTAGAGAAGCAGTTGGCTACCGTCGTGCAGAGCGGCAATGGCGGCATCTTCACGCCGAACCGCATGTGGGCGGCCATCGTGGACAGGCACGGGCATCTATGCTCGGTGATCAAGACCGGCGATGCGTGGCCGGGAAGCCGCGCGATCGCGATCGCAAAGGCCTATACGGCGAACGGCTTCAGCAACGATGGTCTCGCCCTTTCGACTGCTAATCTTTACGGAGCGACGCAGCCGGGGGGCTCGCTCTATGGCCTGAACAATTCGAATCCGTTCGACCCGCGCTTTCTTGAGCAGGGAACCGGCATCGGCCGCGTGCTCGGCGGCGTGATCACCTTCGGCGGTGGCGTCGCGCTCTATGCAGGCGGGAGAGTTATCGGCGGCTTGGGCGTGAGCGGCGACTCCGCGTGCGCCGATCACGCAATCGCCTATCGCATGCGTAAGCTCGCGGGACTCGGCGCGGTGCCCAAAGGAGTGGGCCCGAACAATACCGACAACATCCTGTATTCGACGGGCGCATCGCCGATGGGCTTCGAGCATCCGCACTGCCTGCCGACTGATCTGAGTGCGAGCCAGATCGAGGGCAACTAGGGACGCGGCGTCGGCGATAGACCGCCATCGGATTGCCAGCCGCGAGGGCTTTGATGGCGTCAGGAATGCGAGGCGTGTCTCCTCGCCGGGAATTACCATCGACCGCTCGAAGATAAATGGCCGACGTTCGAACAGCACCGGCAAACCGCCGACAAAGCCGCCGACGCCGTGCCTCACGCTCAAGAACGCACACCCGCGGGCGTGCATACTGCACGGACTGGTCGCTCACCTCCGGGGCCAGACTTACGCCCTTCGAATTCGTCGAACTTTATCGCGCTGCCCATCATGACGACCGAGATGCGGTCGTCATGCCCGAGCAGAAGATGTCGTGGACGGTTTGCCGTCGACCACGATTTGATACCCCGTGCGAGCCAAGTTTCGTGTCAGGACCAGCACCTCGGCAGCCGTCGCCGTCGTAGCCTTCAGCGAACATCCCGCCGGCTGTGACGCCGGTCGACATCCATCTCCCTCAATTGTTTAGATTCGGCAACGGACAGTCATGCGGACGCTCGCGACTTGCAGTTGGCGTTCGCGCTGCCAAATTTGAAAGGGCGGTATCCCAGTGGACGCGACGCCTGAATGTCCGCTGCGCGGTACAAGCGAATGACGCTTCATGGCCGGAATGAGCCGGACGGCTCGCCCCTTAGCCGCGCTCCGTCCACGAGTCTGCGCTTCGGCTCCTATCCCAATTTTGGTCTGACGAACGCAAAAGCCGCGCTCAGGGCTCTTTTTTGCTCCTATCCTTAAAGCGGCGGTCAGCACTACGGCGCGCTGTACCGCGCCTCCCAACACCGTGGCTCGGTTCTTTGGCCGGGCAGCAAGCCATTCGACCAAAGTCATTAACTCGAAGCTGGCTTTCGGAGAGGGCCTCCAACTGCAGGAGGTAACATGTTTCTGTGCTACCTGATTGACCCTGACAGACGGTGCATAACCAACGTGAATGATGGGTTCGACCGTGCATCGGAGTTGACGGGCAGTGAGCACCCTGGACTCGCCGAATTGTGGACCGACTTTGCGGACTCGACGCTTGATGTTGCATATTCGCCAGACGCAGATGAGCAGCCGTCGTTTCGCGTACGTCTTTCCTTTCGTGGGAAGACGATAGAGCAGGCAATCAGCGGAAAGGGCGTGTTAATTGCCTGTGGCGAAATTCCTCCCGAAATCGCGCAACAAATACAGACGGCGAAAGCGGTCGAGAAAATGGTCGAGTTCTCATCGGCCCGCTATATAGCCGTTGATAGATGGCTCAAGGGTGGTTCCAGCGTGACGCGTGCGCCGGCTCGACGCGCGGAGTCGAACGGTCGTTTAGGCTCGCAGGAAGACCGTGACAAAGCATCTGGCAAGCGATGACGCGACGACGGTACTCCGATCAACGTACTGGTCCTGCTCGGACCAGGTGACAGGGGGCAAGCGCGTCGCGGCGTCCGATCCCCGATTGTGGCCGAGGCCGGCCCGCAAGGCACTAGGCTTGTGCGTCGGACGCCTCGCTCAGTATGAGAGTTTGGCGAAGGCGAGTCGCAGTGCGATGGCTCGACAGGCCCATAAGATTGCTCACTTGCTCATTGGTTTTGCCGGCGATGATCAGCCGACGACCGAACGTGTTTCTGAGCAAGTGTGGACTCTCGTCGGCCGCCGACAGGTCAGCGCGGCGTAGCGCTACGCGGACACATTTCAGCATCGTATCCGGCAGCATCGGCTTGCCGCCCGCAGTGGCTATGAAAAGCCATTGCGTCGGGGCCTGGATGCGGCTGCGCGCCTCACGATATTCGCGCAGCACGTCGACCGCGAAAGATTCGATTGGCACCCGCCGTGCAATGCGAGGTCCATGCTTGTCAACGAAGACAGTGGGGCGCTCGCCATGCACATCGAGGTCGTCGACGCGCAACTGCTTGAGTTCGGCGGCCGTGACCCCTGACGCGAGAAATAGCGCCACGATCGCCGTGTTTCGCAGTTCCTTGAACGCCGCGCCCTCGGTTGCAACGCACACCGCTTGTAGCCGTGCATCGTCTTCCGATGAGAAATAGATCGGCGTCGGCTCGTCTTGTGGCCAGCTCTCATTGACCAACATCTGTGCCGCCGGATTGTCACCGCGCAATTCGATGTTCACGAGCTGACGCGTGAACCGGTCGATGAGCTTTCGATAGCGCAGGCGTGTCGTCGTGCCGGGAGCGCAGTCCTACGCCAGTTCGGCGAAGAATCCATCGATGTGGTCCGCCCCGCGAGGCCCGGCAAAGCGGTGCACCGGACGGCGTCGTACTGGCCGATGCAGGATACGGAAACGACACTGCGTTTCG
>NZ_FCOI02000044.1 GCF_001544795.2 Caballeronia temeraria | reverse complement strand
GGTAATCGTCAGGCTCCTTATGCCGTACGACAAAAACCCCACCCCGCAAAGGTGGGGTTTTTGCGTTGGGGCGCGCGTCGCAGCGAAACGGCAAATCCCGCGTCTCTCAAGCGCTAAAATCCTCCCTACGCAATTCCAAGAGCACGGCCAGCGCCGTCGATGTCCCCATGCTACGTCTAAGCGAACTCAAGCTGTCGCTCGATCATCCCGAATCGGCTATCGAAACCGCGGTACTCGCGCGCCTGGCCGAGATTGGCGTCGGTGCGAGCGAACTCGTCCGCTTCCACATATTTCGTCGTGCGCACGATGCCCGCAAGCGCGCCGATATCAAACTCACCTACATCATCGATGTCGAGTTGCAAGACGAAGCGTCGGTATTGAAGCGTCTCGAAGCGAGTCCGCATCCGCACTGCGGCGCGACCCCGGACATGGCGTATCGATTCGTGGCGAAAGCGCCGGAGCAATCGACGTTGCCGCGTCCTGTCGTTATCGGCATGGGACCGTGTGGGCTTTTTGCCGGCCTGATCCTCGCGCAAATGGGTTTCCGGCCGATCATCCTCGAACGCGGCAAGGCAGTGCGCGAGCGGACCAAGGATACCTGGGGCCTCTGGCGACGCAACGAACTCAATCCCGAATCGAACGTGCAGTTCGGCGAAGGCGGCGCCGGCACGTTCTCCGATGGCAAGCTCTACAGCCAGATCAAGGATCCTAAGCATTACGGCCGAAAAGTGCTCGACGAGTTCGTCAAAGCCGGCGCGCCGGAGGACATTCTGTTCCTGAGCCGTCCGCACATCGGTACGTTCCGGCTGGTAAGCATGGTCGAGAAGATGCGCGCGGAGATCCATCAGCTCGGCGGGGAAGTGCGATTCCAGCATCGGGTCGAAGACATCGACATCGATAACGGCAAGGTGCGTGGCCTCAAGCTTTCGACCGGCGAGACGTTGCGCTGCGATCACGTCGTGCTTGCCGTCGGTCACAGCGCGCGCGATACGTTCGAGATGCTGCACGCGCGCGGCGTCTATATGGAAGCGAAGCCGTTTTCGCTGGGCTTTCGCATCGAGCATCCGCAAGGCGTGATCGACAGAAGCCGCTTCGGCAAGTTTGCCGGCCATGAAAAGCTCGGCGCCGCTGACTACAAAGTCGTCCATCACTGCAGCAACGGTCGCGCGGTTTATAGCTTCTGCATGTGCCCGGGCGGCACGGTCGTCGCGGCGACGTCCGAGCCGGGCCGCGTCGTGACGAACGGCATGAGCCAGTATTCGCGCGCCGAGCGCAATGCGAACGCGGGCATCGTCGTGGGCATTACGCCGGAAGATTATCCGGGCGGTCCGCTCGCCGGTATCGCGTTCCAGCGCAAGTGGGAAGAGCGCGCGTTCGAGCTGGGCGGCGGCGACTACTCCGCGCCGGGGCAACTCGTCGGCGATTTCATTGCGGGGCGCGCATCGACGTCACTGGGTTCCGTGGTGCCGTCGTACAAGCCGGGCGTGAAGCCCACCGACCTGAGCACGGCGCTTCCCGATTACGTGATCGAAGCGATCCGCGAAGCTCTGCCCGAGCTGGACAAGAAGATCAAAGGTTTCGCGATGCACGACGCCGTGTTGACCGGCGTCGAGACGCGCACGTCATCGCCGATTCGCGTGCGACGCAAGGACGACTATCAAAGCGTCAACGTCGACGGTCTGTATCCGGCGGGCGAGGGCGCGGGCTACGCGGGCGGCATCTATTCCGCGGCGATCGACGGCATCGAAGTGGCGGAAGCCGTCGCGTTGCAAATGATGGCGCAGCACGCGGCTATCGCCTGAATCTGACGAAGAAAAAAGGCGCATCGACAAGAACGATGCGCCTTCACAAACTCAGGTCACCACGCCCACCTGCCAGGGCACGAATTCACTCTGCCCGTAGCCGTGCAGTTCGCTCTTCGACGCCACGCCTGACGCGCAGTCGAGCATCATCTGGAAGATCGCGTCGCCGAGCTGTTCGATGGTCGCCGAGCCGTCGATCACGCCTCCGCAGTTGATATCCATATCCTCTTCCTGCCGCTCCCACAGCGCGGTGTTCGTCGCGAGTTTGAGCGACGGCGACGGCGCGCATCCATAAGCGGAACCGCGGCCCGTCGTAAAGCAGATCAGATTCGCGCCCGAAGCGACTTGCCCGGTCGCGGACATCGGATCGTAGCCCGGCGAATCCATGAAAACGAAGCCCTTCGCATCGATCCGTTGAGCGTACTCGTACACTTCGACGAGATTCGTCGTGCCGCCTTTCGCGACCGCGCCGAGCGATTTTTCGAGGATCGTCGTCAGTCCGCCGACCTTGTTGCCCGCCGACGGATTGTTGTCCATCGCCGCGCCGTTGCGCGCGCAGTATTCCTCCCACCACTTGATGCGTGCGAGCAGCTTTTCGCCGACTTCACGGCTCACGGCGCGGCGCGTGAGCAAATGCTCGGCGCCGTAGACTTCCGGCGTTTCTGACAAAATCGCCGTGCCGCCATGCGCGACGAGCTTGTCGACAGCCGCGCCCAACGCGGGATTCGCCGAAATGCCCGAATAGCCGTCCGATCCGCCGCACTGCAATCCGACGATCAGATGCGACGCCGGCAGCGGCTCGCGCTGCACGCGATTCGCGTCGGCGAGCATTTCCTTCACGATTGCGATGCCGCGTTCGATGGTCTTCCGCGTGCCGCCGCTGTCCTGAATCGTGAAGCTGCGCAGCTTTTCGCCATCCTTCAAACCGCTCGATTCGAGCACGCCCGAGATCTGATTCGTCTCGCAGCCCAGACCGACGAACAACACCGAATGAAAGTTCGGATGCACCGCGTAGCCCGAAAGCGTGCGGCGCAGGATGCCGAGCCCTTCGCCCTGCATGTCGATGCCGCATCCGAGACCATGCGTGAGCGCGATCACGCCATCCACGTTCGGATAATCCGCGAGCGCTTCCGGATGCACGTCGCGCCGGAAGTGATCGGCGATCGCACGCGCAACTGTGGCGGAGCAGTTCACGCTCGTCAGCACGCCGACGAAATTGCGCGTCGCCACGCGGCCATCGTCGCGGCGAATGCCCATGAAGGTCGCGGGCTTGTCGACGAACGGCGTCGGATGCAGATCGACGCCGAACTCGTGCTCGCGCGCGAAATCGGCCATCGACAGATTGTGCGTGTGCACGTGCTGCCCGCGCGCGATCGCCTCTTTCGCCACACCGATGATCTGGTTGTAGCGCTTCACGGGCGCGCCCGCGGCGATATCGCGCGTCGCGATCTTGTGGCCCGGCGGAATCAGCCCCGCGACGACGAAATCCTCCGACGCGATGCGCGCGCCGGAGAGCAACTGACGCGTCGCGATCACGACGTCGTCGTTGGGATGCAGCCGGATGACCGCATGGTCGGTGGATGTGGTGGACATGATCTTTTGCTTAGATAGTGGACGGAGCGCGGCCATCGGTGCGCGCTTTTTCCTCTTCTTCGGCGAGATTGAGCGGCTCGATCTTGCCGACGATTACAAGATAGCTGAACGCGCCGAGGAAGCAGAAGCCGCCCGCGACGCACAGCGGAATCACGAATGAGCCCTTGGTGATCGCGAGCATCACGCCGGTGAAGGTCGTGATGACGATGCCTGCCAGGTTCGATGCGAAGTTCTGAATGCCGCCGATCGATGCGACGTGATCGGGCGTCGGCGCGACGTCGCTCGGCAGCGACCAGATCGACGCGGCCGCGAACGCGAGACTCGCGTAAGCGATGCCGAAGAACGCGAGCATCAGATAAATGTTGGTGACGAACGCGCACAGCGTGATGACTGACGACATCAGCATGCCGCCGACCATGCAGGTTTTGCGTGCGGCGGTGAGGCTCCAGCCGCGCTTGAAGAGCGTGTCCGAGATGACGCCGCCGAGCCAGCCGCCGGGAATCGACATCAGCGCGGGAATTGTGCCGAGCGTGCCGAGCGACTTGAGCGAGAAGCCGTGCGCCTGCACGAGATAGCTCGGAAACCAGGTGATGAAGAAGTAGATGACGAAGTTCAGGCAGAAGAAGCCGAGCATCATGCCCCACAGCGTGCGGTACTTGAACAGCGACGCCCACGAGACCTTGTTCTTCGGCGCGACCGGCACCGGCGCGACGTCGGTGTCGCCCGTCAGATCGCCCTTCGACTTGTTACGGTAGATCAGGAACCAGCCGAGAATCCACACGAAGCCGATCACGCCGGTAATGACGAACGACGCTTCCCAGCCGAACGAACTGATGATGAGTGCGACGACCGGAATCGACAGCGCCGAGCCGACGCGCGAGCCGCTATCGAAGATGCTGGTCGCGAACGCGCGCTGCTCCTTCTTGAACCATTGCGACACGAGTTTCGCGCACGACGGATACGCGCCCGCTTCGCCGATGCCCAGCATCAGGCGGCAGCCGAACATGCCGAAGACGCTCGACGCGACGGCCGTGAGCGCGGTGAACACCGACCACCAGCCCACCGCGAGCGGCAGCGCGATGCGTGCGCCGACGCGATCGACGAACCAGCCGAAAGGCATCTGCATGAGCGCGTAGCTCCAGAAGAAGCCGCTCAGGATGAAGCCCATTTCAGCCGGGCCGATGCCGAGCGCTTTTTCGATCTGCGGCGCGGCGACGGCGAGATTCGCGCGATCGATGTAATTGATCGCGATTGCCAGAAAAGCCAGAAATATCACTACCCAACGCATTTTGCGCATCGTATTGTCTCCTCAATGGGGCGGCACTTCATTTATTTCAGCTCAGTCCGCGATGCCTGCGCGGTGAGCCGTGATTCAAAACTGGTCGCCGCTCTTCAGGCGCATTCGAGTGCGTCGCGCAGACGCTTCTGTTCGATGTCGAGTTTCAGCTCGCGCGCGAGCTCGATGACGGGCTGAAAGCGCCGGACTTTCTTCTCGTCGTGATTGCGCGCGATGTCCGCGAGCCGATGCACGAGAAACGGGTTCTCGAAGCGGTCGCGCACGCTCGCGAGATAGTCGGCGGCGACATCGCCTTTGCCGAGCGCCGCGAACACGGGCAGTACTTCGTCGCGCCACGTCGCTTCGAGCGGCTCGCGATACGCCGGATCGCGCATCGCGTCGAGCACGGTCATGTCGGGCGAGCCGTCGCGCGTGCGCCAGATTTGCGCGAGCATCGTGTGGCCGAGATTCAGCATCAACAGCTTGAGACGCTCGTAGTGCGCGAGATCCTCCGTGACGACGATGTCCTCGTGCTCGCACGGCAGCACCATGCCGTCCTGGCGCTCGATCGCCCACAGCGCGTACGGCTCCGCGATCGCGCCGACCGGCTGAATCGGCTCCGACACGATGCGGTCCACGAGCGAATTCACCCACACGCAGCCCGTCGTCAGATAGCCGATGAACGCCTTGTCGACGTTCCAGCCGCGCGCCACGCCGATGACCAGATCGCGCAGCGTGTCGCCGTTGCGCGAGACGAGTTCGCAGGGCAAAAGCGTGATCGGCGCCGCGCCGGCTTCAAATCGTGCGTGCAACAGCACTGCGAGCTTCGCGGCAAAACCGCGCGGCGCGCGCTGGCCGGCGAGCAGATCGGCGGTGTCTTCATCGAAAAGGGCGTATCCGGCGTCCGCCGTGTTCGAGACGATCACTTTCACGTCGCGCTTCACGCGCTCGATCAGCAGCGGCCAGTCTTCGCTGGCGTGCAGCGCTTCGGTGATGGAATCGCATTCGACCGTCGTATCGACGGTTTCGTCCCGCAGACGGCCACGGATGCGCACCGGATAGCGCCCGGCCGCGCGCAGTGCCTCGACGCGCGCGCGGCTGTCGGCGCTGGACGTGGTCTGAACAACGGTGATCTTGCCGAGCGATTTCGCCGGATCGCGGCGCGCCGCGACGGTGACGAAGAAATCGACGTGCGCCTGCAGAAAACGGCTCGTGCCGAACTGGAGAATCGGATTGTTCATCGTCGGGCGCGTTGCGTTGTGAGGAATGATCGGGTGGGAACGGTTCCAGATCGCCGAAAAAAAATCGGCCACCTGGCCTTACCGGATTGCATACTAGTGTCTTGAAATAGAATTGGTCAAGCCACTTGTAAGCGATCCGCGAACGGCAAATGCCCGCCCCACGGCGCGTCAACCCTTCCGCTGATTACAATCCACGTTTTCCCCGAGACAAAAGGCAGGAGCCAGCACGTGAGCGTCAAACCAGCCGAAACGCGCCGCCTCTATCTACAGATCGCCGACAAGCTGCGCGGGCTGATCGAACAGCAGGATTTCGCCCCGAACGGCCGGTTGCCGTCCGAGCGCGAACTCGCGCAGACGCTCGGCGTGTCGCGGCCATCGGTGCGCGAGGCGCTGGTCGCGCTGGAGCTGGAAGGGCGCGTCGAGATTCGCATGGGCTCGGGCGTGTACATCGTCGCGACGCCCGCGAGCACACCGGCGGCGACCGAAGCGGAACTGGGCGAAAGCCCGATCGAGATCATGAACGCGCGCAGTGTGATCGAGGGCGCGATCGCGGCGAGCGTCGCGCCGTTCGCGAAACCGAAGGAACTGAAGGCGCTGCGCGCGGTGTACGAAACGATGGCGCGCGAAGTCGGCAACGGCCAGGTGCCGATGGCGGCCGATCGCGCGTTTCACATCGCGATCGCGCAGATGACGGGCAACGACGTGCTCGTGCGCACGGTCGGCAGTCTGTACGACGAGCGGCACAGCCCGCTGTCATCGACGCTGCGTGGGCACTTCGAAGGGGAGGAAACGTGGGCGGCCGCGCTCGGCGAACATCGCGAGATTCTGGAGGCGTTGGAGGCGCGCGACGCAATACAGGCGCAAGCCGCGATGCAGCGGCACATGCGTCAGTCCGCGGCGCGCCTCATGACCAAGCGCAAAAGCTGATGCCGGCGCGCGCTCGGAACGCGCACCGGTTGCAAAAGCGTGACCGTATCAGCCCGGATAGGCTTCATCGACCTTCAGGCCAGCCAGCTTGAAGATGACGCGCAGCGTTTGCGGCGCGATATCCCGGCGTGAGGCCAGCGTCGTCAGGACGAAATCCATCACCTTGGCGTACTTCAGCATCGTCAGGCACGTTTCGATGTCGGTGGAGCCGTCGCGCATCGACTCGGCGAGGCGCAGCATCTCCACGGAAATCTCTCGGGCCATCTCCAGTTCCAACTGCTGCTTTTCACTCCACGCGGGCATCGCGGTCAGTGCCGCGAGCATCTCCTGAAATTGCTTCTCTGCTTTCTTGTCCGGGATCGCATCCATCGCCGTCCTCTCATGTTCATGGCGCCGGCGAGTCGCATTCGCCGCGCTGTGCGTTAGGTGTTACGTAACAAGGCTGGGCGCGAGTGACCACGTTCGACGTGTCGAGGCACTGCTTGTTACTGACTTGTAGCTCTGCTTGCTGCATCGTTACGCGGCGCGAAAGCCACGCTGTGTCGTCTTTTCCAATGGCCTCACTTGTCGGACGATGCACAATCTGTTCCAAGCGTGTCGCCACGCGTTGGCCGACCAGCCAGTGACTGGAACGAGAGCGTCTGCGCGCTTTTGGGTAAACTTCCTCTTTTGAGACGACAGAACCAGCGGTTAGCGCACATTCGGCGCGAACATGCTCCGCTTTTTTATTCGACACACCATCAAGATGACCAGGAAGTCCTCCGCGTCGGCTCCGGGCACACCCGACCCCTCCACCAAACACGAGATTCGCCCAGGCCAGTCGATCGAACTGCTGAAGGAACTCCACATCCTCACGCGTGACGGCAAGATGAATCAGGACAGCCGTCGCAAACTGAAACAGGTGTACCACCTCTATCAGTTCATCGAACCGCTTCTTGCCGACGTGCATGCACACCAAGGGGCCGTATCACTCGTCGACCACGGTGCAGGAAAATCCTATCTTGGGTTCATTCTCTACGATCTCTTCTTCAAGACTCTGCGCGATCGGTCACACATCTTTGGAATCGAGACGCGCGAAGAGCTCGTTAAAAAATCCGAAGAATTGGCCATTCGACTCGGGTTTACGGGGATGTCTTTTCTAAATCTGTCGGTGGCCGAATCAATCGATTCGGATCGTCTGCCCGATTCGATCGATATCGTCACGGCACTGCATGCGTGCAATACGGCAACCGACGACGCCATCCAGTTCGCTCTGCAGAAGAAAGCGAAGTACATCGTCGTAGTGCCGTGCTGTCAGGCCGAAGTGGCTTCGGTGCTGCGCAAGAACAAGGGGCATTCGCTGTCGAAGAACGTGCTCACGGAAATCTGGCGGCATCCGCTGCACACGCGCGAATTCGGGAGCCAGATCACCAACGTGCTGCGCTGCCTGCAGCTCGAATCGCACGGCTATCAGGTGAGCGTGACGGAACTCGTCGGCTGGGAGCACTCGATGAAGAACGAGCTCATCGTCGCGCAGTTCAAGGACTTGCCGCGCGGCAAACCTGCGCAACGGCTTTCGGATGTGCTGGAAACGCTGGGATTGGACGAGTTGCGCGAGCGCTTTTTCGCGCCCGCGCACTGATCAGTTTTTGTCCTTCATCCAGGCGGCGAAGCCGTCGTGGCCGAGACGGCGCAGCGTTTCGATATTGCGCTCGTAGATGTCGGACGCTTCGGGAAACGCAGCGACAGCGCGATCGATGCTCGCTTCGCGGATCAGATGGAATGTCGGATACGGCGCGCGATTCGTGTAGTTGTCGATATCGTCGGGCGCGGCGCCTTCGAACTGATACTGCGGATGAAAGCTCGCGATCTGCAATTCGCCCGCGAGTCCCAATTGTTCGAGCAGACGTTCGGCGAAGAAGAGGGCGTCGTTGTAGTCGGCGAAATCCGCGAAGGCGTGCGGCGTGATGAAGAGCGTGGTGTCGACGGATTCCGGGTCCGTATCGCGCAAAAGACGAAGTTCATCGGTCAGTTCTACGACCAAATCGTCGACGCCGCGCGCTTCGCTCACCACATAGCGAATCTGCTTCTTGACGTGCACGCTCTTCGCGAACGGGCACAAGTTGAGTCCGATCACCGCGCGGGTGAGCCAGTGCCGGGTCGCCGCGATCACTTCGTCGCGGATGCTGCTGTCGGTCATGAACCTTCCTGTTTGCGATGCACGGGACACGCCGCCGCGATCAACGTGCGCGCGATGCGCGGCGCGGCGAGCAGCGGTCCCGAGCCGGGGCCGTACGTCTGGCTCGTCGCGTAGATGCCGTCGACCAGCAACGCGAGCGATTCCGCCAGTTCCACGGGATTATCCGCTCCGGCGGCCGTCGAAATCTCGACGAGACGCGTCATCAGGTAACTTTTGTTGCGCTCGACCGATTGCCGCGCGGGATGCGCCGGATCGCCGAATTCGCACGCGATGTTCACGAACGGGCAACCGCGATAATCCGGCGACGACGCCCGCTTCACCAGATCCTCGATTGCCTGGACGAGCTGCTTCGCCGGCTCGCCCGGATGTTTTGCGACGCTCGCCTCGAAGCGCCGCCGGAATCCTTCGTCCATGCGCTCCAGATATGCGACGACGAGCTCGTCCTTCGACGCAAACTGCCGGTACAGGCTCATCTTGTTGACGCCCGCGCGCTCCACGACGGCATCGACGCCGATTGCGCGGATGCCGTCGCGATAGAACAGCTCCTGCGCGGCGTCGAGCAATTGCTCCTGCGCGGTGGCGCCGTCGGTGCGGATGCCGCGGCGCGCGTGGCTTTTCGGCTGATCGGAGATGGTTCGGGTCACGGTCGGATCCTCAGGATATTCTGCTGCATGCTTGACATGTTACCGATCGGTAACTAAGCTCGCAACTCTGATGTGACAGAGCGGTAACGTCGCAAGACAAAATTCAACCTGACGGAGCAGCGATGAATTGGGTAGCGAGACGGCTGAATGGCCGGATGCATTACGGCTGGGTTGCGGTGGGCGTCGTGTTTTTCGTGCTGCTCGCGGCGGCCGGCACGCGCGCGACGCCGAGCGTCATGATGTTGCCGCTCGAAAAGCAGTTCGGCTGGTCGCGCGGGACGATTTCCCTCGCGATTTCGATCAATCTCGCGCTCTACGGCCTCGCGGGCCCGTTCGCGGCGGCGGCGATGCAGCGCTTCGGCGTGCGCCCGACGGTGCTCGCCGCGATCGCGACGCTGGCGGCGGGCGTCGGCCTCTCGTCGATGATGACCGAGCCGTGGCAAATGGTGCTCGTCTGGGGCGTGATGGTCGGCAGCGCGACGGGCGTCGCCGCGCTCACCTTGTCGGCGACGATCGTGAACCGCTGGTTCACGACGCATCGCGGTCTCGCGATGGGCATTCTCACCGCAAGCTCCGCGACCGGCCAGCTCGTGTTCCTGCCGTTCCTCGCATCGATTTCCGAGCATTACGGCTGGCGTCCGGTCGTGTTCGTCGTCGCGGGCGCGGCGGTGATCGTGTTGCCGCTCGTCGCCTGGCTGTTGCCCGAGCGTCCGGCGGATCTGTCGCTGCGTCCGGTCGGTGAAAAAGCCGATCTGCCGCCCGGCGCGCTGCCGCCGCCGAAAAATCCGATCAAGGTCGCGTTCGGCACGCTCGCGTCGGCCAGCAAGACGCGCGATTTCTGGCTGCTGTTCTTCAGCTTCTTCGTCTGCGGCGCGAGCACGAACGGTTACGTCGGCACGCATCTGATCGCCATGTGCTCCGACTACGGCATGACGCAGGTGCAGGGCGCAACGCTGCTCGCCGCGATGGGCATCTTCGATCTCTTCGGCACGACGCTGTCCGGCTGGCTCTCCGACCGTTTCAACGCGCGCGTGCTGCTCTTCTGGTACTACGGTCTGCGCGGCCTGTCGCTGATTTATCTGCCGTATGCGTTCGGCATCGATTTCTTCGGCCTGCCGCTGTTCGCCGTGTTCTACGGACTCGACTGGATCGCCACCGTGCCGCCGACCGTGCGCCTCGCCACCGATGTCTACGGCAAGGACTCGGCGCCGATCGTGTTCGGCTGGGTCGTCGCGGGCCATCAGCTCGGCGCGGCGTTCGCGGCGCTCGGCGGCGGCATGCTGCGCTCGAGTCTCGGCAGCTACACCGTCGCGACGATGATCTCCGGCGGCCTGTGCCTCGTCGCGGCCGTGACGGTGCTGCGCATCAATCGCGCGGGCCGGTCGATGGGCGTCGCCGCGACCTGACGGCGTGACGCGCTGCACGCCGGCGCGAGCTTGTTTATCCTTGTCGCCTTGAACGGCGCGCATCTTTGCCGATGCGCGCCGTTTGTCTTTCACCACGCCAACGAGGACCGAACATGACCACGAAGCCCGCTCCGGCCGATGTCGACATCCACGAACTGATCGCCGGCCGTTGGAGCCCGCGCGCCTTTTCCAATGCGCCGATCGAGCGCGAGACGCTGCATCGGCTGCTCGAAGCGGCGCGCTGGGCGCCGTCGTCGAATAATTTGCAGCCGTGGCGCTTCATCGCGTTCGACCGTCATCGCGACGAAGCCGCGTTCAAGCGCGCGTTCGACACGCTCATGCCGTCGAATCAGAAGTGGAACGTGAGCGTGCCGCTGCTCGTCTGCGTGACGGCTTCGACGCTCACGCCGAAGGGCGACGCGAACCGCACCGCGACGTACGACACCGGCGCGGCCGCGATGGCGCTCGTGCTTCAGGCGCACGCGCTCGGGCTCGCGACGCACCAGATGGGCGGCTTCGACCGCGACGCGTTCCGTCAGGCGTTCTCGGTGCCGGCGGATGTCGACATCATCGCGATGATCGCGATCGGCCATCACGGCGACGCGAATCAGCTCGACGAAACGCTGCGCGAGCGGGAAGCCGCGCCGCGCGCGCGCAAAACGCTCGCGGAAACGGCCTTCGAAGGCGCGTGGGACAAGGCGTTCAAGTAATCGCGCTCAATGCTCGTCCGCGGCCGAAAGCGGACGGGCGACATCCTCAAGCGATTTGCGCTCCGCCGCGACGCCCCAGATTCCGGCGACGACCGCCGCCGCGATCATCAGCAGCGAGCCGATCAGATAGCCGACGAACACGGCGCCGCGCTCGTGCGTATCGATCAGATGCCCGAAGAGCGTCGGCCCGATGATGCCGCCGAGCGCCGTCCCGAAGGCATAGAACACCGCGATGGCGAGCGCGCGAATCTCCAGCGGGAAGGTTTCGCTGACGGTCAGATACGCCGAACTCGCCGCCGCCGACGCGAAGAAGAAAATCACCATCCACGCGATGGTCTGCGTCGTCACGGTGAGCATGCCCTGCATGAACATCCAGCCGCTGATGGTCAGCAGGACGCCTGAAATCGCGTACGTCGATGCGATCATGCGGCGGCGGCCGATCACGTCGAAAAGCTTGCCGAGCAGCACCGGACCGAGAAAATTCCCAGCGGCGAACGGCAGCACGTACCAGCCGATGTGATCGCCCGGCACGTGATAGAAATCGGTCAGCACGAGCGCGTAGGTGAAGAAAATCGCGTTATAGAAGAACGCCTGCGCGGTCATCAGCATCAGTCCGACGAGCGAGCGGCTGCGATGCGCCTTGAACAGCGTATGCACGACTTCGCGGATCGGCGTGCCTTCGCGCGCGTGCAGACGCAGCGGTTTCACGGGCGTATCGGGAATCTCGATGCCGTGCTGCTGGAAATGCGCCTCGATTTCCTCGACGACCTGCTTAGCTTCGTCCGCGCGATTGTGCGTGATGAGCCATCGCGGGCTTTCCGGCACCCACATCCGCATGAAGAGAATCGTGAGGCCGAGCGCCGCGCCGATCAGAAAGCACGCGCGCCAGCCCCAGTCGGGCGGCAGCAGGCCGGGATCGAGCAGCACGATCGAGCCCGCCGCGCCGATGCCCGCGCCGACCCAGAACGTGCCGTTGATCGCGAGGTCGGTCCAGCCGCGCAGACGGGCGGGCGTGAATTCCTGGATCGTCGAATTGATGGCTGTGTATTCCCCGCCGATGCCCGCGCCCGTCAGGAACCGGAACAGCACGAACGTGGCGAGATTCCACGAAAACGCGGTCGCGGCGGTCGCGGCGACGTAGAGAAAGAGCGTGATGAAGAACAGCTTGCGCCGTCCGAGCCGGTCCGTGAGCCAACCGAAGCCGAGCGCGCCGAGCACCGCCCCCGCGATATACGCGCTGCCCGCAATGCCGACATCCGCGTTCGAAAATTGCAGCGCCGGGCTCGACTTGAGCGCGCTCGCGACCGCGCCCGCGAGCGTCACTTCGAGACCGTCGAGCAGCCATGTGATGCCGAGCGCAAACACGATCAGCGTGTGAAAACGGCCCCACGGCAGACGATCGAGGCGTCCGGGCAAATCGGTTTCGATGATCGCCGGACGATCGCTGGCTTTATCGTTCAAACAGGTCTCCTGAGGCGCGTGCTTTCCGCTGCCGCGACGCACGCAAATGTATGCAGAAATTGCCGCGAGGCGAGCAAGTTACATTCCGCTTTTATCGAATAAACTCAATGGTTTAAAAATATCCAGAACGCGGTTGATACGTCCTGCGGAACGTGTTAAAAACGCCGTCCATGTTTGAATGCGGCGTCCTTTACGACGCCGCCGAGGCCCATGACTTATTGCGCGATCGATTTCGGCACGTCGAATTCTGCCGTCGCTCTTCCTGACGGCTTGTCGATCCGGCTTGCACCCGTCGAAGGCGAGGCGACCACGTTGCCCACCGCCGTTTTCTTCAATACCGACGAGAATAACCAGTCCTACGGCCGCGCGGCGCTCGAGGCGTACATCGACGGCTTCGACGGCCGCCTGATGCGCTCGATGAAGAGCATTCTCGGCTCGCCGCTCGCGGACAACAGCACCGACCTCGGCGATGGCTCGGCCATCAAATACACCGATGTCATCACGCTCTTTTTGCAGCATCTGAAGCAGAAGGCGCAGGCGCTCGCCGCGGAGCCGCTCACGCGCGCGGTGCTCGGCCGCCCGGTGTTTTTCGTCGACGACGATCCGCGCGCGGACCATCTCGCGCAAAAGCAGCTCGAAGCGTGCGCGCACGCGGTCGGTCTGCGCGAGATCCACTTCCAGTACGAACCGATCGCCGCAGCCTTCGACTATGAAGCCGGCCTGACGCAGGAAGGCCTCGTGCTGGTCGCGGATATCGGCGGCGGTACGTCGGACTTTTCGCTCGTGCGCGTCGGCCCGGAGCGCGCGCGCCATCTGGAGCGCAAGGGCGATGTGCTCGCGCATCATGGCGTGCACGTCGCCGGAACCGATTTCGACCGGCGCGTCGAGCTCGTGACCGTGCTGCGCGAACTCGGTTACCAGTCGCTCGATCCAAAAGGGCGCGAAGTGCCCAGCCCCGTGTACTTCGATCTCGCGACCTGGCATCTGATCAACACCGTCTACACGCCGAAGCGTGTGAGCGAACTGCAACTGATGCGCCATCTCTACACCGAGGTGCGCCATCACGATCGCCTGATGCGCGTCGTGGATCGCCGGCTCGGTCACGCGCTGACCGCGCACGCGGAAGAAGCGAAGATCGATGTCGCCGCCGGCGGCACGACCGAAATCGACATGGAAGAGGTGGAAGAAGCGCTGCGCGTCGGTTTCGACGAGCCGCAGCTGATCGCGGCCGGTGCGGACGAGACGCGGCGGATCGTCGAGGCGGCGCAGGAAACGCTCAAACGGGCGGGCGTCGCGGCCGCGGATGTGGGCGCCATCTATTTCACCGGCGGCACGACGGGCCTGCGATTTCTGTCGGAAGCGTTGGCGTCGGCATTTCCCGCGGCGCAGCCGGTGTTCGGCGATCGCCTCGCCAGCGTCGCGAAGGGACTCGGAATCTACGCGCAACGCGTGTTCGCGTGACGCCGCGTGCGTTGCCGGAGCCGGAAACAAAAAACCCCGCCGAGGCGGGGTTTTTCATACGAATTCTATCTAGCGGGTCTTAGACCGGCTTGATGTTCGCGGCTTGCTTGCCCTTCGGGCCGGTCTTCACTTCGTAGGAAACCTTTTGGTTTTCCTGAAGCGTCTTGAAGCCTTCGATGCGGATTTCCGAGAAGTGCGCGAACAGATCTTCGCCGCCGCCATCCGGAGTGATGAAGCCAAAGCCCTTTGCGTCATTGAACCACTTGACGGTACCGGTTTCCATGTTACTTGTTCCAAAAAAATGATGAATAAGGCCGAAGCCCAGGTGTGCGGAAAATCAAGGAAGGGGCAATGGGACCAACCGGAGTACCGTGATGGCGAACTCGAAAGAACCAATTCACTCGCCACTTGAAATCCTGCAAGAAGCTTTATACGGCGAAACCATTTCGCGGTCAATTAATATCCGACAACTCTGAAGGGATTTTTTTGAGATGTGTAAGCAAAATTTACATCGCTTGCGCGTCCAATCTCGACCCGCTCAACAAAACACCGTTTTGGGGCGAATTCTCTCCAGTATGCACTGCATTCGAAAGGTGCAACCGGTAAACTACGCGCCTTCTCGGGGGTTGCACCGACGCGAAGTATCGTCGGGAATGTTCCTGGCATCCCTCGGCGAACGCGGCTTTGTCTGCCGCGGGCGATGCGCGCGCAGCGCGAGACACTGGAGAGAGAATTGAAGAGTTCGATACAAAGAAATATCGGCCCGATGGCGCTGTTGCTGACCGGGCTTGGGTCCATCATCGGTTCAGGCTGGCTGTTCGGCGCGTGGAAGGCCGCGAAAATCGCCGGTCCCGCCGCGATCGTCGCGTGGGTGATCGGCGCTGTCGTGATTCTGGCGATCGCGCTGACCTACGCCGAACTCGGCGCGATGTTCCCCGAGTCCGGCGGCATGGTGCGCTATGCACGCTATTCGCACGGCGCGCTCGTCGGTTTCATCAGCGCGTGGGCGAACTGGATCGCGATCGTTTCGGTGATTCCGATCGAAGCCGAAGCGTCGATCCAATACATGAGCACCTGGCCGTATGACTGGGCGCATGCGCTTTTCGTCAACGAGTCGCTCACGCCGATGGGGCTATTCCTGTCGGCGCTGCTCGTGATCGTCTACTTCATGCTGAATTACTGGGGCGTGAAGGTGTTTGCGCGCGCAAATACCTTGATCACCGTGTTCAAGTTCCTGATTCCGGGCGCGACCATCGCGGGCCTGATTTTCACCGGGTTTCATTCGGAGAACTTCGGCACGGCGTCGAGCTTTGCTCCTTATGGCTGGCCGGCCGTGCTGACGGCGGTGGCGACGAGCGGCATCGTGTTCAGCTTCAACGGTTTTCAGAGCCCGGTGAACCTTGCCGGCGAAGCGCGTCATCCGGCGCGCAGCGTGCCGTTCGCGGTGATCGGCTCGATCCTGCTCGCGCTCGTCATCTACGTGCTGCTGCAGGTCGCGTATATCGGCGCGGTGAGTCCGGGCGATGTCGCGAAGGGCTGGTCGCACTTCAACTTCGCGTCGCCGTTCGCGGAACTGGCGCTCGCGCTGAACCTGAACTGGCTCGCAATCCTGCTGTATGTCGATGCCTTTGTCAGCCCGAGCGGCACCGGCACGACCTACATGGCGACGACCACGCGGATGATCTACGCGATGCAGCGCAACAACACGATGCCGAAGATGTTCGGTTCCGTGCATCCGTTCTACGGCGTGCCGCGTCCGGCGATGTGGTTCAACCTGCTGGTCGCGTTCATCTTCCTGTTCTTCTTCCGAGGCTGGAGCTCGCTGGCGGCGGTGATTTCGGTCGCGACCGTCATCTCGTATCTGACGGGTCCGGTCAGCCTGATGGCGCTGCGCCGCTCGGCGACCGACCTCGATCGCCCGCTTAAGCTGCCGATGATGGGTCTGATCGCGCCGTTCGCGTTCGTGTGTGCGTCGCTCGTGCTGTTCTGGGCGAAGTGGCCGCTGACCGGCGAAATCATCCTGCTGATGGTCGTCGCGTTGCCGGTGTACTTCTACTTTCAGGCCAAGACCGGTTTCGCGGGCTGGGGCCGCGATCTGAAGGCGGCGTGGTGGCTGGTGGCCTATCTGCCGTCGATGGCGGTCATGTCGCTGATCGGCAGCAAGGACTTTGGCGGTAGCGGTGTGCTGCCTTACGGCTGGGACATGGCGGCCGTGGCCGTGCTCGCGCTGGTCTTCTATTACTGGGGCGTGCACACGGGCTATCGCACGACGTATCTCGACGAACGCGAAAGCACCGACGACATTCTTCACGAAGTCGGCGCCTGATCGCGCTCGTTTCACCGATTAAGCCCGCCCGAGCGATCCGGCGGGCTTTTTTTCGCTCAGTCGTCGGTGAAAACGTAGTTGGTCATCGCGAGCGCGCGCTGGAACGTGCCGAGCGACTGAATGCCCAGCCGATAATCGTCCGACGCCGCGCCGAGCGCGCTGAACACGGGCAGCAAGTGCTCGTCGGTCGGATGCATCAGCGCGGCATGCGGCGCGCGGGCGCGATAGTCGATGAGGGCATCGATATCGCGTTCGGCCATTCGGCTCTCGAACCAGCCGGTGAACTCGGCCACGCGCGGATCGGCGTCTTCGGGGCGCGCGCTGAAGTCTGCCATGCGCAGATTGTGCGTGATCTGCCCCGAACCTACGATCATCACGCCGTCATCGCGCAGATTTCGCAACGCGCGACCGATGCGGAAATGATGTGCGGCGTCCAGATGCGGCTGAATCGAGAGTTGCGCGACTGGCACGTCCGCATCGGGGAACATCAGCAGCATCGGCACCCAGGCGCCGTGGTCGAGTCCGTGATCCGTCGTCGCGGCGGGAATGCCTTGCGCGTCGAGCAGCGCGGCGGCGCGTTTCGCGAGATCGGGCGCGCCGGGCGCCGGATAGCGGATTTCGTAGAGCGCGCGCGGGAAACCGTAGAAGTCGTGGATCGTCTCAGGCCGTTCGGCCGTGCTCGCGACCGGCTGCGCCGTGCCCCAATGGGCGGACAGCATCAGGATCGCGCGCGGACGCGGCAGCGCTTGTCCGAGCGACGCGAATTCGGCGGACGGCATCGACGGATCGATCGGCAATGTCGGCGCGCCGTGGGAAATGAAAACGGTGGGCAATCGGCTCATGGCGGCAAATTCCTATTCGGTATGCCATCAATGTAAGGCCGCAACTCGCGTTGATAAATGGCCCGGCGAGCAACGAATTATGTCGCCGGTGTTGTCAATCTCGGTCCGTCTCTCCGCGCAGACCTTGCCACGTCGAAGCGACCGGCTGCCCGAGCCCGAACAGATCGATGACGCGCGCAACCGTGTGATCGACCATGTCGTCGATGGTCGCGGGCTTTTGATAGAACGCCGGCAGCGGCGGAAAAATCACGCCGCCCATTTCGGTGACGGCCGTCATGTTCCGCAGATGTGCGAGATTGAACGGCGTCTCGCGCACGAGCAGCACGAGGCGGCGGCGCTCTTTCAGCACGACATCGGCGGCGCGGGTGATGAGATTGTCGGAGAGACCGTGCGCGATGCTTGCGAGCGTGCGCATGGAGCAGGGCGCGACGACCATGCCGTCGGTCGCGAATGAACCGGACGCGATGGTCGCACCGACATCGCGCACGCTATGGACGACATCGGCGAGCGCGTGGACCGCGGCTTTGTCGAGATCGAGTTCGTGCTGGATATTGAGCCAACCGGCGCTGGAGACGAGCAGATGCGTCTCGACGCCGGAAAGGCGGCGCAGCGTCTCGAGCAGACGCACGCCGTAGATGGCGCCCGTTGCGCCGGTAATCGCGACGATAAGCCGTCGTTTCGCGGCAGCGGGCGCGCTCACTTGCGGAAAAAACTCAGGCTGCGGCGAAGAGCTGTTGCAGTTCGCCCGATTGATACATCTCCATCATGATGTCCGAGCCGCCGATGAACTCGCCCTTCACGTAAAGCTGCGGAATGGTCGGCCAGTTGGAGAATTCCTTGATGCCCTGGCGGATTTCGTCGTCTTCGAGGACGTTCACGGTTTTGATCTGATCGACGCCGCACGCCTTCAGCACTTGAATGGCGCGGCCGGAGAAGCCGCACATCGGGAATTGCGCCGTGCCCTTCATGAAAAGGACCACCGGGCTTTGATCGACGATTTGCTTGATGCGTTCTTGCGTGTCCATGACGTTCCTGCGCTTGAGATTTCGGTGAGAGGTCTGGAAATGATAGCGGATTTCGATTACTCGGGCCGGGCCGCTCACACGGTGAACAGACCGCCCGAGCAGCGTTCGATGCCGGCGAGATCGCGCATCGAGCGGACTTGCGTGAAGCCGCGTGCCTCGAGCATGTCGCGCACGGACGACGCCTGATCGTAGCCGTGCTCGAACCAAAGCGCGCCGTTGTTCGCGAGCAGAAACGGCGCCTTCTCGATGATCGTGCGGATCGCGGACAGGCCGTCGGCGTCGTCGGTGAGGGCGCCGCGCGGTTCGAAGCGCAGATCGCCTCGTTCGAGATGCGGATCGTCGCTCGCGATATACGGCGGATTGCTGACGATGACTTCGAACCGCAGCGACGGATCGACGTTCGCGGTCCAGTCGCTTTCGATGAACGTCACGGTATTGCCGGCGAGCAGACGCGTGGCATTGCCGCGCGCGACATCGAGCGCGGCGTTCGATCGATCCACGGCCCACACGCGCGCATCCGGCCGCGCATGCGCGATGGAAATCGCGATGGCGCCCGTTCCCGTGCCCAGATCGAGCACGCGCGGATGGCGTGCATCGGCGATGGCGTCGAGCGCGAGTTCCACGAGCAGTTCGGTTTCCGGCCGCGGGATCAGCACGTCGGGCGTCACATCGAAATCGAGCCCGAAGAATTCGCGCCGGCCCGTCAGTTGCGCGATCGGCTCGCCGTTCGATCGCCGCGCCGCGAGCGCTTCGAAACGCGCGATTGCGTCGGGCGAAAGCGCTTCATGATCGCGCGTGATGAGTTCCGCGCGCCGCCAGCCGAGCACGTGCATCAACAGGATGCGCGCTTCGAGCGGCGGCAGTACACATGCCCGCAACAACGCGGCGGCGTCGCTCACTCCGATTCCCCGAGCGCCGCGAGCTGCTCCGCCTGATGCTCGGACACGAGCGCGCCGATCAGTTCGTCGAGATCGCCGTCCATGATGTATTCGAGCTTGTAGAGCGTCAGGTTGATGCGGTGATCCGTCATGCGCCCTTGCGGGAAGTTGTACGTGCGAATGCGTTCCGAACGGTCGCCCGAGCCGATCAGACTCTTGCGCGTGGCCGCTTCCTTCGCGTGCTGCTCGTGATACTGCTTGTCCTTGATGCGCGCGGCGAGCACCTTCAGCGCGCGATCCTTGTTCTTGTGCTGGGAACGGTCGTCCTGACATTCCACGACGATGCCCGTCGGCAAGTGCGTGACGCGCACGGCCGAATCCGTCTTGTTGATGTGCTGCCCGCCCGCGCCGGACGCGCGGAACGTATCGATGCGCAAATCGGCCGGATTGATGACGACTTCGCTGATTTCATCGGCTTCCGGCATCACGGCGACGGTACATGCCGACGTGTGGATGCGCCCCTGCGTTTCGGTGGCCGGAACCCGCTGCACGCGATGCCCGCCCGATTCGAACTTGAGCCGCGAATACGCGCTCTGCCCGGCGATCCGCACGATCACTTCCTTGTAGCCGCCGAGATCCGACACGCTCTCCGACATCGTTTCGGCGGTCCATCGATTGCGTTCCGCGTAACGCAGATACATGCGCAGCAGATCGCCCGCGAAGAGCGCGGATTCGTCGCCGCCGGTGCCCGCGCGAATTTCGATGAAGATATTGCGATCGTCGTTCGGATCTTTCGGCAGCAGCATCATCTGCAGATCGCCTTCGATCTTCGTCATGCGCTCGCGCGCTTCGCCGATTTCCTCTTCGGCGAAATCGCGCATCGACGGATCGGAGAGCAGTTCCTGCGCGGTCGCCTCGTCGGTCAGCGCCTGACGCCAGAGCGCGTATTGTTCGACGATCGGGTTGATTTCCGCGTGCTCGCGCGTGAGTTTCCGGTATTGGTCCATATCGGAAGTCACATCTTCGCGGCTCAACAATTCGTTGAGATCGACCTGCCGTTTTGCAAGCTGGTCGAGCTTGCTTTGCATGCTCGTTTTCATCGGTCGGAAATGACGCGGTGAGCGTCAGGAAATACTGCGATCGGGGAGCCGCCGCGCTAGCCGCGCGGAGCCTTTGAGAATAGCAAAGAGAAGGCCGCTAACGTTCCGACGAATCGGACGACGAGCCGTGGCGATAGAAACCGCTCATCAGGTCGATGAGCTGCCCGCGCTCCTCGCTGCTCGCGCGGTTGAGCGCGTGCGTGGGGCCGTGAATCAGCTTGTTCGTGAGCGATTGCGAGAGCGCTTCGAGCACGGCGGCGGGATCGTCGCCGCGCGCGAGCATCTTGCGCGCGCGATCGAGTTCGGCGCGGCGCAACGCGTCCGCCTGCGTGTGCATGTGGCGGATGACCGGCACGATGCTGCGCGCATCGAGCCATTGCATGAAATTCGCGACGCGCGTTTCGATGATCGATTCGGCCTGCGCGACCGCCGCCTGGCGCGACGCGTTGCCTTCGCGCACGATCGCGCCGAGGTCGTCGACGGTGTAGAGAAACACGTCCTGCAGATTGCCGACTTCCGGCTCGATGTCGCGCGGCACGGCGAGATCGACCATGAAGATCGGCCGATGCCGGCGCGCGCGCACCGCACGCTCGACCGCGCCGAGACCGATGATCGGCAGCGTCGACGCCGTGCACGACACGATGATGTCGAAGTCCGCCATGCGCGCGGGCAGCTCGGAGAGCGGAATCGCGCGGCCATTGAAGCGGCCGGCGAGCTTTTCGCCGCGTTCAGCGGTGCGGTTCGCGACGACCAGCTCACGCGGATTCTGCGCGGCGAAGTGCGTGGCGCACAGTTCGATCATTTCGCCCGCGCCGATGAACAGCACGCGCTGACTCGAAATGTTCTCGAAGATGCGCTGAGCGAGACGCACGGCGGCGGCGGCCATCGACACCGATTGCGCGCCGATTTCGGTCGTCGTGCGCACTTCTTTCGCGACCGCGAACGTGCGCTGGAACAACTGGTTGAGATACGTGCCGAGCGCGCCGGCTTCGGACGCGGTGCGCACCGCATCCTTCATTTGTCCGACGATTTGCGTCTCGCCGAGCACCATCGAGTCCAGTCCGGACGCGACGCGGAACGCGTGACGCACGGCCTCCGACTGCGGCAGCGCGTAAACGTGCGGCGCGAGTTCCGGAACGGGGATGCTGTGGTACTTCGAGAGCCACTGGAGCGCGGCTTCGCGGGCGGCGGAGTCGTCGGTGGCGCAGTAGAGTTCGGTGCGATTGCAGGTCGAGAGAATCGCCGCTTCGGGCGACACTTTCGCGAGCGGGCCGAGCCAGATGTCCTTCAGCGCGCCCAGAGCAGGCTTCAGTTGTTCGAGCGGAAACGCCACGCGTTCGCGCAGAGCGACAGGCGCAGTGTGGTGGTTGATTCCGATCGTGAGGAGCTGCATTTTTTTGGGCTGATGCTTTGGGCCTAAGCCAAGGGCCTTTCAGATAGCCCGATATTATAGCCTTTTGCGTATTTCTTCATTTATAGGTGGCATTTGGGGCGGGAGCAGGCCCTTTCCGGCTCGAATTGCCACCTGGCGGGCGCCGGAGTGATGCCGCGAGCGCCGTGCGGCAGAGCGCCGCAGGTTCGCTCAGCGGAAAAATTTCGATAGTTCCGCCGCGCGCTCGTTGAGCGCTTCAATTGAAATGTCGGCTGTCTCGAACGCCTGCTTCCGGTTCTTGGCGATGTTTTCTTCCTCCAGGCGTTCGAAGCGCCACGAGGAGTCGTGATTCAGGTGAAAAAGCGCTGCGCTATCGCCGCCCAAGGAATGCCAGCGCAATCCGAGGCGCGTGGCGCGCAACAAGAGGTCGTCGTCTTCGCCGCCCCAGCCGATGAAGCTCGGGTCCAGCCCTCCGATGCGGATGAAATCGGCGCGTCTGAATACATTGATTGCACCGGGCGTGTTGAGATACATCAGATTGATGTCGTCCGGCAGATCGCTTTCCAGAAACGGCGTGAGTTCATCGATATTTCCAGATTCGATGAAAGACTGGCGCAGATTGCCCGAAACATTCAAAACACGCATGAAAGGGCATAGTACGTCGCTTTTATCGTCATCCATCAGTGCGTTTACTGCGATTTTCAGGAAACGCGGATTGGCGATCATATCGGCATCGTGCAAGCAGATAATCGGGCTTTTCGCCATGAGCGCGCCGAGATTGACTAATCGCGCTTTCGGAAAAGGTCCGGTGTCATGGACGAACAGGTGTCTGATTTTCGGGTCGGCGAACGCGGACCAGTCGAACGTGGGCGCGGCGTCCGCCTCTATCAACCAGACGAGATAGTCCGAGTAGGTGCGGTTCAGATGACGCAGAACCCCGCGCAGGTTGTCACGCCGCTCTTCGCTTCCGCCGCGATACGTGATGATGAGCTCGAGGCCGCGCAGGGAAATCGGATGGGTTTCGGTCATATGCGAACTCGATGCTCTTGAGGTGTTTTATTTCGCTGAATCAGCGATAAGGCGATAGCGACGAGAGGCAACAGTTAAATCATCGTGCAAAGAACGCGAATTGCGTTGCGCTCGCGGAAATTAGCGGAATGTCACGGGCGTGACGGCGCTCTCCGGAAAATAATATCAGTTTGGCGCGGCTCTGAAATTAAGACAGTTCGTATAGTTATCTGACTCAGAAACGCGTTATTTCACCTTTCGCTTTCAGGCGTGAGGTGAGCAAACATGATCGGTTTGGAGTCTTGCGCTCGCCAAATCCGGCCCCTAAACTCAGGCGCTACGTTCTCGCCGGAAGTTTTCCAGAGTCATGTCCATCATTCGAAACGCTCCACTTTGCAAAGCATCGACTTCGACGGAGCACCGCCGCTGATGGGCTGGACAGGACTGATTTTTCTCGGCGCGGTGATCGGCGCCGCGGGCTGGTGGCTGCATCCGCTGCGGCGTGCGGGACGCGTCGCTCGGGCTCCGGCGGGACATGTCGGGACGGCCGTCGCCGCTGGCATACTGGCGACGATCGTCGCGCGCATGCTCGGCAATATCGTCGATGTCTATCACGACGGCGATACGCTCGAATGGCTCGCGTGCGCGGTCTTCGCGCTGCTCGTCGTGACGATGACGGTCGGACTGGCGGCGCGCCGCTGATCCCATTTTCTGGCGTGCGGCGGGTGATCCTCGCCGCGCGCCGTGCTCTTCGCGCCCTATGCGGGCTTTCAAGCAGGTGACTTCATGAACGATCGCATTGCAGATTCAGCCATTCCCGAGCCCGCCATGTTCGCGAGGCGCATCGAGTCGTTGCGCGGCGAGATGGCGCTCGAAAAGCTCGCCGCCGTGCTCATTCCGTCGGCAGACCCGCATCTGTCCGAATATTTGCCGGAACGCTGGCAAGGGCGCCAGTGGCTCTCGGGTTTCACCGGCTCGGTCGGCACGCTCGTCGTAACCGCGGATTTCGCGGGCGTCTGGGTCGACAGCCGATACTGGACGCAGGCCGAAGCGCAGCTCGCCGGCACCGGCATCGTGCTCATGAAGATGATGGGCGGCCAGCAAACCGCGCCGCACGTCGACTGGCTCGCGGAACACGTGCCCTCGGGTGCGACGGTCGCGGTCGACGGCACCGTGCTCGGCGTCGCGGCGGCGCGTGCATTGTCCGATGCGCTGACCTCGCGCGGCATCGTGTTGCGCACCGATCTCGATCTGCTCGATTCCGTGTGGCCCGCGCGTCCCGGCCTGCCGGAAGCGCCTGTCTACGAGCACGCCGCGCCGCATGCGAGCGTCGCGCGCGCGGACAAACTCGCGCAGGTGCGCGACACGATGCGCGCGAAAGGCGCGCAATGGCACTTCGTTTCGACGCTCGACGATCTCGCGTGGATCTTCAACCTGCGCGGCGGCGATGTGAGCTACAACCCGGTGTTCGTCGCGCACGCGCTGATCGGTCTCGATGACGCGACGATCTTCGTCGGCGACGGCAAGGTGCCCGGCGCGCTCGTCGAGTCGCTTGCGCGCGACAACGTGCGCGTCGCGCCGTATGCCGCGGCGCCCGAATCGCTTGCAGCGTTGCCTGCGGGCGCGACGTTGCTGATCGATCCGCGCCGCATCACGCACGGTTTGCTGGAGAAAGTGCCATCGACGGTGAAGACGGTCGAGTCCGTGAATCCGTCGACGTTCGCAAAGTCGCGCAAGACCGCGGCGGAAGCGGAGCACATCCGCGCGACGATGGAGCAGGACGGCGCCGCGCTTGCCGAATTCTTCGCGTGGTTCGAGGAAGCGCTCGGGCGCGAGCGCATCACAGAGCTGACCATCGACGAGAAGCTGACCGCCGCGCGCGCGCGCCGGCCGGGTTTCGTCACGTTGAGCTTCGGCACGATCGCGGGCTTCAACGCGAACGGCGCGATGCCGCATTACCGCGCGACCGAGGCGTCGCATGCGGTGATCGAAGGCAACGGTTTGCTGCTGATCGATTCGGGCGGCCAGTATCTGAGCGGCACGACGGACATCACGCGCGTCGTGCCGATCGGCGAGATCAACGCCGAGCACAAGCGCGACTTCACCGTCGTCCTGAAGGGCACGATGGCGCTGTCCCGCGCGCGTTTTCCGCGCGGTATCCGTTCGCCGATGCTCGATTCGATCGCGCGCGCGCCGATCTGGGAAGCGGGCGCGGATTACGGCCACGGCACGGGGCACGGCGTCGGCTATTTCCTGAATGTGCACGAAGGCCCGCAGGTGATTTCGCACTACGCGCCCGCCGAACCGTGGACGGCGATGGAAGAGGGCATGATCACGTCGATTGAGCCGGGTATCTATCGGCCGGGCAAGTGGGGCATCCGCATCGAGAATCTTGTGATGAACCAGGCGGCGGGCAAGACCGAGTTCGGCGATTTCCTCGAATTCGAGACGCTGACGCTGTGCCCGATCGATACGCGCTGCATCGACTTGTCGCTGTTGCGCGAGGACGAGCGCGCGTGGCTCAACGCGTATCACGAGACCGTGCGACGACGCGTTTCGCCGCATGTGTCGGGGAAAGCGCTGGCATGGCTCGAAGAGCGGACCAGGGCGATTTGAGGCGGGGAGCGGCGAACAATGACCATCAAGGCAGTCGTATTCGATTTCGGTGGCGTCCTGATCGACTGGAATCGGGAATATCTCTACAAGCATCTGATCCCGGACGATACCGAGCGCCGCTGGTTTTTCGACAACGTCTGCAAGATGGAATGGGTCGTGCAGCAGGACGGCGGTCAGACAATCGAGGAAGGCACCGCCGAGCTGATCGCGGTCTATCCCGAGCACGAAGCGCTGATCCGCGCGTTCTATGCGCGCTGGCCGGAAATGGTGTCGGGCGCGATGGAAGAGGGCGTTGCGCTCGTCGACCGGCTCGAAGCGGCGGGCGTGCCGCTCTTCGGTCTCACGAACTGGTCGGCCGAGACGTTTCCTTACGCGTGGGAACGCTTCGACGTGCTGCGGAAATTTCGTGAGATCGTCGTGTCGGGGCGCGTGGGTCTCGTGAAACCCGATCCGCAGATTTTCGGTTTGATGCGCACGGAAATCGAACGGCATCTGCCGGGCATTGCGCCCGACGAGCTCGTGTTCATCGACGATAACCTCAAGAACGCGCAAGCCGCGACGGCGCTCGGCTGGCACGGCGTCCACTACACCGGCGCGCTGGACACCGAAACGAAGCTGCGCGCGCTGAATCTGCCGATATAAACGCAGAAGCCCGAAGGCAACGTGCTACTGCCCCAGCAGGTTCTTCAGCGCGTTGCCGATTCCCCGCACCGTATCGCCCGCGCCGCGCGCGACGCCTTCCGCGCTCACGCCGAGCGCCTTCGCGAATCCCGCCGCGAGCTTCTTCGAAAGACTTTCACTGAGCGAAAACTTCGGATCGCGCAGATCGCCGTCAAGCACGAAATCGAGCTTGATCTGGTCCTTCCGGTCCTTCAGCGCGGCGATCGCGGCTTTCGTCGGGATCGAGAGAAACGTGTCGAGCGCGTTGCCGGTATCGCTGATTTGCAGATGATTCAGCGTCAACGTGCCCGGCGCGTGGATGCGGTAGTTCTTCACGGCAGCATCGATGGTCAGGTCGATCGTGCCGCCCGTCACCGCCGCCTTCGCCCCGGCCTTCTTCAGCAGATACGGATCGAGCGTCGCGACGTCGACGTTGCGCAGCGTCGCGCGCGTCTGCGAATCCTTGTTCGCGATGATCATCCAGCCGCCCCACGTGACATTGCCCGTGTGCGACGGACCTTTGATGGAACCGGCCATCGAAAGCTCGGTGCGCTCGGTGAGCGCGGGCAGATGAAGATGATCGACGGTGGCGCGCGCGTCGCCGATCAGCACGCGATACGGCGGGTTCTGCACGGAACTGTCGAAGAACTCCATCGAACCGCGCTCGAACGACACGCGATCGATGAGCTTCTCTTCCTGCGCGTGTTCCCGACGCGCCTCGCTGTCGGCCTGCGCGTCGGCTTCGCGCGCGGTTTCCTTGAGGCCGGGCAGAATGCGCACGCGGCCGTCGGCGGAGCGCACGATCGACAGATAGTAGTTGTCGACGCTCACGCTGCGCAGATGGATCGGCCTGGCAATGAGCGAATGCATGTCGACGTCGAGCACGATGCGCTCGGCGCGCATCGCGTCGCTGGTCGGCCAGTCCTTCGGGCCGCGCAGACGCACACGCGAGAGCGTCACGTGACCGAAGCCGACGTCGATCTCTTCCACCGAGCCGTTCGGGCCGAGCGTCTCGACGATGCGCTCCTTCATCTGATGCACGACGAACAGCCATCCGCCGACCGCCAGGACGACGAGCGCCACGACGATCCCGATTGCCCAAAGCGCTCCCCGCCGCGCGCTCGATCCCGCCATCTGCGTGTGTCTCCAGTGCCGGTTTATTAAAAATGCCGCTCGAAAAACAAAGTGGCGACTGCGCCGTACACAGTCGCCACTTTTATGCCTGATGTCGGTGCGCGCGCCCGCATAGGCCCATTGCTCAGACGTTAGCGCGTGATCGGCTTGTAGCGCAGACGCTTCGGCTTCGCGGCTTCCTCGCCGAGACGTTTGCGCTTGTCGGCTTCATATTCCTGATAGTTGCCGTCGAAGAATTCGACGTGCGAATCGCCTTCGAACGCGAGGATATGCGTCGCGATGCGGTCGAGGAACCAGCGATCGTGCGAGATCACCATCACGGAGCCGGCGAATTCGAGCAGCGCATCTTCGAGCGCGCGCAGCGTTTCGACGTCGAGATCGTTCGACGGTTCGTCGAGCAGCAAGACGTTGCCGCCCGCGATGAGCGTCTTCGCCAGATGCAGACGGCCGCGCTCGCCGCCCGACAGATTGCCGACGAGCTTCTGCTGGTCGCTGCCCTTGAAGTTGAAGCGGCCGATATACGCGCGCGACGGCGTTTCGTACTTGCCGACCGTCAGCACATCCGCACCGCCGGAGATTTCCTCGAAGACGGATTTGTCGGCGCCGAGCGCGTCGCGGCTTTGATCGACGTACGCGAGCTTGACCGTCGGTCCTTTGACGATTTCGCCCGAATCCGGCTGTTCCTTTCCGGTCAGCATGCGGAACAACGTGGATTTACCCGCGCCGTTCGGCCCGATGATGCCGACGATCGCGCCCGCCGGAATCTTCATGTTCAGATTGTCGATGAGCAGGCGATCGCCATAGGCCTTGCTGACGTTCTTGAACTCGATGACTTCATTGCCGAGCCGGTCGCCGACCGGAATGAAGATTTCCTGCGTTTCGTTGCGCTTCTGGTATTCCTGGCTGTTGAGTTCCTCGAAACGCGCGATACGCGCCTTCGATTTCGCCTGACGGCCTTTCGGGTTCTGACGCACCCATTCGAGTTCCTTCTTGATCGCCTTCTGGCGTGCGGATTCGCTCGCTTCTTCCTGCTTCAGGCGGTCTTCCTTCTGATCGAGCCAGCTCGAATAGTTGCCCTTCCACGGAATGCCGTGGCCGCGGTCGAGTTCGAGAATCCATTCAGCGGCATTGTCGAGGAAGTAGCGATCGTGCGTCACGGCGACGACGGTGCCTGGATAGCGCGTGAGGAACTGTTCGAGCCATTCGACGGATTCAGCGTCGAGGTGGTTGGTCGGTTCGTCGAGCAGCAGCATGTCGGGCTTTTGCAGCAGCAGCTTGCACAGTGCGACGCGGCGCTTTTCGCCGCCCGACAGATTGTCGATTTTCGCGTCCCACGCGGGCAGGCGAAGGGCATCGGCGGCGACTTCGAGCTGCTGCTCGGGGCTGCCGCCGTCGCTCGTCGAGAGAATGGCCTCGTATTTGGCCTGCTCGGCGGCGAGCGCGTCGAAATCGGCGTCGGGTTCGGCGTAGGCGGCGTAGATTTCGTCGAGCTTCTTTTGCGCCTGGAAGACATCGCCGAGACCTTCCTCGACGGCCTGACGCACGGTCTGCTGCGGATCGAGCTGCGGCTCCTGCGGCAGATAGCCGATGTTCAGGTTGGGCATCGGCGTGGCTTCGCCTTCGATGTCCTTGTCGACGCCGGCCATGATGCGGATGAGGGTGGACTTGCCGGATCCGTTCAGGCCGAGCAGGCCGATCTTCGCGCCGGGGAAGAACGAGAGGGAGATGTCTTTCAGGATCTGGCGCTTCGGCGGGACGATCTTGCCGACGCGGTTCATGGTGAAGACGTATTGGGCCATGTTGTCCGTGATTGATTGAGGGTATGAACGCGATGCGCCCGAGTCGGCGCGTGCGAGGGTGTCCGGTGGCGCGGATTCGTGGATTCGCGCGTTCCCGCGGTCGCGTCGTGCGCGGGCGGGATCAGATGGCATTGTACTTCGCGGTGCGGTCCGTCACTGCCAGCGCGCGACGCCGCCGTGCCGCGAGCAGGTGCCGCTGTGATGCTGGCTGAAACTGTAAGAGCCGTCGCGGCACTGGGCGGTGGCGCCGGTGGGGACGGTGCCCGAGCGCGTGTGCGCGGGCGAGTGGACGATGTTGCCGTCGTGGTTGACGTAGTGGCCGTGGTTGTCGAGGTCGGATTCGTCGGGCTGCGGTTGATATTGGTATGGGTTGCCGCGATAGGCGAAGGCGTCGGGTGTCCAGACGAAGCTTGCCGCGATCAGGGCGAAAGCCGTGATCGCGCGTAGCACGTATCTCTGCATCTTGTGGTTTTCTCTCGATGTTTTTATCGATGGCGCGTTGTCGCGCTGCCTCGTCCGCAATAAAAAAGCGGAGGCCCTTTTTATCGGGCACTCCGCTTCGCGAGGCAAGCAGCTTTGACGTTTCTTATGTCGTGCGTCAGACGTTAAACAAGAAATTCATGACATCCCCGTCATGTACGACATATTCCTTCCCTTCGGCCCGCATCTTCCCGGCTTCTTTCGCGCCTTGTTCGCCCTTATAAGCGATGTAGTCATCGAACGAGATGGTCTGCGCGCGAATGAACCCGCGCTCGAAATCGGTGTGAATCGCGCCGGCCGCCTGAGGCGCCGTATCGCCGATATGAATCGTCCACGCGCGCACTTCCTTCACGCCCGCCGTGAAGTACGTTTGCAAACCGAGCAGCTTGAAACCCGCGCGAATCACGCGGTTCAAACCCGGCTCTTCCATGCCCATATCGGCGAGGAATTCCTGCTTGTCGGCATCGTCGAGATCGGCGATTTCCGCTTCAATCGCCGCGCACACCGCGACCACCGGCGCGTTCTCCGCTTCCGCGTGCTTGCGCACTGCGTCGAGGTACGGGTTCTTCTCGAAGCCGTCGTCCTTCACGTTGGCGACGTACATCGTCGGCTTCGACGTGATCAGGCAGAACGGCTTGATGAGCAGCAGTTCTTCCTCGGAAAGCGACAGGCCGCGCACCGGCTTCGCCTGATCGAGCTGCGCGCGCACTTTTTCCAGCACGGCGACGAGCTTCGCCGCTTCCTTGTCGTTGCCCGACTTCGCCGCCTTCGAATAGCGCGTCTGCGCCTTTTCGACCGTCGCCAGGTCAGCGAGCGCGAGTTCCGTGTTGATGACTTCGATATCCGCGATCGGATCGATCTTGCCCGCGACGTGAATCACGTTCTCGTCCTCGAAGCAACGCACGACGTGCGTGATCGCATCGGTTTCGCGGATGTTCGCGAGGAACTGGTTGCCGAGTCCTTCACCCTTCGACGCGCCCGCGACGAGACCCGCGATATCGACGAACTCGACGACCGCCGGCAGAATGCGCTCGGGCTTCACGATTTCGGCGAGCGCGGTCAGGCGCGCGTCCGGCACTTCGACCACGCCGACATTCGGCTCGATCGTGCAGAACGGATAGTTCTCGGCGGCAATGCCCGCCTTGGTCAACGCATTGAAAAGTGTGGACTTGCCGACGTTGGGCAAGCCGACGATGCCGCATTGGAGGCTCATGGAATCCTTCGAACTGGTAAGACGGCGCGCTTCGCCGCGCGGGTTTCGTCAAAAATGGTGCGCAATCAGCGGGCAGGAGCCGCCCGCCGCGCTCAGGGCCGCATCGGCGGCCGGGCAAACCGCCATTGTACCGCCGCGCCGGCGCGCAGAAACGCCGCCATCGGCCCGCAAACCCGTTCGAACCCCACGGCTATAATGCCCGCATGACTCCGCATTCACTGAAATTTCACGCTGTCGTCGTCGGCGGCGGGCTCGTCGGCAAGACCGCCGCGCTCGCGCTCGCGCAATCCGGGCTGCGTACCGCGCTCGTCGCGTCGCGTGCCGCCGGGCTGCCGCCGGGCGCGGCGTTCGATTCGCGCATCTACGCGCTGTCGTCGAGTTCGCAGGCGCTGCTGGAACGTCTGCGCGTCTGGCAGGCGCTCGATCGCTCGCGGCTCGGTCCGGTCTTCGACATGCGCGTGTTCGGCGATGCCCACGCGGAACTGCACTTTTCGGCGTTCCAGGCGTCGGTGCCGCAGCTCGCGTGGATCGTGGAATCGTCGCTGATCGAACAATCGCTCGATACCGCGCTGCGCTTCTCGCCAAACCTTTCGTGGTTCGAATCGCGCGCGCAGGGCATGACGGTCGAGGCCGATGCCGCGCACGTCGCGCTCGCGAGCGGCGAAATGCTCGAAACGGATCTGATCGTCGGCGCGGACGGCGCGCACTCGTGGGTGCGCGCGCAAATGGGCGCGAAGATGAATCGGCGCGATTATCGGCAGACGGGCGTCGTTGCCAATTTCAAGGCCGAGCGGCCGCACGGCGAAACCGCGTATCAATGGTTTCGCGATTCCGAAATCATCGCGCTGCTGCCGCTGCCGGGCGATCACGTGTCGCTCGTCTGGTCCGCGCGCACCGAACACGCCGACGAACTCCTCGCGCTCGATCCCGCGCAACTCGCCGCGCAAGTCGAACAGGCGACGCAAAATCAGCTCGGCACGCTCGATTGCGTCACGCCCGCGCAGGGTTTTCCGCTCGGGCTGCAGACCGTCGACAAGCTGATCGCGCCGCGCGTCGCGCTCGTCGGCGATGCCGCGCATCTGATTCATCCGCTCGCGGGGCAGGGCATGAACCTCGGCCTGCGCGACGTGGCCGCGCTCGCGGATGTCATCGCGAACAAGGAGTCGTTCCGCGATCTCGGCGATCCGCTCCTTCTGCGCCGCTACGAACGCGCGCGCCGCGAAGACATCCAGAAGCTGATGTTCGCAACCGATGGCCTGCAGCGGCTCTTCGCCGTGCCGGGCACGCTCGCGCGCGCGGTCCGAAATACCGGCATGGCGTTCGTCGGCGCGCAGCCGCTCATCAAGCGCTGGCTGGTGTCGGCGGCGCTCGGCTGAATCAAACACTCTTTCGCGGACGATGCCGCGCGACTCACAGGAAACCGCATGAAAACCACCTTTCGATTTGCCCTCGCGACGGCCGCGGCACTTGCCGTCACGTTCGGCGTCGGCTGCTCGGCGCAGGCCGACCAGACCACCGACAAAATCAAGTCGACGCTCGAATCGCGCATGGGCGACGCCACCATCAAGAGCATCGAGAAGACGCCGATTCCCGGTCTCTACGAAGTGAATCTCGGCTCGCAGATCGTCTATAGCGACGCGAGCGGCAATTACGTGCTGATCGGCGATCTCGTCGATACGCGCAGCAGCAAGAATCTCACCGAGGCGCGGCTCTCGGAAACCAACAAGATCGACTTCGCGAAGCTGCCGTTCGAGAACGCGGTGAAGGTCGTGAAGGGCAACGGCAGCCGCAAGATCGCCGTGTTCTCCGATCCGAACTGCCCGTACTGCAAGCAGCTCGAATCGACCTTGAAATCGATCGACAACGTGACGGTCTACACCTTCCTGTATCCGGTGCTTTCCCCCGATTCAACGGCCAAGTCGAAGTCGATCTGGTGTTCGCAGGATCGCGCGAACGCGTGGGAAAGCTGGATGCTCGATCGCAAGGCGCCGACCATGACGGCATCGTGCGACACGGCCGCCATCGACAAGAATCTGAAGCTCGGCCGCACGATGAACGTCACCGGCACGCCGACCGTGTTCCTCGCCGACGGCCGGCGTCTGCCAGGCGCCGTGCCCGCCGACCGGCTCGAAAAAGAACTGTCCGCCGTGCACTGAGCGCGGCTCGCAACGAGAAAGGGAGGCGCGTCATGCGCCTCCTGCGTTTTTACGGCCTTGCTTTTGCGAAAGCGCAGCGTAAAGAAGCCAGGCCCCGGGCGCGATAAGTCGCCCAGAACAAGAACAAGGACATCGAGATGACTACGCTCATGCAAACGGTGCAGCCCGTCCGTTACCGCATCGTTCCGAAAAATCCCGCCGCGCATCTCTTCGAAGTGACGCTGACCGTCGCCGAGCCCGATCCCGCCGGCCAGCGCTTCATGCTGCCGGTCTGGATTCCGGGCAGCTACATGATCCGCGAATTCGCGCGCAACATCGTGGCGCTGCAGGCGTTCAACGCGGCGGGACGGAAGATCGCGATCGAAAAGATCGACAAGCACGCGTGGCAGGCCGCGCCGGCCGATGGCCCGATCACGCTGCGCTACGAGATCTACGCGTGGGACATGTCGGTGCGCGCCGCGCATCTGGACGACACCGTCGGCTTCTTCAACGGCACGAGCACATTTCTCGCGGTGGAAGGGCAGTCGGGCGCGCCTTGCATCGTCGATATCGAACCGCCGCAGGGCGGCGCGTATCGCAACTGGCGTGTCGCGACGGCGCTCGCCGAAGCGCGCGGCACGAAGCGCTATGGCTTCGGCGCCTATGAAGCGGCGAATTACGACGAGCTCGTCGATCATCCCGTCACGCTCGGCGAGTTCGCGCTCGGCACCTTCAACGCGCACGGCGTGAAGCACGACATCGTGATCTCGGGGCGAGTCGTCAATCTCGACATGAACCGCCTCGCCGACGATCTGAAGCGCGTCTGCGAAGCGCAGATCGCGCTGTTCGAGCCGCGCACGAAGAAAGCGCCGATGGATCGCTACGTGTTCATGACGGTCGCCGTCAGCGATGGCTATGGAGGGCTGGAACATCGCGCATCGACGGCGCTGATCTGCAATCGCACGGACCTGCCGGTGCAGGGCCGGCCGGAAACGACGGAAGGCTACCGGACGTATCTCGGCCTGTGCAGCCACGAGTATTTCCATACTTGGAACGTGAAGCGCATCAAGCCCGCGACGTTCGCGCCCTACGATCTGTCGCAGGAGAATTACACGACGCTGCTGTGGCTCTTCGAAGGCTTCACGTCGTACTACGACGACCTGATGCTCGTGCGCAGCGGCCTCATTTCGACGGGCGACTATTTCACCCTGCTCGGCAAAACGATCGGCGGCGTGCTGCGCGGCACGGGACGGCTCAAGCAATCCGTCGCGCAAAGTTCGTTCGACGCGTGGGTGAAGTACTACCGCGCCGACGAGAACGCGCCGAATGCCATCGTCAGCTATTACCAGAAGGGTTCGCTCGTCGCGCTGGCGTTCGATCTGTCGATTCGCGCGCAGACCGCCAATCGCAAATCGCTCGACGATGTGATGCGCCTTCTGTGGCAGCGTTACGGCCGCGAGTTCTACAACGGCAAGGCGCGCGGCATTGCGGAGGAAGACGTCGAGGCGCTTTTCGCCGAAGCGACCGGCGCGGATCTGCGCTCGCTTTTCCGCGATGGCGTGCGCGGCACGCGCGACCTGCCGCTCGATGCGCTGTTCGAGCCGTTCGGCATCGCGCTCGCGCCCGATTTGCCGGGCAACGGCGCGGCGGTCAAGCCGACGCTCGGCGCGCGCGTGCGCGGCGGCGCGGATTGCACGCTGGCGGTCGTCCACGAAGGCAGCGCGGCGCAGAAGGCGGGATTGTCGGCGGGCGACGTGCTCGTCGCGATCGACGGTCTGCGCGTCACCGGCGCGAATCTCGATGCGCTGCTGTCGCGCTATCTGCCGGGCGCGAAGGTGGAAGTGCACGCATTCCGCCGCGACGAGCTGCGCCGCACCGAAGTGAAGCTCGACGGGCCGGAAGTCGCCCGCTACGTGCTGACGGCCATCGACGGACGCGGCCCGTCGAAACAATGGCGCGAGCGCTGGCTGAAAGGCTGACCCCGGGAAAGCGTGGCGGATTGTTCTACGGATGCAACGATCCGTCACGACCGGACGGCTTTTTCCCGAGCGTCGAAATGAGAAGAATGCTTCCTAAGCCGGACGCAGAGCGCGCCCGAAACCAGATAGAAACAGGAAGCCATCATGACGACGATTCTGCAAATCAACTCCGCCGCCCGCTCGCAAGGCGCCCAATCGACGCTGCTCGCCGACGAACTGACCGCGAAACTGCAACAAAGCAATCCGGGCGCGAAGCTGGTCGTGCGCAATCTGCTGGGCGACGCCCTGCCGCACCTCGACGACGCCACGCTCGGCGCGTTCTTCACGCCCGCCGATCAACGCACCGCGGAACAGGCCGCGATCAACGCGAAGAGCGAAGCGCTGATCGCCGAGCTGCAAGCGGCGGATATCGTCGTGATCGCGGCGCCGCTGTACAACTTCGGCATTTCGTCGCAACTGAAGGCGTATTTCGACTGGATCGCGCGCGCTGGCATCACGTTCCAGTACACGGCGAACGGTCCGGAAGGTCTCGTGAAGGGCAAGAAGGTGTACGTGGTGTCGGCGCGCGGCGGCAAGTACGCCGGCACGCCGCACGACTCGCAGACGCCGTACCTCAAGTCCTTCCTCGGCTTCCTCGGCATGACCGATGTGAACTTCATCTACGCCGAAGGCCTGAACATGGGTCCGGAAGCGGCTGGCGCAGCATTGGCGTCGGCACGTGAGGCGATCGCCGCGGTTTAAGCCGTTTCGGCCTGAAAAAAACCCCGCTGGAGTGAACTCAGCGGGGTTTTGCTTTTCAGGCGAGCAATTCCGGCTCGGCGGGCAGACGCCAGTCGATCGGCTCGCGGCCGTGCTTCGTCAGATATTCGTTCGCGAGCGCGAAATGCCCGCAGCCGAAGAATCCGCGATACGCCGACAACGGCGACGGATGCGCCGACTCCAGCACGCAATGCGACTTCCCGGTGCCTTCGATCAGGCCGCGTTTTGCCTGCGCGTGCGCGCCCCAGAGCATGAACACGAGGCCGTCGTGACGCTGCGCCATTTCGTGGATCAGCGTGTCGGTGCATTGTTCCCAGCCGCGTTTCGCGTGGCTCCCGGCTTTATCGCGCTCGACCGTCAGCGACGTGTTCAGCAGCAGCACGCCTTGCTTCGCCCAGGAATCCAGACAGCCGTGCGCGGGCGCGGGAAAACCTAGACTCGCGTGAATCTCCTTGAAGATGTTGCGCAAGGAGGGCGGCGGGCGCACCGGCGCGGGCACCGAGAACGCGAGACCGTGCGCTTGCGGCGCGCCCTTGTCCTCGCCGTGATACGGGTCTTGCCCGAGGATCACGACTTTCACGTCGGCGGGGCGGGTCAGACGCAGCGCACGGAAAACATCGGCGGGATAGACCGTCTTGCCGGCGGCGCGCTCGGCATCGACGAACGCGCAAAGCGCCGCGTAGTGCTTGCCGTCGATGAATGGCTTCAGATGGCGGCGCCAGTCGGCGGGCAGCGCGTCGAACTGGCTTTCGAGCGTCGTGATATTCGACGACGCGCCCGAAGTTTCGTTATCCGCGAAAAGGGAAGGCTGTTGGCTCATGCTCGGGCGTTGCGGGTTTTGCGTTAGGACTTTTCGGGCATCTCAGATTTCTCGCGCAGCAGATAACCGCGCTGCGCCTTGCTCTGATCTTCGGGAACGATTTCGGGAAACGCGCCGCGCAATTCCGCCGCGAGCATCGAAAGCGCGTTTTCCTCGCCGGATTTCAGCTCCAGCTCAAGCTCGCTGATGTCCGCGCGACGCATCTTGCCGTCGACGTCCGCCGTGATTTCGCCACTATCGAGCGCCACTTCGATCTGCGAACCTTCGCGCTCGATGTCCCACACGATGCGCCTGAAATCGGTCTTGAAGAGCGCGATCAGATTCGACGCTGCGCGCTGCAACGCCTCGCGCGCGGCGTCGTCGTCGCAGGCGGCGATCAGCGCATCGATTTCGAGCGCTTCGCCTTTCACCGGCAATTCCCACTCGTGCCGGTTGCTCAGACCGGCCACCGATTTGCCGAGCGTCTTGAACGTCTGCAGCCATTGTTCAGGCGTGCGGCGCAGGCGCAGCGCGGACTTCGCCTTCGCGAGCGCGCAGTCCGGCGTGTCGAAGTAGACGTTGGCAAGCTCGATCGGCTTGCCCGCGCCGGTGCGTTCGTCGAAGAAGCGCGCGACGTCGTCGTGTTGCGACGGCGCGAGCGCGAGCTTGAGTTCCCGTTCGATGCCCATGCGGTCCCTGTCGATGAAATCAGAAGAACATGCGCGCGAGTTCCGCGCCCGGATCGTCGGCGCGCATGAACGCTTCGCCGACGAGGAACGTGTGCACGCGCATCGCGCGCAGCCGCTCGACATCGACGCGCGACAAGATGCCGGATTCCGTCACGACGATGCGATCATCCGGCACTTGTTCCAGCATGCCGATGGTCGTGTCGATCGTCGTTTCGAACGTGCGCAGATTGCGATTGTTGATGCCGATGAGCGGCGTCTTCAGCGTGAGCGAGTCGCGCAGTTCATCGGCGTCGTGCACTTCGACCAGCACCGCGAGACCGAGCGAATGCGCGTACGCTTCGAGATCCTGCATCTGCGAGAGTTCGAGCGCGGCGGCGATCAGCAGAATGCAGTCCGCGCCCATCGCGCGCGCTTCCATGATCTGATACGGATCGATGATGAAGTCCTTGCGCAGCACCGGCAGGCTGCACGCGGCGCGCGCTTCCTGCAGATACGCGACGCTGCCTTTGAAGAACTGCACGTCGGTCAGCACGGAAAGACACGCGGCGCCGCCTTTCTCGTACGAGCGTGCGATGTCGGCGGGCACGAAGTTCTCGCGCAGCACGCCTTTCGACGGGCTCGCCTTCTTCACTTCGGCAATGACGGCCGCCTGATTCGCCGCGTGCTTCGCGCGCAACGCGCCGACGAAATCGCGCAGATCGCGCGAACTGGCTTCGAGCTTCAGCTCCTCGAGCGGCGCGCTTTGTTCGGCGGCGCGAATTTCCTCGCGCTTGACCGCGATGATGCGATCCAGAATGTCACTCATATCAGCTTCCGTTCGGGTTCCGTTATTTCCTGGCGAATTGCTGCGTGAACTTCACGAGCGTCTCGACCTTCTCGCGCGCCGTGCCGCTTTCGATCGCTTCGCGCGCGGCGGCCATGCCGGCTTCGATCGAATCGACGACATTCGCAGCATAAAGCGCGGTCCCGGCGTTCAATGTGACGATCTCGCGCGCGACGCCCGCCTTGTTGTTCAGCGCGCCGAGCAGCATCGCCTTCGATTCCTGCGCGTCCTGCACTTTCAGCGAACGATTCGACACCATTTGCAGGCCGAAATCTTCCGGATGAATCTCGTACTCGGTCACTTCGCCGTTCTTCAGCTCGCCGACTTTGGTCGCGGCGCCGAGCGACACTTCGTCCATGCCGTCCTTGCCGTACACGACGAGCACGTGCTTCGCGCCGAGACGCTGCATCACGCGCACCTGAATGCCAACGAGGTCTTCATGGAACACGCCCTGAAGCTGGTTCGGCGCGCCGGCCGGATTCGTGAGCGGCCCGAGAATATTGAAGATGGTGCGCACGCCGAGTTCTCGTCGCACGGGCGCGATGTTCTTCATCGCCGGATGATGGTTCGGCGCGAACATGAAGCCCATGCCGGTTTCGGCAATCGACGCGGCCACTTGTTCCGGCGTCAGATCGATGTTCACGCCGAGCGCTTCGAGCACGTCCGCGCTGCCGGACTTGCTCGACACGCCGCGATTGCCGTGCTTCGCGACCTTCGCGCCGGCGGCCGCGGCGACGAACATCGACGCGGTGGAAATGTTGAACGTATGCGAGCCGTCGCCGCCCGTGCCGACGATATCGACGAAATTCGAGTTGTCCGCCACGTCGACGTGATTGGCGAACTCGCGCATCACGGTCGCGGCGGCGGCAATCTCGCCGATGGTTTCCTTCTTCACGCGCAGGCCGGTGATGATCGCTGCGGCCATGACGGGCGACATCTCGCCGCGCATGATCTGGCGCATCAGATGCAGCATTTCGTCGTGGAAAATTTCGCGATGCTCGATCGTGCGCTGCAGCGCTTCTTGTGCGGTGATGGTCATGTCGTCAGGCCCGCTTGCCGGTCGAAGAGTTTTTCACGAAGTTTTCGAGCAGCGCGTGGCCGTGCTCGGACAGAATCGATTCTGGATGGAACTGCACACCTTCCACTTCCAGTTCACGGTGACGAACACCCATGATCTCGCCGTCAGGCGTCCATGCGGACACTTCGAGACAGTCGGGCAAAGACTCGCGCTCGATTGCCAGCGAGTGATAGCGCGTCACGTTGAAGTGTTTAGGCAGATCGGCGAACACGCCTTTACAGTCGGTTTCGATCTGACTCACCTTGCCGTGCATGATGGTCTGCGCGCGCACGACACGTCCGCCAAAGGCCTCGCCGATCGCCTGATGGCCGAGGCACACGCCGAGAATCGGCAGCTTGCCTGCGAACTCGCGCAGCACGTCGAGCGTGATGCCCGCGTGTTGCGGATTGCTCGGTCCCGGCGAAAGACAAATGCGCTCGGGATTGAGCTTCGCGATTTCGTCGAGCGTGATTTCGTCGTTGCGATACGTGCGCACGTCCTCGCCGAGTTCGCCGAAGTACTGGACCAGGTTGTAAGTGAAGGAATCGTAGTTGTCGATCATCAGCAGCATGGTCTTGTCTCCTCAGAAGTCGCTGTCGAGGCCGTCTTGCACTTGCTCGGCGGCGCGCAGCACGGCGCGCGCCTTGTTCTCCGTTTCCTGCCATTCGGATTCGGGCACCGAATCGGCGACGACACCCGCTGCCGCCTGAACATAGAGATTGCCTTTGTGGATGAGGCCGGTGCGGATCGCGATGGCCAGATCCATTTCGCCGCTGAATGACAGATAACCGACAGCGCCGCCGTACAAACCGCGCTTGACCGGCTCGAGTTCGTCGATGAGTTCCATCGCGCGAACCTTCGGCGCGCCGGAGAGCGTGCCGGCCGGGAACGTGGCGCGCAGCACGTCGAAATTGTTCATGCCTTCCTTGAGCTTGCCTTCGACCGAACTCACGATGTGCTGCACGTGCGAATACTTTTCGATGATGAGCTTGTCCGTCACCGTGACCGATCCCGTCTGCGCAATGCGGCCCACATCGTTGCGCGCGAGGTCGATCAGCATCACGTGCTCGGCGACTTCCTTCGGATCGTTCAGCAGTTCGGTGGCGAGTTCGGCGTCGCGCTCGGGCGTGTTGCCGCGCGGACGCGTGCCGGCGAGCGGACGGATCGTCACGATGCGATCTTCCGCGCGCTTTTCCTGACGCACGAGAATTTCCGGCGATGCGCCGACCACGTGCACTTCGCCGCCGAAGTTGTAGTAGTACATGTACGGCGACGGATTCAGCGAACGCAGCGCGCGATACAGCGAAAGCGGGTTGTCGCGGAACGGCTTGATGAGCCGCTGCCCGACCTGCACCTGCATCAGTTCGCCCGCCGCGATGTACTCCTTCGCTTTGCGCACGGCGTTCAGGTAGTCGTCCTTCTTGAACTCGCGGAACGTTTCGGTGCGCACGCTTGCGGACGTCACCGGCGGCTGGACTGTCACGCGCAGACGCGTCTTCAGTTCGCGCAGCCGATGCTTCGCTTTTGCGTAGGCTTCGGGCCGGGTCGGATCGGCGTAGACGATGAGATAGAGCTTGCCCGCGAGGTTGTCGATGACCGCGACTTCTTCGGTCAGCAGCAGCTGGATATCGGGAAGATTGAGATCGTCGGGCGGCGCGCTGTGCGCGAGCTTCTTCTCGATGTAACGCACCGCGTCATAACCGAAATAGCCCGCGAGACCGCCGCAAAAACGCGGCAAGCCGGGCCGCGTCGCGACCTTGAAGCGCTTTTGATATTGCTCGATGAACGCGAGCGGATCGCCGTCGTTCGTCTCGACGACATTGCCGTCGGTCATGACTTGGGTCTTGCCGTTTTGCACGCTGACGGTCGTGCGCGCCGGCAAGCCGATGAACGAGTAGCGCCCGAAACGCTCGCCGCCCACGACGGACTCCAGCAAGAAGGAGTTCGCGCCGTTGCGCTCGGTCTGCGCGAGCTTGAGATAAAGCGAGAGCGGGGTTTCGAGGTCGGCTAAGGCTTCGGCGATGAGCGGAATGCGGTTGTAGCCTTCGTTCGCCAGCGATTGGAATTCGAGTTCGGTCATGTTGCGATCCTTGAGCGGCGCACGCTTTCAGGGTGGAGCGGCGTCGGGGAGTGCGGGGCGCTGCAGTCGGTCGAATCTCGTGATGATCGCATACGACGGCCCCGCCGCTTCGAATTCCGGAAGCGGAAAGGGCGGCTCGCACGGCACTACACGACGCGTGCCTGAGCGAGGCTCGATATACGACGAATCAACGGAAACGGCGCGGAAAGCGCAGCGAAACAAAAAACGGATGCTGAAGCGCGATCACGCATGATGGCTTCAGCGCACCTCGGGCGAGGTCAGCGCGACCAGCGACGCCAGGGCCAGGCTCCCCGGTCGATGCTGCTCAGACTCCGTTTTCTGTTGAGAAACATGAATTGATGGACTTATTCAGTCAGTGTGGTATCCGGCGGCGCCAAAGTGGCGGCAATCGCCAGTGCTGCGGTGCGCAGCGAGGAAACTATACCATCGGATTTCACGGACTGTACAGGCTTCCCATGGTTGTAACCATACGGAACCGTCAAGGTCGCGAGGCCCGCTGCGCGGCCCGCGAGCGCGTCGTTTTCCGAATCGCCGACCGCCACGGTCTCGCGCGGCAGGACGTCCAGCCGTTCACATGCGGTGAGCATCGGCAGCGGATCAGGTTTCTTCGCCGGCAGCGAATCGCCGCCGAGAATCACCTTGAAAAAGTCCGCGATGCCGAAGTGCGCCAGCAATTCCACCGCGAACCGATGCGGCTTGTTGGTCACGCACGCAAGCACGATACCGCTTTCGCGCATCGCTTCGAGGCCTTCCTTCACTTCCGGGAAGAGCGCCGAATGCTTGCCGTTGACCTTCGCGTATTCGCTTTGATAGATCGCGAGCGCGTCGTCGAACTGCGAGGCCGCCTGCGACGGCGACAGCCGCACCGCGAGCACGCTGCGAATCAGATTCTCCGAACCCTTGCCGACGTAGCCCGTGACTTCATCGCGCGTGACCGGCTGTTCGATGGCGATGCGCGCGAGCATCGCGTTCAGCGCCGCGACGAAGTCGTCCGCGGTGTCGACCATGGTGCCGTCGAGGTCGATGATGGCCGCGCGGATCGGGCGGTTCACGAAAGGCGGCTGCGCCGCTGCGATCTCACTCATGCCTTCGCTCCCGATGCGGCTTTCGCCAGTTCCGCGCGCATTGCGTCGATGACGGCCTTGTAGTCGGGCTTGCCGAAAATGGCCGATCCCGCGACGAAGGAATCCGCGCCGGCCGCCGCGATTTCCGCGATGTTGTCGACCTTCACGCCGCCGTCGACTTCCAGATGGATTTCGCGGCCCGTGCGATCGCGATACGCATTGATGCGCGCGCGCGCCTCACGCAGTTTGTTGAGCGCCTCGGGAATGAACGACTGCCCGCCGAAGCCCGGATTCACCGACATGATCAGCACGAGATCGACCTTGTCCATCACGTGATCGAGGTAATTCAGCGACGTGGCGGGATTGAACACGAGGCCCGCCTTGCAGCCGTGATCGCGGATCAGCGACAGCGTGCGGTCGATATGATCCGAACCTTCCGGATGAAAACTGATCACATTGGCGCCGGCCTTTGCGAAATCGGGCACGATGCGGTCGACCGGGCGCACCATCAGATGCACGTCGATGGGCACGTCCACGTGCGGGCGAATGGCCTCGCAGACCAATGGGCCGATCGTCAGATTCGGCACGTAGTGGTTGTCCATGACGTCGAAGTGAATCCAGTCGGCGCCGGCGGCGACGACGTTGCGGACTTCCTCGCCGAGGCGGGAAAAGTCGGCGGACAGGATGCTGGGAGCGATGTGGAATTGCGCCATGGACGTGTGCGGGTAGCGGCCTAAAGTCGTGATTTTAACCCGCGTTTTCCGTGGAGTCCTTCGTCCGAATGGCCAACGGTTCGCGCGCGGATTCTGCGTCGATGTGGCAGCGTGGCGCCAATCGTGTTGCGGGCGCCGCGCGCATCAAGCAGAATGCCAGACCAATAGTGGCACGTCCGCGCGCCCGTCCATGACGGTGAAGCGGCCGATCGAATTGAAATTGGAACTACGATGAGCCAGTACGAATTCAGCGTTTCCGTAGAGACGCGGTATTTGCCGGAGCAGTCCGATCCGGATAGCCGGCAGTACGCATTTGCCTACACGCTGACGATTCGCAACACCGGCCAGGTCGCGGCGCAGTTGATCTCGCGGCACTGGATCATCACCGACAGCAACGACCACGTGCAGGAAGTGAAGGGGCTCGGCGTCGTCGGGCATCAACCGCTTCTGCCGCCGGGCGAGCAGTTCGAGTACACGAGCTGGGCGGTGATCGCGACGCCGGTCGGCACGATGCGTGGCGAGTACTTCTGCGTGGCGGAAGATGGCGAGCGTTTCGAAGCGCCCGTAGCGGAATTCGCGTTGCATATGCCGCGCACGCTCCACTGAGCGAAAAACAGCGGCAAGCGGCGAATCAGCGCCGTTTTGCCGGACCGTTCGAGCGGTTCTGGTTCTTCTTCTTGCCCGATGCCGTCCATACGACGATGAAAATCAGCAAGGCGAGCGCCACGAGCGACTCGAGCGCAAAAATAAGCATTGGATATTCGTCGAACAGATCTGACATGGCGGTTCCCATCAAGAACGAGCATTGTATGCGTTTCGCGCGGCCGGCCGCGCGAGCAGCGGCCTGGGCCGCATCGATTGCAACCGCTGTCCTGCTCGCCTCGTGCGGAGGCGGCAATTACGTGAAGCCGGGAGCGGGCACGGCGACCGGAACCCCGATCGTCCCCGGACAGCGCGCCGCGTCGCGCCTGACGGCGGTGAGCTGGCAGCAGGTGCCAGGCTGGCAGGACGATTCGCTGATCGGCGCGACAGCCGCGCTGCGGCAGAACTGCAGCCGGCTCGCGCGGCAGACCAACTGGCAGAAGGCGTGCGCGGCGGCGGCGCGGCTCGACGACCTCGACATGTCGGCGGCGCGCAGCTTCTTCGAGGCCTATTTCACCCCGTTTCAGCTCGCGAATACCGACGGCACGCTCGACGGCCTCGTGACCGGTTACTACGAGCCGCTTCTGCGCGGTTCGCGCACGCGTCACGGGGTGTATCAGTACGCGCTGTATCGCTGGCCGTATCGGTACAAGCCCGGTTCCGCGCTGCCCGCGCGCGCGCAGCTCGAACGTTCGGGCGTCTTGAACGGCAACGAACTCGTGTGGGTCGACGATCCGATTGAAGCGTTCTTCCTGCAAGTGCAGGGTTCGGGGCGCGTCGTCATGGAAGACGGCAGCGTGATGCGCGTCGGCTTCGGCGGTACGAACAACCAGCCGTACCGGTCGATCGGCAAGGAATTGCTCGATCGCGGCGAACTCACGCCCGCGCAGGCGACGATGCAAGGCATCAAGGCATGGGCGAAGGCGAATCCGGCGCGTGTCGACGCGTTGCTCGACGTGAATCCGCGCTTCGTCTTCTTCCGCGAGATGCCCGCGAACGAAACGATATCGGCCAGCCTGGGCGACGGACCCGTCGGCGCACTCGGCGTGCCGTTGACGCCCGAACGGTCGATCGCGGTCGATCCTTCGGCCATTCCGCTCGGCACGCCCGTGTTTCTGCAGACGACGCGTCCGCTCAGCAATCAGCCGATGAATCGGCTCGTGTTCGCGCAAGATACGGGCTCGGCGATCAAGGGCGGCGTGCGCGCGGACTACTTCTGGGGACTCGGCGACGATGCCGGCGATCTCGCCGGGCGCATGAAGCAGGGCGGCAGGATGTGGCTGTTGCTGCCGAACTCCTGATTTCGCCGGTTCTTCCGGCAGCTTTGAAAAAGCTCGCGGCCATTATGGTCCGCGAGCTTTTTTGCTTCATGACGTCAGGTTGCGCCGATCGATCACGCGCCGCGCCTTGCCGACCGAACGTTCGATGCCGTTCACCGCGAGCACGTTCACCACGGCGCTCACGCCGATCAGCGCCTTGATGTCATAGGCGAGCGCGGACTTTGCGCTTTCGAGCGCGGCAGCATCCGGCGCGGATTCCGGGCAAGGTTCGACGTTCAGCGTGAGAACATCGAGCGGACCTTCCTTCGTGAGCACGATCTGATAGTGCGGCGCGAGCACGGGGCGCTTGAGCAGCAACTCTTCGATCTGCGTCGGGAAGACGTTCACGCCGCGCACGATCATCATGTCGTCGGAGCGGCCGGTGATCTTCTCCATGCGGCGCATCGTGCGGGCCGTGCCGGGCAGAAGACGTGTCAGATCGCGCGTGCGATAGCGGATGATCGGCAGCGCTTCTTTTGTCAGCGAGGTGAATACGAGCTCGCCGAATTCGCCGTCGGGCAACACTTCGCCGGTTTCCGGATCGATGATCTCGGGATAGAAGTGGTCCTCCCAGATCGTCGGGCCGTCCTTGGTTTCGGCGCATTCCGAAGCGACGCCCGGTCCCATCACTTCCGAAAGCCCGTAAATGTCGACGGCATCGATGCCCATGCGCGTTTCGATTGCGCGCCGCATGTCGTTCGTCCACGGCTCCGCGCCAAAAATGCCGATGCGCAGCGAGCAACTCGCCGGATCGATGCCCTGGCGCTCGAGTTCATCGGCAATCGACAGCATGTAGCTCGGCGTGACCATGATGATGTCCGGCCGAAAGTCCTGAATCAGTTGCACCTGCTTTTCGGTCTGGCCGCCGCCGAAGGGAATGACTGTGAGTCCCGCGCGCTCGGCGCCGTAGTGCGCGCCGAGACCGCCGGTGAAAAGCCCGTAGCCGTAGCTCACGTGAACTTTGTCGCCGCGCCGCGCGCCGGCTGCTCGAATCGATCGCGCGACGAGATTCGCCCAGTTATCCAGATCCTGCGTGGTATAGCCGACGACGGTCGGCTTGCCCGTCGTGCCCGATGACGCGTGAATGCGCGAGATGCGTTCCTGAGGCACGGCGAACATGCCGAAGGGATAGTTGTCGCGCAGATCCTTCTTGGTCGTGAACGGGAAACGCGCGAGATCCGAGAGCGACGTGACTTCATCCGGATGAACACCGGCCTCGTCGAACTTACGCCGATAAACCGGCGAGTTCTCATAGGCATGTTTGAGCGACCATTTGAGGCGCTCGAGTTGCAGTGCCGCGAGTTCGTCGCGGCTAGCCTTCTCGATCGGATCGAGCGGCAGCGATGTGGTCATTGCTGTCTCCTTGATGCTGACGATGCGGCGCGGCTTTTTGATGCCGAGTCCGTTATGTATACGAGTGCCTTTACGCGGGAATCACGGTGCCCTTGATTTGAGCCGACTTGCCGCGGAACATCGCGACCGGTTCGCCTGCGCGATTCGTCACGCGGATATCGTAGATGCCCGTGCGGCCGCTCAATGTCTGCTCGATCGCCTCGGCAGTCAGGCGATCGCCGCCCTGCACGGGGCGCAAGAACTCGATCGAGCAACCCGCCGCGACAGTGCTGATGTTGTACGAATTGCAGGCGAACGCGAATGCGGAGTCAGCCAGCGTGAACATGAGTCCACCGTGGCAAATCTCATGGCCGTTGAGAAAATCGGGGCGCACGTTCATCTGCAGACGCGCATAGCCCGGCCGAACTTCGATCAACTCGATGCCGAGCCCGCGCGTGCAGGCGTCGGCTTCGTACATGGCTTTTGCCGTGGCTTCCGCGAGTTGTTGTGGCGTCACAGACTTCTCCAGATTGGTTCGGTTCTTACAGGCCTTCGAAACGCGGCGCGCGCTTTTCCTTGAACGCGGCGACACCTTCGATGTAGTCGTGCGACGCTCCCAGTTCGCGCTGAAGATCGCGTTCCAGATCGAGTTGCTGGTCGAACGTCTTGTTTGCGCTCGCCCGAATCGCTTGCTTGATCGCGACGACCGCGCGCGCCGGCTGCTGCGCGAGTTGAGCGGCCAGTTGCGCGGCTGCCTGCTGCAACTCGGCGTCATCGACCACACGCCACACGATGCCCCACGCCTCCGCCTTTTCGGCGCTGAGCTTGTCGCCGGTCAGCGCGAGACCGAGCGCGCGCGCTTCACCGACTCGGCGGGGCAAGAGCCATGTTCCGCCGGAATCGGGCACGAGGCCGATCTTCACGAATGCCTGAATGAAGCTGGCCGAGCGCGCCGCGACGACGAGGTCGCACGCCATCGCGAGATTCGCGCCGGCGCCCGCGGCCGTGCCGTTCACTGCGGCGATGACCGGCATCGGCATGGCTTGGAGCCGGCGTACCAGAGGATTGAAGTACGCGTCGATGAGATCGCCGAGATCCGACATCGAACCTGGCGTGAAATCGAGATCCGCGAGGTCTTGCCCCGCGCAAAAACCTCGGCCCGCACCGGTAATGACGAGCGCGCGGGCATTGCCCGCCTCGATTTCAGTGAGCGCCTGATTCAACTCGCGATGCATTTCGCGCGTGAAGCTGTTCAGCTTGTCGGGGCGATTCAGCGTCAACGTGGCGACGCGCGTCTCGGCGTCGACGTGAAACAACACGGACTTCTCTGTCATCAGATTCCTCTCTCGACGAATGCGGCTGCGGCGGCGACTGTGTTCCGGCTTCGCTTACATGCCGATACTAGCCGCCCGACCGCGAGCTTGCCATTAGGCCGGATGGCATAGGCCGTCTGCACAGCGATCCGGCCTTCGAGCTTTTTATGTCGATCGGCTTATGCCGTTTGGCCAGCTTCCGCCGGCGCCGCCTTCGGTGCAACATGGACCCGGCTCTGAACCACGCGGAAGCGGTTCGCGACGAAAGCAGCGTCCGAAAGCGCGGCATTGGCAGCCGGGTTGGCGCCTGTGCCGTGAAAGTCCGAGAAAGCCGCGGTCTGATTGACGAACACGCCGCCCGTGAGGTTGATCGAAAGCGCGACGCCGCCTTCAATCGCCGCTTCGTGAGCGGCTTCGATCACCTTGTCGTCGGTGCTGTAGACCGAGAACGACAGCGCGCCGTGCGTGCGCGCGATCGAGCCGGCGAGCGCGAGCGATTGCGCGGTCGAGTCGGTCGCGACGACGAACGAAACCGGGCCGAACCATTCCTTGGTGAATTTGGTTTCGTCGGTGCGCGCGTCGAGCTTGAGCATGAGCGGCGTGTGAACACGCGCATCGGGAAACGCCGGATGTACGAGCGATTGACTGTCGAGCAGCACGTTGCCGAGCTTGCGCGCTTCGGCGATGCGTTGCACGACGCCGTCGTTCTGGATCGCGCCCGTGAGTTCGACGGCGCGGGCCGGGTCCGACGCCAGCTTTTCGACGGCGCTCGCGAGCGCTTTGGCGACGTCGTCGAAGCTCAACTGGCCTTCGGCGGCGCGGATGCCGTCGCGCGGCACGTAGATGTTTTGCGGCGCGGTGCACATTTGACCGGAATAGAGAGCGAGCGAAAAGGCGATGTTTCGAGCGGCGCCCTTAATGTCGTCCACGGAATCGATGACGATCTGATTCACGCCCGCCTTTTCCGTGTAAACCTGTGCCTGATGGGCGTTGCGCTCCAGCCAGGTGCCGTTTTGCGTGCTGCCGGTGAAGTCGATCAGCTTGATCTCGGGGCGCACGGCCAGTTCCTGAACCAATGCGCCGTCGTTGGGCTCGGTGGCGAGCAGGGTGACGATGTTGGGATCGAAGCCCGCTTCACGAAGCACCTCACGGGCGATGCGCACGGTGATCGCGAGCGGCAGGATCGCGCCGGGGTGCGGTTTGACGATGACGGTATTGCCGGTCGCGAGATCGGCGAACATGCCGGGATAGCCGTTCCACGTCGGGAACGTGCAGCAGCCGAGCACGAGGCCCGTGCCACGCGGGACGATGGAAAAGCGCTTCTGCATCGCGAGCGGCGGATTTTTGCCTTGCGGCTTTTCCCAGTGGGCTTCGGCGGGAATGCGGTGCAGTTGGTCCCACGCATAGACGACGGCTTCGAGCGCACGGTCTTGTGCGTGCGGACCGCCGGCCTGGAACGCCATCATGAAGGCTTGGCCGGTCGTGTGCATCACGCTGTAGCCGATCTCGAAACTGGCGCGATTCAGACGCGACAGAATTTCGAGGCTCACGCCGACCCAGGCCTGCGGGCCAGCGGCGCGCCAGGCCGGTTGCGCTTTGGCGGCGGCCTGGATCAGCGCGTCGGGATCGGACTTGGGGTAGCGAATGTCGAGCGCCACGCCGAACGGCGAACGCTCCGCGCCGACGGTTTCGCCCGTCGACGGCTGATCGAGTTCGAAGGTCTTGCCGAAGTGGGCTTTGAACGCAGCCTCGCCATCGGCGCTGGCCGTTTCCCCGTACACTTTGGGGCTCGGCATTTCGGCGAACGGGCTCCAGTAGCCGCGCGTTTCGATGGCTGCGAGTGCTTTATCGAGCGTCGCTTCGTGCTTCGTGAATAGCGGATGTGTCATGGTCGCGAGAAGAGAGAACGAGGAAAGGTGCCAGGTCTAATAATTAACCGACCGGTTGGTTGGTGATGGTAGCATTATCGAGATGCTGTGACGAACGACTTTTCATTAGGGCTTACCTGAAGATCGCAAGGAGGAGCGAATGGCTTACGAGAATCTGCTGGTCGAAACGCGTGGTCGGGTCGGACTGATTACGCTGAATCGTCCGAAGGCGCTGAACGCGCTCAACGACGCGCTGATGGACGAACTGGGCGCGGCGCTCAAGGCGTTCGACGCGGATGATGACATCGGCGCGATCGTGCTGACCGGCAGCGAGAAGGCATTCGCGGCCGGCGCGGACATCGGCATGATGGCCAGCTATTCCTATATGGATGTGTACAAGGGCGACTACATCACCCGGAACTGGGAAACGATTCGCACGATTCGCAAGCCGATCATCGGCGCAGTCGCGGGTTTCGCGCTTGGCGGAGGCTGCGAGCTCGCGATGATGTGCGACATCGTTATTGCCGCCGACACGGCTAAGTTCGGTCAGCCCGAAATCAAGCTTGGCGTGATTCCGGGCGCCGGCGGCACGCAGCGTTTGCCACGCGCCGTTTCGAAAGCCAAGGCGATGGACCTCTGCCTGACCGCGCGCATGATGGACGCGGCCGAGGCCGAGCGTGCGGGATTGGTGTCGCGTGTGGTCGGGGCGGATCGCCTCGTGGATGAAGCAGTTGAAGCCGCAACGATCATCGCTGGCTTTTCGTTGCCCGCTGTGATGATGGCCAAGGAAGCAGTCAACCGCGCTTACGAGACGACGCTCGCTGAGGGCGTGCATTTCGAAAGGCGTCTGTTCCATTCGCTCTTCGCCACGGAAGATCAGAAGGAGGGTATGGCGGCGTTCGTCGAGAAGCGTAAGCCGGTTTTCAAGCATCGGTGAACTTATTCTAGAAAGCCCTTGCGCTTCCTGATGCCACTCACTAGAATTCCGTTCCTTCGCGCTTCGATGAACGCGAAGGAAGCGGGAGTGGGCGGTATCGGCGGGTGTTCGGAGTGGGTTGGAATAAGCTCTGAGCGCGGTCGGCAAGAAAAGAAAGTTTCGAATTCTTGTTGACACGAACCGAAGCGTTCTTCATAATCTCGTTTCTCTGCTGCTGATGCAGCGACGCAAGACGGTGGTGAGGTTAGGCAGTCTTGCGATGTGCTCTTTAAAAACTAACAGCCGATAAGTGTGGGCGCTTGATAGCGAGTGCGACCGGTTCTTCGGAGCCGGTAAAGC
>NZ_FCOI02000043.1 GCF_001544795.2 Caballeronia temeraria | reverse complement strand
CTCCTTGGGTCCCGGTTGATGGCGGGGCATGGAGGAAACTATAGGCCGCTCACTATCAATCGAATAGACACCAAATCCTTGATGCAGTTGTAAGCTGCGCTTGACATTGGTAGGTACTGCCGCCGACCGCCAAGGAGAGAGGTGATGCTGAGTAAGGATATCCGGGCCATCGAAATACTAGCCACAGCCGTAGAACTTGGCAGCCTTCGTCGAGCCGCGGCATCTCAAAATGTCACCGCACAGGCTGTTAGCCAGACGGTGGCGCAGCTCGAGGAATCTCTGGGGGTACGCTTGCTGCATCGCACCACACGCAGCTTGTCACTAACAGAAGAGGGGCAACAGTTACTGGACGCGACTCAGCCCGCATTAGTGGCATTCGAACGCGCATTGGCTCAGGCGCGTCTTTCAAAGGACGAAATAGCCGGTCCCTTGCGGATCGTGGGACCACGTTCCTGGTTCGCACCGGTACTGTGGCCGGTGTTTCCGCTGGCGGTGAGCCAAAACGAAAGCCTACGTCGACGCGGTCAAGTACCCAGTCGCCAATGCTGTCGTCAAGCTGTACTTCCGGCTGCACCTTCGGGTACTGCCAGCAGTACTCGTCGACCACCGTTTGATTGCGCGCCCACTTTTCGCACCGCAACTAATCATCTGCGCGTCGCCAGAGTATCTGAGCCGCTACGGCACTCCGCGGTCGCTGGACGATCTCGCTCTGCATCGATGCAGCGTTTTTCGTCATCCCGGGACAGGTAAAATCTTCCCGTGGTACGTCGACGTCGGTGGCGCAATCCAGACGCGCGAATTTCCTCCCTGTAGCTACGAACGACATAGAGCTAGAAATTCAGGCAACACTCACTGGTCAGGTAATTGGGCAAGTGTCTTCGCTATCAGCCGCCGCGCTCATCCGCGCCGGACGGCTCATTCCCATCCTGACCGAGCATGTGGCGAGCCACCTCCGCCTATATGCTTACTATGAATCTCGATCCAGTCCTGCCGGTCGGTACGCGTTGTTGAGTGCGGCTTTTTGGGCACGTCGGCACTGTGACGCTGGGCACGCACGCGCACCTGCAGGTGCTCGCGCGACTGCGTCTTGCCGAACGCGGCCCGTCCCATGTAAGCCGGGTTACGCAAGATTCCCCACACCACGCTGCGGTCCCAGTACGGCTTGCCCGACGCCGTCACAGTACCCGATTCGGTAAGGCGGCGTACCACCTCCCCTATACTCAGGCGTTCCATGCCCACCCACTGGAAGATCGCCCGCACCGTTGCAGCCTGGGGCAGTTCGATAACGTACCGGGCCGGCGTTCCGTCGAGCTGCCGGCGGATGTAGCGGTAGCCATAAGGTGCCCCGGACAGCACATTGACGCTGCCGCGTTTTGCACCATGAAGCTTGCCACGGCGGTGGCGCTCGGCGATCTTTGCCCGCTCGTATTCCGCGATCATGCCCTGCATCTGCAATAGCAGAGACTCTTCCGGCGTCGTATACCGATCGCGTGATTGAGGAACACCACGTGGACGCCGCAGCCCGAGAACTCTTCCATCAGCAGCGCCTGGTGCGCATATTTGCGCGCCAGCCGGTCTGGCGACAGGATGTACAACTGATCCGCTCCAAGCGCGGCGCAGTCCCTGAGGCGCTCCAGTTGAGGCCTAATCAGCGTCGCGCCACTCACGCCGGCGTCAATAAAACACATGTCGTCGACGATCTGCGCGCCGTCAGCCGAAATGCGCTCCTTCAATGCCGCGATCTGGCTGTCAATGGTGCCGCGTTTGCTTTGCTGTTCCGAAGATACCCGCGCGTAGAGCGCGATCATTGCGGTGCTCATTGTTTCCCCCGCCTGGTAGCCGTTCGCTTCGGTGGCGCCTGCTTCACAACCGGCTCCGGCGACGTGGTGCGTGCGTGTATCGGGCTGAGCTGCTCGTACGCCTTCTGCAACTGCTCGCCGGCAAAGCGGTTCGGCTCAAAAGCGAGACGCACGTGCCAGTGCTTGCGTCGTCCTCGTGTCATTGATGTGTCTCCCGGTCGGCGGGAGCAACGGCCTCAAGGACGAGCACCGCATCGACGTCAGGACATCCTCTGGACCACGGCGCCAGACACTCCCTTGAAATGCGCAGGCCCCATAATACTCGTGAGTTTGCTATGTTGTTGCCGGGGCTCTTTCGCCCTGCTTGGCCAACGTGTTCTTGCATTATGTTCTGGATGAATGGTTTGCCGCTGAGGTGCAACCGCGCCTTCGTGGTCCGAGCACCTTGGTTCGTTTCGCGGATGACTTTGTCGTGATACTCGCGTACAAAGACGATGCGGAGCGCGTCTTGCGGGTGCTCGGCAAGCGATTGGGCAAGTACGGACTCGACTTACATCCGGACAAAACCCAGATGATTGATTTCCGCTTCAAACCCCAATCCGGGCACGATGATCCCCAAGAGCCGCTGGCCACGACCTTCAACTTCCTCGGCTTCACTCACGTGTGGGTGACCTCGGAGAAGGGCCGGGCGATGGTGCGGCAATTGACCGCCAAAGACCGCGTCGCGCGTACGCTCAAAGCAGTCAGCCGTGTCTGCCGTGGTATGCGGACCCGGCCGCCTCGCGATCAGCACCAGCGTCTGAGTCGAATGCTTAAGGCGCACTATGCCTACTTTGGCATCAGCGGGAACTTCGAGCGCCTGGCGACTCTACAGAATCACGTCGCCCGCATCTGGCGTAAGTGGTTGTCGCGAAGGTCGAACGAACGCTCTATGCCATGGGTTGCCTTCACGAGGATACTTACCCTATTCCCGTTACCGCAGCCTCGGATTGTCCATCGTTACGCCAAACCGTGAGCGAATCTGCATGATGAGGAACCGGATGCCTTAATTGCGCTCGTCCGGATCTGTGAGGGGTGAGGGGGCGACCTCCTCGCCTACTCGGAGGCCGCCCATTGAAGAAGGATCGCGCGAGCCTGCTTGCTTTCTATTACTTCCCGGCCGACCACTGGCAGCATCTAGGAACAACAAACACGATTGAGTCGACGTTCGCAACCGTGCGCCACCGCGCTACGCGCACGCGCAACTGCGGGCCGCGACCGGCCTTCCTCGGTCTGGCATTCAAGGTGATCGAGGAAGCCGAGATACATGGCGCCGTATCAACGGCTCCGAACAGATCACGCTGTTGCTGGAAGGCACTGCCTTCAAGAACGGCGAACCGGTGCAAGACGATCAACCCGGTCAGCAGAAACTCGCCGCCAGACGTCGCCGTTCACCAACCGCTCATACACCAGGCTTACCCGTATCTCGCGGTCTCTTTGATTGGCGACAATTACTGACCGAGAGGGCGAATCGTCAAGGCGTTCTGCACGGACTTCACACCATCCACGCCTTGTGCCACTTGCGTTGCCCGATCGATCTGAGACTGCTCTGGAACCGAGCCCTGCAACATTACGGCTCCCTCCCTCGCTCGCACCGAAATATTGATGACACTGATTCCCTTCGTCCGTGCCAATGCGGTTCTCACTTTTTTCGCCAGGGCTCGATCAAGCGATTTTGCGGCCTTCGCGGCCTGCTTGTCACTAGCGTGGCTTGCAGTGCTCGCATCCCCATTTTGAGCCTGTGAACTAAATGTCGCTAGTACGATGAGCGCAGCGCATACAGTCTTGATTGCTGTCACCAGTTTCATTCCTTCTCTCCTGTGTGAATGATTTCCAAAGCTCTGCTTCAGCCTTGCCCTTATCCATTTCTCCACCTTGTGCCGCCACCGACTTTCCCGCGCCGAAATTTTCCGATTAGGTGGCGGGCACCGCACCCCGCACGCGCTACAGACCATTCCCAGCTGCTGCCCGGGTTCAGTCCGCGTTATTCCGGTAAGCCTTCTACCCTTTGATACGCCCGCCACCAACCGTGCTTGCAGACCGCGCGTACCGTCGATATATGGCAACGCTGCGCCGGACCATCTCCGCGTGTGGTCCAGTCGCCTCCCAGTAGAGGTTCGTTTGGGATCAAATCTCAGAAGACAGACAAGTTTCCACCCGACACTGTTGGCAGTCAGAACTTATGGCGAAAATCTAACCGTGCAACGAACTGACGATTGCTTGACGAGTCGCCCTGATTGGTAAAGTTTGCGACCGCTGGTGTACCGGTCGATGAAGTTCCGGATGCCTTTTGCCAACCAACGGCCGCATAAACGTCCGTTCGCTTCGATAGAAAGTAGTCCGCCAAAAAAGATACCTGATGAAAGTGTTGATTTCCAATCGTGCCACCCGCCGTGGTGCTAACACCTTTGCCAATCAAGTAGTCGTAACCGAGATTGAAAAACAGAAAAGGCGAGTATGCATATTTTATGCCGGCCTCCGCATTGTTGAAACGGGCAGTTTGTCCCGCCAACGTTCCACCAAGGTTAGCGTACTGGATGTTCGAGCCGGAGATTGCAACGGTAACGGGGCCGACCGTGTAATTTGCTGCTATTACCGCTGCCTGATATGCCGAAGCGCTCGCATAACCCTTGTTGAGAACCCCCGCTAGCACCGAAGATCCGTTCGCATTGTTGGTGAAGAATCCTTGGCCTGGCGTGGAGGACGTAGGATTCTTGAAGTATTCGAAGGCAGCACCGATCGAGGCGGCCCCGCCAATATACGATGCGCCGATTGAGTATCCGCTGTTGGCCGTTGTGTTTCCCGCCACCCCGCCCACGCTGTATTCAGCGCCGAAGCTGAACCCGCGGTAGCTCGGGCTCATGTACCGAACTGCATTGTTGACGCGAACGCTATTTGCCGTATTGTCTAGATCGCCCGGATGCGCGAAGAGTATAGAGCCCACCATTCCTGAGACCGTAATCGGCTCGGGAAAATAAAAGATCATGTCGTATTGCCGGCCGAACGTTAAGCTTCCTAAGCTGGCGCTAGTCGCACCGACGAATGCCTGCCGCCCGAACGCCGTTCCACCTTGCGCGAGGGACCCCGAATTCAGATTGATACCTGATTCTAGTGTGAAGATGGCTTTAAGTCCGCCACCCAGATCCTCGGCTCCGGTCATGCCCCAACGACTTCCGTTAATACCACCGAGCGAATCCATGGAGACACGCTTACCCCCTGCGACATTACTTTGGTACATAACTCCGTTATCGAGTATGCCGTAAAGCGTCACCGTACTCTGCGCGTGAGCTGCAGCGCCAAAGGTCGCAATGACTGCGCCGATTAAGACCTGCGTACTCTTCATTGACTTCATCCCTTCGTCTCCCATGTCATCTAAGTGGAATGTTGCTTTCGGTGCTTTCAATTTCTTCTTGAACGATCGTAAGCCGAGCTGGGTTGGTCTACCAATTTAAACGTCCCATAGGAAATAAGCGCAGGAGTGCTTTTTAACGAAGAATTGCTGGCTTACTACGACACGCGATAGCCCAGAAAACATACCCGTCTGCATTTAGGATGACGAATCGACAAGCCGATACAAAGGCGCTACGAACGTGCGCACTTGTCTCGCCATGAACAAACATATTCGAAAACTACGCTACACCCGCCTCCAATCCGTCTCGGAGCATTCTACGTCCAAGATTATCAATACTCAACCATTGCAACGGTTGATGTATACCCTAGATATCGCAAGTTATGCTAGATGTCGCCAAGCAGCAGAGCGAGAGGCCTCCGGGATATTCCAACGTCAGTCGCCAACCTCAAGGAGGTGGGCGCCAAAGCTCAGCGCGGCTTCTACGCGGTGGGGTGAGAACCCCGTCGACTCGGCGCTTTTGGTGATTCGTCAGCTTCGGCGGCTGCACCGCATTTAACTCCTCACCACCAACCGGAGTTTTCCGCTATACCTGGCCACATGATTGCCGTAGTCCACCAGAAAGGCCCTCGACCGGAGCTGTCCAGAACCGAACCCGGGCAATAAGTTCTCGCCAGTCGGGACACTGGGGCGGCGCCTTCGTCCAACAGAACGGCGCGGTCAAGCATCGTTTTCAGCAGCTAGCGGCAAAGCCGAACGACACTGAGTTTTCAAGTCGTGATCCTACTTTCTTGGGGGCCCGCTGCACCCGCCAAGCGGTACAAGCTGCGCGGTGCCGCCAACGCCACAAGTCCCGAGAGGAGCACGCAAGCTCCAAGGATGTAGGTTCCACTACGCATGGTTCCTGTCAAATCAAGCGCGACGCTTGAAACGAACGACCCCAGGATGCCCGAGAGACTCCCAATCGAAGAAATGATTGCAATGCCCGCCGCCGCTGCGGTGCCCGACAAAAATCCAGCAGGAAGCGTCCAGAAGACGGTCATCACGCCCATCAATCCAGAAAGGGCGATTGACATGAAAAGCATTGATAGAACGAGATTGTCCGAAGTATATGCGCTCATGATCAAGCCAAACCCACTGAATAAGATCGGAAGCGCGGTATGCCATCGCCGTTCCATTGATTTACGTGCGTGGGCTGCGTGCCAAACCATATAGACCGCCGAAACAGCCCAAGGCACCGCCGTAAACAATCCAACATGGAAAGTATTTTTCACACCCGCAGACTGAATGATCGTTGGCAGCCAGAATGCAAGACCATAAAAGCCTGTTCCGTACAAGACGTAAATCAGGCATAGAATCCACACTCGTACATCTTTTAGCGCGTGAGAGAATCGGTGATTGCGTTCAGCCTGTCGATTTGCTCGTTCCTCGACCACCCGAATCTTTTCATCGCTGGTCAGCCAACGAACGTTGCCCGGACGGTCAGGCAGAAATGCGAGGACAACGAGACCGAGTGCCACAGCAGGTAGCCCCTCGATGACGAACATCCATTGCCACCCACTGAATTTCATGACGCCGTTCATTGACTCGAGAACCCACCCGGAAAGTGGCGCACCGACAATCGTGGCGACAGGAAGAGCAAGGAGGAAGCCTGACAAAACGCGGCTCTGCCCGCGTGGTGCGTACCAGTAACTTAAATACAGAATGACGCCGGGGAAAAAGCCTGCTTCACAAGCGCCGAGAAGACAACGCACAATAAAAAATACCGTGGCGGATGAGAGTGCGAAAAATCCTGCGATTGGTTCAATAAATGCTACCGCTGCAGAAAAAAGTCCCCATGTTATCATGATCCGCGCAATCCAAACTCGGGCGCCCAACCTGCTAAGCAAGAGGTTGCTAGGTACCTCGAAAAGTACATAGCCCCAGAAGAATACGCTCGCTCCAAATGCATAAATGGTGTTGTTGAAGTGCAGGTCGCCTATCATCTGCAACTTCGCAACGCTGATATTAATGCGATCAAGGTAAGAGACAATGTAACAAACGAACAAAAGCGGAAGCAAGCGCCAGGCTATCTTGCGATTAATTTCCGTCACAGGGTCGCTTTTAGGTTCGGCGGATACGTCTTTGTTCCGAAACTGAGTGTTACTCTGCATCACTATGTTCCTAAAATTTCCATTAATCTTCTGGCAGGTCGCATGAACAACCTGCCTTATCGTTCGACGCGAAAAATACGACAAGCCTTTATAACCACATCCAACAGTGGCGCTCGGAAAGGAGAGTTTGAATGTTAGCTCTTGCCTGACCCCTGTAGTCTTTCGAAGAACGATGAGGTTTTCGATCATTTTCAACCTGCATGGAGCAACGTCGACAACGGGAAACGCAGGCCCCCAGGGAAACTGCACGCCCGAACTTTGCGGAAACCGGTCCGAATAGTTGTCCGCCTTCGATGATGGCGCTCGCACCGTCGGGAACAGATTCAGTGTCATAGGTCGTCACGCCAAAACGTCCAACGGCGCCGACAAATAGGCCTCTCAAGTCGCAACCGTAATTCCTGAGGCTCCTTTGAATCCATAGAACATCGCCCTTGTGCACCGGACCGGTAATACACCGTATCCAAGGCCAAGGATCTGCGCGACCATAAGACCCCCTTCAGAGGGCTGCTAGCGTTTTCAGCGCAGCTTCGCTCGCGCCCGTAAGGCCGCCTGGGATCGCAGTGCGGCTTGACCCGTTCCTTACCGTAACCGGTCGTATCTGAATGAAGGACGCCTGCGATTTGGTAGACGTTGTAGCACGCCGAGGAAATTCGACGAAAAAAAGGAACGTAGCCTTTCCACCCATGCAAACGGTTTGTCCGTGTCGGTAGACGCGATGCTCTTCAGATACCCGACACGAGCCACTTAGATGACTCTTCCGCTCGCCTAGGGATATCACGGGAGAATCCTAATAGCCAATAAATTCTAGTGCGTTTCATATCAAACCTTAGTCGTCAGCGCTGAAGCGGAGAGTCGAATGCAGCGTACTCTGAGCCAAGAGTAACTAGATCGAAAATTTACACCGTTAGGGTGGCTAACATTCAGAATCTCGATGCCTCCGCTTATTCAAAGTAGTCCGGGCCCCGAATCTCGGCGCCCTCTGTTGTACCGTCTCGAGCCTCTGTATTCTTATATGAAGCAATTGCGCGCCAATCGTTGAATGCTTCACCGCCTGCCCGCTCCATACCGGAGTTGAGCAACTCGAGCATAGGAAAGGAACCGGAGCAATCCGACGCGCACTCTTGCGCTAACCGCATATCCTTTTTCAAGATCGAAAGGAGTGAGTCGAAGGTAGATCGGGTTTCGGTCCAACTAGCGAAGGCGACCTGTGCGTCTCCTCTAGTGGCGGAGAGACTGCTTCGCCCGGAGCTGGCCTCGGCTACATCGGTGAAAGCGTCCAAGTCGATGCCGTAATCGATGGCCATCCGAAACGCTTCGGCGCTTGCCAGAAGATTGGCGCAAGCAATCATATTATTGGCAACCTTCACCACTTGCGCCTTACCAATGGCGTCGAAATAAAAAAGCTGTTTCCCTAGACATTGAAAAACAGGCGTTGCGAACGCGACATTCGCCTCGCTCCCTGCGATCAGAACCGACAACGTCCCAAGTTCCGCACGTCTCACACCACCACTCACCGGGGCATCAATGACCCGGACGTTTCTTGCGATTGCCCATTGTTCGATCGCTTTGATCGACGTTGGGCCGACCGTACTCATAATTGCAATGACCGGTCCCGGGGACCCGCCAAGTGGCGCAACAATACCGTCAGCGCCGCATACGACTGCCTCAACTTGCTTCGCTGAGGCGACTAAAACCAATACAAGGTCTACTCCCGCAAGATCGCGCGGATGAGTCGTCACTTTTACGCCAGCCGCAGCGAACGGCTTGAGTGCTTCACCGTTCACGTCGCAAACTGTCAGTTCATAGCCCGAGCCATGAATTCGTTTCGCGATGGGTGCGCCGATAGATCCCACGCCAATGACCCCGACGGACTTAATCACTCTCCTCCCCCCTCGATTGAAGTTCCAAAAAACCTACGATGAGGCAATGCGAAAAAATGGAATAAATATGGGCCATATAGCTCTACTCTTAAAACCGGGGAGCGTCAGCAAAAGGGCTAGGGACGGCCAAAGACCGTCCAAATGACTTCTGCGTTTTTCTTGCATGGACGCCCCACTTCATGCCCTCTCGGCGAGCTGCCCCACCCGATGAACGATAGGCCGCTTTGCTTCAATAGTCAACCATTGAAATGATTGCGAGAGATGGTTCGCGTGCCCAAGGGATTGCCGCGGCCCAACGTTACGGCCCCGCGCGAAGAGTGGCACCACAATTCCGGGCAGCCGATGCAAGACCGTAGCGACCTTAATGGACCTTTTCCAGGCGTTATTTTCGGCAATCAATTTTTACGCTTTAGCGCTTCGGAAGCGAACCTAACCCCTTTCCAACCGTGCTGCATAAAGTTCCGAATTGGTTCATGATCTTTTCCGGCTGGGTTTTCAAGCACATCCACCCGATAGAATGTGCCGTAGCACGAGAGAGTTTGTGGTTCGGTTAGCGCGTGCAGTTTGGCGAATGCCAAGAGCTGACAAGTTTTTACGTTTTGCCCTGCGTGATACTGTACTTCGCCGTTGGTAAAACTGACGGGAGTAAAATCATAGTTTTCCGCAATAACCTTCAACACCTCTTCGATCGTAATCGTCTCAGGCCTATTCTTGATTTGCTCCAGAAGTTCGTTTAACTGCATAGTTCTATGCTCCCATTTTATCGATAGCATGCTTTGCCTTCGCATCGCACGTTCAAAGTCGCTCGCGGTGATCGAACAAGATTCAGACGGTCTGTCAATATTCTTGTTGACTAGACGAAAAAGTCAGCCAACGAGCCATGGCTAGTCCGGTCCGGGATTTTCGGTGTTACCTCCGCGACGCCACAGTTAGCAAGACAATGTTTTGGCTTTTCCCACGTGCGTGGTCAATCCCGACGAACTCGAACTCGTGGCATCAAACTCATCAGAGTTTGACTTAGACCACCGTCCACGACGATTTCCTGCCCAGAAATGTATTTTGTACGGTCGCTCGCTAACATCACAATGACTTCCGCAACCTCTTCGGGGCGACCTTCCATCCCTACCGGGATTAGACGTCTGCGTGCCTGCGCAATCGAAGGGTCCGCGTAGGCGCCCTCAGTCGCAGGCGTGCGTATCAAACCGGGAATCACCGTATTAACGCGAACACCGTTAGACGCCAATTCCAACATTAGTACCCGCGAGAACATCGACAAAGCTGCCTTACTGATACTGTAACCGCCGCTGCACGGCATCGGATGGAGCCCTGTAATGGAGCCCACGTTTATGATGCACCCACCTCGATTCTCTTTCGCCATCTGAACGCCGAAGGCCTGCGTACAAATCAACGCTCCAGTTAAATTGACAGCGAACAAGCGATTCCAATCTTCCAGCCCGACTTTGAGCAGACTCGCTCCTGACGAGACAGCAGCATTGTTGACCAGCACATCGCACGCACCAAAACGACTGGTTATTTGTGTCACCGTGTTCCGTACATCTGCCTCCGACGAGATGTCGGCGGGAAGCGCGATCGCGCTGCCACCGGCATCAGTGATATCACGAACGACTTCAGCGGCACGCTGTTCGTTTCGGTCGATCACTCCAACATGGGATCCCGCTCGAGCGAATTGCTTTGCCGTTTCAGCTCCAATACCGCTACCAGCCCCGGTGATCACGCAGACCTTTCCTGCCAGGTCCGGGAATGTCACATCCTCTCAATTAACACGGTCATCCCACCTCTGAATAACTACGCGTGTGTTCCGAACTTGCTCGCCACCAGGTTATTGCACGCATATGCGAAGAGGGGTTGAACCGAGGGAAGCGTCCACCGCTTCAAAATGTTCCCTGCGATGAATCTTCCTCAGCACTGCGAACCTTGGCTTACAACGTGCATAAAGAATCTAACGTCTCATCTCGAAAGGAGGAAAAGCTGAATGTTTCTCGCGTCGATGGCGAAAAGGCATCCGCGAGAACTACTGGGCGAATGCCTCTGCATCACCTACAGCAATAAAGTATGACCGAATAGGCTGGTCAAGTCGAGGCGCATGCGTCGCCGAGCTTCCGTATTTCCGGCAATCTATAGACACGGCATGCGGTTCGGTAAAAAAGCGCGCGTCGCTCCTCTTCAGACATTGATCGAGTTGCAAGCTTAAAGGCGTTCCAAAGTTGCACGTATCCGCACGACTGCCTATCCACCGGGAAGTTGCTTTCGAACAGGCATCTGTCGGGCCCAAAGGTATCGACACAAGTTTCAATGTATGGGCGCCAAGCAACTAAGGCGTCGGCAGACGAAGCAGGCTTTGCCCCATCCTCAAAGCCAAATCCCAACATCGGCATACCTAGCCCACCGATCTTAACGTTGACGTTCGGTCGACGCGCGAGATCACGCATGTCTTTCGCCCACTGCGAGCGGATGGTCTCACTTTTCTCCCTAAACTCCTCGACCCCAATAACTCCGCCGATGTGATCGACAACCATCGTTACGTTTGGAAATGCATCCGCGAGGGCAGCCAGCTCGCCAATCTGATAGTAATATCCCCATGCGTCAAAACTCAGGTCAAAGCGCTCAAGCTGAGCAATCCCTTCGCGAAAGCGTTTATCGGCCAGAAGGTACTTCTTTGGCATTTTATGAATCGTCTTTCCGAGGGCGCCCTCGGCGTAGACAGACATATGGCGCACACCTCGCAATCTACCGTCTCCTACGGCCAATTGCGCTTCCAAGACCTGGACGACGTCGGCGCCGAGAGTCAAGTCAGCATGAGAGACAATTCCTGCCGCAGCCTGACATTTACCGCTTTTCGTCTCTATCGGCGATCGTGTCAGACCAACAATCTTCTCGACTTCCCCGACCGGTCTCATCGACTCGGGTCCAGTCTCACGCCATCCGGAGAAGTAGGCTTCAACGTAGACCGTTGCAATTACCTTATGACCGCTGGTCAAATCACGCGTCAGGTCGGTTAGCTGGTAGAAGTGCGGATCTGATGACTCCCCATACAGGTGATGGTGTGCGTCGACGATGGGCATACCGGGGTCGACAATTTCCTCTCGAGTAGCTGACGAATGCCACGCGTCCAATAAAAGCGTTTCGCGTACGCGATTGCCAATGAACTGCTGCTGCTGGTTTGCGTTCATTTAATCCGGCCTTCTGATGTTTAACCAGGTTCTCAAGCGATGACTCTTAACGTGCTTGATTGACTGATTGAATTTTTTAAGAATTATGCCTCACGTCGAGCCTGGCGATGAACTGGTGGCTGTTCGAAGAATCGCCTTGATCAGTGAGTTGGCGACTACCGGCGCCCCCACCGATGATGTTCAAGACGCCCTCCAGAAGGGTTCCTCTTAGGTCCCGTTCCCCTCGCGTGATGGGCTGTCTTTCCAACCACTTCAATCTAGCATTGGCGTTTCTAACGGTCAACCATTACAATGGTCGGTTTTTACCCTAGTCCCTCAAATGGGGCAACTCTACAAATGCCGGAGGGAACGTGGCCGCATCCGGCGGCGAAAATCGTCTGGCGAACGCGCCTCGAATCGTGCTTAGAGCCGTTAAGCTCGCAGCCTCCCGCTCGCTGGAAACCTTCGCTCGCGGGACCGCAACACCAACGCGGGTTGCGAGCCTGAGCGGAGAACATGGCGGCCCAGCGCAGTAAACGTAGGAACGGACAGAAAAAACCTCCTCCGATATGTGACGAGATGGGGCGTTGATTGGCGCCTTTTCTGATTGCGTCACCCCGCCGTAGCTACACGTTGTGGGGATTGCGAACTGCCCACGCTGACAGTTAGCAAGGACTCCTCCTTATTCAGCGATGGGAACGTCGTCGAGCATGTAGTGATCCATCCAATCCCACGGACGGTATGAGCCGGACCATGGCCAGGACCCAAGGGTCGAAGGCGTGGCGACGGCCATGGTCGTGGGAACCTCAATGTTCAATGGACCACATTTCCATAGGCCCGTCTCATCCATCGCCTGCTGACCCGGCTTTCCGGTTTGGTTTTCCATAAAGTGCGCCAAAAAGGTAAAAAGGGTGTTAAACAAACTATTCAGTGGCCTTCATCATGTCTTCGACCACCTTCTTCGCGTCGCCGAACACCATCATCGTCTTGTCCATATAGAACAGTTCGTTGTCGAGGCCGGCGTAGCCCGCCGCCATCGAGCGCTTGTTCACGATGATCGTGCGCGCCTTGTACGCTTCGAGAATCGGCATGCCGGCGATCGGCGATTTCGGATCGGTCTTCGCGGCGGGGTTCACCACGTCGTTCGCGCCGAGCACGAGCACCACGTCCGTCTGGCCGAACTCGCTGTTGATGTCCTCCATCTCCTGCACCATCTCGTACGGCACTTCGGCTTCCGCCAGCAGCACGTTCATGTGCCCCGGCATGCGTCCCGCGACCGGGTGAATCGCGTACCGCACATCGATGCCTTTCTCGACGAGCTTGTCCGTCAGCTCCTTCAGCGCATGCTGCGCGCGCGCCACGGCCAGACCATAACCCGGCACGATCACCACGCTTTCCGCATTGCCGAGCATGAACGCGGCATCATCGGCGGAGCCGGATTTCACCGGCCGTTGCTCCGCCGATCCGCCCGCCGTCGCGCCGCCCGCCTCGCCGCCGAAGCCGCCGAGAATCACGTTGAAGAACGAGCGGTTCATCGCCTTGCACATGATGTACGACAGAATCGCACCCGATGAACCGACCAGCGAACCCGCGATGATCAGCATCGGATTGTTCAGCGAGAAGCCGATGCCCGCCGCCGCCCAGCCCGAGTACGAGTTGAGCATCGACACGACCACCGGCATGTCCGCGCCGCCGATCGGAATGATGATCAGCACGCCCAGCCCGAACGCGATGATCGTCATGATGATGAACGGCAGCCACGACTGGGTGAGCATGAAGATCACGCCGAAGCCGATCATCGCGATGGCCAGCAGCAGGTTGATCAGATGCTGGCCCGAATACGTAACCGGCGCGCCCTGAAACAGCCGGAACTTGTACTTGCCCGACAGCTTGCCGAACGCGATGACCGAACCCGAGAACGTGATCGCGCCGACGAACGTGCCGATGAACAACTCGACGCGATTGCCATACGGAATCGGATCGCCGGGCGGCGCGAGTCCGAACGCGGCAGGTTCGGCGACCACGCCGTACGCGATGCACACCGCCGCGAGACCGATCAGCGAGTGCATGGCCGCGACGAGCTCGGGCATCTTGGTCATCTCGACCTTCGCCGCGATATACGCGCCCGCGCCGCCGCCGACGATCAGCGCGACGAACAGCAGCGACAGCCCGAGCGCCAGATTCGCTTCGAGATATGCGGCCTGCTTCACGATCAGCGCGAGCGTGGTGAGAATGGCGATCGCCATGCCCGTCATGCCGAATGTGTTGCCGATGCGCGCGGTCTTCGGATTGGACAAGCCCTTGAGCGCCTGGATGAAACACACCGAGGCGACGAGGTAGAGGAGTGTGACGACATTAAGGCTCATTACACGCCCTCCTTGCTGGCGATCTTCTTCGGCTCTTTCTTCTTGAACATCTCGAGCATTCGCCGTGTGACGAGAAAGCCGCCGAACACGTTCACTGCCGCGAGCAGCACGGCGAGCGTGCCGAAGAACTTGCCCGCCACACCGACCGTGAGGCCGACCGCGAGCATCGCGCCGACGATGACGATCGCCGAAATCGCGTTGGTCACGGCCATCAGCGGCGTATGCAGCGCAGGCGTGACGTTCCACACGACGTGATAGCCGACGTAAATGGCCAGCACGAAGATGATGAGGTTGATCACCGTGTGATTGATGACATCCATGTGCGTCTCCGTATCGGCGTTAAGCGGCCGCACGCGTGACTTGCCCATCGCGGCACTGGAGCGTGGCCGCGACGATGTCGTCCGCGAGGTCGATGTTGAGCGTGCCTTCCTTGGTGATGATGAGCTTCAGGAAGTCCAGAAGATTACGGGCGTAGAGCGCGGAGGCATCGGCGCCGACCATCGAAGCGAGATTCGTGTGGCCGACAATATGCACGCCGTGCTTCATCACCACCTGATCGACTTCGGTGAGCGGGCAGTTGCCGCCTTTCCGTCCCTCGAACTCGGGTCCGCGACCCGCGGCGAGATCGACGATCACGGAACCCGGCTTCATGTGCTTGACCGTTTCGATGGAGATGAGCGTCGGTGCAGGACGGCCGGGAATCAGCGCCGTCGAGATGACGATATCCGCCGCCTTCGCACGTTCGTGCACCTGGGCTGCCTGCCGCGCGAGCCAGCTTGGCGGCATCGGACGCGCATAACCGCCGACGCCGACCGCAGCCTCGCGTTCTTCATCGGTTTCGAAGGGCACGTCGACGAATTTCCCGCCGAGCGATTCGATCTGCTCTCGCACGGCCGGACGCACATCGGATGCTTCGACGACCGCGCCGAGACGCTTGGCGGTGGCGATCGCCTGCAGGCCCGCGACACCCGCGCCGAGCACGAGCACGCGCGCCGCTTTCACGGTGCCGGCGGCGGTCATCAGCATCGGCATGAAGCGCTGGTAATACTGGCAGGCCATCAGCACCGCCTTGTACCCGGCGATGTTCGCCTGCGACGAGAGCACGTCGAGACTCTGTGCGCGCGAGGTGCGCGGCGCGGCTTCGAGCGCGAACGCGGTGACGTTCGCGGCTGCGAGCCGCGCGGTGTTCTCCGTATTGAATGGATCGAGCATGCCGATGAGCACGGCGCCCGGCTTGAGCATCGCCAGTTCGCTTTCGCTCGGCGACTGCACCTTGAGGACGATCTCGGCGGAAAAGGCCGTGGCGGCATCGACGAGATCCGCGCCCGCTTGCGCGAAGGCATCGTCGATATAGCTTGCCGGCAAGCCCGCGCCGCTCTGGACAGAAACGCGATGTCCTTGCGTGACGAGCTTCTTGACCGTTTCTGGTGTGGCGGCGACGCGCGTCTCGTTCGCCCGTGTCTCAGTAGGAATTCCGATCAACATTCCAAATTCTCAAATATCGCTACTATTGGCGAATCAATAGTGTGCAAATAACAAGGGGCTGGCCATCCTAACTGACACCGTCGCGAACGCTTTACTAACACGAATGCAAATATATGCCGCCACTCATTGCTTTTCAAAAACGCCGTGTCGGCGCGTACTTGACTGAAACGTTTTCGAATGTTCAATGCGACAAAACGAACCTCGAGGCGCACTCGCAAATTGTGGTGTGAGGCCGTCATTAAAGACGGGCGGACGCCTGATTTTGAAGTCTCAAGGAAGAACGGACGCGGATGCTTGGTGCAAGCAAAGCACGACAATCATTGTCCCGTTCAAGGAAAGGTCAGTATCAAATGTCTCTGCTTCAATCCAGGCTGTAGTCTTCCGGGACGACATGAGTTCCGGCGAGTCGATCCATCATCAACGCTACGGAATTCACTTGCGCGTCGGCTCCCATTTCATTGATCGTCATTTGTTGAAATTCTCTGGCGATATTTCCAAAAAACATCGTTACGCCAGAGTCAACGCCAAGCTTGCAGGCGAGCCGAACATCCTTATGTGAGAGACCAACCGTGAAGCCGGAATTGAGCTTTCCCGAGATGATATGAGAGCTCATGAACTTCTCGACGAAAAAGTTGCGTCCCGAGCCGGCGTTGATGATGTCTACCGCCTTTTGCGGCTCAATGCCATTCTTCACTGCGAGCGCGATGGCCTCAAGGCTGGCGAGACGCTGGCCTGCAGAGAGAAGGTTGTTCGCTAGCTTCGCCACGTGTCCGGTCCCGACTCCGCCCGCATGAAAGACGTTTGGGCTGATACGATGAAGGACCGGTGCAATTCGGTCATATAGGGTCGGCGAAGCGCCCACCATTATGGCAATCGTGCCAGCGTCTGCACCTTGTGGACCACCACTGACTGGCGCGTCGACCAAGTTGATGCCTTTTTCAGCAAGCCTTTGCGCCATCGCGCGCGTGGCCGTCGGATCGCCCGTCGTTTGATCGACAATGAGGGCGCCATGCTTTGCCGACTGCAGCAAACCCGCACGCCCTTCCACTCCGAAGATGGCCTTCTCGACATGTTCAGACGTCGGCAAACACAAAAAGATAATCTCGCACTTCGCAGCAACTTCGCTCAAGTCCGCAGCGGGCGTCGCGCCAAGTTCCACGAATTTCGAAACTGCCGCTTCGTTTGCGTCGTACACAAGGAGAGGCTCCTTCAGAAGAAGTCGCCGTGCCAAGGCCCCACCCATGCTCCCGATACCAACGTATCCGATGGCCATATATCCTCCGAATGAAAAATTCTTACCAACCCAGTTCCAGGACCGACTAAAACCGGCTCCTACTCCTTTCTAGGATCGACTCGAGCGCGCTCTGCCAGCTTTCCGTTCTCAATTTGAGTTACATAGACGGGAAGAAGCGCCTGCTGCGGCGACCCATAAAGTTCCCTACCTCCGAATTCTGCTTCGCCGCCGTAAAATGTCTTGAATTTAACGGTTGGCAATACGGCCGCCACCGCGTTCGGGTCTACGCTTTGAGCCTTCTCTACGCCCGCCTTTAACGCATACAGCGCATCGTACGCTCCAATCGAAGGGAGGCTTGGCGGCTCGCCGAGAGCCGCCTTTGCTAGCGCCGCAACTTGTTTTTGGTGCTCACTCGCACTCGGACCATAGAACGTCGTGGAAGAGCCCATGTAAACGCGATTTACCGATGCCCCGCCGGAGGTCACAATCGCATCTGCACCTGTACCATTGTCCGTCACTTTGATCCCCTTAAAACCCTGCAGATCAAGCTCTTTGAATACCTGTCCTGCGTCCGAGGGAGGAGCAGAAGCAAGATCTATCACGTCCGGCTTGAAGGCTGCAAGTCGGATAGCGAGCGGTTGAAACTCAGTGGTCCCTCGTTCGTAGAAATCGCTCGAAATGATCTTAAATCCTGCCTTTTCCCACATCGGACGGGTACTGGCCTCGCTCGCACGACCACTTGCGTCATTCGCATTAAGAAGCGCAATCGTTCTTGCGTTCGGATATGTGCTTCGCAAGTATCCGATCATCACTGGCATAATTTCGAACAACGTGTTCACGATCGTGAACGTCAAGGGAAACTTTGGCCCTTTCTTCGATCGGTCCCATGACTCCGTCAGGAAGAGTGCCCCTTGACGCTCGGTCAGCGGCTGCGTTGCAAGGGCTGCAGCGGTTCCGATAGCCGTGACGAATTTCACTCCATCACGATTCAGAAGCGTTTGCGCGACTCGTGTTGCCTCGGCGGCGCTGTACTTGTTATCGTAAGCAATGCACTCGAAGTTGTACGTCTGGCCCTTGACGCTCACACCTCCAGCAACGCGAATCTCTGCAGCTGCTCGGTTACACATCCATTGAGCTCCTCTTCCCCAAACCGCTCCGGAGCCCGAAAGTGGAACTGATAGACCTACTTGGATTACGTTAGCTGCGTAAGAGCTAACTGCCGGGTACACCAACGCTAAGGCTGCGAGGCGACGCATTTTATTGAACCTCATGTACTCCTCCGTAGCACCATCTCTTTTTCTCATTTTGCGCCGCGGTGAATATGCCGCCCGGCTTGCCCGCGAGAAAGGTATTTGACGCGATAGAGGTGCCTTATTCGTCGGCCCGACTGTCGAATCCGGGTCGGGGGACAGTGTCCATCAGTGCCTGGGTCAAGCCACCATCCACGAGAATTTGCTGTCCGTTTATGTAACTCGACCGATCGCTCGCGAGAAAGGCTATTACGTTAGCGATATCGAAAGGCGTTCCGATGCGGCCCACCGGCACCATCTCGGCGCGCTTTTTGACTACTGCCGGGTCGCGGTACACAGAATCACTCAGGGCCGTGCGAACGAAAGCGGGTGCTACGCCGTTGCACCTAATCCTATGTTGTTTAAGCTCTACAGACAGCACTCTCGTCAGCATCGAGAGGCCTGCTTTGCTTACGCTATAGGCTCCACCATTTGAAAATGGTTGTTCAGCGGCGATCGAAGAAACATTAACTATGCTTCCGCCACCGTCGTTCTCGATCATCTGTTTAACGAAAGTTTGGGTACAGATTAGAGAACCGGTAAGGTTGGTGGAAATTGTTTGATCCCACTTATCAACTTCAATGCTAACTAATGCTGCGGCGGTAAGAACGCCCACGTTATTAACAAGGATCTCACAAGGCCCGAGCTCATTTGCGACCTTTGTAGCTGCACCTTGCAGATCTGATGTACGCGTAACGTCTGCCGCGATGGCAATCGCGCGACCGCCGCGTTCGACGATCTCATCAGCGATTGCGGCGCATCCATGGAAATTCCTGTCCAATAAGGCGACGTATGCACCCGCCAACGAGAGTTGACGCGCTGTCTCCGCTCCGATACCACTTGCAGCCCCGGTCACCACGCAAACTCGATTGGCAAGACCCAGCCAGTCATTGTTCTGGCTACTCCCGTTCATGGGCATTCTAAATTCCTTCCGAAAAGAATCGCTTACCTCAGCAAGCGCAGCTCATCACTAAAAGTTGGGGTGGATATGCAATTCCTTAATCTTTTCTAGACTAGGAATGCGCTGAGGATCAAAACTTCAATCAACAAGGCAAGAGCGGTGAAAATCCCAATCCATCCCACCGCTCGGTCCAGGTCATCGCGATCCTCGTCCCAAGATATGTCGAGCAAAGGAAGAATGTCCACGTCGAATCCCCCTAACGAATATCTGCAAAGCGACTTTCGCTTGTCGAATCACTGGAGCAAGAAAGAAGCATTTGTCTGGCAATGCCGCGTTCGCGAAATCATGGCCCGGCTTTACACACGAGTGCTTTTCATTCAACGCGCAAAGAACGAGAGCTAAGTCGGCCTGCGATGGCCTCGTTCCCCAATCTGGGTTATTTGCGATGGACGCGATATATGTCCATGAGTGAGGCGGCTCCAGCTGCACGACAAGTCTACGGTTCCGTGCGAAGCGTAGGCTGCCACTTCCACGCTCAAAACTCAGTGTACTGTGTCCTTCGGCAACTTCTGTATGTCGTGACCGTTGAACAACGTCAGAGTCACATCTCATGTTCATCCTTCCCGAGATGCGATGCGGGGCCGCCCTTGCCGCGTGATCTAGCAACCCTGATAGCATCGTAAAAATTGTCTTCCGTCGACAAGTGCTTATGATCGACGCTTACCAGCCATCCATTTGCTGACCGACACCAGCGAAGACGTCCCTCTTCGAACAATTCGCAGAACCATCGCCACAACGCAGCATCGTCCGCGTTCGCTTCATTGGCAGCACGATCCCGCTCAGGTTGATAGCACAGCGTTAAGCTTTCCCAGTTCATAGATACCCCGCGCGATTATCCTCAGGGTTATCCGCGACCCCGGGACTGTCTCAGTCGTGATTTCCGGTGAAACGCGCACGCTCGACGAGCTTGCCGTTTTCGACTTGCGTGACGATGACCGGGAGCGCCATCTGCTGATCCGATCCATAGATCCCCTTACCGCCAAAGCCCGTTTCGCCTCCGTAGAACGTTTTGAATTTCACGGCTGGCATGACTCGGGCGACCTCTTTGGGGTCGATACTCTGCGCTTGCTCCATTGCAGCTTTTATTGCATATGTTGCGTCGTAAAAGCTAACTTCAGGAGCGTTTAGGGACTCTCCGAGGTAAGCACGGGCTTCGTCGTTTAGCTTTCGTTGATGGGCGCTAACCGCTGGACCATCAAACGGGATCGCGGCACCCATGTATACGGCCTCGATGGAGGCGCCTCCCGTGGCTTTCAGTCCGTCTGCACCCGTGCCTGCCTCCAGCACCTTGACCCCAGTAAAGCCGAGCACCTTCAGCTCTGAAAACACCCGGCCGGCATCCGCGGGCGGAAGCGTGCCCAAATCGACTATGTCCGGTTTCAATGCCGCAATTCGCGTCGCGATAGGTTGAAATTCAGTCGTCCCGCGTTCAGAAAAATCACTGGCGAGAACCTTTACACCGGCTCGCTCCCAAAGCGGGCGAGAGATCGCCTCGGTCTCACGACCTGTGGCATCGTTCGCATTAAGCAAAACGATTGTCTTAGCGTTTGGATGTGTGCCGGTGACGTACTTGATCAGCGTCGGCAACATCTCATGGGGGGTGTTGATCTGCGTGAACGTTAGCGGATACTTCGGACCCTTGTATTTCGCACCCCAAGCACCCGTGAAGAGCAGGACCCCCTGACGCTCGCTTAGCGATTGCATCGCTTCGGATGGCGCAGTCCCGATAACGCCATCGATAAATTTCACACCATCGCGGTTTAACAGTGTTTGCGCGACTTTGGCACCGTCGGCGGCATTGAACTTGCTGTCGTACGCGATGCATTCGAAGTTATATACTTTATTTTTGACTTTGACGCCGCCCGCATCTCTGATTTCTGTAGCGGCTTTGTTGCATGCCCATTCCCCGCCTCGGCCCCAGACTGCAGCGGAGCCCGACAGGGGAACAGAAAGTCCTAATTTGACGATCTCGTCAGCACATGCCGACGATTGCACTCCAGCGGTCCACACTACCGAAAGCGCGACGGCAATCCGGAAGCCTTTGCCTGCGGGCATGTTTGTCTCCAATTATTTTATTCAATGTTTCATGCGGTGGCTAACATCGTTCTAGCCTCATAGTTGGGTGCTCTTTCCGTGCTGGAAACACGCACCAGAGGCCGTTCCGATGCCGAAAGAAGATCATGGAGACCTTATTTGAATCTCTGGTCGTCTCGACACGCACGTAGCAACCGCCACCGGACCGTCCCTTTTTGAACTCCGTTATTCGAACAGGCGTTTCCGGTTTCGGTGAAAGCCATGTCTCAACTATCGTTCTCAACGACCTAGCAGCGGTAGCCATCGTCTTCTCTCCAGATCTCAGCTTAACGGCTTGCTCAAACACTGAAATCTCTCTGTCGAATCGCGTTTCTTTGAAGGCTAAGCACCCGCTTGCGCGAGTACCATCTGGGCTTGCTTAAGATGCGGCATGTCAAGCATTTTCCCGTTAAGGCCTACAGTACCTACGCCCTGGACTCCGAAGGCCTCGACGATCTGACGGGCATATTGAACTTCCTCTTCACTCGGGCTAAACGCGTCGTTGATTACGTCTACCTGATCCGGGTGAATTGCAACTTTCCCGGAAAATCCGGCGCGCCGCGACGCACGCGCAGCTTCCAAAAGACCCGAAGGGTCCTTGTAATCGCCAAACAGAGTGTCGATCGGCTCGACACCCGCGGCTCGCGCGGCCAAGAGGCAAGTTGAGCGCGCCATCCAATAGGTGTGTTCCCAAGAACCATCAGGCAACCGGTTGGTGCTCGCTTGAACGGCGGTCGATAGGTCTTCCGCGCCCCACGTCATTCCGAAGAGACGATTGCTGCAGCCAAGATAGCTGTTGATTGCCAATACCGATTCAGGAGTCTCCGTGACGACGGGAACGATGCCAATTGAACCGATATCAATGCCGTCGCGCGCCTCGAGCGCATTCAGATAATGATCAAGCAAAGCGACGTCGCTTCCGTTGCGGGTCTTCGGTAGCAAAATCACGTCCGGCTGCCCGCCCGCGACAGCGACGATATCCGCCATTGCCTCGGGGTGTGTCAATGCATTCACTCGCACCCACAGTTGTTGCTTCCTGCTGTTGGCGGGCACCTGATCAAGACAGGTCCGAATATTTCTTCGGGCGAGCTCTGCGCGTTCGCCTGACACTGAGTCTTCAAGGTCCAGAATCAGTGCATCCGCGTTGGTCTGAAGCGCCTTACTAAGCTTTCGTTCGCTATCGCCCGGCACGAACAGCAGGGAACGTGTCCTCATCGTTGTCTCCTATTTAACGGTTATGTCATTAAATCACGTTCTCGCTACCATTGCAATGGTCGACCTTTAAGTTAAAATGGGGCAGGTTAAATTGATCAGGTGAATGAGAAACGCCCGTTGTTGAGCACGACCACGCCTCTCTCCACCGCAATACTGCGGAAAATTGCCGTCGTATCACTCTCACGCCAGATCTCAGTCCGGATAGTTTCGCCGGGAAAAACGGGTGCGCTGAAGCGGACATCGATACGGCGCATTCGGGTAGGTTCGTACCCACATAACGTCTTCAACAACGCGTGTGCCGCGATGCCAAGGGTGCACAGTCCGTGCAAGATTGGACGGTCGAAGCCCGCTTCGCGCGCAATCCTTGGGTCTGCATGTAGAGGGTTAGTGTCGCCAGTCAAGCGATAGAGGAGCGCGGCCTGCGACACGGTCGGGAGGTCGACATGGAAATCGGGCATACGCTCCGGTGTTGGATAAACTTCGCGCGCGTACCGTGCGGTACCGCCGAAGCCACCATCCGCACGACAAAACATCGTGGCCGCTAGCGATGCCAGGACTATCCCCGTGGACTTATCGCTGATAGACGATCGGGTGTAGACAAGTGCTCCTTTGCCGGGACCTTTGTCGACTACTTCTTCTACCCAAACTCGATCGACAACCGTTGCTGCAGTCGGCAACGGAGCATGGAATTCGATGCTTTGTTCGCCGTGCAGCGTGCGGCTATAGTCCACGCCAGTCAAAGGGTCGCCGAGCCAGAAACCAGGATACGAAAGGGTAAGGGCCATCGAAGGAAGTGCTTTCAACACTGGCCCATAAACGAAAGGCAATTGCATTCCGTCCAGCGGATTAGCGCCCAACCCTACGCTTAACGCGTACAGGATAGTCTCCCTTGCGTCGTACGTCGTTTCACGTGGCTCGACGCGCCAATGCATGAGCTTCTCATAGTCGATCGTCATTGCAAGCCCCCTATCGATCCATTATTTCGGTGCGAGTCGAATCGCCCCATCAAGCCGGATTACTTCTCCGTTGAGCATCTCGTTCTCGAAAATGTGAGCGACCAGTTTCGCGAAATCCTGTGGAGTTCCAAGGCGTGAAGGGAACGGAACACTAGCTGCCAGTGCATCTTGCACAGTGGTCGGCATGCCGAAGATCATTGGCGTGCCGAAGATTCCCGGCGCGATGGTCATATTGCGAATTCCGTGTCGCGCAAGATCTCGCGCGATTGGTAGCGTCATCGCAATGACGCCCCCTTTGGATGCACTATAGGCCGCCTGCCCGATCTGCCCGTCATATGCCGCAATCGATGCCGTCGAGATCAGACAACCTCGCTCACCTGTCGACTCCGGTTCGTTCTCTGACATTGCCTCGGCACCTAGCCGGAGCATGTTGAAAGTTCCGAGCAGATTGATATTTACCGTGCGCGCGAAACTATCAAGCGAGTGAGCACCCTGCTTGCCGACAATTCGTTCAGCCGGTGCAACGCCCGCGCAATTGACGAGACCGACCACCTTGCCACGCTTTCGGGCCAACTGAAACACATTGCGGGCTTGTTCCTCGTTTGAGACGTCGCAATGGACGAACTCACCATGGATCTGCTCTGCGACATGTTTGCCTCGATCGTCCTGCATGTCCGCGATCACAACGAACGCTCCAAGGCTTGCGAGCATCCGCGCCGCGCCCTCTCCAAGGCCCGATGCACCGCCGGTGACGACAACTACTTTGTTCTCTAAATTCACTGCGCCCTCTGTCCGTTTGCCTTACATCAATTCAAGCGCGACGGCCGTAGCTTCTCCGCCGCCGATGCACAGTGTTGCGATGCCCCGTCGGGCCTGACGTGCTCTGAGTGCGTAAAGCAACGTCACCATGATTCGAGCACCGGATGCACCGATCGGATGCCCCAGCGCGCACGCACCGCCATTGACGTTTACGGACTCGTGAGGAATATCAAGTTCTTTCATCAGCGCCATTGGAACGACTGCGAACGCCTCGTTGATCTCCCAAAGATCCACGTCACCGACGCTCCACCCAATCTTTCCGAGTAACTTCTGCGTCGCGCCAACTGGGGCGGTACTGAACCACTCGGGCTCCTGAGCATGCGTACTGTGTCCAACGATGCGGGCGAGCGGCTGTACACCAAGCCGCATCGCGGTGCTATGTTTCATAAGCACTAGCGCTGCGGCGCCGTCATTAATCGACGAACTCGAAGCTGGCGTGATAGTCCCGTCCTTTTTGAAGGCCGGTTTAAGCTGCGTGATCTTGTCGAGTTTTACTTTGCCGGGCCCTTCGTCGACAGTCACAATGCGTTCACCAGCGCGCTCCCTTACAGCAACAGGCACAATCTCCTCGGAAAATGCCCCGGTTTCGATCGCGTTCCGTGCTCGCGAGACAGATGTGATCGCAAAATTGTCCTGCTCTTCGCGACTAAAGCTGTACTTCTCAGCACAATCCTCACCGAATGTGCCCATCGACCGTCCGGGCTGGTAGGCGTCCTCCAGGCCATCGAGCATCATGTGATCGAAAATTCGATCGTGGCCCATGCGATAGCCGCCTCGCCCCTTCTGAAGGAGATAAGGCGCATTGGTCATGCTCTCCATACCCCCCGCTACCATGACCTCATGAGTTCCTGCCAATAGCATGTCGTGTGCGAGCATGGCCGCTTTCATGCCGGACCCGCACATCTTCGAAAGGGTGACTGCTCCGGTGGCCTTCGGTAGCCCTGCCTTCAAAAGCGCTTGCCGAGCAGGAGCCTGGCCTTGGCCCGCCATCAAGCAATTGCCGAAAAGTACTTCGCCGATTGCATCGCCTGAGATTCCAGATCGCTCCACCGCACCCCTGATTGCTACGCTCCCTAGGTCATGCGCTGAGAGGGAATGGAAGTCGCCGTGAAACGCACCCATCGGAGTGCGTGCAGCACCGACGATGACGATAGAGTCAGAAGGGCGCGGAATGTTGTCGTGTTCGACCATGATTAGGTATCCGATTTAACGTTGAGATCGAATCTACTGCGCGCGCGGTTTAAGTTAACCGAGAACCTTGACAACGGTACGCCCTTTGATCTTCCCTTTGAGGAAGTCATCAAAGGCATTCGGAAGGTCGCTCAGTCCAATGACTTTCGTCATCGACGCGAGGTGGCGCGGCTTGAGGTCGTTTGCAAGGCGCTCCCATACTTGCTGACGCGTCGGGAAGCCGATATACCCCGAGTCGACGCCGAGAAGGCTTACGCCGCGAAGCATAAACGGGAATAAAGTCGTTTCGAGGTTTGAGCTGGCCGCGTTGCCAATGGATGCAACCGTGCCGGCCTGCTTCATGCCAGCAAGCACCCAATGCAGGATGGCGCCCCCAACGTTATCAACGGCTCCTGCCCATCTCGCGCTTTCGAGAGGACGTACCTTTTCATGATCGATGCTCGATGTGAGCTTGATCTCTGCCGCACCCAGCATGCGAAGGTAGTCGGCCTCGGATTCCTTACTTGTCAATGCGACGACTTCGTAACCGAGTTGAGCGAGCATGTCGATCGAAAGCCCACCCACTCCCCCCGTCGCGCCCGTGACGATAACGGGTCCATTTTCGGGAGCGAGACCATTCTGCTCCATGCGTACCAGACCGAGGGCCGCTGTAAAACCAGCCGTGCCCAATGCCATTGCGTCGAGCGCCGACAGCCCTGCCGGCATCGGGACTACCCATTTCGCCGGCAAGCGGGCGTACTGCGCGTATCCCCCATGATGCGCAACCCCTACTTCGTAACTCGTTGCGATTACCATATCGCCCGGACGAAACCGACTGTCGTCGCTGCTCACGACTTCTCCCGCGAGATCGATTCCTCCGACGCACGGAAACCTCCGAATGATCTTACCCGCACCGGTTGCAGCCAATGCGTCTTTGTAGTTGACGCTGGAATAATGGACGCGAATCGTGACTTCACCTGCGTCGAGCAGATCTGGGCTCATTTCCTGCAGCTGACCTTGGACTCCGTCGTCCGACTTGTTGATTACAAAAGCAATAAAAGGTGCCTCAATCATCGTCACACTCCTTAGATCGTAGTAGACCGGTCGTCTACAAAATGAACTATCGAAAATCGCTTGTCGTCATCGCGGCTCGTTAGCGCCAAAATCCCGGCGCCGCGTTGCCAACGTCTTGAACTGCTGGGAGATTCCAGCAAAGATCGACCAGTTCTTGGGCGCGGGCAGAACCGAGAAGCGGCTCGACCTGCGAAAGAGTCTTTGCCTCAATTTGTTCGTCACTCATCGGACGCTGTGCTGAACCTAGGCATGCATCGATCGAGGCTTCAATCTGCTGTCCGTTTCGCAAAATGAGCAAGCCCCGAGCAGCGTCGGCACTAAGATCCTCGGCGACCTGCACAAAAATCCTGTTACGCATCGCTATCACTGAGGGGTCTTGAACACACGAATCGCTTGCTTCATACAACCCGGCGCGACCATGGTGCATCACGGCTGCAGCCCAGTGGTAGACGCTTACTTGCGCGTCGTAAGCATGACGGGGCTTCGATTTCCCGGTCAAACCCAGACCTAGTGGGCTTACTTGAAGTTCGACTCTCTCGACGTCCCGCGATGAGACGTCGGAGGTAGTGCGCAGTTGCAGGCATACTTCGATCGCCGGGTGGATCAAGCAACCAGCAGGGAACGGCTTGGCTGCCACGTTCATGCACTCGAAGTGCTCACCCAATTTTTCCGTAAGCGCGGCGGGATTCGCCGGATGTCCAAACACCTGCAGAAACCCGTTAGCTCCTCCGAGGGTATCTTCGTGGCATGTAAATCCGATGGCGGCGAAATGCGCTGCGAGCAATCCGTTTCGACCGGCATTGGCCGGTACAAAACCGCCGCACATTGTCCCGTGAGTAGCGCGGAAGCCTGCGCCTTGAGTCGCACCGATACCTATCGCGTACGCGATCTGCTGCGTAGATAGGCCCATTAGCTTTGCAACGCCTGCTGCCACACCCGGTGCGCCGGTCAGCCCCGTCATATAGAAGCCGATATCGACTTTGGCGGGAGCAACCGCCAGCGCACAACTAAGCCGCGCCTGGAGTTCATTGGAGAGCACCAACGCAAGAAGGAAATCCTGGCCAGATACCCGACGCACTTGGGCCTGCGCAAGCAGTGCAGCGGCCGTCGGGGCGGTCGGGTGGGCGATCGTCGACAAATGCGTGTCGTCCCAAGCATTGGCGCTCGCGGCGAGACCGTTGACAAGCGCCGCGCTTGTCGGATCAATCTGAATCGAGTGGCCGAGGACGCTGCAAGGGCCGGAGGTAGACAACTCCTTCAATCCCGCTAGCGCGCCGAGAGTGGCCTCATGCCTAGCCCCGCCGTACGCACAACCAACCCAGTTGATAAATGCACGTACCGCTTCATGACGCACCACTTCCGGGAGGTCGCTCCAATGAGTATCGCGCACATATCGAGCAACGGCTTGGCTAACACCTTCAGAATCATCAAGCTGTGACTGCGGCATTCCACCTCCTTAGTAGACCGGTCGACTCGAAAATAACCGGTCGCTACGTTTTGCTAGTCGGGATCCCGAGGACCGTCTCGAAATACATTTCCGCAAAATGGTCAAGCGGTTCGGCGGAACGCATCAGCTTCGAACGCAAGATCGCCCCTTCCCAGCCGATCCAGAAAAAACGTGCTAGACGCCGTGGATCGGCACTTACCGGCAAGTCTCCTGCCCTAACCGCCTCATGAAGGCACGTCTCGAACCGCCCTTCCCATACGCGAAACGCAGCCTCGAGACGCGCGCGAAAAACCTCATCTACACCACCTAATTCTTGGCCGAGGTTCCCTACCAGGCATCCGCGGCGAAACTCATACTTTTTGAGTCCTCGTTTCGCGTCGTCTATGAATGCTTGCAAGCGCGCCAGCGGGGCAAGACTAGGATCACCAAGGGTCCGGTCCAGCTTCTTTCCAAGCAACTGGAGATAATTGTCAAGTACCGCCTCACCGAAATCTTGCTTGCTCTTAAAGTAATGATAAAACGATCCTTTAGGAACGCCGGCGCGCTTGAGGATCTCGTCGATTCCGGTCGCGAGAAATCCTCGCTCGGTCAAAATTGCCGTGCCTTGCCAGATCACCTCATCCCGTGCCTCGCCGCGCTTCAAGCGACGCTTAGGGGGCAATCGCGGTGCGTCGACCAGCGTTTCCTGCACGACATCACCTAAATCCGATAAGGTCATTCTCATTTAGGCGCTCACTTTTGACTTGTCGTCAGTGAGTACCGTTGCGAGCCTCTGCTCATATGCCTGGATGTGACGGGTCATCCGCCGCACGGCGGCCTCGGTGTCCTGCCTTTTGATTGCATCGAAAATCTGCTGATGAAATCGCAGGACGTCCTTTCGGACGCTGCTCACCATGACATCTTCCATTTCTCCCGCGACATCGCGAATAAGCCCAGAAAGAGATGACAGAAAAACTTGCAGCAATTGGTTCCCGCTGGCCTTAGCGATTAGGAGATGGCAGCGTATGTTCATATCAAGGAAACTGGCCGGATCTTCCGTTTTCTCTAACTGCTTAATCGCGGCTGAAAGCTCGCTGAGGTCCTCTTCAGTACGATTGATTGTCGCCAGCAGGGCTACCTGCGGCTCCAGGGCCTGCCGTGCCTGAACAAGGGACTTCAAAGGGATGCTGTGAGATCGCGAAAAAATCGTCAGGTATCGCGCAAACATTTCATCTGTGGGCTGACACACAAACGATCCACCATAACGACCGAGCTTCGTTGTTACGAGGCCCTCGGTTTCAAGAATCCGCAGCGCCTCGCGAACCGCGTTACGACTGATGCCGGTTTGCTCCATCAGATCTCGCTCTGACGGCAGTTGCTGGCCAGCGATCAAGTTTCCAGAAAGAATCTGGTTGCGTAGCCGAGCGGCGAGCATGTCGCAAGACTTCGGAACATCGATCAGACCCAGTTCGGTTCGGTCGTTCATTGGTGGGCTCAAGAAAAAGATCAAACATCTACCATTGAACTAATTATATCCTTTTCCGCCCGAGGTCAAGCCGCTTTTCATCGCCCTCAGGCCGCGCTGACCCACTCAGGGACTACTTTGAAGAGGTCGCCAACCAGCCCGTAATCTGCCACAGAAAAAATCGGGGCCTCCGGATCCTTGTTTACCGCAACAATTACCTTCGACTCCTTCATCCCCGCAAGGTGTTGAATTGCCCCCGATATGCCGACCGCAACGTACAACTCTGGCGCAACGATCTTGCCCGTTTGTCCAACTTGGAAGTCGCTTGGAACAAATCCAGCATCAACGGCGGCTCGAGAGGCACCTAAGGCGGCACCGAGCTTGTCGGCCAGCGGCTCCAAAATCTGCTTGTAATTGGCGCCACTGCCGAGGCCCCGTCCTCCAGATACGATGACACGTGCTGCGGTCAGTTCCGGTCGTTCGAGTTGCGTTAATTGCCGCTCGACGAGCCGGCTCCGTGTATCCACCTCGGCAATTGGAATGGATACGATCGGCGCGTCGTTTCCTGCGATAAGCGCCAAAGGAAATGCCGTCGAGCGCACGGTGACCACCTTGATGGAGTCGTCACTTTGGACCGTTGCAACTGCATTTCCTGCATAAATCGGACGCTCAAACACGTCTGCGGAGATCACCGCGGTGATACCGGAAATTTGCCCGACGTCCAGCTTGGCTGCAACACGCGGTGCAACGTTTCTACCGAAGGCCGTTTCAGGTATAAATATGTGATCGAACTCGCGAGCAACGCTGAGAATCTGCCGTGCACTGGACTCAGCCAGCCCGTCCCCGAGCAGGGGCGCGTCGGCGAGGAGGACTTTCGATACGCCCTGTACACGGCTTACGGCCCTGGCAACTGCGCCACAACCCGTTCCGACGACGAGAACGGAAACTTCCTGATCTAGTTCGACGGCAGCTGAGATCGTGTGCAGTGTCGCAGCCTTCACAGTTTGATTGTCGTGTTCCGCGATGATAAGAACGCTCATGCCAACTCCTTCAGATAACTTTTGCCTCGTTGCGCAACCGATCCAGCAGTTCAGCAACATCCGCCACTCGGACTCCCGCGGAACGGGCTTGCGGCTCCCTGACGCTCAGAGTTCGTACATGAATTTTCATCTCGCTTAGTCCGAGCGAAGCTGGCGTGACTGTCTCCAACGGCTTCTTCTTAGCCTTCATGATGTTGGGCAGCGTGACATACCGCGGTTCATTTAGACGCAAGTCCGCCGTAACAACCGCCGGCAAGGCCACCTCAACAGTCTCCAAACCGCCATCCACCTCCCGGGTAACGGTCGCTGTGTCATCCGCAATTTGCACGCTGGAAGCAAAGGTCGCTTGAGGCCAGTCCAACAGAGCGGCCAGCATCTGACCGACCTGATTTGAATCGTCATCAATTGCTTGCTTGCCCAAGAGAACCAGTTGCGGCTTCTCTCTCTCAACGGCCAACTTCAAAAGCTTCGCGACGACCAGCGGCTGGATTCCATCACCGGACTCAATCAAGAGGGAGCGATCCGCCCCCATCGCTAGGGCGGTGCGCAGCGTTTCCTGACATGCGGTTGGACCGCAGGACACTGCGATCACCTCGTCCGCAATATCGGCCTCTTTAAGGCGAACGGCCTGCTCAAGCGCAATCTCGTCGAACGGGTTCATGCTCATTTTGACGTTCGCGAGATCGACACCGCTGCCGTCAGTCTTTACCCGTACCTTCACGTTTGCGTCAGCCACACGCTTTACCGCCACTAAAACTCTCATCGCCATACCTTCATCGATTCGCCCAGACCGCAGCGCGCTTCTCCAGGAAGGCGGCAACGCCCTCACGCTGGTTCTCACCGTCAAAGAGATCTACGAAACGCTCCCTTTCAAGTGCGAGGGCTGCTCGACGCGGAATGCCTTGACGCGCGCTGTGAATTAGTGTTTTGCACGACGCCACGGCGCTTGGGCTGAGAGTGCTAACTCGCTTAGCCATGGTGAGCGCCGCCTCCAGCGCCGCCCCCTTTTCCACGACCTCCTCGATAAGTCCAATTCGCAACGCTGTCTCGGCGTTCACGCGCTCGCCGGTAAGAATCATCCGCTTCGCCCAACCCTCACCGACAAGCCAAGGCAACGTCTGGGTGCCACATCCCGCCGGCAAGAGACCTACCGCAGGTTCCGGCAATGCCATGACAGCTTGCCGTTCTGCGATCCGGATATCGCACGAGAGCGCACACTCGAGTCCACCACCCATCGCATAGCCGTTAATCGCCGCAATTACCACAGGGCGTGCCTCCTGAAGCGCCTCGAACGCTTCACCAAAGCGTTGGGCCATCGCCCGAGCGACCGCTTTGTCTCCACCGGCAAAGGTCCCGAGGTCAGCGCCCGCGCTGAAGAACTTTTCTCCATTGCCGGTGATTACGATTGCATGAACGTCAAGATTTTCGTTCAGGACTGACACTTGACGCTTGAGTTCTACCAAACCTTCCGAAGTAAAGGCATTAGCCGGCGGCCGATTCAGGGTAATTCGGGCAACGTGCTCATCAATGACGCAATCGATCATAATTGACTCCTCGGCGAAATTGGTACGCCCAGTGCTTCGCTTAATCTCGCATCCCTAAATAAATGCGACATGTTCACTAATATTTATAACAATGCCGTCAGAAGGCCACGCCAGACGCACCTTTCAACTGAAGGATATCGCGCGCCTCAGAAGGTGTTGCGACCTCCAATCCGAGTCCCTCGATAATTCCGCGGATTGTCTTCACCTGGTCGGCGCTACCTTGTGCAAGCGCCCCTGGACCAGCCCATAAAGAGTCCTCGAGACCGACTCGCACGTGGCCTCCCATAGCGAGCGACATCGATGCAATCCGCATTTGGTGAGAGCCGGCTCCAATTACAGACCAATGGTAATTGTCGCCAAAGAGTCGGTCGGCCGTACGTTTCATATGGGAGACGTCATCAGGATGAATGCCAATGCCACCCATAATGCCAAAGACCGTTTGAATAAACAGCGGGCCCTTCATGAGTCCGCGGTCGCAAAAATGCTTTAGCGTGTACAGATGGCTCGTGTCGTAGCACTCGAATTCAAACTTCGTCCCGTTGGACGTTCCGAGCGTCAGAATATGTTCGATATCCTTGAAAGTATTCCGTGCAATTAACTCGTGCGAGCGTTCAAGATACTCACGCTCCCAATCGAATTTGAACTCCTTGAATCGGTCTAGCATGTGAAAGAGACCGAAATTCATCGTGCCCATATTCAGCGAGGCGAGCTCGGGCTTGAAGACTGCCGTCGGTCGGACGCGCTCCTCGATACTCATGTACGGGCTGCCGCCGGTCGTCAGATTGACGACTGCATCGGTCTTTTCCTTGATCTCTTTTAAGAACGGCGCAAATGCTTCGGGGGATTGATCCGGACGGCCGTCCTTCGGGTTCCGCGCGTGCAGGTGCACGATCGCCGCGCCGCTCTCGACCGCCTTGATGGCATCGTTAGCGATTTCTTCCGCGGTAACCGGCAGATAAGGCGACATTGAGGGCGTATGAACGGCGCCAGTACAGGCACACGAGATGATCACTTTTCTCTTCTTTGCCATGTCTCACTCCTCGACAGATATTTGTAAGTACAATTAAGCTCAGATCACGCCATTCGATCTATGCAGATCAATGGTTTCCTGGTCCAGTCCGAGGCGCTCCGAGAGGACGCGATCGTTATCGCAGCCCAGTCGACCGCTCGGCACCAGCTCTTGCGTCGGCGCGTCTTCGTATCGCATTGGCGAACGCGAGACCACAACCTCACCGTATTCTGGGTGTTGCAGACGGTTGAGAAAACCGCTGCTATGCAATTCCGGATCCGACGTAACCTCGGTCAGATCCCGAACCGGCGCAAAGGGCACACGGTACTGCCGGAAGATCGCTGCCAACTCGCCACGCGACTTTGTTTCTGTGAAACCTTGGACAAGTGCATCCACCTCGTCCATACGGTTGACACGCTCCTTGAGCGTCGAGAACCGCGGATCATCCTTTAGATCTGCGCGGTTAAGGGCTTGCAAGAGCGACTGCCAATGCGTCTCTCCAACACACAAAACCGCAATGAAGCCGTCCGACGCAGCGTAGACGTTGTACGGGGACTCGGCCATGCCGCCGTGGCGATTCCCAGTGCGCGCAGGGGCGTCACCTTTAGAGCCGTACCATAGACCGAGACTGGAACTGAGCGTGGCGTATACGGCTTCAATCATAGCCACTTCCACTTTTCGGCCAACACCGGTTCGTTCCCGTTCGAAAAGCGCTGTCATTACTGCGCCATACAGGTGAGTGCCCCCCGAAAAATCACAGATTGCCGGGCCGCATTTCACCGGAGGCAAGTCCTCATAGCCTGTGATACTCATGATTCCAGACATCGCCTGAATCGTGAGATCCATTGCGGGGAGATCTTTGTAGCCACCCCAAGAGCCGTATCCGGTCCCTGCCGCATAGATCAATCGCGGATTGATTCGTTGCAGGGCGTCGTAGCCGACGCCAAGTCGATCCATTACTCCGGGCGCAAAGTTCTCGAGCAGTACATCAGCGCCTTCTACCAGCCGACGCAACAACTCCTTTCCCTGCTCATCCTTTAGATTGAGCGTTACAAACTTTTTGTTTGAATTGAGCATCGCGAATGGCAAGGCAGCACCACCCACCACGCTGCGGCGCCTCAAATTTTCGCCGCCCGGTGGTTCGATCTTGATTACCTCCGCACCGGCCATCGCCATTAGGAAGGTCGCGTAAGGACCGTTGTATACTTGCCCAAGATCAATGACCGTCACGCCGGCAAGAGGAAGATCACGTGCCATCTCATTGTCCCCTGAACTGAGCGGGACGCTTTTCCGCAAATGCAGAGGGCCCCTCAATTGCATCTTGTGTCGTCTGCAGAAGTCGCTGCACAAGCTGCTCGATTCTCAATCCCGTGTTGAGGTCCATATCTCGGCTGCGCAGGGCAAGCTCCTTTGCTGCTTGGACCGCAAGCGGCGCGTTAGCTGCGATACGGCGGGCGTAGTCCAGTGCGGCGTCCATGAGCCCTTCTTTCGGTACCACCTTATTAATGAGGCCCCAGCGCCATGCAGTTTGGGCATCGATCGTGTCGCCCGTCAGCGTCAACTCCATCGCCAAGGCGTATGGGATTTGCGACATAACACGCTGCGTACCTCCATTGCCCGCGATGATCCCTCGCTTCACTTCAGCGAGGCTGAACGTAGCATGTTCGGCCGCGACGCGAATGTCAGTTGCGAACATCAAGGTCATGCCCCCGCCCATCGCGAGGCCGTTGATTGCGGCGATCACGGGCTTCCAAACCTCAAGACCGCGATTGAGCAGTTGATCGCGTTGGGTGAGCCACATTTCAGACATTTCGGTCGGTTTCGACACGAAACTTTTTATGTCGGCACCCGCGGTGAACGCCCGCTCTCCGGCCCCGGTCACGATCGCCACTCTCACCTCGGCATCGTCCCGCACTCGACGCCAAGCCTCCGACAGGCCTTGATAATGCTCGAGGTCCATCGCGTTGAGGCGTTCCGGACGGTTTATGGTGATCACCGCGACACCGTCGCTCACCTCGTAGTCGATTGCCATTCTTTCTCCTTTGTCGCCGAAACGCCGAAACTTGTCAGGAACGCGAGCCGAGCAGATGCCTCGCCACAACCATGCGTTGAACTTCCGAGGGACCTTCGCCAATGCGCTTGATCCGCATTTCCCTGTACCAACGCTCCAACGGCATCTCTTGAGCGACTCCCATGCCGCCAAGAATCTGAATGCAGCGATCGACGACGCGACCAGCCGTCTCTGTTGCGAGGACCTTGGCCATCGACGCATCGACTTTCATATCCTGTCCCAAGTCCGCTTTCCACGCGGCCTTGTACACCATCAAGCGCGCTGCTTGGAGCTCGATTTCCGAGTCGGCGATCATCCATTGCACCGCTTGCCGGTCGCTCAACATTGAGCCAAAGGTCTTGCGCTGCTTGGCCCAATCGATGGCGAGCTGCAACGCTGCGGTGGCCACGCCCAACGTACCGGCCGCATACGGCACGCGTCCATGAACAAGCAGTTTGTCCACCAGTTCGAAACCTCGTCCTTCGACACCGAGGAGATTCTCTTCGGGCACTTCGTAATTGTCGAAGTGGATCTCGTACGGCGCATAGGAGCGAATCACCGGGATCTTCTTGACGGTGACGCCAGGGCGGTCCATGTCGATGATGAACGCCGATACGCCATCCCGGCTCTTCGAAGGACCGGTTCGCGCAAATGCCACACCCCACCGCGATTCGTCCGCTGCAGTGATCCACATCTTGCTGCCGTTGAGCACATAACGATCGCCAGCGCGTTCGGCTTTGGTCTGGATAGCACGCGCCGGATCGGATCCCCCGCTCGGTTCGCTGATCGCAAAGAACGCCTTTTCGCCCCGCTCGATGCTCGGCACCGCATATTTCTGAATCTGCGCCTCGGTTCCACCGAAGATGATGCTGGGCGGATCAAACCCAAAAGCGCCGCAGCCCGGGATATACGCGCCCATGCGACACTTCGCGGCTTCTTCCGCGATGATGCATTGCGCGAGCAGGTTCAGTCCCGCACCGCCATAGGCTGCTGGGCTCTGCACGCACCACAATCCCAGGGCTTTCGCCTTATTCTGCAACACCGAAAGCTTGTCTTTCGGAAGAGAATAAGCGTCGTGAGGCAATGTGTCTTCGGCCGGCAAGACCTCATTAACCATGAACTTGCGGACTGTGTCTTCAAGCATCCGCAACTCCTCCGGCAACTCCCATGCGCCAAGCGTGCGAGAGTTGTCCGAGAGGGTGTCGTCCATCGTGGCAGTATCCATGTCGCTCCTCCTTGTATTGATCCAAGACTATCATGCCAACTTTTAAAGATCAACCATTCAAACATTGATCTTTAAAGTTTAAGTGAGCACTTAGTCTTCATTAATGCAGACACTCTTTTGATAGAGGAAGCCTTCGACATGCTGCGGTCCGCCCTTCCAGCCGTAGCCGCTGTGTTTGTATCCCCCAAAACCAACCGCGGGGTCGACCAGCCCGTAGCAATTCACCCAAACCGTGCCGGCCTTGATGCCGTGCATCATCTTCGTCATCGTCTTTACGCTGCTCGTCCAAACCGCGCCGCCCAGGCCATACTCGGTATCGTTCGCGAGGCGCAATGCCTCGTCCGCATCGTCGAAAGGAATTACGGAAATGACTGGTCCAAAAATTTCCTCGCGGGCAATCGTCATTGAATTGGAGACATTGGAGAATATGGTCGGCTCAATAAAGTATCCACCCGCAAGGTCGCCTTGCAGTCGATTCCCGCCCGCCGCCAGGCTGGCGCCCTCATTACCGCCGATCGAGACGTAGCCCATCACCCTCTCAAGCTGACGTTCCGAGATGAGCGGTCCCAACTGAGTAGACGGATCGAGCGGATCGCCCACCTTCAGGGATTTCCCGAACTCGACGAGGCGTTCAACAAAGGCCTCTTGGATGCTGCGCTGCACGAAAAGCCGTGTCCCGGCGTAACACACTTGACCAGTATTGGAAAATACAGCCATCGCTGCGCCTGGCACGGCTTTGTCCAGATCGGCGTCCGCAAAGATCACATCAGGAGATTTACCTCCGAGCTCTAGTTGCAAGCGTTTCATGTTCACTGCCGATGCCTTGATGATCTCCCTTCCGGTGGCGGTCGACCCCGTGAACGCGATCCGGTCCACCCCAGGATGCGCTGCAAGCGCGGCGCCGGCTTCCGAACCGAGTCCGGTCACTACATTGACGACTCCCTCCGGCACGCCAGCTTGGATTAGAAGCTCTGCGGTACGCAGTACCGTCAACGACGCGTCTTCAGCCGGCTTAATAACCGCCGTGCAGCCAGTAGCCAGCGCCGCGCCGATGACCCACCATTGGCTCATGAGCGGCCCGTTCCACGGAATGATTCCGCCTACAACCCCGACCGGTGCTTTCAGGGTCATTGTCGTGAATCTACCTGGCAGCGAGTTTGGGATCGTTTGCCCCATGCAATTCATGGTTTGACTTGCGAAGTACATAATTCCTTGCAAGACAAACTTCCTGAATGACTGCGTCCGCGTGATCGGCGAGCCCATGTCGAGGGACTCCAGCAGAGCTAGTTCCTCAAAGTTTTCATCGATGACGTCGTGAACTTTCATCAGCAGTGCCTGCCGCTGATGTGGTGTGAATCGGCTCCACGGTCCCTCGAAAGCGCGACGGGCAGATGCAACGGCCGCGTCGATGTCTGGCTTTCCACCACGAGCGAGTCTGACCAGTACTTTACCGGTCGCTGGATTGAAGCTGTCGATCCGTTGCCCTTCGCGTGGCGCTTGCCACTTACCGTCGATGAACAGATCTTTATCTGGATTCTCAAGAAAGGCGGCCGCCGGTGCAGTGATTACATCGTTCATGTTGGAGTCCGTTTAGAGATAGTGTGCTCGATTGGGTTGGGAGTAGGGTCAACCTACTTCGGGGCGTTCCAGTACCACGCGACCGGTCACTTTGCCTTCATTGAGCTTCACTAGCGCTTCGTTTGCCTTATCGAACGGCATGTGATCGATAGGGATCGACTTCAATTTTCCAGAGCGCGCCATGGCGACGACATCCTTAAGATCCTGCAGCGTGCCAGTCTGAGACCCCGTGATTGTTCGAGGCACGAGGATCATTGATAAAAGTGATATTTCAAGCTCTCCACCCGTTGCACCGACAAGTACGAGTTTGCCGCCCTTTCCGAGGCTTTCGAATGCGACCTTCGCAGTCGGTGAGCAGTTGACAAAATCCAACGCGTAAAGCAACGTGCCGCCTGCTGCTTTGGCGATTTGCGCTTGCAGATCGTCCGCGTTTCCGTCAAGTACTGTGGTTGCCCCCGTATCTATCGCCGCACGCCGCTTTGCCTCATCAACATCAACCGCAATAATGTTTTGGTGTCCAAGCGACGTCAGCATGGCGATTGCGGCGAGTCCGAGACCACCCGCGCCGATAAGAAGCACCGGGCTAGTCGGGTCCATCGTGCCGAGCTTACGGATCGCGTTGAGCACGGTGATGCCAGAGCACGCGTACGTGGCAGCGACTGCGGGATCGATCTCACCTGGGTCGACAAGGTAGCGCGAATGCGGCACGAGCACGCGCGAACTGAACCCCCCATTGCGCACAACGCCGATACTCGCTTGCTTCGCGCACATGTTGTCTTCGCCCGCCTTGCATCGGTCACACACGCCACATCCAATCCACGGATAGACAATCCGGCGATCGCCGACCTTTACTCCTGTTGCCTCCGGGCCGAACGCCACGACTCGGCCAACCACTTCGTGCCCGGGCGCGCGAGGCAGCTTCACGCCTCGGTCCGTGAGGCGAAGCACTTTCCCGTGGCCTAGGTTGTATTCACCCTTCCAAAAATACACGTCGGAGTGGCACACACCGCAATGGGATACATCTACAAGTACCTCAGCCCCTTGAGGGGTCGGGTCCGGCTCGTTGAGAGCTTGCAACGGCTCGCCATTGGTCACTACCGCCCAAAGTTTCATTTGTGTTTTCCTCAAAGGTTGATTCAATCTTTTTCAAACGATTGTCGCGCCACTGTCGATCGAAAAGACCTGACCGGTTGTTCGCGCAGACTCGTCCGAAGCGAGATAGACCGCCATATGTGCGACATGGACGGGCTCAAGAAATCCGAGCAAGTGCATCGAAGCCATCTTCTGCGCGGCATCATTGACCTCCATGCGCGCCACTACCCGAGGCGTCAAGGTGACACTTGGCGCTATGGCGTTCACGCGTATGCAGTGAGAGCCAAATTCGGCCGCCATCGAGCGAGTCAACGAGGCCACCCCGCCTTTGGCGGCGGTGTAAGCGTCTCGACCCGGCAACGCCATCACCGCAGCCATCGAGGTCAAGTTAATGACCGAGCCGCTCCCTGAGCGCAGCATCTGACGAATTCCGTGCCGGCAGCACAGGAAGGTCCCATAAAGATCAAGTTTTATAGTTCGCCAAAACTCGTCAATTGGCACCTCAGTCACTTTACCGTCACGCAGGCTCGAGCCACCCGCTACGTTGCACAAGATGTCCAGTTTTCCGAACTTTGAAACGGTCTCGCCGATTGCCCGCTCTACCGCTTCATCATCGGTGATATCGCAGGCGAGCGCTAAGGTCTTCCCTTCATTCACGTGAGAAATAGACGTCTGCGCGATTTCGAGGTCTACATCAGCCGCCACAACGTATGCTCCTTCCGCAACGAAGCGCTCACATATGGACCGACCAATCCCGCCACCCGCCCCCGTAACAAACGCGACTTTTCCTTCCAGCCTTCCCATATGGCTTCTCCTGTCAAGTCAATTGCCGAGATACGCCTTTTGGACCTCTTCACTCGCAGCAAGAGTCGCTGCGTCGCCCTCAGCGATCACATGCCCACCCTCCAGGATGTACGCTTTGTCCGAAACCTCGAGAGCTGTCTCCGCGTTCTGTTCAATGACGAGAATATCGACGCCGCTTTTAGAGACATTCACGATGAGCTCCGCGATGCGTTCCACCATGGCCGGGCTCAGACCAATCGTCGGTTCGTCTAATAGTATGAGTTGCGGATCACTCATCAAGGCTCGAGCGACCGCGACCATTTGCTGCTGTCCGCCGCTGAACGTGCCCGCGATGGACGCAAGACGGTCTTTCAGGTCAGGAAAGAGTTCCAGCACTCGCTCCATGTTCCGCTCGACAACGTGGCGGTCCTTCTTCGTATATGCGCCGAGTTCGAGGTTCTCACGAAACGTCATGTCACCGAAAAGACGCCTCCCTTCCGGTACTACCGCAAGACCTCGTGGCACTAGACGATCAGGCGATTTGCCTGTCACGTCTTCACCAAAAAGCGAAACTGAGCCGGAGGTTGGCTTGACCAGCCCACAAACACTCTTGATTACTGTGGACTTGCCCGCCCCATTCGCGCCGATCATCGTAACCACTGAGCCACGTTCGACTTTCAACGAGACATTGCTGATCGCGGGGACGCCGCCATATCCTGCCGAAAGACCTTTGACCTCGAGCGACAATACTTCACTTGTCATGACGTTTCCCCAGATAGGCTGCGATGACGTTTTCGTCTTTCCTTATCTCAGCGGGCGTACCGGTAGCGAGCTGCTGCCCATGATGGAGTACCACAATGCGGTCACAAACGGACATCACAGCTTTCATGTTGTGCTCAACCAAGAGGATGGTGCAGTCGAACTCGTCGCGGATTTGACGAAACACATCAAGCGTGGCCCCCACTTCCGTTTGATTCAAACCGGTAAGTGGTTCGTCCAGGCAGAGTAGTGTTGGCCTTGCGGCGAACGCGATCGCAATGCTCACGAGTCGCTGAATTCCGTGGGGAAGAGTGCCAGCCTGCTCGTCAAGATAAGGCGTGAGGCCTAGGATCTCTGCTGTTTCGGCCACTCGATGAGCGCGCTCAGTAGGTCCTGCGCTCGCCATGCTGTGCATCGTCCCTAAAAGGACGTTGTCGCGCACCTTCATCGAGCGCATATAGCTGCTGTGTTGGAATGTCCGAACCAAACCCATCCGGCTGATCTTGGTCGGCTTCCAGCCAGTGCAGTCTCGCCCAAAAACTTCAAGCGTCCCGGCCGTCGGCTTGACGAAACCACTGATGAGATTGAAGGTCGTGCTTTTACCTGCTCCGTTAGGTCCAATAAGGCCTAGGATCTCTCCCTTGCGAATATCCAAATTCAGATTGGAAACCGCGACCAAACCACCGTACCGTCGCGTCAGGCCTGTCGTCCGAAGAAGCGTTGAGCCGTTGTAACGCATGTCAGCCTCCGTTTCGGCTCAGCTTGCTGGCCGACTTTTGTTCCAGACTGGAATCCTCTGCGAGCTTCACACGAGGGACCTTGCGCACGAACTTATCGAGCAGCCCCGTCAGCCCCTTCGGCATCAAAAGCACGGCGAGCACGATCGCCGCACCATAGAACAATTGCTCACCTGCACCAAGCCCGAGCGCGAAGCTTCCGAGCAATACCAAAATAATGGCGCCTGCAACTGCCCCAAAGATGGAAGACTCGCCGCCAACCTTTACATAAGCGAGCGCCATTGAGGCGAGCAAGAAGGTGAAGTCCCCCGGGCTAATGACGTTATTGACAAAAGCATGAAGACTTCCCGCAATGCCCGCACAAAAGGATGCGATTGCGAAACATGCCACCTTGCAAAACAGCACATTGATTCCAACCGAACGGGCAATATTTTCGTTATCGCGAATCGCGACGAGCACTTTCCCGAAATCGGTTTTCTCAACCACGTAGAGAGCGAAAATTGTCACCGCTACAGTGCCTACCACAAATGACTGGATCCAGGTATCCATGAATCTCGGCGGAAAAATCCCCGTCATCCCTGAGGTTCCTCCGATGAACTCGGATTTTGAGAATGCAATGCGCACCGCTTCGGCGAAGGCGAACCCGATCAACATGAAATACGGGCCGCGCACGCGGAGTGTAGTAATACCGAAAAGAACACTCACGATGACAACCAAGACCGGGCCGAGCAACATGGCGACTGGAAATGGCCAATCGAAGATCGTCGTAGCCACCCCGGCGCCGTAGGCGCCCATGCCAACAAATGCCGCGGTTGCAAAGCTAACTTCGCCGATGAGCATAACGAAGCGCATACTCGCTGCGGTTAGCGCCGCGATCGCCGCAAGGTTAATGATGCTGATAGCGTAGGCATTTGTCGCGAAAGCGCTCGCTCCGACCGCCAAGACTGTGCCAGCCAGCCACGAAGAAAGATGAAATTTACGCATTTCCAAGGAGCCCCTTTGGCCTGACAAGAAGAACAACAATCACCAACACGAAGATCGCGACGGAGGCCGATGACGAGTCGAAGTAGAAACCACCAACCGACTCCACAAGTCCGATGAACAGCGCTCCGACAATGGCACCCGGGACGCTACCCAAGCCCCCAAGTACCACCGAGATAAAGCCTTTCATCAAGTAGTCAGAGCCCATTACCGGCGAAACAACCGAGACGGGTGCGATGAGCGCGCCCGCGACCGCTGCAAGGGCGGCTGCAATCATGAATCCCGACATTGCGAGCCGGCTGTAGGGAACACCTTGAAGCATCGCGGCTTCGTGATCGGAGGCCACAGCTCTGAGCGCCTTGCCAATCCGTGTTCCAGACATTGACCAATACAGCGCCGCCGTTATCACGACTGCAGCCAGGCAGAGCACCAAGCGCTGCAGTGTAACCGCCACCCCGAAGATGGAGACGGTGCCGCTAATAATTTCCGGGACGGCTCTCACTGCGCCACCAAACGTACTGAGCACAATGCCGTCAAGTAGTAGCGCCATACCCATTGTGAGGATGAATGCTCCATCCATGTCGCGCAGGAAGAAACGCAAACCAAACTTATAAACAATCACTGCCAAAGCCAACGACACGACCAGTCCGCCCGCCGCGGACACCAGATAAGCTACTTGCACAGAAACACCGCGGGCCATCACGATAGGAACGAGATAGCTAACGACCAATGCAGAAATAGTAAAGAAATGGCCGTGCGCGAAATTCACAATGCGCATGACGCCGAAAATGAGGGTGAGCCCGAGCGAGAAAAGGACATAGACTGCCCCAATCTGCAGAGCCGTAAATATCAGCTGCAGTGCAGTTTCCACAATAACGCCTCTTTGGGAAGGGTATGGCTGGAGTGAGAGTTGAGATTTTTTGCGACCTGATCAAAGTCTGATTCGCGACAGTCGATAGGCGTACGGCAATGCGCCCTCGCGACTGCGGCACGGATCCACAAGCGAACCTTCGTATGAAAATCCCTTTATCGCGGCGGCTGGTAGAAGGAGGAGCCGGATATAGCGCCGCGTTGACATCACGAGGGTCCGCACGCTTACTTCGAAAGCGTGCCGGCAAGCAGCATACGTGCGGTCGAAAGCCGCCGCGCTAGCGTCGGAAAGACGTGTCTTTAGATAATCCATTGTCTCCTCCCTTGACGGGATCTGATCTTTTTTCGCCTACCTGAATCGGTGGGATCGCGGTTCTTGAGACCGGTTAGGCGACGCTGCCCATCGTAGTTCCAAGGTAGCAGCCAACCATCCAACTGTCAACCATTGAAATATTTGGATTGTTGAATAGATAAGATCGTAGCTGTGCGTAGGGTATACGCGGATTTTATAATGTCATCTAATGGTCGACCATTAAAATTAAATTGATCGTAGTTAAATTCGCCCTCTGGAAAGCTCAGCTGATAAGGCTGGCACGGCGGTCAACGCGCAGCGATCTTCGCTTTTGTGCAGTGCTCGAACGGCGATCCGGCGGCCCACTCGCTGAATGGTCGCTTCCTCGAGCGGGTCTAGCTACAAGGGGACTACCGCCGATCGCTCCGGGAAAGGGCTGACCCAGTCTGTCAATTGAGCGAGCCGCCGTTTGTCCAGCTGGCCTCCGGGACCGAGATCGTGGAATTCTTTGGAGTAGTCGCTTTGAACTCATCTTTCGAAAACAGGAATCGCTCGCCACTGATAACGCGCGACGAATTGCATCATCGCCGCATTGACATGCGGGGCTATCGGCGTAGCGATGGCCTCTTCGAGGTCGAAGCGATTCTTACTGATCGCAAATCACATAACTTCACTCCAGCCAGCGGCGGAAAAACCGTCTCGCCGGGACAGCCTCTGCACAACATGGGCGTCTGTCTCGTTTTTGACGCGGAGATGACTGTGCGCGAGGCGCATACCTTCATCGCCGATGCTCCCTACGACACTTGCGTCGGTGGTGGCGAAAATTTTCGTTCGTTAGAAGGCTTGCGCATTGCAAGCGGTTGGACTGGCGAAGTGAAACGTCGATTGGTTGGTGCTCGCAGCTGCGCGCATCTCAGAGAACTGCTGATCCCTCTTGCGACCACGGCAATTCAAACGATGATTGCCCTCCGCGTCAACGATCCGGAACCGGTCGATGAGCATGGCCGGCCGATGAAGATCAATAGTTGTTTTGCATATTCCGACGCTGGCGAGATTGTTGCCCGTCGATGGCCACAATATTCACAATTGAAAAACTCCTGAGATTCGAGAGGCACCCAGTAATCGGTCTGCTCCAGAGCGCCTTTCATTGAGTGGATTCGACGTTCACCGCATCATAGAAAGTCCGTTTGGATAACTAGCACTGCCCGGGGCGCATTTCGCGTCGTCCCAGGCAGTCGACCCCCGTCTTGAATCAGTTAGCCTTACGAGGATCGAGACGTGCTTTCTCGACTACCTCCCCGTTGACGATCTGCGTGATGTAGACAGGCAAAACAGGCTGGATGACCGATCCGTAGCTTTCACGTCCAGCCAGGTGCGTCTCACCACCATAAAAGGTTTTGTATGAAATCTGCGGAAGGACAGACGCTACTTGCTTCGGATCAATAGTTCCGGCTTTCTCAATCGCTGCCTTGAGCATGTAAATCGCGTCGTAGGCGCCGATCGGGGGAAGAGCCAGTGACTCGCCGAGCTGAGCGCGCGCTTCGCTATTGACTTTCTTCTGATGATCGGTGGCACTTGGGCCGTCCATCGGGATCGCAGCGCCCATGAGCACACCATTCGCTGATGCTCCACCGGTCGTCACTAGCCCATCGCGGCCGGTCCCGTTATCTGAAATCTTCAACCCCTTAAACCCAAGAGTGTCCAATTCTTTGAAGATTTGTCCTGCATCCGCAGGTGGCGCGGTCGCGAGGTCAATGATATCTGGCTGGCCAGCAGCAAGGCGGGCGGCGATCGGTTGGAACTCCGTGGTGCCGCGCTCGTAAAAATCGTTCGTCACGATTTTTAAACCAGCTTTTTCCCAAATCGGTCGCGACGTAGTTTCACTCTCTCGGCCACTCGCATCATTGACATTCAAGATAGCGACAGTTTTCGCTTGTGGAAATGATTTCTTAACATAGGCGACCATTGCGGGCATGATCTCGACTGGAGAATTCACAACAGACACAGTCAAAGGAAATTTCGGCCCTTTGCTTTTTGTGCCCCAAGATGTGCTGAAGAGCAAGACACCTTGTCGTTCAGTCATTGCCTGAGTTGCGAGAATCGCGGCTGTTCCCATACCAAAAATGTATTTGACGCCATCCCGGTTCAGAAGAGTCTGCGCCACCTTAGAGCCGTCCGCAGCCGTATATTTATTGTCGTAAGAGATGCAATCGAAGTTGTAGGTCGTATCTCGCACTTTAACTCCGCCGCTGTCTTTAATTTCTTTTGCGGCTTTCTTGCACATCCAGTCCGATCCTCGCCCCCAAACCGCACCCGATCCAGACAGCGGAACGGACAAACCGACCTTGATCATTTCGTCCGCGTTGGCGGCGACCGACGCTGCGCTCAACACCAGCGAACCAATGACGCTCCAGCGTCTCACATGCAAGTTATTGTTCATAAGTCGTCTCCCTGTTTTAAACGATTGCTCCAAAGTGGAAGCACATGTGACGCTTGTGCAAGCTCAATGGTCTACCATTGCAAAGGTCCGCGCAATAAACGTTTCTACGGACGGACTCCCGAATCCCGACCCGCATCCTGGCCGTCTCGAAAGTGCGGATTGGTCGAATAATTCCATTGGTTGACATTTACGTAGAGCGCGATTATCGTGGCTGTTAGCCGCCATCTGGTATGCGACCGGCGAGTGAAAGCCTTCGATACAAGAATTGGTGAGCCGAATCAGAGCACTGGGCAAGAACCGTGTACGGATTGCGAGCAAGACAAGTCCGACAACCTGAACCTGCTATGTCATGTCGGCCAATCGCCCGAGACGGTGGCCGCTCTCCCGCGCGGCGCAGGCATCAGCTCTCGAGCGCTTGGCGTCACTCGCGTAGCGCTTGATAGACACCTATAACGAGAGACAGCCGTGTTGAAATTCATTTGCTACATGGTCGCACTTGTGGCCCTCGCCCTTCTTCCTCAATTGTCGACGGCTCAAACTTCTAGAGCTTGTGCTTCAGAAGGCAACGCGACATTCCTGTGCAGTCCAGCGGGGGTAGAGGACATGCTTTATATCTCGGGTAAGAACTGGGTGCTCGCAGACGCACGGCGCGGCGCAGAAGGCGGCATTCGGATCATCGACGTCAAAGAAAAAAATTTCACAACCATTTTCCCGCTAGCCGAAGGCGTGGACGAATGGGATAAAAATACCTATGGAGCTTGCTCAGGTCCACTCACCAATGCAGACAAGGCGAAATTCGTGACGCACGGCCTAGCTATCCGGAAACGGAAAGGCGATATCTACACTCTCTACGCCGTTCACCATGGCGATCGCGAGTCGATCGAGGTGTTTGCCCTGGACGCCAGTCGTAGTCCGCCATCTGCGACTTGGATTGGTTGTGTCGTCGCGCCGGATCCAATAGGGCTCAACTCCGTCGCTGCTTTGCCTAATGAAGGATTTGTCGCGACCAATTTCATGCCGCGCAATGGGCCCGCGGACGCTCTTGAGAAGCTAAGAACCGGTGAGCAAAATGGCGAGCTCTGGACCTGGTATCCAAGCCAAGGGTGGTCCAAAGTGGCGGATAGCGAATCGGCCGGAGCCAACGGCGTCGAGGCCTCCGAGGATGGCAAAACGTTCTACGTCGCTGAATGGGGAAGCCAGACATTTTTCAGGCTACGCCTAGACGGGAAAACGTCACAGCGCGACAGCATCTCATTAGGATTTCGAGTTGACAACGTTCACTTCGCACCAGATGGTTCGCTTGTCGTTGCCGGACAGCATGAAGACATGACGGGCGCAGTAGCGGTCAAAATCAATCCGCAGTCTCTTAGAGTGACCCCGCTTGTAGACTATGCCAAGACGCCAGGCTGGGTCGGTGGCGCATCGGTTGCGGTAGCGGTTGGTGACCAGCTTTGGTTGGGCCTGTCTGTTGGCTCGAACCGAGTTGCAATTGTGCCTGCGCCGAAATAGATATGATATCTGCTCAGGACTTCGATCCAGTTCAGTTCGCGGCGCCCGGATAGGTAAACTCATAGGAAGCTATAAGATTTACCGGTCGCAAAGAGCAGTTCCTGGGATCGGCCGTGTCCGCTTCCCGCGCCGATCTACATGTCCCGTTCCAATCAAAAGCGGTGCGTATTCGGTCGTATGATGAGCACAAGGGTCGGAATTTTGGTGCCTATGCCGCTGAGTCCACGCGCACCCTGAGGATCTCAAGTATGCGCCGGCCTCGCCTTAGGGCGCCGACCTGCGCTTCGAAACACGCTCGCCGCTCCGGCGGCTTAGAATGAGCGAAAGTGGAGACAACAATGGCAGCAATCCCGTTTCACCAAGCTCCTCACTATTATCGATTCATGATTGGCGGGGCACCCGCCACAGTTGTTTCCGATGGCGTTTTACCAATCGGTCAGGCAGTGAAGCTTTTTCCGAATGTCGACTACGGGGTGATCGCGAAGGAACTTGAAGCAAACTTTCTTCCTGAGGGCGAGGTCCTGGCTGAACAAAACGTGCTTGTTGCCGAAGTCAATGGTAAGACAGTGCTATTTGATACAGGCATGGGATGTCTGAATCGATACGGTGAGATTCACTTCGGCGACACGTGCGGGAAGCTGCTGCACAATCTGTCCGCGGCGGGAATCGACCGATTCAAGATAGATGCAGTTGTGATGACGCACGGCCACATCGATCACTGCGGTGGCTTAGTAGCGGAGGACGGAAGTCTAAATTTTCCAAACGCCGTCTACTATGTCTCGAAGACAGAATTCGACTTTTGGACTAGCGTTGACCAACCGAACGCGATGCAGAGAGATGTTGCAAGAAGAAATCTATTGCCAGTACAAGACAAGCTGCATCTAATCGACGGCGGGGAGGAATTCCTTCCAGGAATTACGGCGTTGTCTACGCCAGGTCACGCGCCCGGCCACATGATTTTTCTCATCCAAGTGGCAGGTCAGGAATTAGCATTTCTGGGAGATCTCATCCATCATCATGTTTTGCAATCCGACTGTCGTCGCGAGTTCGCGTTTGATGGAGAACCGATACAGGCGGCGGAAACCCGTGTCCGTACATTGCGAAAATTGGCCGTGGAAAGAGTTTGGTGCTTGGTCTTCCACTTCCCTTGGCCAGGCCTAGGGCATTTCGTCCAGGACGGTGATGATCGTTTCCGCTTCTTGCCGAGCCCGGTCAAAATGCTCGACAGGATTGGGAGAGACGACCCGCATCTCGTGTGGCCTTGACTCGTTGCCATGAGCACGCTTAGAAATATGTTCGCCCTACGGTATGCGTCGCGCCAGGGCCGTTGAGAATTCTTTGGACAAGCGTCGGGGAATACGGCAGGCTAAGCCTGCCGCAGGCAGAAGGGATCAACCCGATGAAGGTGCAGATGGGAGCAAGTGCTTCGCGACGTTCCAGGGCAACAGTTCGTCGATGCGGTTGGCCTGGTGATCCGCAATGTGTGTAAGAACGTATTCCAGGTAGGCGCGTGGGTTGATGTTGTTCAATTTGCACGAGCAGATCAAGCTATACATTGCGGCGGCTCGCTCGCCGCCGCTATCAGAGCCAGCGAACATGAAATTGCGTCGGCCGAGGGCCACGCAGCGCAAAGCATTTTCGGCGAGTACGTTGCTGATTTCGACGCGCCCGTCATCACAGAACAGCGTGAGCCCATCCCAGCGGTTCAGAGAGTAGTTGATCGCTTCGACCAACGGTGCCTTTGGCCAAAGCGTCGCAAGTTTCTCCCTCATCGACGTCTCGAGGGCCGCGAGCAATGGGGCGCTCCTTTCTTGCCTGACGCGTCGCCGCTCGTCCGGCGGTTTGCCGCGAATATCAGCCTCGATTCCGTAAAACTCGCCAATCATGTCGAGCCATTGCTTCGTGGTGTCCGACGGGGCTGTCTCATGCACGTTGAATACGTATCGGCGCGCATGATCCCAGCAAAATGCCAGACGAACTTTGCCGCCTTCGTTCAACTCGTTGAAGCCGGCATAGCCGTCCGCCTGAAGGATGCCTTCGAATCCGGCAAGATGGGTCTGGGGGTGAATGCCTTTGCGGTCCGGCGAGTACGCGAACCAGACAGCAGCGGGGTCGCGCGAACCTGAGCGGCGATCATCGCGCACGTAGACCCACAATCGACCGGTCTTGGTCTTTTTGTTCCCAGGCGCGAGCACCGGGATCGGCGTGTCGTCCGCGTGGAGCTTCGCAGTCGCCATTGTGTAGCGACGCAGGGCTTCAGTCAGCAGCCGACAGAGTTCTTCGCATTGCCCGACCCAGCGTGCCATGGTGGCCCGATCGAGACGAACGCCGTCGCGCGCTGCGATCTCGGATTGCCGATACAGCGGCGTGTGATTTGCATACTTGGCAACGATGATCTCGGCCAGCAAGCTCGGATGCGCGATGCTGCGCTCGATCGGCAGCCCCGGCATGGGAGGTTGCGCGATATGGCCGCAACCGGTGCAGATCCGCTTGCGACGGATAGTGCGGATGACCTTGAACATCGCCGTGACGCGCGCGAGCTGCTCAGACACATCCTCGCCGAGCAACTCCATGGCGTTGTTGCACTTCGGGCAGATGGAATCGGGCTCGAGCTCGTGCTCTTCGCGTGGCAGATGGGGCGCCAAGGCTTCCTTCGGGGATGCTGCAGATACGCCCGAGCTCGATGCACGAGCGCGTGCACGGCGAACATCGGCGACGCCGCTGCCCGCTGCCAGATCCTCGAGTTGGGTTTCGAGCCGATCGATCTGCCGCTCCAACTGCTCGGATTTACGACCGAAGTGCATGCGCCTGAGCTTGTCGATCTGCGCTTTCAGGCGTTCGATTTGCTGGTCCCGTTCGACAATCTCCCGGTCGCGTTCGGCGATCTCCTGCTGCATCTTTGCGATCGATGCCTGCTGCTCGAGCACCAGGGCGTGGAGCTCGGCAACGGTTTGCGGAAGCGGCACATGATCGGGCATGCGCCGCAGTTTACGAGCCTTCGATGCGGTTTACAACATCGACAATGCGGCCGTGCGACGGGGCTGTCGCCAATCGATGCCTTCCAGCAACATCGACAGCTGTGCCGACGTCAGAAAGATCTTGCCGCCATCCGCCTGGGGCCAAATAAACCGCCCATGCGAAAGCCGCTTCGCAAGAAGCCATAGTCCGTCATCTGTTGCCCAGAGAATTTTTACGAGATCGCCGCGACGTCCCCGAAAAATGAACACGTCGCCGCCGAGCGGATTGTCTTCGAGTGCCGATTGCACCTTCGCGGCAAGAGCCGGGAAACCACTACGCATGTCGGTCACGCCTGCGGCGATCCAGATGCGAGTGCCTGCCGGCAAGCCGATCATCGGGATAGCTCCCGGATCAGCAGCCGCAGCATATCCGGTGACACATTGCCGCAAACCCTTAAGCGTGCCCGGTCGAACTCGATCTCGCAAAGATTCTCTGGCGACCGTGTCGCATCAACTGTCATCGGTGGCGTATGTTCTGCCGCCTCAGCGACAAGATCCACAGGCAACAGCGACGGCACCTCCGGTGCCTGCTTCGCCGTTGCGCCCTCAGGCAGCGTTGGCAATCCGTACTCTCCTGCCAGATAATGCCGTCGCCATTTGAACAACAGGTTTGCATTGATGGCGTTGTCGCGCGCGATCAACGCCACCGACGCGCACGGCTCAAAAGATTGTTCAACCAGTTGCCGTTTGAACTCGGTCGGAAAGTTCGGCCGCTTATATGCGCTATCTGCGGCGCGATTGCCCCACGTCTTGTCCACTTTGGTATCCACCATAATTTGGTGGATACCAAACTACCCAAAACCTCAATCAGCACGCCAGAACGGCCGGGGCTAGACGCTTACGCCCTACGCGCTGGCCTCCAACTTGATGCGTTGGGCGCGTCGACTCGCAGGAACTGCCCGGTATGTGCTTGGCGAGCGCTACAGTAACGAGGCCGATATCCGCTTCCTGTTTGTCAGGCCAGCGTTTTGCCTCGGGCTTCCTTCAGACTCGCAGTCAGCCTTGAAACCCTTGCCTCTGGCTAACACTTCCCCTTGCGGGGTGTGTAGAGGACTCTCACCTTTAAGTGAAGCCCCTGAGAGACGTGGTACATACGACTAGATGTCTCGTCGATGTCGAATTTTCGCCGCGTCGGGTGGATCGAACATAGACTACACGCCACCGAATTCGACCGTCAAGACAGGTCCTCACGAGTCGCTTACCCCCAAACTCGGCAACATAGACATTCTGACTGTCAGGCAATCGCGCCGGCGAAAACCATCGGTTTGCTGCCCCCTCCTGGGCCGACATAGTAGACATGCCCGGATTCGAGATGCGCCTCCTCCGGGGTCATACCTTTCAGCCTTCGGTCGAAATTGCATCGGGGCTGATCACGTCCACCCGGATGTTGCGAGACTTCAGTTCTGTGGTGCAGACAATGGCGCGGCAACCCGATGAAAGCAGTCATGGAAGAGGTCAAGATGATCGAGCCGCCTTTGTTCATGATCAGCCGCATCGCTTGAACCATGAACAGTTGCCCCTTGAGATTAACGTTGAGCATGGCGTCGAGGAATTCCTCACTGACTTCCTCAAGTGGGCATCCCTTGTAATATCGTGCGTTCGGGAACACGATATCCACACTGCCTTGTTCGTCGTGGATGACCGATGCTACACGCATCATGTCCTCCTTCTTTGACACGTCTTCAGCGACGGCGCGTACATTCGCGCCCAGGTTACAAGCGGCATCTTTCAGGATGCTCAGGCGCCGTCCGACGATGTACACGAAGGCGCCGGCCTCTACCAGGCGCGTGGCTCCGCCCAGACCTAGCAGGCCGCTGAAATACACTCGAGCTGAAGCGGCCTCGCTCCAATCACAAGGCTTTCGCCGCAAGATTTTCGCATTGTGCAAGCCCAATGCAATTCAACGTCCTTTTTGAGCGGTTTGAGCCGAATTTCTGGTTTCATTTTCG
>NZ_FCOI02000042.1 GCF_001544795.2 Caballeronia temeraria | reverse complement strand
CGAAACGCAGTGTCGTTTCCGTATCCTGCATCGGCCAGTACGACGCCGTCCGGTGCACCGCTTTGCCGGGCCTCGCGCAACTGCGTGAGTGCGATCTGCGGCTTGGTCGCAAACCCGATCTCGGCGGGCACGCCAGCCTGCGCCCGCCGTAGCGGATCATCGGCCCATTCCTGTGGCAGATAAAGCTGATAAGCCACCGGCAGGCTTGCCTCTTCGGTGGCCACCAACAGGCTCACGGCCACCTGGCACTTATCCTGTTTGCCCAGTTGCCCGCAATATTGCCGCGCCACCCCAACCGAATGTTTTCCCTTCTTTGGGAAGCCCGTGTCATCGATGATCCAGTACAGGCCCTTTGCCGGATCCATGTGCGGCAGCACCCAGCGACGCACTTGCTCGAGTAACGCGGCGTCAGACCATTCCGACTTCGACACGAAGTGATGAAGTGATTGGTGCCGCGCACTCACGCGCTGAGGTTCCAGATGTGCTGCCAGCGGCTCCACGCTCTTGCGCCGGATCGGCAGCATCAAGCCTTGGCAATAGCCAATCAACCCGGAGTGGCGATCGCTATGTCTGACTGCCTCACATAGATGTTCCAGATACTCCTCGAACGACGTCTCCCAGTCCATCACTTCCTCATGCAAAGGACGAAGAAGCTCCTAACGGATAGCGCAGTCACCGACGTCCACCAGGTCTTAAGGGAAGAAATAGCCGGCGCACAGAACCATTCGCTCCTACCGTTGCCCTAGTGATGACATCTGCGGCCCACCCCGTTGAGGCCTTTTTCAATGAGTGGGTTTATCGAACTTGGTTCTATATTTCACGGGGCTTAGCCGCTGTTCGACGATTGCGACGACTCGCCGAAGCATGGCTCCGGTTACAAATGTGCTTTCAGGCCGGGCCGTTGCCATATGTCCTCTTATCAGGCATAAAAACGCGTCAGTCTCCGCCTCGTGCGCTCGCTGCACCTGCCTCGCCCGCACTTCCTGTGCGCAAACGCGACCAGCAGCCACCGGATTCGGCCGAGGCTTGGCGTGGCGGTCGGTGAGCAGATAGGCGTGTTGATGAAATGAAGCACCGATGACAGTCAACCTTAACCCGCGCTCAAATCTGCCGTAAACCATGCATCGTCCCTCGACCGAGGACCGCCTCATACAGACCTGTAAATGCGAGTTGCCCCGCTGCCTTCCAACGAACTCGACCGATTGCGCGTACTGCGCAGCCTCGCAATTCTAGATACTCCCGCCGAAGAGGCATTCGATCGTCTCACGCGCCTGCTTGCGCACATGCTTCGGGTGCCGGTGGCGCTCATCACGTTCGTCGACGACGATCGTCTGTGGTTCAAATCGCGCATCGGCGTAAGCACGTGCGAGACGCCGCGGGACATGGCTTTCTGCGCGCATGCACTGACGGCCGAGGACGTGCTCGTCGTCGAAGATGCGCGCGAAGATCCGCGCTTCTACGACAATCCCGCGGTGACCGGGCCGATGCGCGTCCGCTTCTATGCAGGCGTGCCCTTGCGCTCGGCGGATGGCTACGTACTGGGCACGCTATGCGCGACCGATACTGTCGCACGCACGCTATCTGATGACGAGCGCGCAGCGATGCGCGATTTGGCGCGCACGGTCGAGCGCGAACTACTCGTGCGCAAAACCGCCGTATCGGCGCGTGCACTGCATCAGGCGGATGCTGAAGCGATCCATCTGTCGGAAGCGCGCTTTCGCACAATCTTTCATCAGACGCCGACGGGCGCGGCCATCGTCGATCTCGACGGCCGATTTATCGAAGTCAATCCGCGCCTGTGCGAATTGGTCGGCTATACGGCCGACGAGTTGCTCGCGCTCACCTTCCAGCAGATCACCCCCAAAGAGGATCTCGAACACGAATTGTTACGACTGGTCGAATTGCTCGCGGGGCGCATCGGAGCTTATACGCTGGAGAAGCGCTATCTGCGCAAGGACGGCATCCAACAGTGGGTCCAGTGGCACGCCTCGCTCGTGCGCGATGGAAACGGCGATCCACTGCACTTTATAGCGGTCGTCGAGGATATCGACGCGCGTAAGGAGAACGAGCGACTCCAGATCGAACATCGTTGCGCGCTCGAGGAACAGGTCGCGCGACGCACTGCAGAACTGCATGCGCAGAACCGGCATCTGCAGGCCGTCATCGACAATGCGCAAGCTGCGTACGTATCCATCGATGAGGGCGGCAACGTCACGGAATGGAACGACGCAGCCGTACGCATGTTTGGGTGGGCGCGGCACGAGGTGCTGGGCCGGCCAATGGCCGAAATCATCATTCCGCCGGAATGGCGCGATGCGCACCTAGACGGCATGCGTCGCTTCCTGCGCACAAAAGGAGGATCGATCCTTTCGAAGGCGACCGAAGTGTCCGCGCTGCGCCGTTCCGGCGCCACCTTTCCCGCCGAGTTGCGAATATCGACGGCGTCGACGGACGATTGTCACACCCTCTTCGCTTTTATCTCCGATGTGAGCGAGCGCAAACGAGTCGAAGCAGAAGTCGCCGAAAGCCGCGAAACAATTCAGAAGATCACCGATAGCTTGCCCGTTCTGATTGCCTACGTCGACCGGGATCTGTGTTACCAGTTCAACAACGACGGCTATCGAAGGCTGATCGGCATGAGCACCGCGCAATTGCGGGGACAACCGCTGGCTTCGGTGATGCCGCGGGCGCTCTATCGGGCGCTGCTGCCTTCGTTTCACCGGGCGCTCGCTGGGGAGCGAGTGCAGTGCGACGACATCGACGACGACGAGCTACGTCATCGGACGTGGAGCATGTCGCTCGTGCCCGACCTACGAGGGCGCGAGGTCATTGGCTTCTACATGATGGCGCAGGACGTGACCGACCGGAAAAAGGCGGAACAACAGCTCGTCGTTCAGGCGATGCGAGATGCGCTCACCGGCCTGCCGAACCGTCGCGCGCTGTCGGCGCAACTTGACCGCGCCATCGGCCCGGGTGCGCTCGCGCGGCGGCCCCTCGCCGTGTTCTTTCTCGACCTCGACGGATTCAAGCAAGTCAACGACGCGCACGGCCACGAAGCAGGCGACGCGTTGTTGAATCAGGTCGGCAGGCGTCTTCAGAAAACCATACGGAGTACGGATTTTGTCAGCCGGCTCGCTGGCGACGAGTTCGTGATCCTGAGTCACGGTGTAGCTGAAGACGTGACGGCAGCGCGTATCGCCGAATCGATTTGCGAGGCTCTGCGAACGCCGTTCGACGTGGCGGGCAGCGAGGTCACGATTGCGACGAGCGTGGGCGCCGTGATATGGGACGGGCACGCCGCCACGACGCCCGGCATGCTGCTCGCCGCTGCCGACAAGGCGATGTACGAAGCGAAACGCAAGGGCCGGAACGGTTATACCCTGGCTCCGAGCATCGCGGTACGGTGACGGCGCTTATGGGCCGTTAGACCTGTCCTTTGGCTATCACCCAAAATCCATCGTTTCCCGCAGGCGAGTGGCACTTAACTCGTCGGCGAGGAACAACTAAGATGACTGAGCGACGCTTGCGTCTTCATTCGATTTCCGCACAATAAATTTCGAAGTGTTTAAGCTCCGAGCCGCCGGACCGTTCGCGTCTCTCTTTCCCAATCGCGGCCCCACCTGGGAGCGTGGCGTCTCTCGCAATCTCTGGGGGAGCAGGTGCGCTTATTGCCGGCGTCTGCGTGATGCTGTCCGCCGTGGCGCTCGGCGAGCACTACGCGAACGGCGCAATCCACCGCCGCGAAGAACTCGTCGCTGGCGACATGATCGAATCGGTCGAGCGCATCCTGCGTCATGTGATGTCGAGCCAGCGCGAGCCGCTCGACCGACTGCCGGGTCAGCGTTGTGAAACTGAGGCGAAGCTGCTCGCCGAATTGAAGACACACGTCCGCTACGTGCGCGGCGTCAACCTCTTTCAGAATGGACACCTCTATTGCTCCTCTGCGTTGGGACCGATGAACGTACCCTTGTCGGCGTACATCTCCACCGCGCAACGCGATCTCGGCATCAGCCTGATCCGCGGCACCCCTTACCAGCCTGCGGTCCCCGTACTGCCGGTCTTTCGCTCGACTGGACACGGCACCGGCCTGCTGTACGTCATTGAAGGGGCGTACGTCGCAGATATCCTGGCGCACGGCCTGCGCTACGGCGCAAGCAAGGTGACGCTGTCTGTCACCGGATCCGGTGCGATTGACGAACACGGCGTATCTTTCGCCACCGGCGTTGCTGCGGCGCCTCGCCCCCGCACGCTGGTGGGATCGGCCGGGCTCCCCCTTCTCCGTGACGGTGACGGCATCGCCTGCTTTTGCATCGCAGATGCGCTGGAAGTACGGTGCGATCTGTTGCGGGACCGGGGTGCTGCTGAGTCTTCTGATTGCCGCGTCTTACCTGCTTGCTTTCGCGCCGCGGCGACTGTTGCTGTCGGCCGTCAAACAAGGGCTCCGGACCGGTCAGCTCGAGGTGGTTTATCAACCGGTCGTCGACATCGCGACCCGCCGCACCGTGGGCGCTGAAGCCTTGCTGCGCTGGACTCATCCTCGCTGGGGGCCAATCAGCCCCGCTGTGTTTATGGCGGAGCTTGAAAAAAGCAACCTTCTCGCCGACGTCACCCGGTTTGTGCTGCAAAGGGCCACGGCCGATGTCCGGAGGACGACCGAAAGCGCGCCGTTCCGGATCGCTGTCAACGTGGCGCCGATGGACCTCGAACGCAAGGGGTTCGTGTCGGAACTGCTGGCGCTCACTGAACGACTGCCCGAATCGACGATTCTCGTGCTCGAAGTCACCGAGCGTTTCCTGCTGGCTCGGCATCCCCGTGTTCAGAAGATCTTCCAGACCCTGCGAGAACAAGGAGTTCGTTTCGCACTTGACGACTTCGGTACGGAGAACAGCAACCTCGATTTGCTTGGAAGGTTCCCGTTCGATTTCGTAAAGATCGACAGGCAGTTCATCGAGCATGTTGACAATGGCGGTGCGAACCATATTGAAGGAATTGCCGCTGTGGCAGGCCACTATGGCATGCAGGTGATCGCCGAAGGCGTCGAAACGGAAGCGCAGCACAACGCGCTGCGGAAGCTGGGCATTCCCTACGGTCAGGGCTATCTGTACCAACGGCCGGTGAGCGCCGACGAACTTTTTGGCGTTCGGCCTCCAGTGGCATTTGCCGCCGATCCAGTAAATTGACGCAGCGTGACGGGAGCAGGTGCTCCGCACTCACGCGGAGCCGCTTCAATTCACCGCCCGAGTGGCGCTTGAAAATTCCGTGATGCTTGCCATCGCACCGCCTATTTTTCGACGGCCGGGGGGTGCGGCGTCTAATCATCCTTTAATTATCCGAAAAGCAGGCCATGGACGTGATTGAGCAGCGTTTTTCTTGCCAGTTATCCATGCGCGACTGCCATGGCTCTTTCATCATCGCTGTATCCAACAATGACGCCAAAAGACGACCGTTTGGGGCACGCCACCGGCCATTGACACCACGCGACGTCGAAGGACCGAAGCGGGTCGGCAAGGCCCGGCCACATCCGGCCGGACGGGGCCATTAGCTGACTTCCTTTCGCCAGGTTCCGGGTAGGACCGCCGTGGCATCAACCTTGCTGCCCTTGGGGAAAACATGTCAGGGCGCAAGGGATGAAAGCAACAATTTGGGGACATACACGGCTGCCGGACGGGCATCAAGAGATTCATCGCTTTGCTTTCGAACTACACGACGGAAGCACGGCTCCGCCCGTTCGCGAGTCTATTTCTTTGCGCACCGCTCGTGTTGTCGTCGCACATCTACACGATGGCAACGCATTAATCCAGATGTTCCGAGCCATCGTGAATAGCGAGCCGACGGACTACGATCACTTGGTCGGACAGACCTTTGAGGATGATTTCATTGAAAATGGTCCGAGCGATCGCATCGATGAATCCCCGGAATGGCAAAACGCCGATCGCTGACGCCCTGATATTGACGAAATTCGGACCGCGGGGCGCTTGTCGGCCAGTTTGCGACATTCGACACTGGTGCATGGATCGTCGACAATCTGCTGCGAGCGACAACCAGGTGTCGCCCGCAGGAATCGGATCTTCGCCGCCCCGGCAAAGTGATTCTGTTTTCTAGCCCCAAAAACACCATTCAACGTCACTGCATCTATGGCAACCACGCAACCTGTCGCCCTTGTCACTGGCTCGACCTCAGGTATCGGCTCAGCGATCGCCCGGCGTCTTTCGTTGGACGGATTTTCGGTCGTCCTGCATTCGCGAAGTTCGGCGGAAGCGGGACACGCACTGGCCCGTGAACTCGGATCGGCGGCGTACGTGCAAGCCGACCTAGCGAATGATGCTGACAGGGTCAAGCTAATCCGTGAAGCGATTGCCGTATATGGCCGACTCGACGTTCTGGTCAACAACGCCGGCATCGGTCGAGTTATCCCCCATACCGATATGGCGGCGGCCACACCGGAAGTGTGGCGGGAGTTGCATGAAGTTAATGTCGTCGCGCCGTTTCGCCTCGTAACCGAAGCACAGTCGGCGCTGCGTGAAGCTGCCGCGGAAGGAAGGCCGGGTTGCGTCGTAAACGTCAGTTCGCATGCAGGAGTCCGCCCTAAGGGCGCCTCCATTCCCTACGCGGCGACCAAGGCGGCACTAAACCACGTGACGCGTTTGCTCGCGCTGTCGCTTGCCCCAGACATTCGCGTGAATGCTGTCGCGCCGGGTCTGGTGGACACACCCCTCACAGCAAAGTGGACGCAGGCCCAGCAGCTATGGAAAGAGCGTTCGCCTATGCGACGAGCCGCAAGCCCCGAGGATATTGCTCAGGCGGTCGCTTTTCTCGTCGCTTCGGATTATCTGACGGGCGAGATTCTGCTCTCTGATGGGGGACTGAATCTCACGTAGGCAGCGAAACACGACCCACGTCTGGGTCGGTTGGGCGTCATTGTCCGTCAAACGATGAACTGAGGAACGCGCCATAGGCTTGCGAGAAACGCCACATCCGAGTCTTCCAAGGTGCGGCGTTTCGTCCTCGGCGCAAACCGCATGCAGTCGCTCAAGTGATCGGTGATCTTGCCGTAAACAAGGGTTTTCCCTAGCGGCCAATAATGAAAAATATTCCTTTCCGGGTGCGCATGTGGCTCCCTTTGGCGATCAGCCTCGTCTGCCTCACTGCACTTTCCATCTTTGATGCGTTCGAAATGCGCGAAATCCGATTCGAGGAACGTCGCGCCACGCTCGGGGCGGTCACGGACGCAGCCCTCAATACGATCAAAGACTACGCGGCAAAGGTGCAGACGGGGCAACTCACGGACGCCGAAGCGCGCAAACAGGCGGCGGAGCGCGTGCGGGTGATGCGTTACGGCGCAGACGGCTATTTCGCGATCATCGATCCCGATGTCACGCTGGTGATGCACTCCACGAAGCCGGATATGGAAGGCAAGAGTGCCAAAGACATTCGGGACAAGGACGGCGTTCACATGTGGTCCGATGCGGTAGCGCTTGCACAGCGCGACGGCCAAGGCTTTCTTCGGTATAGCTGGCCGAAGCCGGGCGCGAGCGAAAGCGTGTCCAAGCTCAGCCATGTCGTCTCGTACGGGCCGTGGAAATGGACGATTCTGACGGGCGTCTACCTCGATGATCTTCAGGCGGACTTCATGCGGTCGATGTATCGCGCGCTTCTGGTGTTCGCTGGCATGGCCGCGCTGCTTGCGCTGACTACAGTGTTGCTCAACCGTTCCCTGCGACGCACGCTCGGCGGAGAGCCCGAATATGCGGTTCAGATTGCAGACGGGATTGCGAGCAACGACTTATCGGTGGCGGTCGTGACCGAACCGGACGACCACTCGAGCCTTCTGTATGCGATCAGCCGTATGCAACGGCAACTGAAGCAAACCGTCACGGCCATCAAGACGTCCGCGGATTCGATCGCCACTGCGTCGAATCAGATTGCGGCCGGCAACCTCGATCTTTCTCAGCGTACGGAGCAACAGGCGGCATCACTGCAGCAGACTGCAGCGAGCATGGAAGAGTTGACGTCGACGGTTACTCACAATGCGAGTAACGCGCAGGAAGGAAATCGTCTAGCTTCTGCAGCGGCAGACGTCGCCGACCGTGGCGCAAGTGTCGTCTCCGATGTCGTCGCGACGATGGAAGCGATCAACAGCGACTCCAGGCAGATCGCGGATATTGCCGGAATCATCGAGGGCATAGCGTTTCAGACCAACATCCTGGCACTGAACGCTGCCGTCGAAGCCGCGCGAGCAGGCGAGCACGGGCGAGGCTTTGCTGTCGTCGCCTCGGAAGTACGATCCCTCGCGCAACGATCGTCAGCGGCATCGAAAGAAGTCCGCGAGTTGATCGACAGATCCGTTGAACGTGTGCGCGCTGGAACGACGCACGTCGAGGATGCCGGTGCAACCATGACGCAGATCACAGAAGCCATTAAGCGAGTCACGGGGCTGATGAGCGAGATTGCCGCAGCGTCTGAAGAGCAAAGCAAGGGCATCGAACAAGTCAACCAGGCGGTATCGCAAATGGACGAGGTGACGCAACAGAATGCGGCGCTCGTTGAAGAGGCCGCGGCTGCCACGAATGCACTCGAAGCCCAAGCCGGCGAGTTGCGCGCGTCGACGACGGTTTTTGTCGTCTGACGCATAGCTGAAAACGACCTGTAAATACTGCCGAGGACGGCTGACACACCCTATTTTTGACGGGAAGGGCGCGCCCCAAGCACTTTGGAAGCGGCCGTTCCTGGTTGCTCAGCTTGGAACGGCAGGTACGGGTCCGGCAAGCGAAGCTCGCCGGCCAGCGCGTTCAGCGGCGAGCCGCGCGTCCTACCAACTTCGGGGATCGGCCAGAAGCGGCCGGCCGACCTTGCCTCAGAATTGTCGACAACGCCGCCGATATCGAGAGGCGAGCTAGCCCAACGCGCTGTTATCTCCTCCAGAAGAGCCCTTCTGGGCACAAGCGAAATCGCCGGTCGGCGCTCCACGATTTCTTCGCCTCAGAGGGTGATATTGCTGCGAAGGGCACTCTTACGTGGATCGCCCGGCGTATAGCGCGACCGCCTCGAAGGGCGCACAAGAACGAGGTCTTGTGCGCCCTTCACGCATCACTCACACAGTGCGTTCTTTGACCCGATCAAGCACGGGCAGCAGTTCTTCGGGGTCGGGCCGGCGCGTGTAGTCCGGATTAACTTCAGCATAAAGGATCACGTCGTCTTGCCCGATGACGAATCGCGCTGGCATCGGCAACGTCCAGCTCGGCTCACCGTTCGCAACGGCTAGATCGTTTTTGAAAGCGGTCTTGTACAGGTCCGCCAAATAGTCGGGCAACTTGAACCGGATACCGAATGCCGCTGCGACTTCATTGCCTGGATCCGATAGGATGGGGAAGCTTACGTGGTTCTCGCGCTGGCTACGCCGACTATTCGGAGCGGTCTGCGGTGAAATCGCGACGAGTTGGGCACCCCGGCTTTCAAGCTCCGGGAGCGCGGCCTGAATCGCCTGCAGATCGAAGTTGCAGTACGGGCACCATACGCCGCGATAGAACGTGACGATCAGCGGGCCATTCGCGAGGAGATCAGTAGACGAGTGCGGCGTTCCTTCCGCATCTTTCAGGGTGAAGGTTGGGGCCTTGTCTCCAACCTTCAGCGCCTTTGCAGCGGCACTGGACTCGATGAGTTCGCGCGTGGCGCGATGCATCGGTTCGTGAATGTGTGACGGTGCGTTGTAAGGAGGGCCGCCGGCCTCGAAGTTGGCACGGAATGCGTCGAGCTTGTCTTGCAGTGACATGAGAAGACCTCTTTCAGGTGATAAAAATTACGTCTTGGGTACATCAGCGTAAAAGGGATAGTCGAGATAGCCGCGGTGATCGCCGCCATAGAACGTCGAGCGGTCATAGCCGTTGAGCGGCACGTTGCTCCGGAATCGTTCCGGAAGATCGGGGTTCGCGAGGAAGGCGCGTCCAAAGGCGACTGTGTCGGCAACACCGGATTCAATGATGGCTTCGGCACTGTCGCGATCGAAACCACCGGCTGCCATAACCGAGCCATGGAAGATTCCCCGCAGCATGGCCGCGGCGATCGGTTGAGCACCGTCTTCGATTTCCTCGGTGCCTTTGATGCGGGGCTCGATGACGTGAAGATAGGCGAGGCCGAAGCGGTTCAGCGCTTGCGTCGCGTTGGAGAATGTTGCTGCCGGATCGCTGTCGGACATCCCACCGAACGTCCCGCTCGGAGAGAGCCGGACGGCGGTTCGATCCCCGCCCCAGACAGAGGTCATTGCCTCCACTAATTCGATCAGAAATCGCGCTCGATTCTCTTTTGTTCCGCCGTATGCATCGGTGCGGATGTTGCTACCATCCTGCAGGAACTGATCGGCAAGATAGCCGTTCGCGGAGTGCAGCTCGACGCCATCGAATCCTGCTTCCATCGCACGCTCCGATGCCCGACGAAATTGAGCAATAAGTTCAGGTATTTCGTCCAGTTCGAGCGCACGAGGCATCGCAAATTCGATCTCACCATTCCTAGAGAAACCAAGGCCGTCGGCGCGCAAGGCGGATGGCCCGATGGGTGTTTCGCCGTCGATGATATCGGGATGAGACTGGCGGCCACTGTGCCAAAGCTGCAAAAAGATAGTCGAGCCGGCTGCGTGCACGGCATCCGTGACCCTGCGCCATCCCGCGATCTGATGATCGCCATAAATTCCCGGCGCACCGGCATAAGCGATTCCTCGCTTCGAGACCGGCGATGCTTCGGCAATCATGAAGCCGCCTTTGCTCGCGCGTTGCCGGTAGTAATGAACCATCAGGTCGCCGGGTACGTCGCCCGCCTCGGAGCGCATTCTTGTCAGGGGAGCGAGAACCACGCGATGGGCAATCTCGTATGGACCGATCGCTGTAGGGCTGAAAAGCTTGCTCATGAAAAACCACCAAATTGATGTGCTGAGTGAGCAAGTTAAGTTATTCCATGAAAAAGCAGTAGACTGCTATTTTCGATAACACTCATTCCAATGGAGAATGACCCGTGGACCGATTCGCGACCATGGAAGCATTCGTGCGCGTTATTGAAACGGGCTCCTTTTCGGCAGCTGCGCGCCAACTCAGGGTTGGTCAGCCCTCGATATCAAAAGCTGTTGCACAGCTTGAAGAACGACTGGGAACGCGACTTCTTTCACGTTCGACGCGCGGGTTAACGCCGACCGAGGCAGGTCAAGGTTTTTACGAGCGGGCGAAGCGTGCGCTCGACGAAGCAAACGAAGCGGACCTGGCTGCGACTGGAGCCGGGACTGGGTTGACGGGGCGTTTGCGCTTCAGTGCGACTGTGACGTTTGCCCGGCTACACGTCATGCCGGTGCTACGGGCTTTTCTTGAGGCGCATCCTGCACTCACCGTGGAAGCAATTCTCGACGACCGTAGCGTCGACCTGATCGGAGAGAACATCGACATTGCGCTGCGGATGGGAGATCCCAAGTCGATGACAGTAACGGGAAAACGGATCGCCACGTCCCGACGCTTAGTCGTTGCGACTTCCGACTATCTTGATCGGCATGGCACGCCTAAACGACCCAGTGATCTACCAAACTTCCCTGCCGTCATCTATGCGCAGGGCGGTGGCGGAGAAACATGGACTTTTCGAAAGGGCGTGAAGTCTGAGGTGGTGACGCTCAGGAACATGATCAGCACCACCGCAGCCGAGGGCGTACGTGAGGCCGTCTTCGCAGGCATGGGGTTGGCAGTTTCCACGGAGTGGATGTTCCAGCCAGAGATCGATCTCCATCGTGTTGAGACTGTTCTTCGCGACTGGACGCTCCCTTCACTTGATCTTTGGGCTGTTTATCCGGCAGGGCGGCAAGCGACTGCGAAGGCGCGCGCCTTTGCAGCTTTCATCAGCGAATGCCTGGCAAAAACACCTTTTTCGCCTGTTGGGTAGGCCGATCGTTGCCGCCCGCAGTCGGCGAAAGATTGGCCGAATGGCTGCTACCGGGTGGGCCGTCGGTCCGCTAAGGGTCAGGTCGGCAACGGCCGGCGCCGACTCGACACATCGGCGTTCGCGCGGCTACGTTGCGGAACGCAGATAGGCGTCCAGCATCTCCAAATGCATTTCGGAGATCTTCTGCCGATCAGACCAGTGCGAATAATCGCGACCGGTGAACGCGTTGATAGTGAAGCGGTTTGAAGCGATGTAGTAGCCCATACCAACTAGCGTGACATAAAAGTCAAGCGGATCGATTCCGCTACGAAACTGTCCTGCATCGGCTCCGCGCGCAAGAATCGACCTGACGACTTCAACCACTGGCAAGATCGTCTCGCTGAGTTTTTCTGAAGACTTCAGGTACCGGCCCTGATGCAGGTTCTCGTTGTTGATCAGGCCGATCCATTCGGGGTTGTCCCATAGATGCGCCCAGATTGAGGTTGCGAGCGCTGCCATCGCCTCGCGAGGCTGCAGGCCGCTCAGGTCCAGCTCGCTCTCCTTCTGCGCGTAGTCGGCGTACATGGACTCCAATACGGCGACATAGAGCAGTTCCTTACTGCCGAAGTAGTAGTAGAGCATTCGTTCGTTCGTACCCGCGACCTGGGCAATTGCGTCGGTCCGCGCGCCGGCTAGTCCGAACTTGGCGAACTGACCTTTTGCCGCTTCGAGAATGCGGCGGCGGGTCCCCTCGGGGTCACGCTTGACTACTGACTTCGGCGGTTTGCTGTCCATTTTTTGTCGGTAAAGTTAGCGGCGGCATATGGCTGCTCGACAGCATTATGAACGCCACATCGCACCCTAGATCGGTTTGCCGCCTTGCCTTGACTTCGCTGGCCGCTCCGTAGGCTCGGTAGTGAGTCGTGACGATAGTGTCGCGGCAGCTAACGGAGGGAGCATGGCGTATCTAGGTCAACTCAGAGACATCGTCTACGCGAATGAGAAACGGGAGCCTCGCGTCGCGACTTACCGCTTGGTGCTACTTGAAGAAAAGCCCACAGCGGCTGTTGTGGTCCACCTGCTTCGTAACCACAACGCAGGAACCGTTCGCTTCGCGCGAGAGCAAGAACTCGACGTCGTCATCGGTCGCATTGTCGGCCAAGAGCTTCGGGGCATTCGCGTCGACCGCACGCGCGTCGTGGTGGAAACGGATCAGGGATTCATCGAGTACTCGCTCGACTTCAACGCGGCTGACCTGCCGGGCACTCGGCGAGTTGGCGAACCATGGAAACCGGCGGTTGTCGCCGTTGAGTCGCGCGACATCGTCGGCGGCAGTTTGCCCATATTTGTGGACCTAGCAAGTGCGCGCCCCGTCGACGCGTGGCTGCTGAAGGTTCTAAAACGACGGTCCAAATAAGGACTTTTCGGCAAGCCCTTAAGAATTTCGCTGGTTTGGCCGCTATGACGTCTTCTACCGCCGAAATTATTTTAGGAGAGAGGATCTGCTGTGCCGCCGAGATTTATACAAGCAGGAAACGAGATAAGCCTCGCGCTTTTGGACATTGAATTTGACGTATTCGAGCAGTACAAGACGAAAGAAGATCGCATTCAGGCACGTCGCGACGTCCATGAGCATGTGCGGCAAAAGTACGGCTTGGCGAGCGCTCGCGAGGCGGTTCGCTGTCGGGAGATTAGCGCGTTGGTCGCGAACCGACCCGCGATGATGCATCTTTTCGACTATGACGAACTGAAGGCGATGGTGATGCTCAGGGTGAAGCCGACACTCGTTGACCAATTCATTGCGGCAAAAAGAGGGACGTCGTCGTTTGGCTTACCGGATATTCTTGGGTTGGCTCTCCATGCGAAAGAGCGTCACGATTGGGGCTGGGACTAGGAGCGTCGATGCAACGATATGCGGTCGGAGAATGGGATTCGCTGTGGGCCAGCGAGCCCTACATGAAGCACCGGTTCGTGCTCGATCTTGAGTCGCGCGCCGTAATCGCCGGCGAAGACCGCGTCCGACGCCACTGGTAGTCGATGCGTCTTGAGCACGTCGCCTATATGCAGCAACTTCTCGATCAAACGTTCGATTCGATATGGGACGAGCCAGAAGAATTCGGCCTTGTTCGTCAGGACTGGATCCCATCATGGGCGACAAAAGCGTGGCCGTGGCCCCCATTGCCCGAGGTCCAGGACGTCGAGAAGATGCTGGACAGTTCAGACCTGCCCGTCGAGCGCGACGAGCACGGCTGCATCATCTTTCCGCCTCGCTTCATCGCCGACGGACGCAAGTAGCAGCAGCGAGCGTGGCGGCCGCGCCGGCACCGGTCGGTCGAACATGCGGCACACTGCTTGTTTTCGTTGGAAGAGCGATCGGTGGCCAAGGCATACAAACCCACGGCGGAACAGGAAGCCGTCGTCGAAGCCGCAAAAGGCGGCGGCGACCTGAAGGTCAAAGCGTATGCGGGCGCAGGCAAGACTTCGACGCTTCGGCTCGTCGCCCAGCAACTCACTGGCCGGCGCGGTAGCTATCTGGCGTTCAACAAGGAGATCGCGGACTCGGCGCGCCGCGGCTTTCCGGCCAACGTCTCAGCCCGCACCGTCCATTCGCTCGCCTACGCTAGCACCCCCGCGTGGCTGACCGCGCGCATCAACCTGCCGTCCGAGCCGCCGCACGAACTGGCCGCGCGATATGGGTTCGGTCCTATCGAAGTGCCGACCATCACGGGAAAGAATGCGGAAGTCGCGCCGTTCGAGATCGGCCGGATGATCGCCGACGGTCTCGGCCGCTTTTGTCGGTCCGCTGACGATACGCCACAGCCCTTTCACATACCGGTCGACGAAAAGATCCGCGACGACGCGGCCGACTGGCTTCGCGAGCAGCTCGCGCCTAGCGTTGGGCGGTTGTGGGCGGAAAGCATCAACCCACGCGGTCTGAAGGCGATACAGCCGGACGTTTATCTGAAGGTGTGGGGCCAGTCCAATCCGCGTATCAACGCCGACTTCATCTTGTTCGACGAAGCCCAGGATAGCGATGGGATCATGCTGTCCGTTCTTGCCAAGCAACGACACGCGCAGACGATCTACGTGGGCGATCCGTACCAGCAGATCTACGAGTGGCGCGGCGCGGTCAACGCGATGGCACAGATCAATGCGCCAGAGCGACCGCTGACTGAGTCGTTTCGTTTCGGGCCGACCTTCGCAGGACTCGCGAGTTGCGTGCTCGCACTGCTTGGGGAATCCACCCCGATCCGAGGCCAGCCGACCATCGGCTCGATCATGGTCGAAGATCCATCAGTGCAGCCGCCCGTCGACGCGGTGCTTTGCCGCAAGAACGCGACGGCAATCTGGCAGTTCGCGGCGGGCATTGAGATGGGGCACCGACCGGCGCTTCGCATGAACCCGAGCGAGATCATTGCCTTTGCGGACGGTGCTGATCAGTTGCTCAACGGAAGGCGGACCTTCCGACCAACCGCCCTATCGCTATTCGAGAACTGGAAAGAAGCGCAGGCTTTCGCGCGCAGCGCGGTCGGACGCGACTTGCTGCCTGTCGTAGAGATCGTCGACGATCGCGGCACGGATTACTTGCGCGCACTCGCTCAACGCCAAACGCCCGAAGGCCAAGCTGACTATGTCATCTCGACCATTCACCGGGCGAAGGGACTGGAATGGAAGCGGGTGCGGATCGTCAACGACTTCCGCTTCAAGATGGTCGACGGTCGGCTGACCTCGGACGAGGACGAGATGCGGCTGCTGTATGTTGCGCTCACGCGGGCGCAACACGTGCTCGACATCTCGGATGTTCGCGACGAACTGCTTCGGCTCTTTAACGTGCCGAAGGCCGCTCGCGGATAAACGCTCAGGCCGCTTTTGCCCGCAAGGCGGCGTCTCGCTTGAGCGCGGCTTTCGCGGCCGCCTTGGTCTTACCTGCCCGTGACGGCGGCTGGCAGATGCCACACACCATCGAATGTCAGCGGGCGTGTGCCCAGGCACGTGCATCGCCTTTGCAGTCATGCCGCCGATGGCAAACGCTTCGCCGTCCGCCAAAAGATGATCGAACTGTGTTCCGTCCAGGCAGAACTCCGGCTCGAGGTTGAAGTGAACCGCACCGTGAACCGCACCGGGAATCGTGGAGGCCGGTCGGTTTAAGTTAATGCAGGCACGTCAGCGGCATTTCTGAGTTGCCTGTAGTGGTTTGCCTCAGCCTCGGCGGGCGGGATATAGCCGAGCGGTTCCATGAGCCGACAATGGTTGTACCAGGCGACCCATTCCCCTCGCTGCCCGAGGACGTCAGTAGCGCTTCTCGGCGCAACGACTGTCGTCGCCGCGCCTGCCGATAGGAATCGCCTTCGCCGACGTGAATCCGCTGCCTACCTAGAACGCCTCGCCACCCGGACGGGTACGCATCCCGCGCGCAAGGCGTGTCCAAGGCAAGTCAGCCGGGTCAGCCACCATTGGGCCGGGCGCTTTCGCGACAAGCACGGCCTTGGCGATCGGCTCGAAATCTGCACGGAAATGCACCGAGCTCTTGTTCACCAAAATCCTCATCTCCTCAGGCTGGATACCGGCCACGCGATAAAGATTTCGATCCAGCATCTGCGCCTTGCGCGAGCTCACCGCGATCAGCACGTCATCGAAACGCAGACATGCCACAGGGCCAAGCTCAGCTTGCATCCCGTTCATCATCGGGCCGTCGTAGCGGCAACGTCCATCAGATAGCGATACGACCTCGAATACGCCGGCGAACGGCGCATCGCCCGGTACGTTGGATTGCCCGCCCAGCGACAGTTCCAAGCGCGCGCCGACGCCCGCACGATGCGCAGCCGCCGCCGCAGCGGGATCGTAGATCAGCCCGAAGGCCGCGCCGTTCGCGCCATTGCGTACCAGTGCACGCAGCATCTCCATTGTGTTGGCATCGCCACCCGCGCCAGGATTGTCCTGCGTATCCGCAATCACAACCGGACGGCTTGCACCGTTCGACAGTCGCATCGCTTCGCGCACGGCCTCGTCGGGCGAGAGAAACGGCACGCACCAGGCGGACTCTTCAGCGAGCATGCGGCTGTACAGCGCGTCGACGGCCGCTTCCGCCTCCTCGGCCGAATGTGCGTAAGCCCAGATCACCGGACCGCATTCGGCGAAATCTGCTGCCGGAAAACCCGGCGCGAACGACGCGGACACCACCGCGCCCGCCTCTGCCGCGCTCACGGACTCGTACATCCCGCGCGACGGCTCGAGCAAGGTGCACATGCCGTTGATCGGAATCAGGAATGGCAACCGCCGCGACGCGCCGTGCAGCGTCTCGCCCGCCAGGAGCCGTTCGAGCAGCGCGGCCGCGCGCGCACCCGTGTCCGCCATATCGACATGCGGATACGTGCGGTATGCGACCAGCGCGTCGGCGTTACGCAACATGCGTTCCGTGACGTTTGCATGCAGATCGAGCGAAGCGACGATCGGCACATCGCGCCCGACTATCTCGCGTACGCGCGCGAGGAGCTCGCCTTCGCCGTCGTCGACATGCTCGGCGACCATCGCGCCATGCAGATCCAGGTAGACCGCGTCGAAGTCGCGCGTACTCGCGGCCTCGACGACTTCGCCCGCGATCCGCTCGAAGGCGTCGCGCGTGACGTGCGCCGATGGACTCGCGCCCGCCCAGATGACTGGCACTAGCGTGTGCCCCGACGCTTGCGCCGCGCGAATGAATCCCCCTGCGGGAATGTTGACCTCGCGCAGCGCGAGCACGTCGGCGCCGCGACACATCAGCGGAAAACCTTCGCCGCGCTCGAAGCTTTCATAGGTGGCTTTCGAGGGCGCGAACGTGTTCGTTTCGTGCTGGAACCCGGCGATGAGAATGGTGCGACTGGAATTCGGCAAGATGCAAGCCTCTCGTTCTCGTAGTTTGTTCGATGAATGGGCGAAGGTCACGCCGCACGGGCGGGACGCATGAGGATCAGCACGAGCGCGCCGATGGCAAGCAGCGCGACCATCACGTATAAGCCGGCGTGCAGGCTGCCGGTCGCGCTTTGTGCCCAGCCGATGATCGTCGGGCTGAGAAAGCCGCCGATCAGCCCAATGGTGTTGATGAGCGCGATCCCACCCGAGGCGGCGTCGCCCTTCAAATGCTCGGAAGGCATCGCCCAGAACACCGTGTAGGCGGACCACATCATCGCAGTCGCGATGGTCATGCAACTCAGCGATATCGCCAGATCGCCGCCGAAGAAGGTTGCGAGCGCGAGCGCCAGCGAGCCGACGAGAGCCGGAACCGCGCTGTGATAGCGCCGCTCGCCGCGACGGTCGGAACTGCGTCCGATGCAAATCATCGTGATGGCGGCGGCGACATAGGGAATCGCGGAATACAGACCGATCTGCATCGTGTCCTTGACGCCCGCCGCCTTGATGATGGAAGGGAGCCAGAAACTCACGGCATAGATGCCGCAGATGAAGCAAAAGTACGGCACGGCCATCAGATAGACACGAGGATCGCGCGCGACCTGCGCGAACGAATGATGACCGCCGGAAGTATCGAGTTCGGACGCGAGCAGACGTTTTTCATCGTCAGAAAGCCAGCGCGCGTCGGCGGGACGGTCCGCGAGTACGAACAGCGCGAGCACACCGAACAGCACACACGGCAGGCCTTCGATGAGAAACATCCACTGCCAGCCGTCGAGACCATGCGCGCCAGAGAAAGACGTCATGATCCAGGTCGAGAGCGGCCCGCCGAAGGCGCCGCCGATTGGCCCGGCAAGCATCACGATCGCCATCACCTGCGCCATGCGCAACCGGCCATACCAGTATGTCAGATAGAAAATCATGCCGGGCGCGAAACCAGCCTCGAACACACCCAGCAGGAAGCGCATCGCATAAAAGGTCGTTTCGCTGCGCACGAATAGCATTGCCGCCGATGTCATACCCCAAAGAATCATGATGCGGCTGATGGTCTTTCGTGCACCGACCTTCGGCAGCAAGAGATTGCTCGGAACTTCGAACAGTACGTAGCCGAGAAAGAAGATACCCGCGCCGAGGCCATAAACGGCGTCGGAGAAACCGAGATCGCTCTGCATCTGCAGTTTGGCGAATCCGATATTCACGCGATCGAGATACGCGAATGTGTAGCAAAGCAGCAGGAACGGGAGCAACCGCCAGTCGAGCTTGCGATACAGCGCCGCGTGCAGCTCGGTCATGTGCGTGGAGGGAATGGCGGACAAGTGCGTTCTCCGGTAAACGTTTTCGGTCGTGAGGTGAATCTATCTTCAACGGCCAAAACGCGACGAGCAAGAGCAACCGAAGCCGGCTATCGTTGCCTCTTGGGCAACGTTTGAAAGTGGTCTTGAGATGCGCGAACTGAATCAACGAAGGCTGCGGTATTTCCATGAAGTGCTCGCGCAAGGCTCGATCCGCGCGGCGGCGGACAGCCTCAACACGGCGGCATCCGTCATTACGCGGCAAATCCGCTTGCTCGAGGAAGAGGTCGGCGCGCCACTGTTCGAACGACAGGCGCGCGGGGTAAAGCCGACCGAAGCGGCGTCGCATCTGCTCGAATACTGGCGTGGCTGTCAGGCACAGCAGGAACAACTTGAAGACCGGCTGCGGGCGCTGCACGGCCTTGAGCGCGGGCACATCCGGCTTGCGATCAGCGAGGGTTATATCGACGGCCTGATGGAGGAAGTGCTGAGCGACTTCCACATGCAGTATCCAAAGCTCGATGTGGCGGTCGATATTCTGCCCGTCAACGACGTGCTGGAAGAAGTCGCCCAGAGCCGCGCGCACATCGGCCTCGCGTACAATCCGCCGGCGCATCCCGATATCGTGTATCGGGCGACGTCATCGCAGCCGGTGGTATTGCTGGTCAATGCGGCGCATCCGCTTGCAAAACGGGGCGGCGCCGTTACCATCGGCGAGATGTTGCGCTATCCGCTCGCATTGATGCCGCCCGCCTTCGGTCTGGGACAAGTCATCGAAATGCTCGCCTACACAGAAAATGTCGAGGTCAGACCAACGCTCGTCACCAACTCTCTGCAGGTGCTGCGCCAGTTCGTGACCCGCGGCGAAGGCGCGACGTTGATCGGTGCGTTCTCCGTATACCGGGAGATCGATGCGGGCGATTTGGTCGCGTTACCCATCCTGCATCCGGTATTCGAGGCAGCGAAAGCACGCATTCTTGTGAAGGCGCGACGGCCGCTTTCCGGCGCGGCGGAAGAACTGCTGAGTTGGATTTTGCAGCGGATGAGCGTATTTGCGGCGAGCGCCTAGAGCGCGCTCGGCAAACCACACTTGCGCGATGTCGCAAAGACATCGACCGATCAGGGAACCGGTGGCGGGCAACGCGCCGGTTCCTGGCCGACAGCGGACGCGAGGGCTCTCGGCCAAGGACGGCTGTGCTTGCGCGCCGCGTTGCTGGCAGTGACTTCGACATTGACACGGCACATCTGGCACGGTATTGTCCGACAACCTGATTAATCGTAGACGCAATGCTTGAGCTTGAAAGACCTGACTCGCTGGTGCAGCGGGTAGTAGGAGCGATCCGCGCGGAGATTCAGGCGGGCACGTTCCCGGCGGAATCTCGCTTGCCGACCGAGCAGCAACTTTCGGAGCGGCTCAATGTCAGCCGCTCGGTCGTCCGAGAGGCGATCGCTCAGTTGAAGTCCGATGGCGTGCTGATTGCGCGTCGAGGTGCCGGCTCGTTCATCTCCGGCACACCTTCGGGCACGGTGTTTCGCCTTCCCAGTCCCGACGGCAGCCGGGTCGACCTACCGCAATTGTTCGAGTTTCGACTGTGGATAGAGACGCAGGCAGCCACTGCGGCCGCGCGACGTCGTACTCGCGCCGACCTGCAGTATATGAAGGCCGCGATCCGCGAAATGGAGGAGAAACGCAACGATTCCAAGGCGGCCTCGGCGGCAGACGTCGCCTTTCATCGAGCGATCGCGGCGGCGACGAAAAATGAGTACTTTGTCGCGTTCCACGATTTCCTGCATAGCCAACTCGCGATAGCGCGGCGGGCGCAGTGGGAAAAGACGGCGCACCACGCCGGCGACTTCGCCTGGCGCGAGCACGGCGAACTCTTCGATGCCATCGAACGGGGCGATTGCATTGAGGCGGCCGCAGCGGCCGAGCGCCATTTGCGCGCGGCGGCAAAGCGTCAAGGCATCGATCTGCCTCGCAACGATTGACGCGGGGGCGCCTACGCAAGATGTGAGCGCCGCAATTTTTTTTGCGCACATTGTCTGACAACCTGATTTCCTGACTATCGCGGTATACGGGCAACTTCCCGATACGAACCAACCACAAACCGGAGACATTTAGTGAAAGAGCAAGTCCAAGGCCGCACCTGCCTCAAACACCTTCCGTTGGCAGGAGTCGCCGTCGCGTGCACACTCGCGATCGTTAGCGAGGCACACGCGCAAAGCAGCGTGACGCTATACGGCATCATCGACGAAGGCGTGAATTACACGAGCAACGTCCAAACCAGTCCCGGCAACGGTCATAACCTGTTCAATCTATCGAGTGGCATATTGAGCGGCAGTCGCTGGGGGCTGCGCGGCGTGGAGGATGTCGGCGGCGGGATGAAGGCTGTCTTCGTGCTCGAGAGCGGCTTCGATGTAAATAACGGCAGGATGGGACAAGGTTCGCTCGAGTTTGGTCGGCAGGCTTACGTTGGACTCGCGACGAACTTCGGAACGATTACCCTCGGCCGCCAGTACGACCCGGTCGTGGACTACGTGCATGCGCTGATGCCGAGCGCCATGTTCTCTGGAAGCATCGGCGCGCATCCGGCTGACGTCGACAATCTGAACAACGCGAACCGCGTGAACAATGCGATCAAGTATCGCACCGTCACCTTGAACGGCTGGTCGGCGGAAGGGCTCTATAGCTTCGGCGGCGTTCCGGGAAGCGTCGGCGCGAATCAGATCTGGTCCATGGGCGTGGGCTATTCGAGCGGTCCGCTCAACATCGGTGCGGGTTACCTCAACGCACGCAACCCGAACGCATCGTTTTTCGGGACGGCGGTCGGCGCCACGGCGGCGAGCAACAACTTCGGCAGTTCTCCTGTCATCAACGGTTACGCGTCGGCGCAAACCGAGCAGATCATCGGAGCCGGTGCGACCTATGCGATCGGCCGCGCGACGCTCGGAGCCATTTACTCCAATACCAAGTTCAAGAACCTGAGCGGGACCGCATCTATCTTGAACCCTGCCGGAGCCAGCGGCACGGCGACCTTCAACAGTGCCGAACTCGACTTCCAGTATCAGTTGACGCCGGCGCTGTCGGTCGGCGCCGCCTACAGCTACACGAAAAACAGCGGCGCACATGACGCCAGCTATCACCAGGGCGCGCTCGCTGCGAACTACGCAGTCTCGAAGCGAACTGACTTTTATCTGATCAGCGTTCTGCAACACGCTTCAGGTACCGACTCGACCGGCCATGCGGCACGCGCATCACTTAACGGCCTGACGCCATCGTCGTCGAATCAGCAGGCCGCCGTTCGCTTCGCCGTGCGCCACAAGTTCTAACGAGTCGTCACACACGGCTTCACCTTCCAACAGGATGCTTCCAGTGAATACCACCCGTTCGCTCACCGACGAAAACCGCGCGCGCCTTCGTGGCGTCAGCACGGCGACTCTGACTACTGCACTCTTCAAGCGAGGCCTGCGAAACGTCTGCATCCAGGGTGTGCTGCCGGTTAACTCAGCGGCGGCGCGCATGGTCGGCGAGGCGTTCACGCTGCGCTATATCCCGGCGCGCGAGGATCTCGACACCATGTCCGTCTTCACCGATCGCAGTCATCCGCAGCGGCGCGGCATCGAAGAGATTCCGGCCGGTCACGTCATGGTCGTCGATTCCCGCAAGGACCCGCGCGCCGCTTCCGCGGGCGGCATCCTCATCACACGCATGATGATGCGCGGCGTCGCCGGAATCGTCACCGACGGCGGTTTTCGCGACACGCCGGATCTGCGCTTGCTCGACTTCCCGTGCTATGCGGTCCGTCCGTCCGCGCCGACGAATTTGATACACCACCACGCGGTGGATCTGAACGTGCCGATCGCGTGTGGCGATGTCGCCGTGTATCCCGGCGATATCGTTGTCGGCGATGCGGAAGGCGTCGTCGTGATCCCGGCGCACCTGGCGAACGAAATCGCCGAAGAAGCGGCCGCGATGACGCTTTTCGAGGATTGGGTCGATGCGCGAGTCCGCGAAGGCCGTTCCACTCTTGGCCTCTACCCGCCGGGTGACTCGGCGCGAGCAGAGTTCGAGGTCTGGAAAGCAAACACCAGCAAGTAGGCCGGCAAATCCGGAAACGGTTGCGCGACGCCTTCTGTGCGCCGCCCAGCTGCAACATCGTCAAACGCCACAGCGCGCGGGGAAAGCCGCCGGGCATGGAGACCATAGTGACAAACCGTAGTGTGGAAACGCAACTTTTCACGCGCGTTGCGTGGCGGCTGGTGCCGCTTCTGATCGCGATCTTTCTCACCGCCTATATCGATCGCGCGAACATCGGCTTCGCCAAGTTGCAGATGCTCACAAGCCTGCATATGAGCGAGGCGTCGTACGGCTTCGCATCATCGCTGTTTTTCGTTGGCTATCTGTTGTGCGAGGTGCCGAGCAATCTGGCGATGCATCGGTATGGTGCTCGCCGCTGGATTTCGCGCATCATGTTCACGTGGGGCATCGCGACGCTGTTGCTGGCGTGGACGCCGTCCGAAACCGCGTTCCAGGTGCTGCGCTTCTTGTTGGGCGCGGCCGAGGCGGGACTTTATCCGGGCATCATTCTTTATCTCGGCATGTGGTTTCCGGAACGCCAGCGCACCGGCATCATCGGATTGCTGACACTTGGCAGCAGCATGGGCAATATGCTCGGCTCGCTCATCGGCGGCTTCTCGCTCGAACTGCACGGTTCGCTCGGCCTTGAAGGCTGGCAGTGGGTGTTTCTCACAACGGGCACGCCCGCTGTGTTGCTGACGTTCGTCTCGTTGTACTTTCTGCCCGACAATCCGCGCTCGGCGCGCTTTCTCTCCGAGCGCGAGAAGGAAGTCATCGAGGACAGCCTGCGCCGTGATCCGGCGCCGGTCCAGGCGACCGGTGGCGCCTGGTCGTTCAACTCGCTCGTGACCGTGGCGCTGTTTTCGGTCGGCTATGGCACGATCTCGATTGCGATTTACGGTATCGCCTACTGGCTTCCTACCTTGGTCAGGGGCTTTGGGGTATCGAGCAGTGTTAACGGCATGCTCAACATGATTCCGTGGTTCCTGACATCACTGATGCTGCTGTGGCTGCCGCGCCGCTTGCGCACGCCTCGCACCGTGCTGATGGCGGCGTTCGCTGCCGCGTTCCTCGGCATCCTGTGCTTCATCGCGAGCGTCGGGCCGTTTTCGAATGCGGTCCGTTTCGCGGCGCTTTCGCTCGGCGCGCCATGTCTGTATCTGATGATCCCGTGCTTCTGGGCACTGCCGCCGCGGCTCTTGCCTGCATCGTTCATGAAGGGCGCGGGCGGCGCCGCGGCGCTCGCCGTCATAGCAGCCGGCTCCAGCGTGGGCGGCTTCCTGGCGCAGAACATCATGCCATGGGTCGGCAAGACGATGCACAGTACATCCGCACCAATGCTCGTGCCCGCCTTTAGCCTGCTATTGCTCGGGATCGGCGCGCTCGTCGTTTGGTTCCGTCTCGGTCTCGCGCGACGGGACCGCGCCGATGCGGCCACGGCAACTCGGTAATTTCGATAAAAAGCCTGCCCTCTGGGGCCAATAGGAACGGTCTGCGCGCTCGTCGCCCCTACGCGACGAAGCCCGACGAGCGCGGGGACCACTGCAAAATGGAAAGGCGTTGCGCGGCATGATCACAATCAGGCAATCCAAAAGTGTCTCCCGGAAATTGCGCGGCTTCCTCTCGCTCGCCGATTTCGAGGCAGCGGCCAAACGCAAGCTGCCGCGCCCTCTTTTCGGTTACGTCGCGGGCGCGACGGAGGACAATGCGTCCCTCGCGGACAACCGCGCGGCGTTCAACGAATTCGGCTTCGTTCCGCGGGTACTGCGCAACGTAGCGCAGCGAAGCCAGTCGACGAAACTCTTCGACGTACGCTACGAGTCCCCGATCGGCATTGCGCCAATGGGCATCAGTTCGTTGACGGGCTACCGGGGCGACCTCGCGCAGGCGCAGGCGGCGCGCGCGTGCGGCGTGCCCATGATTCTCAGCGCGGCGTCGCTCATCCGGCTCGAAGAAGTCGTCGAAGCCGCGCCAGGAACCTGGTTCCAGGTCTATATGCCGAGAACGCTCGAAGAGATGCGTGCGCTGGTGGCGAGAGTCAGCGCCGCCAACGTATCGACGCTGGTCGTCACGGTAGACTCGTCGGTCGTGCCGAATCGGGAAAACAACCTGCGCAACGGCTTCCGGACTCCGCTCAGGCCGAACTTTCAGCTATTGCGCGACGGCCTGACGCATCCGACCTGGTCGCTCTTCACATTCCTGCGCACGTTGCTTCGTCACGGCATGCCGCATTTCGAGAATGCCTCGGCGCAAAGAGGCGAGCCGTTGCTCTCGCGTCGCGCCAACCGGGATTTCAGCGGACGTGAACATCTGGACTGGGATGCGATCCGCGAAATTCGCGCGCGCTGGAAGGGCCCGCTGGTGATCAAAGGCATTATGCACCCGGACGATGCCGCGACCGCGCGAGACCTCGGAGCGGACGGCATTATCGTATCCAACCATGGCGGCCGACAGCTCGACGGCTCGGTCTCGCCAATGCGCATGCTTCCTGCCATCGTGGAAGCCTGCCCTAACATGGAGCTCATGGTCGACAGCGGCTTTCGACGCGGCACTGATGTATTGAAAGCGATTGCTCTCGGCGCGAAGTGCGCTTTCATCGGGCGGCCGATGAACTACGCAGCGTGCGTGGGCGGTCAGGCGGGCGTGGAGCATGCCATCGGTCTCGTGAAGGCTGAGATTCACGCGGATATGGGTCTGCTCGGTGTCAACCGTCTTGACGAACTCGGGCCCGAATTCTTGCGCCTGCTGCGTTTCGGCTCAGTGACCTGAGCGCGCCGATATTCTTGTACGAGATGAGACAAGTCGCGCCGTGGTCGAAGTTGATCGAGCCGCATCATCCAAAAGAGAGCACAGCATGTCCATCACTCAGCCTTGCAACCGCCTACCGGGCAACGCGTCGCCCTGAGAGCATGACATTCCTGTTCTCAAGGCGCGCCAACGCAGTCGAAGGATTCGGTTGGACAACAAGCATTAATGTCCTTCTTCCTCCACTTTCAGGTTGTTCTGGACCGATGTCACGCCAGGAACACCCTCAGCAACCTTCGCTGCGAGATCTATCTGCGCCTCGTCAGGAACCATCCCCACAAGATAAATCTTGCCGCTACGAGCGATGGCATGAACATCGGACCATACGCCCTTTTGCTTGTACAAGGCCGTCTGAACTCGTTTCCCCAACGCCTTGTTTGCTGCTCTGTTCGACGAACCAGGGGCCGCTGTCGGTGAAGTTGCCGTCGTCTGTTGTGCGTAAACGACAGGCACGGTCGCGACAATGGCGCTGACGGCGATCGCTGTGGCAACGCAGGCTTTCATCGTTTTCATCTTTTCTCCTTCAGATGATCGCTGCATGATTCGCTGTAAGTGGAAACGAGGCGGGATCACGGCGTGCTCGTGACCCGATGAGCCGTCCGGTTATCTCGGCCACCTCATGCGACAAGTCGGGACGCCCGAACCGGAAACGCAGTCGAGCGCCCCGTAACAACTTCGGGTTCTATGCGGCTTTCTTCACGCTGCCGTGCGGATCGATGACGAATTTCTTCGGCGAGCCGTCGCTGAACGTCTTGTACGCCTCCGGTGCCTGCTCCAGCGTGATGAACTCAACGTTCAGCATCGCGCCGAGATAGGGCATCCGGTCCCACAGGATCGCCATCATCAAATCGCGGTTGTAGTGCATGATGGGTGCCTGCCCGGCCGTTAGCTTCGGCGACTTGATCCAGGCCTTGCCGAAGTCAACAGGCAGCTGGCCCTTCTTCGTCAGATCGGTGCTCGCCTTCGGGTCAGCGTCGGTATAGATGCCCGGGACGCCCATCGCCCCACCGGCCCGCACCACTTCGAGAAGCGTGTTGATTACCGCCTCCGAGTGCTCGCTGTTCGCCTCCGGACCACTGCCGTGCGCCTCCAGCCCGACGCAATCCACGCCGCAATCCACCTCCCGCTTGCCCAGGATCGCTTCGATCTGATCGGCCACCGGCGTGTCCTTGGTGAGATCGACCACTTCGCAGCCGTTGTTCCTCACCAAGTCCAGCCGCGCCGGATTGGTATCGGCCACGATGATGCAGGACGCGCCGATCAGGCGAGCTCCCGCCGCGGCGCACCGGCCCACCGGCCCGGCCCCGGCGATATAGACTGTCGATCCGACCCTCGCCCCGGCCTCCATGAGACCATGAAAGCCGGTCGGCAGGATGTCCGATAACAGCGTGAGATCGCGGATTTTCTCCATCGCCTGGTCCTTGTCCGGGAAAGGCAACAGATTCCAGTCCGCGTAAGGCACCATGAGGTAGTCGGACTGGCCGCCCTGCCAGCCGCCGAGATTGAAACCGTAGGCGCCGCAGTCGACGGCGTCATTGACGTTCATGCACACATCAGTGTGCCGCTCCTTGCAATTGCGGCAGCGCCCGCAAGAGACGTTGAACGGGACCGAACATAGGTCGCCCTTCCTGATGAACTCGACGTCCGGCCCGACCTCGATGACTTCCCCGGTCATCTCATGTCCCATCACCATCCCTTTAGGCGCGGCAAAGCGGCCGTGGTAGATGTGCTGGTCGCTGCCGCAGATGTTCGTCGTCACGATCTTGAGGATGGCGCCGTGATTGGCTTTCTTGCCTGTCGGCGTGACCAGCTTGGGATAGTCGAAAGTCTGCAGCTCCATCTTCATCGGACCCATGAACGTTACTACGCGATTGCCGCTCGCAGCCATGATATTTTTCCTTGTCGAATGTGTAAGGACCGATCGACATCCCCATCACTGAATGGGTAAGGCGTGACGATCCCGACCACCTATGCAGGCTAAGAGATGACGCCGATCTGGTCGACGTGGCCACTGACCCAATGACGATGACGTCAAGACTAGGCTCTTGGCGGTTACCTTTCTTTCTCAATCCTGCAAGAATTTGTCGGATCTCTGCGCTCCTGCTGCGAGGGTTTCTGACGTGAACGTACGGCAGCATTTCGCAAAAACTGCGCAGGCGAAGAGAAGAAAATCGGCGCTGCGCGCGCTACCTTTGCCTTACGGTGCGCGGGTGCGCGAGCTCCGCGTGCACGCGATAGTCCCTCAGCGAGACGAAGAGGAGCAGCGATGCGAACCGACGACGACATCAAACGAGATGTTGAGTACGAACTGAGGTGGGATCCGGACATCGATCCCTCAGATATCGGGGTCGCGGTCAAGGACGGCGCGGTCACATTGTCCGGCTTCGCACGCAGCTTCCGGCAAAGGACCAAGGCCGAGGAGGACGCGACGCGTGTGCGGGGCGTGAAGGGGGTTGCAAATGATATCGAAGTGCGGTTGCCTCTGGTTAACAAGCGACCCGATCCGGAGATCGTGCGCGAGATCATCGCCCAACTGAAGGCCGAGCTGCCTTATGCGGTGGAAGATATCAAGGCGGTCGTCAGGGACGGACACGTGACGCTGAAAGGCGAAGTCGAATGGGACTATCAGCGCCGCCGCGCGGCCGACACGGCGCTGCGGGTGAGCGGCGTAACCGGCCTGACGAACGATATTGAGATCAAGCCGAAGATCCAGCCCGAGGACCTCAAGCGCAAGATCGAGGACGCGTTCAAGCGCAACGCGGAAGTCGACGCACAGCACGTCACGGTGGAGGCCGAAGGCAATAAGGTCGTCCTGCGCGGCAAGGTCCGCTCATGGGCCGAGCGCGAAGAGGCCGAGCGGATTGCATGGCTTGCGCCCGGAGTGACGTGGGTGGACAACCGGATCACCATCGATTACTGAGGGGGCGGGAAATGGGCGGCTAGCTTGCGTATCGACGTGGCCGAGGGGCGGGAAACGACACGGCAGCGAGACTGGGAGCCCCCTCGCAGCTCTCGATGGCCGCCTATACCGCCAGAGCGACTTGCGTTGATGAGACCGCTCTTCGGCTCGTTGCGCATGAATTAACGGACTCGCGAGGTTCTCATGAAAATCTTGGTGGTTCTAACTTCACACGAGCAGCTCGGCGATACGGGCCGGAAAACCGGATTCTGGCTCGAAGAGTTTGCCGCGCCTTACTACGCGTTCAAGGACGCGGACGTCGAGATGACACTCGCTTCGCCAAAAGGCGGTCAGCCACCTCTCGACCCCAAGAGCGACGATCCGGATGCGCAAACTGAAGCGACCCGGCGCTTCAAGAAGGATGGCGAAGCGCAAGCGGCCCTGGCAAATACGGCGAAGCTCTCATCTGTCTCGGCCGCGGACTACGACGCCTTGTTCTATCCCGGCGGACACGGACCGCTATGGGATCTGGCGGAAGATCCGCAATCGATCGCATTGATCGAAACCATGTATGCGACGGGAAAGCCGGTCGCCGCGGTTTGCCACGCTCCCGGTGTGCTCCGTCATGCAAAAGCGCCCGATGGCTCTCCGCTCGTGCGCGATAAACCCGTAACCGGCTTTGCCAATTCAGAAGAAGCCGCTGTCGGTCTTACGGAAGTGGTGCCTTTCCTCGTCGAGGACATGTTGAAGAAGAATGGAGGCAAGTATTCGAAGGGGCCGGATTGGCAATCATACGTGGTCGTCTCGGCAAGCCTGATTACTGGCCAGAATCCCGCTTCGTCGGAAGCAGTGGCCAAAGCGCTGCTCTCGAGGCTGAGCATGGCCTGATACGGCGCTTGAGTTGAAGGAATGAGTCATCGCCAGGGCCGCGACCGGGACCCGCAGACCTGGAACCCGGACCCAATCCAGCTCCGTGATGCTGATGCCCGCCGAATTTGCATCAGTCCCACCTAGAACTTCACTTCGATCGCACGCACAGAGCATCTTTTCAGAAAACCAACTTCGACGCCTGACGGGGACGCGATCGACGATCGTTTGACCACGTCATGGGGCTTTCTGTTGCTGTCCGTGTCAGTTGGCTCATGTCCCTGTTTCGTCGGATGAGAATCGAGGAACCGCATCATGCAAGCTCCTTTTGGAGATCACAGAACGACGCAACCAACGATGGCCCTCTTACCGGGCGAAGGCGACATGCGTGTGCCCATTGTGACCAGTCGTGTCCGGCCGATGCGCGGGGAAAGCTACTTTGGGAAATGTGTCATCCGGCTCCTCGAACGTGATAGTCCGACCACGGCAACTGTTGCGTGGAGCGACTCGACCTCCTGCTTCTACGGCGCACAGCTATGGCGGCGCGGCACCGCGAAGAGAGTCGGGGTCTGCTCCCTGAGTGGCCAGAACATTGCGAGAGGCGACGCCGTATATCGACCCAGACGTGTTCACCCTGCACCACGAAACGTCGAAGCCATGATTCTGGCCGCAGTGCTGGAAACTGTCTGCGTGGAAGGAAGGATCTGACAGTTCGGCTCTGATCGGGCACGGATCAAGCACCAGGAGATTTTGACGGACAGGCATCTTCCGCAAAAAATGGCAGAGCGTGCCCCAGCTTCTTCGCCGTGAAAGCCTGAATGAAGCGGTGGCCCTCGTTGCTGCGACCGCAGTGTGAGCCATCACACCTGCGGCGCAGACGTTTTTATCAGCAGCGTGGCCGATGGCCTCCGGCACGGCTGTATCCGGCGCGGGAATACTACTCGTCATCAATTGTCGCGGCTGCGAAGGCGGCTCGCGCGGATTCGCGTGCCCATCCGCAAAGGCGAGCCGTTTCGACGTACGCGCAAGCAGCCCCCATCAAGCGAGCACCGGCGCCTTCCGCTTGCCCGCGCCTTGTTCATACGCATAGGCCAACGCGAGCAAGGCACCTTCATCCCACTGGCGGCCTACGAAGATGAGGCCGAACGGCGAGCCCGACGCGTAGTACCCCGCCGGCACCGCAATGCCAGGCAGACCCGCGATATTGATCTCTCCCACGGTCGTCTCCTGAATGGTGTCTTTGCCGTGTAACGCCGGAAGCTCGCAACGCATCTGCGGGAAGACGAGGGCATCGAGCCGTTGCGCCCCGAACACTTTTTCGAAGATGCGCAGATAACGCGCCTTCAGTTCGACGAATTCCGGCATCTCCGGAGGCAGCGACGGATTCGCCAGCGCGGCCTTGAAATCCGCCAGGCTGTGCATGAAGTTCAATACGCCGTCCGGACCGAATGCGTTTTCGTCCTGCGTCGCCTGCGCGAACTCCGCGAAGGTCTTCAGCGCCGCGCCCGTGCCGAGCCGTTCGAGATACTTCTCCACATCGTAGGGAATGGATTCGAGACCGCGCGCATCGAAATTGGCAAGCGGCACAGTCGTCTTGCGCAGATCGGCGAAGCCCGAACCTTCAAACGGATCATCGATCAGCGTCGCGCCGAGCGATACGAGTTCGCCCTTCACGCGCTCGTACAACGCCGCCGCTTCATCCGATAACGGCTGGTTCCGCCACCCGGGACCGTACAGACCGATTCGTTTGCCCCGCAGCGCGTTGGCGTCCAGCGCGCCCGTATAGCCACCTTCCGGTTGCCGGCCGACGCTCGCGAGCGTCTTCGGGTCTTCGCTGGTGTAGCCGGCGAGCACGTCGAGACACAGCGCGGCGTCTCGCACGTTGCGGGCGATCGGCCCGACGACATCGCGGTTGCCCGACAACGGCACCACGCCCGCGTTCGGCACCAATCCGATGGTGGGCTTGATGCCCACGAGATCCTGCGCCGATGCGGGATTCTGGATCGATCCGCCGGTCTCTTCGGCGAGTCCGAGCACCGCCATGCCCGATGCCACCGCCGACGCCGTGCCCGCGCTGCTGCCGCCCGGCACGCGGTCGCGCATCGCGACATTGATCGTGGGACCCGCCCAGCTATCGTTGGCATGCGACCCCGTGTGGCTCAGGATCGGCACGTTCGTCTTGCCGAGCAGGATCGCGCCCGCACGACGCATGCGCGCGACGACCGGCGCATCGCGCTCGGGCATCAGATCGACGCCGCCCGTCTTGCTGTACAGCTTCGACCATCCCGCGGTGGTCGGGAAGCCGACCATGTCCATCGGGTCCTTGATGACGACCGGCACGCCCGCGAGCGGCCCCAAAGCTTCACCGGCCGCGCGCCGTTCGTCGATTCGGCGGGCATCGTCGAGCGCCGTCGGATTCAGAAAGATCAGCGCGTTATAGGTGCCGTTATGGCGCTCGATCCAGTCGAAGCAGGCACGCGCCAGTTGCTCGGCCGTGAACTTGCCGTTTCGGAATCCGTCCTGCACGCTCTCGACCGTGAGGTTGACGAGATCGATGTCGATCGCACTGCGTGTTTCCATTCGATGCCCCCGTTAAGTTGCCCGGTTAGTCAGAGTTGTACGCCGCGCGTGAGCGCACCATCGACGACGATGTTCGCGCCGCTCAAGAAGCTCGCTGCCGGACTCGCGACGAACGCCACCGCATTTGCGATCTCCTGTGGCTTGCCCATGCGCCCGGTCGGGTTCAGCGCCAGCGCGCGTTCGAAGAGCGCGGGATCGTTGTGCTCGATCCAGTCCCACACACCGCCTTCGAAGTACACGTTGCCCGGCGAAACCGTATTCGCACGAATTCCCTTCGATGCCAGCTGATTCGCGAGCCCCTGCATGTAATGCACGAGCGCCGCCTTGAATACGCCATAAGGCCCGGCCGCGAAGTCGATCTCGCGTCCCGACACACTCGAGATCGCGACGATCGATGCGGCCTTGCTCGCGGTGAGATACGGCATGGCGGCGTCGACGAGATTCACCGTGCCGAGCAGATCGGTCTCGAACTCCTTGCGCCACGATTCGATGTCGTTGCCGATGGCAAGCGCGCTCACGTTGGCCACGACGATGTCCAGCCCGCCCCACTCCGCACCGACGCGCTCGACCCACGCCTTGAGCGCCGCGCCATCCGACACATCGACGGCCGCGCCCGACGCCCGCGTGCCGCTCAGTTCCGACAGCGCGGTCGCAGTCGTCGCGACACTGGCTGCGTCGCGTGCGCAAATGGCCACGTCAGCGCCCTCGGCAGCCAGCGTCCGTGCAATCGCAAGACCGATGCCCTTTGTCCCGCCGGTGACGATCGCCTTCAAGCCCTTCAATTGCAGGTCCATGCTCGTCGCTCCTTTGTATGTCGATGAAAATGACGGGACGACGCGCTCATTCCCGGTCGCGCCCGTCCTCCGTTCCCAGACCGCGCGCGATCTGCAGGACTTCGCCGGCCTGAATGACGGAGTGGCAGATATCGTCGATGGTCACGCGCTTTTCCATTGCCTGCGCGCGCAGCATGTCGTACGCTTCGCGCTCGCTCACGCGATGCATGATCATCAAAATGTTCTTGGCTTCCTGCAGATGCCGGCTGTCGAGCAGCTTCTGCTCGAGCCTCGCGATGCGTTGCGTATGCTGACGTGCACGCCTCGCGTGATAGAGCGCCATCACGACGGTGGACAAGAGACCGGAGGCGCGAATCGGCGTCGTGACGATGCCGTCCGATCCCATCTTGATGGCCTGATCGATGAACGTCGGGTTCTCGTACGCCACCACGCAGATGACGGGCGGCGCATCCGGACCGCTCCACTCGCCTTTCGGCGCGCGCTCTTCGGGCCGCAACGCGCGAAACACCAGATCGGTCTTCTCGGGCAGGGTTTCCGTGGGCGGCCAGCATCGCTCGACCTGAAAGCCCATGCGCCTGAGATGATTCGTGAGCGTCAGTCCGTCATCGTCATCCGGATGAAACACGACGACGCGCGCATTGCGCTCGAGAATCGAACCCGTCAGGCTTCGCTGGCCTCTGTCTGTTCGGGCGCTCACGTCAGTACTCTCGCGTGCTCAGCTTCGTGACCCAGTCCCCCAGCGTCTGACGCGTCATGTACGGATCGGGGCCGACGGCGAACTTGGACTCGCGCAGGATCGTGAACTGGCCGTCGGCATTCGCGCGGCCGATGCGCGGATAGAGCGCCATGTGATGATTGACCGGATCGATACGCACGCGGCCTTGCGGCGCAGCGTATTCCGAGCCGAGCAGATGCGGCATGATCGCGCCGATCTCGTCGGAGCCCGAGCGCGCGTAGGCTTCGGCGAACATGTGCATTTGATAATACGCAGCCTCCCAGTTCATGTCCGTCGGGGTATCCGAGCCGTAGCGCGACTGATGATGCGCCACCGCGCGATGATTTTCTTCCGTGTCGATGCTCTGAAAATAAGGCGCCGCCGTGATGTGCCCTGCCGCGATGCCGCGCTGCATCGCGTGGATTTCCGTCTCCGATGTGTTCAGGCTGCCAATGGGCATGCGCGAGGGATCCAAGTCCGCGTGCGCGTAGGCGTCGTAGAGATACGGCACGGTCGCACCGATGACCGTGCTGAAGATCCAGTCCGGCGACTTGCGCCGGATGTCCACGACCACCTGTTCGAACTGCTCGCGGGTGGCGTCGAGCGAGAGATAGCGTTCGCCGAGGATCGCCCCTTCCGGATGCTGAAGCAGCAGCTCCTGCATCGTGCGGTTGCATTCGTACGGATAGACATAGCTCGATCCGACGAAATACACGCGCGCACCGAATGTTTCCGTCATAAAGTCCGCGAGTTGCACGCCGTTCTGATTGGGCGACGCGCCGCTGTAGATGATGTTGTCCGAATACTCGAAGCCCTCGTACATCTGCGCGTAAATCAGCAGACGATTGTGCTTCTCGACGACGGGCAGCATCGCCTTGCGGCTCGTCGATGTGTAACCGCCAAAAACCGTATTGACGCCGTCCTTCACGATCAGCCGCTCGGCAAGCTCGCGGAACGCAGCCGGATCGGACGCGGGATCGTAGTGAATCGCGACGAGCTCGCGCCCGCCGATGCCGCCGCGCGCATTGATCTCTTCGACGGCGAGGCGCGCACCACGCCATTGAGACTGCTCGAGCAGGGCGGTTGAGCCGCTCGTCGAGCACAGCAGGCCCACTCGGATGGGATCGGACAAAGCCATTTCGTGACACGCTCCCGAATGCGCGCGGAACCGCGGCTCCGCGCGTGATACCAACTGCCTTGGATTCGTCTGACTGACGCGTTATTTGAGGTAGTGCTTGGCGACCATTGCGCCAACCGTATATTTTGGATCGACAAAATTGCCCAGTCTAACCTTGCCGACCTGACTCAGCATCATGTAGGCGTCCCACTTGTCGAAGCCGTATTCCGCGGCCATCCAAAGCACCAGTTCGCGGTACGCGATGCGCGTCGCGTCTTCAAGTGGCCGCGCGCTGCCGATACTCATCAGCGCGTCTTCGTTTTCGAGGCGCGGCCAGTCGATCTGCCACTTCTTGATGAGATCGACGCGCACGGTCGTCGTGCTCTGATATTCGACGGCCGTGCCGCAGACTTCGCCGTCGCCCTGGCAGGCGTGAGCATCGCCGATGAAGAGCCGTCCGCCCGGCGAGCGCACTGGCAAGTAGGTGATGCTGCCCGGCCCCATGTCGGGCACGTCCATGTTGCCGCCGTGATTATCGGGCGTGAGCGAGTTGATCGAATCGATTTCGGGAGAAAGACTCAACGTGCCGATATGTGGCTTGTACGGCAGCGTGTTGCGCTTGCTCCAGTACACGTTCTCTTCGTCGATCTTGATCTTGCGCACCACTTCCGGCAGCGGCTCGTTCAGGAGCGCGGTGTAGTCCGTGCCCGTCAGTCCGCCGAAGTTCGGGATCATGCAGCAGAAGCCGTGCGGATCGTCGCCGCGCGGCGCCATCTTTTCGATGTACACGGCGACCACATCGCCCTTCTCCGCGCCTTCGATCATGATCGGCCCGTTCTGCGGATTGAGGAACGGCACCTGCAGCACCTGGGACGGCTTGTCCGTCTCCTCCTTGATTTTGCCTTCAAACGCATCGCGCGTTTCCACGACGACGCGATCGCCCGGCTTCACGTGCAATACCGGCTGCGAGTACGGCCCGATCGTGTAGTGATACGTTTTCTGCATCTCCTCGGTCAGATGGTGCTCCACCGGCTCACGATCCGCGCCGACGCCACGCTTCATCATGATCGAGTCTTCAAGCCAATTCATGTTTCGTCTCCGTCACAGTGCCAGATACTGGCGAATCAGTTGTTCGTCCGCGAGCTGCGCGGGGCTCAGCGTCTCGACGATGCGGCCCTTGTCCATCACGCAGCAGCGTGTCGCGATGCGTTCGACCATCCCCATGTCCTGCTCGACCAGCACCACGCCGATGCCCGTTTCACGCGCGATCTGCTGAAGCGTCTCGCCGATGAGATCGACAATCGATGGCTGGATGCCTTCGGACGGCTCATCGAGCAATACCACTTTCGGCGAACTGATGAGCGCCCGCGCAATGGCAAGCTGCTGCTGTTCGCCGCCGCTCATGGTCCCCGCCTTCTGCTGGTAGCGCTTCTTGAGAATCGGAAAATAGCCGACCACCTTGTCCTTCATCTGCGCCGCCTGCGCGCGATTCGCCTGCGCGCCGACCTGCAGGTTTTCCGCGACCGTCAATGCACCGAAAATCTCGCGGCCTTGCGGTACGTAGCCCATGCCCTTCTGTGCGCGAACATACGGCTTTTCGTGGCCGATGGACTCTCCATCGAGTTCGATGCTCCCCGCATCGAGATCGATGAGACCGATCAACGCGCGCATCAGCGTCGTCTTGCCGACGCCGTTGCGCCCGATGAGCGCAAGCACTTCGCCCGGCCCGACGCTCAGCGACACGCCGTTAAGCACGCGTCCGCCGCCGTATCCCGCTTCCACGCCCGACACCTGGAGCAACGCGCTCATTTCTTCTTCCCCAAATAGACTTCCGCGACATCGTCGCGTGCGAGGATCTCGTCGAGCGGGCCATCGGCGAGCAGGCTTCCTCCGTGCAACACCGTCACGCGCGACGCGATCTGCTTGACGAAGGTCATGTCGTGCTCGACCACCATCATCGTGAGACCCGCGGCCGACAGACGCTTGATGAGTTCGCCGGTCGCATGCGTTTCCTCGACGGACATGCCGGCGACGGGTTCATCGAGAAAGAGCAGCTTCGGACGCAGCGATACGGCCATTGCGATTTCGAGCCATTGCTTCTTGCCGTGCGACAGATTGCGCGCGAGCACATGTTCCTCGTTCTCCAGCATGAAACGCTGCAACAGCTCATCGAGGCTTTCGGGGCGATCGTCCTTCGCGCGATGCAGCGACAACTGCAAATGCTGGCGCACGCTCAGATCCGGGAACACGCCGGGAATCTGGAACTTGATGCTCATGCCCATGCGGATGCGTTCGTGCGGCAGCACATGACTCATGTCCTGACCGAGAAACATCACGCTGCCTTCCGACGGCCGATGCTCCCCCGTGATCAGCTTGAAGAACGTGCTCTTGCCCGCGCCGTTCGGCCCGATCACGCAGCGGATCTCGCCTGCATCGATGCGGAAGTCGATGCCGTTGATGACGTGCGCGCCGCCGAAGTGCTTCTTGAGTCCGCGCGTTTCCAGCAGCGTGGTCATGACTTGCCCTCCTCCCGTTTGAGACATGCGCCGCCGCGAGGTACATCATGCGCCGCGCGGCCCTGAAGACGCCGCAAATGCCTCGCGACGAACGGCAGCAGACCTTCCGGCGCCGCGAGCACGACGATCAACAGGATCGCGCCGAGCAGGATCAGCGCGTACTGGCTGCCGTACACCGCGAGATTCTGCGAAAGCCACACGAGCAGCGCCGTGCCGAGAATGGTCCCGCCGATGCTCTTCCTGCCCGACGTCGCCACCCAGATCACGGGCATGGCGGCCGAGGTGAGGCCCATCGTCGAGGGCGTGATGTAAGAGCCCCAGATCGTGTACAGGGCGCCCGACAATCCACCGAGCGTGCAGCCGAGCACGAAGACGAGAAGCTGATGCCGGCGGATATCGACGCCCAGCATCTCGGCGCGCTGCGGATTCTCGCGAATGGCGATGAGCGTGAGGCCGAACGTGCCGTCGAGCAGCCTGCGCATCGCGGCATAGACGACGATCAGCAGAATCAGCACGAGGTAGTAGAAACTCGCGTTTTCCAGCGTGAGCGATCCGCCCGGCCAGGGAATCGTCAGCGGCGGCATGCCGCCCATGCCGTTGTAGCCGTTCAGGCGCGCTTCGCCGATCGCCCACTGCGGACCGGCCGTCTGCGACATGAACGTTTCGAGCACGAGCGTCACCGATAACGTGACGATGCCGATAAAGACGCCCTTGATGCGGCCATAGAAGATCATGTAGCCGATCAGCGTCGCCGCGACGACGCTGACCACCAGTCCCGCGCCGAGACCCAGCCAGGAATCGAACCAGGCATCGCCATAATTGAGCGTGAAGATGCCGTAGCTGTAGCCCGCCAATCCGAAGAAGGCGGTCTGCCCGAAGGACAGGATGCCGCCATAGCCCCACATCGAGGCGAGGCCGACTGCGCCGAACGCCCACAACAGGCAGTACGCGAGATTGCCGCTCGTGGTGGCGTCCACGACGAGCGGCAGCACGAGCGCCACGAGCCAGGGCACGTAGTGCGCCGCGCGAGTCGTGGCACTCGCCGGAGATAGCCGCGAAGGCTCTTTAGTCTGCTTCACGTTGCCTCCTAGCGCGCGCGGGAAAAGAGGTTGCCGAGACCTTGCGGCATCAGTCGGATCACGACGATGACCGTCACCAGCAAGCCGATCTGACCGAACAACTGACCATACGAGGCCGTGAGCGCGGTCTGGATGACTGCGAGCACTGCCGCAGCGGGCGTCGTCCCCGCGATCACGTTCGCGCCACCGACGACCACCGACACGAACGCCTGCACGATGAAGTTGCTGCCCATCGTCGGCACGGCGGTCATGGTCGGGGCATAGAGCGCGCCGGTCAGCCCCGCGAGTCCCGCGCCGAGCGCGAAGGTCAGTGTATAAAGACGGTCGGTGCGCAGGCCGAGGCATTGCGCGATGCTGGCGTTCTGGATCGTCGCGCGGGCGCAGACGCCGTAGTTCGTCCTGAAGAACAGCAGATAGAGCGCGAACAGGATGGCCAGCGCGATGCCCGGCAGCACGGCGCGGTACGTCGAAAACGAATAGTCGCCGAGCGAGAACGATCCGAACGGCGTGCCGATGCCTTCTATCGAAGGTCCGGCGACGAGCAGCATGGTCTGCTGCACGATGAGGCTGATTGCCCACGTCGCCACGACGGAGTCGAACAAACGGTCGTACAGGTGACGAATCACAAGCCGTTCGATCACCACGCCCGCGAGCGCCGCCGCGAGCGCGCCGAGCAGCATGGCGAGAGGAAGCGGCAAGCCGCGCTTGGCCGCGATGATCGTCACGTATGCGCCGCACATGATGAACTCACCATGCGCGAGATTGATGACGCCCATCATGCCAAAGATCACCGCGAGACCGAGCGCCGCGAGCACCAGATAGGCAAAGCTGTCGCCGAACTGATAGACGAGCGAATAGAGAACCGAAAAGGTGGCCATGCATGCTCCACGTTCAAAAGACCCGCGCGCGCCCGTCATGTCCGGCGCGCGCGCCGGCCCGGATCAGAACTATCAGGACTTCTTGGGCAGATTCGACGGCGTGTACTGCCGATGATCCGGCTTGTTGGGCAGATCGCAGCCCACCTTGCCGAGCCAGTACGGCTGGACGTCGTCCCAGACCTTCGGAATATCGACCGAGTGATCGTCCTTCACATGTACGAGGTAAATGGTGTGGCTCGCGTGATGGCTCTTCGGATCGATACAGACCTTACCTTGCGCGCCTTCCGTGCAAATGCCGGTTTCGAGCGCTTTGCGCACCGCGTCCTGATTCGTCGTCTTGGCTTTTTCGACGGCGGCCTTGTAGAGATAGATGGCGTCGTACGCGTTAGCTGCTTCCTGATTGATGTACGGCTCGTTCGGGAACTTCGCATGAAAGCGCTTCTTGAAGTCGTTGCTGGCAGGCGTATCGACTTCTTCCACGTAGTTCGCCGTCACGTACATGTCCTTCAGCGCAGGCGGTTTGAAGCGCTTGTGTTCGTACGCCTGACCGACGTTGACCGAACTCGCCATCGGCAGATTCAGATGGGCCGACGCCTGCTGTTCGTAGTACGACGCCTGATTTGCGCCGACCAGCAGCGTCACCACGAAGTCCGGCTTCGCCTTCTGGATATTCTGGATCGTCTGCCCGAACTGCGATACGGACAGCGGAATGAATTCCTCGCCGGCCATCGTACCGCCGTTCTCCTTGACGATATTGCGGACCCACTCGGCGGAAATCTGCCCGAAGTTATAGTCGGCGGCGATGGTGTACACCTTCTTGCCGTACCTCTGCATCATCCACGGGATCAGCGTCGAGAATTGCTGCTCGGGGACGGCGCCCGTGACGAACGTGTTGGTATCGCACACGCCGCCTTCGTACTGATTGTCGTACCAGTAAAGCTGATGCGCGCGGTCCATGATCGGCCGAATCGCTTCCCGCGATGCGCTCGAGAATGCGCCGAAGATCACATCGGGCTTGTCGGTCTGGACGAGGCGCCGTGCGAGCTCCTGGAACTTGGTGTTGTCGGATTGCGTGTCGTAGGCGATCAGCGAGACCGGACGTCCGAGGATGCCGCCCTTCGCGTTGATCTCATCGACTGCGAGTTGAGTGGCGTGAATTTTCGGAATGGTCGCCAGTGCGAAGTTTCCCGAGGCATCTTCCAGCAGGCCGATTTTCACGGGATCGGCGGCACTCGATGCGAGCGAAGTCAGTGCAAGTCCTGCGGTAAGGGCGAGACGCATCCAGCCCAACGGCTTCAGCAACATGCGGATTCTCCAGAAATGAGCGCTAGAACAGGGGGGAAAACGCGGACAAAAAAAAGCCCCCTGACGAACCGCGGGTTCGTCAGGGGGCTTCTGTGCCGGATCCTCGGGCGGACATCTTTGTCAGGCCGCGAGGTATGAGACCGAGTCTAATGCTTCAAATTTTTGCTTGTCAACAGTCGTCAAAAATCGCCGGATGGCGAAATGGCACGGAAGTTTTTTTGGCCCCCGCCCAAATTGCGGACGATAGCCGACTGGTGGGCGTGTTCAGGGACGCGCTCGCTCGGATCGAAGCGGTCGCGCGACGAAAGCTGCTGGCGCGGTCAACGCGCCCGGTCGACCTGACAGGGGCTGAACTTTCAGTTGGTTGATCGCCTAGTGCTTCTTTGCGGACATCTTCTGAAATTGGCACGCTCGTCATGATTCGAAGGGAGAGGCAAAAAGTCGCCGCGAGTCACGGCTTGCCGCTCGCTGGGGTGAATGATTCGCGTCTATCATTCCGATGACGTCGCGCGCTTCATCCTCACGCACTACCGGGATTCGGTATGCCGGCCCTGGTGAATGGCTAGTCGAGACTCGCGTGTGACGATGGGATAGCCTCAAGCCGGCGAAGCATCGAGAGCCTCGTCTTGCCGCGCCCTATTCCACAGCACTAGTTCTTCGGCGGGGATCGCCGGGGCGAACAGGAAGCCCTGCAACTCATCGCAGCCGATCTTTCGCAATACCTGCGCTTGATGGCGGGTTTCCACACCTTCGGCCACCACGCGCAATCCGAGCTCATGCCCAAGATCGACGATCGCCTTGACGATGGCAAGATCAGCGGACGCGTCGAGCATGTCTCGCACGAACGCGCGGTCGATCTTCAGGCGGTCGAGCGGAAAACGGTTCAGATAGCTGAGACTCGAGTAGCCGGTGCCAAAGTCGTCGAGCGAGAGCTTGACGCCGAGCCCGCGAAGCGCGTGAATGGCTTGCGCGTAGTGTTCGGCGCCATCCATGAGAACCGTCTCGGTGATTTCGAGTTCCAGGCAATGCGGCGGTACGCCATGCGCGAGCAGACTCTTGCCAAGCGCCGCAACGAGCCCCGGCTCGCGCAATTGGATCGCCGAAATGTTGACCGACGCGCGTATCTCGAGGCCCTCTTCGTCGCGCCAGGCGGCGAGCTGTCGGCACGCTTCCTCGATCACCCACGCGCCAATGGGAACGACGAGTCGCGTGTCCTCCGCCACCGGGATAAACACCGCCGGACCGATTTCACCCAAAACCGAGCTCTTCCAGCGCAGCAGTCCTTCGACGCTCGCGAGCGCGCCGGACCGTGCCTCGATGCATGGCTGCCACTCGAGCCGCAACTCGCCGAGCTCAATCGCCGTGCGCAAACCCGTTTCCAGCGTGAGGCGATGACGCGCCTGCTCCGCCATGTCGGCCGAGAAGAACTTGACCTGATTTCGTCCGGCAGACTTAGCCTGATACATCGCGGCGTCGGCGTTCTGCATCAATGTGTCGATGTCTTCGCCATCGTCCGGGTACAGTGCGACGCCGATGCTGCTCGCAACCTGAAGTGTCAACCCGCTCACTTCATGCGCCTCCCGAAGCAGCGGGAGTAGCCGCTGTTCGATGCTGCGCGCCACCTCGCTCGCGTGGCCGACTCCGTTGAGCAGTACCGTGAACTCGTCTCCGCCCAGGCGGCTCACGGTGTCGTGGGTACCGACCGCATTGAGCAGGCGTCGCGACAGGGACCGCAACAAGCCATCACCGATGTGATGCCCGAGCGAGTCGTTGATGTTCTTGAAGCGGTCAAGATCGATGAACAGCACCGCGACGCGCTGCCGTGTTCGCTGCGCTGCTGCGATGGCCACCCCAAGCTTTGCGGCAAAGAGTGCGCGGTTGGGCAACTCGGTGAGCACGTCGTGCTGTGCGAGAAACTGAATGCGCGCCTCGCTCTTCTTGCGGTCCGTGATGTCGATCAGCGTGCAGATGTAATGCGATACGGTGCCGCGCTTGTCGTGTACCGCGCTGATCATGAGCCACGCCGGATAATCACCGCCCTCGCGGCGGCTTATTTGCGCTTCGCCGTGCCACGTGCTGCTGCGCCCGACGCGTTGCAGAAGGTTACCCAGCGAACCGTTTTCGTCTTCCTGCGCCTGGGTGTCGATGAAGGCGGGCGGCTTGCCCGCCACGTCGTCCATCCGGTACCCGGTCGCGCGAAAGAACGAAGGATTCGCGGTGAGCAGACGCGCCTCGGCGTTCAGGATGACGATCGCCTCGGACGATGCCTCGAACACCTTGCCCCACAGTTCCAGCCGCTGCTCCATGAGCTTGATCTGATTGATCGGCGTGAAGGCGGTGAGAATGGCGTCGCGTCCCTGGAAGTCGAGACGACGCGCAGACAACATCGCCCAGCTCGGCTGAGCGGTGGCTTTCCAGTGAACTTCGAATTCGTCGATGGCTTCCCGGTCTGAAAGTTGCTGGAAGAAGCGCGCGCGGGTGGCGGAGTCGAGGCCCTGGGCCCACGGATCGGCGCTGCTTCCATTGAGCCAGAAGAGTCCCGGCGCATTCGCGTGCAATACCTCGTGGCCGGGAATAGCGGTGACGACCATCGGCACGGGCGTGGCTTCAACGAGCGCTGATTGGGCGGCCGACGCGCGGGCGGTTGCCGCCAATTCCTTCTGCACGACGCGTTCGCGGTCGAGTTGCGCGAGCATTTCGTTGAAGCCGCGCACGAGTTGGCCGATCTCGTCATGACTGTCCCAGTCGGCGCGCTTCGTGTGATCGCCGGTACGGCGCACCACATCCATTACGCGCGCGAGTTTGCGTAGCGGCGACGAAATCTGCTGCGCGACGCAATAAACCAGTGTCAGGATGGCGCACAGCAAGAAGAGCGCAGTGCCCAAATGCAGCCACATGCGCGAAAACAGGGCTTGGACGCGCGCGCGAAGCAGGCCGTCTAGTTGCTCGCCGGTATCGCGCCAGAGGTCGTCTACGCTTTGGACGAGCGCTTGCTGCGCGCTGTCGACGATCATCAGCACCGCTGCATCTGGCGCCACGTTGTCGTCCACCACCACCCGCGCCGCATGCCTGAATGCCTCGACGGCAGTGCGCATTCGATCGAACGACGGGGTAAGCGTGCGCTCGAATTGACGATTGGCCGCGCCCGCCTCGGCGTAGTCCGACCGCAACCCCTGCATGACCCCGTCGAGTTGCCCTTCGAGGACCAGATAACGCGAACGCAGTTCCTCTCGGGAGCGCGCGTGAACGCCGTCGTGCAGATGGCGGCCGATGCTGTTCACCGCGGTCAGCAGTGCGGGATAGCGCAAGATCGAGAGCGACATCGCGTAGTAGCTGTCGAGATCCGGGTCGAGAATCAGGTTCGACTGATTACCGATGCGCGTTATCAAATCGCGGGAGGCGGTCAGCGCCTGGTCCGTCGACGCGATCCTGAGTTCACGCTCGTGCGCCATCGTCTGGAGAGCGGTCCGCAGCGCGTTGCTGGGCCCTGCGCTTCCCATCTGCGCGCCGTATTGCTGCTCGGCACGGACGAGCTTGTCGACCTCTGCATCGAGTTGCGCCGCCGTCGGTGGTTTGCCCGCGCCCGCCATCGCGATGGACGTGATGCTATGTTCCACCTCATGAACGTACGCGTTGCCGACAATCTCCTTGTTTGAGAAATCAATCGCCAGATACTTTTCGTGGATCAGAATCCCGCTGATATAGATCACCGCGCTCAGATCAAGCAGGTAAATGAGCAGCAACTTGTGCCCCACGCGCAAACGCGCGAGCAGCTTGAAGAAAGGATTCCGTTTCATGGGCGAGACGTTTGGAAACGTGCGAGAAAAGTCGTGCAGGCGGGCTTACAGGGCAGCGAATGGCCGCCAGCGATCGCGTTTGCCCACCTATCTATTACGCCTCTTACGGCTCGCCAAAATTAACCTTTAATTAAAGTTTTAGTGCGGCGGTTGGCCCCGAAGAAGTGCATGGTCATGCACGCGTTTAGTGCCAGAAAGTCAATCCTCTCGCGGGCTATCCTGAAGTGGGCTGCGCACAACGGCATGAACATGGCGCTCAGCGATCCCGGCAAGCCGTGGCAGGACGGCGCGGAAGAAAGGTTCAACGGCGAGTTCCGGGATGAACGTCTTGGCTTTGAATGGTTCCGAACCCGCCCGGAAGGGGAAGTCGTGATCAAGCCGTGGAGGCGTCACTACAATGCCATCCGGCCGCATTGAGCCTGGCATACCTTGACGCCCGACAAGTCCAAGCAGCGGTTATGTTCAACTGAAGCAATCAACGCCATTCTCCAAGAACGGTGCGAAGACGTTAGTTTTGCATCGGCGCCAACAACTAGCCACCAACGTAAGCAGAATACCGACACTTTTGGGCAGGAACTCGAAAGAAGTGCGTGCCTCGCGTGCGTAGGCTTGATCAACTAGAGATAGCACGCGCCGTGTTAGCGGATGCGGGAGATCTGCCTGGGAAGCCAAACGATGGACGAACTGCTTTGTCGCGGATGGTGGATGCTAGCGCTAGGTGGCGCCGCCAGGAAATTGTTCGGCCTCCTCGCGCAAAACTACGCTAATGTCGCCCCTCCGAGTCCGGCGCTGATCAAGAAGGATTGCTAAATGTCAGATTCACTACGATGCCATCTGGCCGCACTCCGAGCCTGGTCTATATGACGCCCGACGAGTTCACTCAGCGATCTGAAGTGGTCCGCACAGAACGGTATCGACATGGCGCTCAACGATCCCGGCAAGCCTTGGCAGAGCGGCTCGGAAGAAAACTTCAACGGCAAGTTCCAAGACGAATGCTTTGGCTGGTGTCCCGGACGCGGCTTTGTAGACTAGCGCCGCTTCTCCTTGAACAAAATCTTGGATTCTATTTTCATGATCATGAAGAAGTTCTGTATTGCCGTCGCCGTCAACACAGCTTTAGCAGCGTCCGCGGCCAACGCGCAGAGTTCGGTCACCCTCTACGGGCTGCTCGACGCTGGCATAGCCTATACGAATAATGTTCAGAACGGTGTCCCCAGCCAAGGCAGCGGGCGCGTCGCAGTCACGAGCGGCAATCTCAGCGGCAGCCGGTTCGGTCTGCGCGGTGCGGAAGATCTCGGTGGCGGTCTCAGCGCTGTTTTCGTGCTAGAAAGCGGCTACAACCTCAACAACGGCGCACTCGGCCAAGGTGGCCGCCTCTTTGGCCGTCAAGCGTATGTAGGGTTGAGCAGCAACCAATATGGCACCATCACCATGGGACGCCAGTATGACTCGATGGTCGACTTCGTTGCGCCCCTGTCCGGCACGGCCGGCACGTTCGGTGACTCGGGTTTCGCGCACGTGTACGACAACGACAACCTGCAACATTCTGTCCGCTTCAGCAACTCGGTGAAGTTTTCGAGCGACGACTACGCCGGCTTCAAGTTCGGCGGCATGTACGCGTTTAGCAACAGCACCAGCTTCACCGTCGATCGCGCATACAGCGTCGGCGCGAGCTACAGCAACCGCGCGTTGCGGCTGGCCGCGGCCTACCTCCAGATCAACGGCTCGGCGGCGGCGAGCAACCCTGCAGGAGCAGTAAATCAGAGCGTCGCGGCCGACCCGAGCGAGTTGAAGTCGACCGCGGGCGGCGGCAACCTCTCGGCGGACGTGCAACGCACGGTGGGTGCAGGCATCGGCTATACGTTCGGCCCGGCAGCGGTCAACTTCGTCTACACGCATAGCCAGTACCAGAATACATCCGCTTTCGGCCTAACGGCGTCGAACGGTTCGGTTCACTTCGACAACTACGAACTGAATGTCAAGTACGCACTGACGCCGACGCTCTCTCTCGGCCTCATGGATACCTATACGCACGCCCATCTGAACGGCACGAGCAAGTCAAACGTCGGCTCCGAACCAAAGTGGAACCAGATCAACGCGATTGCGCGCTACTCGCTGTGGAAGCGTACGGAACTGTACGCTGAAGCAATGTACCAACACGCGATAGGTAACCAAAATACCGCAGTGATGTACAACGCCGGCGGTTTCTCAGCGACAAATAATCAGGTGATGGGCGCGGTCGGCATGTTAACCCGCTTCTAAGCGGGAGGCGGACTCCCCTTCACGCCGACGTCGCGTTGGATGGTTATAAAAGGACAGCGATACGGTCCGCCGAAAGTGCTTGGCTCGTCAGCAGATAAAGAGAGACCGCCTAAATAAGCGGGCAGCAATTCTGTGAACGACCTGGTACATGGCATCGCCCGTCTAATCGCATAGCAATGGAGAACGAGCTAAACATGACTTTCCCAAGCCAAAGCAATTCCTGTGGGAGCTGGCCGGCTGTCCGGCTTTGGCGTCCTTGCGTGGATGGTCAACGCAGACTGCCGCCGGCCCTGACAGAGTTTCGTTTCACCGGGCTGTCCGTATCCTGATCCGCCACGTGCAGTTCTTCGACGGCATCGTGAACCGGCTGCAAGCGGTCCAGGGCGCATCGTAGTTCGGAATTGCACCCACGTAGCCAGCGTATTGAGCGGGTCTGCGTGTGCTGCAACTAAAGCGAGAAAGTGGACACTGGTCCGCTTCCACTGTTTTCAAGGGCAGTGGCGACTCCATTAATCGAGAGAGCACCCATGAGCACCCCTGCCCCCCCATATTGCTTCGTCGTTACCAACGCCGTCTACGGCGTCCTCAATCCGATCCCGTTCGGCTTCTTCGTCGCCGCTTTCGTCTTCGACATTCTATATTTCCGCACGGCCACGATGCAGTGGGGCAAGAGCGCGGCGTGGCTCATCGTCTTCGGCCTGCTGTTCGCCGTCGTCCCGCGCCTGGTAAACCTCACGCAGGTCTGGATCACGTCCCGACGCCGCGCTCTGCGCGCTGACCGGTTCGACTTCTGGCTGAACCTGTTCGCGATCGTCGCGGCGATCTTCAACGCGTTCGTTCATAGTCGCGACGCCTACGCGATGATGCCCGCCGGCGTCTGGCTCTCGGCCGCCACGGTCACCCTCATGGCCATCGGCCGCATGGTCGTGGCGGTTCAGCCGTCCGCCGAGGGAGGTACGGCATGAATAACATCACCTATGATTGCGCGTTGGTGCTGATCCTTGGCGCAGTACTGGCCGGCTGCAGCGGAAACGCCAAGCTCGATGCCGCGCAGCAGTCTGGCGACAACCCGCCGATGCCTGCTCCGCACAATTTCCTGGTACCTCCCATGCAGGTGCCCGCCGGTGTCGGTTGGAGAGCGGGGCAAAGCCCCAAGGTAGCCTCCGGGCTGAAGATCGAGAGGATCGCGGGCGGTCTGCTGCATCCGCGGCAGTTGCTCGTGCTGCCCAACGGCGACGTACTCGTGGTCGAAGCCAATGGCCCGGGAACGGAACCTGTCACTACCCCCAAGCAGCTGATCGCCGGCAAGGTCAAGGATCGCTCAGGCAAAGGCGGCAAGGGCGGCAACCGCATCACCCTGCTTCGCCGGAAATCCGGTGGCGGCCGATGGGAACAGCACGTCTTCATCGACCACCTTCACTCGCCTTTCGGAGTGCAACTGATCGGCGACACATTGTACGTTGCCAACACTGATGCCATCGTCAAATTCCCCTACCACGCGGGAGTAACGGAGATCACGGCGCCGGGCGTGGAGTTGGCGGATCTGCCGCGCACCATCAACCACCACTGGACCAAGGCCCTGCTGGCGAGCCCGGATGGCAAGAAGCTGTACGTCGGCGTGGGCTCCAACAGCAACATCACCGAGAATGGGCAGGAAGTCGAATACCGGCGCGCGAATGTGCTCGAGGTGGACGCAGCCACCGGTGCCAGCCGCATCTACGCTGCTGGTCTGCGCAACCCCACAGGGCTGCAGTGGGAACCGGAGAGTGGCAAGCTCTGGGCCATCGTCAACGAACGCGACGAGATCGGCGCAGACCTGGTGCCGGACTACATGACCTCCGTGCAGGAAGGCGGATTCTACGGATGGCCTTACAGCTACTACGGCCAGAACGTGGACCGCCGCGTCGTGCCGCAGCGACCGGACCTGGTCGCGAAGGCGCTCAAACCGGATTATGCTCTGGGCTCGCATGTCGCCGCGCTGGGGCTGCTGTTCTCCGCAAACAACGCGCTGCCGTCGGCCTACCACGGGGGCGCATTCGTCAGCGAGCATGGCAGTTGGGACCGCTCGCCACTCAGCGGCTACGAGGTCGTGTTCATTGCGTTCCAGCACGGTAAACCCGTTGGCGTGCCCAAGGTCGTCGTCACGGGCTTCCACGCCGACGACGAGAAAGTGTTGTACGGCGCGCCGGTCGGACTGGCACAGGACCAGCAGGGCGCGCTGCTTATCGCGGACGATGTCGGCAACACCGTGTGGCGGGTGACGGCACAATGACCACCGCGCTTTCAACCGTTGCCGACGCAATGGAAGGCAAATCTTCCGTCTGTCAGAAACGGGCCACGCAAACCGACATGTGACGAATTGTCGAGCACCGGACTTCTGCGACAAGTCCGAAATCCGCTTGTCCAGCGAGGACCATTTCGCACACTTCTCGCGAGCTCATTAGCGGAATCGGAATCTGTCCACCACGCGCTTCCGCGTTGAACGCCCCAATGGCATGCGCCAGGAAGCCGTTTCCCAGCGTGTCGCGAGCTACAAATTCATTTGCTTATTCGCTGCCAGTTTTACGGCGTGATGGACGGCTCGTACTCCAGAGAGGTGGCGATAAGCGGAAGACCCAAGGCGGAACTCTTGGTGAGCGAGTCGGAGCGGGAACAACTCAAGGCATTGACGGTCCATCGCAAGACAGCGCAAGCGTTGGTGGGCACTCGGCTCGAGCGCGTCTCGGCCCCTGTCGTATTAGGCGATTTCTCGTCTCTGAGTGTTTTCAAGTGTGCCCAATGATCCGCGTCACTGCGGCTTCTCGACGCGTCGCAGCAGCACGAGCGATATCAGCACGATGACGATCGTGACCACGGCGAACGCTATCGTCGCACGCGAAATGCCGAGGCTTTGCACCGCGATACCGATCCCGATCACCGGCAGGGATATCGCCACGTAGAGCACCACGAAAAAGGCGGATGTCACTTCGGCCTTGCGCTCGGCCGGGCTGCGATTCGACAGCTCACCCAACGACGCCCGGAAGCTAATACCCTGCCCGACTCCGCAAAGGATTGTCCCGATCAAGAACGCAATGGTCGAGCGCTGACTCGCACACACGATTAGACACATCAAGCCGACGACGAGCGCAACGCAACCAACACGTTGACGCCATTGTTGCGCGATGCGCCTCTCGAACGCCTGCCCGATCGCCGAGCAGATAAAAATCAGAAACACCGCGAGCCCGATCAGCAAGCCGCTGCAGTAGCCGAGCACATCGCACATCACTTGCGGCGACACGGCGGTGAAGAAGCCGATGACGACGAATCCCGCAAATCCCGACAAGGCCACGGGCACGAACGCGGCACGCACCCCACGCGGAAGCGCGAGCCGCTGAATCCGTAGCTTTGGATGCTCGGAAACGCGCACAGTCTCCGGTGAGCCGCGCAGCAACAGCACGGCGAGCGACAGCAAGGCGATGTGCGCAATGTAGGAAAGACGCATCGGCCAAGGCGCGAATTCGACGAGCGCGCCGCTCAGCACGGGTCCGAAGCCCAGTCGCAACATGTTCGATGACGTCGCGGCAAGCATCGCTTTCGCACGCGATTCGGGCGGACTCGATTCAATGACAGCGACAGTCGCCGTGCCCGTAAAGATGCCCGCCGAAACGCCTGAGATGAGGCGTCCGAGCAGAAGCATGGCGAGGCAGTCGGCAAAAAGAAACGTCAAGGCGGAGACGGCAGACGCCGCGAGACCGGTTATCAGCATTCGCTTGCGACCGAGCTGATCAGACCAGTTTCCCATCGTCAGCAGCGCGCCGATCACACCGACCGCGTAAGACGCGAAGATCACCGTGATGGTCGCCGAACTAAAGCCGAAGGCCCTCTGGTAATCATGGTAGATCGCCGTAGGCAGCGTCGTGCCTGCCATGTTGATCATGAACACTAGCGCGACTGCGAGATAAGCTTGCATGCGAAGTCGATTCCATTTTGAGACGGTTTCAAAAGGAGTTCATAGGGGCTGGTAAGAAGCGCTCAGCTCATGGTGAAGCAGCCGGCTGCGCGTGGTAGCCAAGATCGGCAAGCCGCTTGAGCAGGCGTTGGACGGTTTTGCCGGTGTCGAGCCGGCTAAAGTAGTCGGTATTGAGGTCTGAACCGCCCCGGCTTTGTCGGAGACCGCCGAGTTTGGCGCTACGCCGCGCGAGCAGAGCGCACCAGATTCCGATTGTAGACTTCCTCTGCTTGCGCAGGCGATACGTACCTGAGCGGGCCGAGCAACCGATGGTGGTTATACCAGTGAACCCATTCGAGCGTGGCGAGCTCGACGTCTTGGAGCGTACGCCATGAACGCCGATGCACGACTTCGGCCTTATACAAGCCGTTGATCGTTTCGGCCAGAGCATTGTCGTAGGAGTCGCCGACAGTTCCGACTGATGGTTCAACGCCCACGTCCACCAAACGTTCGGTGTACCGAATGCTAAGGTATTGCGACCCGTGATCGCTGTGATGGATGAGTCCGGGCGGTGGCTGGCGATCGTGCAACGCCTGGCGTCTTGACCCGGCGCCCACGCCGCACACCTTCGAGGCCCATCACCTTCATCAGGCGCGCAACCGTGCAGCGCGCGACCTTCACGCCATCTCGCAGCAACTGGCGCCAGACCTTGCGCACACCATACACGCCAAAGTTCTCGTCCCAGACCGCCCGGATGAGGGCCTTCAGTTCCGCGTCGCGACGCGCTCGCGCTGGCCATTGCTCCGGATCGCTGCGCCGCCCGGCATGCCGGTGATACGTCGACGGCGCGATCGGCAGCAGGCGGCAGATCGGCTCGATACCGTAGACGTCGCGATGCTCGTCAATGAACGCGATCATGGCTTCGATCGGCGATCGAGCTCCGCCTGCGCGAAATATGCGGAGGCCTTACGCAGGATCTCGTTGGCCGTGCGCAGTTCACGATTCTCGCGCTCCAGTTCCTTCAGACGCGCTAGATCCGAAGTTGTCGCGCCAGCTCGTTGGCCACGGTCGCGCTCGGCCTGAATGATCCAGTTGCGAAGCGTCTCGCGCGACATCCCCATCTTCGAGGCGATCGAGCGGATCGCCGCCCCCTGCGTTTGGTACTCGTGTTGGTGCTCAAACACCATCCGAACCGCCCGCTCCCGCACCTCATCCGAATATCGCGTCCCGGTAGGCTTCCTTACCTTGCCTTCGCTTTCCATACCTCAAATCTCCAATTACAGCCAAGATCCAAAGTCTCCTACATTTCCGGGGCGGTTCAGCCTGCGAGGGTTTCTTTGGGCGCCTCAAGACAATCGTCTTTATGGTATCAGCCTGCGCGCACGCATGGCTTCCAGATGCGCCAGCAGCACCTCGTCAGAGCGTTGGTTCATTCCATTGAAGCCAGCCCGGCGCGCCTTGGTGACATCGAAAATCGCGTCGGTTTGCACGTGGAAGATGAAGTCGCCGAAGGCACCTAGCGCGATGCCGTCGAGGTTGGCCTCCGCCAGGCCGTGCGCGCCGGCGAGATTCGTCCACGCCGGCCGTAGCGCCGCTAGACGCTGTGCGAGCGAGATCGGTTGCGGCTCACCGACTTCCAGGCCAAACCAGTCGGCCAGCTTCGGCCAGACATGCGACCATCGGAACACGTCGCCGTTAGTGATGTTAAAGGCGCCGTCAGCACCTTGCTGTGCAGCCCACAAGGCAGCATCGCCAAGCACCCTGCCGCCCGTCACATTGATCAGCGTCCCGCGATAGGCCACGTCGGGGCCGGGGAACTGCATCGCCGTTCCGGTCTCCCGGCACAACGCGCCGTAGACGCCGATCAAGTTCCCGAGGTTCATCGCAGAGCGGAGCGAATGGCCGATGACGATGTCTGGGCGCAGTGCAGTCCACTTCAATCCCTCGCGTTCCAGTGAGCGGGCGTAGTCCTCATGCCGGAAATAAAGGTTGGGCGGGAAATGCCTGCTGTCGTCTTCGCGCGCCGGCGTCTTGTAGACGCCGAGGTGTGCGCCATAGACCTTACCGCCCTGGACGAAGATGATCCGCTCAAGTGGCGCGTCGGCCTTACGCAGAGCAGCGACGACGTTTTCCAGCATCACAGCGTTCTCGTCTGCCTCGATGCCGGGATCGGCGTTGGGCTTGAGGGCCGCATAGAAAAGATGCGTGACGGTCTTGAACACATCGATGCGGGCCGCGAGGCTCTCTGGAACAAGCAGATCCGCAGACAGATGCCGGTGATCGCCCGGTGCTGTCGCATCGCGGTTAAGGGTCGTGATTTCCCAGCCGGCGCCACCGAATGCGTCGATTGCGGCGCGGCCCACGACTCCGCCACCGCCCGCGATAAGTACATGTTTGCTAGTCATCGGTAATGCTCCTGCCAGTTGTACTCGGGATGATGGATCCGGGAAACGCAATGGATATCGATACCGTGGCCGGATGGTCCAAGTAGTCCTTCCAGCATGCGCGATCGGACGAGATAAAAGATGAAAGATTGGATGATAGGCACGCGACAATTGGCGTGGAAAGGGCAATTCAAGTGAAAGCTTTATTCATTTCAAAGGTCATTCAGTGCAGCGTGATCAATGGCCGTTTTAAAGATGGACCGGCCCACTACCGCGTCGACGGTGGTGCAAACAATCGGTTTCAGTTCCACTTCCGCCCTTTGCACGCGGGTCCGGTGAACCAGATCGAACTATGGATTGCGGATGCCGGCCGCGCACCTGCAGCGCGCTGAACGGCTGCCAGCCAGTGCCGCCGACGAAGGCGCACAGCAGAAGAGCGCCAACCGCGGGCATTGGCGGCGAAGCACCCGAATGCGGCGTGCTTGCCGCTTTGGGGGCGTCGTGGTTTCGCGCGGATTAATCGTCCCGTTGTCCATGGGAATTACTCACCCCGTGCAACTGCAACGGGGTCGAGGACGGCAACCATTGGCGCAGCCATCAACCAGTCGCCGGCCTGCTCTCGATACCTGAGATAATGAGCGCTCTCACGGTGCGCTTCCAGCGCGGCTTCGTCTGCATAAGCCTCGATCAGGTGGAACGTGGTGGGTCGTGTGCTATCGCGGTAGAGGTCGTAGCGCCGGATGCCCGGTTCCTTTCGGCTATGCGTGAGCAGCACGCGTAGCGCTGCCTCGACGTCGGATTCCCTTTCTGGGCGGGCCTGTAGCGTGGCAATGACTTCAATGGTCATAACGGTTCCTTTCTATCTTACGGTTGAACTGTGAGATAAGTCTGGTGGCAGCTCAAAGCCTGATCACCACCTTGCCTTGTGTGTGTCCGGCTTGAGCCTCACGCAATGCCGACGGCACCTCGTCGAGCGAAATTATGCGGGTAATCTGCGGATCGATGCGTCCTTCCGCAACCGATTGGGCCAAGCTTTCGCCTGCGCGCGCGATGTCGCGCAGGTTGTCGGCGTCTCCGTGCTGGTAGGCAAAGCCAAGTGCCACGTCATGCAGCGAAATGGCTTTTTCCCACGGCGGGAGGTCCTTGTCCTGTGGACGACCGACCACGCACACCATCTCACCGTTGTGGCGGAGCAAAGGCAGCAGGGCCGTGGCCGAGTCAGCCGATACCAGATCGATTACCGCATCGACCCCGCGGCCCTGGGTCAAGCGCATGGCCTCGGCAAGTACGTCACCCTGGCGGTAGTCGATGACCTCATCGGCGCCCAGGAAGCGGACCCGGTCCACCGAACGTGATGCGGTAGCAAGGACGCGCGCGCCGGTCTGGCGGCACATCTGCACCGCAAACCCGCCTACGCCGCCGCCGGCCCCGGTAATAAGGACCGTTCGGCCCGGCTGTTGCAGTTTGAGTTTCAGGTGCACCGCCTGCCAGGCCGTCAGCCCGGCGCAAGGGAGCGTCGCAGCCCGCTCGAACGACAGTTCGTCCGGCAGAAGGCTCAATACGTTCGCGTCGACGATGACGTACTCCGCATAGGCGCCCCAGCGATACAGATTGGTCAGTGCCATCACGCGCTGGCCTGGCTGCCATCCGGTCACATCCGGGCCTACCGCATCGATCTCGCCAGCGGCATCGATGCCCAGGATGTGGGGCATGGTCAGGCCGGCGCCACTGCGCGCGAATTTGAAGTCCACCGGGTTGATGCTCGAGGCCCTCACTCGCAGTCGGACTTCGCCCACGGCTGGCGCGGGGGTGGGAACATTCGCCCGCGCCAGGGTGTAGTCCGGCCCGGCGCGTTGGAGAAGCAGAGTTTTCATTGTGTCATTCATATGACGGCAGTTTTGGTTTTCACGGCGCGTTCCTCAAAATCTCAAAAGCGGGACAGTACGATCTTGCCGCGCGCCTTGCCGCTCTCGAGCAAGGCATGGGCGCGGCGCAGATTGGCCGCGTTGATGGTGCCAAA
>NZ_FCOI02000041.1 GCF_001544795.2 Caballeronia temeraria | reverse complement strand
AGTAGGTAATCGTCAGGCTCCTTATGCCGTACGACAAAAACCCCACCCCGCAAAGGTGGGGTTTTTGCGTTGGGGCGTGCGATTTATATCAACAAAATCCGTCTCACATCAACGCGCAAGAAATCTCTCCACCAAACGTACCCAATACGACGATCCAATCGACAGCAAATCGTCGTTGAAGTCATAACTGGCGTTATGCAGCATGCAGGGCCCTGCGCCATGTCCTTGCTCCCGATGTCCGCCATCGCCGTTGCCGAGAAACGCATAGCACCCCGGCTTCTCGAGCAGCATGAACGAAAAGTCCTCGGCGCCCATCGTCGGTTCGACGGCGCTATCGACCTTATCTTTACCTACGACCTCCGCCATCACTTCCGCGGCAAATCTTGCCTCTTCGGGTGAATTGATCGTCGGCGGGTAGTTTCTGTGAAAGTGCACCTCGACCTCGCAGTCATACGCGGCAGCGGTCGCTTCGACAATTTTGCGCATGCGTGTCTCGATCAAATCGAGCGTCTCGACGGTAAAGGTGCGCACGGTCCCGCCGAGCCAGGCCTGATCCGGAACAACGTTCGCAGCTTGACCCGCGTGTATCTGTGTAATGGAAAGCACCGCCGTATCAATTGGCTTCTTGCTACGCGTGATGATGCTCTGCAGTCCGTTCGCAATCTGCACAGCCGTAAAAACCGGATCGCGTCCATTATGCGGCAAGGCGGCATGCGAACCGGTTCCGCGGATCGTGATGCGAAACTCATTGCTCGAGGCCATAATCGGCCCTTCGATCACGCCGAAGTGTCCGGCGGGAATGCCCGGCCAATTGTGAATGCCGAAAACGGCATCGACTGGAAATTGCCTGAAAAGCCCATCCTCGATCATGGCCTTCGCGCCGGCGCCGCCTTCCTCGGCCGGCTGGAAGATGAAGACGATCGTTCCGTCGAACTTGCCGTACTTCGCCAAATACTTTGCGGCCCCGAGCAGCATCGCGGTATGCCCATCGTGGCCGCAGGCGTGCATCCGGCCGTCGTTGGTCGATCGATGTCCGAACGTGTTCAATTCCTGGATCGGAAGCGCGTCCATATCCGCGCGCAAGCCGATCGAACGGCCGCCACTGCCGCGCTTCAGCACGCCGACAACGCCCGTCTTGCCCAATCCCCGATGCACCTCGATTCCCCAACCTTCGAGGCTCTCGGCCACCAGTTTCGCCGTACCGACCTCCTCATAGCGCAATTCGGGATGGGCATGGATCGTTCGTCGCAGCGTTTTGATTTCGTCGTGTGATGCTTCGATTTCTGGGATCAGATTCATTTGAACTGCTCTCACGTTTGAATTCGGATAGCGCGTATTGACCGCGCCTGGTCGTTCCATTCTACGCCGCCACTATTTGCGCCATCGGACGGTCGATCGCATAGCGGCCGTAATAGAATCCCGTCATCTGCCGCTTTTTACTTCGATTTACGGACTTTTCGATGAACGCTCCAGCCGAGTTTGCCCGAGCCGTATGCCCGCACGATTGCCCCGATACATGCGCGATGCGCGTCACGGTCGAAGACGGCAAAGCGGTCAAAGTGAGCGGCGAACCCGACCATCCGCCGACGCAAGGCGTGTTATGCACGAAGGTCACGCGATACGCCGAGCGCACGCATCACAAGGATCGCTTGCAAACGCCGCTGCGCCGGGTCGGCAAAAAGGGCGAGGGCCGATTCGAGCCGATAAGCTGGGACGACGCGTTGCGACTCGCCGCCGAGCGCCTGCAGCCGATAGCGAAACGCGCGCCCGAAGCCATCGTTCCTTATAGCTACGCGGGCACGATGGGTCTCGTACAAGGCGAAAGCATCGCGGCACGCTTCTTCAACGTGCTCGGGGCGTCGCGGCTCGAACGCACGATTTGCGCCGCGGCAGGCGCGGCCGGCCTGCGCTACACGTACGGCGCGAGCCTTGGCATGCATGCGGAGTTTTACGAAGAGAGCGAGCTGATTTTGATCTGGGGCGCGAACCCAATCGCGTCGAGCCTGCACTTCTGGACGCGCGCTCAGGAAGCGAAGCGCCGTGGCGCGAAGCTGATTGCAATCGATCCCTACAAATCGCTCACGGCGGAAAAGTGCCATCAGCATATTGCGCTTCGGCCGGGCACCGATGCCGCGCTGGCGCTCGGCATGATCGGCGTGCTGATTCGCGAGAGTTTCGTCGATCATGAATACGTGCGTGCGCATACCGTGGGCTTCGACGAACTCGCGGCGCGCGCGGCGCAGTATCCGCCATCGCGTGTCGCGCAGATTTGCGGTATTGACGAGAACGTGGTCGTCGAGCTCGCGCGGGCTTTCGCATCGACGAAGAAGGCTGCGATTCGCCTCAACTATGGCATGCAGCGCGTGCGCGGCGGCGGCAATGCCGTTCGCGCGATCGCGTGCTTGCCGTCGCTGACGGGAGCGTGGCGCGAGCGCGCCGGAGGGCTGCTGCTTTCGTCGTCCGGCTGGGCGCCGACCAATGGCAGCGCGCTCGAACGCCCCGATCTGCTTCCCGGCTGGCCTTCGAATATTCCGCGCGCGGTGAACATGAACGCGATCGGCGACGCATTGCTCCATCCGGGCGACGAAACGTTCGGCCCGAAGATCGAAGCGCTCATCGTCTACAACTCGAACCCCGTCGCGGTTGCGCCTGACTCGGCGAAGGTCGAGGCGGGCTTCGCGCGTGAGGATCTGTTCACGATCGTGCTCGAACACTTCCAGACAGATACGGCGGACTACGCGGACCTCATCTTCCCCGCGACGACGCAACTCGAGCATCTCGATGTCCACAAGTCCTACGGGCACACGTACGTGATGGCGAACCTGCCGGCGATCGAACCCGTCGGCGAAGCGCGCCCGAATACCGAAATATTCCGCGGCCTCGCGCGCGCGATGGGTCTCACCGAGCCGGCGCTTTTCGAGACCGACGAGCAGATCGCATCGAAGGCGTTCCGCTGGGACGACCGCACACTCGACGGCCAGAGCTGGGAGACGTTGAAGGCTTCCGGCTGGCTGAAGCTCGACATCGCCGAGGCGCCGTTGGCCGAGGGCGCGTTCCGCACGCCTTCCGGCAAGTGCGAGTTCTACAGCGAGCGACTGAAAAGCGAGGGCCTCGACCCGTTGCCGGATTACCTTCCGCCTTACGAATCGGCGGATGGCTCGCCGGAACTCGCCGCACGCTATCCGCTCGCGATGATCTCGCCGCCCGCGCGCAATTTTCTGAACAGCAGCTTCGTGAACATCGAGAGCCTGCGCGCCGCAGAGCGCGAACCGCATCTGGACATTCATCCCGCCGACGCAGAAGCCCGCGCCATCACCGACGGTGCGCTGGTACGTATCTTCAACGATCGCGGTTCGATGCAGGCCCGCGCGCGCGTGACGGAGCGAGCGCGTGAGGGCGTCGTCGTCGGTTTGTCGATCTGGTGGAAGAAGTTGTCGCCCGATGGCCGCAACGCCAATGAGGTGACCAGTCAGGCGTTGACCGACCTCGGGGGCTCGGCGACGTTTTACGATTGCCTCGTGGAAGTGGAGCCGATGCATTGACGCGCCTGGAAAGGGCAGACTCGAATGGGACTGGTGGAAGGCGTCTAACCCGATTGCCGGACACCTTCCGAAAAGCTAGGATTTCGTTTCCGCACGATCATTCTAAAATCATATAAAGGAGACGCCGTATGGAGAAACCCTGGCTGAAGTCTTACCCGGCCGGCGTGCCAGCGGAAATCGATGCATCGGCGTATCGGTCCGTTTCCGAGTTGCTCGAGGACAGTTTCCGCGCGAATCGCGATCGCCGCGCGTTCGTGTGCATGGGCCAGTCGATCACGTACGCCGAACTCGATGCGATGTCGAGAAAGCTGGCCGCGTGGTTCCAGAAGCGCGGGATGAAACCCGGCGCGCGCGTCGCGTTGATGATGCCGAACGTCCTGCAATATCCCATCGCGATTGCGGCGGTATTGCGCGCGGGTTATATCGTCGTCAACGTCAATCCGCTCTATACGCCGCGCGAACTCGAACATCAGCTCAAGGACAGCGGCGCGGAAGCCATCGTCATTCTGGAGAACTTCGCCGTCACGCTGCAGGCTGTGGTGCGGAACACGGGGATCAAGCACGTGGTCGTCGCGGCGATGGGCGATCTCATGGGAATGAAAGGGCTCGTGGTCAACTTCGTCGTGCGCCGTGTGAAGAAGATGGTGCCCGAGTGGAACCTGCCCGGCAGCATCCGCTTCAACGATGCGCTCAGCGAAGGCGGCCGCGGCACGCTCCAGCCCGTCGCGCAAAGTCCCGACGACGTCGCGTTTCTGCAGTACACCGGCGGCACGACGGGCGTCGCGAAAGGCGCGACGCTCACGCACCGCAATGTGATCGCGAACACGCTGCAGTCGGAAGTCTGGCTTGATCCGGCCCGCAAGCGCCGCCCCGACATCGATCAATTCGTTTGCGTGGTCGCGTTGCCGCTGTATCACATCTTCGCGCTGACGGTCTGCGGCATGCTCACGATCCGCACCGGCGGCCTGGGCGTGCTGATACCGAATCCGCGCGATATCGCCGGAACGATCAAGGAACTGAAGGGCATTCCCATCAACACGTTCCCGGCGGTCAACACGCTCTATAACGCGCTGCTGAATCATCCCGATTTCGGCAAGCTCGATTTCTCGAAGCTCATCGCGGCGAACGGCGGCGGCATGGCCGTGCAGGAAGCCGTCGCGAAGCGCTGGTTCGCGGCGACGGGCGTGCCGATCGTCGAGGGCTACGGTTTGTCCGAGACTTCGCCGTGCGTCACCTGCAATCCGGTGACCGCGACCGAGTACACGGGCACGATCGGCTTGCCGCTGCCGTCGACGGAAATCTCCATCCGCGACGACGACAACAACGAAGTGCCGCTCGGCCAGCCCGGCGAGATCTGCATTCGCGGTCCGCAGGTGATGGCGGGCTACTGGAATCGTCCCGACGAAACGGCGAAGGTGATGACCCAGGACGGCTTTTTCCGTTCGGGCGATGTCGGCGTGCTGGACGAGCGCGGCTACGTGAAGATCGTCGATCGCAAGAAGGACATGATTCTCGTCTCCGGCTTCAATGTGTATCCGAATGAAATCGAGGATGTCGTCGCGATGTTGCCCGGCGTGTTCGAAGTGGCCGCGGTGGGCGTGAAGGATCAGGCTTCCGGCGAGGCGGTGAAGCTCTTCATCGTGCGCAAGGATCAGAGCCTGACGGAAGCCGATGTCGTCGCGTACTGCAAGGAGCGGCTCACCGGTTACAAGCGCCCGCGCATGATCGAATTCCGCAATGAGCTGCCGAAGAGCAACGTCGGCAAGATTTTGCGGCGCGAACTGCGCGACGGCCGCGCGTAGCGTTCGCATCGTCTGAAATACAAGAAAAGCCTTCGTGTCGTGAGACGCGAAGGCTTTTTTGTTGGCAGCACACGACACGAACGCGACGAAAAAAAGGCGCCCGAAGGCGCCTTTCAGTGTGTACTGCTTTGTTACGACCTTATTAGAACTTGTGACGGATACCGACGACAGCGGCAACCTGGTTCGACGTCGACGACGGCGACAGACCGTTGATGTTGGCAACAGCCGTGCGGTTCGTCGAGTCCGTGCCGCTTGCGTGCTGATAGATACCGTCGATGTACACGTCCGTGCGCTTCGACAGGAAGTAGTCCGCGCCGAGCATGCCTTGGTGGTACTTGGCATCGGTCAGGCCGTAACCCTTCGTGTAGTCATATGCCACGCCCAACAGCAGGGCCGGGGTCAGCTGATACTTGAAGTTGATTTCGGCGTTGTGGAACTTGCCCGATCCGCCCGTGTAGCCAGCCGGGTTCAGGCCAGCGCCCGACTCGTTGTTCACGTCCTTGAACTGCGTGTTGCTATACGTTGCGCCGACGGTCGCTGCGCCGAACGTGTAAGCACCGCCAGCCGTGATGACTTGCTGCGTCTTGGCCGATGCGAAGCCCGAGTACACGCGGCTCGACATGTTCGAAGCCGAAGGCGTCGTCGTCGCGGTGCGGCTCGTTGCGTTGTTGCCGAAGAACGAGTAGTTCGGGTCCTTGACGTTCAAGTAGCCCGCGCCCAACTGCAGGGGACCTTGCGAGTAGCCGAGGCCAACCGACCAGATCTGGTTGCGGTTGAACTGGCCAGCCTGGCCGCCGAGGCTGTACAGGCCGCCGAACGTGAAGCCGGCGTAGTTCGCGCTCGTGTACTTGACCGCGTTGTTCACGCGATTCGAGTTGTTCATGTTGTCGACGTCGCCCGGGTGCGCGCCGAAGTACGATGCCCACTGGCTACCGACTTCGAATGCGCCCGTGAAGTCAACCACGGAGTCGTACTGGCGACCCAGCGTGACCGTGCCGTATTGCGCCGTCGACAGACCGACGTAAGCCTGACGGCCGAACATGTCGCCGCCTTGGCCCAGCTGGCCGTTGAACACGTTGAAGCCGTTTTCCAACACGAAGATGGCCTTCAGACCGCCACCGAGGTCTTCCGTGCCGCGCAGGCCCCAACGGCTACCTTGCAGGTTGCCGCTGTTCATTGCGTACAGCTTTTGGCCGTTGCTGTTGTTGTTGTAGGCGAAGCCGGCGTCGATGATGCCGTACAGCGTCACACTGCTCTGCGCATGGGCGGCGCCAGCAAAAGCGCCGAGTGCGGCGAGAGCGAGAAGCGACTTTTTCATTGATTGAATCTCCAAGGAGTGTTTGCGACTTTTGGCAAGGTCACTGTTCTTAGCGCCAGTGTGTTGACGGTCCCTGCCTGCTTCTTGACGAAGGTGAGACGTAATGTAACAAAGAGACTTTGGCGGACAAAGGAAAAGGGGATGGTCCGCCGGACTCATGTGACGTTTACGCAACAGGCGCTAAAATGTTGGTTTTGCAGGATTTTTGCGACCCGTGTTTGCCCTAATTACCAAAACAGATGCTTCATAAAGGGCAATTTCGGTCCGACGAGGCGTTCGAAAGTGCATCGACGGGCCTCTCGCGTGCCCCGTTCGCGATGCGTTCCGACCGCACCGGCCGGCAAGTTCCGCGATGCGCTCCGGCCCGCCGAAGCCGCTCCTGCCAAGCCCGCGCGGCCTCGCCGCCAGTCGATGTGCGCTAGAATTCGCGTTTTCGCCGGGTGCTTGTCCGGCCATCGGTTTGCATACCAGACCTGCGTCGACGAGTTGCGGACCATGAACAGAGAGGTGACACCATGACGCTCGATGAAGTCATCAGCGAGTTCGATCGAGGCTTGCGCTCGATGGCCGGCGTGAGCCGCATGTCGCGTCCGATTCCCGAATCGACGCTATCGGGATCAGACGCCACCAGCGACGTCCTCCCGGAGGAATCGCAACTCACGGAGAAGGAGCGCGCGCATTCTGCCGGTCTGATGCGCGTAAATCATGTCGGTGAGGTCTGCGCGCAGGCGCTTTATCAGGCGCAGAAGCTCGCCACCAGCTCGCCCGAGCTCAAGGCGAATTTCGAGCAGGCGGCTCGCGAAGAGGAAGACCATCTCGCATGGACGTCGACGCGGCTCAAGGACCTGGAGTCGCGGCCGAGCCTGCTGAATCCGTTGTGGTATGCCGGCGCGCTCGCGATTGGCTTCGTCGCGGGGCGCTTCGGCGATCGCGCGAGTCTCGGGTTCATGGCGGAAACCGAGCGCCAGGTGGAACAGCATCTCGACGGCCACATGAAGACCTTGCCCGCGAACGATCACGCATCGCGCGCGATCGTCGAGCAGATGCGTCTCGATGAAAGCGCGCACGCCGCCGCCGCGATCGGTGCGGGCGGAAGCGAAGTGCCGTTTCCGGTGCGCGCGCTGATGCGTGCGGCGTCCAAAGTGATGACCCGCACGGCGTACTACATATAGTGTGCTGAACGCCTCGACCGGCCGATTACGCGTCGAGCGAGGCATTGGCCGCCGAAATCGAAAATCAGACCATGATTCGGCTGTAAGAACCGTTACATTTCCCTCATTTCGCCTGCTCATTTCACGTACTACCTTCACATCCCGCACTAGCTCTCTAATTCATAACGGTTTTCTCTTTCTCCGTCACTTCAAGCTCCTGCGCTAAGTCCTTGTTCTAGCGAATAAAAAGCACTCGAAAAAAAGGTACGCGTCTTGACCGAGGAAATGCGTTCCTCTAAAGTGGGAGACAGTGTGAGAAAGTGGTCTTTTGTGTGATTCAGAGCCCATTTTCAAGCAAAACTGGGGAGAGCCGGGTGTCGTGGTGGACGCCCGAGAACGGGGAGAAGGGCGAGTGTTCCAAGGGGCGTCGGCGCTGACGCTCGATGCGAAAGGGCGGATGTCCGTCCCGTCTCGCTATCGCGAAGCGCTGCAAGGGCAGGCAGAAGGCCGGGTGACGCTCACGAAGAGCCCGGATGGATGCCTGTTGCTCTTTCCTCGTCCGGAGTGGGAAGTCTTTCGCGCCAAGGTCGCCGCGCTTCCTATGGAAGCCATGTGGTGGCGGCGCATCTTTCTCGGTAATGCAATGGATGTCGAACTCGACGGCAACGGGCGCGTGCTGGTCTCGCCCGAGCTGCGCGCTGCCGCGTCGCTGGAAAAGGAAGTGACGCTGCTCGGCATGGGCGCGCACTTCGAGCTGTGGGATTCGCAGACCTACGCGGCGAAGGAAGCGGCGGCCATGGCGCAGGGCATGCCCGACGCGCTGAAGAACTTCACTTTCTGACGCGGCGCTCAACAACATGGCTCCTGCGATGGGAAATGAATTGCAGCATCGCACGGTGCTGCTCAACGAAGCGGTAGACGGACTGATCACGCGCGCGGACGGCATCTATATAGATGGCACGTTCGGACGCGGCGGTCACAGCCGGGCGATTTTGCAGCGACTGGGCGATGCGGGGCGATTGATCGCGTTTGACAAGGATCCTCTCGCAATCGCCACGGCGCAACAGATTCAGGACTCGCGCTTTTCGATCGTGCATGACAGCTTCGCAGCGTTGCGCGACGCGGCGAGCGAGCGCGGGGTCGGGCGGGTGTCGGGCGTGTTGCTGGACCTTGGCGTGTCGTCGCCGCAGGTGGACGACCCGGAGCGCGGCTTCAGCTTCCGCGCAGAAGGTCCGCTCGACATGAGGATGGATCCGACTCGGGGCGAGTCGGCGGCTGAGTGGCTCGCGCGCGCCACGGTGCAGGAAATTACGGAGGTCATCAGAGATTATGGGGAAGAACGGTTTGCTTTTCAGATTGCAAAGGCGCTTGTTGCTCGCCGGGCAGAGTCCGACCGTCTTGGGCCTCTCGACAGCACGCGCGAGCTTGCCGAAATCGTGGGTCACGTCGTCAAAACCCGTGAAAAGGGCAAGGACCCGGCAACTCGCACCTTTCAGGCTATACGGATTCACGTCAATCAAGAGCTTGCGGAGCTGCAGGTAGTACTCGAATCGGCACTGGCATTGTTGGAGCAAGGGGGGCGGCTGGTCGTGATCAGCTTTCATTCACTCGAAGACCGGATCGTCAAGCGGTTCATGCAGGCGCACGCAAGCGCGCCGGCGGTGGACCGTCGTTTGCCGATCCGTGCGGTCGATCTTCCCAGCCCGCCGCTGCGCGTGGTCGGCCGCGTGTTTCCGAGTGATGCCGAAGTCGCCGACAACCCGCGCGCGCGGTCCGCGGTGATGCGTATCGCGGAGCGGATCGCGCCATGAATCGCCTCAATATCTTCCTGCTCATCGTCGTGCTTGGCTGCGCGCTGTCGGTCGTCAGCTCCACCAATCAGCAGCGGGAGATTTTCATCGACTTGCAGCGGGCGCAATCGCAGGAGCGTCAGCTGCAACAGGATTACGCGCAGTTGCAGTACCAGCAGAGCGCGTTGTCCAAGACATCGCGCATCGAGCAGTTGGCCACCAACTCACTGAAAATGCAGCCCGTGACGACCGGCCGAACGCAATATCTCACCTACGACACGGCCGCCAACAAGGCCGCCGACGCACCGATGCCGCCGCCGCTGCCGGCATCGGCGCCGCCTGCACGCGGAGCCAAGCGATGAAAAAATCCGCGAAGCAGAAAGACGTCGCTCACACGCCGAACCCGCTGCTCGCCGTGCGCCTGCCGATGTGGCGCTCGAAGTTCGTCGTGTTCCTGCTTTTCATGGCGTTCGTCGCGCTCGCCGGGCGCGCCTTCTGGATTCAGGGTCCGGGCAACGCGTTCTTCAAGAAACAGGGCGAGAGCCGCTATCAGCGCACGCTCGAAATGCCCGCGACGCGCGGCCAGATTCGCGACCGCAACGGCCTCGTGCTCGCAACGAGCCTGCCGGTGAAGGCCATCTGGGCGATTCCCGAAGCCGTGCCGAACGATCTCGGCGCGGACAAGTTCGCGCAGTTGTCCAAACTGCTCGACATGCCGGAAAAAGAGCTGCGCGCGAAGCTCTCGATGGACAAGACCTTCGTCTACGTGAAGCGCCAGGTGCCGCTCGAAGTCGCGCAGAAAGTCGCCGCGCTCGACATTCCGGGCATCTATTCGCGCGGCGAATACAAGCGCTTCTATCCGGAAGGCGAAATCACGGCGCACCTGATCGGCTTTACTAATATTGAAGACAAGGGACAGGAAGGCGTCGAACTCGGCGACCAGAGCGTCCTCGCGGGCACGCCGGGCATGCGTCGCGTCATCAAGGACCGCATGGGCCATATTGTCGAGGACGTCGACGAGCAGGTCGTGCCGCACAACGGCGCCGACGTCGAGCTCTCGATCGACAGCAAGATTCAGTACATCGCGTACGCGAACCTGAAGGCCGCCGTCGAGAAGACGAAGGCGAAAGCCGGCGCGGCCATGGTCATCGACGTGAAGACGGGCGAAGTGCTCGCGCTCGTCAACTATCCCACGTACAACCCGAACGACCGTTCGCGGATGACCGGCGAGCAGCTGCGCAACCGTATCCTCACGGACACGTTCGAGCCGGGCTCGATCATGAAGCCGTTCACCGTTTCGCTCGCGCTCGATCTGCATCGCGTGACGCCGAATACGCTCGTCGAAACGGGCGGCGGCGTGTTTGTGCTCGACGGCGCGCGCATTACGGACGATTCCGGCTTCGGCACGCTCACCGTCGGCGGTGTGATTCAGAAGTCGAGCAATATCGGTGCGACCAAAATTGCGATGCAATTGCGTCCTGAAGAAATGTGGAACATGTACACGAGCATCGGTCTGGGACAGGCGCCGAAGGTTGGCTTCCCGGGCGCGGTGACCGGGCGGCTGCGGCCCTGGAAGAGCTGGCGGCGCATCGAGCAGGCGACCATGTCGTACGGCTACGGTCTGTCGGTCTCGCTGTTCCAGCTCGGACGCGCGTACACGGCGATCGCGAACGACGGCAAGATTCTGCCTGTCTCGATTTTCCGTACGGCGGGCGATCAGCCGCCGGTCGGTCAGCAAGTGTTTTCGCCGACCACGGCGCGTGAAGTGCGCGCGATGCTCGAAACCGTCGTGTCGAAGGGCGGCACGTCGCCGGATGCGGCGGTGGCGGGCTATCGCGTCGGCGGCAAGTCGGGCACGGCGTACAAGCACGGCGGCCACGGCTACGATCACTCGAAGTACCGTGCATCGTTCGTCGGCATGGCGCCGATGCCCAATCCGCGCATCGTCGTGGCGGTATCGGTCGATGAACCGACGGTCGGCAGCCACTTCGGCGGTCAGGTGTCGGGTCCGGTGTTCTCGGGCATCGTCGGCGATACCTTGCGCGCGCTCAATGTGCCGCCCGACATGCCGGTCAAGCAGATGGTCGTGACGGACGATTCGAACTCCGCCGCCCAACCCGCCGCGCAGCAGCCGGCGAACACGAACAGCGCGAACACCGCGAAAAAAGTCGCGGTGTCGAGCAATACGAAGACGCACCCGGGAGTCGTGCGATGAGCGCGCAAGCCCGACAGAGCAAGATGCAAAAGGACGTTTCACAAGCCGTTCAATGGCTGCGCGCCCACGTGCAGCCCGAGGCGCAACTACACGCCGACACGCGCTCGCTCAAAAGCGGCGACGTGTTTCTCGCCTATGCGGTCGACGGCGCGGACAACCGCCCGTATCTCGACGCCGCGCTCGCGGCGGGTGCGGGCGCGGCCCTGTACCAGCCGGAGAATTTCGCAGGCAAGCCGGATGCGTCGAAAACGCTCGCCGTGAAAGCGCTGAACGAGCTCGCGGGTCCGATCGCGTCCGCGTGGTACGGCGAGCCGACCGCGTCGATGCTCACTGTCGGCGTGACGGGCACGAACGGCAAGACCTCGTGCAGCCAGTGGATCGCGACGGCGCTGAGCGCGCTCGGCCGTCCGTGCGCGATCGTCGGCACGCTCGGCATCGGCATGCCGGGCAAGCTCGTGCACAGCGGCTTCACCACGCCCGACGCGCCGCAGTTGCAGCGCAGCCTCGCGCAACTCAAAGCGCAAGGCGCGGAAGGCGTCGCGATGGAAGTGTCGTCGCACGCGCTGCATCAGGGGCGCGTGAATGGCGTCGATTTCGACATCGCCATCTTCACGAATCTCACGCAGGATCATCTCGATTATCACGGCACGTTCGACGCCTACGAGGCGGCGAAGGCGCGTCTCTTCGCGTGGCCGTCGCTGAAGACGGCGATCGTCAATCGCGATGACGCGGCCGGTCAGCGTCTGATCGAATCGCTGCGCGGCAAGGTGCGCACGATTGCATACGGCGTCGACATGCCCGCCGATGCCGTGCCCAGCGCCGACGCGATGCTGCTCGCGAGTCAAGTGCGCGCGACGGCGACCGGCACCGCGTTTCATTTGTCGTCGGACTGGGGCGAAGCCGATGTCGAAGTCGGCACGCTCGGCACGTTCAACGTGAGCAATCTGCTTTCCGTGCTCGGCGTGCTGCTCGAAGTCGGCGTGCCGTTCGACGCCGCCATCGCGCGCATTCAGAAACTCGAATCGGTCAACGGCCGCATGGAGCGACTCGGCGGACGTCTTCAGAGCGACGAACCGCTCGTCGTGATCGATTACGCGCACACGCCCGACGCACTCGACAAGACGCTTGCCGCGCTGCGCCCGATCGCGCAGGCGCGCGGCGGCGAGCTCGTCTGCATGTTCGGCTGCGGCGGCGACCGCGATGCGACGAAGCGTCCGCTGATGGGCGAAATCGCCGAACGTCTCGCGGATCAGGTCGTCATCACGAGCGACAACCCGCGCAGCGAAGATCCCAATTCGATCATCGATCAGATCGCGACGGGCATGAAGCACGCCGCGAATGCGCGCCGCGTCGAAGACCGCGCGAGCGCAATCCTGCAGGCGATCCGCTCGGCGGCGCGCGAAGATGTCGTCGTACTCGCCGGAAAAGGACACGAAGCCACGCAGGAAATCATGGGCAAGAAACGCGCTTTCTCGGATCAGGATCACGCGCGCCTCGCGCTTGCCGCACGCGCCACGCAACAGCGCGGAGGTGGCGAATGACGATGTTCACGCTGGCTCAAGCCGCCGCGACGATTCCCGGCGCCGCCATCAAGGGCGAAGCGGATATCGGCATCGAACGCGTCGTCACGGACAGCCGTGGCGTGCAGGCCGGTGACCTGTTCGTCGCGGTGAAGGGCGATCGCTTCGATGCGCATGATTTCCTGGATCAGGTTGCGAAGAGCGGCGCGGCTGCGGCGCTCGTGTCACGCGACCCGAGCAACTCCGATGCCTGGCCCCTTCCTGTCATCAAGGTAAAGGACACGCGCGCGGCGCTCGGTGCGCTGGCGCACGGCTGGCGCAAGCGCTTCACGATGCCGCTCGTCGCGGTCACGGGCAGCAACGGAAAGACCACTGTCAAGGAAATGATCGCGTCGATCTTCGCGGCTGCGGTCGGCGAAGAAGCGCGTCTCGCGACGGCCGGCAACTTCAATAACGACATCGGTTTGCCGCTCACGCTGTTCCGTCTGAACGCGTCGCACAAGCTCGCGGTCGTCGAACTCGGCATGAATCATCCGGGCGAAACCGAAGTGCTCGGCAAGATCGCCGCGCCCGATGTTGCCGTTGTCAACAACGCGCAGCGCGAGCATCAGGAATTCATGGCGACGGTCGAAGCGGTCGCGCTCGAACACGCATCGGTCATTCATGCGCTCGGCGAGACCGGCACCGCCGTGTTTCCCGCCGACGACCAATACGCCGTCTTCTGGCGCACCGCCGCGACGGACAACGCGATCATCGACTTCGCGCTGACCGGCGATGCATCGAAGGCCGCCGTCACCGGCACGCTCGAAGGGACGACGGTACGCATGCGCACGCCGCAAGGCGCGCTCGATATCGCGCTGAACGTGCTCGGCGAACACAACGCGCGCAACGCGTTGGCGGCGACTTCGGCGGCGCTCGCCGCAGGCGTTTCGCTCGATGCGATCAAACGCGGCCTCGAAGCGTTCCAGCCTGTAAAGGGCCGCTTGCAGGTGAAGCGCGCGATCCTCGGCGCGCTCGCCGGCGCAACCGTCATCGACGACACGTACAACTCGAATCCCGATTCGATGCGCGCCGCGATCGACGTGCTCGCATCGCAGGCATCGCCGCGCGTGCTCGTGATGGGCGACATGGGCGAAGTCGGCGAGGAAGGTCCGGCGTTTCATCGCGAAGTCGGCGCGTATGCGGCCGAGCGCGGCATCGATGCGCTGTTCGCGCTCGGCGCTGCCAGTGCCGATTCCGTGAACGCATTCAACGCGGCAGCATCGAAGCAATCCGCGCAGCATTTCGCCGACGTAAGCACGATGCTCGGCGCACTCGAACACGCAGGCTACGGCAGCAAGGCTACGTATCTCGCAAAAGGCTCGCGCTTCATGAAGATGGAGCGTGTGGTGGACGCCTTGACGAGTCCACAACAACCCGCGGCGGGCAATACGCCCGCTGCTCATTGATTCACTGAAAGAGAAGGACCAGCATGCTACTCGCACTCGCGCAATGGCTTCAGAATGACGCCAGCTTTATGCGCGTGTTCACCTATATTACGTTCCGCGCCGTGGGTGCCACGGCGACGGCGCTTTTGATCGGCCTCGTCTGCGGCCCGTGGGTCATCCGCAAGCTGACCGCGCTCAAGGTCGGTCAGGCCGTGCGCAAGGACGGTCCGCAGACGCACCTCGTCAAGTCCGGCACGCCGACGATGGGCGGCGTGCTGATCCTGATCGGCATCGCCATTTCCACGTTGCTGTGGGCTGATCTCACGAACCGCTTCGTGTGGATCGTGATGCTCGTCACGTTCGGTTATGGCGTGATCGGCTGGGTGGACGACTATCGCAAGGTCGTGCACAAGGATCCGCGCGGCATGTCGTCGCGCGAAAAGTATTTCTGGCAATCGGTGATCGGCCTGTTCGCGGCGGTATATCTCGCGTTTTCCGTGTCCGAAGCGAACAACGCGCGCGTGTTCGATCTCTTCATGGCATGGGTTCGCAGCGGCCTCTCGATGGGCCTTCCCGCGCGCGCCGACCTGATGCTGCCGTTCCTCAAGTCGATCACGTATCCGCTCGGCGTGTGGGGCTTCATCGCGATGACGTACTTCGTGATCGTCGGGTCGAGCAACGCGGTGAACCTCACCGACGGCCTCGACGGTCTCGTCATCATGCCCGTCGTGCTCGTGGGCGCGTCGCTCGGCGCGTTCGCCTACGTGATGGGTTCGTCGGTCTATTCGAAGTACTTGCTGTTCCCGCACATTCCCGGCGCGGGCGAACTGCTGATTTTCTGTTCCGCCATGGGCGGCGCGGGCCTCGCGTTCCTCTGGTACAACACGCACCCCGCGCAGGTCTTCATGGGCGATGTCGGCGCGCTCGCGCTCGGCGGCGCGCTCGGCACGATCGCGGTCATCGTCCGTCAGGAAGTCGTGCTGTTCATCATGGGCGGCGTGTTCGTCGCGGAAACGCTCTCCGTGATGCTGCAGGTCTTCTGGTTCAAGTTCACCAAGCGCCGTTACGGCGAGGGTCGACGTTTCTTCAAGATGGCGCCGCTGCATCACCACTACGAGTTGTCCGGCTGGACCGAGACGCAAGTGGTGGTGCGCTTCTGGATCATCACGTTGATGTTGTGCCTGTTCGGTCTGTCGACGTTGAAATTGCGTTGATTCATTCAAGTTTCAGTAAAAGGTAAAGCGATGTTTGGCGAGAAGTTTGTCGGTCGGCAAAGTCCGATGGTGCTCGTGCTGGGACTGGGTGAATCCGGTCTCGCGATGGCGCGCTGGTGCGCCAGGCACGGTTGCCGCCTGCGGATTGCCGACACGCGGGAAACGCCGCCGAATCTCTCCGAGCTCGCGATCCACAAGATCGACGCGGATTTCGTCGGCGGCGCATTCACGCCCGCTCTGCTCGATGGCGGCATCGAACTCGTCGCGATCAGCCCGGGACTTTCGCCGCTCGCGGACGACCTTGCGCCGCTGATCGCCGCGGCGAACGAACGCGGCATTCCCGTCTGGGGCGAACTCGAACTCTTCGCGCAGGCGCTCGCCGGGCTCGGCGCGAACGGTTACGCGCCGAAGGTCATCGCGATCACCGGCACGAACGGCAAGACCACGACGACCGCGCTCACCGGCCTCCTGTGCGAGCGCGCGGGCAAGTCGGTCGCGGTCGCGGGCAACATCAGCCCGGCAATGCTCGACAAGCTCACCGACGCCATCGACCAGACCGCGCTGCCGGATGTCTGGGTGCTCGAACTGTCGAGCTTCCAGCTCGAGACCGCGCACACCTTTACGCCGGACGCCGCCGCGGTGCTGAACATCACGCAGGATCATCTCGACTGGCACGGCGGTCTCGACGCCTACGCCGCCGCGAAGGGCCGCATCTTCGGTCCGACCACGACGCGCGTGCTGAACCGCGACGACAACCGCGTGATGAAGCTCGCGGCGAACGTCGCGCAACATCGCGTCGTGACGTTCGGCCTGAACGAACCGCTGACGGTCGGCGACTACGGTTTGCTGCGCGACAACGGCATGTTGTGGCTGGTTGCCGGCGTCGATCAGGACGCATCCACGGAGCCGGTGACCTCGCGTCGCCGCAAGAAGGACGAAGCCGAGCCGAACCTCGTTTCCAAGCGCCTCATGCCCGTCGATGCGCTGCGCATTCGCGGCCTGCACAACGCGGCGAACGCGCTCGCCGCGCTGGCTTTGGCACGCGCGATCGATCTGCCGCTCGCGGCGCTGCTGCATGGCCTGCGCGAATATCGCGGCGAGCCGCATCGCGTCGAAGTGATCGCGCAGATCGACGGCGTCGATTATGTCGATGACAGCAAGGGCACGAATGTCGGCGCAACGGTCGCCGCGCTCGACGGCCTTGCGCAACGCGTCGTGCTGATCGCTGGCGGCGACGGCAAGGGCCAGGATTTTTCGCCGCTCGAAGCGCCGGTCGCACGCTGGGCGCGCGCGGTCATGCTGATCGGCCGCGACGCGCAACGCATCCGCGAAACGCTGGCATCGACGGGCGTCGCGCTCGAAGACCACGCGACGCTCGAAGCCGCGACGAACGCTGCCGCGCGTATCGCGGAAGCCGGCGACGCCGTGCTGCTTTCGCCCGCCTGCGCGAGCCTCGACATGTTCAAGAACTACGCACATCGCGCCGACGTGTTTCGCGGTGCGGTCGAAGAAATCGCCGCCGCGCGAGGAGTCATGCTATGAGCTGGTCGGAACGCTTCGGATCGAAACTCACCGGACAGCGCAACGCCATGCCGGGCGACTCGCTCGCGGGTCGCTCGAATTCCGGCACGCGCGGCAGCGGCATTTCGAGCGCGGTCAACGGCGTGCGTCCCGCGCGCTCGCGGATGCTCGACTACGACTATTCGCTGTTGTGGGTGATGATCTCGCTGCTCGGCCTCGGCATCGTGATGGTGTACTCGGCGTCGATCGCCATGCCCGATTCGCCCAAGTACGCGAGCTACCGCGACTATCACTTCCTCGTGCGTCACCTGATCTCGGTCGCGACGGCGCTCGTCGGCGCAACCATCGCGTTCAAGATTCCGATCAAGATCTGGGAGAAGTACGCGCCGAAGCTCTTTCTCATCGCGCTGGTGATGCTGATCATCGTGCTGATTCCGCACGTCGGCAAAGGCGTAAACGGCGCGCGCCGCTGGATTCCGCTCGGCATCACGAACATGCAGCCGTCGGAAATCATGAAGCTCGCGGTGACCATCTACGCCGCGAACTACACCGTGCGCAAGCAGGAATTCATGCACAGCTTCGGTAAAGGCTTTTTGCCGATGGCCGTCGCGGTCGGCTTCGTCGGCGCGCTGCTGCTGCTCGAACCGGACATGGGCGCGTTCATGGTGATCGCCGCGATCGCGATGGGCGTGCTGTTCCTCGGCGGCGTCAACGGCAAGCTGTTCGGCGGCCTCGTGCTGACGGCAGTCGGCACATTCACGATGCTCGTGTGGTTGTCGCCGTGGCGTCGCGAGCGGATCTTCGCTTACCTCGATCCGTGGGATGACCGTTACGCGCAGGGCAAGGCGTATCAGTTGACGCACTCGCTGATCGCGTTCGGGCGCGGCGAATGGTTCGGCGTGGGCCTGGGCGGCAGCGTCGAGAAGCTCAACTATCTGCCGGAAGCGCATACCGACTTCATTCTCGCGGTGATCGGCGAGGAGCTCGGTTTCGTCGGCGTGATCTGCGTGATTCTGCTGTTCTACTGGATCGTGCGCCGCGCGTTCGAGATCGGCCGTCAGGCGCTCGCGCTCGATCGCACGTTCGCCGGTCTGATGGCGAAGGGCGTCGGCATCTGGTTCGGCGCGCAGACCTTCATCAACATGGGCGTGAACCTCGGTCTTCTGCCGACCAAGGGTCTCACGCTGCCGCTCGTGTCGTACGGCGGCTCGGGCATTCTGCTGAACTGCGTCGCGCTGGCGGTGTTGCTGCGCGTGGATTATGAAAATCGTGTCTTGATGCGCGGAGGCAAGGTATGACCGCGCAACGCGACCGCACCTTGATGGTGATGGCGGGCGGCACCGGGGGCCACGTGTTCCCGGGGCTCGCGGTCGCGCACTGGATGCAGGCGCATGGCTGGCGCGTGGTGTGGCTCGGCAACGCGAGCGGCATGGAAGCGACGCTCGTGCCGAAGCACGGCATTCCGATGGAATACGTGCGCTTCGGCGGCGTGCGCGGCAAGGGCATCAAGACCAAGCTGATGCTGCCGGTGAATCTGCTGCGCGCGTGTTCGCAAAGCCTCGCCGCGTTGCGTCGCGTGAAGCCGGACGTCGTGCTCGGCATGGGCGGCTACATCACGTTTCCGGCGGGCGTCATGACGAAGCTCGCGGGCTGCCCGCTCGTGCTGCACGAACAGAATTCGATCGCGGGACTCGCGAACAAGGTGCTCGCGCATCTCGCGAAGCGCGTGCTCGTCGCGTTCCCCAATGCTCTGCCGAATGCCGAATGGACCGGTAATCCGATCCGTGCGGAACTAACGAGCGCATTGCCACCCAAAGAACGCTACGCCGCGCGTTCGGGACGCCTGAACGTGCTCGTCGTCGGAGGCAGTCTCGGTGCCGCCGCGCTCAACGAAACCGTGCCCAAAGCGCTCGCGATGCTCGCACCGGACGAGCGTCCGCGCATCGTGCATCAGGCGGGCGCGAAGCACATCGAAGCACTGGAAGCGAACTACGCGGCCGCGGGCCTCTCTCGTGGAGACGACCTGCGGCTCGTGCCGTTCATCGAGGACATGGCGGGCGCATATGCATCGGCGGATCTCGTCATCTGCCGGTCGGGCGCAATGACAGTCTCCGAGATCGCCGCGGTCGGCGTGGCGGCGCTCTTCGTGCCGTTCCCGTTCGCCGTCGACGATCACCAGACGACCAACGGCGCGTTCCTCGCGAAGAACGGCGCCGCTGAACTGATACAACAACGCGATTTGTCGGCGCAGAAACTCGCCGACTGGTTACGCGCACAGACGCGCGCATCGCTCGCTGAAATGGCCGAGCGCTCGCGCGCGCTGGCGAAACCGGACGCGACCGAACGGGTCGCGAGTGTTTGCGCCGACGTAGCCGGCGCGCGTTTCGACGCGCAAGCTCGGGAGGCACATTAAATGAAACATATCGTCAAACATATTCACTTCGTCGGGATCGGCGGCGCGGGCATGAGCGGCATCGCCGAAGTGCTGCTGAATCTCGGCTATCACGTGAGCGGCTCGGACCTCTCGAACGGCGCGGTCACGGAGCGTCTGCGTGCGCTCGGCGCGCGCGTCGAGATCGGCCATCACGAGCAGAACATCGAAGGCGCGAATGCGGTCGTCGTGTCGACGGCCGTGCGCCCCGACAATCCCGAAGTGCTCGCCGCGCGCCATCGTCGCGTGCCTATCGTGCCGCGCGCCGTCATGCTCGCGGAACTCATGCGCCTGAAGCAGGGCATCGCGATCGCCGGCACGCACGGCAAGACCACGACGACTTCGCTCGTCGCGAGCGTGCTTGCGGCGGGCGGGCTCGATCCGACTTTCGTGATCGGCGGGCGCCTGAACAGCGCGGGTGCGAACGCGCGTCTGGGCACGGGCGACTTCATCGTCGCGGAAGCCGATGAATCCGACGCGTCGTTCCTCAATCTCTTCCCGGTGATCGAAGTCATCACGAACATCGACGCCGATCACATGGACACCTACGGCCACGACTTCGCGCGGCTCAAGCAGGCGTTCATCGAGTTCACGCATCGCTTGCCGTTCTACGGCATCGCCGTGCTGTGCGTCGACGATCCGAACGTGCGCGAAATCCTGCCGTTCGTGTCGAAGCCGATCATCCGCTACGGTCTCGGCGCCGAAGCGCAGGTGCGCGCGGTGAACGTCGAGGCGAGAAACGGCCGCATGCATTTCACGACGCTGCGCGAAGACGCGCCGTCGCTCGACATCGTGCTGAACCTGCCGGGCACGCACAACGTACAGAATGCGCTCGCGGCCATTGCAATCGCGACTGAACTTGAAGTCGCCGATGCCGATATCCAGCGTGCGCTCGCCGAATTCAACGGCGTGGGCCGGCGCTTCCAGCGTTACGGCGAAGTGAACACGAACAACGGCGAAGGCGCGTACACGCTGATCGACGACTACGGGCATCACCCGGTCGAAATGGCCGCGACGATCGCGGCGGCGCGCGGTGCATTCCCCGACCGGCGTCTCGTGCTCGCGTTCCAGCCGCATCGCTACACGCGCACGCGCGATTGCTTCGAGGACTTCGTGAAAGTGCTGTCGACGGTCGATGCCCTCGTGCTCACCGATGTCTACGCAGCCGGCGAAGCGCCCATCGTGGCCGCCGACGGCCGCGCGCTGGCACGGGCGATTCGCGTCGCGGGCAAGGTCGAGCCGGTATTCGTGGAGACGATCGACGAAGTGCCCGACGCGGTGACGACCATCGCGCGCAACGGCGACGTGGTGATCGCAATGGGCGCGGGTTCCATCGGCGGCGTATGCGGGAAGCTGGCTAAACCCCAGCCTCAGTAAGAGCAAGAACATGAGTAATCAAGTGAATCAAATCGATCCGAAAGTCTTCGGCAAAGTCGCGGTCCTGCTCGGTGGAAATTCCGCCGAGCGCGAGGTGTCGCTCAATTCCGGGCGCCTCGTGCTCGAAGGTCTGCGCGACGCAGGCATCGACGCGCATGCGTTCGATCCGGCGCGGCATCCGCTTTCGGATCTGAAGGCGCAAGGCTTCGTGCGCGCGTTCATCGCGCTGCATGGCGGCTACGGCGAAAACGGGCAGTTGCAAGGCGCGCTGGATTTTTACGGCATCCGTTACACGGGCAGCGGCGTGCTCGGCTCGGCGCTCGGCATGGACAAGCTGCGCACGAAGCTCGTGTGGCAGCAGACCGGCATTCCTACGCCGCCGTTCGAAACGGTCTTTCGCGGGGAAGACTACGCGGCGCGCGCGCAGGAGATCATCGCGAAGCTCGGGCTGCCGCTCTTCGTGAAGCCGGCGAGCGAAGGATCGAGCGTTGCCGTCATCAAGGTGAAGAGTGCGGAAGCGCTCGTGCCCGCGCTCGTGGAAGCGGTGAATTACGACAAGATCGTGATCGTCGAGAAGAGTATCGAGGGCGGCGGCGAGTTCACGTGCTGCATCGCGGGCGATCTCGATCTTCCGGTCATCAAGATCGTGCCGGCGGGCGAGTTTTACGACTATCACGCGAAGTACGTCGCCGACGACACGCAGTATCTGATTCCGTGTGGCCTGACCGAAGCCGAAGAAACGCGCATGAAGCAGCTCACCAAGCGCGCCTTCGAGATTCTCGGCTGCACCGACTGGGGCCGCGCGGATTTCATGCTCGACTCGGACGGCAACCCGTACTTCCTCGAAGTGAATACGGCGCCCGGCATGACGGATCACTCGCTGCCACCGAAAGCGGCGCGCGCGGTCGGCATCAGCTACAAGGATCTCGTCGTGAAGGTGCTGTCGCTCACGCTGAAGAATTAGGTCGATCACACTCAGGACACGAACAAGCGAAACCATGTGGAACAACGTTCGCCATCTCAACCTCGCCGCCAATGCGCTGCACGTCGTGCTCGTGCTGCTGCTTCTGGGCGCCGCGGGGTACTGGGCGATCCAGCGTCCCGAGTTTCGCCTGCGCGAAATTCAGGTCGACGGAGACACGGCGCACATCAGCACGCCGGTCGTGCGGGCGAGCGTGGTCGGTCACCTGAAGGGCAACTACTTCACGGTGGATCTGGATGCCGCGCGCGCCGCGTTCGAACAGGTGCCGTGGGTCCGTCACGCGAGCGTGCGGCGCGTATGGCCGAACGCGCTCGCGGTGACGCTGGAGGAATACAAGCCGCTCGGCACGTGGGGCAACGATCAGCTGGTGAGCGTCGACGGCGATCTCTTCACCGCGAACCAGGGCGAGCTCGACGACGACCTTCCCGCGTTCGATGGGCCCGAGGGCACGGCAAAGGAAGTGGTCGCGCGGTATCACGATTTCGAGAAGTGGTTCGCGCCGCTCGACGCGAAGCCGGAGGAAGTGACCTTGTCGCCGCGTTTCGCGTGGACGGTCAAGCTTTCGAACGGCACGCAGATCGAGCTGGGCCGCGAGCGTAACCAGGACACGCTGAACGACCGTTGCAAGCGTTTCGTCGCATCGTGGCCGTCCGTCACGGGGCGCTGGGGGAAGGACATCGAATATGCGGATTTGCGGTACCCGAACGGCTTTGCCATACGAGCCGCGAACATGCGCTTCATAAACGACACCGACAAGGCCAAGAAGTAAGCAGACATCACAGGCATGAGCACGCTATGAGCAAAGACTACAAAGACCTGCTGGTTTCCCTCGACATCGGAACGTCGAAGGTGGTCGCGATCGTCGCCGAACTGAAGGGCGAAGGCCACTACGAGGTGATCGGACTCGGTCAGAGCGACTCGAAGGGGTTGAAGAAGGGCGTCGTGGTCAATATCGAGGCCACGGTGCAATCCATCCAGCGCGCGCTCGAAGAAGCCGAACTGATGGCGGATTGCAAGATCACAAACGTATTCACCGGAATCGCGGGCAGCCATATCCGCAGTTTCAATTCGAGCGGCATGGTCGCGATCAAGGACAAGGAAGTCACGCAGGCGGATGTCGCGCGCGTGATCGAAACGGCCAAGGCGATCAACATCCCGACCGATCAGCAGGTGCTGCACATCCTGACGCAGGAATTCATCATCGACGGGCAAGAGGATGTGCGCGAGCCGATCGGCATGAGCGGCATTCGCCTCGAAGTGAAGGTGCACATCGTGACGGGCGCGGTGAGCGCGGCACAGAACATCGTGAAGTGCGTGCGCCGCTGCGGGCTCGAAGTGAACGACCTCATTTTGCAACCGCTCGCTTCGTCGCTGGCGGTGCTGACCGAGGACGAGAAGGAGCTGGGCGTGGTGCTCGTCGATATCGGCGGCGGCACGACGGACATCGCCATCTTCAGCGAAGGCGCGATCCGTCATACAGCCGTGATTCCGATCGCAGGCGATCAGATCACGAGCGACGTCGCGATGGCGCTGCGCACGCCCACTCCGGACGCGGAAGACATCAAGGTGAGCTACGGCATCGCGAAGCAGGCGCTCGCCGATCCGGACGAGATGATCGAAGTGCCGGGCCTGGGCGAGCGCGGTCCGCGCACCCTGTCGCGTCAGGCGCTCGCGGCGGTGGTCGAGCCGCGCGTCGAAGAGCTGTTCTCGCTGGTGCAGCAGGTCGTGCGCGAGTCGGGTTACGAAGAGCTGCTGTCGAGCGGCGTCGTTTTGACCGGCGGCGCGGCGATGATGCCCGGCATGGTCGAGCTCGGCGAAGACATCTTCCTGAAGCCGGTGCGCATCGGCGTGCCGGAGTATGCGGGCGGTCTCGCGGACGTGGTGCGCAATCCGCGCTACTCGACCGCAATGGGCCTGCTCGCCGAAGGCCGCTCGCAACGCATGCGCGGACGCAAGGTCGCGGTGCAGAACGGTTCGATGGGACAAGTGTTCTCGCGGATGAAGGACTGGTTCCTCGGGAATTTCTAAGCAATACGCAGCACGCAACAAGCAACAAAAAGAATCACGCGCCGGTACAGGCGGCTGGCGCGCGACAAGGGGTTGCCCGATCTCTCGTCGAATAACGCCGATCTTCATTCTTGACGGAGGCAACATGGATTTCGAAATGCTGGAAACGGAAACCAACGGAACGATCATCAAGGTCGTGGGCGTTGGTGGTGCTGGCGGCAACGCTGTTCAGCACATGATCAACCGCGGCGTGCAGGGCGTCGACTTCATCGTGATGAACACCGACGCGCAAGCGCTCGCTCGTTCGCGCGCACCTGCGGTTCTGCAACTGGGCATGACCGGTCTCGGCGCAGGCGCGAAGCCGGAGAAGGGCAAGGAAGCCGCGGAAGACGCACGTGAGCGTATCGCCGACGCACTGCGCGGCGCGCACATGGTGTTCATCACCGCCGGCATGGGCGGCGGCACGGGCACGGGCGCAGCACCGGTGGTCGCGCAGATCGCCAAGGAAATGGGCATTCTGACGGTTGGCGTCGTGAGCAAGCCGTTCGAGTTCGAAGGCGGCCGCCGCATGCGCGTCGCGGAAGCGGGCTCGCAGCAACTGGAGGATCACGTCGACTCGCTGATCGTCGTGCTGAACGACAAGCTGTTCGAGGTGATGGGCGACGACGCCGAGATGGACAAGTGCTTCCAGTGCGCGGACGACGTGCTGAACAACGCAGTGGCCGGTATCGCGGAAATCATCAACGTCGATGGCCTCGTGAACGTCGACTTCGAAGACGTGAAGACCGTGATGGGCGAGCAGGGCAAGGCGATGATGGGCACGGCAACGGTTGCCGGCGTCGATCGCGCGCGTCTCGCTGCCGAGCAGGCTGTCGCAAGCCCGCTGCTGGAAGGCGTGGATCTGTCGGGTGCGCGTGGCGTGCTGGTGAACATCACGTCGAGCCGTTCGCTGCGTCTGTCGGAAACGCGTGAAGTGATGAACACCATCAAGTCCTACGCGGCTGACGATGCAACCGTGATCTTCGGCGCGGTGTACGACGACGCAATGGGCGACGCCCTGCGCGTGACGGTGGTGGCAACGGGTCTGGGCCGCGCGGCGAAGAAGCAGCAGCAAGCGCCGATGACGCTCCTGCGCACGGGCACCGACAACCAGCCGATCTCGCACGGCCATCAGCCTTCGCACAACACGTACGGCACGCAGCACGGCCAGCCGACGACGGACTACGGTCAGCTCGACACGCCGGCAGTGTGGCGTTCCACGCGTGAAACGGCGGCATCGCACGTGCAGGCGTTGCAGGAAAAGGGCGTCGATACGTACGACATTCCGGCGTTCCTGCGCAAGCAGGCAGACTGACGCGAAGCGCACGTTCTTTGCTGCTGAGTAATCTTTGACGATGCAGCACACCGCGTGCACGCGCTGAACGTCTGGCGCGGATGATGCAGGCTTCGCGTGGGGCGACTGTCCAAGGCCGCGTCCTGATGCAAAATGGACGCCGGGCCGTGGCCAGCCGACCCCCACGAATTTGCCCCTGACGTCGAGGCAGGCAGATTGAAGCCGGGATCGCTGCAAAGACTTTTGGCGCGGTTGCGGGACGATGCAATCGCAAGGATGTCCGCGAGCACTGACGAGGGAAGGACCGAGCATGATCAAAGTGGGTGATACGTTGCCTGACGTGCGTCTCTTCGAGTTCATCGATGAGGCCACCGAAGGCTGCGCCGTGGGACCGAATGCGTTCCAGGCGCGCGAGCGGTGCGCCGGCAAGCGCGTGGTGATCTTCGGATTGCCGGGCGCGTTTACGCCGACGTGCTCCGCCAGACACGTGCCGGGCTATGTCGAGAAGGCGGCGGACTTGTCCGCGGCTGGCATCGACGAAGTCTGGTGCGTTTCCGTCAACGACGCGTTCGTCATGAGCGCGTGGGGACGCGATCTTCAAACCGCGGGCAAGGTGAAGATGATCGCGGACGGCAGTGCGCGTTTCGCTCAGTCACTCGGACTGGATCAGGATTTGTCCGAGCGTGGCATGGGAATCCGTTCCCAGCGCTACGCGATGGTGGTCGACGACGGCGTAGTCAAGACGCTGAATGTCGAAGCGCCCGGCAAGTTCGAAGTCAGCGACGCTCAAAACATCCTGGCGACGTTGCGCTGAGTGCAGCGGCCGTCGCGTTGCCCGCGCGCAACGCTGAACGCGCCCTCGCACTGAGCCGCAATTTGGGGCCGATGACCGGAAATGCCTCCATTCCGGGCATCGGCCCGTTCTACTTCACAATTTCGCTGCCGTGGCGTAACACAGGGAAACAGTTGATACCAGCTGGATCAGGACGGCGTGCGACAGATGGAGTATAATTCGGCCTATTAGAATTTAACGCACGATTGATTTCCTTTATAGGGAACATAAATCGGAAAGAACATCATGTTGAAGCAGCGAACAATCAAGACCGTCGTCAAAACCGTGGGGATCGGGCTCCACTCCGGTCGCAAGGTCGACCTGACTCTGCGACCCGCGCCCATCGGCACGGGCATCGTGTTTTCGCGTATCGACCTGCCCGAGCCGGTCGACATTCCCGCGTCCGCGATGTCTATCGGCGACACGCGTCTTGCATCCGTGTTGCAGAAGGATGGCGCGCGCGTCTCGACCATCGAGCACTTGATGTCGGCGTGTGCGGGCCTTGGCATCGACAATCTGTTTGTCGACGTGACCGCCGAGGAAATCCCGATCATGGACGGCAGCGCGGCATCGTTCGTGTTTCTGATTCAATCGGCGGGTATCGAAGAGCAGAACGCGCCGAAGCAGTTCATCAAGGTGACGAAGCCCGTCGAAGTGCGCGACGGCGACAAGTTCGCGCGTCTCGAGCCGTACTTCGGTTTCAAGTTGAGCTTCACCATCGATTTCCGCCATCCGGCCGTCGACAAAACCGGTCAGGCGCTGGAAGTGGATTTCGCGACCACGTCGTATGTGCGTGACATTGCCCGCGCCCGCACGTTCGGCTTCGCGCACGAAGTTGAGATGATGCGCGAACTGGGTCTCGCGCGCGGCGGCAGCATGGACAACGCGATCGTGCTCGACGAATACCGCATCCTCAACAATGACGGCCTGCGTTACGACGACGAGTTCGTGAAGCACAAGATGCTCGACGCGATCGGTGACCTGTACGTGGCCGGTCATCCGTTGCTGGCTTCGTACAAGGCGTATAAGGGCGGCCACGCCATGAACAACATGCTGCTGCGCGAACTGCTTGCGAACGAAGACGCTTATGAAATCGTCACGTTCGACGATACGCAAAAAGCGCCGCGCGGCTTCGGTTTCGACACGCAGACGGCGTTTGCCTGAACACGAACGTCAACGAAGCAAGATAAAAATGAGCGGCCCTGCGCCGCTCATTTTTTTTGTCCGCGCGCCTGATGTCGCGCGGCCATGCGCGCGAGCGCTTCCTGCAAAGGCGACGGCTCGAGCGATTCGGCCAGATCGTGCAGCGCCGACGCGCCCGCCGCCGACATGCGCGCCTGTTTCGGCGGCGCGGATTCTTTCATCGGCTGCGGGCGAACGCGAATTTTGAGTGCGTTGACGGCCCAGCCGCGTTGTTGCAGATCCGCAAGCAGGCGCGGCTCGATATGCCGCAGCCGCGCCGCCAGCGCGTTATGCGCGGCGAAGAGCGCGAGCACGCCGTCCTTGATGAAGCCCGGCTCGACATTCGACGCCAGATAATCCGGCAGAAGCGAGCTCAGGTCGCGTTGCAGCGCCGCCACTTGCTCGACGCCGGCGCGCAGTGCGCGGAACGCATCGGTGCGATCCAGCACGTCCGCGACGGCTTGCGGGCGGCGCGGGTCGAAACCCGATCTTGAATTTGTAGAAAAGCGGCTCATTTTTGCTTAGGCGGATGCCCGACGGAACTGTTCGATTGTACGCGAGGCAGGCCGTCGTTCCCGCGGGACGGCCTTTACGGAAGCTGCCTGCACGCAAGCTTTCAACCGGTTGACTGTCGCGTTCCGTCTACGCACGCGTGGGCACACGGACGCAAGGTCTGCCAGACTCGCGTGCTAAAATTCCCGATTCGAATTTCACCTAATGGACTTAAGTCGCCGAGGTTCTCCGAGCCCGGACGCAGCTTGGTGCTTGCGCCCGTCCGAAGCCGCGACGCAGACACTGATCCGATGACGACCGGTTTCCTTCAGAAGATTTTTGGCAGCCGCAATCAGCGGCTGGTCAAGCAGTATCAAAAGACCGTTGCGGCGATCAATGCCCTCGAGCCGACCGTCGAGAAGTATTCGGACGATCAGCTGCGCGCCAAGACCGATGAGTTCCGTCAGCGCGTCGCGGGTGGCGAATCGCTCGACGTGATCCTGCCCGAGGCGTTCGCCGTTTGTCGTGAGGCGAGCAAGCGCGTCCTGAAGATGCGCCACTTCGACGTCCAGCTCATCGGCGGCATGGTCCTGCACTACGGCAAGATCGCCGAAATGCGCACCGGCGAGGGCAAGACGCTCGTCGCGACGCTCGCGGCGTATCTGAACGCGCTCTCGGGCCGCGGCGTGCACGTCGTGACGGTCAACGACTACCTCGCCCAGCGCGACGCCGAATGGATGGCGCGCCTCTACAACTTCCTCGGTCTCTCGTGCGGCGTGAATCTGTCGCAGATGGAGCACTCGCAGAAGCAGGAAGCGTACGGCGCGGACATCACCTACGGCACGAACAACGAGTTCGGCTTCGACTATCTGCGCGACAACATGGTCTACGAGACCGAAGCGCGCGTGCAGCGGCCGCTCAATTTCGCGATCGTCGACGAAGTGGACTCGATCCTCATCGACGAAGCGCGTACGCCGCTCATCATCTCCGGTCAGGCTGAAGATCACACCGACCTCTACGTGCGCATGAACGCGCTGCCGCCGCTGCTCGAACAGCAGATCGGCGAAGAGAAGGCGGACGGCACGGGCGTCGAAAAGCCGGGCGACTACACGCTCGACGAGAAAGCGCGCCAGGTGTTCCTGACGGAATCGGGCCACGAGAAGGCCGAGCGTCTGCTCGCCGAGTGGGGCCTGATCGGCGAGGGCGAAAGCCTTTACGCGCCGCAGAACATCACGCTGATGCACCACATCTATGCCGCGTTGCGCGCGCATACGCTCTTCCTGCGCGATCAGCACTACGTGGTGCAGAACGGCGAAGTCGTGATCGTCGACGAATTCACGGGCCGCATGATGACCGGCCGCCGCTGGTCGGACGGTCTGCATCAGGCCGTCGAAGCGAAGGAACACGTCCAGATTCAGGCGGAGAACCAGACGCTCGCGTCCATCACGCTGCAGAACTATTTCCGCATGTACGCGAAGCTGTCCGGCATGACCGGCACGGCGGACACCGAAGCCTACGAGTTCAACGAAATCTACGGCCTCGAAACGGTCGTGATTCCGACCAACCGTCCGCCGAAGCGCGTCGACAAGCAGGATCAGATCTACAAGACGTCGAAGGAGCGCTACGACGCGGTGATTCGCGACATCCGCGAGTGCGTCGAACGCGGCCAGCCGACGCTTGTCGGCACCACGTCGATCGAAGCGTCCGAATTGCTGTCCGGCCTGCTCGGACAAGCGGGCGTGAAACATGAAGTGCTCAACGCGAAGCAGCACGCGCGCGAAGCGGCGATCGTCGCGGAAGCGGGCCGCCCGGGCGCGGTCACCATCGCGACGAACATGGCCGGTCGCGGCACGGACATCGTGCTCGGCGGCAACGTCGAGAAACAGGCGTCGTTCATCGAAGCGGATTTGTCGATTCCCGAGGAAGAGAAAGCCGCGCGCATCCAGAAGCTGCACGACGAATGGCAGGCGCTGCACGATCACGTGAAGGCCGCGGGCGGTCTGCACATCATCGGCACCGAGCGTCACGAGTCGCGCCGTATCGACAACCAGTTGCGCGGCCGCGCGGGCCGTCAGGGCGATCCGGGTTCGTCGCGCTTCTATCTGTCGCTGGACGATCCGCTTCTGCGCATTTTCGCGGGCGACCGCGTGCGCGCGATCATGGATCGCCTGAAGATGCCGGAAGGCGAGCCGATCGAAGCGGGCATGGTCACGCGTTCGATCGAAGGCGCGCAGCGCAAGGTCGAAGCGCGCAACTTCGATATCCGCAAGCAACTGCTCGAATACGACGACGTCTCGAACGATCAGCGCAAGGTGATCTACCAGCAGCGCAACGAACTGCTCGAAGCGAACGACGTGCAGGAAACCATCGCCGCAATGCGCCAGAGCGTGATCGGCGACGTGGTGCGCACGTTCGTCCCGGCGGGCAGTATCGAAGAACAGTGGGAAGCGCCGGAGCTGGAAGAAGTGCTGCGCAACGACTGGTCGCTCGATCTCGCGGTCCAAGAGATGATCAACGAGTCGAATTCGATCGACGCCGAAGAGATCTGCGAAGCCGTCCTCGCCGCTGCCGACGAAGCGTACGAAGCGAAGGTCGCGATGGTTGGCCGCGAATCGTTCAGCGCGTTCGAGCGCTCGATCATGCTGCAGACGCTCGACAGCCGCTGGCGCGAGCATCTCGCCGCGCTCGATCACTTGCGTCAGGGCATCCATCTGCGCGGCTATGCGCAGAAGAACCCGAAGCAGGAATACAAGCGCGAGGCATTCGAGTTGTTCGCCGCGATGCTCGATGCCGTGAAGCAGGAAGTCACGCGCGTCGTGATGAACGTGCAGATCCAGTCGCCGGAGCAGCTCGAGCAAGCCGCCGAGCAGTACGAAGAGAAGGGCAGCCATCTGGAGAACGTGTCGTTCACGCACGCGGACTTCAACGCGCCGGCCGCGGAGCCGACGCCCGCCGCGGCAGCAGCGAGCGCCACCGCGCAGATGGTCAGTCAGGCGATGGCCGCCGGCGACGACGTCAGCGTGGCGACGCATCCCTCGGACGACGTGCCGAAGGTCGGCCGCAACGATCCGTGCCCGTGCGGCAGCGGCAAGAAGTACAAGAACTGTCACGGCAAGCTGGTGTAATCGGCCGGTGACTTTATGAACAAGCGACGCAGCGATGCGTCGTTTGTCTTTGCAGCATCCATCATTCACGGCGCCGGTTCAATTCCGCTGGCCGGCGTCAGTCTTCCATCATGTGCCGGTTCCGTGAGCCGGCACGCGCCACTTCAGCGAGACGCGAACATGGCCGTCAATTTCCCCTCGATCGATCCCGCAGCGCTTCATCCCGTTGCCGGCGTCACGCTCGGTTACGCCGAGGCGAACATCCGCAAGCCCAATCGCAAGGACGTGCTCGTCATTCGCGTCGATGAAGGCGCGAGCGTCGCGGGCGTGTTCACGCAGAACCGCTTCTGCGCGGCGCCAGTGACGGTCTGCCGCGAGCATCTCGCAGCGGGCAAAGGGATTCGTGCGCTCGTCGTGAACACGGGCAACGCGAACGCGGGCACCGGCGAGCCGGGCATGGCGCACGCGCGCGAAACCTGCGCGGAACTCGCGCGTCTCGCCGGCCTCGACGCGCAGCAAATCCTGCCGTTCTCGACCGGCGTGATTCTGGAGCCGCTGCCGATCGATCGTCTGAAGGCCGGTTTGCCCGCCGCGCTCGCCAATCAGAAGACCGCGCACTGGTTCGACGCCGCGCAAGCCATCATGACGACCGACACGCTGCCGAAAGCGGCATCGCGTCAGGTGACGATCGACGGTCATGTCGTCACGCTGTCGGGCATCAGCAAGGGCGCGGGCATGATCAAGCCGAACATGGCGACGATGCTCGGCTTCCTCGCCTTCGATGCGAACGTCGCGCAGCCGGTGCTCGACCAGCTCGTGAAGCACGTCGCGGATCGCTCGTTCAACTGCATCACGATCGACGGCGATACGTCGACCAACGATTCGTTCATCCTGATTGCATCGGGCAAGTCGTCGCTGCCCGCGATCACGTCGACGGATTCGCCCGCCTACGCCGCACTGCGCGACGCGGTGACCGAAGTCGCGCAGGAACTCGCGCAACTCATCGTGCGCGACGGCGAAGGCGCGACCAAGTTCATGACGATCACGGTGGAAGGCGGCAAGGACGCAGCGGAATGCCGCCAGATCGCGTATGCGATCGGCCATTCGCCGCTCGTGAAGACCGCGTTCTACGCGTCCGATCCGAATTTGGGCCGCATTCTCGCAGCGATCGGTTATGCGGGCGTGACGGATCTCGATGTCGGCAAGATCGATCTCTATCTCGATGACGTGCTGGTCGCGAAAGCGGGCGGACGCAATCCCGAGTACAAGGAAGAAGACGGCCAGCGCGTGATGAAGAAGAGCGAAATTCTGATTCGCGTGGTGCTTGGACGCGGCAACGCGCAAGCGACCGTCTGGACCTGCGACCTTTCGCACGATTACGTGAGCATCAACGCCGACTATCGCTCGTGAGCATGGACAAACTCGAACAATTCCTCACGCGCGCCGAAGCGGTTCTGGCGCGCATCGAAGGCATGTTGCCGCCCGCTGCGCCGGATATCGACTGGGCATCGGCGGTGGCGTTTCGCTGGCGCAAGCGTCAGGGGCGCGGCTTCCTGCAACCGGTGCCAGCGATCTCGCCAATCTCGCTCGATGACCTTCAGAACATCGATCGTCAGAAAGGCCTGATTCAGCAGAACACGCAGCAGTTCGTGAACAAGCTGCCGGCGAACAACGTGCTGCTGACGGGCGCGCGCGGCACGGGCAAGTCGTCGCTGATCAAGGCGTGCCTGAACGCGTATTCGAAGGACGGCCTGCGGCTCATCGAAGTCGACAAGGACGATCTGCACGATCTCGGCGATATCGTCGATCTGATCTCGACGCGGCCCGAGCGCTTCATCGTCTTCTGCGACGATCTTTCCTTCGAGGAAGGCGAGTCGGGCTACAAGGCGCTGAAGGTTGCGCTCGATGGCTCGGTCGCGGCGCAATCGGACAATGTGCTGATTTATGCGACATCGAACCGCCGTCATCTGTTGCCCGAATACATGAGCGACAACGAGACGTACAAGCACACGTCCGATGGCGAGATTCACCCCGGCGAAGTGGTCGAGGAAAAGATTTCACTGTCCGAGCGTTTCGGTCTGTGGGTCAGCTTCTATCCGTTCAAGCAGGACGATTATCTGTCGATCGTCTCGCACTGGTTGAAGCACGTCGGCTGCAATGACGCCGATGTCGAATGCGCACGCGGCGATGCGCTCGTCTGGGCGCTCGAACGCGGCTCGCGCTCGGGGCGCGTCGCGTGGCAATTCGCACGCGACTGGTCGGGACGCAAGCAATGAGCGATTCGCAGACGGATATCGCGCCCGATGGCCGCAAGGTGACGGAAGTGGCCGTCGGCGTGATGGTGCAGCGCGACGGACGCTATCTGCTTGCGCAGCGGCCCGCGGGCAAACCGTACGAAGGCTACTGGGAGTTTCCGGGCGGCAAGCTCGAGCCAGGCGAGAGCGTCGAGGCGGCGCTTTCGCGCGAATTGCACGAGGAACTGGGCATCGACGTCGCCGCGTGTCAGCTCTGGCGCACGCTCGAGCATGATTATCCGCACGCCTACGTGCGTCTCTTTTTCTGCAAGGTGACGGAGTGGACGGGCGCGCCGCTCGGGCGCGAAGGTCAGGCGATCAGCTGGCAGACGCTTCCCGTCGATGTCGCGCCGCTTCTGCCTGCTGCCATTCCGATCCTCGAATGGCTCGAAGAGGAAGAGCGCGAATAACGGCGCTCGAAGCTTAGTTGAGGCCGCCGTGATTGTCTTCGTCCGGCGGCGTTTCCTGCGAATTTCCCGCGATCTTGTACTTTTCGGCCGCCCACGCGCCGAGATCGATCTGCTTGCAGCGCTCCGAGCAGAAAGGGCGAAAGCGGTTTTCGGGAACCCAGCGGACATCCTTGCCGCAGGTCGGGCATTTGACGACAGTGGTCATGACGATTACGAATCGAGTCGGTTACGGACGTTATTTGACCATATGAGGCCAAACCGCTCCCGATTCAAAGGCTGCAAAGCGTCAGATGAAAGGGCACGTCGACATCGACGGCGCGCGGTTTCAGATCGCCGTCCTGCACGGTGAAGCGCACCCACAGCATGTACTTGTTGGCGCTCGCCTCCGGAATCACGCGCGTGTCCGGTGAAACGCGGACCTGCATCAGCTGATACGTGCGGCCGGACAACATCTGCTGATAGCTGCCCTGCATCGCCATGACTTTCGACGCCTGGCCGGATTCGCGTGCGAGCCGCAACACGATGGCCGCCGCGTCGCGCAATGCGAGCATCGGCATGACCCACTTCGCGATGTCCTGACGGCGCTCCTCGACCGGCAACTGCTGCCACGCGTAATACGACGGCAGATCGAATTTGCACGTGCCGCCGGGAATGATCGTGCGGCTGCGGATGCTTGCGAGCCACTCGTTGTCGGCGAGATGCTGACCGGTCTTGCCGTGCATGTCGGTGAGGCCGGTCAGTGTCTGCTCGATTTCGCCGAGCACGGCTTCGAGCGCTTCCTGTTCGATACCCGGATTGCCGCGAAACGGCGCGAGCGTCTGTCGCTGCCGTTCCAGTTCCTTCATGAGGTCGGCCTTGAGGTCCGTGCGGCCCGCGACTTCGGCGATCTCGAAGAGCGTCGTGAGCGCGACGTGATGTTCTCGCGCGTCTTCCTGAGTCAGAAAGAACGTGAAGCGCTCGAACAGGTCTTCGAGGCGCAGCAGCGTCCGGATTCGCTCGTTGAAGGGATACTCGTAAAGGATCAAGCGCGCTCGCCTCAGCGTGGGTCGGTTGCTTCCATGAGCGGAAGTGAGCACATTCTAATGCCGCATCTTCACCCTAGCAAATCGGGGCATATTCACGCGTCAAACTGCTTGTTTCAGCGCAAATCCGGGAACTTTTCGACGATTTGTCGAACTCAGGCGATCGCGTCGCTTCATGCGGATGCGAGCGTCAGATAACGGGCGTGCAGCGCGTCGACCTGCTGCGCGAGCATGTCGAGCGTAGCGGCTTCGTCATTGACGACGATGTCGTCGGCGGCGGCCAGACGCGCCTCGCGGGACGCCTGCTTCGCGATGATCGCGAGCACCTGTTCGCGCGTGAAGCCGTTGCGCCGCATGACCCGCGCGATCTGCGTGTCGACGGGACAATCCACCACCAGCACGCGCGACACGCGGCTCGCCCATTCGCCCGACTCGACCAGCAGCGGCACGACCACGATGTGATACGCGCCCTGCGCCGCGTGCCGCTGCCGTTCCGTCTCGGCGCGAATCAGCGGATGCACGATGCCTTCGAGACGCGCTTTCGCGGTGTCGTCGGCGAAGACGAGCGCGCGCATCTTCGCGCGGTCGAGCGCGCCGTCCGCCGCGATGAAATCGTCGCCGAACTCGCTCGCGATGAGCGGCATGGCGACGCCGCCCGGCGCCGTGATCCGGTGCGCGATCAGATCCGTGTCGATCAGCGGCACGCCGCGCGCGGCGAAGAGATCGGCGACCGTGCTCTTGCCGCTGCCGATGCCGCCGGTGAGACCAATGCTGAACATCCGTTGCTCCTTCGATCATCCCAACAATGCATAGAGCGGCGTTCCGGCGAAGAGCGTGATCGCGCCGCCCGCCGCCAGAAACGGCCCGAACGGCAACGGCTCTTCGAAACGCATGCGCTTGCGCCAGGTCGCGACGATGCCGAACGCGGCGCCCGCGACGGCCGCAATGAGAATGACCTGCGCGAGCGCGGACCAGCCGAGCCACGCGCCGATCGCGGCGAGCAGCTTGAAGTCGCCGTATCCCATGCCTTCGACGCCGCGCACGAGCTTGAAGAGCCAGTACACGCACCACAGAAAGAGATAGCCCGCGATCGCGCCGGTGACGGCGTCGTGCAGCGTCGCGAATCCGCCATCGCCGAAATTGACAATGAGTCCCGCCCAGAGCAGGGGCAGCGTCAGCACATCGGGAAGATAGCGCGTGTCGTAGTCGATGAGGCCGGCCGTCAGCAAAGTCGCGCACAGACCGAACGCGGCCAGCGCGGGCCACGCGGGACCGAACGCATAGAGCGAGAGCGCCGCGAGCGCGCCCGTTGCGAGTTCGGTTAGCGGATAACGCGGGCTCACGCGCGCGCCGCATGCGGAACACCGTCCGCGCAAGGCCAGATAGCTGATGACCGGAATGTTCTCCCACGCGCGCAGCACGTGCTTGCAATGCGGACACGCACTGCGCGGCACGGCGAGATTGAAGCGCTCGGGATACGAATCCGCGGCGGCGTCGGCTGCTTCGGGGATGGCCGCGTCGACTTCCGCGCGCCACGCGCGTTCGAGCATCACCGGCAGACGATGCACGACGACCGTGAGAAAACTGCCGATCACCAGGCCGAACACGACGGCGAACCCGTACTGCACGGCGACGGGAAGCGCCGCGAACGCCGCCAGATAGCGGCTCGCGAAGTGCGCGGTGGACGGATCGAACGAAGGCTGCATGATGGACGAACGGTTGCTTTGGCCCGCGATGCTACACCACGTTGCCGAGCTGAATGATAGGAAGATACATCGCGATGACGAGCCCGCCCACGAGCGCGCCCAGCACCGTGATGACGATCGGCTCGCAGAGACTCGCGAACCCGCCGATGCGTTCGTCCACCTGCCGGTCGGCGAGCGTGGCGAGATCCAGCAGCATCGCATCGAGCGAGCCCGATTCTTCGGCGACCGCGATCGGCTGCACCACGTCCAGCGGAAAGCATCCGGCGGCGCGCATCGCGGCGGCAAGGCGTTCGCCGTTGCGCAGCCGCACGGCGATGTCGACGGTGGCGTCGTCGAACACGCGGTTTCCCGTGGCGTGCGTGAGCGAATCGAAAGCGTCCGACAGCGGCGTGCCCGCCGAAAGCAGCGTGCCGAGCGCGCGGCTCCATCGTGCGACGGCCAGCGAACGCAGCAGCTTGCCCGCGAGCGGAAGGCGCAGCGCGGCGCGATCGGCGGCGGCGCGGGCATCGGGCGAACGTTTCAGCCAGTTCCACGCGACGACCGTCGCGCAAGCGAGCGCAATCGCGAACGGTACGCCGATATTCGCGACGCCATCCGACAGCGCGAGCACGAAGCGCGTCGGCGCGGGCAGCGCGGCGCCGAAGCCATCGAAGATCGTCTTGAAGGTCGGCACCACGCCGATCAGCAAGCCGGCCGTGATCGCGAGCGAAAGCAGCAGCACCATGACCGGATAGGTGAGGGCGGCGCGCAATCTCGCTCGTTGGGCGGCGGCGCGCTCGCGGTCGTCGGCGAGACGGGCGAGCACCGTCGGCAACGCGCCTGCGACTTCTCCGACCGAAACGAGCTGACAATACAACGCACCGAATGCGGCCGGATGCCGCGCGAGCGCGCCTGAAAACGGCACGCCGCGCGTGATGTCGCGAGCCAGCGCACGCACGACGCGCGGCAGTCCGCTGCCGGTCGCGCTGCCGGCCAGCAATTCGAGCGCACCGGCGAGCGGCAGGCCCGCGCGCAGCAGCCCTGCGAGCTGACGCGTGAAGATGGTGACGTCGGCGGTCTTCGTTTTGGGCGGCGGCGCGGCACCGAGCATATCGAGCGTCGTCACGATCACGCCTTCCCGTCGCAGAGAAGCACGGGCGGCGAGCGCGTCGGTGGCGACGATCTTTCCCTGCTTCGACCGGCCTTCGCCGTCCATGCCGCGCCACGCGAAACGCAATTCGAGTGCGTCGTTCATCATTCGACCTCCGTCGCTTCGGCCGCTTCGGCGACGCTCGTCACGCCGTCGCGCACGCGCGCGAAAGCCGCGTCGCGCAATGCGGGCATGCCTTGCCCCTGGGCGGCGCGCGAGATCGCATGCGTCGCCGCGCGCGACACGATCAGCTCGCGCATGTCATCCGATACCGGCATCACCTGATGCACGCCGACGCGCCCCCGATAGCCGATGCCATGACACGCCGGACAGCCGCGCGGCTCGAACGGATGAAAGCCGTCCGCGAGCGGCAGCGCCGACGGCGCGCGGCAGAACTCGCACAGCTTGCGCACGAGCCGTTGCGCGGTGACGAGCTTGAGCGCGGACGCGAGGTTGTAAGGCGCCACGCCGATATCGATGAGACGCGCGATTGCGGCAGGCGCATCGTTCGTGTGCAAGGTGGAGAGCACGAGATGTCCCGTCTGCGCGGCCTTCACGGCGACGTCGGCGGTTTCGGCGTCGCGAATCTCGCCGACCATGATGACGTCCGGATCCTGACGCATGAATGCGCGCAGCGCCACGGCGAACGTCAGCCCGGCCTTCTCGCGCACGCTCACCTGATTGATGCCCGCGAGCTGGATTTCGACGGGATCTTCGACCGAGCACACGTTGCGCGCTTCGGCGTTGAGCATTTGCAGGAAACAGTAGAGCGACAAGGTCTTGCCGCTGCCGGTCGGGCCGGTCACGAGGACGAGACCGTGCGGCGCGCGAATCGCGGATTCGACCGCGCGGCCCTGAGCGTCGTCGAGGCCGAGCACGGCGAGCGACAAATCGGGCGGCAGCGCTTCGAGCCGCCGCAGCACGAGCTTTTCGCCGAAGAGCGTCGGCAACGAATTCACGCGATAGTCGCCGATCCGCCCGCCCGGAAGATTCAGCCGCAGCCGGCCGTCCTGCGGCACGCGCCGCTCGGCGATATCCATGCGCGCCAGCACCTTGATGCGCGTGACGAACGCATCGCGCAGGTGCGGCGGCGGGCGCTTCAGCACGTGCAACGCGCCATCGACGCGCAGCCGGATGCGCCACTCATGCTCGGAGGGCTCGACGTGAATGTCGGATGCGCCGCGCTCGGCGGCTTCGCGCAAGGTATCGGTCAGCAGCGAGACGGCGGGCGTCTCGTGATCGGATGCGGTGTCGCGGGGACGGGAAATCATGGGCGTCGGGCGGTCGGAGTCGAGATGATCCGATCATCCCGCTCGCGGCGCCCGGCGCACAGTCGTCCGAATGGCTAACGCGCGTGTTTTGCGGTTTCGAGCGGACGGAAGATCTTGACGGTGCGGATCGCCTGATCGTCGCTGCGCATGACTTCGAAGGTCACGCCCGCGATCTGCACCGAGACGTCGCCGTCCGGAATATCTTCGAGCGTTTCGAGAATCAGGCCGTTGAGCGTTTTCGGGCCGTCCGTCGGCAGCGACAGATGCAGCCAGCGGTTCAGTTCACGCAGCGGCATGCTGCCCGCCACGATGCACTCGCCGTTCTCGTCCCAGCCGCCGCGCGAGCCGGCCCCGCGCGGAATCGTCGTCGTGAACTCGCCGATCAGTTCTTCGATGATGTCCTCCGGCGTGACGAGTCCCTGCAATTCGCCGTACTCGTCGACGACGATCGCAATGCGGTGGCCGCTTTCCTGAAAGAACTGCAACTGCTGGAAAACAGGCGTGCCGGCGGGTACGAAATAAGGCTCGGTGAGCAGTTGGCGCAGCGTGTCGCGCTCGAGTTCCTGGTTATGCAGCGCCGAGAGCGTCTTGCGCACGTGCAGCACGCCGAGCACGCGATCGATGTCGCCCTGAAACACGACGAGCTTATTGTGATAGCACGTCTCGAGCTGATGCAGGATCTGGTCGAAGGGCGCGTCGAAATCGAGCGCTTCGATGCGCCGGCGCGGAATCATCACGTCGTCGACGGTGATGTTTTCCAGATCGAACAGATTGAGCAGGATGCTGCGGTGCTTGGTCGGCATGAAGCTGCCGGTTTCCAGCACGATGGTGCGCAGTTCTTCGGGCGAAATCCGCTGATCGCGCTTGGTTCGGGTGTTGATGTGCAGCGCGGCGAGAATCGCGTTGGCGAACAGATTGACGAACCAGATGAGCGGCCGCGCGATGCGCATGAGCGGCGCGAGCACGAGGCTCGCCGGCAGCGCCACTTTCTCGGGATACGTCGCGCCGACGATCTTCGGCGCGATTTCCGCGAACACGATGATCAGAAACGCGATGACGCCCGTTGTGACCGACAGGACGAGATTGTTATGGCCGAACGTGCGCAGCGCGATCGATGTCGTCAGCACCGGGATGATCGTGTTGATCAGGTTGTTGCCAATCAGGATGACGGAGAGAAGCTGATCGGTTTTCGCGAGCAGCGCTTGCGTCGTGCGGGCGCGTAGCGATCCCTGGCTCGCCAGATATTTCAGCCGATGGCGATTGAGCGCCATCATCGACGTTTCGGAGATCGAGAAGAAACCGGAAAGGAAGAGAAGCAGAAAAATGGCGCAAATTTGCGCCCATAAGGGAAGGTTGTCCACGCGGTGATCGAGTAGGGGCGGAGATGGGAGGCAATATAGCAGACGGGCCGGCAAAGCCCGCCCTCGGCCGTTCGGCCAGCGTACGCGGTTTTGTTGCCGGAAATAAAAAAACCCGCATGGCGGACCATGCGGGTTTTTGCAATTCTGGTCGGGGTGAGAGGATTCGAACCTCCGGCCTCTACGTCCCGAACGTAGCGCTCTACCAGGCTAAGCTACACCCCGAATTGACCAACTTGGACTCTTACGCTGCTTCAGTCTCGTTCAAGACTGCCGTGACGTCGAGTAAGAACATAATTCTAGCAGGCTCTCTTTGTAGATGGAAGAGGGAAATGAAGAAATCGCATTTGCCGCTGCCTGAGCTTCCTTGCGCGCGCACTCCAGCGTGTGATCGAGCGCGCCCGAAGTGGTGATCGCGCGGAAGATCGTGTCGAAACGATCCGTGCCGCCCTGTTCGATCACTTCGCGCGCGAGCGCCGCCTGTTCCGGCGTGCCGTGCTCCATCAGATAGATGAGCGGCAACGTGGGCTTGCCTTCGCGCAGGTCGTCGCCGGCGTTCTTGCCCATCGATTCCGGCGTGCCGGTGTAGTCGAGCCAGTCGTCCATGATCTGGAACGCCGTGCCGATGCGCCGGCCGAACTCCGCCGCCGCCGCTTCGGTGCGCGCATCCGCGCCCGAAAGCACCGCGCCGAGCTGCGCCGCTGCTTCGAACAGCTTCGCCGTCTTGTAGCGGATCACCTGCATATAGCGGGCTTCGTCCACGTCCGGGTCGTGCATGTTGAGCAACTGCAGGACTTCGCCTTCGGAGATGATGTTGGTCGCGACCGACAAAATCTCCATCACGCGCATCTTGCCGACGCTCACCATCATCTCGAACGAGCGCGAGTAGAGGAAGTCGCCGACCAGCACGCTCGCCGCGTTGCCGAAGAGCGCATTGGCGGTCTTACGGCCGCGGCGCAGATCGGATTCGTCGACGACGTCGTCGTGCAGCAGCGTTGCCGTGTGGATGAACTCCACCACGGCCGCGAGTTCATGGCGATGTCCGGTCGTGTCGCCCAGCGCGCCGGAGACGAGCAGCAGCAGCGCCGGACGCAGCCGCTTGCCGCCCGCGCCGATGATGTACTCCGAGATCTGGTTGATCAGCATCACTTCTGATGCCAGGCGCTGCCGGATGACGCGATTGACCTGCTGCATGTCCTCGGCGATCGGGGCGAGCAGCGCGGCGGCGTTTGGGGAGGAAGTGGCGGTGGACGACATGATCGGCAAAAAAGGTAATCCGGCGGATTATAAGGCGAATCCGACAGACGCCGGTGCTCGGGTGTTTCGATTCGTGCGACGTCGGCGAAATTCAGCCACGATTCGCTTCGTTTTCGCCGAGGTTCGGGGCGGGATCGCGTGCGGCGCCGTCCGTGCGCGCATCGTCACGGCGCTTTGACGTCGCGCGTAACTCTATGTATAATCGCGTGTTTTCCCCGCGTGGTGCGTGGAAAAAGAATTTTGAGTGAGGTTCTCAATGTACGCGGTCATAAAAACCGGCGGCAAGCAGTACAAAGTTGCCGTTGGCGAAAAACTTAAAGTAGAACAGATACCGGCAGACATTGACGCTGAAATCACGCTCGACCAGGTTCTCGCAGTGGGCGAAGGCGAATCGATTAAGTTCGGTACGCCGCTGGTCAGTGGGGCTTCCGTCAAGGCTACCGTCGTGTCCCAAGGTCGTCACAAGAAAGTGACCATCTTCAAGATGCGTCGCCGGAAGCACTACCAAAAGCACGCTGGCCATCGCCAGAACTACACCGAACTGCGCATCGACGCGATCAACGCGTAAGCGCATCGGTTAAGGAGCTAAGCAAATGGCACACAAAAAAGCAGGCGGGTCTTCCCGCAACGGCCGCGACTCCGAGAGCAAACGCCTCGGCGTGAAGGTGTACGGCGGCCAGGCAATCAACGCAGGCGGCATCATCGTTCGTCAGCGCGGCACGCGTATGCATCCGGGTGAGAATGTCGGCATCGGCAAGGATCACACCCTGTTCGCGCTGGCCGACGGTCACGTCAAGTTCGTGACCAAGGGCGCTGCGAAGAAGCACACGGTCGTCGTCGTCCCGGCAGCGTAAATTTTACGCACGGGCTTCAGGACCGAAAAAAGGCCCCGCGAAGTTCGCGGGGCCTTTTCATTTGGTGCGGTCGAAAATTGGTTATGAGTGACCGCATTAGCCGGTCACGGCAAAATAGAGCGAATACACGGGACGGAGCAACGCATGAAGTTCATTGACGAAGCGAGGATTGAAGTCATCGCCGGCGACGGAGGAGATGGCAGCGCGTCGATGCGCCGCGAAAAGTTCGTCCCGTTCGGCGGACCGGACGGCGGCGACGGCGGGCGCGGCGGCAGCGTCTACGCGGTCGGCGACCGCAACATCAACACGCTGATCGACTACCGGTTCTCCAAGAAGCATCAGGCGCGCAATGGCGAAAACGGCCGCGGCGCGGATTGCTACGGCAAGGGCGGCGACGACATCACGTTGCGCATGCCGGTCGGCACGATCATTTCGGATCAGGAAACGGGCGAGATCATCGCCGACCTGACCGAGCACAATCAGCAAGTCCTGATCGCGCAGGGCGGTGCGGGCGGCCTCGGCAACCTGCATTTCAAGTCGAGCACGAACCGCGCGCCGCGTCAGAAAACCGACGGCAAGCCGGGCGAGCGCCGCATGCTCAGGCTCGAACTGAAAGTGCTCGCGGACGTCGGCCTGCTCGGTATGCCGAACGCGGGCAAGTCCACGTTCATTTCGTCGGTGTCGAATGCGCGGCCGAAGATCGCGGATTATCCGTTCACGACGCTGGCGCCGAATCTCGGCGTGGTGCGCGTCGGGCCGAGCAAGAGCTTCGTGATCGCGGACATTCCGGGTCTCATCGAAGGCGCGGCGGAAGGCGCGGGGCTTGGGCATCGGTTCCTGCGTCACTTGCAGCGCACGGGTGTGCTGCTGCATCTCGTCGACATGGCGCCGTTCGATGAAAATGTCGATCCGGTCGCGGAAGCGAAAGCTATCGTCAACGAATTGCGCAAGTACGACGAGTCGCTGTACGAGAAGCCGCGCTGGCTCGTGCTGAACAAGCTCGACATGGTGCCGGAAGACGAACGCGAAGCGCGCATCGCCGATTTCGTCGAGCGTTTCGAGTGGGACGGTCCCGTCTACGAGATTTCGGCGCTGACGGGCCAGGGCTGCGAAGCGCTCACGTACGCGATCTACGACTACATCTCGCAGCATTCGGACGCGTCGCGCGCGGCGGAAGCGGAAGATCTCGCCGCCGACGTGCGTTTCCGCGACGGCGAAGCGAAGGAATAAAAGCAACCACGAGGAGAAAGCGCACGATGCGTTCGGTCATCGCCGCTGCGAAGCGAATCGTAGTGAAAGTAGGGTCCAGCCTCGTCACCAACGACGGGCGCGGACTCGACCATGCGGCCATCTCGCGCTGGGCGTCGCAGATCGCGGCGCTGCGCGAGCAGGGCAAGGAAGTCGTGCTCGTGAGCTCGGGCGCGATCGCGGAAGGCATTCACCGGCTCGGCTGGACGAAGCGGCCGCGTGAGATCGACGAATTGCAGGCTGCGGCCGCAGTCGGCCAGATGGGTCTCGCGCAGGTCTACGAAAGCAGCTTCGGCGCGCACGGCATCCGCACCGCGCAGATTCTGCTCACGCACGCCGACCTCGCCGATCGCGAGCGCTATCTGAACGCGCGCTCGACGCTGCTCACGCTGCTGCGCCTGGGCGCGGTGCCGATCATCAACGAGAACGACACAGTCATCACCGACGAAATCAAGTTCGGCGACAACGACACGCTCGGCGCGCTCGTCGCGAATCTGATTGAAGGCGATGCGCTCGTCATCCTCACCGATCAGCGCGGCCTCTTTACCGCCGATCCGCGCAAGGACCCGAACGCGACGCTCGTCGAGCAGGCCGATGCCGGCACGCCCGAACTTGAGCAGATGGCAGGCGGCGCGGGTTCGAGCCTCGGCCGCGGCGGCATGCTGACCAAGATTCTCGCGGCGAAGCGCGCGGCGCACAGCGGCGCGAACACGGTGATCGCGAGCGGGCGCGAAGCCGATGTGCTCACGCGCCTCGCATCGGGCGAACTGATCGGCACGCAGCTCATCGCGCGCACGGCACGCATGGCGGCGCGCAAGCAGTGGATGGCGGATCACTTGCAGGTCCGCGGGCATGTCGTCATCGACAAGGGCGCGGTCAACAAGCTCACCGCCGACGGCAAGAGCCTTCTGCCGATCGGCGTGATCGACGTGAAGGGCGCGTTCGATCGCGGCGAAGTGATCGCGTGCGTCGACGATCAGGGGCAGGAAGTCGCGCGCGGCATCACGAACTACAGCAGTTCGGAGGCGCGGCTGATTCATCGGCGGCCGAGCGGCGAGATCGAATCGGTGCTCGGTTACATGCTGGAGCCGGAGTTGATCCATCGCGACAATCTGGTGCTCGTCTGAGCCGAAACGCAAAAGCAAACGCCCTTCATTCGAAGGGCGTTCTCACTTTGAAGCGCGGCGCAATCAATCAGCGCAGATTGATCGAGCTTTGCGTGCGCTTGTATTCCATGTTGTTGACGATCTGCTTCGCGGTACCTACAACCAGCTTGCTCGTGCAGAAGTAATCCTGATACAGCGCCGCCTGATACGCGTTCAGCTCGCCGTTCTCGATGCGCTTGAAGTCGAACGCGGAACCCTGATCCCAGCCGTTCTGATCGTCGTTGATGCTCGCGTAGCGGCGCCATTCGTAGGTGTCGCAACGAATGCCTTCATAGTTGACGTTGCGCGCACCCGCCGGACTCGTCGCGACGATCACATAACGCACGACGCCATCGTTGCCGACGGTGAGCGACGTCTTGTCGACGGCGAACGTGAGCGGCGTGTTCTGCGACACGTTGAACGCGATCAGATTCGACGCCTGCGGCAGTGGCGGCATCGTGTCGATCTTGTCCTCGGCCCAGGTCGTCTTGCGGTCGAGCAGATAGGTGAACACGCCGTCGTCCTGAGTGGACGGGGTCTTGTTGCTGGAGCAGCCGGCGAGCACGGCAAGCGCTGCCGCGGATGCCGCGATTACCGCGAGTGAGGCATTCACTTTCAATTGGGTCTTCCCGGAAACATGCGCGCGGAACGCAAAGCGCCCGCCCGGCGGAACAAAGCGCGATGGCACGGCGAGAAGTTCGCCGTGCCATCGATCGCAATCGAATTGAGTGTCAACGTAGTCGAAGGGCTGCGGTGCTCAGTCTCACGATGAGCGGTGCACGATCACATGCACTTCTTCGGTGACCGTGCATTCTGCCTGAACTGCCGCGCCGGATGCAGTAACGGCAGGCGCTTCGATGGTCATCGTCTGGACGACGCGTGGATAGCGCGGCCCGTGATGCGCGGCTCGCTCGCCGCGTTCACCGCGGGAGTTGGTACGCCGCAGGAAGCGGGACAGCTCGGTGAGAGCCATTTGATAAACGTCGCGCTTGAACTCGATGACCGCATCCAGCGGTACCCAATACTCGTTCCAGCGCCAGGCATCGAATTCCGGATGGTCCGTCGCGCGCAGGCAGATGTCGCAATCGCGGCCCACCATGCGCAGCAGAAACCAGATCTGTTTCTGACCGCGATAATGTCCGCGCACCTCGCGCTTGATGAACTTGTCCGGCACCTCATAACGCAGCCAGTCGCGCGTGCGACCGACAACTTTCACATGCTCCGGTAACAGGCCGGTTTCTTCGTGTAACTCCCGATACATCGCTTGCACAGGGGTCTCACCGTATTTGATGCCCCCTTGCGGAAACTGCCAGGAATGTTCACGCAGCCGCTTGCCCCAAAACACTTCGTTGCGCGCGTTCAAGAGGATGATGCCGACGTTCGGGCGAAAGCCTTCACGATCCAGCATACAGCCACCTTCAAATCCTTTAAAATTGCTTTGATTATAAACAGTTAACGGACCCCGCGCACCGGGCCGAACCCGAATTCGGGGCGCGTTTCCCGGGCAGGGTGCAAGACGCTTTGCCAGCGTTCCCGGAAGACGGCAAAATCTTCTTCTTTGCAAAGCCGTCGGCCGTTTCCGTCGTTCACCCTCGTTTCGCCTGCTCTGGCGCCACACTGGCTCCGAAGCGTGCGCCGCATTTGGAAAATTTGAATGAAAGCATCCCGTTTCTTCATCGGCACCCTGAAAGAAGCTCCCGCCGACGCCGAGATCGTCAGTCACAAGCTGATGATGCGTGCCGGCATGATCCGCCGCGTCGCGGGCGGCATCTACGATTACATGCCGATCGGCTTGCGCTCGGTGCGCAAGGTCGAAGCCATCGTGCGTGAAGAGATGAATCGCGCGGGCGCGCTCGAATTGCTGATGCCCGCCGTGCAGCCCGCCGAACTGTGGCAGGAGTCGGGCCGCTGGGAGCAATACGGCCCCGAACTGCTGCGCTTCAAGGATCGCCACGAGCGCGATTTCGTGATGGGCCCGACGCACGAGGAAGTCGTTACCGACATCGCGCGTCGCGAGATCAAGAGCTATCGCCAGTTGCCGGTGAACTTCTATCAGATTCAAACGAAGTTCCGCGACGAAATCCGTCCGCGCTTCGGCGTGATGCGCGGCCGCGAGTTCATCATGAAGGACGCGTACTCGTTCGACAAAGATTTCGACGGCCTCGCCGAGTCGTATCGCAAGATGTACGAAGCCTATGTGCGCATCTTCACGCGCATCGGTCTGGAGTTCCGCGCGGTCGCGGCGGACAACGGTTCGATCGGCGGCAGCGGCTCGCATGAATTCCACGTGATCGCCGACACGGGCGAGGACGACATCGCGTATTGCCCGAGCTCGGAGTTCGCGGCGAACGTCGAAGCCGCCGATGCGCTGCCGCTCATCGCGCAACGCGCCGCGCCGGCCGAGGAGCTGAAAAAGACGCCGACGCCCGGCGCCGCGAAGTGCGAGGCGGTTGCGCAACTGCTGAACATTCCGCTCGAAAAGACCATCAAGTCGATCGTTCTGGCCACCGAGAACGAAGGCGCCGAGCCGACCATCTGGTTGCTGATGCTGCGCGGCGATCACTCGCTCAACGACATCAAGACCGGCAAGCTGCCGGGCCTCAAGGGTTACCGTTTCGCGACGGAAGCGGAGATCATCGAATGGTTCGGCACGCCGCCGGGCTATCTCGGACCGCTGAACACGAAGAAGCCGGTGCGCGTGATCGCGGATCGCACGGTCGCGAACATGAGCGACTTCGTCGTCGGCACGAACGAGGTGGACTACCACACGACCGGCGTGAACTGGGGCCGCGATCTGCCCGAGCCGGAAGTGGCGGACATCCGCAATGTCGTCGCGGGCGACCCGTCGCCGGACGGCCGTGGCACGCTGGAAATCTGCCGTGGTATCGAAGTGGGCCACGTGTTCCAGCTCGGCACCAAGTATTCCGATTCAATGGGCGCAACTTTCCTCGACGAAAACGGCAAGCCCGCGCCGATGCAGATGGGCTGCTACGGCATCGGCGTGACGCGCGTGCTGGGCGCGGCGATCGAACAGAACTTCGATGACCGCGGCATCATCTGGCCGGAAGCCATCGCGCCGTTCGAAGTCGTGATTTGCCCGATGGGCTACGACCGCAGCGACGCCGTGCGCGAGCAGGCCGACAAGCTGTACGCCACGTTGCAGCAGGCGGGCATCGACGTGATTCTCGACGATCGCGGCGAGCGTCCCGGCGTGATGTTCGCGGACTGGGAGCTGATCGGCGTGCCGCATCGCATCGTGATCGGCGATCGCGGGTTGAAGGAAGGCAAGCTGGAATATCAGGGCCGCCGCGACGCCGAAGCCACGCTGCTGCCGGTCGATGAAGCGGCGGATGTCGTCGTCGGCAAAGTGCGGGCCGCGCTCGGGAAGTAATGCAGTACAACTTCCTGTCTGCGACGATCCTGCTGCTGCTGATCACCGATCCGCTCGGCAACATCCCAATCTTCATCAACGCGCTGCGTAGCGTCGCCAAGGAACGGCGGCGCGTCGTGGTGCTGCGCGAAGTGGCGATCGCGTTCGTCATCCTGCTGGTGTTCATGATGGCGGGCGACCGCTTCCTGCGCGCGATGAATCTCACGGATGTCTCGTTGCGCATCGCGGGCGGCATCGTGCTGTTTCTGATCGCGCTGCGCATGATCTTTCCGCATCCGGACGGCGCCATGGGCGGCGATTCGCGCGGCGGCGAACCGCTGATCGTGCCGCTTGCGATTCCGGCGCTGGCGGGGCCATCGGCGCTGGCCACGGTGATGCTGCTGACGTCGCAAGCGCCCGGCAAGATGTTCGAATGGATCGGCGCGCTCACGGTGACGATGATCGTGTGCGCGATCGTGCTGATCCTCGCCGAGAAGATTCAGCAGTGGCTCGGCGAGCGCGTGGTGACGGCGTTCGAGCGTTTGATGGGACTCGTGCTGGTCGCGATTTCCGTCGAGATGATGCTGACGGGCATACGCACTTTCGTGCATCAGCTATGAAAAAAGCGGCCTCGCGGGCCGCTTTTCTTTTGGCAGGGGCGTTCGATCACGCCCCTTCAGTCAACGCCCGAATCGTCGGCAAATTGCGCCAGTAGCCCTTCGCGTCCATCCCGCAGCCGAACACGTAGCGATCCGGCACCTCGAATCCGCAAAAATCCGGACGCAGCGGTTTCGCTTTCGGGATGATCTTCTCGCACAGCACCGCGGAGAGAAACGTCTTCGCGCCCATCGCCATGATGCGGTCGCGGATCGCGGCCATGGTCTCGCCTTCGTCGAGGATGTCGTCGAGCACGAGCACCACGCGATCCTTCACCGATTCCGCCGGCGCCACGCGCCATTGCATCTCGCTGCCGCCCTTGATGGCGTTGCGATAGCGCGTCAGGTGGATGTAATCGAACTCGAGCGGGAAGTCGAGATGCGGCAGCAGCATGCCGGTGAACACGGCCGCGCCCCCCATGACCGAGAGGACGAGCGGGAAGTCGTCTTTCGTCGCCGCCTTGATGGCCGTGGCCATCTTGCCGATCGATGCGTTGACTTCGTCAGCCGTCACGATCTCTTCGGAGTGGCTGAAAATATGGAGGGCTTCTTCGCGATTCATAAGGGGAAGCGGGAAAGGCTGACTTCTCAGTGTGGAAAAAAACGGCGGCGTGCGCCATATGATAAACCCGCGTGTCTTGCGAGTCGGACGCCCGAAGAGCACGCGGGTTCAATAAAAGTGCGATCAGCGCATGCCGGGCAGCATGCCCTTCATGCCGCGCATCATTTTTTGCAGGTTGCCGCCTTTCAGCTTCTTCATCATGCCGCGCATCTGCTCGTACTGATTCAGCATGCGGTTCACCTCCTGCACGTGAACGCCCGCGCCCGCCGCGATGCGACGCTTGCGCGCGGCCTTGATGAGTTCGGGCTTCGCGCGTTCCTGCCGTGTCATCGAGTTGATGATGCCTTCCATGCGGCGCATCTGCTTTTCGGCGTTGTTCATGTCCGCGCCTTGCGCGGCCTGCTGAAACTGCGCGGGCAGCTTGTCCATGAGCGACGAGAGGCCGCCCATCTTCTTCATCTGCGAAAGCTGCGCCTTGAAGTCGTTCAGGTCGAAGTCGCCGCCTTTCTTGACCTTGTCGGCGAGCTTCTGCGCGGCTTGCGTGTCGACGCCGCGCTGCGCTTCCTCGACGAGCGCGAGAATGTCGCCCATGCCGAGAATCCGGTTCGCCATGCGATCCGGATGGAACACTTCGAGACCGTCGAGCTTTTCCGCAACGCCGACGAACTTGATCGGCTTGCCGGTGACGTGGCGCACGGAGAGCGCCGCACCGCCGCGCGAATCGCCGTCGAGCTTGGTGAGCACCACGCCGGTGAGCGGAAGCGCGTCGTTGAACGCCTTCGCGGTGTTGACCGCGTCCTGACCCAGCATGGCGTCGACGACGAAGAGCGTTTCAGCGGGCTTGAGCAGCGCGTGCAACTCGCTGATCTCGTTCATCATGGCTTCGTCGATACCGAGACGGCCGGCCGTATCGACGATCACGACGTCGTGATAGTGACGCTTCGCCCAGTCGATCGCCGCGCGCGCGATATCCGCGGGTTTCTGATCCGGCTCCGACGGGAAGAAGTCCGCGCCGACCTGCTCGGTCACCGTCTGCAACTGACGGATAGCGGCGGGGCGATACACGTCGACGGACACGGTGAGCACCTTCTTCTTGCTCTTCTCGCGCAGGAGCTTGGCGAGCTTACCCGTCGTCGTGGTTTTACCCGCGCCCTGCAGACCGGCCATCAGGATCACGGCGGGCGGCGCGACGGCGAGATTCAGCTCGGCGGCCTTGCCTTCGTAATCGCCGCCGATCACGGCGGTCAGTTCCTTCTGGACGACGCCGACGAGCGCCTGACCCGGTGACAGGCTCGACAACACTTCCTCGCCGAGCGCCTTCTCCTTCACCTTGGCGATGAACTCGCGCACGACCGGCAGCGCCACGTCGGCTTCGAGCAGCGCGAGACGCACTTCCCGCAACATCTCTTGCGTGTTGGCCTCGGTGAGCCGAGCCTCGCCGCGGAGCGTCTTGACGACGCGCGCCATCCGTTGTGTCAGGTTATCGAGCATAGGAAAGGTAGTGAATGCGGCCCTTTTTCAGCGCAAAACGATGTGCCGCCCCGCGCTGCCGCAAGGGAGAAAACGTCGTGATTCAAGGGCCTAGTGTAAACTTCGAACATGGATATTGTACTGTATGCCCTCACTGCGCTTCTCTACGGCGGACTCGCCGTAGCGGGCTGGCGCGCGCATCGCCACACGGCGGTGGAACCGGCGCTGGCCGGTGTGCCTTCGGGCATCGCGCCGCCGCCGGCGTCCAGAAAGTCGACGGGCATGGGCGGACTGGGCCGCGCTCTATTATTAGTGGCGCTGCTCGTGCACGGCGTGCTGCTGCACACGACTATCTTTCCCCAGAACGCGATGATTTTCGGCTTCGCGTTTGCGCTTTCCGCGATGTTCTGGCTCGGCGCGGGCATCTACTGGATCGAAAGCTTCTTCTTTCCGCTCGACGGCCTGCGCCTGCTCGTCCTGCCGCTCGCGTGCATCGCGTCGCTGCTGCCGCTCGTCTTCGGCGGCGTGCGCGTGCTGTCGTACTCCGCCGCGCCGATGTTCAAGCTGCACTTCCTGATCGCCAACATCGCGTACGGGCTTTTCGCGATCGCCGCGCTGCACGCCGTACTCATGCTGATGCTCGAACGCCGCCTGCAACGCATGCGCGGCATGGCCACGCGTCATACCGGCAACGGCTGGCTTGCGAGCTGGCTCGACACGCTGCCGCCGCTTCTGACCCTCGAAAAGCTGCTGTTCCGTCTGATCGCGGCAGGCTTCGTGCTCCTCACGCTCACGCTCGTGTCGGGCATCGCGTTCAACGAGCAACTGGTCGATCGCGCGCTGCGCTTCGATCACAAGACCGTGTTCGCCTTCGTCTCCTGGCTGATGTTCGGCGCGCTGCTCACCGCGCGTCGCATCTCCGGATGGCGAGGGCGCGCGGCGTTGCGCTGGGTGCTGGCGTCGTTCGCCGCGCTGTTGCTCGCGTATGTCGGCAGCCGCTTCGTGTTCGAAGTGTTGCTGCATCGCGCGGTCGTCTGAGCGCCTGAATGTATCGGCATTGAAATCGATGCGAAATTTTTTCTTTCTGATCGTCCTCTTCTTTCTGTGCCAGTGGCTTCTGAAGAAACTGCGCCGCGCGAACGAGCGCGCGCAGCAGGGCGAGGCGCAACCCGGCGGCGCGACCGCGGGCGGAGCGCAGCGCGCCCGCAATGGCAACGGCAACGGCAACGGCAACGGCGCCGCCACGAGCGCGCCGCAACTCGCCGATCCGCTCATCCGCTGCGCGCAATGCGGCGTGCACACGCCGCGCAGCGAATCGATCGTCGTCGCGGGCGAGCGCTTCTGCTGCGCCGATCACGCGCGTCACTTCGCGGCTCGTCCGACCGGCCGCGACGCACGATGAACACGCACGTCACCAGGCGAGCCGACCCGCACATCGACGCGCAAGGCTGGCTCTCGAACGCGACGCGCCTGCCGTCGCCGAACTTCGAGGCGCGTCCAGGCGACGCGGCGCCAACGCTCATCGTCGTGCACAACATCAGTCTGCCGCCCGACGATTTCACGACGAACGCCATCGCCGATTTCTTCCTCAACACGCTCGATCACGACGCGCATCCGTATTTCGATCAACTGCGCGGCATGCGCGTGTCGGCGCACTTCGTGATTCGTCGCGATGGCGCCGTCCAGCAGTTCGTTTCCTGCGATGAACGCGCGTGGCACGCGGGCGTTTCGTCGTTCTGCGGACGCGAGCGCTGCAACGATTTCTCGATCGGCATCGAGCTCGAAGGCAGCGATCGCGTGCCGTTCGAGGACGCGCAATACGACGCGCTCGCCGCGCTCGTGCGCATGATCGTGAAGCGTTATCCGATCGACGCGCTCGCCGGTCACTCCGACATCGCGCCCGGCCGCAAGACCGATCCCGGCCCGCACTTCGACTGGCTGCGCCTGCGTCACGACAGCGCGCTGCCGCCATCGTTCTTCCCGTTTCAGTCCAACATCTGAGCATTGCGTAAGGTCTTTCTCGTTGCGGCGCAGCAGCGTCACGCGCGAGGCCTTGCCGCGCTTTGCAGTAGCAAAAGTCAACCCCGCAACGGCGTCCATCGGGCAAATAAACCTTTTTGAGACTGCGAGGTTGTCCACTATACTTGGTGCCGAAAGACGGACTTTGCACTACATCTTGTGTTGTTGTGGCGGCGCCGCTCCACCGAGCAGGCGCCGCCCGCTTTCCGGCGTAGAAGAAGTTTGGCTGGCCCGGGGCGATGCGCGAGACGGTTTCTCTTTGCGAGGAGAGAGGCGTCGGGCACATCGAGCGCCAGCAAGCAGCACCGTGAAGAAGGCATGCAAGTGAGCGCGAGTTGCGTCGACCGATACCGCGCGCCAACGCGGGCACCGCATGAGACGCCAAGAACAATGCGGGCCGTAAGCGCCGCAATTCGTGTTTTCAGCCTGCTGTATTCACAGCCCGGCTTTACCGCCAAAACCCCGCGCGCGCTCCATGACGTTCTCGTGACACGCGCGGCATAAGTGATAAATCCGCGGACCATCCGCACCAATCGAACACCAGGAGTTTTGCACATGCAAACCACCGACAACGCCACGACTTCATTCGAAGGCGCATCCGCACAGCCGATGAGCGGTGCGCAGAACGTGGGCGCTCAGGCGCTCGCGCCGAACACGACGTTTGCCGACTACAAGGTCATCCGTCGCAACGGAAGCGTGGTGTCGTTCGAGCCGACGAAAATCGCGATCGCGGTGACGAAGGCGTTCATCGCAGTGAACGGCGGGCAGGGCGCGGCTTCGGCGCGTGTGCGCGAGCAGGTCGAGCAACTGACGCAAGCCGTCGTGCGCGCGCTCGTGCGCAGCCGTCCGCATGGCGGCACGTTCCATATCGAAGACATTCAGGATCAGGTCGAGCTCGCGCTGATGCGCGGCGGCGAGCATAACGTCGCGCGTGCGTACGTGCTGTATCGCGAGAAGCGCACGCAGCAGCGCACGCAGGAGCGCTCGGCCACGCAGAACGCGCAGGCGCACGAAGGCGCGATTAACGTGACGGACAACGGCGTCACGCGTCCGCTCGACATGGACGCGCTGAAGGCGCTGATCGTCTCGGCATGCGCGAATCTGGGCGATGCGGTGTCCGCCGAGCCGATCGTCGCGGAAACGGTGAAGAATCTGTACGACGGCGTGCCGATGTCGCAGGTCTACGACTCCGCCATCCTCGCCGCGCGCACGATGATCGAGAAAGACCCGGCGTACAGCCAGGTCACCGCGCGGATCCTGCTGCACACGATCCGCCGCGAAATTCTCGAAGACGAAGTGACGCAAGCCGAAATGGGCGAGCGCTACGCCGAATACTTCCCGCAGTTCATCAAGCGCGGCGTCGAAGCCGGCCTGCTCGATGACAAGCTGCAACAGTTCGACCTCAAGCGTCTGGGCGCTGCGCTCGATCAGAACCGCGATCTGCAATTTGGCTATCTTGGTCTGCAGACGCTGTACGACCGCTACTTCCTGCACGTCGAGGGCACGCGCATCGAGTTGCCGCAGGCATTCTTCATGCGTGTCGCGATGGGTCTGTCGCTCAACGAAATCGACCGCGAAGCGCGCGCCATCGAGTTCTACAACGTGCTGTCGTCGTTCGACTTCATGTCGTCGACGCCCACGCTCTTCAACTCGGGCACGCATCGCTCGCAATTGTCGTCGTGCTATCTGACGACGGTCGCCGACGATCTCGACGGCATCTACGAAGCGCTCAAGGAAAACGCGCTGCTCTCGAAGTTCGCGGGCGGCCTCGGCAACGACTGGACGCGCGTGCGTGCGCTCGGCTCGCACATCAAGGGCACGAACGGCAAGTCGCAAGGCGTGGTGCCGTTCCTGAAGGTCGTGAACGACACGGCTGTCGCGGTCAATCAGGGCGGCAAGCGCAAGGGCGCGGTGTGCGCGTACCTGGAATCGTGGCACCTCGACATCGAGGAATTCCTCGAGCTGCGCAAGAACACGGGCGATGACCGTCGCCGCACGCACGACATGAACACGGCGAACTGGATTCCCGATCTGTTCATGAAGCGCGTCGTCGAAGGCGGCGACTGGACGCTGTTCTCGCCGTCGACCTGCCCGGACCTGCACGATCTGTTCGGCGCGGACTTCGAAAAGGCCTACGTGGCTTACGAAGAGAAAGCCGCGCGTGGCGAGATCAAGCTGTTCAAGAAGCTGCCGGCGGCGCAACTGTGGCGCAAGATGCTCGGCATGCTGTTCGAAACGGGCCATCCGTGGATCACGTTCAAGGACCCGTGCAATGTGCGCTCGCCGCAGCAGCACGTGGGCGTGGTGCACTCGTCGAACCTGTGCACGGAAATCACGCTGAACACGAGCGAGACGGAAATCGCCGTCTGCAACCTCGGCTCGGTGAACCTCGTCGCGCACATGGTGAAGCAGGCCGACGGCTCGTACGCGCTGGATCACGACAAGCTCAAGCGCACGATCAGCGTCGCGATGCGCATGCTCGACAACGTCATCGACATCAACTACTACGCGGTGCCGAAGGCGCGTAACTCGAACCTGAAGCATCGTCCGGTGGGCATGGGCATCATGGGCTTCCAGGACTGCCTGCATCTGCTGCGCACGCCGTATGCGTCGGGCGAGGCGGTCGAGTTCGCGGATCGTTCGATGGAAGCCGTCTGCTACTACGCGTACTACGCGTCGACGGAACTCGCGGAAGAGCGCGGCCGTTACGCGACGTATCGCGGCTCGCTGTGGGATCGCGGCATTCTTCCGCAGGATTCGCTGAAGCTTCTGGCCGAGGCGCGCGGCGGTTATGTCGAAGTGGACACGTCGGAGAGCATGGACTGGGCGCAACTGCGTTCGCGCATCTCGACGTACGGCATGCGCAATTCGAACTGCGTGGCGATTGCGCCGACGGCGACGATCTCGAACATCATCGGCGTGTCGGCGTGTATCGAGCCGACGTTCCAGAACTTGTATGTGAAGTCGAATCTGTCGGGCGAATTCACGGTCGTCAACGACTACCTCGTGCGTGATCTGAAGGCGCGCGGGCTGTGGGACGAAGTGATGGTGTCGGATCTGAAGTACTTCGACGGCACGCTCTCGCGCATCGACCGCATTCCGGCCGATCTCCGCGCGATCTACGCGACGGCGTTCGAAGTCGATCCGAAGTGGCTCGTGGAAGCGGCGTCGCGCCGTCAGAAGTGGATCGATCAGGCGCAGTCGCTGAACATCTACATGGCGGGCGCGTCGGGCAAGAAGCTCGATGAGGTCTACAAGCTCGCGTGGATTCGCGGCCTCAAGACGACCTACTACCTCCGTACGATGGCGGCGACGCACGTCGAGAAGTCGACGGTTGCGCACGGTGCGCTGAATGCGGTGCCTTCTTCTTCCGGTGACGGCGGAGCGGGTGCGGCTGGCGGGTTTGGCGGCGGTGCTGCTTCGACGTCGGGCAATGGCGGGTTCAATGCCGCTGCTGCGACTTCGGTGGAGGCTGCCGCCGCGCCGGAAGCCGATGGCCCCGTGTGCATGATGCGTCCGGGTGATCCGGGGTTCGACGAGTGCGAAGCCTGTCAGTAAGTTTGGGCTGAGAGTCGGTCCGTGCGGACCGGTGCTGGTGCTTTCTTCTTCTTCGGGAAAGTGGTCGGTGCCGGTCCGTTTTTTGTTTTTGTTTTTGCTTTCGCTTTCGCTTTCGTGGAATCCTGAGTTCTTTGCGGTCTATTAGCACTGCCCCTGTGCGGGGCGGCAGTCACTTTCTTTGCTGCTGCAAAGAAAGTAACCAAAGAAAGCAGCTTTTCAGGCCCGCGGTCACACGTAGTTTGAGTAGTTCTCTCGTCCTCGGCGGCCCTCGCCTAAAGAGTGCCCTCGAAGGACCCACCGGGCTTGGCTCGCGCGCGGTCTGACAAGCTAGTCGTTTTAAGGCGCTGGACCAGCACGAAAGGGTTCCGGCACAGCGCTGCGCGCTGCCGCAGGGTATGCAAGGGAA
>NZ_FCOI02000040.1 GCF_001544795.2 Caballeronia temeraria | reverse complement strand
GGTCACCAAGACGCTCACCGTGCAGTACGACCGCGTGCTGTATCTGCTGGACGATACCGACGCAAACCGCGCGCTGATCCACCGTGACATCGAGGTGTGGGAGTATCCCGACGGGCGCACGCAGTTGCGCGCCGGCGAGCGGGCGCTGGTATGCCGGCAGTACGACCGTCTCACCGAGGTCGATCCGGGCGCGATCGTTGAGTGCAAGCGTCTCGCGCACGTGCTTGAGTTGGCGCAGGCGGTGCAGGCTCAGCGCGACAACCGCAGCATTGGCACGGCGCCCTCGCGCACGCATCGCGGCGCGGAGGTACGCACGCCACGCCGCGCATCCGGCACGAAAAAACAGCGCGAGCTCACGCAACAGGACCTGGAGGCAACGATGAAGGCGCTGCATGAACACAAACGCGGTGCCGCGTCAGTAAAAGACAGCTCAGCGGTCAATAAACGGTGAAGTCCATGCACCCGCGCCCTGCCCGTTCAACCTCGCATCTTCAACACCGTGTGAGCGCAACATCCTTGGATAGATACGACATCTGTATTTAGCCCGCACCCCGACATTTGTATCTGGCCGTGACAAAGTATTCAGATGTATAGTTTTCGATGCCAGCGATGCTCACGATGGTTTCACGTGAAATGGTCGATCTACGCAGCATGAATGCACAATAAATGCAGTGACCAAGCCCTTTTTATCGTACTTAGTCGTATCTTGCTCCGATACGCCCCCGAGCCGCACGCGCGCGCCGGAGCGATAAAGGGAAACGTCGGTTTTCGCGCTCGAAGGTGGCACCGGTGGTTATGCTAAAATTGTGCAGATCATGTGCTTGGAGCGAACCATGAATTCGGATACCGGTGCCATTCCCAGTGCGGATGTGAGCTTTGACCGTTTCATGGCCTCACTACGCGATCCCGAAGATCCAGCCCCGATTGTCTCCGCTCGACGCTTCGGCGAGGCCTTGCATATCGACTTGCAAACCCTTGCCCAGCAGGCACACGTACATCGGAACACGATCAGCCGGCAGCCTGCATCCGAGAGCGTACAACGATTCCTCCGCGACGCTCTGCGGGTCATTCGCGCGGCGACGGATATCTCAGGCGACGTCACGAAGGCGCTGTTCTGGTATCGAAACGAACCCCTGCCCGTATTCAACTACAAAACCGCAGAGCAATTAGTGTCTGAAAGCCGGGCCGACGACGTCCTACGCTACGTTTCGTCGCTCGAGGCGGGCGCGGCAGGATGATCCTCACAGAATTGGCCGGGGTAACTGCCTATCGGATGCATGTTCCCAGGTGGGCTGTCGCGCCGACGAGCGGAGCGGGAGCAGGAACGCATGGCGGGCGCGCGAATCGTGTCGGGCTCAATGCGCTCTATCTGGCCTTGGACCACGACACGGCCATCAGAGAGTATCAGCAGCTATCGTCCTTGATGCCACCGGGGACCTTGGTCAGCTACAACCTCACGGCCGCTCCGATAGTCGATTTCACCGGCGGGTACGAGAGCGGAAAGTGGTCTCCTTTGTGGGAGGATTTCTATTGCGACTGGCGCCACTGCTGGTTCAATGAACGGATCGAGCCGCCCAGTTGGATCCTCGGCGATGAGGTTGTCGCCAGCGGTGCCAAGGGTATCCTCTTCAAATCACGACTGAAGCCTGACGGTACGAATCTCGTTCTGTACACAGAGCGTCTTGACTCGACGGACCACTTCGACGTCTACGATCCACATAACGCTCTGCCGAAAAACCAGTCTTCTTGGGATTGAGCTTCAGAGAGCTCGGCGGAAATCGGGAATCGTGCGCCCTTGCCTCCCCAACGGAACCAATATCGCTAAGACATCTCGGGTCGAACATGCCTGATGTGGTCGATGGTTTGGCAGGATCGAGTGTGTGCGTGCGCGGTTATGCACTTCGTACTACGAACGATCATCTTCATTATGTCAATATGCTGCTTACGGCCGCAGTGCAAATGCGGTTTACCCACGGCGTTCCGTTTGACAGCCTCGAAAATGCCGCCCGCGCCCCATAGCAGGAACGGTCCAACAACCCGCCGGGGTCGCACTCAGCAGCAATGTCACAGTGGGCGAAGTTAGGGCAAGCGATTCGTAATCCGCCGAGCGGGCTGACTCTATGAGATGAACATCGGTGCGACTCCGCGGCGGCGTTTGCAGGCAGGCTTCTTGCGCCAGTGATCATTCTCGGCTTGCCCGTCTACTTGGGAACACGCATGCGTCTGTCGAATCAAGTTGCTGTGGCGCTGGCATTGCCGCTGGCCGCCTGCGCGATCGGACACTCGAGCTCAAGCGACACGGGCTTCGGTACAACGCCATCTCTTCCAGCTCCGGACCACAAGATGATTCCGATGGTGAACATCGCGCCGACGGAAGCGCGGCCTGCCGGGTTCATGCCCACCGCTCCTGCGGGTTTTGCCGTCACGCAGTTCGCCAGCGATCTGGCCCACCCGCGATGGCTTTACACGTTGCCCAACGGTGATGTCCTGGTAGCGGAGAGCGACGCGCCTGAGGAACACGATGAAGGCAGCGGCATATCCGGCTGGATCAGACGGCAGGTTATGAAGCGCGCGGGTTCGGGTGTGCCGAGCCCGGATCGCATCGTGCTCTTGCGCGCGACGGATAGTGAGGGCATGGCCCGGATGCAAACGGTGTTTCTGAGTGGCCTGCATTCGCCCTTTGGAATGGCGCTCATTGGCGATCATCTTTACGTTGCTGATACCGACGCCCTGCTGCGCTTCGATTACGTGACAGGCGCTACCGCGATAACGAGCGCCGCCGTCAAGGTCGTCGACTTACCGGCCGGGCCGATCAATCATCACTGGACGAAAAATGTCGTTGCCGATCGCTCGGGCAAGCATCTTTACATTACCGTCGGATCGAATAGCAACGCCGGAGAAAATGGAATCGATGCGGAAGACGGGCGAGCGAGAATCCTTGAGTTCGACGTGGATACCGGTCGTTTGCGACCCTATGCAACAGGTCTGCGCAACGCCAACGGACTATCCTGGCAACCGGACAGTGGCGCATTATGGGCGGCAGTCAACGAGCGCGATGAACTCGGGAACAACCTTGTTCCCGACTACATGACCGCTGTGAAAGAGGGAGCCTTCTACGGCTTTCCGTACAGCTATTACGGGCAGCATGTCGACACCCGCGTCGAACCTCAACGCCCCGATATGGTCGAAAAGGCCGTCGTTCCCGACTATGCCTTGGGCAATCATACGGCTTCGCTAGGTCTGGTTTTCTATGGCCGGACGCTGTTTCCGGTTCACTATCGCGGAGGCGCGTTTGTTGGCCAGCACGGATCATGGAACCGCAAGCCGCGCACGGGTTACAAGGTGGTGTTTGTTCCGTTTGTCGGTGGACAGCCCTCCGGCGCGCCCGAGGATTTCCTGTCCGGTTTCCTGTTAGAAGATGGTCATGCTGTGGGCCGGCCCGTGGGCGTCGCACTGGACGCGGATGGTGCCTTGCTCGTAGCTGACGACATCGGTAACACCGTCTGGCGGGTCGCGCCGCGCAAACAGGCTGCATCAACCGTCTCGCCGATGGGTCAGTGATGCCTGCGGTCGATAGCTAACGGCGGCACGATACCGCGGCTAAAGATGGCGGCGACCGCTCGTGGCCGCTGACTGGATAAGCGAATGACGCAGATGCGTGCCAGAGCAAGTGAGCCAGCATGAAGAAATCGATCGTCCTCCTTCTGGGTGCCTGGTTTTCCTCAACCTGCAGCGTCGACGTCTCATCCGGGTCTTCGTCAATCGCCCCGCCACGCAAACGAATGGCGTTCACACGGCGTTCCAATAGCCATGCTGTTGCGGCCCTGCTCGAGTCCAGAAGACGGTCAGGCGCTCGTCACTTGTGGATAGCCGATCGCAGTCGCTCTACTTCCTGATCCGAGACAGGAGCGGCGTGATTGCCCCAAGCGCCACGAACGAAGCTCACCACCTGAGCAATCTCTGTGGACGTCAGCTTTCCATGGAAGGCGGGCATCTTCTGTGGCGCGGGTCCCGTATCGGTTTTCGGACTCTTGCTGCCTTCGATCACGATGCGCGTCACCGAGGTCGGATCTTCGGCCAGTACCAGCGGATTGCCCGCGAGTGCCGCGACTTTTCCGGGCTGACCTCGTCCGTCCGCCTGGTGGCATCGTGCGCAGAAGGATAGATACACCCCAGCGCCAGGTCGCTCCACCTCACCGGTCCGAATGCTTCTTGCGGTTTGCACCTGCGCGTGCGCGTTGTTTGAGAAACTGCCGTAGCTCTGCTGAGCGGGAAGTGATTTCAGATAGATGGCGATCGCCTGGAGGTCCGCGTCTGACAAGTGCTGCGTGCTCTCCTCAACCACGGGGGCCATCGCGCCAAATGCGATCGCACCTGCGCCGTGACCAGTCCGCAAGAATCTGACGACGTCATCTGGCGTCCAACGCCCAAGCCCGCTACCTGGGTCGCCGGTCAGGTTAGGCGCAAGCCAGTGATCATTGACACCACCGGTCAGATACCATGGTGACGCTTCGCTGTAGCCGAGTTCGTTGTAAGCGGGGCCTCGCGGCGTGTGGCACGCGCCGCAATGTCCAAGTCCTTGCACGAGATACGCACCTCGATTCCACTGTGCGGTTTGTTTGGAGTTCGCTTGGTACCGGTCGTGATTGCCGAACGCGAGACTCCAGAAAAGCATGCCCCAACGTTGATTGAACGGAAACGGCAAGTGCGTTTCGGGCGCACGCTTGGCGGCCGGCGCGACGCCGTGCATCAAATACGCGTACAGCGCGGTTACGTCATCGTCCGTCATGTTCGCAAGCGACGGATACGGCATTGCCGGATAAAGCCGCTTGCCGTCGAGCCGCTTACCCACGCGCAAGGCGTCGGCGAAATCACGCAAGTTGTAGCGGCCAATACCGAACTCGGTGTCCGGTGTGATGTTGCTTGCATAGATCGGACCAAACGGCGAGTTGACCGGCATGCCGCCGCCCAGCGGCGTGTGATCCGCGGCGTCGTGGCATGCACTGCAGTCGCCGGCTTTTGCAAGATATTCACCACGCGCAATCAGCGTTGGCTCGGTCGTCAACGGTGACTGAGCGGTGATGTTATCCGATAAGCGATCTGTGGACCGTTCGCCACATGCGCTCAACGCCACAATCATGAGCGCATTGACAAGCCAATCTCGGGTTCTGATCGCGTTCATGTCAATGCCACTGGCTACAAGATTGGAAAAACACTTCGGCAAGGACCGTGAACACCAGCCCGACGACGAATCCGCAGCCGATCAGCGCGCTGCACAATGCAACGAAGCGCTTACGACTCACCTCCTCCTCAGCGAGCGACGGCTCCTCGGATGACCCTGCATCCGGACGCTGTTCTTTGAGCTGCTTTTGCTTGCGCCTGAGGAACACGAGGCCGTACACGGCGAGTGCGGCGCATATCGCCGCGACGACGAAGGCAGCGATCGACGTTCCATACAACCATCCATCGAGATTCGGAAAGACAGGTTTGACACGCGGGATCGATCCAGCCGAGCAGGCTTGGGCGGAGATCGTCTCAGAGACCATCACTTGAAGCAGCCATGCGCCGGGCGCGAAGAAAAAGCCAGCAGTCGCGCATAGGCCAAGACGGCGATTCTCACTTTGAGTGAGCGCAGACTGCTCCGCGGGCACGGGCGTTTGCATCAGTGGCCTCGCATCCAGAACGGCGTCACATACAACGATGTAAAGATGAATAGCCAGACGACGTCGACGAAGTGCCAGTAGAGCCCGCCGATGCGCATCGGTGCGTTGCGTTCCGCGTCGAAATACCCTAACGCAATCCAGACCGCGAGCAGAACCAGAATAACGAGCCCGACGGCGACGTGGGCCATATGAAAGCCCGTGATAGTGAAGTAGAGGGAGCCGTAGAGATGAGCGGTAATGCCGTACGGATGATCGTGCCACTCCTTCCACTGCATGCCAGCGAACGTTATGCCCAGCGCAATAGCGACCAACATCCAGCCGAATGCCTGCCAGCGCTTACTTCTCTTGAGCGTTCGCTCGGACAGCCACGCGAACACGCTGCTCAGGATCAGTGTGCCCGTGCTCAGCGCACCTGTGCCGATTTTCGGCATGCCCTCAGGCGGCCACGGCAGAGTCGTCTGCGACTGTGAGTAGAAGTAGCAGAAGATCAAATAGCCGAAAAGACTCGCTTCCGTTGCGACGAGTGCCAGCACGCCCCACCATCCGCCCGAGTGCTCGCCCGCACTTCCGACCGGCAGGGCATCCTTGCTTTTGTTGGTGATCGCGGGAACGGTCTGCGCTGGTCCGGGAGGCTCGCGCTGTGCGAGCGCGCGCCGCGGCCACATCCACGCGATGAGCGTTGCGCCTGCCGCTGCGAGCGCCACAACGGTAAAAGACGGCGAGCGCAGCAGCAAGCCTAGGAAAGCAAGCGCGCCAAAGAGTCCGAGAAAGAATGGCGACCACGCATCCTCGGGCATCTTGAGAATAACGTCGGGACTACCGCTGAATGGGTGGACTCCAAGCGCCTCGCGCCCTCGGTGAAGCAAGTACCCTGATGCAAGACTCGACTGCCGCCCCTTAGGCTGCAGGCGATCCTCCCACATCGGATGCCGCGATTCAATCACCGGCAAGACCGCAAAGTTGTAGGGCGCCGGCGGCGACTCGGTCGACCATTCGAGCCCAGGCGCGTCCCACGGGTTCTTCGGCGCTTCACGTCCGCGGCGTGCCGAGACGAGCGCGTTCACCACAAAGAGCAGAACGCCTAACGCAAAAATAAAGGAACCGATCGTCGTAATCAGGTTCGACGTATCCCATCCCATGCCTTCGGGATAGGTGTAGATGCGCCGCGGCATGCCGAGCAAACCCGAGATGTGCATCGGGAAAAAGGCAAGATTGAACCCCACGAGGATGATCCAGAACGCGATCTTGCCCCATCGTTCATTCATCATCCGTCCGGTAAATTTCGGAAACCAGTAGGTGATTCCGCCGAAGACGGGAAAAACGTTGATCCCTAGCAGCACATAATGCAAATGCGCGACGACAAAGTAGGTATCGGTAAGCTGCCAGTCGAGCGGCACTGCGGCCGTCATCACGCCGGAGACGCCGCCGATGACGAACATCAGCACAAAACTCGCGAAATAAAGGAAGGGTACGGCGAAGATAGGACGTCCAGTCCAGATCGTCGCGACCCATGCAAACACGGCGACGGCGCTTGGGATCGAAATGAGCATGCTCGCTGCGCCAAAGAAGGCCAGTGCCAAGGGTGTGATCCCGGTTGCGAACATGTGATGGATCCACACTTCGAAACCAACGATCATCGTACCGACAGTCGCCATCGCCACCGCCGTATAAGCGACGAGGGGACGACGGCAGAAGGTCGGCAGGGCATCCGACACAATGCCCATAGCCGGCAGCACGACGACGTAGACCCACGGATGCGCGAACATCCAGAACAAGTGCTGCCAAAGGAGAGGCCGACCGTCGCTCGCGACGTCGAAGAAATGTGTGCCGATATTGCGGTCCATCCACAGCAGTAGGAACGCTAAACTCACCGACGGCACGGCAAAAAGATTCGCGAACGAAATGGTCAGCGTGCCCCAGACGATAATCGGCAGCCGGTCAACCGACATGCCGACCGCACGCATGCGAAAAAGCGTGACTACAAAATTCACTGCGCCAACGGTCGTTGAGATGCCCAGCAGCACCATACCAAGGGAATACACGTCGATATTTATTCCACGGTTGTACTCCAGGGAGGAAAGCGGGACATAGTTGAACCATCCGGCATTCGGAGCCTGCCCGAACGGGAAACTGCCGTAAAGAAAGATGCCGGCAAAGACGAAGACCCAATACGAAAGCGCGTTCAGACGAGGGAACGCCATATCGCGGGACCCCAACATGAGCGGCCACAGAAAATTGGAGAAACCGCTGAGCACCGGGAGCGCATACAAGAAAATCATCGTGACGCCGTGCATCGTGAAAAGCTCGGCGAACTGGCCAGGCGTCACCAGTGATTGGTTCGGCTGTGCGAGCTGCAGACGCATAACAAGCGCTTCGAGGCCGCCCAGCATCAGGAACAGGAATGCTGTCACGATGTAACGCAAGCCGATCTTCTTGTGATCGACGGTTGTAATGAAACCGCGCCAGCCCCCGTCTCCTTCCCACATTTCACGCAGGCGCTTCTCGGCCTCCGACCCCTGCGCGACGCTGCCAAACTCAGGCACACGTCGGAACGCGACCCGATGGGCCTGCGCAGCGTTTCGATCACCGATGGCGGCCATCGTCTGTTCCTTACTTGAGAGTGGCGAGGTAGGCCGACAAGTCGCCCGCCTCAGCGGGCGAGAGCTTCATATCGGGCATTAGCGTGCCGGGCTTGAGTTCCTGCGCGTGCTGAACCCAGTCGATCAGGTTTTCTGGTGTATTGACCACGGTTCCTGCAGCAAGCAGCCGACGCGCCAATACGTGGGTGAGATCAGGCGCCTGAACGCCGGCCGCTTTGCTCCCGCGAACCGTATGGCATCCCGCGCAGCGTTCTTCAAAGAGCTTGCTTCCTCGCATTGATTGGGACGTCGACGGTGCGGTTGCTGCGCTCATCTGCGCGGCGTACCACCGGTCATAATCGGCCTGGGGCTGCGCGTACACCTCGAACGCCATGTGGGCGTGCTGTACGCCGCAATACTGGGCGCATTGGCCTCGGAAAATACCGGGGCGGTCCGCCTGGATCCACTGCCGGTTTGTGGTACCAGGAACCGTCTGCGTTTTGCCGGCCAGTTCAGGGACCCAGAAAGCGTGAATTACGTCGGCGCTTTTCAGCAGGACAAGCACCGGTACGCCGGACGGGATGTGCAACTCGTTGGCGGTTGAGAAGTGCGTCTCGCCGTCCCCGTAGTCCGCTTTCCACCACCAGTCGTAGGCGGTGACCGTCACGGTCAACCCTGGCGTTTTGGGAGGGTCGGCGACCTCCGCGAGCACCGAGAGCATATAGACGGCGATGCCAAAGAGTGCGATGGTGGATAGCACCGAGCCAACGTAGACCAAACGCAGCCCTCCTTCGGAGACGAGCGCGCGCGCGTCTTGTTGCTTCCTGCGCCGGAACATGCCGATGAGAAGCATTCCGGCAATGATCACGCATACGAGCACGCATATGGTCGCAAGCGCCCATCCGAGATAGATCACTGGTCGTGCGGCGGGGCCCTTGCTGTGTAGAAAATACGCGAGCGGCGTCGACGCAGCCGTCAGCGATCCCGCCTCACGCGAAGGCGCTTCGGCGGCTAAGGCGCCAACCTGAAACAGCGCCGTGAAGCAGGAGGCTCCGACTTGTGCAACGGGCCCGAGAAACCGGCGCTTTAAGGCCACGCTATCCCCTAAAAAAGCTCGAACAGAAAAATTTGAGACGCACTCGGCCCTCTTCCTGCGCCCGGTTGATGCTTCGATGAGGGTACCTCGGCTCGCTCAGCGCAGAGCAACCGCCATTCCAATCTCGTGCGCAACGTCACTCACTGCCCGCCTCTGATACTCACCTCCGGATATGTATCACGATGTGAGCTTTTTTCAAACGGTTGAAAAGCTTTCTGCGTCTGCGCGGGGTGCTCGCGGTGCTGGACCTGGTCGGTTTGAACAAAACGTGAACGAGCGCGATAGGAAGGAGGACGAGTGATCGACCGCAGGGCAGTCGGTAAGTCATGCCAGCAAAACAGATATGGTTCGTCTCCCACAACTTCGCTAACGCCTGAGGACATTCCTCTGCTTCGAAGCGATGCCGTAGTGAGCAGGAATCACTCCTCTAATGGCACCGGTGCGTTTCGCAAGGGCGGACGATGCCTCCTTAGACTCGCTGCCCTACATCTGGACCTGATGAGAGAGCTGGGGAAGTTGCTTGCAGAAACCTAACGGCTACCTACGATGCGTTTAACGTGTTGATCGCCGATAGGCGGCATAGTCATTGCGTCACGTTGTGACATATCCGCAAGGATCCTAGCAGCTATCTTCGCTGCAACCAGGAGCAAACTATGTCCACTACCGTCGGCGACTTCCTTGTCGACCGCTTGCACGCTTGGGGCGTGCGCCGCATCTTTGGCTATCCGGGCGATGGCATCAACGGCATCCTCGGGGCGTTGAATCGGGCAGAAGGCAAGATCGAATTTATTCAGACGCGGCATGAGGAGATGGCCGCTTTCATGGCGTCTGCGCACGCCAAGTTCACTGGCGAGCTCGGCGTGTGCCTGGCGACCTCGGGACCCGGGGCAGCGCATCTTCTTGCGGGTCTTTACGACGCACGACTCGACCACATGCCCGTACTCGCCATCGCCGGTCAACAAGCGCGGGCATCGCTTGGTGGACATTATCAGCAGGAAGTCGATCTCCAATCGATGTTCAAGGATGTCGCGGGCGCCTTCGTGCAGCAAGCAAGTGTGCCCGCCCAGGTTCGTCATCTTGTCGACCGGGCCATTCGAACTGCGCTGGGCGAGCGAAAAGTGGCGGCGCTTGTGTTCCCTAACGATTTGCAGGAACTCAAATACGAGCCGCCGCCGCGCAAGCATGGGACTCTGCATTCAGGGGTAGGCTACCGCGCGCCCAAAACGGTCCCCTATGCCGACGATCTTCAATGCGCCGCCGAGGTCCTCAACGCCGGCAAGAAGGTGGCGATTCTCGTCGGCGCAGGCGCGTTGCAGGCGACCGATGAAGTGATCGCGGTCGCGGAAAAACTCGGCGCAGGCGTCGCAAAAGCGCTTCTGGGCAAAGCCGCCCTTCCCGATGATCTGCCTTACGTGACCGGCTCCATCGGTCTGCTCGGCACCGAGCCCAGTTACAAGCTGATGACTGAATGCGACACGTTGCTGATGATCGGCTCGGGCTTTCCTTACTCGGAGTTCCTGCCGAAGGAAGGCGCGGCGCGTGGAGTGCAGATCGATATCAAGCCAGACATGCTGTCCATCCGGTATCCGATGGAAGTCAATCTCGTTGGCGACAGCGCGGAAACATTGCGCGCGCTTTTGCCACTACTCGAACAGAAGACGGATCGCGCGTGGCGGGAGGACATCGAAGGCTGGATGACCGACTGGTGGAAAAAACTTGAGAAGCGCGCGCTCGCGTCGGGAACGACCGGCGTGAACCCACAGCGCACAGTATGGGAGTTGTCAGCGCGCGTGCCGCCCAACGCCATCGTGACCAGTGACTCTGGGTCGTGCGCCAACTGGTACGCACGCGATCTCAAGGTCAAGCGTGGCATGATGTGTTCGCTCTCCGGGGGGCTCGCGTCCATGGGCGCGGCCGTGCCTTATGCGATCTCGGCGAAATTCGCGCATCCCGAGCGGCCGGTTATTGCACTGGTCGGCGATGGCGCGATGCAGATGAACAACATGGCGGAACTGATCACGGTCGCGAAGTACTGGAAGCAATGGTCCGATCCGCGCTGGATATGCATGGTGCTTCACAATGACGACCTGAACCAGGTTACGTGGGAACAGCGCGTCATGAACGGCGACCCAAAGTTCGAGGCGTCGCAAGACATTCCGTCGGTGCCCTACCACCGCTTCGCTGAATTGATTGGGCTGCGGGGTCTCTATGTCGACCAGGCCGAGCGCATGGGCGCAGCATGGGACGAAGCGCTAAACTCAGATCGACCCGTCGTGATCGAGGTGAAGGCAGACCCTAATGTGCCTCCGCTGCCGCCGCACATCACCCTGCAACAGGCAAAAGCGTTCGCCACGACGCTCTTCGAAGGGGACCCGGACGAAGGCAACATCATCGTTGACACGGCGAAACAGGTGCTCGGTGCCGTGCTGCCGGGTCATAAGGACAATTAACCGGGGTCTTCGCCATGCACCTCACAAAACGGGAGGCGCCGGTCGACGCGATTCGGGCCCGCGCCTACACCATCCCGACAGACCGGCCGGAAGCCGATGGTACTTTCGCCTGGCAATCCACGACGCTTGTCGTTGCGGAGGTCACCGCGGCGGGCAAGACGGGCATCGGCTACACGTATAACGACGCGACCACCGCCGCCTTCATCGAATCGACGCTCGCCTCGACGCTCGTCGGCGAAGACGCATGGAACGTCGACGCCCTCTGGATACGCATGCAGCAGCGCGTGCGTAACATTGGCCGCTCAGGTATAGCGGCCACCGCGATTTCGGCGCTCGACTGCGCATTGTGGGACGTGAAGGCACGCCTGCTCGACATGCCACTCGCACGTCTCTTAGGCGCCGTCCGCGGCGAAGTTCCGCTTTACGGCAGCGGCGGCTTCACGACTTATACCGACGAAGACATTCGTGACCAGCTAGCCGGCTGGGTGCATGAGGATGGCTGCCGCTGGGTCAAGATCAAGGTTGGCACGCAGCCATCGCGTGATCCGCACCGCGTGGCGGTCGCGCGCGAAGCCATCGGGGACGACGCCGGGCTCTTCGTCGACGCGAACGGGGCGCTGGATCGGAAGCAGGCGTTTTTTTATGCGCAGCAGTTCGCGCAATACGGCGTCGAGTGGTTCGAAGAACCGGTGTCATCGGACGATATTGGCGGGCTCGCTTCATTGCGTAACGCGCTGCCTGCGCATATGGAGCTAGCCGCGGGCGAATACAGCTACTCGCTCGACGACTCTCTTCGACTGCTCGCCAACCAAGCCGTGGACGTCCTGCAGGCCGATGTCACGCGATGCGGCGGCATCACCGGCTTTTTGCGCGCGGCGACGCTTTGTGATGCGTTCCATACGCCGCTTTCGGCGCACTGCGCGCCCGCGCTGCATTTGCACGTAGCGTGCGCCGCACCGCATCTTCGACATCAGGAATGGTTTCACGATCACGTGCGCATCGAATCGATGCTTTTCGATGGTGCACCGCGCGCGCGCGACGGCGCCATCTCGCCGGATTGGTCGAGGCCCGGTTGCGGGCTCGACTTCAAGCATGCGGACGCGCACCGGTATGCGGTTTAACCGCTACAGGAAGCATCGAACAGAACGAACCGAGACATGACGCAAACCAGAACAATCGACATTGCCATCGGCTGCGGGATCGCTGCGGCGGGACTTGCGCTCGTGCGGCTTGGCGGACAGAAGGCGCAGCGCTCGCCGGCGCAGACGCACATCGATACGGCGCGCACGTTCCACCGCAGCTCGGCGCTGCTCGCACTTTCCGTGCTGACGGACAGTGCGATGGAGCACTATCGCGGCTCCTTCGATAATCCCGCGATGTACACGCCGCTCGTCGTCTCCACACTGTCATTATTGGCCGGCCTGCACGGCGGCTCCGATCACGAGCCGGCGCGTCATCCAGTGCGCAATGCGGTCTATATCAGCGCGGCGCTCGCGGGCGTCGCCGGCACAGGGTTTCATCTGTACAACATCACGAAGCGCCCCGGTGGCTGGAGCTGGCACAACCTCTTCTATGCTGCGCCGATCGGCGCGCCGATGGCCTTGCTCCTCTCCGGTGCGCTGGGGGCGGTCTCCGAACGGCTGCGTGATGAACCGGCCCACGAGCCGCGTCTTTTCGGCATGCCCGCAGGACAGGCCCTCGCGCTCGTCACGAGTGCCGGCCTGCTCGGCACGCTTGGCGAAGTCGCGCTGCTGCATTTTCGCGGCTCGTTCCAGAACCCGGCCATGTACGCACCGATCGTTGTTCCGCCCGTTGCATCGGCTCTGCTCATCAACACTGCCCTCAGCCGTCCGCGTGCGCACTGGTTGACGCGGCTGTGGCTGCGCCTAACGACGGCGCTCGGGTTCATCGGTGTCGGCTTTCATGCACGCGGCGTCGCGCGCGCGCATGGCGGCTGGCGTAACTGGAGCCAGAATCTGTTCAACGGTCCGCCATTGCCCGCACCACCCAGCTTTTCGGCGCTCGCACTCGCTGGACTCGCGGCGTTGCGTCTTCGGGAGACAGAGAAGAAATGAAGCACCTGCCCCGCTATCCCGGCTATGACGTGATGACGAAGCGCGACACCCCGTCATGGGACGAGGTCACGCGCAATGTCATCGACGAACGGCTTGCGACGCCGAAGGATCCCCACTTCTTCGATGCAGTCGAGTGGCGCGCACTCTGCGCGCTGTGCGCGTGCATCGTGCCGCAAGATCCGCAACGGCCCGCCGTGCCGGTCGCCGCGCTCGTCGACGCACGCCTCGCGAAGAACACAGGCGACGGCTATCGCGATGCTCGTTTGCCGCCGATGCGCGACGCGTGGCGCATCGGCCTTCGCGCGCTCGATGCCGAAAGCCGTGCGCGTCACGAGCTGCCGTTCGCAAGCATCGACGATCACGCGCGCCATGCGCTCCTCACCGCCATGCAGCAGGGCAAGCTCGACCGCACCGAGTGGGAAGGCATGCCGAGCGCTGTTTTCTTCGCGGAGCGCGTGCTGCACGACATCTGCGGAATGTACTACGCGCATCCGCAGGTTTGGAGCGAGATCGGCTTCGGCGGCCCGGCCAACCCGCGCGGCTACGTGCGCATGGTCGCCAACCGCCGCGACCCGTGGGAAGCCGCCGAAGCGAAACCCGGTCACGAGGATGCTGCGCAGAAGGAGAACCGCCGTGTCCGCTGATTCGCCACACGACGCGCAGCAGGTCCCGCGCGGCGCGAATGGCCGCGCGCCCGACGTGTTCCGCCCAGGCGCATGGATCCCGATGCGCGAGTATCCGCAGGACGAAGCGGTGGATTTTGCGATTGTCGGCACGGGCGCGGGCGGCGGCACACTCGCCTGCCGTCTCGCCGAGAAAGGCTTCAAGGTTGTCGCGTTCGATGCCGGCGCTTGGTGGCGTCCGCTCGAAGAATTCGCATCGGATGAGACGCATCAGGGCAAGCTCTTCTGGACCGATGAGCGCGTCTGCGACGGTGAGAATCCGCTCAAGCTCGGCAACAACAACAGCGGCAAGTCCGTGGGCGGCAGCACCGTTCACTTCGCGATGGTCTCCTTGCGCTTTCGCCCAGAATGGTTCAAATCACGATCGCTTCTTGGCTATGGTGCGGATTGGCCAATCGACTGGCGCGAGATGTGGCGCTACTACGGAGAAGTCGAAGAGGCATTGAAGATATCTGGGCCGGTGAACTATCCGTGGGGCCCCAAGCGTCCGCGATACCCGTACCGCGCGCATGAGTTGAACGCGGCGGCGTTGGTGCTCGCGCGCGGCTGTGAAGCGCTCGGCATCGACTGGGCGCCGACACCACTCGCGACCGTCTCCGCGCCGCGCGGCGAAGCACATCCGTGCGTCTATCGGGGATTCTGCGTGTCAGGCTGCGCCACCAACGCCAAGCAAAGCGCGCTCGTCACCTGGATTCCGCGCGCCGTGCGTGCCGGCGCCGAGATCCGGGATCTGGCGATGGTGGGCCGGATCGTCATGGGCGACGACGGACGCGCCACCGGCGTCGAGTATTTCCGCGAGGGACGCTGGCAGTTTCAGCGCGCACGCAACGTCGTGGTCGCGGGATACGCGATCGAAACGCCGCGCTTGTTGCTCAACTCCGCGACGGACCGCTTCCCCGATGGCCTCGCCAACAGCACAGGTCTCGTAGGCAAGAATTTGATGGTGCAAATGAATCAGGCCGCGTGGGGCACGATGGACGAAGAGATTCGCTGGTACAAGGGGCCGCCGTCGCTCGCGCTGACCGAACACTGGAACTACAAGGACACAAGCAAGGACTTCTTCGGGGGCTACTGCTACATGAGCCAGGGGCCGCTGCCGGTCGCATGGGCCTCGACGCAAACCGTGCGCGGTCTGTGGGGCCAGCAACTCGTTGACGAGATGCAGAAGTACAACCACCAGGCGGGCCTCAAGATCGTTGGGGAGGCAATGCCGCAAGAGCGCAATCGCGTAACGCTCGCCGACGAAAAAGATCAATATGGACTGCCCGTCGCCCGCGTGACGTATTCACTGTGTGAAAACGACAAACGCCTCGTCGCTCATTCGCTCAACTTCATGAGTCTCGCACTGGAGGCGGCCGGCGCACGCGACGTCTGGCGGGAAACCGATGACACGTGCCATCTCAATGGCACCGCACGCATGGGAGACGATCCGGCCACCAGCGTTGTGAATGCCGACTGTAGAAGCTGGGACATCGACAATCTATGGATCTGCGACGGCTCTGTCTTTCCAACGGTCGGCGGGGTGAATCCGTCGCTGACCATACAGGCCATCGCGCTGCGCACCGCCGACAGAATCGAGGCGCTAGCCGCTCGCGGAGACCTCTAGTGGAAAAGGACCTGGACAATGCATAAGATAGCCGTCATCACTGGTGCTGGCGCCGGCGTCGGGCGCGCGGCCGCCGAGGAATTTGCCCGTCAAGGTTATGCGGTGGCACTGATTTCGCGCGACGAAGAGCGCCTCAACAGGGCGGCTGCTCAGCTCAAGGAGCGATTCGGCGTCCCGACACTCGCCATCCCGACCGATGTCGCCGACTCAAAAGCCGTCGATGCAGCGGCATCACGTGTGGAAGACACGCTGGGTCCAATTGATGTCTGGGTCAACGTCGCGATGGCGACAGCGTTTGCGCCCGTATCCGCGCTCACGGCGGAGGAAATCGAGCGCGGTACGCGTGTCACTTATCTGGGTCAGGTTCACGGGATGATGGCCGCCCTCTCACGCATGCGGACGCGAAATCGCGGCACCATTGTGAACGTCGGCTCTGCCCTGGCTTATCGGTCAGTCCCGTTACAGTCGGTCTATTGCGGCGCGAAGTTCGCTATTCGCGGGTTTACCGATTCGCTGCGCTCGGAAATCATCCACGATGCACTGAACGTACATCTGACGATGGTCGAGCTTCCCGCCATCAACACACCGCAGTTCGACTGGGCGATGAACAAGATGGGCAAGAAAGCGCGCCCCGTCGCACCGATTTTCCAGCCGGAGGTTGCCGCTCGCGCGATATTCTTTGCGGCTACGCACCGCCGCCGCGAAGTATGGCTCGGGTTCTCGACTGTGAAGGCAATCCTCGCGAACCGGATCGCCCCCGCATTGATCGACCGCTACTTGGCGAAAGCCGGCTACTCAGGACAACTCACCGACGAACCGCTACAACGCGATGCAACTGGGAACCTGTTTGAACCGGTGCCCGGTGACCATGGCGCGCACGGCCGCTTCGATGACCAAGCGCGCGAGCATAGCTGGGAGATGTTCACCGATCGTCATCGCGCCTTCTTTTGGGGTCTCGCCGGCATTGGTGCGATAGGCCTGATTCGCTCCCTCGCCAAACGAGGGAGCTAAGCTGATGAGCTGCCCGATTGCTGACTACGCCCTCCTTTCGGACGGCGAAACCGCCGCGCTCGTGAGCCGCGACGGCTGCATTGACTGGCTCTGCTGGCCGCGTTTCGACGACGATGCATGCTTTGCGGCCCTTCTTGGTCGGTCCGAGAATGGAAGCTGGACGATCTCCCCCGCCGAAGCGATTAAGCGCAACGTACGGCGCTATCAGGACGACACCCTCGTAATTGAGACTGACTTTGAAGTCGCCGACGGTGCGGTCCGCATCGTCGATTTCATGCCTATTGGGATCGGTTCGCGATCTGTTGTACGCATCGTCACCGGCCTGCACGGTATCGTTAAAATGCGCTCCGAACTGTGCCTACGCTTCAACTATGGCGAGCTTTCACCATTGATCGAACGAGTCAATGGCGCCATTCAATCGTACATCGGCCCTGACCGGGTGACGTTGCGAAGCGATATCGAAATGCATGTCACGGACGGCGTGATACGCGGATCGTTCGACGTCAGGGCCGCAGAGGCCGTCACCTTCGTAATGAGTTACGGACGCACACATGAACCCAGCGACGAGCCCTTCGATATTCAAGCCGCGTTGCACACCACGCAGGGCTTCTGGCGGGACTGGATCGCTAACTTCGATGATTCCCGCACCGCGTGGCCGCAAGCAGTGAAGCGTTCGTTGTTGACCCTGAAGGCCCTCATCTACCGTCCCACCGGCGCAATTGTCGCCGCGCCGACGACCTCGCTGCCCGAGGCGCCAGACGGTCAACTCAATTGGGACTATCGATACGCGTGGTTGCGGGACACAAGTTTCGCGATGGTAGCGCTGCTGAACGCCGGTTATCACGAGGAAGCACAGGCATGGCGCGACTGGCTGGTGCGCACCGTCGCCACCGCGCCCGAGCGGTGTCGGATCATGTACCGGGTCGATGGCGGGCGCCATCTTCCGGAGTGGACGGTCGACTGGCTGCAAGGCCATCGCTATGCGAAGCCCGTCCGCATCGGCAACGCGGCCGCCGATCAACATCAGCTGGACGTACTCGGGGAAGTTATCGACTGCCTGGATGTCGCCCGTCGCGGCGGGCTGGCTCCTGCTGGCGAAGAATACTTTGTGGAGAGACGCATCGTCGAGCATATCGAGAAGGTCTGGCACCTCCCCGGCGCTGGTATCTGGGAGTCGCGCTCGACGCCGAAGCACTACACTTATTCCCGGGTGATGGCTTGGGTAGCGCTGGACCGTTTCGTCAACAATCATGTGTGCGATGAGGGCCACTCGGCACTCGCCGAGCGGCTCGAGTCACTTCGCGAGCGCCTTCGCGCAGAAATCTTGCGGGAAGCCTGGAATCAGGGGCTCGGTAGTTTCACGCAGTACTACGGCGCCGAAGAAGTGGATGCTAGCCTATTATTGATGCCGCTCGTCGGTTTTATCTCTGTCAACGATCCGCGTATGTCCTCGACGATCGACCGGATCGCTCGCGATCTAAGTGAAAACGGACTCATCAGGCGCCATCCGAAGGATCCATGCGGTCCCGACGAAGGAACATTTCTCGCCTGCTCCTGTTGGATGGCGGATTGCCTGAACCTTCAAGGACGCAAGGAAGAAGCGCGGAAACAGTTCGAGCGCGTGCTGGCTGTCGCCAACGACGTCGGGCTGCTCGCCGAACAATACAATATACAGCGCGTCGAACTCGCAGGAAATTTTCCGCAAGCGCTGAGCCACCTCGCTGTCATCAACACAGCGTTGGGACTGAGCGGTCCGACGTTACAAAGAGGTGGTGGATAGGGTTCGGGGCGCCGGAAAGCAAGCAGGCATTGCGCGTTGCTTGCCATCCCTCATTAGTTCCGCGCACAATGCTATATTACGCTCTCGCAATCGACCGGCCGCGTCTCGCTGCTTTTTTGGAGAACGAACCAGCATATTTCGCACTCGCTGCAACGGCAACCTGGTTCTGGATAGCTGGCGAACCAGACGGTCGAGCAGGTAAATATTTTAGCATCAAGCGCCTCAATCGGCGCCGTAGGCGACTGTGGTCAATATCGCCAACTCCGCCTGGCGCGAGTCCAGACGAGTATGCTGTATGACGACCGGTACGTCCGATGCAAACAGACTGGCATATTCGGTGCCCGTAGGAATTTGCTCTGGATCGGCAAGGTCATTGAAACGCATGTGCAGCGTTCGCATCGCTGGCACAATAATGCGATAAGGCCCTGCTGGCGCTCGGTCCTTGAAGAAGACCGTCAACTCAATGTGCGCGTCTTGCTCACCGGCGTTTAGAATGCAAGCCGCTTCATGACTGAGAAGGTCGGGTGTATGGCCAGTGCTGGAAGGCGGCAAATATCCCTCAGCAATAGCCCATCGTTTCTTACCGATCGCATTCATGCAAACCTCCAATTCAATTCAACGAGATAGCACAATGCAATCAGCAAAAAACCTACCTTGTCGGGAAGATACCAATGTTGTTCGCGAACATCCTTCTAGAACCGCAGATCTGGCCGCAGCGGCTGATTGCAAACGATTGAAGCGGCACCGCTGCCAGCCGTCAACTCCCTGTAATGAAGTTCGAAGACCGGCTCCATAGACAAGGCTTTTCTGCATTTCGGAGTCACCAACCTTCGTGCCGGTCGCTGCGACGCTTATGAAGCGAACAACGCCAGCGCCTCGCGATGTCTTTCACCGCAAGCGCACCGTTATCACCAATGAGGCGATTGAGGCGGTCCTCTGCGCGCAGGACACGCAGCTCGCTTCAGGCCCCTTTACCCCTTTACTAGTTCGAGGCGCAACGAGAGATCGATCCGGTGCACTCTTCGGAGAGCTGTCCCTCGGCGCAGTGACGTGCCGCGACGCCATGCTCAGTCCGGCCTCTCGCGATGAATCAAGGTCGAAACCAACTCACTATAGCTCGTTAGTGGTACAAACTAACCGTGCTAAATTCCTTTATATAAAGTACGGTTGCAGGTGAAGGTTGTTTTGACGGTCAGCGGGCTCGAGCACGTCGTTCGTTCGCAATCCGCTCGCGCCTGCGCGCAAGCCGAGTCTTCTCTTGACTCACACCGTACTCTGCTTCCGCAGCTGTGACCACGCCTGTGGTTGCGCCGGTAAGATCCACGCGCACATTGCATGCAATGAGCCAGCTACCGCAGCGTTGGCTGCGACACCAAAGCCTGACGCCGCTACGAGCGTCTCGTTCGCTGAGTTCAAGCGACGCCGCTCGGGCGAGCACGTCCTTGAGGATCGCGACTTTGAGCGGGACCTTTGGTGCAGGACTGCGCGGAAAAGCCTGCCGGAAATGTCGTTGCAGCGTGGTGACTGCGCGCGCGGCTGGGTCGGCAGACCTTCCGAGGCTTCGATCGCTGGGCGATTTTCCGTGCGACGTCGACTGGCGCTTTTCGCGTGCTTGTAACAGTCTCTTTGCCGTTCGCGCCTTGATTCAGCTGCACTTTAAGCGCGGCGAGTTGTTCGAATCCCATCGTGTTGCCCGAAGTCAGTCATCTAATTTTGTCTGTCGGGCTCATATCACGCCGCCATCCGCGTCGGCTGTCACCGACGAACCTCACCATTCGGACGGAAAGCGAGTCGTTCTTTTGACCGGCGAGAACGGTTTCCCGGTCTAGGCGGGCCGCCCTTCGTCTTCGCGGTCCCCACCGCTTGCGACGCAACCCGTCGAAATCAGTTCGACGAGCGCGGGAAGGTCCGCCGGCTTGATTAGATGGTGGTCGATGCCGGCCGCATGTGACTTTTGGCGGTCGTCGTCCTGGCCGTACCCGCTCAAAGCGATTAACAGACAGTCTTTGAGCGCAGCATCGGCCCGGAAAGCTTTAGCAATTTCATATCCGTTCATTCCAGGAAGACCGATGTCGAGAATGGCGACTTGCGGTGCAAATGTCCGCGCGACAGAAAGCGCAGCGATGCCGTCGTGCGCGCATCGCACTTCATGCCCGTGCATCTCGAGAAAAATCTTCAGGCTTTCCGTCGAGGCTATTGAATCGTCGACGACGAGGATACGCGCGCCGTGCTTGCGCCGCAACGGAAGAATGTCGGCAGCTGAAGGCGACTTCTCCTGTGAGACAGACGCCGGCAGCTCGACCGTAAATTTACTCCCCTTCCCGCGACCGCCACTCCAGCAACGAATCGAGCCTCCATGTAGTTCCACCAGGTGTCGGGCGAGAGTCAGCCCGATTCCCAAGCCTCCCTGCGCACGATCGAGCGCGGTATTGCCTTGAGCAAAGAGATCGAACACCCGCGGGAGCAGTTTGGGCTCGATTCCTTCTCCGTTGTCAGTGACAGTGACCACCGCAACCCCGTTTCTGAAGGTGGTCGAGAGGATAATGTGGCCGCCGGGCGGAGTGAACTTGGACGCATTGTTCAACAAGTTGGCGACGATCTGCGTGAGACGAACGACGTCTCCCTCAATGATTAGGTCGTTCTGATTCCCCTCATGTGTGAAGGCCTGGGAGCGGGCTGCGAAGTGCGGCCGACTCGTTTCGATCGCACGGTCGATCACGACGCCGAGAGAAAGTGGTTTGCGCTGTAACGCTACCGTTCCGCGGGCAATCCGCGACACATCGAGCAAGTCGTCAACGATTCGCACCATGTGCTCAAGCTGGTTGGAAATTATTCCGGTCGCCCAGCTCGCCACTTTTGCATCGCCTGGCTCCGAGCGCTTCATCACGCTGACGGCGTTCGATATAGGTGCGAGCGGATTGCGGAGTTCATGCGCCAGCATCGCTAGGAATTCGTTCTTGCGACGGTCCTCGTCCCGAAGCGCAGAGTAGAGGAACGCGTTATCAAGCGCGATGGACGCGCGACTCACAAACTCGGTGATCACAGGCGCAGGCTGACGGTCCTCGTCGCAATGAACCGCTCCGAAGGCGATAACGGCCCTTCGCTCCTTCCCGTTCAACAAGGGATGGAACCGGATTTCCTTCAAGTCGACGGCACCGTCGCCGGACGGCCAGCCGAATATACCAGCATCCCGGCAAACTAGACTCTCGGCTGAGCCCAACGTCCGCTTCGCGAACGGAACAAATGGTTCGAGCGGGGCAACGGTCTCGAGGGTCAGCCCACGGGCGGGATCGGCTTGAGCGCGTACAGCCGGACCGCAGCGTACCGAAGTGCGTGGGCAGGGTTCGCCGTCCAGTTCGAGGTAGACGCACGCGACATCGGCCAGTGCGGGCACGGACGTATCGAGGATGCGCGAAAGGGTCGTCTCCACATCGAGCGAACGCGTGAGCAGATGGCTCACCTGCGCCAGAAAATCGGCGCGTTGGCGAGCCTGGTCCGCGGACGCGCGTTGCGCCTCCGCGCGGGCAAGTTCTTCTCGCTGGGCCGCGCGGGCGCGCAGTTCGCGGTTCATCCGGTGCATCTGCACGAATACGCGTACTTTGGCGCTGAGGATCTCCGGCACGACGGGAGACGAGATATAGTCCACTGCGCCGAGTGAATACCCCCGCGCCATCTCGGCGTCGTCGACATAGGCCGTGAGGAAGATGATCGGAGTCGATGCCGTGCGCCGATAGGAGCGCAACATACTGGCCGTCTCGAAGCCGTCCATGTCAGGCATGTTTACGTCGAGAAGGATAACGGCGAAATCCTGTTGCAGCACCGCCTTGAGCGCTTCCCGTCCCGACGAGACCGTAATGACTTCCTGATCCGGTTCTTCGAGCACCGTGCGCAGGACGACGTGCTGGCTGGCAAGATCATCCACCACGAGGATGCTGACCTTGTCTTCGGAGAAAGTATCGAACATAGCTTCTCCTAACGATGCAGCCACGCGTGCAGCACGGCGAGTAGATCATCTCGGTTGACGGGTTTCGAGAGGTAATCCCACGCGCCCGCCTCAATGCACTTCTCGCGATCGCCTTTCATTGCCTTTGCCGTTACCGCGATGATCGGTAACGCCTTGCCCACCGGTCGCTTTCGGATTTCGCGCATCGTGGCGAGACCGTCCATCTCCGGCATCATGATATCCATCATGACGATCTCGATCTCAGCATCGGACTCCACCTGCCGTATAGCATCACGTCCGTTGTCGGCCCACACATGACGCATGCCGAGGTCTTCCATGATCGTCGCGAGTGCAAAGATGTTGCGCATGTCATCGTCGACAATCAATGCCTTGACGCCCTTCAATCCGCTCTGCGACGCCCGAAAGGCATCCAGCATGGCGCCGTGCTCCGCGCCGAGGTGCCTTGCGTCCACATGAAGTGCGGCGACGACCAGATCCAGCAGCTGATCGCGGCTCGCCGCGTGCTGCACCACGAAGCCTTCTCGCGCACGCCGCCAGCGCGCCGGCGGCAGCTCGACTGGGGCACTCACGATTACCGGCAGTGGAGCAATGCCTTCGCGCAAGGCGAGTGCCTCTTCAATGTCCTCCGGAGAGACGCCCGGGATGTCGTCAGCGAGGACCAGGGTATCGACGATCTCGGACGACAATTGTTGCAGCAGCGCATCGCGCGAGTCGGCAAAGACCACTTCGCCCTGCGTGCCCCGCAACCCACTGCAGAGCAGTTCCCGATCGGTCATCGAAGAGAGGGCCACGAGCGCGACGCGCCGGTCCGCTTCCACATAGCGGGCCATCGACGCGAGCGCCGCGTCCAGAACCGCCTGCGATTCGACAGGCTTCGGCAAAAAAGCGAATGCTCCGGCGCGCAATGCCCGGTCGCGGGAATCATCGGTCGAGATGACACACACCGGAATATGTCGGGTGGCCACGTCGTTCTTGAGTCGCGAGAGGACTCGCCACCCTTCCATGTCCGGCAAAAACAGGTCGAGCGTGACGAGGTCCGGCTTGAACTGGTTGGTCAGCGTCAGAGCACAGGCACCGAGTGGCGTGGTCAGCGCCTTGAGCCCTCGCTGCCGCGTCGTATCGACCATCACACGTGCAAAAACGGGATCGTTTTCCACGATCAGCACCACGCTGTCGCTCTGAACAATATTGTCCCGGTCATCAACAACATTCGCGAGCGCAATATCGTGTGCGATCTCGGCGACCGACTCTCCGTGTGCCCGGAAGTCCATGGCAGGTTTGCTTACGCCGTGCGCGTCGTTCAGAACCGTGACGCGCGCCCCTTCTCGGCGCGCGGTTCTTCTGCGCCCCGTCTTGGCGAGGTCGTTCGTGCGTGGCAAGAAAAGCGTAAATGTACTCCCATCGTTCGGCATGCTGGTCAGGCGAATTTCGCCGCCCAGCAGTTTCGAGAGCTCGCGGCTGATTGCAAGTCCCAGTCCGGTTCCGCCATATTTGCGGCTGGTGCTGCCGTCGGCCTGTTGGAAGGCCTCGAATACGATCTGCTGCTTGTCCGCAGAAATGCCGATGCCCGTATCGTGAACGGAAAAGGCGACGACGCTCCCCGCATCGTTCAGGGTGTCGTTGTCCTCGCTCCATCCGTCACGCGCCACTGAGACCGACAACGATACGTGTCCTTGGTGCGTAAATTTGAAGGCGTTGGACAGCAGGTTCTTCAGGATCTGCTGCAGCCGCTTGAGGTCCGTCACGATCGCGGCGGGGACGTCGCTGCCCAGATGAATGTTGAAATCGACGTTTCGCGCTTCGGCGACGTGACGGAAGGTGCGCTCGACGTACGCCGTCATGTCGGCAAGCCGATGCTCGGCGACATCAAGAACGACCGTTCCCGACTCAATCTTGGCCAAGTCCAGAATATCGTTGATGAGCAACAGCAGGTCGTTTCCCGAAGAATGAATGGTGCGCGAGTACTCGATCTGCTTCGCTGATAGGTTGCCTTCCGGGTTCTTGCACAGCTGGTCAGACAGGATGAGCAAGCTGTTGAGCGGCGTGCGTAGCTCGTGCGACATGTTGGCGAGAAACTCCGACTTGTACTTCGACGTCAGCGCAAGTTGCTTGGCCTTGTCCTCGAGCGCCTGGCGTGCCTGTTCAACCTCCGAGTTTTTCCTCTCGACTTCCTGATTCTGATGTGCGAGCAGCCTCGCCTTTTCCTGCAACTCCTCGTTGGTCTGCTGAAGTTCTTCCTGCCGGCTTTGCAACTCGTGTGCAAGCGACTGCGATTGCTTGAGCAGGTCTTCGGTGCGCGTGTTCGCTTCGATTGTGTTAATCACAATGCCGATACTTTCGGTCAGCTGGTCGAGAAACGCCAGATGAGTCGAATTGAAGCATTCAAGTGACGCCAGTTCGATCACGCCCTTCACCTGCCCTTCGAAGACGATTGGCATCACCAGAACGTTCTGCGGCACTACGCTCAAAAGGCCGGATTCAATTCGATACTTAGCAGGATCCGAAGGCGCCAACAGGATCTTGCGCTTCTCGAACGCACATTGACCGACCAGCCCTTCGCCGAGCTGGACCCGTTTGCCGTGCGACTGATGACCGTCTGAAGCATAGCTGGCGACTAGCCTCAGTGAAGCAGCTTGCTCGATCGTCTCGAACACGAAAAATTCGGCGTGTTGCACGCCGACGACCGGAGCGAGTTCTGAGAGGATGAGCTGGCCAACCGCGACGAGATCCTTCTGCCCCTGCAGCATGCGACTGAATTTCGCCAAGTTCGTCTTGAGCCAGTCCTGTTCCGTATTGAGGGCGGTCGTGTCCTTCAGGTTGCGGATCATCTCGTTGATCGTGTCCTTCAGCGCCGCGACTTCTCCAAGCGCCTCAACGGTGATCGAACGAGTCAAATCGCCTTGGGTCACGGCCGTTGCGACTTCGGCGATCGCACGCACCTGTGTCGTCAGGTTGGCGGCGAGCTGATTCACGTTTTCAGTGAGGCCCTTCCATGTCCCCGCCGCGCCCGGCACCTTTGCCTGTCCGCCAAGTTTCCCTTCGACGCCGACTTCGCGGGCGACGGTCGTGACCTGATCGGCGAACGTGGCGAGCGTGTCGGTCATGCTGTTGATCGTATCGGCGAGTGCCGCGATTTCGCCCTTCGCCTCCACCGTGAGCTTGCGGCCCAGATCGCCGTTCGCCACCGCAGTCACTACCCGCGCGATGCCGCGGACCTGGCTGGTCAGATTCCCGGCCATGAAGTTGACGTTGTCGGTGAGATCCTTCCACGTGCCCGCAACGCCCTGCACATCCGCCTGACCGCCGAGCTTGCCCTCCGTGCCGACCTCGCGCGCCACGCGCGTCACTTCCGAAGCGAACGAGCGCAACTGATCGACCATTGTGTTGATGGTGTTCTTGAGCTCGAGAATCTCACCCTTTACGTCCACGGTGATCTTCTTCGACAGGTCGCCTGCTGCCACCGCCTTCGTCACATCCGCGATGTTACGAACCTGACTCGTGAGGTTGCCGGCCATGAAGTTCACCGAATCAGTCAGATCCTTCCAAGTACCGGCGACGCCCTGCACATCCGCCTGTCCGCCGAGCTTGCCGAGCGTGCCCACCTCGCGCGCGACGCGCGTGACTTCGGAGGCGAAAGAACTCAACTGATCGACCATCGTGTTGATAGTGTTCTTGAGCTCGAGGATTTCGCCCTTTACGTCCACCGTGATTTTCTTCGACAGGTCGCCGGCCGCCACCGCCTTCGTCACGTCCGCGATGTTTCGCACCTGGCTTGTCAAATTGCCCGCCATGAAGTTGACGTTGTCAGTGAGGTCCTTCCAAGTTCCTGCCACACCCTGCACGTCGGCCTGTCCACCCAGCTTGCCTTCCGTTCCGACCTCGCGCGCCACGCGGGTCACTTCCGACGCGAACGAGCGCAACTGGTCCACCATGGTGTTGATCGTATTTTTGAGCTCGAGGATCTCGCCCTTGACGTCGACAGTGATCTTCTTCGAGAGATCACCGGCAGCCACGGCCGTCGTCACATCCGCGATGTTGCGCACCTGCGCGGTCAGGTTGCTGCCCATCGAGTTGACCGAGTCCGTCAGATCCTTCCACGTTCCCGCCACACCCTGCACATCGGCCTGACCGCCGAGTTTGCCTTCGGTGCCGACCTCGCGTGCGACGCGCGTCACCTCCGATGCGAACGAGCGCAACTGATCGACCATCGTGTTGATCGTGTTCTTGAGCTCGAGAATCTCGCCCTTCACGTCGACGGTGATCTTCTTCGAAAGATCGCCCGCGGCCACGGCCGTCGTCACATCCGCGATGTTGCGCACCTGCGCGGTCAGGTTGCCACCCATCGAATTCACCGAATCGGTCAGATCCTTCCACGTTCCCGCGACGCCTTGCACGTCGGCTTGGCCGCCGAGCTTGCCCTCGGTGCCGACCTCGCGCGCCACGCGCGTCACTTCCGATGCGAATGAACTCAACTGATCGACCATCGTATTGATGGTGTTCTTGAGTTCGAGAATCTCGCCCTTCACGTCCACCGTGATCTTCTTCGAGAGATCACCAGCGGCGACGGCCGTCGTCACATCGGCGATGTTGCGAACCTGTGCAGTCAGGTTGCTGCCCATCGAGTTGACCGAGTCGGTCAGATCCTTCCACGTTCCCGCGACGCCCTTCACGTCGGCCTGACCGCCCAACTTGCCTTCGGTGCCGACCTCGCGCGCTACGCGCGTCACTTCGGAAGCAAACGAACGCAACTGATCGACCATCGTGTTAATCGTGTTCTTCAACTCGAGGATCTCGCCCTTCACATCGACAGTGATCTTCTTCGACAAGTCGCCCGCCGCCACGGCCGTTGTGACTTCCGCGATATTGCGCACCTGGCTCGTCAGATTGCCCGCCATGAAGTTGACGTTGTCGGTCAGGTCCTTCCAGGTTCCCGCGACGCCTTTGACATCCGCCTGACCACCAAGCTTGCCTTCCGTGCCGACCTCGCGCGCCACGCGCGTCACTTCCGAGGCGAACGAGCGCAACTGATCGACCATCGTGTTGATAGTGTTTTTCAGTTCGAGAATCTCGCCCTTCACATCGACCGTGATTTTTTTCGACAAGTCGCCCGCCGCGACGGCCTTGGTCACCTCCGCGATGTTTCTCACCTGGCTCGTCAGATTGCCCGCCATGAAGTTCACGGAATCGGTCAGGTCTTTCCACGTGCCGGCCACACCCTGCACATCCGCCTGACCGCCGAGCTTGCCCTCAGTGCCGACTTCTCGTGCGACGCGTGTCACCTCTGCGGCAAACGTGCCGAGCTGCTCGACCATACGGTTGATGATCTTGGCCGTGCGCAAAAACTCGCCCTCGAGCGCACGTCCGTCGGCTTCGAGCGCCATGCTTTTGCTGAGATCGCCTTGCGCCACGGCGCCGATGACGCGCGCCACCTCGCTCGTCGGGTGAACAAGGTCGACGATGAGCGAATTCACCGAGTCGATCGAACGCCGCCAGAAGCCCCGCGGATCGGGCAGCGTGGCGCGCTCATAAATGCGACCTTCCTTGCCGACTGCCTGGCTGAGTCTCGCGAGCTCGTCCGACATGCGGATGTTCTGGTCGACGACGTCGTTGAAGGCATCCGCGAGCTTGCCGTGCAGGCCAGTCCAGTCGGTGGGAAGCGACGCGCCTTCTCCCTTCCTGAGTGAAATGAGCGCAGCATGAATCTCTCGCGTGCATACGTGCGCGGTGTCAGATCCGCGGAGGAGCGCATTCGTTTCGCGGGCTTGCTGCAGCCAGAACCCCTTCAGCCCTTCTTCGTCGACGCAACGACCATCGCCTGGGCGTGTAGTCGGACTCTCTCTTACGCTTTCGAGCGCAAGCGACTGGCGGGCGCATTGATCGGCCAAGCGAATGAATTCAGCGGACAACTGTCCTTTGAGCCCCGTCCAATCGGCCGGAAAGCTCAGATCGCTGTTCCCTTCGCGCAAGGCGGCAACGCTGCTTATCATCATTGCGAGATCGTCGCCGGTGAGCGTGCAATCTTCTAGCGATGTAGTGTCCATTCGAGGTTTCCGTTTTTGGTTTTCGCTTTCGGGTCCGACACGCGCGCGATCCTATATAGATATACATTAAGCGACGCTTAGAGCGACTGGACGAACATGCAGCGGAATTCTTGGTGCGCTTAAATATTAGGGAGGTCTATACCGATGGGGCGTGTTAGGGAATCGCTGAATAATGGGTCAGCGCGCGAGGTTATCGGCAGCGCTGGTTCACAATTTTCGGATGACGAAGCGAAACCCCTGTAATTCTTGGGAGTTCGGCCCGAAAACGGGGTTCACTTCTCGCATTTCTCAAACACAAGACGGATTGCTTCCATGAACCGAGCGCAACAGATTTCGCGCGATCAACAGGTTCGCCAAACCGAACAGGCTGAACAGTTGCGCCGTGTTTTTGGCCAGTCCCTTGTAGCGCACTTTGCGATGACGGAACAGGTTCTTGATGATATGAAACGGATGCTCGACCCGAGCGCGGATTTGCGCCTTGGTTTTCTCAAGCGCGATCACCAGATCCTTCAGCGGACCATCCTGCATCGCCTTGATCTTTCCGCGCTTGGCCGCTACGCGCCATTTTACCGACTTGCCCTTCATTTCGTCGCGTTTGTCCACACCGATGTAGCCCGCGTCGCCGAACGCTTCCTGCTCATGGCCGTGCAACAGGGCATGGGCCTGCGACACATCCGACTCATTGGCCGCCGTGCCCACCACGCTAAGCACGAGGCCAGATTCGGCATCGACGCCGACGTGGGCCTTCATACCGAAGTGCCACGTGTTTCCTTTCTTGGTCTGGTGCATCTCCGGGTCGCGACTCTTCCCGGCGTTCTTGGTCGAAGCCGGAGCCTCAATGATCGTCGCGTCGACCAGCGTCCCTTCCTTCATCATCAACCCGCGCTCACACAGCGAGATGCCGATTTGGTCAAACAACTTGCGCGTCAGATCGTGCTCGAGCAGCAGACGCCGGAACTTCAACAGCGTGGTCGCATCCGGCGCGTTCTCAACCGCCAGATCAATGCCGGCGAAGGCGCGCATCGCGATGCTGTCATAGAGCGCGTCTTCGAGCGCTTCATCCGACAACCCGTACCACTGCTGCAGGAAGTAAATACGCAGCATACGTTCCAAGCCAATCGGCGGTCGGCCTCGCTCGCCCTTCGGGTAGTATGGTTCGATCGCCGCCAGCAAGCGCGGCCACGGCACGACCGCCTCCATCTCAGCCAGGAAGCGCTGACGCTTGGTCACGCGTTTCTTGCCCGCACTTTCCGCCTCTGCAAAGCTGATCTGCCGCTTCATCACTATGGTTCCGTTCCGTGAGCTTGCTTCTACAACGTCCTCGGCCACATCTGCGATGACGGCCGAGTCGAATCGAACAGCGTTTCCTTACTTTGCTATTAGACCCTTACTTGTCCATCAGGGCTTGCGATCAGAGGCTGCGTGAGATGGTCCGCGGCCATTCTTACGCTTCCCGTGCCGAAGAGCCAAGCTCGCCGGACTTGCGCGTTCTTCGCGTGTCTGCTCGACCGCCAGGCCCAGAATAGGAAGCGCTCTGCTTCTCGAACGCGAGGGAAGGGGATGTCTCCAACGGCCAGCGCAGACGTCGGATGCACCGATCGTCGGTCGCGAATGACGAGGAGGACTGGAGGCGTTCCTCCGGCCCTACAAGGGTGCCTCTCAGGGCCGTGGTTAAAACAGACATTTTTCTCGCTGCCCCGCTGGCCCGACACGATTGGTGCGGCGCCGACGGGTCTGGCGGTTAGTCACCGCGCGCCTTCATGCGCCGAAGGCACTATGTATAGTGAACTGGCACACCGCACGGCGAAAGGCACATGAAGGCTTGTCCGCGAGGCGCATCCAATGGCGCGATGCCCGTCGGCGAGAGAACCGACGTGCGCCCACGCTGGTGAAGGCGGTCGAGTTGGCAGCGCAGATGCCTATAAAGAAGTCACGCTTCGGTCAACGGGGGTATGCGCGTGGCCGGGTATGAACGGCGTCATGAGACTTGAGTCGGTCGAGCCGCGCGACGAACCGCCTGTCCGCTTGGTCGAGCTGTCCAGCAGTCGGCCGCTTCGTCTTGAACACGCGTACGCCCCTACCGTCCCACAGTTCACAAGGCTTGACCAACGACCCGACGCTGATCGCGCTCGATACCCAGAGTTCGCACGACATCGATGAACTTGTACCACGTCGCAATTAGCCGCGCGCGGTACGAGGCGCGTCTATACGGAATCGGGCAAGGCACTTCCGGCGGGATCGCGCGCCGCTTCGACAAAAACCACGGCGATGGCTCTTCAGCGCGACCGCGAACTGCAGCGCAGCGGCGGCGGTGCGGGTGCAGCAGGACTGTCCTTGTCAGCGGCGGCGTCCTTCAAATCTTCCTTCGTGTCACCGAGTTCTTTCGTGGCTTCGCCGCCCGCCTGCTGAGCATCGCCTTTCGCTTCCTGGGCCGGATCGTCCGTTACTTTGCCGACGCCCCCGTTGATTTCTCCCTTCACCTTTTCGCCGACCCTCATTCATTTCGGTTCTCCTGCATTCCTCCCGATCGCAGGCTTGACTACACTCGCAAGGAGAGTGCCGACCCCGGTGATCTCTGAGGGAAATATTTAACCGTGTCCGATTCTCCGGAAATCCGGGTCGGACGTCAGCTAGTCGGCTGGATCTGGATCGCACTGGCGGTCGATCCCGATGGCGGGCCATCGCTTGTGCTTTATCGCTCTAAGGAAGTATTCGCGAACGAAGAAGCCGCGCGCTGCAACGCCGAAGCGGTCCCTAGGAAGCTGGGTTCTTCGAAAGCCGGCGAGTGAACCTGCGGCATAGCCGTTGCTGTTTTCTGGAAAAATCCGTCTTTTCGACCATGCAACCAGCTCTTCGCGTCCTTCCCGTATGTGGAGCGTCCGCTCGTTCCAGAGCGTCACTCCGCCCGTCGCTTTCTTGATTGATTGTCGACGACGATCGCGCGCAGGCGGAGGCGCTTGCGGCTGTTCTGGCTCTCGAAGGGTTCCGAACAACGGTCGTCGAAGGAAGACGGCAAGCATTAAGGACGCCGCCAACATTCGGACCTCACATTGGACATTGACATGCCTTCTGTGATGGATTCGCGGTGGCCACGGCATGCGTGAATCGGCCTGCTTCGCCGCGGTTGCTATCATCGGGTATAGCTCGCTCGACGAAGCTGAGGTCGTCGAACGCGGCAAACAAGCCCAGATCGACGCGTTCTGCCGAAAAGGTAACACTCTGCATTGCCTGTTCGACCTCATCGAGGTTACGGCGCGGTCGGGCCCGCCGGCACTTAAACGTCGCCTTGTGTCGAGGGTCACTCCTACTCGGGGGCGGGCTTGCTTTTTCGGGCGGAAGAGCTGTGATTGGCACCGCTCGCCGGTATGACAGGCGTGACAGGCTGTCTACCGCCCGAAGATTCTTGCGTTGGAGGTCGGGCGCTATCCGCAGTGTTCCCGGTGTTGCCGCCCGGCGTGGACGGCTGCATGCCGCCGGCGGATCCTTGTCCGCTAACTCGACCGTCTCCCTGCCCCGACGATGCAGATTCTTTCGAGCTCGATGCGAAGGGCCCTTGCCCTTCAGTTCCTGCCGCGTGCGCACCGCCGATGACAACGACAATGAGCGCGCAGAGGCAGGCATTTCCTAGAATCAGTTTCATACGACCTCCGAAAGCAGTTCTGTCAGCCGGCCTTCTGCCTAATACAAGACGGCAAGTCGCTGCTGCGGACGTCCCCATGTATCCCGTCAGAGTTCCGGTGAATGGAGGTCCGCTTCGACGATTTCCATACCGCGACGCGACGCGGCATCTCTGGCCGCATCTTTGGTCTCGAAAGGACCAATTTCCTCGGCGCCATCAAAAGGAAAGAGCAGTCGTCCGTCCGTGACACGTACGACCTTCAATGTACCCATGAAGCGCCCGGTGGTGCCCGGACGATACGACGCGTATACGCGGTAATCGTCCGTGGAATGACCAGGAGTCGGCTCGGGGCACTTCGTTGGAAAGAAGACCAGCTCGGGCCGGCGCAGGCTATTGTCGTCCATGGAGAAAGGCACGATTCGGGCACGCTGGGCCCTGAGTGCTCGCCTACATGACGCAAAAACTGCTCCATGTCCAATGACGTGGGAACCGGAGAGCGCAAATCACCCGTCACCGATGCCCAAAATCCGCTCCACTTCGGAACGCGATCGGAACGATCATTGCTACATAAGTGAGCCGATCCCGTGCCCGCCATCGTGAAATCGCTTCTCTTCGTCGAAGACAATCCGTACGACCTCGACCTCGCGCAGATCGCTCTCGAGCCGTACTGTGAAACGTGCACAATGGCCATCGCTCGCGACGGCGAAGAGGCGCTTTTATCTGCGGCGCGAGGGTGCCCGGAAACACCGCCTCAACGCGGACCCGGCGCTCGTACTATTGGACCTCAAGCTGCCAAAGGTTGATGGTCTTGCTGTTCTGCACGAAATCCGCCGACCGCCGAGCACCTCGTCACTACCCGTTGTTGCGTTGACTTCTTCGCGTGAACCGCGCGATCTGCGCCGCTGCTACGAACAAGGCGTCAACGCATATCTGGGAGCCTACGAGTTTCAGCGAATTTTCTAAAATGCTGGCGCTCGTTGCTTCTTTTTGGTTGCGGCTGAACCGGCGACCGCCGCCCAATGCAAAAGCCCGATGACTTGCGTTATACGATCGGCGTTAGGCGCACACCTTGGGGTCGTTCATGGCCCCCATCATCCCATATGCACTGGCGCCTCACCTCCCGCATGCAATAAGCCCTGCTTTACGGAAGCCCCCAAGCTCTTAACCATTCGATAGAATCGGAAGTAAATTCGTGGACGTCGATGCCGTGCTGGCCCCCGGCCTTGTCGACCCGCGCATCAGGTGCGAAGGTTCGTAAAGACGGCAGAGCGCGAGGGTACAACAATTAGCGACCCACGGACGATGCAACGCGGTACATAGCGGAATGCTTGCCGAGCGGCGTCGCTTGGACTCAGCGAGCGAGACGTTCGAAACGGCGTCAAGCTCTGGTGTTGAAAATTGTTCGACTCTTTTTAGCAGTCGCCTTCAAACTTCACCGTCTTCAAGCCCAGGAACTGCAACCGCGCCGCGTGACCGTGAAGTCGAGGCTAACGCGACAAAGTTGACAAACGCGACAAAAGCGGTCATTGTGCTGGTATTGTGTCTCGCACGAGGCCGAACCATGTCCAAGCCAATGCCCGCCATGGAGTTCCCTGAAATCACCGCTGAAGACGCTCATCGTTTCGAACGTGCCGTACGCATCAAGGACGAAGACGCCTTCGTCGCCGAGTTGAACGCGTTGATTCGAGAGAAATTTGCGGAGGCTGCACCCTCGCCGCTCCAGCTCACCACGGGCTTGCCAACGAAAGCACGCGCGCTTCGGGCAGAATCACCCTGGCAGCCGTCGGCGACCGATGTGCAGCGCGGGCGTGCGGCGTTGCTGCGCGCATACGATGCACCCGGGAACATTCCGCTGACGGAGTTTGCGCGGTTCGCACACAAGTCGCGCCAACAGATCTATAAAGATCTGTCAGCACGGCCTCGGCGCCTTCTCTCAATAGACGTGGGTCGTCGGGGTCAGCGACTGCCCGACTGGCAGCTTGATCCGCTGAAGCTGAAGTTCACCCGCGAAGCGCTCACCCGAGCGGCGTCGGTTGACTCGTGGACACTCTTTCGTGCGCTGTCGTCTCGAAATGATGCGCTCGGTGGTCACTCACCTATCGAAGCCGTGACGCCAGGCAACTTCGATCAACTTGTCGAGGTTGTCCTGAACGCGGTCGGTATTCACGGTGAGGAAGCAGTTTGACTTTGTCGATTCGCAGCCGCGTCATTGCGGCCGGAGAACTGCTCCAACACATCAGCCGAGTCGAATACGCCGCCACGCCGCTCTATTTTGGTAGAAGCTCCGCGAATCGGTACGACGATCCGACGGGTGACTATAGGGTTCTGTACCTGGGCTTTGACCTTCCGACGGTATTGATGGAGTCGGCCTTTCATCAGCACCAATGGCACCGAAGCCGTTCGCGTACCATTTCGCTAAGCGAGATTCGTGGACGCATTGTGCGTGCTGTCGGCGTAGTCGCGCGACTGAACTTGGCTGACATGACCGCGCCAGGCGTGATGGCGCGGGAGTTCGGCCTTAATCTCGGCCAATTAGCTAGCCGACGTTACATCTACACAACGTATCTCTCGGCAGATTTACGAAGCCCTCGACAACAGCGGCATCCCAGCCGGGTCCACCGGGTCCTTGTGACGCGCAGAAATGGTCTGACATTGCAGCACCATCGAACACGCCAGCGGCATCGGGTCGAGGCCCAGATGCGGCTGTGCGGCGTGCGCGCCCTTGCCCGTCACCGTAATCCTGAAGCGCGAACCCGCCGCCATGACCGCCCCGCGACGCAGCCCGAAATGTCCGGCCGCCAAACCCGGCCAGTTGTGCATGCCGAACACGGCCTCGGTCGGAAAGCGCTCGAACAGCCCGTCGTCGATCATCTTACGTGCGCCTGCGCCGCCTTCTTCTCCCGGCTGAAAGACGAAGTGCACGCTGCCGGGCAACTGGGGCAATGTTTTCAAAAGACGTGCGGCGCCAAGCAACATCACCGTATGCCCGTCGTGCCCACAGGCATGCATGACGCCATGCGCACACGACGCATGGGTGAAATCGTTAGCTTCATGAATGGGCAGCGCGTCGAGATCGGCGCGCAGCACGATGCCCCACGCCGGATTCACGCCCGGCAGATTCGCCACCACGCCCGTCCCGCCCAGTCCGCGCGACACCTCGTACCCCAGCGCCTCCAGTTCGCGCGCCACGACGTCTGCAGTGCGGTGCTCCTCGAAACGCAGTTCGGGATGGGCATACAGATCGCGTCGTAACTTCTCCCAGGGCGCGGAAGCGTGTTCAGCGATGACTCGACAATATCGGCGGATTCCAATTCGACGCCTTTTGAGAGCGAACGGTTTCGGGCGCGCGAGGTGACGCAATCTAACGTCAAATAATGTGACGACAGATGCCTCGCATGGTTTCAATCGTAGTACCCGAGGATTGACTTGATCTCCATATACTCTTCCATGCCTTTGACACCATACTCTCGGCCATTGCCGGATTGCTTGTAGCCGCCAAACGGCGCCTGCGGGTCCCACGCCGGATAGTTCAGATGCACCTGACCCGACTGAATACGCGACGCAACCGAACGCATCAGCGCCTTGTCCGTGCCTTGCACATGCGCGCCGAGTCCATAGACGGTGTCGTTTGCGATGGCGATGGCTTCGTCCACCGTGTCATAAGGCAAGATCGCCAGCACCGGCCCGAACACTTCCTGCTGAGCCACGCTCATTCCGGTGTGGACGTCGGAGAAGATCGTCGGACGCGCATAGAAGCCTGTAGCGAGTCCCTCGGGCCTGCCCGCCCCGCCGATTACCAGTTTCGTGCCTTCGTCGATGAAGCTTTCGATCATCTGCTGCACCCGGTCAAACTGCGCCCGATTGGCGAGCGGACCGTGCGTCGTCGCTTCCGCGAAGGGATCGCCGACGCACATCTGCTCGGTTGCCGCCACGGCGAGCGCCTCGACTTCGGCGAGGACGCCGCGCGGGACGATCATCCGGCTCGGCGCGCTGCACGACTGACCCATGTTCCGGAAGGCCGATGCCACGCCAAGTGAAACCGCAGGCGGCAGATCGGCGTCCGGAAGCACCAGGTTCGGCGACTTGCCGCCGAGCTCCTGCGCCACGCGCTTGACGGTTGGCGCTGCCGCCTGAGCGACCAGCACACCCGCACGCGTCGATCCGGTGATCGACACCATGTCCACCTGCGGATGCGACGCGAGCGCTGTGCCCACTTCCGGTCCTGTCCCGCTGACCAGATTGAAGACGCCCGCGGGAATGCCTGCATCGGCCATCACTTCGGCAAACAGCAACGCGCTTAGCGCCGACAGTTCGCTGGGTTTGAGGACAACCGTGCAACCTGCCGCCAGCGCCGGGCCGACTTTCGCCGTGATCTGGTAGATCGGCCAGTTCCAAGGCGTGATCAGTGCGCACACGCCGATCGGTTCGCGCGCAATCGCCGTGGTGCCGTGCTGGACGATAAACGGGTACTTCAACAGGTTGTCGCGTGCGACGCCGAGATGGGCAATCGCGAGCGGCACATGCCCGCCGCGGGCATAGTCGATCGGTGCACCCATTTCCAGCGTCAGCGCCTGGGCAAACAGTTCGGTGCGCTCAATCATCAGGCTATGTACGCGATCCAGCAGCGCCGCGCGCTCCTGTGGCGACGTCGCGGACCACTGCGGGAATGCTTTACGCGCCGCTAGCACGGCGCGGTCGACGTCTTTCGCATCGCCCAGCGCAATCTCGCACAGCGTTTCCTCCGTGGACGGGCAGATCACCGCAGCCCGCGCCGTGTCTGAAATAGTCGAGGGCAGCGTCCATTCGCCATCGATAAAGAACCGGTCCAGCCGGCCCGCCTGCTTCAGATGAAGAACGGGTGAAATCATTGCGGCTTATCCTGGAGGCTTGACCATGCGCCTGCGAAGGCGAACACGGTGGTTTGTGATTAATATGCCGGTGGGCGCGACGACGGTTAGAACTCGGCGACCTTTCCCCACACCGATTCGTCGAATCGCTCCGGGCGGTAAGGTTCGGGATCGACGATCGGTTTCAGGCCCATCACCAGGTCCGCGACCAGATGACCGCATCCTGGACCAATGCCAAAACCGTGACCGCTCAGGCCTGCAGCCAGCACGAAGCCGGGCACTTCGTTCACTTCGCCGATTGCAGGCACGCCGTCCGGCGTCATGTCGATATAACCGGCCCAGGACGCCGCCACCGCCGCCGCGCCAATCGCCGGACACAGTTCGATGGCCCGTCGGTGAATCTCCTTGACCGTGGCCTGATCAACGCACGGATCGAGTACGCGCATCTTTTCCATCGGCGTGGGGCGATCGAGTGCCCAGCGCCCCATGTTCTCGTGACCGGAGCGCACGCCTTCAAGATATCCCGGGCTCAGGCTGCGCCAGCGACGCGTCAACATCGGCAGGAAGTCGTTGGCGTAGCGAAACTTTTGCAGCGTGAGATCGAGTTTGCCGAGGCCGCTGATGGCAAGCGAATACGTTCCGTTACCGCGTCGCGTGATCGTGATGGCCTTGGTGTGCATCGCGTCGGGCAGCGTGCCGCGCGGTAGCGAAACCGACATCAACGACGAGCGGATGGTGGCTTGCGGCAAGCGAATGCCGAGTTGGCGGCAGAATGTCGACGTCCAAGCACCGCCCGACAGCACCGCGATTTTTGTGCGGATCGTGCCGTGCTCCGTGATCACGGCGCTAACGCGTCCGCCTTCCGTTTCGATCCCCCGCGCCGCGCAGTTCTGATGTACCGTTCCGCCAAGTCTCATGATGCTGCGTGCCACGGCGGGCGCCGCAGCGCCGGGGTCCGCGGTGCCGTCCGTTGGCGCGAACACACCACCTTTCCAGTTTTTCCCCGTCGAAGCGCCGCGCTCGGTCGCGGCCTTGCCGCCGAGCACTTCCGTCTTTACGCCTGCCGAGCGCGCGAAGGTGCACCATTTTGCCCAGCCAGCCAGTTCGCTGTCGTCGTTGCTCAGATAGAGCAGTCCGCTGCGACGAAAGCCAGCCGTCTCACCCGACTCGGCTTCGAACTGATCCCACAACCTCAGGCTTTCGATCGCAATCGGCAATTCGCGCGCGTCACGGTTCTGTTGACGACACCATCCCCAGTTCCGGCTGGATTGCTCGCCGCCGACTATGCCTTTTTCGATCAACGCGACCTTCACGCCGCGCTTCGCCAGAAACCATGCGGTGAACACGCCGACGATGCCCGCGCCTATCACGACGACATCGGCGCTGTCCGGCAGCGTCGGGGTGGTAACAATGCGGGTCAACGGTACGCGCATCTGAGAAAACTCCTTACTGACTGAGGTATTGGGTGCCATGCGTTGGTTTCTGCCGGCCGGCTGCAATTGATACTACAGAGGGTTCGCGGCAGAAAATATCAAATGGACTGGTCTACACGAAGCGACGCTGTTCTTTGCAGGCCCCTGCCCGCATACGACGCATCGGGTCGCGCACTTTCCGCGCATGCACGCCAGGCAATCGCGCGCAGTGCCGTTCTAGAACATGGCCTGACTGACGAGCCCGTACGGTCGGTAGACCGCATCGGGCGGCCCGCGATGTGCATTGGCGGGTGCATTGCGAACCATCTTCACCGTGGTATCGACGCGATTCAGGCCTTGCGCGATCAACCACTCGGTCAGCATTGCGCCCGAGGGGACGTCAATACGAACAAACTCGCCTTCGCGACCGGTCAGCCAATGGCCGATCAGCGCCCTAGCTTGCAGATCGTCCGGCGAACGCATCGCGACGACCGGCCCGAGCACGAGGCCCCGACCGAAGCGACGCAGCACCGAAAACCCAACAATCTCGCCGTCACGTTCGAGTACCGCGCTCTCGCCCATTTCCAGCAGCGCCAGATACATCGCATTGCGTTCGAGGCCATAAGCGCGGGTGGCGAGGTCGATGAGCGTGGAAAGATCGTCGGCAGTCGCCGCGCGCAGCCGTTCGCCGGCGGGCAATGCCACCGGCGACACCTCGCCGACATTGCCCTGATGCTGATCGAGCGTATCGCAGACGGTGAAGCCGAGTTTTTCGTAGAGCGGCTTGCCAGCAGGCGTGGCGTGCAGGAACGTGACGCGCGGGCCGAGTTGTTCGAGCAGCAGTTCCATCAGCTTGCGACCAATCCCGCGCCCCTGACGTTCGGAGGACACGATCACGAGACCCAGCGAGGCTTGATCCGCGCCAAATTTCCAGCACAGTCCCGTGCCGATGAGGGCTCCGTTTTCTTCGGCCGCGAAGCCGGTGCCGTGCGCGGCGGCGAACTGCCAGTCCTCCGCGCGATGCGGCCAGTTGACCGCCCGTGACAGCCCGTGCGCCGTCGCGATATCGGCGGCGGTAAAGGCTCGATAGTGGAGACTCATCGTGGATGGTGCGTTCATTTTGCCTCCTGTCTGATTCGGTTTGCCCTATGGATGTCCGAGCCGGGCGACGTCCGGACGACGCTACAGCGTCGCCACGGCTTCGATTTCGATCTTCAGCCCAAAGTGCAAGGCCGGAACCGGCACCACCGCGCGAGCGGGTTTGGCGTCGCCGGCCCAGCGCGCATAGATCGCGTTGAGACTCGCCCAATGCGCGACGTCGACGATATAGACACGGACCTGAACCAGCTTCGAGACATTGCTACCCACGCCGCTCAACGCCGAGCCGAGATTGGCCAGCACCTGCGCGGCCTGGGCGTCGAAGTCGCTGTCCGTGAGCTTCGTGCCGTGCGCGTCGATGGGCAGTTGACCGGACAGGAAGACCAGTCCATTGGCAATCGAAACGTGACTGTAGTGACCGCCCGGCATCGCGAGTCCGGCCGGGTTTAGCATCTGGGGAAGATGCCCCGCGTGTTCGGATTGGTTCATGAGGGCCGCTCCACGTTGGATGAGGTTCCCCGGGGTCATCGGTCAGACGCAGCCATTGCCGGGTTCGTACGACGCACTATAGAAAAAAACCTCTCTGTCATGTTTAATATCCATTGAACCCAGCGTTAAAGGCCGTTTAATGATCGAACTGGAAGATATGCGCCTGTTTCGCGCGCTCGGTGTGTCGCAATCGCTTGCCGCCGCCGCGCGGCTGCTGAATCTCACGCCGCCCGCGGTGACGGTTCGGCTTCAGCGCATCGAGGACCGTATGGGCGTACGTCTTGCAACGCGTGCGGCTCGCGGCATCTCGCTCACCACGGAAGGTCAGCGGTTGGTTCAGGAAGCCGTCGAGATCATGGAGCGGATCGAGTCGATTCCGTCACGCATCTCTGGCGAGACGGGCGGCGTCGGCGGACATTTGCGCGTCGTCGCGCCGTTCGGCTTTGGTCGCGCGCATCTCGCGCCGCTGGTGCGAGATCTGCATCGCTCGCATCCGAATCTCGAGATTTCGCTGATCCTGTCCGACAGCCCGCTCACGGCGGCCCAAGGTGCCGACGCCGTCGTATCTATCGGCAACGTCAAGGGGTCGTCGTGGATCGGGCACTATCTCGCCCCAAACGACCGCATCCTTTGCGCAAGCCCTGCCCTCGCGCGCCGCTTGTCGAAGCTCGCGCATCCGTCGGAACTCACGCAGTACCCGTGGCTGACATTGCGCGAAAACGACGAGGATGTGACGCGTCTGCGTTTCACACAGGCCGACGCCTCGGGAAAACGCAATGCGAAAGCCGTCACAGTCAGGCTGGACGGCACGCTGTCGTCCAAAGACGGCACGGTTGTCAGCGACTGGGCGATCGAAGGACTTGGCATCGTCGAGCGCTCCGAATGGGACGCTGCGCGTCTGATTGCAACGGGAAAACTCAAACGTGTGTTACCCGCATGGCGTCTCGAATCCGCGCCGGTGATGGCGTTGATGCCCTCCCGTCATGGCCTGACGACCCGTCAGCGGGTGTTTCTTGAAGCCGCCAAGTGCGCATTCGATCCCGTTCCGTGGCGCAGTTGAGGCGCGCTTCACTCATATTGACCGATGCGCGACAAGGTAGGCTCGCCGGGTCATCCGCCACGACGCCCGGCTAGTATTCAATCTGGATTAATGCTCCCTTTATCGTTCGTTAAACACAAGCCTCAACGCGAATCCTATATTGGCGACTCGATCCGCACCGCGCCATGCCGATACCCGGACCCCACTCGCGCATGAAATCGCAAGGAGCCGCAGATGAAATTGCAGTCGCTGAATACTCCCGCCGCATTGATCGATGTCGAACGCATGACCCGTAATATCGAGCGGATGCAGCACCGCCTGAACGCGCTCGGCGTGAGTTTCCGGCCGCACGTGAAAACCACCAAATGCGATCAGGTGGTGCAAGCCCAGGTCGACGCGGGCGCACGCGGCATTACCGTATCCACGCTGAAAGAAGCCGAGCAGTTCTTTACGAGCGGCGTGCGTGACATCGTCTACGCGGTCGGCATGGCGCCCGTCAAACTGCCGCAAGCACTATCGCTGCGTCGGCAAGGCTGCGCGCTGAAGATCGTCGCGGATAGCATCGTCTGCGCACAAGCCATCGTCACGTTTGGCCGGGAGCATCAGGAAAAATTCGAAGTGTGGATCGAAGTCGACGTAGACGGCCATCGCTCGGGTATCGAACCGGAAGACGGTCTGCTCCTCACGGTCGCCAGCACGCTCGTCGAAGGCGGTATGCAACTGGGCGGTGTCATCGCCCATGCGGGTTCGAGCTATGACTACGACACGCATGAGGGCCTGGTTCGCATTGCGGAACAGGAGCGCTCGCGCAGCGTACGCGCAGCGCAACGCATCCGCGAAGCGGGTATGCCGTGCGACGTCGTCAGTATCGGCTCTACGCCGACCGCGATGGCCGCCACGCATCTGGACGGCGTGACCGAAGTGCGCGCTGGCGTCTACGTGATGCTCGACCTCGTGATGCACAACGTGGGCGTCAACCAGACCTCTGAAATCGCGCTGAGCGTGTTGACGACGGTAATCGGCCATCAGCGCGCGAAAGGCTGGGCGATCGTCGATGCGGGCTGGATGGCGATGAGTCGTGACCGGGGCACGCAGCGCCAGAAGCAGGACTTCGGCTATGGGCTGGTCTGTGCCGAAGACGGCGAGGTCGTGGGCGACTATGTAATGAGCGGCGCGAACCAGGAGCACGGGATCATCTCGCAGAAGGGCACGCCGGACTACGACATCGAGGCGCGCTTCCCCATCGGCACACGTCTGCGCATTCTGCCGAACCACGCCTGTGCAACGGGCGCGCAGCATCCCGTCTATCATGCGATTGCCGCTGACGGCAGCGTGGAAACCTGGCCGCGTTTTTACGGCTGGTAATACGTACGGAAATCGAGCCACTAACCGAGCCGCAGAGGCCCGTCGAAGTTGCCTGTTCGCCGTGTGTAGAAGCTCGCTCGTCGAATGCCCCGGTGCCGAGCGGCGGACGAAAGGTGGGATGACGGATTAATCTTGCAAGCGGCCGTTATCGTCCCGCCGGCCGAGGGCTGCGATTTGTAGCCCCCCATGACCTGCTCTGTCTGAGCGTCCCGGCAATCGCTCTCGCGAACAAGACGGCGAGAATAGCGTGACAGTATTGACAAGCAATGACGTCAGCGATTTGGTGCACCGCGCGCAGCTCGATCGCCGCGACCTGCAGGTGCTCGCGGCAGCGAAGGCGCTCCGGTCACTTGCAGGGAACCGGCGCGAAGCGCTGTGGCAGCCTCCAGATGTGGTGCCCAACCGCGACATGGCCGATACTCGAATCGACGATGAAACGCCGGCGCTCGGTGCATCGTCGGAAGCGCAGGAGCTCGTGAGCGACTACAACACCGCGGGATTGTCGCTCGGACGCCATCCGCTATCGCTCTTGCGGCCGGCGCTGCTTGAACAACGGTTGATGCCCGCTTCGACTTTGCGCACATGCCGGAACGGTCGTCTCGCGCGAGGCTGTGGGCTTGTGACCATCCGGCAACGACCTGGGACCGCAAAAGGCGTCATGTTTGTGACGCCCGAGGATGAGATGGGCAAGGTGATCGTCAGCGTGTGGCCGTCACCGCTGGAGAAACAGCGACGGGAAACGTTGGGCGCGGCATCGCTCGCGGTGTACGGCACATGGCAATGCGACGGGAAGTTCGCCATCCGGTGGCACAGCGACTCGTCGACATGTCGCATCTTCTCGGCGGACTGACGACAGTCAGCAAGAACATCTGGCCACGGACGGCGTACGACTACTGGCTGGCTGATCGGTCTTTACCGACTTTCTTCTGCGCGTTCTGAAGATCCTGCGGATAATGAGGATCATTTCCTCTCGAAGGATTGTATCCCGCGTCTTCCAACTTCTTAAGTTCAGCGTTCTTCTTGGCACGAGCCTGCGCACGGGCTGCCTTTCGCTGCTCTTTGCTGCCATGAGATGCCTGATCGCCCTGAGCGTTCGTCGGACCTGCCTCCTGAGCGTATGACAGGTGAACAAGCGACGCGCCTAGGCCGGCCACGATTAGAGTACTCGCGATCCCGCTGAGTCTCAATTTCATCTTTCCTCCGATTGAGGTTTATGCACCATGCAAACTGAGCAGTGTCGTGCTCCGGTGAGAGCGCTCCCTATCGCTCAATCCGTGACAAGCGCGAGTACACGCAAAGGGCTGCCTGAACCCGCTTGGATCTTCAATGGCGCCGACACGATTACCGCGCCCTTGGCCGGCAGCTGATCGAGATTCTTAAGGCACTGCAATCCGTACCGATTCGAACCGTGCATCAGCGTGTGACACGGATAAGGCGTCGACCATGCGTACGATTGGCCAGCATCAGTGTTGATGGTCTCGACGCCGAGGCCGTGCACCTTCCGCTCGTGTATCAGCCATTCAACCGCCTCCTGCGTCGGGCCGGGGGTGTGCGCCCCATCCTCACGCATATTGAGAAACGAAACCGGATCCGTGCGTTTGGACCAGTCAGAGCGCAGTAGCACCCAGGCGCCAGCCGGGATGCGCCCGTGCATTGCTTCCCACGCTTCGAGGAAACCGACGCTCAAAAGCCAGTCCTCATTGGCCGCCACCTCACCGCTCGCGTCTATCACGACCGCCGGTGCAATGAAGTTATGAACGTCTATGGTATCCACGGTGTTGTGCTCGTGGTCCTTGCCCGTTACCCAATGTACGGGAGCGTCGAAGTGCGTGCCGGTGTGTTCGCCGCACGAGAAATTGTTCCAGTACCAGCCCGGGCCCTGCTCATCGTACTGACTGATCCTTTCCATCTTGAACGCCCAAACCTGACCGAACTGCGGCGGCAACTGCAACGCGGGGAAATCCGGTGACAGAGTTTGCGTCAGATCGACCACGCGGACACGGCCGCTCGCGAGATCGACGGTAAGTTGCTCAAGACTATTGCTCATGCTGGGCTCCGTTTTATGCTCAATCGACTATGAATGCACTGGGTTGCGCCCGCAGTGCGCGTTGCTATCTGTCATCTCGTCCGATTTCGTCTACCTGCCGCGTTGTCTTTGGCGGGAAAACCATTCAAAATCATGTTTAGCCTGTCTTTGGCGCCTCGAGACTTGCGGCCCCGGCGGCTCAAACGCGTCTTAATCAACGGCGCGTCCCTCTACGACTGCAGACCATCCAAGCATGAGCAATTCACCTTTCAGCGGTTTCGTCGATGACTACACGCCCGCGCTGCTCGCACAAGTCAGCCAGCTCATCTCTGGCGAATTCCATGCGATCGTGCAAGCGGCCGGCTTCGAGGTCTCTGACTGGCGCGTGCTGTCGACGCTCTCGGAAGGCAAGACGATCAGCATCGGTCAGCTCGCTCAAAAGACCGTCACCAAGCAGCCCACCGTCACACGGTTGCTGGACCGCATGGAAGCGCAAGGCTACGTCAAGCGCGTCCCGCACGACACCGATCGACGGGTCACACTCGTGCGTATCACGCCGCAAGGCCAGAAGCTCGTCTCAGCGCTCATTAAGCAGGCGAAAGCTCATGAGGAGCGGGTGCTGGCGCCACTGGGAAAAGCCAAGGCCGATGAACTGAAGGCCACCTTGCGTTTACTTCTCGATCTGCACCGCCCGGCCGAGTAATGCGGTCCGCGGCCGGTCCGTTCAGCAGGTAGCCTCGGCTATCCTCGGTTAAGCGCCTTAGGCCGCGCCAGCTTGAACTTCGCCGCCTCTTCAATTTCAAAGTAGTCCGCAGGACCGCCGCCGCGCATCACCGGGCGCGCGGCCGCCGTTGCATACGCGTTGTCACTCAACAATCCACGCGCGATGTGCACGCCGACGACCTCCCCGATCACCATCCACGTGTCGATTGCGCTGCCACTCGCACGTCGCAACTGCATCACGTCAGATACCCTGCACTCGAACGAAACCGGGCTTTGCGCCACGCGGGGGACGGAGACGACGCGTGATGAAGCCGCTTCCACGCCGGCGAGTGCAAATTCGTTGACATCGGCCGGCACTTCCGCGCTTGTCATATTCATGTGCTCGCACAGGTTCCGGGTCACCAGATTCCAAACAAACTCTCCCGTTTCTAGCGCGTTACGTACCGTGTCCTTGAAGCCAACGCTCGAGAACGCGAGGACGGGCGGCGAATAGTTGAAGATATTGAAAAAGCTGTAAGGCGCGAGATTGAGGCGGCCGTCTGCGGCGCGCGTGGAGATCCAGCCAATCGGGCGCGGTCCGACGATCGCACCGAGCGGATCGTGGGCGAGACCGTGCCCGCTCGCAGGCTCGTAGAAGTGGATATCCTCGTCTGCGACACCCTCTGACGCGACAAGCTGCGGCGCATTCATCTCAATACTTCCCGGAGAGAAGTTCGCCGCACCCCGCCACCTCGGTGCGCAGGTCAAGACGCCTCAGCATCTGCCACGTCGTCGCCACCGCCGCTGAGACAGTGGGGATGCCGGACTCGTCCTGAACACGCTGGATAGAAGGCAACGATTGCATTTGCACGCAGGCGGACAGCACGAGGGCATCGGTGTTCGCGCGGTTCAGGCGCTTGTAGATTTCCAGCAGCCGCGCCGGGTCTTGCGCCGCCACCTGCAGGTTATCGGGAATTTCAAGTGCGACGTAATCCTGCACTTCGACGCCTTCGCTCTCGATGTACTCCACGACCATCTTGGTCAACGGTTTCATATAGGGGCACACCACCGAAACGCGCTTCGCGCCCATTGCGTGCAGCCCATCCACCAATGCGCCCGCGCTGGTCACGACCGGCGCTGAGCCACCATTTTCTACGGTACGCTCGAAAAGACGCTTCTCAGACACCCGGTGATAGCCCTGACCCATGCTCATGATCGCCACGAGGCACGCATAGCCCAACACATCGACGCGCGCATCCGACAGCTCGAGCGCGCACCGGTCGCTGTCGCGATCCATGGCTTCGAGTTCCTCCTTGACGACCTTCTTCATCCGCATGCGGCTGGAGTGGAACGTAAATCGCTCGTCGAAGTCGCGCTCGCGCGCACGAAACATCGCCGGAATCTCGGTTTCCATCGTCGTGTTGGACGAGGGCACAATCTGCCCGATACGCAGAACACGCGGTTGTGTCATGACTTGCTCTCAGTAAGCTCGAAGGCGTTAAGGTCCGCATCGGTTTCAGCGTCGAGGCGGTTAAGTATGTCGGCGGGGCCGTCGTCAAACTGCGCAGCCGCGAGCGGCCGGCGGTTCACGCGCAGATCGAACACGTCAAAGCGGTTGTAGTGGCCAGTGATGTCGTGCATCTGGCGCGGTTGGATGCAGCGCGAGAGATCGATGTCGGCATACACGATCCCTTCTTCGTCGATCAGCGGTTCGCCGATTACACGGCCGTCGGGGCCGAGAATGCCGGAGAACGCGCTGTTGCGGCGTGCAAGCAGCTCCCGCGCTTGCGGATGCGTGGCACTCATCGCGTCGACGATCTCCGGTGACACGGTCGAACACGACACCACCGTAAATAGCTTGCCTTCGAAGCAATGCGCGGCGGCTCTCACCCGAATCGCTTCGGCCATGTCATAGTCGGGGGGAGCCACCGGCAGCGCGATATAGCTCGCCACATGAACGAGTTCTCCTTGTGCGAGCAGGCTAAAACGCGCCAGTGTGTTCGTGTTCTCACCACACGCGAGTGAGCCCAGCGGCCCGACGCTGGTGTCGTGCACGCGCAGTGCGGAGCCATCGCCATTCGCCCATGTGAGCTTTTCGGCCCACGTCGGCACGAGCTTGCGATGCCGGCCCAGGATGCGCCCGTCGTCGCTGATCGTCAGAAGCGTGTTGTACAGCGTGCCAATGCCTGTTCGGCTACGCTCATTCACGCCGACCACGACATTGATGTGATTCGCTTTTGCAGCGGCGGCAATGCGGCGGATCTCGGGTCCGGGAATCTCGATCGCCGACTTGCAAAGCTTCTCGAACCACGGACTGCCTTCCACCGGGTTCATCACCCAGTTCCAGTAAGGATAGCCCGCCACGAACACCTCTGGAAAGGCGACGAGCCGCGCGCCGTTGCCGGCTGCTTCGCGGATGAGCCCGCATACTTTGTCGACGGTGGCGTCGGTGTCCAGAAACACCGGGGCGGCCTGCACCGCCGCCGCCTTGAATTGGGGAAGATTGAGCATGGAGCGTCTCCGATAGTTCGGCAGGGTTAAGCGGATCTCGCGGGCGTCAAACAGCCACCACCGGATGACGCAGCTCACCAATGCCCTCCACTTGCCCATGCACGATGTCCCCGGGCCAGAGCCATTCCTGCGGCGAACGGCCCGCCCCCACGCCGTCCGGCGTGCCGGTCGCGATGATGTCGCCTGGCTCCAACGTGATGGCCTTGCTGATGTCCGCGATGAGCGTCGGCACCTTGAAGAGCATGTGGCGCGTATTCGAGCTTTGCTTGGTTACGCCGTTGACGGTCAGGCTCAAGTTGAGCGTATGCGGGTCGGGAATCTCGTCTGCGGTGACGATGCATGGCCCGAACGGTGCATACGTGTCCTGCCCTTTTGAATAGATCCACTGACCGGCGCGGCGACAATCGCGTGCGCTCATATCGATCATGACGCTGTAGCCAAACACGTAGCTGAGCGCATCGGACTCGCTGACGCGCTTGGCGCGCGTGCCCATGATGACCGCAAGTTCGATCTCCCAGTCGAGCTGCTGCGTGACTTCCTTGTTGTGCTCGATGGCGTCGCCCGGACCGATCACCGAGGTCGGCGGCTTTGAGAAAATGACGGGTTCCTTCGGCAAATCCTTCGACGTATCGAGGGTGCGGCTCGACTCCGCAACGTGCTCAACGTAGTTCAGGCCGATCCCGAAAATGTTCTTGCGCGGCCGCGGAATGGGCGCAAGCAGCTTGACATTGCTCACCGGCATCGAGACTCCGAACGGCCATTTGCCGCGCTGTTCGTTGAGCAACGCGCTGGTCTGCCGTACTGCCTGCGGGCCGAGGTCGATGAATTCGAGCATGCCCGCCGGTAAAGGAAAGCCCGTGGCGGCGCCCAAGCGCTCGAGGTCGACGACAGCATCATCGACGATCGCGCCGAGACGAGCGGCAGCATTTACATCGGATCGATAGGTGACAAGACGCATGATAAAACCTCCCTAAAACCCGCCCGACAAATGAGGCGGCTAATATTGAATCGAACTCCGAATGCCCGACGTTCACTCTGCTACGGTCTGATGCCCGCCGTTTTCGGCAAGCGCTTCTTCGCGATATAGGTTCAGCGCCTGCATGACCGGCAAATCGTTGAAACAGAACAGGCACGCGTCGTCCGACGATGAGCTGTTCGCGTGCTCGTGGAACGCCCACGACGGCACGCAAAAAATGTCACGTTCGGTCCAGTCCAGACGCTTGCCATCGATGATCGAATAGCCGCTGCCCTTCGCCACCTGATAGATAAAGCTGCCCGTGTGCCGATGAGCGCGCGTCTGCTCGCCCGGACGAAGCAATTGCATGCTCGCGCCAATGGTCGACATCACGGGGCCGCCCGTCACCGGATTTCCGTAATGCATCAGCACGCCGTCGAACGGCGACCCGTCGGTTACGCGTGCGTGCCGTACAAGGGCTTCGTACGTCGGCTCCCACTCGTACTTGAAGAGCGGGGAGTAGCGCTTGTTCCAGTCGCCGTTCTGCGGGAGCAGACCCGGCGCGCCCCAAGTCGCCGTTGAGTCGTTCACCGGGTGCGTGACGGCCTGGCGAAGATCGGGATGCACCGCATAGAAACCGGCCTCCAAGGCATTGACGAGCGGAATGTCGAGACCGTCCTGCCAAATGCAGGGCGTGCCCTCCTTCGCCACCCCGTGCTCATGCCAGGTGCCATTGGGGGTAAGCACGAGATCATTGCGCCCGAGCGTCATCTTGTGGCCGTCGACCACGGTGTAGGCGCCCGTGCCTTCCATGATGAAACGCAGCGCCGATGAAGAGTGAGCGTGCGCCGATGCAACTTCCCCCGGGTGCATGACCTGAAGCCCCGAATACAGCCAGCCAACCGCTGCTGACACCTCGCGACGACCCGGATTGCTCAGGTAGATGACGCGACGGCCGGCTTTTTCGGGCGAGACGAGGTCGACCGAACGGAGCACATGCTCACGCATATCGCGATAGCGCCAGAGCACCGGGACCGACTCGGACCTGGGCTGCCACGGTTCGATCTTGTTCGCCACGGTCCAGAGCGCCCCCGCCTCCAACTTTTCAAGTGATCTGTAATAGGCGATGAGTTCTGGCGTGTCCTCAACATCTGCGCGGCCCGCGACGCCCTCGCGATACGCGTCGTAATTTTGCTCAGCCATGTCGTTGCGACTCCATTGCGTGAAAGTAGGGTCAACCAGGCACGCTGCCTTCTCATGATGGCGCGCGTTGAAAGGCGCGTTCCATCTGCTCCTTAGCAAACAGATACTGGGCCGGCCATTCCACGTTCCGGTAGCCGAGCTTTGCGCTTTCACGCAGCAGCCAGGCGGGATCCGCGAGATACGGGCGCGAGATCGCGCATAGGTCGGCGCGCCCCGACGCGATGATGCCGTTCACCTGGTCGCCTTCCGTGATGGCGCCTACGGCAATCGTCGGCACCTGCGCCTCGTTGCGAACACGGTCGGCAAACGGCGTTTGATACATGCGGCCGTAGACAGGCTTCTGCTGCGGCGTCACTTCGCCAGACGAGCAATCGATCATGTCCGCGCCGGCGGCCTTCAGGAGGCGCCCGATCTGCACCGCGTCATCGCCGCCAATGCCGCCTTCCACCCAGTCCGAGGCGGAAATCCGCACCGAGATCGGTTTTGCCTCCGGCCACACGCGGCGCACTGCGCGAAGGACCTCGAGAGGAAACGCCATGCGGTTTTCGAGCGATCCGCCGTACTCGTCGTCTCGCTGGTTCGTGATCGGCGAGATAAAGCACGACAGCAGATAACCGTGACCCGCTTGCAGCTCCAGCCAGTCGAAACCGGCTGCATCGGCTCGACGGGCGGCCGCAACGAAGTCGTCGCGCACGCGGTCCATGTCCTCCCGCGTCATGGCTCGAGGCGTTTCCGATACACCGGGCAGATACGGCAGCGCCGAAGCCGAAACCAACGGCCAGTTGCCGGCCTCCAGCGGATGGTCCATCTTCTGCCACCCAAGTTGCGTCGATGCACGGCGTCCCGCATGACCCAGCTGAATGCCGATACGCGCACTGGAGTTGGCGTGAAGAAATTTAACGATGTGCGCAAACGCGGCCGTCTGTTCGTCGTTCCAGAGTCCGGGACATCCCGGCGTCGCCCGTGCTTCCGGAGAAACCGCTGTCATCTCGACCATCACGAGCCCTGCGCCACCGAGCGCGCGGCTACCGAGATGCACGAGATGAAAGTCACCCGGCACGCCGTTTTCGCACGAGTACATCGCGGTGGGCGAAACCACGATCCGGTTCTTCAGTTCGACGTCGCGGATTCGATACGGTGTAAGCATCGGGGGCACAGCGTGGTCGGCACTCGTCGCGCCAGCCTGGCTGGCAAGCCACGTTTCATAGCCTTCGAGCCATTCGCGGTCGCGCAGACGAAGGTTCTCGTGCGAAATTCGTTGCGAGCGGGTAAGCAACGAATAAGCGAACTGTTCGGGTTCCAGACTGGCGTAGCGCTCAACGTTCTCGAACCAATCGGTCGAATTACGCGCGGCGTTCTGTATCTTGAGTACTTCGACGCTGCGCACCGCCTCGTAATGCGCGAGCTGCGTTTCGAGTGACCCACTGACCGTTTTCAAACTACGCGCCAACTCGATCGCGTCCTCGAGCGCCAGCTTGGTTCCTGAACCAATCGAAAAATGGGCGGTATGCGCCGCGTCCCCCATCAGCACGACCGGAACTTGCTTTCCATCGCCTTGCGTGGTCCAGTGCACCCACTTCCCGCAAATGACGCGCGGGAAGCGAATCCAGATCGCGGAGCCGCGCAGATGCGTGGCGTTGCAGATAAGCGGATTGCCGTCGAGATACGGTGCAAAAAGTCTCTCGCAATAGGCGATGCCCTCTTCCTGACTCATCTCGCCAATGCCCGCGGCTTGCCACGTCTGCTCGGGCGTTTCGACAATGAAAGTCGACAGACCGTCCTGGAAACGATAGGCATGCGCCTGGAACCAGCCGTGCTCGTTCTGCACAAAGATGAAGTTGAAGGCGTCGAAAACCTTCTTCGTGCCCAGCCAGACAAAGCGGCATCGACGCTCGTCGATATCGGGACGGAAGGTCTGCTGATACTTCTTGCGCGTGAGGCTATTCACTCCGTCGGACGCAATGACGAGGTCGGCGTCATACTTACGAGCGATCGCCTGATCATCCTCGACATACTCCTCGAACACCAGCTTGACGCCCACGTCTTCGCACCGCGCTTGCAGGATATTGAGTAGCTTCTTGCGGCCAATGCCAATGAAGCCGTGTCCACCGCTTCTGATCGAGCGGTCCTTGAAGTGAATCTCGATATCGTCCCAGCGGTTGAACGCATTCCCGATCGTCTGAGCCGATACCGCGTCGGCCTCGCGCAAGTTGTCCATGGTCGCGTCGGAGAACACCACGCCCCATCCGAACGTGTCGTAAGGACGATTGCGCTCGACGACCACAATCTCGTTTTCTGGATCCTGCAGCTTCATAAGCAGTCCAAAATAGAGGCCTGCCGGCCCGCCCCCAATGCAGACGATCTTCATTTCCCTTACTCCGATATCTCAGATTTACCTATTTCAGCGCTGCCAACAGGGACGCCCCGCTTCATTGATTGACCGCAACTGCGCACTCATTCGCCGCACGCTCAATCCCCGCCCGCAGATCCTGTGGGATCGGAATCGATTCATGGGTGTTCAGGCAAGTCGTCACAATTGTCTGCCGCGCGGCCATGCGAACCACGCCATCGGCGCCGGTACACGTCCATCCGAGCGTCAGTGACTTGTTGCCGAGGCGTTGCACGTCGAGCGAGAGCGAAACCTGGTCGCCCATTTTGCTGATCGCCTTGAAGTCGACCTCCAGACGCACCGTCGGCATTCCGACGCGCCGCGTGCCGAGCACGCCGTGATAGCCATCGGGCAACATTTCGTCGATCCACTGTTCGATCAAGTCGTTGAAGAGCACGAAATATTGGGGATAGAAGACAATCCCGGCTGCATCGCACTCGGAAAAGTGGATCTTGCGCCGGCGTTCGAACACATGTGCATTCATACTGATTCCTCGATTTGTTGTGGGCCGCTCAAGCCAGCGCGTGCCGCGCAAGCGCCGCTTTCAACTTGTGGCCATGTTCGTCGGCGAGCGCGGCGTCGCGCAAGTCGCGCAGGGTTGCAGGAGCCAGCCGCGCACCGGCCTTACTCACCGCGGTCATCAGCGTCTGGTAGTTCTTCAGGCCGCGTGCGTGGGTATCGCTATAGCCTTTGACGAGTCGCTGGCACTGCGCGATTTCAGTGGCCAGCGCGGGATTGAGTTTTGCCGTCTCGGCGATCTGCGCCAGCCAAGCTTCGATACGTGCGTTTTCGAGCTGATAGCGCAGCGTGCGGCGCCGAATGGCCCGCAGACTGGCGACGGCGTGCAGCATCAAGTAGCCGCCCAGCGAACTCGTGCGGACCACCCGTCCAGACTGCGTGCGTCGCTTGACGAATCCGTGAAGCCAATGCGGCTTCGCCAACCAGCGGCCGAGGCCCGCAGGCAGCGTCTCGCAAATTTCCTCGATACGCGGATGCATGAACTCGTTAATTTCCAGCAACTGGTTCGACTGAGCCTGCACTTCACCGCGCACGCGCTCGAAGCGCGCGCCGCGCGTCTTCAGGTCCGCCACACGGATCGTATCTTCATACGACATCCAGAGCGCGAGGTGACGCGCCGTCTCGCGTAAAAGCGCCGTTTCTTCGGCGGGCAGTTCGCTGGCGAGCGCAATGAGCCGGTCGAGATACAGGCGCGCGTAGGCGGGATCCTGATAGTCGATCAGGCGGCGCACACCTTCGAGGGCAATGCGTTGAACCGCGATTGGCAACTCGGCGCGTACGCGCTCGACCAGCCGTGCGACTGTCGAATTGCGAGGCGTCAGCTGCAACTCGTCCGCAGGCACCCCAGCGTCGGCAGTCTCTTCCTCGCTTGCGCGATCGAACGCGAGGGCGAATGCCCGCAGGCTCGGCTTGACGCCGACGCCGCCCCGCTCGATCGTCTCCTCGAACTCGCGGCGACTGAACGGCAGCACGCCAGCGCCTGCGAGCGCGCCGAACAGTACGGCGCTGATCACACTGCCGCTTGCCTGTGCAGCAGCCGCCATGTCGAAGCGGATGTAACGTTTCGCAGCCTTGCTCGCGTGTGCAATAAGCGTTTCGCTATCCACGCGGCCATCGCCCATTGCGGTTTTTTCTGCGATCGAGTAGACGCGATGCGTGGAAGAAATGAGCGTCGTGCGGTCGGAGGTGACGAGTCCACGTTGCACGGCCCGGCCTGCCTCCATCAGCTCCGAAGCGAGAACGACATCCACATCACCCGGCAAAGGCATCAGCGAGAGAACGGGCGCGCGGGCGAGGCCCGGTTCGACCGGAAAGAGCTCCACGTAATAGATGGTCGCTCCGGTACGCTGTGCGACCCCCGGTACCGACGTAGTCTGGGCGCGATAGCCATTGTGCTCGCCGAGATCGACGATCCAGTCGGCGAGCACCCCGCCGCCTTCGCCGCCCATGGCGAGAATCGCAATTTTGATGGGTTGCAGGTTCATCATGTCTTTCCTGAATCAGAATGCGTAGCGTGCACGGCGCGCGGCGCCGCGGCGTTGCAGCCAGCCGATCACTGCGTCGCGAGTGCGCTGGCGCAGCTTGTCTGCGCGCGTGGGGTTGCTGATGATTTGCGCGCGATAGAACGACGGACACAGGACCGCTGCATGCGAAACCTCCCCGCACAGACCGCAGCCCACGCAACTGTCAAGCACGGTCGCCACTGGGTCAGTACGCAGCGCGTCGGGATTGGGTTTGATCGACAGCGATGGGCAACCTGACAGGCGGATACACGAGTGATCCCCCGTACAGGTATCGGAATCGACGCCGAATCGTTCTCGCACCACGCGCTCGCCCGCAGCGATGGCCTTGCGCTGCTTCGGCTTCTCCCGCCGCTGCTTGTTGAGCATGCACTCGCTTTGCGCGATCAGCACCTTGGGCCCCTTCGTAGGCGTGGTCAGGGCCTCCTTGAGCGTCGCCTTCATGGTCTTCAGGTCATAGGTGCGACGAACCGTCTTCACCCAATTCACGCCCACTCCACGCACCGCCTGCTCGATCTCGTGCCCCGTGCTACGGGTCGGATTCAATGCGGTGGAAGAAAGGATGTCCTGACCACCTGTGGCCGACGTATAACTGTTGTCGACCACCACAGTCAGGTTGTCGCTCTTGTTGAAGACGGCATTGGCGATGCCGCTTGTCAGTCCGTTGTGCCAGAATCCGCCGTCGCCCATCATGGAAATGGCGCGCTTCGCGGCTGGGGCATTGAGCGCGGCCGCGCTGGCGCCACCCAAGCCGTACCCCATCGTTGTGGCGCCCAGATTGAACGGCGGAAGGATGGAAAACAAATGGCAGCCAATATCGGCGCTGACGTGATGCGGGCCGATCTCACGCTCGAGCAACTTCATCGCAGTGAAGATCGGCCGCTCAGGACAGCCCGTGCAAAAGCCAGGCGGGCGCGCATGCACATTGTCGTCAAGCGCGGGCAACTCGTTGACTCCCGGTGGCCGATTGTCTGCCGCGACGTTAGTCGTGGCCGCTTCTTTGACCGCGACCACCGGTATCACTTTGCGCGGCGCCGGCTGCGGCTCAAGGACGCCATATCGCTCGAAGAAGCTACGCAATCCCTTCATCACCGTCGCGGTGTTGTATTCACCAGCAAGCGGCAGGACGTCCTTGCCATGCAGCGCGGCCGACACGCCCCGCTGACGAAGGATCGCGCTGGCGTTCTGCTCGACGAAATTAGGCTGCCCTTCCTCGATCACAAGCACCGCACGCTTGTCCGCACAGAAACGCTCCCATTCAGAGTCGATCAGAGGATACGCCACGTTCATTACGTACATCGGGATTTTCGACTCGCCATACACGTCGGCGAGGCCCAGCCGTTCGAGGGCTCGCAACACCGTGTTGTAACTACCACCTTGCACGGCAATGCCGATGTCGTGGCCGTCTTCTCCGAAAAATTCATTAAGCCTGCGTGACTCGATGAACTCGACGGCCGCAGGCCAACGTTCATGGATCTTTTCGCGCTCGTGCGCAAAGCTCGCTGGCGGCAGCACGATACGGTTGACGTCGCGCGCCGGGTTCTCGAGTGCGTCCTTGATCGTGAAGGCGGAGCGCTTGTTATCAGAGGCGACGAACTGACCGTGCAGATGGCACGCGCGAATGCGCAGCTGCAGCATGACGGGCGTACTGCTCGCCTCCGAGAGGTCGAACCCGTCCTTCACGGCTTGCACGATGCAAGGCAGATTCGGGCGAGGGTCAAGCAGCCAGATTTGCGACTTCATCGCGAAGGCATGACTACGCTCTTGCATGATCGACGAACCTTCGCCGTAGTCCTCGCCGACGATGATCAATGCGCCCCCGGTCACCCCGCCCGACGCGAGGTTCGCCAGGGCGTCGGAGGCCACGTTCGTGCCCACGGTCGCCTTGAATGTAACGGCGCCGCGCAGCGGGTAATTGACTGACGCCGCGAGAGAGGCGGCGGCGGTCGCCTCGCTGGCGCTGTTCTCAAAGCGGATGCCGTGGTCCAAAAGAATGTCTTGAGCGTCGGCCAGCACATCCATCAGATGCGAAATGGGTGCGCCCTGATAGCCGGCCACATACGCGACACCCGATTCGAGAAGGGCCTTGGTCACCGCAAGAATGCCCTCGCCGCTGAACACTTCGCCCGCGCCCAGGCGCAGCTTCTTGACTTCCTCGACAAACGAACGCTCGGCCATCATTGCCCTCTTACGGAATGTTTCTATCGCCCACGACGCGTGAATCGCCGTCCTTGAAGCTAGTATATTTCCATTTTCATTTATTCCATAATCATAGTTTTCCCTGAGGATCGGTTCGTATTGCCCGTGGAGTGGCACCCCAGCCGGATAGGTTCCGGGGTCCCGCCACCCCTGCTCCTTTGGATCACACAATCGCGCTGAAGATGGCCCACGCCCCGTAGAGGGCGGCGGCTGCGGTTCCCCGCAATGAACCGCCGAACCACACTTGGGGCGGCCATCACTGCTCACAGCCATCGCCCGCAACACGCACCGGATATACGCCGTCGGCTCCGCAGGAAGCCTGCTGATATGCCGGCTCGCGCCCTTAGCACATCTGACGCATCGTCCGGTGCAAGCACACTCAGATGCCGAGCGCTGCATCGTTGACTGGCTCGACGAGGTCGAGTTGTCCTTTCAGGGGGTCCGGCTGTTCCGTGACCGCGGCCCCGGACGGCATGAACTCCAACAGTGCGTTCGAGGACGCGTCATTTGCCTGCCATATGGGGCGACCAGCAGCATTAGCAGGCCGCTGAAATACACTCGAGCTGAAGCGGCCTCGCTCCAATCACAAGGCTTTCGCCGCGAGGTTTTCGCA
>NZ_FCOI02000039.1 GCF_001544795.2 Caballeronia temeraria | reverse complement strand
ACAATGCGAAAACCTCGCGGCGAAAGCCTTGTGATTGGAGCGAGGCCGCTTCAGCTCGAGTGTATTTCAGCGGCCTGTTAAAAGAGGAGAGGACCTTGTGCAGAGGCAGACTTACGCATTACTTTCGGCCCATTTCCGAATGGGCTATTTGCCGCTATTTCTGCCGAAATAGAGCCTTCAAATAAAATAGACTGATGTTTACGAAGCAGTGACGCTTAGCAATTCTGCTCGCCTGCCGACGAGCATTGCACGCTTGCCACCAAAGCCCGTGACTTTGCGATAGTCGAACCCATGTTCGACCAGCGCGCGTTTGACCATGCCCGCGCCGGTGAAGGTAGCGAACGTCGCATCCTCTCTGGCCATGCGCGCCAGTGAAGCGAAGACGGCGGGTGTCCACAGGTCTGGATTCTGGCCGGCGCAAAGCCGTCGAGATAAATCCCATGAGCGGCAAGAGATTGGCCGCATCGCGCGGGGAGTCCGTTGCCACGGAGAAAGACATGGCGCGCCTGAGCCATCGCGCCCGCCGCGCTGTGATAGATGTCGTCGTGTCGCGCGAGTACGGCGTGCCGTCGTCGCGGAACACGAGCGGTGCCGATATCAGCGGCTCATCCATGAATCACGCATCGGGCGATGGTTGATCGAGCGTAATGCCCAGTTCACTCGCCATCTTTTGAACGATCGCGCGCAATTGCACGACTTCATGGGCAAGGCGCTTTTGCTCGGACTTCAGCGATTCGAATTCGGAAAGCGAAAAGGACTCGCCGCCTTGTGTCTCGCGCGCGGGCATATCGCTTATGCTCACCTCGCCGCAAAGCAAATGCATCCAGCGGCTTTCGCGCTCGCCGGGCGTGCGAGAAAGCTTCACGACACGCGGCGGATCGTTTGCGGCGAGTTCATCGAGAAAGCTTTCGACCGATGATATGTCCGCAAACGAATGCAGTCTCGCACTATTCGCGCGCAGTTCCGCCGCTGTTTGCGGACCGCGCAGGAACAGCGTGGCGAGCAGAGCGACCGACTGGCTCGGCACGCCGAGAACGCGGTTCACGTTATGTTCGAAACGCGGCACGCGGCTGCTGCTTCCTTCGATGACGAGGCTCAGGCGCTTAAGGCCATCGATGGTCGTCAGCACTTCGTCCTCGCTCACGTTCATTACGGGCGAGCGGGCCGTCTTCTGATTGCATCCCGAGGTTAGGGAATTCAACGAAAGAGGATAAGTGTCCGGCACGGTATGCTGTTTCTCGACGAGCACGCCCAACACGCGTGCTTCGAGTGGGGTGAGTTCGCGCAAAGCGGGACGGGGTGCGGCTTCGGAGGGCGTGTTCATAGGCGTGAATGACTTGCGGTGAGACGCCTATGATACCGGCGCCGCCGCCGATTCCAGTCATCCACGCACCGTCATGCAGCATGAATTTCATCCGCCGGCTGTGCAACGCGTAGTGGCAATGCGCTGTTTTGGTGCGGACGACGCGAAACGTCAGCGCGAAACAGGCTTTAAACAAGGAGGCGAATCGCTTAGATCATTGGCATTGAAGTTGCTTTTTCTCTAATGGCACTGGGCTGCCCGCGCAATCGATGCTCCACACGAAAATGGTGTGACAGACGAAAGAGCATCGCGCTTCGAGGTCGCCTATCGGCGTATCCATGTTGTCGGATATGTCGCGTCTTTCGGGCTCTTCAAGCGTTTGCGAGTGCAACCAGGAATACGAGCGAAGGGGAATCGCCACCCCCGGCATGCACTTCATTTGGAAGACCGGCTATGACGCAAGCATTCTTCAACGAGATGTTCGAGCGCAACGATCTGGAGGCGCGCGGCGTGTCGGCGGTGGCATTTCGCGGCGTGGGCGTTCCACGCACGCACTACCGCGATTTCATGACCTGGCTTTCGGCGCAGAGCGAGCAGCAGATCGACATCAAGCGCGCGGAAGCGGACCTTAACTTCAGGCGCGTCGGCATCACTTTCGCGGTCTATGGAACGAGCGATCTGCCCGGCATCATTCCCGAGCGCACGATTCCCTTCGACGTCATTCCGCGCATTTTTCCGGCTGAAGAATGGCGCGCACTGGAGCGCGGGTTGCGGCAGCGCGTGAACGCGCTCAATCGCTTTATCCACGATATCTATCACAAGCAGGACATCATTCGCGCGGGCATCATTCCCGAGGCGCAGATACTCGGCAACGCGCAGTATCGGCCGGAGATGCGCGGCGTCGATGTCGCCCGCGATATCTATGCGCATATCGCGGGCATCGATATCGTGCGGGCGGGACAGGGCGAGTTCTATGTGCTGGAAGATAACCTGCGTGTTCCGTCGGGCGTTTCGTACATGCTCGAAAACCGCAAGATGATGATGCGGCTTTTTCCGGATCTCTTTGCGCGCAATCGCGTGGCGCCGGTGGCGCATTATCCGGACTTGCTGCTCGATACCTTGCGCGCGGCCGCGCCCGCGGCCGTCGAGAATCCGACCATCGTCGTCATGACACCGGGCATGTATAACTCCGCCTATTTCGAGCACGCGTTTCTCGCGCAGCAAATGGGCGTCGAACTCGTCGAAGGGCAGGATCTTTTCGTCGAGAACGATTATCTGTATATGCGCACGACGCAAGGGCCGCAACGCGTCGATGTGATTTATCGCCGTGTAGACGACGACTTTCTCGATCCGCTGGTGTTCCGCCCGGATTCCGCGCTCGGTGTGCCCGGATTGATCGCCGCTTATCGCGCGGGCAATGTCTCCTTGTGCAATGCGGTCGGCACCGGCATCGCGGACGATAAGTCGATCTATCCGTATGTGCCGGACATGGTGCGCTTCTATCTCGGCGAAGAGCCGATTCTCAACAACGTGCCGACGTGGATGTGCCGCAAGCCCGACGATCTCAAGTACGTGCTCGATCATTTGCCCGAACTCGTCGTGAAAGAGACACATGGCGCGGGCGGTTACGGCATGCTGGTCGGCCCGGCTTCTACCGCGGCACAAATTGCGGAGTTTCGCGCGGTGCTCGAAGCCCATCCGGAGAAATACATCGCGCAACCGACGCTCGCGCTGTCGACCTGTCCGACCTATGTCGAAGCGGGCATCGCGCCGCGTCACATCGACTTGCGTCCGTTCGTGTTGTCTGGCACTGAAGTGCGCATGGTGCCGGGCGGTCTGACGCGGGTGGCGCTGCGCGAAGGGTCGCTTGTCGTGAATTCGTCGCAAGGCGGCGGCACAAAGGATACGTGGGTATTGGAACGCTAGGGATCGCGAAGCCGAAGTCCTGAAGAAAGCGCTGCGTCACCAAAGACAACGACAAACAAACCGGGAACACCCATGCTGAGCCGTACCGCGGATCATCTCTTCTGGATGGCGCGCTATACCGAACGCGCCGAAAACACCGCCCGGATGCTCGATGCGAACTATCAGCTCTCGCTGTTGCCGCAATCCGATGAATATGCGGAGCTGGGCTGGCGCGCGATGCTGTCGATATCCGAATTGAGCGGCATCTATTCCGCCGCGCATCACGGCATGAAAAGCCGCGATGTGATCGACTTCATGGCGCGTGATTTGTCGAATCCGTCGTCTATCGTCAGTTGTTTGCGCGCCGCTCGCGAGAACGCGCGCGCCGTGCGCAGCTCGACCAATAGCGAGTTATGGGAATCGCTCAACACGACATGGCTCGACTGCCAACGCATGCTCGCCGACGGCATTCTCGAGCGAGAGCCCTATACGTTCTTCGAATGGGTGAAGTTTCGCTCGCATCTTTCGCGTGGCGTGCAGCTCGGCACGCTCGTCAAGGACGATGCGTTTTATTTCATGCGCCTCGGCACGTTCATCGAACGCGCGGACAATACAGCGCGCATTCTCGACGTCAAGTTCGAAATGATGGAGCAGCGCGCGGATACATCCGCACAACCGTTCGATTATCACCATTGGGTCGCGGTGCTTGGATCGGTGTCGGGCTTTGAGGTGTATCGGCGGGTTTATCGCGATGTCATTACGCCGGAACGCGTGGCGGGTCTGCTCATCCTTTATGGCGACTGGCCGCGTTCGCTCGCGGCGAGCATCGCCGAGGTGGAGCAGTTGATCGGGCAGGTGACGAAAGCACGCGACACGGAAGCGGCGCGGCTCGCGGCGCAATTGAGTTCGGAACTGAAGAACGGGCGCATCGTCGACATCCTGAGAGGCGGGCTGCACGCTTATCTCGTGGATTTCCTTGCGCGCGTGAACGATCTTGCGGGCCGCGTAAGCCGCGATTTTTTATTGCCGATTGCCCCGGAGCCGCCGATACAAACGCAATCGCAGTCTCAATCGCAAAGCAAAGGCTGAACGCGTGCTTTCAGCGCTTGGCGGCCGCCGCGACGACGCGATGCACGAAGCGAAGCTTGTCGACGACAGGCGGCGCAAGCGTGAACGGATAACCGTCCGGCATGCCGAGACTGCGATTCAAACTATTCAGAACGTAAGTGAGCGGAAACCAGCGTTTCATCAGGTTATCGAACGTGGTTTCTTCCACCGGCGTCTGGTCGGTAAGTGTCGGCTCATGCGGACTATCGGGCACGAGCACGAGGCCGCACGAAACGGCGGTGTCGAGTGTATCGACGATATGCAGGTAATGCGCCCAGGTCTCCGCCCAGTCTTCCCACGGATGCATCGTGGCATAGGCGCTGACGAAGTTGTCTTCCCATCGAGGGGGCGGGCCTTCCTGGTAATGGCGATCGAGCGCGGCGGCGTAATCGGCTTGTTCGTCGCCGAATGCGGTGCGAAATGGAGCGATGCGAGCGGTATCGGCGATCAGGCGATCGAAGAAATAGTGCCCGGATTCATGGCGAAAATGACCGAGCAACGTTCGATACGGCTCGTGCAGCGAAGAGCGTGTTTTCTCGCGATGAGCGTCGTCCGCTTCGGCGATGTTGAGCGTGATGATGCCGTTGTTATGACCCGTCATGACGCCGTGACCCTGTGCATCGGCTTCGAGAAACTGAAATTCGAGGCCGCGCTCGGGATCTTCCTGTCGCGACTTCACGGGCAGGCCCAGTTCCGCAAACGTGTACAGCAGCCGGCGCTTTGCAGCCTCGATGCGATACCAGTAGAGGCGGTTTTCCGGATTCGAGAGGTTGGGAATGGTGCTCGTCAACTGGCAAGAGCAGCAGAGCGCGTCGGATGTATTGACGTCGGGCGCGGGGACGACCCAGTTGCAGACGTTCTCGACCACGTAGTTATGGCACGGCCTGTAGAGAAGGTCTTTCGCGAGCGGATGCAGGCTGCGCCAGCGGCCATCTTCGGTGTCCTCGAAGGCGCTGACCTGATTGATGTCGGGCACGTAGCCGAGCCGCGCACCACAGTTTTCGCAATGCGTGTTTTCGAAGAACACGAGCTGGTTGCAGCGGTTGCAGTGAAAAGTCTTCATCGTGTGTGGTCGGCGGAAATGGAGTGGCGCGATGTTCCCGTGTGCGCGCTGTCGGCGATGCAGTCGCAAACATCGTGCCGTAAGCGAGCCGCCTTTTCCATGACAAACAGAAAACGCGTTGCAGCGCGTATTGCGTGCGCGGCGTCAATTGAGCAAAGGAGTCCGGTGTGTCCATCCGTGTCGCGTTGAACCATGTCACGCATTATCGTTATGACCGCCTCGTTGGTCTGTCGCCGCAAGTCGTCCGCTTGCGGCCGGCACCGCATTGCCGCACACCCATCGTGTCGTATTCGATGCGCGTCGAGCCCGAGGATCATTTCATCAACTGGCAGCAGGACGCGTTCGCGAACTATCAGGCACGGCTAGTTTTCCCCGAGAAAACGCGCGAATTCAAGGTGACGGTCGATCTTGTCGCTGAAATGGCCGTCTATAACCCGTTCGATTTTTTTCTCGAACCGGCCGCCGAAAAATTCCCATTCGCGTATGCGCCCGAGTTGCTGCACGATCTCGCGCCTTACATGGTCAAGCGCGAACTCACGCCGCGATTTGCCGCATTCGTCGAAAGTATCGATCGCTCGCCGAGTGCCACGATCGATTTTCTCGTCGCGCTCAATCAGAGGCTCTCACAAGAGATTCGCTATCTGATCCGTATGGAGCCGGGCGTGCAGACGCCGGAGGAAACGCTCGAAAGCGCGGCGGGCTCGTGCCGCGATTCGGGCTGGCTGCTCGTCGAGACGCTGCGTCATCTGGGACTCGCGGCGCGTTTCGTTTCGGGTTACCTGTTGCAGCTCGCACCGGATACGAAGTCGCTCGACGGCCCGAGCGGCACCGAAGTCGACTTTACCGATCTGCATGCCTGGTGCGAAGTGTTTCTGCCGGGCGCGGGCTGGATCGGATTCGACCCGACATCCGGCTTGCTCGCTGGCGAGGGACATATCCCCGTCGCCTGCACGCCGGAACCGGACAGCGCCGCGCCGGTTTCGGGTGCGGTGGACAAATCCGAGGTCGAATTCGCCCATACGATGTCGATCGAGCGCGTGCTCGAAACGCCGCGCGTGACGAAGCCCTACAGCGAAGAAGACTGGAGCGCGGTGCTGCGCATGGGCGAACGGGTGGACGCACAGTTAAGCGCATCGGATGTGAGGCTCACCATGGGCGGCGAGCCGACTTACGTCTCGGTTCGCGATCGCGACGAGCCGGAATGGAACACCGACGCGCTCGGTCCGACGAAGCGCGCCTACGCGGTTTCGTTGATGGACAAGCTGCGCGCACAGTACAGCGCGAGCGGCTTCCTTCACATCGGACAGGGCAAGTGGTATCCCGGCGAGCAATTGCCGCGCTGGGCGCTGTCGCTGTTCTGGCGCGCGGACGGCGAACCGTGCTGGCACGATCCGTCGCTCTTTGCGGACGAGCGTCAGACTGCGTCGTACACGGCGGATGATGCCGCGCGTTTCATTCGGCATCTCGCGGGCAAGCTGTCTTTGGATTCAAAATACATTCAACCCGCATACGAGGACACGTGGTATTACCTGTGGCGCGAACGCCGTTTGCCGGTGAACGTCGATCCGTTCGATTCGCGCCTCGACGATGAACTCGAACGCGCGCGCCTTCGCCGCGTGTTCGATGCGGGCCTCCCGTCGATCACGGGTTACGCGCTCCCGATCGCGCGCGAGGACGGTCCCGCGATGCAGCCGGGTCACTGGACGAGCGGTCCGTGGTTCTTCCGCGACGAGCGCATGTACCTGATCCCAGGCGATTCGCCGATGGGCTACCGCCTGCCGCTCGACTCGCTGCCGTGGGTGTCCGAAAACGATTATCCGTGGCAGCACGCGCACGACCCGTTCGCGCCGTCCATCCCGTTGCGCACGGCGACTGAATTACGCATGCAATATACGGATTTGGATAATGAATCACGCATGCAAAATGCCGGCGCGGTCGGAAATCGGTATGCCCCGGCGTCCGGCGACGGGCGCGAGCGTGAGCGCGTTCCTCAGCGGGGCGAGTCGGCGGGTTGGATCGCACGCACTGCGGTCTGCGTGGAAGCGCGCGACCCCTCGCGCGCCGCCGGGCCGAAAGCGGAAGCCGAAGCCCTCGAAAAGCTCGGCAACGGCAACAAGCTGATGCATGTCTTCATGCCGCCGCTTACCGCGCTCGACGACTATCTCGACCTCCTTGCGGCCATCGAAGCGACCGCCGCCGATCTGAAGATTCCCGTGATCGTCGAAGGCTATCCGCCGCCACGCGATGCGCGTCTGAAGATGCTGCAGGTGACGCCCGATCCCGGCGTGATCGAAGTGAACATTCATCCGGCCGCGAACTGGAACGATCTCGTCGAGCACACCGAGTTTCTCTACAACGCGGCGCACGAATCGTACTTAAGCCCGGAGAAATTCATGCTTGACGGCCGGCATACCGGCACGGGCGGCGGCAATCACTTCGTGCTCGGCGGCGCGACACCCGCCGACAGTCCTTTCCTGCGACGTCCGGATCTGCTCGCGAGCCTCATCGCGTATTGGCATAACCATCCGTCCCTGTCGATGCTGTTTTCAGGGCTCTTCATTGGTCCCACGAGTCAGGCTCCGCGCGTCGATGAAGCGCGCAACGATCAGGTCTATGAACTCGAGATCGCGTTCGCCGAGCTGCAACGTCAACTCGATCTGCTCGGCGGACGCGGCAATGCAACCGTGCCGCCGTGGCTCATCGACCGCATCTTGCGCAACATCCTCATCGATGTGACGGGTAACACGCACCGCGCGGAGTTTTGCATCGACAAGCTGTATTCGCCCGACGGGCCCACCGGCCGGCTCGGTCTGCTCGAACTGCGCGGCTTTGAAATGCCGCCGCATGCGCGCATGAGTCTTGTGCAGCAACTGCTGTTGCGCGCGCTCGTCGCGCGCTTCTGGGAGACGCCCTATACGGCCCGTCTCACGCGTTGGGGCACCGAACTGCATGACCGCTTCATGCTCGGCACTTTCGTGCAGATGGACTTCGACGACGTACTCACCGATCTGCGCGATGCGGGCTTCGCATTCGAGCGAAGCTGGTTCGCGCCGCACTTCGAGTTCCGGTTTCCGCTCGTCGGCGCATACGATACGAACGGCATCGCGCTCACGATTCGCAACGCGCTCGAACCGTGGCACGTGATGGGCGAGGAGGGCGCGATCGGCGGGACGGTGCGTTTTGTCGACTCGTCCGTCGAACGTCTCGAAGTGCGCGCGCTCGGGTTGAACGGTAATCGGCATATCGTGACCGTGAACGGCGAGACGCTGCCGCTGCAACCGACAGGACGCGTGAGCGAATACGTCGCGGGCGTGCGCTTTCGTGCGTGGGGTCAGGCTGCGTCGCTGCATCCGACCATCGACGTGCACGCGCCGCTCACATTCGACATCGTCGATACATGGACGGGACGCGCGATCGGCGGCTGTCAGTATCACGTCGCGCATCCGGGCGGGCGCAACTATCAGACGTTCCCGGTCAATGCGTATGAAGCGGAAAGCCGCAGGCGTGCGCGATTTTTCGCGACGGGTCACACGCCAGGCGCGATGCAAGTCGAAGCCCGTGAACGCAGCCTCGAATTTCCGTTCACGCTCGACCTGCGTTATCGTTGACTTGCAATCATCATTCGAATAAAGCACAGAGACGACATTGGCCTATCAATCGACCTTGCCCTTCGACATCGGCGCGGCACGCATCGATGCGCTCGCGCTGCTGCGCACGCTGCCCGCGCGCGAAGGGCATTGGGACGAACTGCGCGACGAAGCGGGACAGTTGCGCGAGCCGTGGCGGCAGTTCTTCGAGTTGCTCGACGAGCCCGGCATTGCGCGCCTCGACGATGGCGTGGCCGCCGTCGCGCAGCAAGTGCGCGACAACGACATCACGTATAACGTCTACGCCGATAACGGCAAGCCGCGCGCGTGGTCGCTCGATCTCTTGCCGCTCATCATCGACGAAGAGGAATGGGCGGTGATCGAACGCGGCGTTGCACAGCGCGCGCGTCTGATGGAAGCGATCGTCGCCGATGTGTACGGCCCGCAGACCTTGCTGCATCGGGGGCTGCTGCCGGGCGCGCTGGTGTTCGGGCATCCCGGCTATTTGCGAGCGGTGAAGGGCTTTATGCCGCCGTTAGGCCGTTTTCTGCAAATCGTTGCTGTCGATCTCGCGCGTGCGCCATCGGGCGCGTGGACGGTCGTCGCGCATCGCACCGAAGTGCCTTCGGGGCTCGGCTACGCGCTCGAAAACAGACTGATCGTCTCGAGCCTGTTCGCCGATCCATTTCGCGCGATGCGTGTGAGCCGTCTCGCCGCGACCTATTCGCAACTCATCGCGACGATCGCGCAAGCGGCGCGTGCCACGATGCGCGATGACGAAGACGGCCGCAGCGATGCATCGAACGATGCGCCGCATATCGCGTTACTGAGTCCGGGCCCGTTCAGCGAGACTTACTTCGAGCATGTGTTTCTCGCGCGTTATCTCGGCGTGACGCTCGTCGAAGGCAAGGACCTCACCGTGCGGCACGACAAGCTCTATCTGAAGACGCTGGCCGGACTCTCGCGCGTGCATGCGGTATTGCGGCGGCTCGACGATGCGTTCTGCGATCCCGTCGAGTTGCGCGCGGACTCGACCATCGGCGTGCCGGGCCTCTTGCAGGTGATGCGCGCGGGCAACGTGATGGTGTCGAACGTGCCGGGTGCGGGCTTCACGGAATCGCCTGCGCTCAATGCATTTCTGCCGGGCATTGCGGAAGCGTTACTCGATGAAACGCTCGAATTGCCGACCGTGCCGACATGGTGGTGCGGCGAGGAAGCAGCGCGTCGCGAAGTCTTCGAGCGCATCGACAGCGCGCTCATTGCGCCGACATGGCCCGGTCCGCAAGCCGATCACGCACCGGGCATCGATGCGGGCGTGCAGGAGCTAGCCGCATGGCGCGAGCGTATCGAACGTGCGCCAGATGTATTCACGGTGCAGGAGAATCTGCCTTTTTCCACAGCGCCGCGCTTTCATGATGGCGCGCTCGGCTCGCGTCCCTGCGTGTTGCGCGCGTATGCGATCGCCAACATCGACGGAACCTGGAGCGTGATGCCCGGCGGCTTCACTCGACTCGCGGCCGACAAGCGCGCGACCGTGTCGATGCAGTTCGGCGGCAGCAGCGTCGATACATGGGTGATGTCGAGTCAGCCAGGCGGCGCAGTCTCGCTGGGCCCTACGCCGATGAAGCCGGGCGAGTTGCGCAAGAATCGCATCGTGTCGAGCCGCGCTGCGGAGAACCTCTTCTGGGCAGGGCGTTACGGTGAGCGCGCGGAAAACAACGTGCGCTTATGCCGGCTTTTGCTCGGCATGCTCGATGGCAACGACGCGGAAGAACTCTTTCCGACGCTCGTGGAACTCGCATCGCAATGCGGACTGATTCCATCGGTCGATACGCTCGCACGCAGCACGCCGCAGGCGTTCGAACGCGTGCTGGTCGCCGGGCTGCCTGAATCGAGCCGAGCGACGAGCATCGGCAGCAATCTCGCGGATCAGGCGCGTGCATGCGGTGAGATACGCGACCGGCTTTCGACGGATCACTGGCGCACGATTCTCGCGTCGCGCAACGACTTTCGCGATGCACTCGCGCGTCTCGTGGAGAGCGATACCGCCGATGATGACACGGTGCGCATCGGCCGCGATTACGATCGACTGATGCTTGCGGGCGCGCTCGAACAGCTCGCGACGCAACTGTCCGCGATCAGCGGCGCGCAAGGCGATCGCATGACGCGCGACGAAGCGTGGCGGCTTTTGTTCATCGGACGGCACATCGAACGCGTCTCGACGATGGCCACGATCCTGCACGTGGTCGCCGAGCGCGGCACGCTTGCATCGCCGGCGGGTTTCGATCTGCTGTTGCAGCTCTTCGACAGCACGCTCACGTATCGTTCGCTGTATCCGGGAAGGCTCGAAGTGCCGGCGCTGATCGATCTGATCGTCGTCGATCAAACCAACCCGCGCGGACTCTATGGCGTGTATGCGCGGCTGCGCACGAAGCTCGATGAGATCGCGGCCGCTGCGGGCGGCGCGCGCTGGGCACACGCAACGCGTTTCGCGGATCTTCTCGTTCACGCGGATACATTGCCGGATCTCACCGCACTATGCGAAACGCGTGAGGACGGCCGTCATGATGCGTTGATGGCGTTATGCGACAAACTCGTTGCTTCGGTCGGCGCGGCATCGAACGAAGTCAGCGCGCGTTATTTCAGTCACGCGAATACGCTTGCGCAGGTGTCGACATGAGTCTGAGCCTGAACGACACCGTGCTCGCGGTCACGCATCGCACGACCTATCGTTATTCGACGCCCGTCGAGATCGCGCAGCATCTCGCGACAATTCGTCCGCTGCATTGCCCGTGGCAGCAAGTGATCTCGCATACGGAACGCATCGAACCGGTGCCGTCTTACGTGCATAGCCGCGTCGATGCATTCGGCAACGACGTGCTGTACTTTTCGCTCGATGCACCGCACGAACGTCTTTCGATGACGAGTGAAACCACGGTGCGACTCACCCCGCGCTGGAGCACACTCGATGCCGATGCCACACCGCCTTGGGAAGAGGTCGCGCGAAGGCTGCGCTATTGCGCGAGTGGCTCGTTCTATCCGGAAAGCGAGTTCTGTTATGCGTCGCCCAATATCTCGCTCGATCATGAATTGCGCGCCTATGCGCAAGCGAGCTTCGATAAGGGCACGCCGCTCGTTGCGGGCGCCATCGACCTGATGCATCGCATTCACGCGGACTTCGACTACAAGCCGTCCGCGACCGCGTTCGATACGCCCGCATTGCTTGCGTTCGAACTGCGTCATGGCGTGTGTCAGGACTTCTCGCAAGTGATGATCGGCTGCCTGCGCGCGCTCGGGCTGCCGGCGCGTTATGTGAGCGGCTATTTGCGCAACGATCCGCCGCCGGGTCATCCGCGATTGATCGGCGCGGATGCTTCGCATGCGTGGGTGTCCGTGCATTGTCCGCAAAGCGGATGGATCGATCTCGATCCGACCAACGATGTGCTCGCGGATCTCGATCACGTCACGCTTGCGACCGGGCGCGATTACAGCGACGTGTCGCTATTGCGCGGCATGATTCTCGGCGGCGGCGCGCATCATGTGGATGTGGCGGTGAATGTGCTGGCCTTGTGAGGCACGGCATGCATCGAGCCGAAGAATAGCGGCTCTCTCGAAGCGATAAAAGCACGCCTTCTCAGACTGCGCTAATGTCTAGGGTCTCGTCGCCATGCGCAAGCTACAGCGCGTGCCTTTCGCTTTGCAAGGAGATTCGCACGATGGAATACGTGAAACTGGGCTCTACCGGTCTCGATGTGTCGCGCCTCTGTCTGGGTTGCATGACTTACGGCGCGCCGGATCGCGGCACGCATCCCTGGACGCTCGACGAAGAAAAGAGCCGTCCTCTCATCAAGGAAGCACTGGAAGCAGGAATCAATTTCTTCGACACAGCCAATACCTATTCGGATGGCACGTCGGAAGAAATCGTCGGACGCGCGCTGCGTGATTTCACGAAACGCGACGACATCGTAATCGCAACGAAGGTCTTCAATCGCATGCGTCCCGGTCCGAATGGCGCGGGGCTGTCGCGCAAGGCAATCTTCAACGAGATCGACAATAGCCTGAAGCGGCTAGGCACCGATTATGTCGATCTCTATCAGATTCATCGATGGGACTACACGACGCCGATCGAAGAAACGCTCGAAGCGCTGCATGATGTGGTGAAGGCGGGCGATGTAGTCGAGCTCGACGACGAGCGCGCGCCGCTCGTCTTCACTGGTGACGCGCATCGCGCCGCGTTCCACCGCGATCAATGCACCGTAATAGCGATAGATGCGCGAGCGCACGCGCCAGCGATACAAGGCGGGCACGAGCCGCAGCGCAGGAAAGATCAGCACCGCGACGGGCAGCAACAGCAGAAGCGCGCGATCCGCGATATTCGCAATCCAGAACGGCAGCGTGCGATACAGGAAGCTCTTGCCCGAGCGGTAATAACGGCTCGCGTCTTCGCTGATCGGAAACTCATGCGCGACGGGCGTCGGGAATTGACCCGCATGCTGCAGCAAACCGGCCGTGCCATGCACTTCCTGCGCGGCCTCGATGAGCAGATCCGATAGCGCCGGATGCAGGCTCGTCCGCGCGACCAGTTCGACCGTCGGGCTGATCAGATGCACGGTCTCAGGCGGAATGCGCCGGCCGAGATCGAGCACGCCCGGCGGCAACTCGATTTCGTCGAGATACGGAAATAGACGTGTGTAGGCGCTTGCTTCCTTGAAGTCCATCGCCGAGATGCCGGGCACGCGCAAGAGGCGCAGCATCAGGCCGCGCGTCGCGGAGTCGCCAGAGAGAAAGACCGCATCGGCTTCATTGCTGACGAGCTGTGTCGCGGCTTGCAGGCCGTCGGTCGGCAAGAGCTGCGTGTCGCCGCCGGGATAGATGCCGTTCGCTTCGAGCAGCTTCAGCGACAGCATGCGCGTACCGCTCCCTTCGCGGCCTATTGCAATGCGCTTGCCTTCGAGTTGCGATAGCAGCGTGAGCCCTTTGCCTCGATAGAACACGACGAGCGGCACATAAGACACGCTTCCGAGCGACATCAGTTGCGATGCCTGTTCCTTAGTCGCAACGCCGCCTTGCACGAGCGCGAGATCGACGTGCTGCTTCGGATCGAGCAGGCGTTGGAGATTCTGCACGGAGCCGTCCGACGGCAACACCTTCAGCGTGATGCCGCTGCGCGCGAGCAGCTTCGCGTATTCCTGCGAGATGATATAGAACGAGCTGTCGGGCTGACCCGCGCTCATCGTGATGGTTTTGGGCGGCGCGGGATCGACGAGCCAATAGACGAGTGCGACGACGATCGCAATGACCAGCACGACGGGACCGGCCGTCCACGTAATGTCGTGCAGGACGCTCCGTCCATGATCGCGAGGCAGATGCGGACGCTTCATGCGATGCCTCGTCATGAGCGTGCGTGCTTGACTGCTTGCGTGCCGGGAAAGACATGGAGCATGTCGTGCCTGTGTCGGAAGCGGCGTTGCTTTGCAGTGTAACGCGGGACGTACGCAAAACGACAACGCCGGCGTGCTTGCCGCCGGCGTTCCGTTTTTTTTCGATGCCCGCTTATGCCCAGTGCGCGGGAATCCAGAACCGGCCGACCCAGTGGCCCGGGATATACACCGCGCGGTGCGGGACCACATACACCGTCTTCGCGGGCGGCGGGGGCGCTGCGACGTACACCGTCTTGACCGGAGCCGGGGCCGGCGCGACATACACCGCCTTGGCGGGCGGCGGCGGGGGCGGCGTGACCACGACCGTCGACGGAGGCGGAACCGGAACCGGAACGGGCGCCGGAGCGACGACCACGGTCGTCGAAGGCGGCGGGGGCGGCGGCACGACCACGGGCGCGGCGACGATCGTCGTTCCGGTGACGACGGGCGCCCCGGCGACTACCGTCGTGCTCGACGTCACGGTGCCGCCACCGACGACCGTCGTGCTGTGCGAGCCGTTCGTGACCGTCGCGCTGCCGGATGTCGTGACCACGCCCGGTGCGACGCTCGTCGCGCTGCCCGAATGCGTGACGGTGCCGCCGTTCGCGGTGTTGACCGTGCCCGAGCGGTTGCAGGTGTAGCCCGCGCAGTTCGTCGATGCCGAGTGCGTCGACGTGTTGCCGTTCGGACCCGTCACCGAACCCGTCGACGAGTATTGGCCCGGCGCCGTGCGCGTCACGGTATCGCTGCCGGTCGCCGTCTTGCCGTTCGGGCCGGTCGCGCTGCCGGTATGCGAGCAACTGCCGCCAGCGCAGCTCGTGTCGCCCGCATGTTGCACGGAGCGGCCGTTCGGGCCGTAGGCAGTGCCCGAGTTGGAGAACTGGCCGGGCGCGGTGCGCGTCACGGTGCCGGAGTTGGTGCCGACGCGGCCCCACGGATTTTCGACGGCGCCCGCATGCGAGCAGCTGCCGCCGCCGCAGGAGCCGACGTGCGCGCCCTGATATTCGCCGCGGCCCGTGTAGGCCGTGCCGCCGCGCGCCCAGCCGGCGAAGGCCGAGCTGCTCGCGAGGGTAAGGGCGGCGGCTGCCGCGACAACGAGCAACTGGCGCACGCGGCGTTTGCCTGAAGCCGCGCCGGAAGCGGACGCAACGCGGGCGTTTGAAGCGAAAGTCGATCTGTTTTTCACGGGATGTCCTTCTCGGTTCTGTAGGCCACGTTGCGTTTCGTGTGGCGACGGAAGTGACTATAGAGAAGCGGTCCTGCGAAGTCCCGCCGTAACTTATTTCACGCCATGTCATGCGCGGTGAGTTCACCCCGAGCCTTATGGAACGGGTCTCCGGCGGATGGCACGCATGATTTTTTCGTGAATGTGACAGCTCGAAAAAAAAACGGAATTCATTCAACTGATTTTTTTCTCTGGATTCCGCTGAACTTTTCATGCGAAAGTAATTCGTAAGAAACTCGCTGCACTGCAACGTAGATGCGGCCCTTTTTCGATGACTTGCGTCGGCATTTCAGGCGCGCCCGTTCTGGAGAGAAGTGCATGAATCGACCGAAACGAATGCTGCTGGAAAACATTGCGTGGGCACGTGAGACCGCGCATGCCGATGCGCATTTCTTTGCGCGTCTCGCAGAAGGACAAAGCCCGAAAGTGTTGTGGATCGGCTGCGCGGATAGCCGCGTGCCGGCCGAGACGGTGACGAACGCCAACCCCGGCGATCTCTTCGTTCATCGCAACATCGCGAACCTGTTCTCTCCGTCCGATGACAACACGATGAGCGTGCTGGAATACGCGGTGCGCGTGCTGAAAGTCGATCACGTGATCGTATGCGGCCACTACGGATGCGGCGGCGTGCGCGCTTCGCTCCTGCCGCAATCGAGCGATTTGCCGCACGTGAATCGCCGGATCGCGCCGCTCTGCGCATTGGGAGAGCGGCATCGGCACGAGCTCGATGCATTTCCCGAACTCGATGCGCGCGTGAATCGCCTCGCTGAACTGAGCGTACTCGAACAAGTGCGCCTCTTGCGACAACACAGCATCGTGTGCGATCGCGCCGAGCCGCCGCTCGTGCATGGCTGGATCTTCGGCCTGCATGACGGCCTCATCAACGTGCTCGCTTCCGGTTATGTCGAAGCGAGCGAAACGCAAGACACTGCGGGCGCGCAGGTCACGTCGCTTCGGGCCGCTTAAGCCCGCTCTTTTCCGTCGATCGCCTGCTCATGCGAGGTCGCTTTCGCGACGTTCGCAGGCCTCAACTCGTTCCAAAAAAATCATGAACTCAAGTAACCGTCTAGCCACCTTTCCGCGAGACATGTTCGCGGGCACAGTCGTGTTTCTGGTTGCGATGCCCTTGTGCCTCGGCATTGCCAATGCGTCCGGCGTCGAGCCGTTCGCGGGGCTGTTGTCCGGCATCATCGGCGGACTCGTCGTCGCGCTGTTGAGCGGCTCGCAACTGAGCGTGAGCGGCCCGGCCGCGGGGCTGATCGTGATCGTCGTCGATGGCATCGCGGGGCTCGGCAGCTTCTCCGCATTTCTGCTCGCGGTGCTGCTCTCAGGGGCGATCCAGTTCGGCTTCGGCATGCTGAAAGCGGGACGCTTCGCGGCCTATGTGCCGTCATCGGTGATCAAGGGCATGCTCGCCGCGATCGGCCTTCTGCTCGTCATCAAGCAGATTCCGCTCGCCGCAGGTTTCGCCAACCAAGGCGCATCCGCCGCGAGCGGCCCCGGCATGCTCGGCACGCCGTTCGGTCCAATATCGATGGCCGCGTGCCTGGTCGCCATCGTCTCGCTCGCGATGCTCGCAGGCTGGGAAACGCGCGCGATGCGCCGCTTCGCATTCGTGCGTGCGGTGCCCGCGCCGCTCGCGGTGGTCGCGTTCGGCATCGGCGTGACGCTGTTGCTCGATCTGTTTGCGCCCGGCTTTGCACCGCCCGCGCAACATCGCGTTGCGTTGCCGTCGCTCGAGTCGTTCGCCGCATTCACGAATGCGCTCGCATTGCCGAACTTCTCGCAGTTCGCGAATCCCGACGTGTGGCGGCTTGCGTTGACGCTCGCCATCGTCGCGAGTCTCGAAACATTGTTGAGCCTCGAGGCCGTCGAACAACTCGATCCGAAGAAGCGCGCCGCGCATCCCGATCGTGAATTGAAGGCGCAGGGCATCGGCAACATGATGGCCGGTGCGATCGGCGCGCTGCCGATCACGTCCGTGATCGTGCGCAGCTCCGCGAATGTGCATGCGGGCGCGCAGAGTCGCTGGTCGTCGTTCGTGCATGGCGTGCTGCTGCTGGTGAGCGTGTTCGCGCTCACGAGCGTGATCAACCTGATTCCGCTCGCCTGTCTCGCGGCGATCCTGATCTTCACGGGCCTCAAGCTCGCGAAGCCTTCGCTGTTCGCGGCCATCGCGAGACAGGGCATCGAACGTTTTGCGCCGTTCATCGTGACGATTGCCGGCGTGTTGCTGACAGACCTTTTGATGGGCATCGTGCTCGGCATCGCGTGCAGTCTCCTGCTTGCCATGCGCGCGAATCTCAAGCGCCCCATCACGATCGCTCAGCACGACGATCACTATCTGGTGTCGTTCCGCAAGGACGTTTCGTTTCTCGGCAAGGTCGCGTTGAAGCATCATCTGCGTGCGATACCTGACGGCGCGACCGTGATCTTCGACGCTTCGCGAGCGGACCATATCGATGCCGACGTACGCGAGGAAATCGACAAGTTCGTGGCCGCGGCCCCGTCTCGCGATATGCATGTCGAATGCAGGAAGATGCCTCCTCCTCACACGGAATCGGGCATGCCCGCGTTGCGCGTCAGATGGCTCGGCTTGAGCCGACGAGAGATGTCGTCCGAGTAAGCGGATCGTGAAAAGCCGGGCGCGCAGATCGGTGCCCGCTTTGAACCTGTGCGTGTGCGAAAAACCCGCTCGATTCGGAACGCTCCGCGATGATTTTTTCCGGAACGCCGTTCAGGAAACTATCGAAATCGAAAATCCGTCCCAGCCTTTGCTGCCGACCGTCTGAATCGCCGTCGACGAAACGTGCGTATCCGCTGCGAGCATGTCGAAGAACGTGCGCACACCGATCACGTCCAGATCGTCGCTATCGACTTCCGCGACGCGGCCCCCGCGAATCACGTTGTCCGCGACGATCACGGTGCCGGGCCGGCTCAGCCGCAGCACGAGGCGCAGGTAGTCGGGATAGCTTTTCTTGTCGGCGTCGAGAAAGATGAAATCGAAAGGCGGAATGCCGTCGCGCACGAAGGCCTTGAGGGTATCGACCGCGTCGCCGACGATCACCGACACCACGCTCGACAAGCCCGCGCGTTCGATATTCCTGCGCGCGACGTCCGCATGATGGTCCACGGCCTCGAGCGTGAGCAGCGTGCCATCGGCGGGCAGGGCGCGCGCGAGCCAGATCGTGCTATAGCCGCCGAGCGTGCCGAGTTCGAGAATGCGGCGCGCACCGCGCAGCTGCGCAAGCATCTGCAGCAGCTTGCCCTGGTTCGGTGCAACGTTGATCGCGGGCAAGCCCGCGTCCGTGCTGGACTTCAGCGCCGCTTCGAGCGTTTCATCCGGAACTTGCGTTCGATCGCACAGGTACTCGTCCATCGCAATCCATGGCTGTTCGTTCATTGCATCTCCTCGGCGGTTGCGGAAATAGCACTTACGACAAGATACAACACGAGTCCCGGTCGGCACAAAACGCGCGAGCGCGATAAATAATTTAGATGCCTCCGAAAACGATTCGCAATCAGCGTGACACACTTGCGCTCATACACTGTCCTGTTCTGCACCTCAGACGACAGTCTTGACGATCGCCGGCGAGTCGCGCCGCAACTCATGTCCGAGCTGATCGACGGTCAGCCGGATCGCATCGATCAATGCACGCGCGGCCGGCGATGGCGTGCCGCCCGCGCGCATCGTGAGTCCGATGTCACGTCGCGTGTTCTGCAGAGGAATGTCCATGACGACGAGCTGACCCGATGCGCATTCGTAGTGCAACTGTTGCGCGGATACGGCGGCGAGCATGTCCGTATCCATCAGAAGGCCGCGAATGACCGCGAGGTCGGCGGTTTCGACGGTCGGCATCGGCGGCTTCAGCTTCGAGCGCTTGAACTGCGTTTCGAACATTCCGCGCGCGGGTGCCTGACTGCGCGGAAGGATCCATTGCGCGTCGATCAGATCCTTGAGCGTCAATCCGCTTCGAGCCGCGAGCGGATGGCCACGGCGCGAAATCACGACGATATCCTCCGACATGAGACGCTCGTTGACGAGACCGCTCGACGCATCGTTCTGACGCAGCGCGCCGAGCACGAAGTCGATATCGCCCGCACGCAGTCCAGCGACGAGCGTTTCATACGCGCTCTCGTCGGTCACGATGCGCACGCCCGGATATTGCGCGGCCACCTTCGCTATCGCGCCTGGCAGGATCAGCGTGCGTCCGAGCGGCAGCGCGCCGACCGTGACATAGCCTTGAATCGTGCCGCGCAACGCGGCGAGATCATCGGGAATATGCCGGAGTTCGTTGAGCGCGCGCCGCACGTGCAAAACAAAGGTTTCGCCTTCGCTCGTGAGCAGCAGTCCGCGGGGGCTGCGATAGAACAACTGCATGCCGGCGCCCGTTTCCATGATGCGGATCGCGCTGCTTACCGCCGGCTGACTCAGCCCCAATGTTTGCGCCGCGCTCGGCATGTGACGATGACGCGCGAGCGCGGAGAACAATTGCAGCCGACGCGTGTTCAGCAGAAACGCAGGAAGCGTGCCGGCCGTCGCGGTGCGGCGGCGCGATTGACGGGTCGCGCACCATTGCGCCAGTTCTTCGAGTTCCGCGAAGATGCGCTGGCAGCGCAATAGCACGGCACGTCCGGCAGGCGTCGGCAACATGCCCGACGGACGACGCTCCAGCAAGGTCTCGCCCACGGCTGCTTCGAGTTCCTGCAGCGAGCGAGTGACCGCCGATTGCGCGCGAAACAGCGCGGCCGCGGCGCGCGTGGCGCTTCCAGTCTGCGCAACGAGCCGGAATGCGCGCAGATACGCGAGGTTGAGCAGTTCGCGATTGTCCATGTGAGGGAGTGCGTGGAGGCCATCAGTTTGATTTATCGCATCGTACAGGCTCTGGCGGCGCCCGCTCACTTTCCGCTAATTCTCAGCGCCGATCATCGCATCATGCATTGAACGCGGACGCCCGGACACGGGGCCGTCCTATGATCGGAGGGTTGCGCCATGTACCAGCATATTCTCGTCGCCGTGGGCCCGAGTTTCAGCGAGACCGCGTTGTCGACTGCCATTGAACGGGCGTGCGATAGCAAAGCGCGTCTGACGGTGCTTCATGTGATCGAATCGTCGCCGTGGTGGGCGGGCTGGCAGATGGAATGCCTTTGCGACACGCGCGCGCTCGTGCATCAGCTTGCGCTCGTGATTCGCCGCAATAGTGAAAAGATGCTTGCGCGCGCGGGTATCGATGCACACTGGCAAACGCGCACGCTGCCGCGCGATGGACGCAGCATCGGCCGCGTGATCGCGAATGAAGCCGATCGCATCGACGCCGATCTCGTCATACTCGGCGCGAAAAAGCGCGGCGTCTTCGGCTTCGGTGTGAGTCCCGTTCGCAATGCCGTGTGCCGGCATACGAATCGCGAAGTGTTGATCGCGACCGCGTGCGTTGCGCAATCTGCGGACGTGATGGCATTGCACGCTGCGACTAGCTGCGCGGTATCACGCCCCGCATCTGCGTCGCGCGCAGAAAATCGAAATCGACGCCTTTGTCCGCTTGCGTCACCGTGTCATAGAAGAGCTTGCGATAACCTCGATCCGCGCTGGGCACGGTGACCGGCGCGTCCTTTGCGCGCTCGGCGAGTTCTTCATCGCGGATGAGCAGGCTGATCTCGCGTTTCGATACGCTCAGTCGAATGCGGTCGCCGGTTCGAACATGCGCGAGCGGACCGCCGACCGCCGCTTCCGGCGTCACATGCAACACGATGGTGCCGAAGGCCGTGCCGCTCATGCGTCCATCGGAGATGCGTACGATATCCTTCACGCCCTTTACCGCCAGCTTGCGCGGAATCGGGATATAACCGGCTTCCGGCATGCCCGGCGCACCTTTCGGTCCGATGTTCTTCAGTACGAGAATATCGTCGGCGGTGACATCGAGATCATCGGAATCGATGCGCGCCGCGAGATCCGCGCCGTTCTCGAACACGACCGCGCGTCCTTCGTGCTCCATCAGCTTCGCATCAGCCGCCGATTGCTTGATGATTGCACCGCCCGGCGCGAGATTGCCTTCCAGCACCGCGATGCCGCCTTGCGGATAAATCGGTTTGTCGAAGGGGCGCACGACGTCCTGCTCGAACGCGGGACCTGCCGCCTCGATCTCTTCGCCGAGCGTGCGGCCTGTCACCGTCAGCGTATCCAGATTCAGGAGCGGCTTCAGTGCGCGCAACAGCGTATGCATGCCGCCGGCCTTGTGGAAGTCTTCCATGTAATGCGATCCGGATGGCTTCAGATCGACGAGCACCGGCGTTTCACGTCCGATGCGATCGAGCGCCTTCATATCGACGTCGTAACCCATACGGCCCGCAATCGCGGTGAGATGCACGATGCCGTTTGTCGAGCCGCCGATCGCGAGCAGCACACGCATCGCGTTTTCGAAGGCTTCCGCCGTGAGGATCTTGTCGATGGTGAGATCATCGCGGGCCATCCGCACGGCCTGCGTGCCGGTGATCTCCGCGATGCGCATGCGATCCGATGTCACCGCGGGCGGCGACGCGCCGCCCGGCACCGTCATGCCGAGCGCTTCGGCGATGCATGCCATCGTGCTCGCCGTGCCCATCACCGAACAGGTGCCTACGCTCGCGACGAGCTGATTGTTCACGGCCGCGATTTCCGCTTCGTCGATTTCCTCCGCGCGAAAGCGGCCCCAGTACCGCCTGCAATCCGTGCAGGCGCCGACGCGCTCGCCGCGATGCGCGCCCGTGAGCATCGAGCCCGTGATCAGTTGGATCGCGGGAATGCCCGCCGATGCCGCGCCCATCAATTGCGCGGGTACGGTCTTGTCGCATCCGCCGATCAGCACGACCGCGTCCATGGGTTGCGCGCGGATCATCTCTTCGGTGTCGATCGACATCAGATTGCGCAGATACATGCTCGTCGGTTGCGAGAACGATTCGGCGATGGATATCGTCGGAAAGTCCATCGGCAGGCCGCCCGCGAGCATCACGCCGCGCTTCACGGCTTCGATGAGTTGCGGCGCATTGCCGTGACAAGGGTTATATGCGCTGCCCGTATCGACGATGCCGATCACCGGGCGATCGAGCGCGCTGTCCGTATAGCCCGCACCTTTGATGAAGGCCTTGCGCAGAAAAAGCGAAAAGCCACTGTCTCCATAGCTCGTCAGCGATTTACGCAGGCCGCCCGATTGCGCGGGCTTTTTCTTGAATGTATCGGTCATGGGTGCATTACCGGTCGATGAGTTTTGAGCGCTCGAAGAAGCCAAGGATACTTCCTCTTGCGCTCGTGCGTCATCGACATCGACCCCGTGACCTGCACGATGAATCAACCGTCGATAGTCTCGTGAACACCTTGTTCGCCGCGTTTCCAGTAAGCCGACGCGCGAATGCGCTTCTTGTCGATGCCGCGTTCATCGCATAACAGCGTGCGCACCGCGCGCATGAGCGTGGCTTCGCCCGCGGCCCACACGTAGCCTTCGCCTTCGGGCACATAGGTCTCGCGCAGCGCGAGCAACAACGCGCCGCCGGGATGCTCGCTTTCGTTGCGATAACGCCATTGCGCGTAAAGATCGGCGCGTGTGTCGAATTCGATGCGCGCCGACGGATCGGCCACTTCGATGAGCGTCGCGACGCGCGTGCCCTCGGGCAACTCTTCCAGACGGCGCGCGATGGCGGGCAGCGCGGTTTCATCCCCGATCAGGAGATGCCAGTCGAACTGCGTCGGAATGACGAATGACCCGCGCGGTCCGCCGACGCCGAGATATTGCCCTGGCGCGGCTTGCGCGGCCCATGCCGTCGCGGGACCGGCTTCGTGCAGCGCGAATTCGATATCGAGCTCGCGCGCTTCACGATCGAAACGGCGCGGCGTGAAATCGCGCGCAACGGGACGCGGCTTCGATGGATCGAATTCGGGACCATTGGGGCCCGCTTGCGGCAGCGCGGGCATCGTCTCGCCGGGCGCGGGGAAAAACAGCTTGATGTGATCGTCGAACGATGCGCTGACGAAATCTTCGAGCGAGTCGCCGGTGAAGGTCACGCGCACGAATTGCGGATTGAGCGCCTGCACGCGCGTGACTTGCACCAGGCGAAATGTGAGCGCGTGACGCACACGCGTGACTTCGAGATCGGGCCGGTCTTGCAGGATGGAATCGGTCATCGTCTATGGCTCCTTCTTTACGCCTGCTTCGGCGCCGGGTTTTGTTCGATTTCGGCCGTCGCGCGCGCAAGGATCGCGGCGATGCGGCGCTGCTCGTCCTGCGATGCATCGGTGCGCAAGAGCAGCGCCTTCTTCAACGCACGGCGCGCGGCGATCAGTTCGGGCGCCCAGCCGCTGTCGGCGGCGTTATCGTCGGGTTCCTCGCCCATGTACGCGCGGCGCACGAGATCCATCTTGCGCGCGAAGTGCGTGAGCTTCGCGAGCATGATGTCCACGCGTTCGCGATTCGACGCGAGGTAGTCGCGGCCCGCATCGGAAAGTGCATAGCGCTTGCGATTGCCTTCCAGCTCGACGGTCGTATACCCGAGCTCTTCCAGATACGTGAGCGCCGGATAGACCATGCCGGGGCTCGGGGCGTAGAAGCCGTTGGAGCGGTCTTCCAGCGCCTTGATGAGTTCATAACCATGACGCGGCGCTTCGGCGAGCATCGCGAGCAGCAGCAGTTGCAGGTCGTCGGATGAGAATTTGCGGCCGCGCGGCATGCCGTCTTCGCCGCCGAATCCGCCCATTCCACCCATGCCGCCCATTCCACCGGGACCGCCGCCACCGTGGCGATGACGGCCGATCATGCCCCAGCGTTCGAGAGCGAATCGTTCGGCCCACTCGGGCGCCTCGAACGGAGAATCAAAACCGAAGGCGCGAAAGCCGGCTTCACGCGCGCGTTGAAAGCAACGGGATTTCATATGAGCACTCCAGATATGTCGTAAAACATATCTAAAGATATATATCGTAAGAGTGTCTGTCAAGGCGATTTTTGGCTCATGACGCGCGCGAAGGGGCCGGAGACGAGAAATCGCCGGCAACGAGCTAGACTGCGGGCTGGGCGGCACGGCCGCGACGAATTCGATAGCCCTGAAAAGATGCAAGGAAAGGAAAGAACCCTGATGTCGATTCCGGGGCGAGCAAGACCCGCTTCATTCGTCGATTCTGTCTGGCGCGTGATGCTTCGCATCGGATTCCAGTTCGCTCGCGTGTGGTGGCATATCCGGCGGCCCCACCATGAAGGCGCGCTCGTCGCGATCTACGTCGGGCCGATGCTGTTGCTGGTGAAGTCGTCGTATCGGCGCGAGTGGAACTTGCCCGGCGGCAGTATCGACCCCGGTGAGACGCCTTACGCAGCGGCGTTGCGCGAAATCGAAGAGGAGATCGGGCTCTCATCGCACTCCCTGATTCCCGCCGGCGGCGCTCGCGGTGTCTGGGACGGACGAAGCGACACCGTCCATTTCTTCGAACTGCACCTCGATTCCATGCCGGAGTTGCGGCTCGATAACCGCGAGATCGTCGACGCGCGGCTGGCATCGCCGGAAGAACTGCGCAGCATCGCCCTGACAGAAGCGGCCGCTGCCTATTGCCACCGTGCGTGAGGCGCTGCGTCACGAAACCCGCTCGTCACCCTGAAAACGTTTCGACGATAGGAACATCGCTGCCGGACAGCCGCGGACGTTTCAATCGCCGGCTTAGCTGAATTTTGTCTTTTGCATGCATAAAACCATGAGCCACTTTCGCCCCGTCAAGCTGGAGCACGCCAGCCGTCTCATCAACCACGGTCCGACCGTTCTCGTCACGAGCGCGCACGGCGGACGCCGTAACGTGATGGCCGCCGCCTGGTCCATGCCGGTGGAATTCACGCCGCCGCGCGTCGCCGTCGTGATCGACAAGCACACCTTCACGCGCGAACTCGCCGCCGCGAGCGGCACGTTCGGCATCGTCGTGCCGGGCGCGGCGATGATCGATCTCACGTACGCGGTCGGCACCACGAGCGGGCGCGAGATCGACAAGTTCGAGGCCTTCGGCATCGATGCCGTGCAAGGGCCGGTGCTCGGTCTGCCGCTCATCGAGACGAACTGCGCGGCGTGGCTCGAGTGCAGGCTCATCGACGAGAAGCACACGGAGGACGCCTACGACACCTGCTTCGCCGAGGTCGTCGCGGCGGCCGCCGATGCACGCGTGTTCGTCGACGGCCACTGGATCATCGACGAATCGAATCAGCCGCTGCACACGATTCACCATCTGGGCGCGGGCAGGTTCGTGCGCGCGTCATCGATGGAGCAGGCGAAACCGCTGGCACGCTGAACCATTTGGTGTGCTTCCTCTAGCCCGCCGCAGATGGGCTAAAGATTCCCCGTTTCCCCGTCGATAAACAGACGTCGACCGCCAAGGACCGAAAGTCCATTCGCGGCGGCGCTCATGAGCGCGCGATCCGTCATTCGAATTCGGACGCGGGCGATAGATGGGCGAGGACAGTTCTCATTAGGTCTCCATTCGTGCGGGATCGTGATGACGAACGCTCGCACCGTCAGGGGAAAGGGGTGCGGTAATGAAACAGCGTTTTTCGGTTGTGCGGTTTCTGGTTTATCTCGTCGGCTTCACGAGTCTCCTGCTGCTAAGGCTCGTCGTGTCGCCGGACGGGCAGGGCGGCATTGCCGCGTTTGTTGCATGCGTGGCGGCGATCGCGGCGGGCTACATGGTGTATTACGCATCGTCGGAAGGCTATTCGCGCAATCTGATGAGCGGCGTCCTGGTCTATCTGGCGCTCGCCGCCGTCGTGGCCGCGTGTCCGCCGTTCGTGCTCGTGTTGGCGTTCCTGTCGATCACCGGCCTCGTCAAACGGCGGCGCGCGCTGCTCGTTCAGGCGATGTCGAGCATCGCGCTCTTCGTTCTGATTTTTCCGATGCCGCTCGCGCACAGTATCGGCATGCCCGAACTGGCGGGCGCGCCCGCGGGCATCGCCTACATCGGACTCGCGCTCGGATGGTCCGCATGGGCATCGCGCAGCCCGTTGAAGCTCGGCCTCTTCAAGTTCGCGACGATGCTGCTCGCGGTGCCGCTGACCGCGTCGTTCGTCGCATTGGTCGGCGGCGGCATGTTCAGCCGCCCGGAGCGCCGCGTCCGCAACTCGATGACGCGTGCGCGCAAAGCCTTGACGCTCGCGTTGCCGGCGCCGGCGCCCGAAGTCGCGGTGCCGGTGCCGAGAGCAGTCGTCGCGGGAACGGCGGCCGAGATGCTCGCGGCGTTGCCCGAGTAACAAAGCTTGCCTGCTCGGCAGGAACGACATCGAATTATGGTATTAAGCACGTTGCATCCAAAATTCAAAATCGTTCCATGCATTCAAGTTCACAGGCGATGCTGCTGCTGCTCGGCATCGTCATCATTCTGATTACGCCCGGACCGACCAATACGCTGCTCGCGACCGCGGGTCTGCGCAGCGGCATCAGGCGCGCCGCGCCGCTCATGGCCGCCGAACTCGCCGGCTATTGCATCGCGATTTCCGTCTGGGGCTATCTCGTCACGCACGCGGCCGGTTTCCTCACCTGGCTGCCGACCTTCGTGCGCATCGCGTGCAGCGTCTATATCGCGTATCTCGCGATCACGATGTGGCGCACGGCCGTCGCCTTGCCGACGTCCGCGCAAAAAACGGTCGGCATGCGCGCGCTCTTCGTCACCACGTTGCTCAATCCCAAAGCGATGCTGTTCGCGAGCGCGATTTTTCCCTCCAGCGCCTTCGGCGATCCCGTCGCCTATCTCCAGACGATGTCGATCTTCGCCGCCGCGCTGATTCCGATCGGCTTTCTGTGGATCACCTTCGGCGCGGCGCTCGGCACCGGACGCCTCGCGTGGCTGAGTCCCGAGCGCGTGCAGCGCGGGGCATCGATCGTGCTGGCGACGTTCTCCATCGCGCTCGCATGGACGACGCTTCATTGAGCGATACAAGCGCTCAGCGAACGAAACAGGAGACTGAATGACCTCTGACCGGCGCAGCGATATCGACGATAAAGCCCCGCACGAGCCGCTCACCGCCTACTACGCCGACGAATCGAAACGGCGCGTATGGCTGCGCGGCATGTTCGACCGCACCGCATCCGATTACGACGCGATCGAGCGCGCGATGGCTCTCGGCTCCGGCACGTGGTATCGCAATCGCGCGCTGCGAGCCGCGGGACTCGCGCGCGGCATGCGTGTGCTCGATGTCGGCATGGGAACGGGGCTCGTCACGAAGGAAGCGGTCTCGATCACGGGCGACGCGTCGCTCGTCACGGGCGTCGATCCGAGTCCGGGCATGGTCGGCGAGGCGCATCTGCCGATCGGCGTCGAGACGCGCATCGGCACGGCGGAAGATCTGCCGTGCGACAGCGCTGCCTACGATTTTCTGAGCATGGGTTTCGCGCTGCGCCACGTGAGCGATCTCGCGAAGGCCTTCGACGAATACTTTCGCGTGCTCGCGCCCGGCGGACGGCTCTGTGTGCTCGAAATCACGCGGCCCGAGCACGGCGTGGGCGTCGCGGCGCTGAAGTTCTATATGCGCGGCGTGGTGCCGGTGATCGCGCGCATCGTCGGCAAGAAAGGGGAAAGCGTCGAGCTGATGCGCTACTACTGGGACACGATCGAGGCTTGCGTGCCGCCGCAGAAGGTGATCGCGGCGATCGAGCGCGCGGGCTTCGTCGACGTGCGCCGCGATGTCGAACTCGGCATCTTTTCCGCTTATTGCGCGACGAAACCGGCGGTCTGAGCGGCGTCGAGGATCACGGCGGCCCGGCCGCTCAGCAGCAACCGGCCGGCGCAGTGCACGGCGAAGCGGTAGAGCACCGTGTTGTCGTCGCCACCCATGCGTTCGGCTTCGATATCGAGCGGACCGTCGAGCGTATCGAGCCGGTCGATGTAGGTCTGCACGCCCCGCACGCTCGTCAGCATGCCCACACGCGGCTTCGCTTCGTTCGAGGCGACGAGCGCGCCATGCGCCGCCATCGCCTGCGCCGCGTATTCGATGCCGCACACCGGCGCGAGGCGGCCTTTCGAGCGCAATGGGTTATCGGGCGAAACATGGCTCGTCGCCGTGCAGCGGATGCGCGCAGCATCCCACGCGACGACGCCATCCAGCAGACACATCGAGCCGCTATGCGGAATGTGCGCGGCGATCCACGCGCGGTCGACCATCATGACGGCTCGACCACTACGGCGAGCCGCGTGCCGTCGAGATAATCCAGCACGACATTCGATGCAACGCCGCGCGCCAGCGCTTCGAGCACAGGCAGCGCGCGCGCCGCGGGGTTCGAGAGGCGCAGCGCTTCGAGATCGGCGTCGGCGAAAATGGAGGCGTGCGCATCGGAAAGACGCGCTTCGATGCACGCGAGCGAGCGCCCGCTCTTTTGCGGCGCCAACACCAGCGCGACGCCGAACGCATCGGCGATCGGGCGCACCTGGCGCAACGGCTCGGGATAATCCGTGTCGTAGGCGACGAGCAACGTCGCGACGCCATCGACGCTCACTTGCGCGAGACTCTCCAGCAAGCCCGCCGCGAAGCTGCCGTCGTAGGCGCACAGCACGTTCGATGCGGCCATCGCGCGCGTCGCGATGCTCCAGTAACCGGCGGGCGCGTTGTGGACGGAGTTGTGAAAACGCGTCGGCGAGAGTTGGGGTTCGTCGCTCGCGAGCGTTTCGCAGATCGCGTGGAAATTGCCGCCATCGCCGCCGGATGCCGCGAACACGGCGGCCAGCGTCGCGGGATCGCGGCCGCTGTGCGCGACCGCTTCGTGCGCCGCCGCGAGCGCCGCGCGCACGACGGGTCCGGTGCGGCGGCGTTCGGCGGAGGGCAGGCCGGCGGGCGCGGGCAACACGGTTTTCGCGGCTTCGCGCGCGGTGCGTTGCGCCAGCACGTCGGCACTGTGAGGCCAGTCCGCGAGCCCCGGCCCGATCACGCCGATACCTTCGATATATGCACGCAATGGAATCATGCCGATGCCGCTCCCTTGCGTCCGAACACGAGACTGCAATTCGTCCCGCCGAAGCCGAACGAGTTCGACAACACCGCGCGCAACGGCGCCGCGCGTGTCGTCAGCACATAGTCGAGGCCGAGTGCGGGGTCCGGCTCGCTCGTATGGGCGCCTGCGGGAATCATCTGGTGCCGCAACGCGAGCGCGGCGACCACCGCTTCGAGCGCGCCGGCCGCGCCGAGCGTGTGACCCGTCGCGCCTTTCGTCGAGCTGCACGGCACGCCGTCGAACAGGCTCGTGAGCGCGCGGCTTTCGGCAGCGTCGTTGCTGGGTGTCGCGGTGCCGTGCAGGTTCACATAGCCGATATCGCCCGCATCGAGACCGGCGCTCGCCAGTGCCTGTTCCATCGCGATGCGCGCGCCGAGTCCATCGGGATGCGGCGACGACATGTGATACGCATCGCTCGATTCGCCGATGCCGAGCAGACGGATCGCGTCGTCATCGGCGTGGCTGGCCGAGTCGCGTTCGAGCAGCGCGAACGCCGCCGCTTCGCCGATGGAAATGCCGTCGCGGTTCACATCGAACGGCCTGCACGGTCCCGGCGCGAGCAGTTCCAGCGAATTGAAGCCGTAGAGCGTCGTGAGGCAAAGCGTATCGACGCCGCCGACGACGGCTGCATCGATCAGGCGGGTTTCGAGCATGCGCCGCGCCGAGCCGAACACCTTCGCGCCCGATGAACACGCCGACGACACCGACGCCGCCGGCCCGCGCAGCCCGAAATACGCGCGCACGAAAGCAGCGAGCGAGTAGGGGTTGTGCGTGTTGGCGTAGTTGAAGTCGGCGGGCAGCGCGCCGGTTTGCGCGTCGCGGCGCTGATAGGCCAGCTCCGTTTCGAGAATCCCCGCCGTGCTCGTGCCCATGAACACGCCGACGCGTTCCGCGCCGTAACGTGCGATCGCTTCGCGGACGCGTTCGTCGAAGCCGTCCTGCGCCATCGCCATTTGGGCGAGGCGGTTGTTGCGGCAATCGAATGCGGCGAGCTCCGCGCGCACCGGGGCGTCCTCGATGCCCGCGACGCGGCCCGTGTACGTGCCGAGCGCGGCGCCTTCGAAGTCGCAAGGCGCGAGTCCGCTGCGTGCGTCGGAGAGTGCGGCGAACGTCGCGTCGAGACCGCGGCCCGCGCAACTCGTCGCGGTGAAATGCGTAAGCAGAAGAGGATTCACTACGGGCTCGTTTCCCTTGAAACCGGTGGCATTCGATGCGATGAATTGTAACAAACCGGGTCTTTCGGACGTGACGGGACTCAGCGCGCGGGCCGCGCAATCAGCAGACGATTGGCGCGGTGCGGGCCAGTGCCCATCGGAAGGATCGATACGTCGAAACGCAGCGCGTCGAGCAGGGCGAGCCATTGCGCTTCGCTGCGAACCGTCAGGGCATTCGCACGCGCCGAACGCGCGATCTGCATGCCGAAATCGACCGCGCGATCGAGACGCGCGCGCCAGCCCGCGGCGGCATCGCTGACGCGCAGCAGGAGCACGCCGTCAGCAGCGAGGCTCGCGCGGGCGCGGCGAAGGATCGACTCCTGCGCGTTTGCATCGACGTAATGGAGCACATCGCACGCGACGATGACATCGGCCTCGGGAAACGGCGCGACGCGAATGTCGTCGCACACGAAGCGCACGCGCGCCTCATGCGCCTTCAAAGCGATGCGCGCCCGGCCCACATCGCGCGGCGTCAGTTCGATGCCGTGAATCGAGCGCGGCGCGGGCGGCGCGGGCCAGCGCGCGGGCCACGCGTGTCCCGCATCATGCCGATGCCACGCATGCGCACCGACGAGCCACGCGGCGAGCAAGCCCTGGCCGCTGCCGAGATCGAGAATGCGCGCGCCATCCGGAATCAGACCGTGCGCGAGGATATGGGCGAAGAACGGATCGCGCCGCAGCTTCGCCGATGCGAAATGCCACGCGAAGCGGCCCGCCGCGCGGTAAGGAAGACTGGCGGTTTCGATGAGCGCGGTCGGCACCATGCGGGCGAAGGTTGAGCGGACGGGCCCGTGCAGTCTAGCCGACAATCGCCTCGCGCAAAGTCACGGTGGCCAGCCCGCGATCCGCCGCCGCGCGCAACACCGTGTCGAGCGCGGCGAGCACGACGGGCGCGCCTTCGCGATCCTTCGCGGCGTGGCCATCGTGGACGAGCAGAATGTCGCGGGCCGCGAATCCGTGCAGCAAACGTCGCGCGACGAGCGATGCATCGCCGGTGCGCGTGTCGAAGCCGCGCCGCGTCCAGCTCGCGAGATGCAGGCCGAGCGCGCACAGCACCGGCTCCAGAAACGGATTGCGCAGGCCCGCCGGCGCGCGAAAGAAGAGCGGCGCGACGCCCGCGATATCGCCGAGCGTCGTTTGCGCCGCGTCGATTTCGCGCCGCATCGCGCCCGGTCCCATCAACGAAAAATTATGCCGATGCCGCTGGCTATGATTCTCGACGGCATGCCCGCGCGCGACGATCGCCTCGACGATGCGCGGATATGCCCGCGCCCGCTCGCCGATGCAGAAGAACGTCGCCCGGGCGCGATGCGCATCGAGCAGATCGAGCACGCGCGGCGTAACATCGGGATCGGGACCGTCGTCGATCGTAATCGCGATGCGCGCGCCCGCCGCTTCCGGCAGCGTCGTCCAGTTGTGGCCGAGCAGCGCGCTTCGCGGCCAGAGCCCCGCCGCTGTCAGCGCGAGATGCGACGCGATCACGCCGCCCGCCGCCCACGGCCACGTCGCGGGCGCGGCGAGCAGCGACGCGAGCGCGCCGGCATGCACGGCCGCGGCGCCGCCGATCAAGGGCGTCGGGGTCCATCGGCGCGGTGTGCCGGGCGCGTTCATCGCGAAACGTCCGGGCGCGGCGCGAGAATCGCCGAGAACACGAGCGCCAGAATCGCGCCGGGGCCGACCGTCAGCCCGAACGTCTTGAGCATCGGCACGTTGGAGAGCGCGAGCAGCCCGAAGCCGAGCACGGTCGCGAGATTCGCGATCACGAGCGACACGAGCGTCTGCGGCGAAATCGCGTTGTCCGAAGCGTGCGCGCGATAGTTGAAGAAGAGCGCGTAGTTCGACCCGACCGCGACGATCAGCAGCATGCCGATCAGATGCAGGATCGTCAGCGACTTGCCCGCGACCGCCAGTCCCGCGATCACGACGATCACCGCTGCGACGAGCGGCGCCAGCGTGCGCGCGGCGCGCACCGGCGAGCGCAGCGCGAGCACGAGCAGCACGACGATCGCGGCGAATCCGCCGAGCGACAGGCGAATGTCCTCGTGCACGTAGTTCTGGTAGAGATGATCGGCTTCGGCTTTCATATCGACGAAAAGCGCATCCGGCACATGCGATGCCGCCACCGCCGCGCGAATCTTCTGCACCTGCACGTCCGATCCTTGCGACGCGCGCAGCGGCAGCATCGCGGTCCAGCGGCCGTCGCGTTCGGTGAGGAGCGAATCGACGGCGAGCGCCATCGACGTGCCTTGCAGATCGGCGCGGCGCAGAAGCGGCTCGGCGCGCGCGGCTTCGATATCGGCGATGAACGGCTCGAAAACCTCGGGCTTCACGCGGATCGTCTGATCGCGCAGGGCAATGGCGAGACGCGAACGCAAGGTGTCGGCGGCGGGCAGGCTCGCGATCCGCGCACGCTGCGCGGCATCGCTCGGCAGATAGCGCGCGGGGCTTTCGTAGCCGGCGATCACGTTTGCATCGACGAGCGGCTGCAATTGCCGCGCGACGGCTTCCGCGCGTTCGAGCGCCGTTTGCTCACTCGCCGCCGACACCACGACGAGATAGCGCACGTCCGGCGCGGCGACATCCGCGCGCAGGCGTTCGTCGAGATCCTGGCTGGCTTTCGGCACCGGACTGAGCGCGGACAATTCCTGGCTCCACAAGCCGTGCCGCTGCGTGAGCAGCGCGGCGACCGCCGCGAACAGCAGCACCGCGAGCGCGAGCCGCAAGCGCGACGCCTGCGCCGCGAATCGCGCGAGCAGAGTGCCGAGGCGCGAGACATCGCGGATGGCGAAGCCTTGCGGCAACAGATGCGGCAGCACGAAACGCGTGACGATGCCCGCCGTCGACAAACCGACGATCGAGTACAGCCCGAGCTGCACGAGGCCCGGAAAGCCGGAGAAGAGCATCGACGCGAAGCCGCAGATCGACGTGAGCACGCCGAGACGGATCGTCGGCCAGAAGCCCGCGACCCAGTCTTTCATCGATTCGCGTCTTTGCACGCCCGCCGATTGCACGAAGAGATAGATCGAATAGTCGACAGCCTCACCGATGAGCGTCGTGCCGAATCCGAGCGTGAGCCCGTGCACGGTGCCGAACGCGAGACTCACGGCGGCGACGCCTGCCGCCACGCCCGAGAGCACCGGCATCAGGCCGAGCAGCAGCGTCGGCACCGAGCGATACACCGCGAGCAGCAACACGACGATCAGCACGATGCTCGCCGCCGACAGCCAGCGCACGTCGCGCATGATCGTGTCCCGCGTTTCGACGGCGATGACGCCCGGCCCCGTCATCAGCAGCCGGTAAGCCGTCGCGCCCGGCGCCGCCTGCGCGAACGCGGCGCGGATCGCGGCCATCGCGCTCGCTTGCGCGTCGGTGTCGGAACCGGCGCTCGCGGTTTGCACGAGCAGCACGGCGCGCGTGCCGTCGCGCGACGCCCACACGCCATCCTGCATCGCGGGTTGCGCGCCGCTGTCGAGCTGACTGACGAGCGCGGTGACTTCGCCGGTCGGATCGTGCGGCAGCAAATCCTTCGTCATCATGCCCGCCGACGACGACAGCAGATCGAGACTATCGGCGAGCGCGTCTTTCAGCCCGGCCTCGCTGAAGCGTTCCGGCGTCACCGATGGACTCAACTGGTAGCGATGCTCGAACACGAAGCGTTCGTCGCGCGCCTGCCCGACCGGCTCGCCGTTGTTGATCGCGGAAAAGCGCTTGTCGTCGCGCAGCTTCGCGGCGATCTTGCGCGAGATGTCGGCGCGCGCGTGCGCATCGCCGCCCTCGATGCCGACGAGAATCAGCCGCGACACCAATCCGTCGCGCAATTGCTCGACGAGCACGCGCTGCTGTTCGCTCGGCGAGCGCGGCAGGAAAGCGGAAAGATCGGCGGAAAAATTCGCGCGCGCGATGAGCGCCGCGCACGCTGCAAGCAAACACAGCCAGACGATGACCGCGGGCTGACGCAAGGATCGCGATACCGCGCGCATGCCGCGTTCAGTGCGCCGACGCGTCTTGCAGGCGCATCAGCGAGCGGTCGCCGTCGGCCTGTCTGATCTCGACGCGCGCGAGCGCCGCGCCCGTGCCCGCGAGCGTGATCGAGCTGACTTTCTGCTGCATGCGCGAATCGATCGGCACGAGGGTCATCGTCCAGTCGTCGCCTGTGCCCGCAATCGACACCTTGTACGCGTTTTCCAGCGCGAAGCGGTTGCCCGCGAGCGTCGCGCGAATGCTTTCGATGAACGCGCCCAGTTCCGGATAATTGCGCAGCGGGATGGTGACCTTGCGGCCGTTGCGATCGACCGTGAGCATGTCGCCATCGACGACGAGATTCTCCGGCTTCGGGCTGACCGTGTGCTTTTCCAGATGATCGGGCGCGACGAAAACAAGCTCGCCCGACGATTCGAGCGGTTCCTGCGCGATCTTCAGATAACGCGTCTCGGTGAAGTGTGCGCGGCCCGACTTCTTCGCGCCGAGCGTGTTCATCAGGCGATCGAGCGTCCAGGGCGCGCCGGCGGCGACGCTGATCGTCGATGCAGCGGACAGCAAAGCGGCCGTCAGTACGGCGGCGAAAACTCGCATGCTCAGGAATCCCTCGTCGCTTCCCGCAGGCGCGCGGCGTTCGCTTGCGCGGGTTCCTGCGCGGCATTGGCCTGCCAGAAGTCGAAATAATTGAACCAGTTGTACGGCGCCGCGCGGCAATATTTTTCGAGCAGCGCGACATAGCGCGTGAGCGCGGCATCGACGGCGGCGGCGCGCTCGCTGCGCTCGATCTTCGAGAAATCGGCAAGCGTTTCGAAGTGGATGTCGTAGCGATTGCCGCCGAGATACAGGCCCGTCATGAACACGACCGGACGCCGCAGCACCGCCGCGATATGCAGCGGGCCGAGCGGAAACGCGGCGGGCGCGCCGAGAAAATCGTGTTCCCTGAGCGCGTCGCCGGCCTGGGGCAGCGTGCGGTCCGCGAGAATGCCGACCAGACTGCCCGCATCGAGACGCTCGCGCACTTTCAGCATCGCATCGACCTTGCCGAGGCCGATCACGTCGTGATGCGCGGCCGGATTTACGGCGGCCAGAATCGCGTTGATCTTGCGCGCGTTCTCCTCGTACATCGTGATCGCGATGCGGATATGCGGCTGCGCCCGGCCGATCGCGCGCACCACTTCGAAGCTGCCGAGATGCGCGCCCATCAGGAATGCGCCCTGTCCGCCCGCGAGCGCCGCTTCGACATCGTCGACGCCATGTGTGCGGATATCGAACAGATCGAAGCGTTCGTTGAGCAGATAGATGCGGTCATGAATCGTCGATGCAAACGAAAACACGTGCCGATAACCATCGCGCCAGCCCGCATGCCGTCCGAGCGCGCGATCGAGATAGGCACGCGACGCACGCCGCGCGCGCGGCGCGAACACGACGAAATACGCGGTGATGATCCGCAGCAGCACGCGCCCGATGCGCCGTCCGAAGCGCAGCGACACCCACGTCATGAAGCGCAGCAACGCGAGATTGCTGCGTTCCTGGCGGTCAGCCCAGTCGTCGCGGTTGCGTGGTTTGTTCACGATGCGTGCGTGTCCGTGGCGGTCGTCGTCGACGATGGGGCGGGCGCCGCGAGCGCGCCGCTCGCAACCGTGCGCTCGCCCGCGCGAATCGTGAAGCGGATTGCGCCGCTCGCCGCCGTTTCATAGGCGATATCGAGCGTCTCGCCCGGTTGCGCCGGGCTCAGGAATTTCGCCGATTCGATCCTGCGCGCATCGACATTTTTGCCGAGCGCGGAGCCGATTGCATCGAGCGCGTGATCGAGCAGCACGACGCCCGGCACGATCGGATGGCCGGGAAAATGGCCGGCGAGCGCGGGATGATCCGGCGGCACGGTGAACGTCAGCGCCGCGCGCCGCTCGCGCTCCCGTTCGATCAGTTGCGTCAGCACATCGCGCGGCAGCTTGCCCGTGGCGTTGCGCGGCAGCGAATCGACGAACAGCAGCGGACGCGGCATGAACGCGGCGTCGATGCGCTCGCGCAAGGCGCGCTGCACATCGGCCGCCGCGAGTCCCGGCGCGACGACGAGCGCCATCAGGCGGCGCACGGGTTCGCTGTCGGCGTCGGTTTCGTCGGGCATGTAGAACACGCCGTCGACCACGCCCGGCACCGCGTTCAACTGATGATTCAGATACGCGAGCGACGTGCGCTTGCCCGCGATGTTGATCAGATCCGCCTTGCGTCCGTGCAGCAGAAAATGCGTGCCGTCGATGAGTTCGAGCGCGTCGCCCATCGGCACCGGCACTTCGACATGGCCGCCCGATGCCCACATCGTCTGTTCGCCGGAATCGTCGGCGTGCGGCGTCAGCGCGATGTCGGGGAACAGTTCCCACGCGGCGCCGTGCGCGGTGCGGCGCGTCGCGATCTGGCCGGTTTCGGTGCTGCCGTAAATTTCCATGAGCGGCGCGGCGAGCCGCGCTTCGGCATCGAGCGCGAGCTTTTCCGAGAGCGGCGCCGTCGCCGACAGCACGAGCGATGCGCGCGGCAACGCTTCGTCGTTGGCGAAGAGCGCGCGCAGATGGATCGGCGAGCTGACGAGCACGCGCGGCTCGGGCACGGCGTCGAGTTCGGCGCGGATATCGACGGGATAGAACGGCTGGCGGTTGCTGAACGCGAGTCCGCCGATGAGCGCGAGCAGCACCGTCGATTCGAAGCCGTACATGTGCTGCGGCGGCACGGTGCCGATGAGCGTCGCGCGCGCGTTGCCAAGCAGGCCGAGCCGGTCGGCGGCGGCGCGCACGTTCTTCACCAGAAAGCCCCACGTCTTGCGATGCGGCACCGGCACGCCGGTCGAACCCGACGTGAACACGTAAGCGACGACACGCGCGCCGTCGATATGCGGAACCGTCGCTTCGCCGGACGCGCGCGTCGCCGCGCGTTGCGGATATCGAAAGCGCGGCAGATCGATCGCGCAATCGTCGCTGTCGTGCAGGCAGAACGCGTCGGGCGCGAACGAGGCGAGGGCGCGCACCATTTCCGGCGTGTGCGTCGACGGCAGCAGGCTCGTCTTGCCCGCGACGAGCGTCGCGCACAGGCTCACCGTGAAGCGGTAGCGGTCCGTGCACACGTTGAACACGTGCCCGCCTTCGGGCAGCGCATCGGCGAGCGCGTGAACGTCGGCGAGAAATTCGCGCACGGCGACGGGCGCACCGTCGCGCCAGGCGATCGTCTGATCCGGCGACGCGTGGAAAACCAGCGGAAAAGTCTGCATGTGCGATGAGTTCGACGACATCATTGCGCCCCGCTGCGACGCATCTGCATCGAATGCGTGTAGGCGCGAACCGCGTCCATGATGCTCGACGGCTCCATGCCCGGCAACGCGATGCGGCGGCACGCGTACTCGACGACGAACATCAGCCCGACGAGCGGCAGCGCGAGATAGTTGGCGAACGTGGACCACGTGACGATCGATGCGAACGCGAAGAGCATCGTCGATACGCACGCGGTCGCGATGAAAAACAGCGTCCACGCCACGGTGACGCGCCGCGTATAGCGCACGACGCGCGCTTCGAGCCTGCCGTGGACCAGCGTCGCGAACTGGGTGCAGAGCGGCTCGCGGCCGTCGGCGAGCGTGCGGCCGAACATCCACGCGAGCGCGAGATTGAAACTCGCGTGCTCCATCCACAGTCCCCAGCCGAAATGCGCGGTGAGCGGCGCGCGCGCGAGCCACAGCACGACGCAGCCGAGCGCCCAGAGCGGCAGCAGCCACGCACGCGCGTTCGAGCGCACGGCCGCGTTCAGCGCGACGAGCAGAACCGGCGCGAGCACGAGCGCGAGGCCGAGACCGTGCGCGCCCGGCGTGGACGCGGCATGGTGCGCGGCGAACTGATACGCGACGATCGCGGCCACGACGGCCGCCGTGCGCAGGAAGCGGGCGGTGTTCATCGGCGCGCTCCGGTATCGGGCGACGGCGAATAAAAAGACGCGGGTCGAAGGAAAAAAGTACGCAACATGGGATGCGGCTGCGGCGCTCTCGGATGAACGCTCGGTTGTTGAACAAAAACTCGGCAGTCGCCCGCCTGACGATTATTTTCCCGTGCGGGTGCGGGGTCGGTCTGTAACCGATTGTTCGATGCTCTTACATTCGTCAGACGCGCGGATTTTACCCCACCGATGCAAGAATCCCGCCTGGCGGCGAAATCCCTGATTTTTCTCAAAATTACCGGGTGCGGCGGACAGAACGGCCGGTTACCTTTCCTACTAGGCGTCCCAAGGGGCATCGACTAGAATTTCGCCACTGCAATTATCTCGATAACAGGCAGCCGACGACGTGCGAAGGACGCGGGGCGCACGTTTTCCGAGCCGCCTTTGGCGCGCGTCCCTGCGCTGGCCTGTACACACGATGAATGAACTGGAAAGAGAGCTCGCCGAGCTGATCGTCACCGAACTGAATCTCGAGGACGTCGACGCCAAGGCCGTCTCGGCCGATACGCGCTTGTATGAAGAAGGTTTCGGGCTCGATTCCATCGACATCCTGGAGATCGGGCTCCTCATCTCGAAAAAATACGGCTTCGAGCTGCGCTCGGACAATCCCGACAACCAGAAAATCTTCGCGAACCTCGGCGCGCTCGCGGCACACGTCGCCGCGCATCGGACGCGATAAGCCGATGCGCGCGCTCGTGACAGGCGGCAGCGGCGCGATCGGGCAGGCCATCGGCCGGTCGCTGGCCGCGGCGGGCCACGAAGTGTGGATTCACGCGAACGGCGGCGTCGAGCGTGCTGAAAGCTGCGTGCAAGCCATCCGCGCGGCGGGCGGCGCGGCGCATGTCATCTCATTCGACGTGACCGACCCCGCCGCCACCGATGCCGCGCTCGCACGCATTCTCGAAGACGGCCCGGTGCAGATTCTCGTGAACAACGCGGGCATTCACGACGACGCGCCGATGGCCGGCATGACGCGCGCGCAATGGAAACGCGTGCTCGACGTGACGCTCGACGGCTTTTTCAACGTCACGCAGCCGCTGCTGATGCCGATGATCCGCACGCGATGGGGACGCATCATCAATATGTCGTCGCTGTCGGGGATGATGGGCAATCGCGGGCAGGTGAACTACGCCGCCGCGAAGGCCGGGCTGATCGGCGCGACGCGCGCGCTCGCGCAGGAACTCGCGTCGCGCGGCATCACGGTGAATGCGGTGGCGCCGGGCGTCATCGATTCGCCGATGCTCGGCAGCGCGTTTCCGCCCGAGCGCATCAAACAACTCGTGCCGGCGCAGCGCGCGGGCACGGCGGAAGAAGTCGCGGGCATGGTCGCGTATCTGGTGTCGGATGCGGCCGCTTATGTCACGGGACAGGTTTTGTCGATCAACGGCGGAATCGCCTGAACGACCGGCCGGAGGGCCCTGAATGAGTGAAACGACGCAAACCTGGGACGTCGTCGTGATCGGCGGCGGACCGGCCGGTTCGACCGCGGCGACCCTGCTCGCGGATCGCGGCTATCGCGTGCGCGTGCTGGAGAAGGCGCGGCATCCGCGTTTTCATATCGGCGAATCGCTGTTGCCGGCCAACCTGCGGCTCTTCGAAAAGCTCGGCATCGCCGATGAAGTGCGCGCGATCGGCATGGTCAAGCTCGCGGCCGAATTTGTTTCGCCGCAGCACGGCAATCGCATGCAGCGTTTCCTGTTCGCCGATGCGTGGGACAAATCGATGCCGAGCGCGTATCAGGTGCGCCGCTCCGAGCTCGATGACATCCTTCTGCGCAACGCCGCGAAGCACGGCGCGCTGTTGAGCGAAGGCTGCCGCGCGCGCGATGTCGTCTTCGCGCCGGACGGCTCCAGCGCGACGATCAACGCCGAGCACGACGATGGCCGCATCGAGGAAGTGCGGGCGCGTTTCGTCGTCGATGCATCGGGACGCGACACGCTGCTCGCGAATCACTTCAAGACGAAGCGCCGCAACGAGCGTCATAACTCGTCGGCGCTGTACGGGCATTTCAGCAACGCGCGCCGCAACGAAGGCGAGAACGAAGGCAACATCACCGTGTTCTGGTTCGAGCACGGCTGGTTCTGGTTCATCCCGCTCGCGGACGGCGCGACGAGCGTCGGCGCGGTCGTGTGGCCCGCGTATCTGAAGCAGCGTCCGAAGGGCACGCCGGTCGACACGTTCTTTCGCGACACCATCGCGATGTGCGCGCCGCTCGCCGCGCGTCTGAAAGATGCCGAACTGATCAGCGAAGTCCACGCGACGGGCAACTACTCGTACACCGGCGACATGACGCACGGACGCAACTTCCTGCTGCTCGGCGATGCGTTCGCGTTCATCGATCCGGTGTTCTCCTCCGGCGTGATGCTCGCGATGCAAAGCGCATTCGCGGGCGCGGACGCGATCGATGCCGCGCTGACGAATCCCGCGAACGCGCAGGCCGCGCTCGCGAAGTTCGATCGCGACGTGCGTCACGGTCCGCGCGAGTTCTCGTGGTTCATCTACCGCATGACCTCGCCGACGATGCGCAATCTCTTCATGGGCCCGAGGAATCCGTTGCGCATGAAGGAAGCACTGCTGTCGCTGCTCGCGGGCGACATCTTCGGCGCGACGCCGATCTGGCGTTCGCTGCGCGCGTTCAAGGGCATCTATTACATCTCCGCCGCGCTCGACTGGCGCAACTCGCTGCGCGCGTATCGGCAGCGCCGCCGCAATCTGCGCGAGGCACAACGCGCGGAGCCATCGGTCAATTGATGATGCTGCCCGATCAGGTCGCGAGCGATGAGTGACGCGCATCGAAAGCTCGGCGGCGCGGGCGAGAAAATATCGCTTGCGGGCGCGCTCGAATCCGCGTGGCAATGCGCGGCGTTCTATTTCGCGCTCGTCGTGCTGGCGCTCGTGTGTCTCGCGTGGTTTCCGTTCGCGTGGATGCTGCGGCGCGTGTTGAGCGTCGATGCGGGGCGGCGCGTCGGACGCACCGTCGTGCAGCGCGTGTGGCATGGCTACTTCGCGCTGCTGCGCACGCTCGGCGCTTGCCGCTTCGATCTCTCCGGACTCGACGCGCTCGCGGGCCAACCGGCGATGATCCTCGCGCCGAACCATCCGTGCCTGCTCGATGCGCTGCTGATCGCGTCGCGCGTGCCCGGCACATGCTGCGTCATGAAGGGCGATGTCGCCGGCAACGTGTTCCTCGGGCCGGGCGCGTTGCTCGCGGGCTATATCGTCAATGACACGTCCGTCGGGCTGATTCGCGCCGCCGTCGCCGAACTGCATCGCGGCAGTCCGCTCCTGCTCTTTCCCGAAGGCACGCGCACCGACAACACGTCGGTGAATCCGCTGAAGGGCGGCATCGCGCTGATCGCGGCGCGTGCGCAGGTGCCCGTGCAGACGCTCATCATCGAGACGGATTCGGGCTTTCTCGGCAAGGGCTGGCAAATCTTCAGGAAGCCCGCGCTGCCCATCACCTACCGCGTGACGCTCGGCCGCCGCTTCGCGCCGCCGGGGCGCGATCACGCCGCGTTGCAGGCGTTTATCGGCGAATTGCAGCGCTTCTATGCGGGCGAGCTCGCTACGCATCGTCCGTGCGACTGAAAGCGCCGGCATCGGCAGACGTTAAAATTCGTCGCAACTCATTCCGCTTTTTATTTCTCTTCAATGCCTTCGACACGCGCATCGTCCACGCATCTCGTCCTTATTCCGAGCTACAACCCCGGCGAGAAGGTCGATGAAACGGTGCGCAGTGCGCGCGAGCAGTGGAATCCGGTCTGGGTGGTCGTCGACGGCAGCACGGACGGCAGCGCCGAACGCCTTCAAAAAATGGCCGAAGCCGATGCCGGACTGCGCGTGATCGTGCTGCCGGAGAATCGCGGCAAGGGCGCGGCGATTCTTGCGGGCATCGACGAAGCCGCGAAGCTCGGCTTCACGCACGCCCTCACGATGGATTCGGACGGTCAGCATCCCGTGGCGCTGATCCGCACGTTCATGGAAACGTCGATGAACGCGCCCGACGCGATGATCCTCGGCCGCCCGAAGTTCGATGCGAGCGCGCCGCAATTGCGCGTGCAGGGACGGCGCATCTCGAATGGCTGGGCGAATCTCGAAACGCTGTGGATGGGCATCGGCGATTCGCTGTACGGCTTTCGCGTCTATCCGATCGCGCCGCTCGCCGCGCTGATGCATTCGCAGACGTTCATGCGCCGCTTCGACTTCGATCCCGAAGCGGTGGTGCGCCTGTGCTGGCGCGGCGTGCGTCCGGTCAACCTCGACGCGCCCGTCCGGTATTTCACGCCGGAAGAGGGCGGCGTCTCGCATTTTCACTATGGCCGCGACAATGCGTTGCTGACGTGGATGCACGCGCGGCTTTTTCTGGGCTTCGTGCTGCGCCTGCCGTTGCTCGCGTGGCGCCGGCTCAGCGCGCGTCGCTGACCGTCTTGTTCATCGCCGTGCCGGCGATCAGCGTGTTCGAGAGCACGATGTCGTGCACGTTGTACGCGTAGATCGGTCCGGGTGTCGTCGCCGTGGCGGGACCGGCCGCGACCGGCGTGCCGAAATCGCAATCCGTGATCGTGACCCCGGTGATCGCCGGAATCGCGGGCGTCGGCGCGGGGCCGTTGTAGTCGAACGCGACCGGGCCTTGCGCGACGATCGCCTGAAAACACGATCCGTTGACGCCGTTCAGCGACACGTTGCTCGCCTTCAGGTTCGAGATGTTCACGTTCTGCACGAGCGCGGGCCGCGTGCGGATCGCGTCCTTCGACGGCTGATAGTCGCAATCGAACGTGATGATGCCGCCCTGCGACGCCGACGGATTCGCCGCCGTCGCCGTCACCACGCCGAGCGGCACCGTCGAATTGATCGGGCTGCCCGCGAGCATGCTGCTGCCGTAGCCGGACGGCGTGAGGCTCACCCCGTTGGGCAGCGTCACGTTGTCGACGTAGAAATCCTTCACGAAGCCGCCGCGATTCATGTTCGTCTTGATGCGGATCGCGATATTCAGCGAATTCGTCGCCCAGAACTTGTTGAGCATCTGCAGATTGCGCGCATAGATCTTCTGCACGCCGCCGCCCATTTCGCTGCCGAGCGTGATGCCGCCGTGGCCGCTGTTCATCGTGCAGTTCTGGATGACGTGGTTCTGCGCCGGGCCGTACTGCGTGTCGAGGTCCTTGCCTGACTTGATCGCGATGCAGTCGTCGCCGGTGTTGAACGTGACGTTCTCGCAGAGGACGGTGTCGCAGCCGTCGGGATCGAAGCCGTCGTTGTTCGGGCCGATGCTGTCCACTGTCACGCCGCGCATCACGACGTTCTGGCAATCGGTCGGATGATGCTGCCAGAACGGCGTGTTGTTCGTCCGATAGCTTTCCATCAGCACATTCGTGCAGCCGATGAATTCCACCATGCAAGGCCGCAGATAGTGGCCGATGCCGAAGATGCGCTTCTCGATTGCGACGCCCGCCTCCGACAGCGCGGGCAGATAGTTCTGGTCCTGCTGCCAGGGCGTGGCGGGATTGGTGAGTTCGGCGTAAAGCGCCTCGGAGATGCCGGGTACGGCGGTTTTCAGATCGACGTTGTTCGCGTTGCTCGATGCCTGCGACGGCGTCGACGAATTTACGCAGCCGTAGACGCCGTTATTGCCTTTCCAGGTCCACCAGCATGTCGCCGTGTTGCCGCTGCCGGCGAAGGGCGTCATCGCCTGACCGTTGAGCACGGACGTGTCGCCTTCGCCCGTCACCGCGATGTTTTTCTGGTTGCGCGCATAGACCGGCGGGCCGTAGTTGAGGCAGTCGTTCGCCTGCCAGCGGCTGTAGTAGAGCTTGCCGTTCGCGCCGCAATCAACCGGGCCGTCCTTCGCGTAGTCGGCGGGATTCGGGCTGAAGTAGATCGTGCAGTTCGCGCTCAGATGGAAGTCGACGTTCGACAGCAGCACGATCGGCCCCGCGCAATACCACGTTCCCGACGGCACGACGACATGTCCGCCGCCCGCCGCGTTGCATGCCGCGATGGCGGCCAGAAACGCGGGGCGCGAGTCGAAGGAGCCGGGCGCGTTGGTCTGGTCCGCGCCGGTGCTCAGGGGCGATTTGGTCGGATCGGTGTACGGATTCGCCGCCGCGACGACCGCGCACGTTTTCGCGCCGTAATCGGTGACGAGGAACTGGCGGCTCGGGAACATCGACGTCGAGACGCTTTGCAGCGCGTTCACGATCTGTGTCGCCGAACCGGACGGGCCCCAGATCGGGTCTTGCGCGGTGGGCGGGGTCGTCGAACCGGAGCCGGAGTCGTCGTGACCGCCGCAGCCCGCGAGCACGCCGAATGTGCTCATCGCGCCGAGCAGCGGGGCGCTCGCCGAAAGGCCCGCGAACTTCACGAAGGCACGGCGCGAGCGGTTTTGAGGGAGCTTCATCGGTTGTCTCCTGATCCGGTTTGTCCGGTTGTATGGGGGGAAGCGGGCTTTGAGAAACGATGTCGTATGACATGCGATACATTTGGAAAACGTTATCCTACGCATTCGGATGCCGTCAACCCGGTGCAAACGTGTAGGCCGGTAATATAGGACGTCGTATGTGATCGGGTCCGGAAAAAACTGCCTCAGGCCGTTCTCTTGAGCACGAGCCGCGCTTCCAGCCCGCCGCCTTCCCGATGATGCAGCGTCAGCGACGCGTCCATCGCGAGCGTGAGTTGACGAGCAATGGCGAGGCCCAGCCCCGTGCCGCCCGTCTGCCGGTTGCGCGATTCTTCCAGCCGCACGAACGGCTCGAATACCGCGTCCAGCGATTCCGCCGGAATGCCCGCGCCGCGATCGAGCACGGAGATGACAGCGCGGCCGTCGTCGCGCGTGGCGACTTCGATTTCCGCCGCGCCTGCATACTTGATCGCGTTGTCGATCAGATTGCCCACCACGCGCTTCAATGCCTGCGGCGGGGCCATCAGCGCGCCGCCGATGCTGCCCGACAGCGTTACCGGTTGCCCGGCATCGAGATAATCGTCGACCATGCTTCCGATGAGCGCATCCGGATCGATGCGGCGCGGCGCTTCGTTCGTGCCGTGCAGCGTGCGCGCGTACGTCACGCCTTCCTTCACGAGCGATTCCATCTCCTTCAGATCCTGCTGCAGCTTCGCGCCGGTCGATTCGTCGTCCATCACGTCGACACGCAGCCGCATGCGCGTGATCGGCGTCTGCAAGTCGTGCGTGATCGCCGCGAGAATCTGCATGCGCTGCGCCATGTACATCGAGACGCGGTCCTGCATCGCGTTGAACGCCTTCGCGGCGCGCGCGACTTCCTCCGGCCCGGATTCGGGCAGACGTTCTGCCTTGAGATCGGGGCCGAGCGTGTCGGCGGCGCTGGCGAGGCGCTTGAGCGGACCGGTCGCGAGGCGCACCGCGAGCCAGCAGCACGCGCCGAGCACGACCAGTTGCAGCACCAGAACCAGCGGCAGCCAGCCGGAGAGCGGCATGCCGACCACCGGACGCATGTCGATGGTGAGCGGCGAGCCATCCGACAATTTCAGATGCACCTGAAAGCGTTCCTTGCCGCCGGGCACGGCATTGACCGTCAATGGATAACGCTTGCCGATGCCTTCGCCGATGGAATGCGCAAAGCGCTCCGACAACGCGGCATCGAGCGGCGCGCCGGTTGCATCGCCCGGCCCGAGAATGAACGTGTAGCTGCGCCGCGCGAGCCGCGGCAGCCACTGCGCGCGTTCGTCCGGCGGCAGATGATCGAGCAGCGCGACCGAACTCGCCACTTCGCGCTCGACGTAACCCATCATCATGTGGGTCATCGAATCGTCGCGCTCGTGCATCGTCAGAAGGAACGAAAACGTCTGCGCGAGCGCCAGCCCGACGACGAGGATCAGCGCAAGCCGCGCGAACAGCGTGCGCGGCCAGTGCAGCAATGACGTTGATGAAACCGTGCTCATGAGGAAGACTCGACGGGTTTGACTTCGGCGGAGAAGACATAGCCTTCGCTGCGCAACGTCTTGATGTAGCGCGGCTCGCGGGCCGTGTCGCGCAGGCGCTGACGCAGCCGCGATACCAGCAGGTCGATGGAGCGGTCGAACGCATCGGCCTGGCGGCCTTGCGTGAGGTTCAGCAACTGATCGCGCGTGAGCACGCGCTGGGCATTGTCGAGAAACACGCGCAGCAGCCGGTATTCCGCGCCCGAGAGCGCGACCATCGTGCCCTCGGCGTCGAGCAGATGACGCGCGGTCGTGTCGAGACGCCAGTCGCCGAATCCCAGCATTTGCGAGGATTCCGTGACTTCCATCCCCGGCGGCAACATGCGCGTGCGGCGCAAAACCGAACGAATGCGCGCGAGCAATTCGCGCACGGCGAAGGGCTTGGGCAGATAATCGTCGGCGCCCATTTCGAGGCCGAGAATGCGGTCGGCTTCCTCGTTGCGCGCGGTGAGCATCAGCACGGGCACGTCGCGATATTTGCCCGCGCGCAGTTCGCGGCACAGCACGAGGCCGTCCTCGCCGGGCAGCATCAGATCGAGCACGATCAGATCGGGCGCGCCATGCTGCTCCAGCACGGCGCGCATCTGCCGGCCGTTCGCCGCGAGCGACACGCGCATGCCGTTCTTTTCCAGATACGTGGCGAGCAGTTCGCGGATGCCGCGATCGTCGTCGACGATCAAAACGTGATCAGTGGTTTCCATCGATGGATCGTTGTCGTTGACGCTTGAGTTGCACCCGGTTCGGGTTGACCAGCAGACACTGAACCGGCTGGGCCATTTCCGTCGCGATCCCGCCGACGAGAAAGGCGAGAACCGCCAGCATGCGTTTCATTCGAAGCTCCCGCTGATGACGCGATGACTGCGTTATAGCGCGCTTCGGCGGATGTTTTGTATCGCAGTGTATCTCGCATGTCGCGCGATACATAACATTGCGCAGCGCGCGTTTTTCCGACACAAGCGGGATACGCGCGCGCAGTCCAATGCGGTCATGCCGATGCAAACGCCGGCCAGCCGGGGCGATATGCCGATATCGCGCCGCCCCGATTTTCACCGCATTCAAAGGACTTCGTCATGCTCTCCGCCATTAAAAAGGCTGCCGCGTGCGCCGGGATCGCCGCATGCGCGGCCATCGCGTCGGCGCCCGCCAGCGCTCAAATCAACGACAACGTCGCGCCGGAATTCGCCGGCATCCACCACTGGCACAACAGCGAACCGCTCGCGCTCGCGCAGTTGCGCGGCAAGGTCGTGCTCGTCGATTTCTGGACCTTCGCGTGCGGCAACTGCATCAACACGCTGCCCGCCGTGAAGTCGTGGAACCAGAAGTACAAGGACAAAGGGCTCGTCGTGGTCGGCGTGCATACGCCCGAGTTTCCGTTCGAACAGGACACGAACAACGTGAAGCGCGCCATCGAACGATTCGGCATCACGTATCCCGTCGCGCAGGACAACCGTTACGCGACCTGGGCCGCTTACGGCAATCAGTACTGGCCGGCCTTCTATCTGATCGACAAGCACGGACGCGTCGCCTACACGCACTTCGGCGAGGGCGAGTACGCGCAGACCGAGGCCGCGATCCAGAAGCTGCTGGCCGAGCGTTGAGCGGGCTTCTGTATCGCAATGTATCTGCAACGCACGCGATACAAAACATTGCATGACGCCCGCATCGCGGACACAAGCCAGATACGTGCGGGACTTCAAATACACACATCGACGGCTCGCGAGTGAAACGAAAAAACGATCACCTGCGAAAGCCGACGTGCCGTAACTCATTCAACCGAAAGATTCACCTGCCTCAAGGAGAAACACCATGAAATCCACGATCGTTGCTTTTGCTCTCGTCGCCGGCACCATGACCGGTGTAGCTCATGCAGCCGTGAAGAACGTCCCGCTGAACGTGCAGACCGAACAGGCCGCCGCGAATCACGCGTATGCCGGCAAGACGCGCGCCGAAGTGAAGCGCGAGCTTGTTCAGGCGCAGCGCGATGGCGAGATCGCCGCGTTGCGCAGCCTGTATCAAGGCAGCTAATCCATTACCCCATTCACGCAAACAGAGGCCCCATCATGATCAAGCACTTCGTCACCGCCGCAGTCATCGCCGTCAGTGCCGTCGCCGCCGGTTCCGCATTCGCCAGCAGCGGCTACGGCCCCGCGCCGCACTACGACCCGCTCGCGGGCGCGCCCGCATCGCAGCGCGGCGTGAGCGCGCAGACCATCGCCACTGAAAGCATCGCCATGCCGATGCAGGCATACGGCGGCACGCACGACACCGTGTCGCAATCGGGCGCGCGCGGCGTGGCCACGAACGACGTCGCCCGGCTTTTCGCGCATCACTGAACCCGTCCACTTTCGAAACCACACGAGGCATTCATCATGACCCAGATCGACACCGTCCTGTACACCGGCAAAACCCGCGTCGTCGGAGGCCGCGAAGGCCACGCGAAAAGCACCGATGGCCGTCTCGACGTGAAACTCTCGCCGCCCGGATCGACGGGCGCGGGCACCAATCCCGAGCAGATGCTCGCGGCCGGCTGGTCCGCGTGTTTCATCGGCGCGATGGGCAAGGCCGCCGCGAAGCTGAAGACGCGTCTGCCCGCCGACACCGCCGTCGATGCGGAAGTGGACCTCGGCATGAACGGCGATGCGTATCTGCTGCGCGCACGCCTGAACGTGACTCTGCCGGGCATCGAGCGCGCGGTCGCCGAAGAGATCGCGCAGATGGCGCATCAGACCTGCCCGTACTCGAAGGCGCTGAAGAGCAATATCGACGTGACGATCACGGTCGTCTGACGCGTTCATCCGCGCGATTCGCTCCGGTAGACTTGGCGCTTCATCGATCAACCGAAGCACCGAGCCGACATGGACCGAATCGACGCGATGAAAGTCTTCATCGCCACGCTCGACGAAGGCAGTCTGGCGGGCGCGGGGCGGCGTCTTGGCCGCTCGCCTGCCGCCGTGAGCCGGGCGATCGCCTTTCTCGAGGCGCATACGGGCACGGCGCTGCTTCATCGCACGACGCGGACCATCAAGCTGTCCGAAGCCGGCGAACGTTACGCCGTCGCGTGCCGCCGCATCCTCACCGATCTCGAAGAAGCCGATTTGCTGATCGCGCACGAACGCGCCGCGCCGCGCGGGCTCTTGACGATCACCGCGCCCGTCGCCGCGGGCGAAGATCTGCTGCGTCCGCTGCTCGACGATTTCATCGCGCGCTTTCCCGCCGTGTCCGTGCGTCTGCAACTGCTCGACCGGCCCGTGAGCCTGATCGATGAAGGCATCGATGTCGCGTTGCGTATCGCGCATCTGCCGGACTCGACGCTCGTCGCGATTCCTGTCGGCGAAGTGCGGCGCGTCGTGGCTGCGTCGCCGGGTTATCTCGCGAAGCATCCGCGCATCGAAAAGCCCGTCGATCTCGCGCAGCATCAGATCATTTCGATGACGCACTTCGGCCTCGATTCGTGGAGCTTCCCCACTTCAGGCGGCTTGACGATTCCGCAAGTCGTGCAGTTCACGCCGCGTTTCATCGTCAACACGGTGCGCGCGGCGGTTGCATCCGTCGTCGATGGGCACGGCCTCACACGGCTCTTTTCCTATCACGTCGCGAAGGAAGTGAAGGACAAGACGCTGCAAATCGTGCTGTCCGACAGCGAGCACGCGCCGTTGCCGGTGCATCTGCTGACGCCGCACGGAAGGCTTTCGGTGCCGAAAGTGCGCGCGTTCGTCGATTTCGCCACGCCGCGTCTGCGGCGTCAGTTCAGGCAATTGCAGCTCGATTCGATCGCATAGCGGAAGATTGTCTTCCGATTGGCGTCGATTCTCTCTCGATCCGATCGAATATAGACTGGCCTTCATCGAGGGCGCGCACGCCGCGTCCCACGCAATGACGGAGGCCGTATGCGTTACGCAGTTTTGAACCCATCGGAACGCGCGCCGTTCCAGGTCTGGCGCGGCGTGCTCGCGGGCGCGAGCGCGAGTCTCGTCGGCATTGGACTCGCGCGTTTTGCTTACACGCCGCTCCTGCCGGCGATCATCGGCGCGCACTGGTTTCCCGCGTCGACGGCCGCTTATCTCGGCGCGGCCAATCTCGGCGGTTATCTCGCGGGCGCGCTGGCCGCCGGTTTGTTCGCGCGGCATGCGCGCGCCGCGACCGTCCTGCGCGCGATGATGGTCATCGCGACCATCGCCTTCATCGCGTGCGCGTTTCCCGTGTCGTTTCTGTGGTTCTTCGTGTGGCGGTTTCTGTCGGGGATTTCCGGCGGCGCGCTGATGGTGCTCGCCGCGCCGACGATCATCGCGCATGTCGCGCCGTCGCGTCGCGGCTTTGCGAGCGGAGCGATTTTCACGGGCATCGGGCTGGGCATCGCGGCGTCGGGGACGATCGTGCCGCTGCTATTGCGGCAAGGCTTGACGCAGACGTGGCTGGGCCTCGCGGTGGTCTCGTTGCTGCTGACCATCGTCGCGTGGAACGGATGGCCGTCGCAAGATGCGCCCGCGCCCGCCGCGCAGCAAGCGAGCGTCAAGGCGCCGCCGCCGCCCGCATTGCGCGCGCTGTTCGTCGAATACGCGTTGAATGCGGTCGGTCTCGTGCCGCACATGATCTTTCTCGTCGATTTCGTCGCGCGCGGTCTCGGCAAAGGTGTCGATGCGGGCGCCGAATTCTGGGTGCTGTACGGGCTCGGTGCGATCGCCGGGCCGCTGCTTGCCGGTCATCTCGCGGACCGCGCCGGTTTCGGGCCGGCGCTGCGGGTCGCGTATCTGCTTCAGTTGATTGCGGTCGCGTTGCCCGCGGTGTCGTCGAGTTCGAGCTTGCTGATGGTGTCGAGCGTGCTGGTCGGCGCATTCACGCCGGGCATCGTGCCGCTCGTACTGGGACGCGTGAACGAATTGCTCGCGCATCATCCGGCCGCGCAGAAGGGCGCGTGGCGCACCGCGACGACGGGCTTCGCCGTCCTTCAGGCGCTCGCGGCGTATGGTCTGTCTTTCCTGTTTTCGAGCAGTGGCGGCGATTACCGCCTGCTGTTCGTGATCGGTGCGGCGGCGCTCGCGGTTGCGCTCGCCGTCGATCTGTTCGCTGCGTTGAGGTCGAAATGAGTCAGGTGCTTCAAACGCCGATCCAGCCGGGCTATGCCGAACGCAACGGCCAGTACTGGCGACGCAATCTCGCCGTCTGCGTGTTCGGTTCGTTCACGACGCTCGTGAGTCTCAGCATGCTGCTGCCGTTTCTGCCGCTGTACGTGCGGCAACTCGGCGTGAGCTCGCAGGCGGCGGTGATCGAATGGTCGGGCGTCGCGTTCAGCGCGACGTTTCTCGGCACCGCCGTCACCGCGCCGCTCTGGGGCCGTCTCGCCGATCGCTACGGCCGCAAGCCGATGCTCGTGCGCGCGGCGGTCGGCATGGCTATCGTGATGTCGCTGATCGGCGTCGCGCATTCGGTGCATCAACTGGTCGCGCTGCGTCTCTTTGCGGGGCTGATCGGCGGCTACGCGTCGGCGTCGACGGTGATGATCGGCACGCAGGCGCCGCGCGAGCGGGCAGGGTGGGCGCTCGGCATCCTGTCGACGGGCGCGCTCGCGGGCAATCTCGCCGGGCCGCTCATCGGCGGCATGCTGCCGGGATTGATCGGCATTCGCGGGACGTTTTTCGCGGGCGCGGGCATGATCGCGGTGGCCGCGTTGCTCACGATCGTCCTCGTGAAGGAAGACTTCCATCCCGCCGATGCGACCAGGCACACGGCGCATTCGGCTTCGGCGCCGGCGCATCGCACGAATTACGTCGTCGTGGCCGCGCTGCTCGCCACCGCGATGATGGTGCTGCTCGCGAACATGTCGATCGAGCCGATCATCACCGTATATATCGGCGGTCTGGGCGTGACGGCAGATCACGTGGCGCGCATCGCGGGCGTCGTGATGGCGTGCTCCGCGCTCGGCAGCATGCTGACGGCCGCGCGGCTCGGCGCGCTCGCGGATCGCATCGGAAGCTGGAACGTGATCGTCGGATGTCTCGTGCTGACGGGTATCGCGATGATCCCGCAGGCGTTCGTGCATCAATGGTGGCAGCTCGCCGCGCTGCGCGTGCTGATGGGCATGACGCTCGCCGGTCTGCTGCCGTCGATCTCGAAGCTCGCGCGCGGCGCTGTCGATGAAAACCGCAGCGGACAATTGCTCGGCTATCTGCAATCGGCGCAATTCAGCGGGCAGGTCGCCGGGCCGCTGATCGGCGGACAGATCGGCGTGTGGTTCGGGCTGCACTCCGTATTCTTCGCGACGGGAAGCCTCTTGATCACGTGCGCGGGGCTCGCGCATTGGGCGCGCACACGATGACGTGTACTGCGCGGTTTAAGTTTCACTTAAGACTTGCAACTTACGGTAACGCACTCGTTCCCTGACGTTCGCCTGTCGCTGCCCCATGCCGCCAATTTTTTCGATGACGCGTAGCTGAACGCGTCATGCTCAAACTCCATCTTTTTTTCATCGTCTTTCTTTTCGCGGGTCTCGTGCCGCTCATCGCGCACGCGAAGCGCGCCGCCCACAAACCCGCTTCGAAGCCTCCTGTTCTGGCGCGCGCGGCGATCGTCGTCGATCTGACGAGCGGCCGCACGCTCTACGCGAAGCACGCGGATCAACGCATGCCGATTGCATCGCTAACCAAGCTGCTCACCGCGATGGTCGTGCTCGACTCGAAGCGCTCGCTGCTCAAGCCCGCGCGCATCACCGATGCCGATGTCGACCGGCTCAAGTATTCGCGCTCGCGCCTGCCCGTCGGCTCGCTGCTGTTGCGCAGGACGATGCTGCATATCGCGTTGATGTCGTCGGAGAATCGCGCCGCGTTCGCGTTGAGCCGCGACTATCCCGGCGGACGCGCGGGCTTCGTGCGCGCGATGAATCACACGGCGAAGCGCCTGCACATGAATCGCAGCCATCTCGTCGATCCGACCGGGCTTTCGCCGCGCAATGTATCGACGGCGCGCGATCTCACGAAGCTCGCGCGCGCGGCGTATCGCTATCCGACGATCCGCGAATACGCGACCTCGCAACATCAGCTCGTGCTCGGCGGCGCGGGGCCGCTCGTGTATCGCAATACGGACCCGCTCGTGTACAACGCGGCGTGGCGCGTCGGCCTGCAGAAGACGGGATTCACGAACGAGGCGGGGCATTGCCTGATCGTGATCGCGCCGGTGCACGGGCGGCCGACGCTTTTCGTCATCCTCGCTGCGCCGAATGCGCACGCGCACTTTCAGGACGCGGTGAATTTGCGCAGCTGGCTATTGAAGCGCGCGGCGCACCATCGTTAGACGGTCGCGAGCGATTCCGGGGCTATCGGCCGGTCGTCGATCGGAAAATGCAGCAGCGCCGCAACGAGCCCGGCGACGGCAGTGGCGCCCCAGATCAGCGAGTAGGAGCCGGTCGTGTCGAACACGTAACCGCCGAGCCACGCGCCGAGAAACGATCCGAGCTGGTGACTGAGAAACACGACGCCGAAGAGCGTGCCCAGATGCCGCGTGCCGAACACCTTCGCGATCAGGCCGTTGGTGAGCGGCACCGTGCCGAGCCAGGTCAGCCCCATGACGGCGGCGAAGATGACGACGGAGACGCTCGTCGTCGGCAACAGCACGAAGAGGGCGATGGCGCCGCCGCGAATCAGATAGAGCCACGCGAGCACATGATGCTGCCGCCAGCGTCCGCCGAGCCAGCCGCATCCCCAGCTGCCGATCATGTTGAAGAGGCCGATGAGCGCGAGCGCCGTCGCGCCGAGCCCGACCGGCATGTGGCACAGCATCAGATAGCCCGGCAGATGCGTGGCGATGAACGCGAGCTGGAAACCGCACGTGAAGAAGCCGAGCGTCAGCAGCCGATAGCCGCGATGTCGCGATGCATAAGCGAGCGTTTCGCGCAACGCCGTTGCCGGTGCCGGTGCCGGCGCTGATGACGTCGCTGCGGCGCTCCGGCGGCTCGCGCGATCGAGCGCGATACCGAGCGGCGCGGCGAGCAGCAGCACGAAGGCGAGGGCATAGAGCGATGCCGCCACGCCCCCATGCACGCGCACGGTCTGCGCGAACGGCACCATCAGCACTTGCCCGAGCGAACCGCCCGCGCTGGCGAGGCCCATCGCGAGGCTGCGCGTTTGCGGCGACGCGACGCGCCCGACCGTCGCGAGCACGACGCCGAAACTCGTGCAACTGATGCCGATGCCGACGAGCAATCCCAGTCCGAGCACGAGCATCCAGCCGGCGGTCGCGGCGGCGGCGAGCGCGAGTCCGGCGGCGAACGTGGCCGCACCGAACACGACGACGGGCGCCGCGCCGTAACGATCCGCGGCCGCGCCCGCGAACGGCTGCGCGAAGCCCCAGACGAGGTTGTGCAGCGCGATCGCGAAGGCGATCAACGTGACGGGCAAGCCGCGATCGAAGGAAAACGGCCCGATGAAAAGCCCGAAGGTCTGGCGCACGCCCATCGCGGCGCTCAGGATCAGCGCGGCCGCGCCGATGAGCAGCCACGCCGTTGCGCGCTTCGTGCCCGTTCCGTTGTCGATGCTCGATAAAGACGACATGGCGCGTTCCTCCTTGCGGTCATCGTCGCAGGCGAACGTCCGTGCTGACAAACGAAAAGTTTTCGCGAACAGATGAGCGCAGTTCAACCGTGATCGACGAAACCGGCCGCCTGATCGAGCAGCCAGTTGCGGAACGCCACGAGATCCGCGCGGCTGCCCGCTTGCGGCGCTTCGCAGAGCCAGTACGCGGTCTGCGTCTCGACGCTCGTCGCCGAGGCCTCGACGAGCGTGCCCGCCGCCAGTTCGCGATCGACGAGCGGACGCCTGCCGATGACGACGCCGAGCCCGGCCGCGGCGGCATCGAAGCCGAGTTGGACGGTATCGAAGCGCAGGCCGCCGTGCAGATCGAGCCCGTCGATGCACGCGCCGTCCATCCACGCCTGCCAGTCCTGGCTGGCGGTATCGACGTGAATGAGCGCGGCGCGTGTGAGATCGGGAATGCCGTCGGCGCCGCTCAGCATCGCGCGATACGCCGGGCTGCACACCGGCACGAGCCGCTCGCCGAAGAGACGTTGCCACGATGCGCCATCGACCGGGCCGCGCGAGCGGCGCAGGCCGAAATCGAAGCCATCGACGGGAAAGCCCGCCTGGCGGCGCGAAGTGTCCACGCTGACGTCGATGTTCGGCCAGCGCGCGCGGAAATCCGCGAGGCGCGGAACGAGCCAGCGCGCGGCGAGCGTCGGCGCGCAGGTGACGGAGATCGTGCGGCGCTTGCGCTTGTCGGGCAGCGATTGCGTACCGATGGCGATGAGCGCAAACGCTTCGGCGATGTACGGCAGATAGTGTTCGCCCGCGGCGGAGAGCGACAGCCCGCGCGGCTCGCGCACGAAAAGCTCGACGCCGAGCATGTCCTCCAGCGCGCCGATGCCGTGGCTCACCGCGCCCGGCGTCACGTTGAGTTCGGCGGCCGCGAGCTTGAAACTGCGATGCCGTGCGGCGGCTTCGAAGAGACGCAGGGCGTTGAGCGGCGGAAGGCGCTGGGGCATGTTCGCGAGCGGAATCGACGATGGATGCGCCTATCTTGCCATCGCCCGATGAAAACGCGGTCAGCGAGATGCCCGCCGCCGCGCCTTCCACCAGCCGATGATGCGCCGCGCGATGAGCGCGAACGGCGGATTGATGAACAGCACGGCCGCGCCGAGCGCGATGCAGCCGCAGACGAGAAACGTGCCGCGATAGCCGAGCGCGGCCACGAGCACGCCCGACAGCACGCCGGAGAGAATCGAGCCGACGCGCGACGCGTTAAAGAAGAGCGCCGTCGCCGATCCGGGGCTTTGCGGCATCAGATCCTGCATGTAGGTCATGCCGAGGCACGACGTCACCGACACGACGAACGCGTTGAAGGCCTGCATCGGAATCAGAAAGTGGACGTTGGGCGACGCCGCGACCGCGATGAAGTAAATCAGATGCACGACGGCGCACGACGCGAGCCAGCGCTGCTTGTCGAGGCGCGACGCACGTGCGCCGAGCGCGAGCATCATCGGGATTTCGAGGAGTGCGCCGAGCCCGAGCATGATCGACACGTCGATGCGCGTGCCATGCATGCCGTGCACGACAAAGAGCGGCAGCACGATCATGGTCGCGCTCGCGGCGAGCCCGATGAGCGTCATCGCGACGGTGGCGCGCCAAATTTCCGCGCGCGAGTGCAACGCGCCGGCGTGCGGCGGGACGAGCTCTTCGGTGTCGGGCGCGGTGACTTCGAGCAGCGAGGTCGGATCGCCCGCGTAGTGCGCGGGCGCGCTGTGCGGGTCGCCCTTGGGGGAATCGTGCATGCGCCAGACGATCGCGCCGCACGCGATGAAGCAGGCCGCCGCGAACAGGAACAAACCGTAGAAGCCGGCGCCGGCGAGCACGAGCGCGCCAACGGAGGGCCCGAAGACCCATGCCATCGAGAGGACGGTTCGCAGGGTGGCGAGCGCGAGAGAGCGTTCGGCTTCGTCATCGACGGGCAGCGCGGCGCGCGCGAAGGAAAACACAAGCGACATGGCCGAGCCGCCCGCGCCGAGGAACACGATGCCGATCGCGACCAGCGCGGTGTAATTGCGTACCAGGCACAGCAGCAGAAAACCGAGCGACGACGCGATGAGCGCCGCGAGCAGCAATCCGCGATGATGGCCGTGCCGGTCCGACCATTTGCCGGCGAACGCGCTGGCCACGACGCCGCTTGCCGCGATGACGGTCATGAACACGCCGAGCTTGAGCGGGCTCATGTCCGCCTGTTCGACGCTAAAGAGCGACAGATACGGCGCGGTGAACGACATCGCCACGCCGAGCATGAGGGTCGCGCCGGAAAGCGGCAGGAAGAACGGGATGCGGGTGAGACTGAGGAGGCGTGTGTTCATCGGGACGTGGGTCGGCGCGTGCGGTAGAGCCGTGAAGCGGGTGCAAGGCGTGCTTCGCGCGTTGTGGGGCGTGCGGGCAGTTTGCCATCGTCGGACGATGATACGTGTGGCAATTAGTTAACTTGATTGGACATAATGTAAATTATCGAAGTTTAGTCTGTCAGGGCTTTTTAGTAATGTCCGGTTTGGGCTCATTAGAAATGTCCGGTTTGCTCCTGAAGCGCACGCTGATGGC
>NZ_FCOI02000038.1 GCF_001544795.2 Caballeronia temeraria | reverse complement strand
ATGGCCTTGAATCTCGCGCACGCTCATGCCGCGCGCATACATGCTGATGACGTGGTCGTCGAAACCCGGCAGCCGGCGTTGATACTTGCCAACCAGTTGCGGCTCAAACGTCGCCTGCCGGTCGCGCGGAATACCCAGCTTCAGTTCGCCGTTGGGCGTCAGGACCGTCTTCGAGCTCGTGCAGTTGCGGTGGTTGCCAGCCTTGCCTTGCTCGCTCTCGGCTTCCAGATGGTGGCTCAGCTCGGCCGCGAGCATGCGTTCGGCTAGCCGCTTCTTGAGTTGGCCGGCCAGACCCGATTCGCCCAGGACCAACTCGGCATCCTTGCCCTGAACTTGTGCAAGCAATTGGTCAATTAGCTCATCGGAAAACAGCTTCGGTGCCTTTGTGCTCTTGTTCTTCTTTGTCACGGTTGCTTCGGTCATAGGACGTTATTCCCGTTATCGTCTCATGACCTCGGCACACTAAATCTATGGTCACCCCCGTTTTTGCAACACTGATTCTTGATGTTGTGGTTGGCTTGCTTAAATCTATCCGGCGTCGGTATGGGATTGCTCCCCGCGCCACGATGAGAGTCGCGCCTAACAATCCTAAAAAATTCTTCGGCCTCAGAGGCCGATTTAGTGTGCAGGTTATTTGTCAGGCCGGTATGCCGTTCACGTCATCAAACCTCAGCGATCGCAAAACCAGATGGGAACTTCGTGTAGGTAGTTCCGGACGGATGCTCAAGCAGGCATGGCGCTTAGGCCCGCATCGAACGTGGTGTTGCGCGCCGCCAGCGCCCATGCGGTGCGCGCCAACTTGTTCGCTAGCGCGCACGCCACGACATTGGAATGCCGTCGCGTCAGCATTGCGCGCACCCACTGCGCGAGCCGGCCATGCTGCCGCTCGAGTCTAAGCATGTAGGCGCGGGCGCACTGCACCAGCAGGCGCCGGATGTTCTTGTCCCCTCGCTTGCTGATTCCCAGCAGGTTAGACTTGCCGCCCGTGCTGTACTGGCGTGGTACCAGGCCGATCGACGCGGCGAAGTCTCGGCTACATCGGTATTGCCTGCCGTCGCCCATCTCGGCGGCCAGCACGCTCGCGGTGATTGGGCCGACGCCTGGAATTGACAGTAAACGCCGGCCGAGATCGTCGTCGGCAAGCTGGCGGGCCACTTCTTTGTCGATCTCGCCGATCTGTTCGTTGAGGTACTTGAAGTGAGCGTGCAGACGCTCGAGGATCGCGATCAGGCGTGGCGGCAGCGGATGCTCGGCGACTATGGCTGGCAGCCGCGTGATGACGGCGTTGCCGACAGGCAAGCTGACGCCGAACTCAAGCAAGAAGCCGTGTATTTGATTGACGGTCTTCGTGCGGTCACGAATCAATGATTCGCGCATTCGATGTAGGGCCGATAGAGTTTGCTGCGATTCGGTCTTGGGCGTCACAAACCGCATGGCCGGGCGAGACGCCGCCTCACAGATCGCCTCCGCGTCGACGAAATCATTCTTGTTGCTCTTCACGAAAGGCCGCACGTACTGCGGCGAAATGAGTTTGACCTGATGCCCGAACGTGGCAAGCTTGCGTGCCATATGATGAGCACCCGCACAGGCTTCCATGACGACCGTGCAGGCGTGAAACGCGGCGAAGAACTCGACCAGCTGCTTGCGCGTCACCTTCTTGCGAAACACTGCCTTTCCGTGCCGATCTTGGCCGTGAAGGTGAAACGAATGCTTGCCCAGATCGATTCCAACGAGCGTCACGTCCTGCATGATGGCCTCTCCGAAAAAGAAAACGCCCTACAAGCGTAACCCGCGCTCGTGGGGTGGGGGTGACCATCTCATTAAATCTGACAGGCTCACTGTCGCGCGCGGTGATGCCGGTGATGCAGATCTGCTTCTCAAGAATCTGGCTTCTCACAAACCGTACTTTTCACGGTTCTTTGTAAGCCGTTCCCTTCGTCGTGGCGCGGGCTGCTCGATAAGCGAGCTTCCAGTAAAGCCTACGTTTGCTCTCAAAGCGACGCTCGCGCATGCGTGTAACTTTCGACTAATTCTGCCTGCTTATCTTTGCCGCAACCCAAGCGTACCGGGTTCAGGATCCTCCCTGCGACGTGTCGGCTATTTATTGTTGAGCGTTTCGCCACATGTACTAGTGATCCGATGGAGTGCCGGTGCCGCATTCAATCTTCCGAAATGTCAGAGATCAGCATGCATATCACACCCGCCGGCGCACTCATCGTCGTTCTCACCGGGCTTGCGTCAGGTTTTTTAAATGCCGTTGCATCATCAGGATCGGCTGTGTCTTTGCCTATCCTGATGTGGTCCGGCCTTCATGCGCTCAATGCCGACGCGACGAATCGCATCCCGGTCCTGGTCGGCGCGATGTCTTCGGTCGTTGGCCTCGCTCGCCGAGGTGCAATACCGTGGAGACGGGCTTTCCTCGTATCAACTCCGGCTACTCTAGGTTCCGTCATCGGCGCCCTGTTTGCAGAGTCTCTACCCAGCCATGATATTCGCATCGGTATCGTTGGCGCCGTCGTAATCACGCTAGCGCTCTTGCTGATGAAGCTTAATGTCCTTTTAAAGTCCGCTGCGTCGTCAACCTTCAAACTCGGAACTAAGCCTTTCGTGATGCTGTTCCTCGTAGGAATTTGGGCCGGCCTCATCGGCTTGTCGGCGACATATACGCTTCTGGTGCTCGTGCTTGCAATGGGTATACCGATCGTGGAGGCGAACGCGATCAAAATTTTTGTGCTTGTTCCGGTAACCGCCGTGGCCATGATGATTTTCGCCGAGAAAGGAAGCATCGACTGGAGCGTTGGCGGTGTGATGGCGTTAGGCAGTATGGCAGGGGGATTGCTGGGTGCACGACTTGCAGTGTCGGAGCAGGCTCGGCGATGGATTGTCGGATTACTCGTGCTGGTCACGCTGGCAGAACTCATACATTTGCTGGTGCAGTATTTTTTTTAACTCAAAATCTTTGATGTCTGCCATCTGCAGGTGAGGAGCGGCGTGGCAACGGCAGCCGGTGGGTTTCCCGTCAACGCAGAAAGTGATGCGAACACAATGATGGGTGAATGGTCTGGTTTCATCGCCCGGCGACGCGCCTCGAAGACTGATAAGGTTCATTGTCAACCTATTTCCTTCTTTTCACTTATCCGATGCTCCGAGCGCCCTCGGCGTCGCGAAGAACTGAGTGAAAGACCGGCCGACCAGTCGACCGCCCAGGGACAACGCTGCTGCGCCGGAACCCGTGACCCGTGCGATGAAAATAGCAAAGCTTTGAATCATCGCGCTCGACCATTCGCACACCACGTACTCTCGATGCCGACGCACCCCAATACGGTGTATCGGTGAAACCGGTCGATATCGTTCGTGCGCTCGAAAACGAGTACAACATGCGCCTGATCGCCGGCTGTCAACCGACATGTTCCGAAACGCCTTGTTCCTGACGTAATTTTCAACTCACTGTGCGCCCTTACGATGTACACATCATTGCAAAGCCTACCGTAATGATGCTCACGACTCTGCCGCCCGCAAGGTAGGGAGAGTTACAACACTACCTTGGAGAAGTTCATGAAACGCATCGCAGTTAGTGCCGCCGTTCTGGCCAGTCTTTGTGTGTCCCCGTTTGCGCTCGCACAGGCGGCCAAACCCATCAAGCCCGCAACGATGAGTTGCGGCGATTTTCTCGCTGTTGAAGATACGTACAAGCCTGCGCTCGTCTACTGGGTGTCGGGTACCGACAAGCTCGGCGTGCAGGAAACGGTGACGACGGTCGTCGATACGGCAACGCCTGTGGCAGCCGTCGTCGGCGAATGCGAGCGCGCGCCAAAAGCGTCGTTCGCGAGCAAAGTGCGCGACCTGTACAAGACTGGGCGTATCGCGCTTTTCAGCCATACGTGATCGCTTCGCTAGCGTGCTCAATGCCGCGACATCGCTCGCGGCATTTTCGTTTCCACACGCGTTCAACATCCTCCAAAAGCTTGCTAATCTCGAGCCGCCCAGCAAGAACGGTCTCGACTCTCTGATTCGCGGCCAGTTCCAGTAAGCCGACCATGGTCTTGCAGGCTTCGCGCTGGGTCAGTTCCGCCTCGAGCCGCTCCCACGTCCGGCGGTACGCCTCGCGCGGGAACAAGTCGTCGCGAAACGCCAGCCCCTTGAACGCCTGGGGCATCGAACGACCGACTTCATCGAAGAGGAAGCACGCGTGACACGCTGTGACACCTTCACCGTGCGGGGCATTCTCTACAGCGCACTGTCGCGCCTGATCGGCCACCGTCTGACGCTGCGCGTCTACGCCGATCACCTCGACTGCTATCTATCCGGCGCGCTCGTGCACAACACAGCGCGCGGCTCGCATGCGGCTAACAGCCGCCGTCGCAAGCTCGACTACCGGCACTTCATCGAGGCGCTCAAGCGCACGCCGACGTTATTACGCGTGCCGGCCATGCCGTAATGCACCAGCAGTGCGTCATAGCGAGCCGTCAAATCCTCTTCAGTCTGCAAATTCTTAGACGCTGCCGATAGGCTGTCGGTGCGATGCTCATGCGGGCAGCCGCCAGCCCGCCACAGCGCGTTCTGTAAACCGGTGGAGAGAGCTTCGGGGCTCTCACCACCTTCGACGACATAGGCGTATTCCCAGTGCGAGAACGCGAGCACGAAGTGATAGAGCCGGTGATCGAGGGCCGCGCCGGCAACCGTGACGCGCAGGTCCCGCATGTCGGTGAAGTCGGAGAGCCCCTGCACGCCGGGCAAGTGCTGCTGCGGGAAGAAGATCTCCTTGCCAGGGCCCTCGAGTGCGCGCCATTGGCTGACGCGCCGCTCGAGCGTACGCCGCATGCTGTCAGGTAAGAGGCCAGATGCGCCTCCTGCAGCTTGCACAGGAACGTGATGGCCTTGAGCCGGGGCGCGTGCCGCAGCAATGGCACGACTTCGGCCTCCCAGACTTCCGCGAACGGATCGTGACGTGTACGCCACGCGCGCGGTGGCTTCTGCGACGGCGGACGGTCGTCATGCTCAATGCGCCGAGCCGCGCGAACGCTCATGCCCGCCATCGCCGCGGCGACTTCCTGAGTGTGATGTTTGCGCTTGCTCATATATAGTCGGACCTGCTGGTCCGTTACGTAGGTTCCAGGCATGGCTGTTCGCTTCCTGTTCGACGCGATCAGCCCATCGTAAAACCCGCCACTCCGGCGCCGCCGGTAGTTCGTCGTCTCCGGCGGCTACGCCGCCTTCGACTCCTCACCACCGGCCAAGGTAACTGTCAAAGGACCGGCCAAGATAATTGGCGTTCTCTAGCCATCGATTCCGCATCCCGATCAGTCGCTTAGGCTAAGACGTGGAGGATTTTTAGCGAATCCCGGTCAGGCCTCTACTCCGAATTCCCGTCCTCAAGTATGTGCTCCGAGGCGGGGCTATGCTATCGGGTGAGACGCCACGGGTTAGCGCGAACCATTGGCAGGTGCTAACCCGACAACATCACCGTGCGCAGAGAGGCACGCGGGGTGTAGCAGACGGGCTCCAGAAACACCATTTCTTAGGTCCGCGCCCGGGGGCCTGCGCAGCACTCAGCACGGGAATACTGAGCCGACAGGTGCGACACGTGGCGTCGTGTTCGAGCAAACCCGCTTCGACGAGCGTCGTCGCGAGATGGCTGACCGTTGCTCTCGGCAAACCCGTGCGCTCATGAGGTGGCTATTGGTCAGCAAGGTCGCGCCCGGCCCAAACGGACGCAGAATGTCCATGCCGCGTTGGAGCGAGCGGTTCAGCGACGGATCGGGCTCGGACCGGACGGTTCCGGTAGAAGGCTGATTGGCGTTGATCGCGTGAATGCCGATCATTTTCACCTAATTCGACGCCCGCATCATTGCACAGTGGCCAGACGCTCTGGCATCGCGCTACGGACCGAACGTGAAAACGAATCTTTGCCCCAGGAGCACATCATGGATTTCCAACCGACTTTCGCCGTTTTCTTCGCACTCGGATCGAGCGTCTTTGCCGCTTGCATCGTGCCGGCATTTTTCCTCGAGATGATCGACGCCCGCGTTCTCAAACGTCAGGCCCGACCCGCAACGAAGCGCATCCGCAGCGAACCTTCGCCGGCATCGATGGACGAAAAAGGGCCGCACCTGCATCTCTGAACCGACGTTCTACAGATAAAGCCACGCGAAAGGACCCGACACATGAACCGCCTGCTCACGATCGTCGCGCTTGCGTCGCTGCTGGCCGGCACGCTCAGCCGCCCCGTCGACGCGAGAACCGTCATCTATCCGGCGGAAGACGCGTGTTCCGTTGTCGCGAACCGTCCGGACAGGAATCCGACGATCCGCGAGCAGATCGCGCATACCGCGCGCGGCGACATCGCGTATTACCGCTTTGGCAAAGGCAGCCCGATCGTGCTGCAAACCGGCTATCGCGCGACGCTCTCCGAATGGAACGCCGCCTTTCTTGCGACCCTCGCCAGAGGGCACGAAGTGATCGTGCTCGACAATCGCGGCATCGGACGCTCCGAGCCACATGCGTCGGCGTTCACCGCGAAAGACATGGCAGACGATCTCGACGCGCTGATCGGCACGTTGAAACTGCGCGATGCGACCGTGCTCGGCTGGTCGATGGGGGGCGCAGTTGCTGCGCAACTCGCGCTCGATCATCCCGCGAACGTGCGGCGCATCGTGTTGATGAGCGCGCCCGCACCCGGCCGCCTCGGCGTCCCCGTCGCGCCCGACGTGATGGCGGCGCTCTCGGGCGCGCCCGGCACGACTTTCGACGACGTGATGAAAGTGCTGTTTCCCGCATCGGCAGTGAAGGCGGCGTCGAAATGCTTCCGCCAGAACATGTTCGTGCCTGCCGATTACGGCAATCCGCCCGTGTCCACCGCTGTGACGGCGGGTCAGTCCGCGCTGATATCCGCGTGGGAAAAAGACGATGCGGCCGCCGATGCGTTGCCGAAGCTGCGCATCGATACGCTGGTCTTGTCAGGCGCCGACGATCAGGTGCTGCACGAACAGAACGGCGGGGCGCTCGCGAAGGCAATTCCGCGCGCGCAGCTTCTTGACGTCAAGGCAGCAGGCCACGCGATGATGTTCCAGTATCCGAACGCGCTCGCCGCAGCCGTCAACCGCTTCATCGCGCGATCGCCGGATACCCAGTCAATGCCCTGAGTCGCTCGCCGCGAACTGCTGATCGACGTACTGCGCGAAGAGCGTATGCATCCGCGTCGTCGGATGGTTGCGCAAACGCGGTGGCGCGAGAAACGTCTTCGCCATTTGCAATGCGATTCGCCGCTGTTCGAGCGCGGCGCTGTGTGGACGCAGAGACACCGTCGACCACGCGACTTCAGAAGTATCGAATCCTCCTAACTACGCACCAGGAGTTTCGTCGTGTCACGCATGCTGTTTCGTGGACTTTTCGTTGGCCTGCTCGCGGGCTGTTGCGTCATTCACGCGTATGCGGCGGATGCTGCCGCCTACCTTGCTAACCCCGAAACCACGGTCTCGACCGTGCTGCTCAAGAGCGACCATTCATGGGATGGCACGCGCTATAAGAGTTATCCCGCCGGCCAGCCGCAATTGACCGTGCTGAACATCGTGATTCCCGCGCACACGGCGCTGCCGTGGCACACGCATCCCATGCCGAACGCTGAAGGTCCAGAGCCGCGACGGACATCACGAGAAGACGCTGCATGCGGGCGATACGCTGCCGGAAATGGTGGGAATCGCGCATCGTGGCGTCACGGGCGATACGCCCGTTGAACTGATCGTGTTCTACGCGGGCGTCAAGAACATGTCGACGGCCAACAAGTCGCGGTGAACTGCAGCAGCGTTTGTATGAAGCGCGCCGCGGCCGGACTGAGCGTGTCGGCGCGCGCGACGGAATACAAAGGCGTGACGTACACATTGCGCCAAATCGGCATTCCAACAGAGCATCCGCTGAACGGTGAGCACTTCGCGGGCTCACTCGGCCTCCATACGGCCGACGATCCGGCAGGACCAGACCAATCCAATGACATCGCTTCGACGGCGACTCGCCGTTGCACCCGCTCATCCGTACGCAGCCGCACGCTGAATACAAAGTCAACAGCCCGGGACGCGGGGACAACTAGTCACGCGGGCATCCTGGGACCCTATCAGCCCATCGACGAATATCGGATCGCCACAATCGATATGCGGGCGTGCAAATCCAGTTCATCGAAACAACGCTCGATGATCGAGAAATATGGAGTCGGGCAAAATTCAGGAAGAAAAGCCCCCGCTTTATTGATGAGCAGCCGCGTACAGGGCACACATTCGGACGTCCTGCCCGACGCCGGCGTTTTTGAAGTCCGGCACGTCGCTAGATCGCCCGCAACAGTGTATTACGCAGTGCCACCTGCGGAGGGGACACTACAGGCGCTCAGCACTCGCCTCGGACTCGCCCGAGCGATTCTCAGCAGGTGTTTTCGCAGCTCGCACAGGGCGAATAGGCATAGTTCTTATCGGTCTCCCCGAATCCGTACCGCTCGACAAGCGAACGGTTCTCGCAGAGCGATTCGCGGATGCTCCTCAGCCTTTGCTGAAACGGTGCCAGGGGACGGGTCCAAAGTCAAAACGTGGACGGCAACGGCAGCATACATGACAGACCCCGCCACAAAGCCTGCGCACAGCATTCTGAAAATCAATGCGACGGTAGTTATCGGCTTGAGGGAAGCATTCGACTCGCGTCTAAGCCTCCGCATGAAACCTTTTTCTCCCACCTGACGCGCGGCTCATCATGTGCATCCCGCGATCCCGTCGGGGGGTAAAAAGACCATCGGCCAGTGTCTCTTGGCCTTCACATGTCTTGACCAAGTTGACGTGTGACAGTTCAACGGGCAGTTTGGATCAGTGAGGTTCAGTACCGTGTCCGCTGCTTACGAGACAGATGATATCCTGCAATCAGCCCGACGTCATACGCTGATTCCAAAGCACGGACGATATCGCTCACCCGGACCGAAAGGCGCGCTTCCGGTTCCGAGGCGTCCGACGACAACCCGTTCACATCGAAGCACTCTTCGGCGATTTCACTCAGGACATTCAGGCGTTCTTCATATGCTGTGTTCATGCTCTACTCCAGGTCAAAGACGAGCGACTGCCGCGTTTGCGAGCGATTCAATCCTCTCGCGTAACGTTACCGCGCTGTCTGAACCATGCTAGTGGACGATGATTAGCGCTCAATGAGTTGCTTCCCCCGCCCGTTACCGGCCATTTGAATGGCCACACAGTTCGTAACGGCTTACACAGATTTCCTTCAGACGGAACATCGCGAATCAACTCTACCTGTCGTATTGCTCGTTAGAGGTCAGCCGGGTCGGTACATTCAGTCCGACAACACCGTGACGTCCGCGCTTTCGCTCCCCGAGGTGCGGTAGCGCGAGAAAGCGCGCGACGAATTCCCGAGAGTTCCAACCTTCCGAATTGTTTTCGACCGCCGCTCGATACGGAGCCGTCGTGCAGTTCAGTTCGACGAGCTCTCGCGCATGTCGCGGTCCGGCCTTAACGAGTCGGCTCATTGGCATGTCCTCACTGACATCGAATAAGCAGCAACCTTCGCGCGTTCGAATCAACCGCGAATGGCTCGCGGCTTACGGCAGCGTTAGCTATCGGAAACACCAGTGAAGCGCCTCGGTACGTCGCATTCCCAACGCGGTGTCAAAAGATTTGCGGGTCGGCAATGCACCGCATTCGATTTCTGCGTCGGGGGCGTCTAGCGCGTAATGCTCCCGCAGAGTTTGGACGTCCTCACTCGCCGTAAGCTCGACCCAGCGCTTCGCGGCCACGTCGCTTGAGCGCACGGCAGTTTCATCGTGGCGGGGGCGCGTTCACGTCGACGGCCGTACTTGTCGGCGTGGCATTCGCCGCCCAGTTCTGCCTCGTACCGTCGCCGCCATCGATGCAGCCATGCGATGGCGAGATCTTGTGCGCCCGTTGCATCACCACGATGCCCGGATTGCACTCATCATTGTCGGGCTTCTGTTTGGCGCCCACTTCTGCGCAAACACCTACGTCACGCCATTTTTCATTAAGCGTGCGAATCTCGCAATGTCGAGCATCACTTGGATCTACCGGGCTCCGGGACCGTTGGTTTGGTGTCAAATCTCGTGTATTCCCGCGCCGTCGAACGCAATTGAAGCGTTCAATCGCGGTCGTCGCCATGATGCTCCCACGGTCGAGGCTGCCTTGCCGTGACTCGCTCCTGTGCAGAGCTGCTGTGGATGCAACGCGCAACTGCGGAAAATGCTCAAGCTGGCGCGGCTCTCCTTGTCTGCAATAGTGCAGGTTGCGTTTACGGCCGGCTCGTCGGTCGGCGAACTCGTTGTGGACCATCTCGGTTCCCCCAACCTTTCGCGTCGCGGCGCTATTGCGGGCGCTAGCTGCACTTTCGTGTTCGCAGGCAGGGGCGCTTCGAGCGACGGCTGCGCCTTTGGGCTTTAAGCATGATGCATGATGATGCTAGGCTTTGCTCCGTCACTTTCCTTTCCTGCCACGTTGCCCTGCGCCCGCTCACGTTCGCCTAATTCTCATTACTTAACATTCGTCTCCCTTGATAGACGTTCTATGCACGGCCAAGCCGTGCCTCTCCCGGAGGAGATCATGTTCAAGAAACTGATGGAAAAGCTCGTATCCCGATTGACTGCGGCGGAAGACATGCGACGCGATGCGTACCTTAGCTCAGCGACTGACTTGGCCGATCTGGAGCGCCGCGACCGCTACTTTGAAGCAAGTCACTCACCGTATTCGATGTACTACGGCGATCGCAGGCGTGATTCGCGTGATCATCGATACTGATTGGCACTTCTTGTGACCCGATCACAGCCCGTCCGGTGAATGGATGAGTCACCGTGAAGCCAGATGAACAACCGCTTTCCGCGCCGAGGGCGATACTTACTCGACGAGCTCTTAGAGACGGTTTCCAAAAGAGCCCATGAGGGCTGTTAAGGAAGATCTGCAAAACTCTTTCTTGCATGGGTAATCAGGGGTACTGGTCGTGATCGAGCCGCATTATCCGAAGGTGAAGACTGGTCGTCCGCCATTTCCGGTGGCGACGACGTTGCAGATTTATTTCCTCCAACAATGGTTCGGTCTGTCGGATCCAGCGATGGAAGAAGCCCTCTACGATGTACCGCTGTATCGCGAATTTGCAAGCCTCGATGGCGGGATAACCCGTCTTCCAGATGAAACGACTATCTTGCGGTTTCGGCACCTGCTCGAAGCGCATGGCATCGCTGCGCAGATCCTGGCGGTCGTCTGGATTATTGGAGGAAAAGGGATTGATATACGACAAGATCGAACGACTGAAAGCCGGAATTCGTGCAAAGGTCGAACATCCATTCCGAATTCTCAAGCGACAGTTTGGTTACTTGAAGATGCGATACCGGGGCTGGCGAAGAACACGGCTCAGATCACCACATTGTTTGCGTTGGGAAAGTTATGGATGATGCGTAAGGCGCTGCGCGAGGCGTAAAACACACAACTGAATGAACTCGCTCCCGCACTCTCGATGAGAGGTCACAAAGTGCGGGCCCATCGCCTCTGCCATACACAGCCTTGCTGAGCGAGAACAACCTGCCCAACGCCTATATGGTGCGCAGGCTTTTGAAACCACATTCTTCAGAGCTTCCTTAACTTCGATCGTCGTGACAATAGGGTCGAGGAGATGGGTAAACCAATCATTGACGACGAGCTGTGGGCACTAATCGAACCATTTCTTCCTCCGGCAGAGCCACGCCGTTTCAAGTATCTGGGTCGCCAACAAGTGCCGGACAGGGCCGTTGACCGGCATTCTGTTTGTGCTGAAGACCGGTATTCGATGGCGCGACTTGGCGGCAGAAATGGGATGTGGCCACTCGTGACCGGACCCCGGCAGGCGGCGACGTGGTCAATTCCGGATCCTAGATGACCCGTTCGGTGAACACTCGCGCGTCGGGCCCGCGCGCCGCTTTTGAGCGACGCCATTAACTTTCAACCAGTGACAGATGGTCTGCGCCAATCGATTTACGATAGCTGACGTGTTTGATTGTTACCAGTCACCGGTCCGATCCCCGCGGATTCCGCGTTTGGCTCAATCGATCGCGGCAACAACGTGCGGCAGCCATTCGGCGGCAATCGTCGATCTTGAGCGGCAAACGAAACCCTGAGAACGACCTACAAACAAAGCGCGGTCCTCAGTCTTAACTTTCACCTAATTCTGCCAGGCAAGAATTGCGGCGGTTAAAGCCAGTTAATGGGCGGCCGGGATTGATCGCGTCGACGCCTGGAAGATTCTTGCACCGCCGGTATACAGGCCTTTCCCGAAAAGCAGTCAATTCACGCGGTTGAAACCTCTCACACACGGCAAGCGGCAATTTTATCCTCCATTTTTGGGGCTGGAAACCGGGCCGGTGTTTTGCAGAATTCCCTTAGCAGGGTTTTGCGGTGTTGCCTATTCATTCAGTTAAAGATACAAAATGAAGCAGCTCTATTCCATTCCGTGTTCTTCCGCCATAGCCCGCTTGGTTGTTGTCGGCACGCTGGCAGGTTTTCTGTGCGCCTGCGGCGGTGGCTCGTCTTCGTCAGCGAACAATCCTGCCCCTCCGCCGCCCGTTGTTCCGCAACCAGCCATCAACGTGTTTGCGGGCGTCGTGGATGCGACGGGCAATGTCGACGGCCCCGTGAGCGCTGCGCAGTTCAATTTTGCGCAAGGTCTCGCGTCCGACAATGCAGGCGACATTTTTGTCGCGGACACCGACAACTACACGATCCGCAAGATCAGCAACGGCGTCGTCACCACGATCGCCGGCACGCCGGGTAAGGCCGGTTCCGCAGACGGCGTGGGTAATGGCGCATTGTTCGAAGGTCCCCAGCAGATTGCGACGGACCGCGCGGGCAATCTCTATGTCACGGATCAAGCCCCGACCGCGACCGTCGCCGTGATTCGCAAGATCACGCCCGCCGGACAGGTGACGACGCTAATCGACTCGGCCACGAACGTCGCCGTGCAGACGGACGGAAGCGACGCGATCGGCGTCGACAGCAACGCCAACGTGTACTTCTTCATGTCCACGCCGACGCAACCCAGCGTGCTCGCGCAGATCACGCCGGGTGGTACCGTCAACGTGATTTCGCTGGGGGGCGTCACGAATGGTGCGTCGCTCGCGCTCGTGAACCCGCAAGCCATCGCGATCGACCAGGCCAACAACCTCTACGTATCGGACGATGACCTGAACGGGGGCGCAGGCGTGCTCTACAAGATGCAGCTCAGCGGCACGCACGGCGTCGTCACGACGCTCGCCGGATCGACTGCAGTGCAGGGCGGGACGGACGGCCCGGGCAACGTCGCGACCTTCAACGGCCTCACGACGCTGGCGCTTGACCCTGCCGGCAACATCTACGCCAGCGACTTCTTCAATAAGACCATTCGCGAAATCTCGCCGGCCGGCGTCGTTAGCACGGTGGCAGGTGTTCCGGGCCAGACGAATCTCGTCACGGGACCGTTGCCCGCACCGTTGCCTGATCTCGGCGGGCTGCTTTTCATCGGACAGGCGCTGTACTCGACCGATGTCGACGACAACGTAATCCTGTCAATCAGCCCGCTTCAATGAGAGGCAACATGGCGATGGACAACGAGGGGAGTACTGGTTGTCCACGACGATTTGAAGGCTGGCGGCAGCTTGGAACGCTCACTGAAAGACGCGGACCAACGTCAACCGGGTTCCTGACGGCCAGGCGCGCAGCGTAGTGATCGGCGCGGCGTACTATGCCGTCGCTCTGTTGGGGCTCGGTGTGCCGGGTATCGAGAGCATTGACGTGCTGAAGTCGGCGCGGGCCGCAGTCAGCGATGTGCCCGTGCTGCCCGCTGCGTGCAAGGCGCCCATCGGCAAGTGTGCGAGGGCCGTGATGCGGTTCAGCGTGCGCTAGTCCTGCGTTCATTCTTCGTACGCGTATGTGCACATCACACATTACGACTCAAGCAGCTAAGGTTGTGCTACGGCGTTTGAGTCACCGTTCCGAATCACCGTGACATGTAAGCCGTCGATTCGCTCGTAAGGACTGGGCAGCACCGTCTGTCCTTCCAGTCCCTTCGCCAGACCTCGCCCTGAACGCCGCGTCCCGGCGCCAACCATTAATTCGGGCAGCCGACGGGCCACGCGCGGGTGAGCGATGTGGGCATATAGTTCCGCACGTGCAAGAGCGGCGCCGACTGTATGCTCATGCTGGCTTTCAAGAAGCGGTGATTGCGCACGGCGTGCGTCGAAATGCCAATGTGATGAAACCTGTAGGCGACGCCGTCTCGGGAACATCGGCTGATCGGTGTCATGATTCAGTACGAGCCGGCCATCGGCAGAAGCAGGTAGGGCAGAAGGTCTTCGTAGGACATCGACGCGGCACGCGACGATGCGTCGAACGCGCTTTCCCCGGACGATGCATCGCGCTGCACGTCCTGCACATCCTGCGCGACGGGCGATGCCGCGGCGATTGGCGTCGGTTCGGTCTTCATCTTTCCCTCCTGTCTTGCAGCGTGTGAGGGAAGTGTGATCGGGGAGAATTAGCAGAGCGTGAGGGCCCGCGGTTCTCGCAGGCTTCGACGTCGCTTCCCGATTCGATGCGGTTCTCCCAGGCTTTGACGTCGCTTCCCAATTCGATGCATCTGCCTCAAACTGCCCTCCATCGAACAGGTGGCCGTCTGTAGATCTTCGATCCCGTTCGACGCCCCCGGCCATTGTCGTTGGCGCGCTCCGCCGTCAGACACCCATCGGGATCAAGCGAGCGGCGACAAGCAGCCGGTCGCCCTGGTGGCTTAGCCACGCCATAAGAGCTCCGGTACCGCAAATGCGCCCATAGGCTTACACAAATCGGGGCTGCCGGTCAAACGGCGCCAATCTGTGGGTGGTCCGCATTGCAGACGGTCCGTTTTGACTACACTCTACGGGCGACGGCGAATCGGTGTCCCATTCAAACCAGTGCTGTGGCTCCATCCGTGGAACCGGGCTTGCCGGTCGCCGTGGTAGCGCTATACGAAGCAGCGGGTCATATCAAACGACTTGCGCTTCTTCAGCATATGGGAACACGCGCGCCAGCTTGGGGGCCGAGGCCTTGCGGGCGACGACCGGACTGATTTTGGCGTTCTTGCGCTCATAGAAGTGTCGGCCCGGATCGCAAAAGCGCAGCGCGAAGTTAGCTGCCTCGACGAATACCCAGGCGAGATACTTGTTGCCGTTCCTAGCGTTACCTTCGCCTTTCTTCTTGCCGCTGATCAAATACTGACGTTCGACACAGCGCGCGTAGGAAGCGAAGTTGGCAGCGCTGGCGAAACGCTCGGTCGAGCCGATTTGCAGCGGGATAACGGTCGCAAGGGTGAGGCCAATACCAGGCACGGTCATTAGCAATGCAGACTCGGGTCGAAGCAGAACTTTTTCTGGAGACGAGAGTCGCAACTGGCTTTCCCTCGAGCGGCAGCGTAGGGAGCATCATGCTCGTGGGCCTTAAAAACGATGTGTGCATCGTATGAGCAGACTAGCTGAAAACGTCAAGCGTGAAGCGTTGCTGAACGCGTCAATTGATAGCCGGCTATTAGGCCCATGTCGTAAGCGCTCTCGAGAGCGCGAACGATGTCGACCGGTCTTACCGACACACGGCACTCGGCTGCATCGGCGTTCAGGACATCGACGTTAAAGCATTCGGCGGCAATCTCGCTCAATGTGCAAAGGCGTTCGTCGGGTGGCGCGCTCATAGTTCGTTCCTGCTCTGTCTATTCTTCCGGGTAGAGTAGGGCGCGAAACTTAGCTTAAGATGAGTCAACGAACCTGGCAAATCGATTTCAGAAGTGGCCGCGCGGATCGGACAGCCGGATAAATGAAGCGGCCGGGGCGTGCGCCAGCGATGATGCAGGCAAAGGGAAAGACTAAAAGGCGGCGAATCGGCGCGACGGATACGCACCCCGGCGCAACGGCGTTCAGCGCGTGCCCCGGTTCACTGGGATTTCCTCGCTTTCGAAGGCAAAGCTACCCCGCGCGCTCATTCTAGACTAACTCTGCGCCGCTACGATGGGACTCGGCCGAACCGTGCGCTCTTCGAGCACGCGTCCGGAGTCCGCGCGGCTGAGCGCATCGCGTTAATGCAACAAATCCAACAACAGACGCATCATGAAACAGACCTCACACAGACAGACATCGTCGATGACACGATCGCCATGTCGTCAATCGGTTTCACTGCCCGTGTATGCATTTAATCGTGCGGCTACCAGATGGCGGCGCCACGCGGATCGAAACGACAGACGGGCCCGCTGTGGCGCACCGCTGCATCGGCACCATTACAAATAGAGATTTTTCGAGTGATGACCGGCCCCTTATCCGTTTCGTTTGTTTGATTGCGGTCACCTGTTGTACGAATGTCAAACTTTATGCGAGGAGCCGCACTTGAAAGGCTCGATGATAAAGCCTACGCACCGAGACGGTCGTTACAATGTGTTATGGCCGATAGGTGGCGGCGCGATTGAATCCAAACAATATTGTCGAAGGAAACGGACATGAATTCGCCTGCTAAGCTCCTGCGCGAAATGTTTGAGGAGATGGTGCTCAAGAAGGACTTGTCCCGGATCGCCCATTATTACAGCCGCGATTTTATACTCGAGACCAATGGCAATATTCAAGATTACGCGGCATTTGAATCGGGCCATGCGAAGGTGTATCCGACCTCGATCCGCTACGACGTCCGTTATGACGAAGCCACCTGGGTTGAATCGGAAGATCGTGTCGCCGTAAGGCTCTGGATCAAGACCCAGCGGCCCGACGAGGCGCCCGTCGAATTCGAAATCCTATTGATTGCGACCTTTGTCGATGGCAAGATCCATCGTATTTGGGAAACCACCTATCCGGATTGGCGACAGGTGAAGGCGTTCGATAGCTATTCGTCTCAACGAGAATGAGCCGCCAACAGGCGCACGTTTCCCGGGGCCGCCTCAACTCTCAAGTGCAACACCTGTTTCGTGTAGGGTGTTGCGATGGACAACGAAATCAGTATCAACAGGTTTAACCCGAAGAGCGCCTGACCATCGCCAACCTGCATTTGCAGGGTTCTAGTATCCGCGCCATGGCCCAGAAACTCGGCCGCTCGCCAGCCACCGTAAGCCGTGAACTGAAGCTGAATGGTTCTCCTGCTGGCTACGCGTCCGCACCTGCAGGAGCGCTCGGCGCCGCGCATCGCAGAGCTATCGGGCACACTGAAGCGCATGTATCGGACCGGCCTTACCCAGCACGTTTCGCACGAAACCATCTGCACGGCCATCTACGCTCAGCCGCGCGGCGAATTTCGCCGCCAGTTCATTAGGCGGTTGCCTGCGTGCGCCCGGCCATAGCACTCGTATGTCCCGCACGCGCGGCACCGACCGGCGCGCGCAGATTCTCGGCATGGTGAGTATTCACATGCGCCCGCCCGACATCGAGAACCGCTTGCTGCCTGGCCATTGGGAGGGCGACTTTATCACGGGCGCAACAAACTTTTACCTACGACCAGCGAAAAGAAATGTCGCGGCATCAAGAACTCACAAAAGCCACTGGCGTACGCGTGTTCTTCTGCGACCCACATATCCCCTGGCAGCGCGGGGCCTGAGAAACACAAGCGGATTGCTCCCTCAAGGGCATCGACCCCTCGGTCTACACCCAGGACGAGCTCGATGCCATCGCCGACAGCCTGAACAGTCGGCCGCGCGCAACCCACGCTTTCCATTCGCCATTCGAAGTCTTCGCTGCAACACTTGCCTCAGCGAGCCAACCTCAACGACCTAAACCTTAACCCACGTTGCACTTCGGTTTGAAACCGCCCGACGTTATCGCTATAGGCCGCGCGCCGGTCCTTTCACATCACCTTCCATTAACCGCGAGCAATCGGAAGCTCGGCATTCGCGGGCGCCGTACCCGCTACGGGCGTCCCCTTTGTTTCATGGGAAGTCGGAGATGTCAAATGGAGCGGCCGCCTGTCGCTAACGTGCTTTTTGCTTTTTTTTCTGAAGCGCCCCGAGTGGGCGGTCCATGCATCAGCTGGTGTTAGAGATCTACGCGACCGCGGGACAGGATGTACGGCGTCGCATTAGGCAATCGAGTGCGTCTGCCGTCTCGCTCGATCCGTCGGAACTGGACTCTTGAATCCGTGTCGGGCGGGACCGCGACGGTTATCTCGGGTTGTCTAACAATCCCGCCGAAACCGAGCGGCGCATGTGTCAGATCGAAACGCAGGATCACGACTACAGCATGTATTTTTGCGGCGCGCTCGGCCGTCGATACGACGAGCATTGAGCCGCGCCGCCGATGTCGCGCGCGCTATTTCGTTTCCTCGCGGCCGACCTGGCCGAGCATCACCGTCCAGCCGAGGCCGCGCACGTTGCGGATCACGCCCGCGCCGAATTTCTTGCGCACCGAATGGATCAGCACGTCGACCGCGTTGCTCTCCACTTCCTTGCCCCAGCCGTAGAGACGGTCTTCGAGTTGATCGCGCGAGAAGATCGTGCCGGGACGTTCGAGCAGCGCGTGCATCAGCGCGAATTCACGCGCGGACAGCACGCCCGACGTCTCTCCGCACGTAAGCGTACGCTGATCGAGATTGAGGCAGAGCGAATCGTCGCCGAGGCGCGAGACCGCGTAGCCCGCCTTGCGGCGCAGCACCGCGCGGATGCGCGCCAGCAGTTCGGGCATGTCGAAGGGCTTGAGGAGATAGTCGTCGGCGCCGAGATCGAGGCCCTGGACGCGTGTGTCGAGATCGTCGCGCGCGGTGAGGATCAGCACCGGCGTCGCGTTGCCGGACGTGCGCGCCTGCCGCAAGAGTTCGATGCCCGTCATGCCCGGCAAGCCGAGATCGAGCAACACGACGGTGTACTCGGCCGCGTTGATCGCCTCGCGGCCCGCGTTGCCGTCGCGGACCCAATCGACGGCGTAATCGGCGTCCTTGAGCGCACGCATCAGGCTCGTGCCGATCTGCAGGTCGTCTTCGATCAGAAGAATTCGCATGTCCTACTCCTAATCCCGCGAGAATGGTGCCACACGCGCCGGAGACTGTTTCATTCGCACGGGTGTCTTTTCGCTCGGACTGACCGGCGAAGGCGACTCCGTGACAGGCGACGATTGTATTTTATCGCTCGCAAATGCTAAAGAATCAACGTAGGCGATGGCGCTCTTTCGCTCACTTCCTCGACCGGAAAACCGATCGAAGCGACGATGCCCGAGCGCCCGTCGCTGCGATTTTCAAGCGTCACGTCGCCGCCGTAACGCGCGGCAATCGCCTTCACGATCGACAGCCCCAGCCCGCTGCCCTCGATATCCGGATTCGCGCGGAAAAAGCGGTCGAACACGCGCGGCAGCAACGCTTCGTCGATGCCCGGCCCCGTGTCGACGACATCGATCCAGACCATGTCGCCATCGCGCCGCGTGCGCAGGTCGATGGTGCCGCCATCGGGCGTATAGCGCACCGCGTTCGCCACGAGATTCTTCACCGCCATGCCGATGTCGGTTTCCACCGCGCGCACGTGCGCGTTCACCATTTCCTCCGCGCCGATATCCATGCCGCGCGACAAGGCGATCGGCAGCACGTCGGCGACGGCGGCCGTGACCACGTCCGCGATGTTCACGCGCGCGAGCGGCGCGCCGTTCATCGGCGCATCGGCGCGCGCCATCCGCAAGAGTTGCGTAATCAGCTTGCCGCTGCGCGCGATGCCCTTGCGCAACTCCTGAAAGCGCTCCTGATTGCCGGGATAGATATGCGGCGCGAGATTGTCGGCCTGAAGCTGCAGCGCGGTGAGCGGCGTGCGCAATTCGTGCGCGGCATCGGCGATGAACTTGCGCTCCTTCTCGATCGATGTCGCGAGGCGCTCGATCATCGTGTTGATCGAATGGATGAAGGGCGCGATTTCCGTGGGCACGCCGACGGTCGGCAGCGGCTGCAGATGACCCATGTCGATGGCGCGGACTTCCTCGCCCAGCTCGTTCAACTGACGCAGCGAGCGCCGCACGACGAGCGCGACCGCGATCCACACGAGCGGCAAAAGCACCGCGATCGGCCAGAGCGTTTGCGTCGCGGCTTCCTGCGTGATTTCGCGCCGGATCGACGAGCGCTGCGCGACCTGGATCGTCATCGTCGGCTCCTGGCGCGTGAACATGCGCCAATGCTCGCCGTTGACGTCGACGCCGGAAAAACCCGGCTGCGCGTCGCGCGGAAAGTGCAGCGACGGGTCGGTCGTGCGGAAAGGCAACGCCTCGCCCGGCTTCCACACCACGGCGACGACATCGCGCTCGTCCTGCGTGCCGCGCGCCGGATTTTTCGGCAGGCTTTCGGCCAAGCCGTCGCGCAGGCGCGCGGCTACCTGTTCGAGGCGCATGTCGAGCAGCGCGTTCATGCCGGTCTTGCTCAACTGATACGAACTCACGCCCTGCACGACGCCGATCACGCTGACGAGCAGTCCGAGCGCGAGCACCAGCTGATTCTTCAATGATTTGATCATTCGAGTCCGCCGCCTTGGGATGAGACGGCGCGATGCTGCAGCCCGTTACAAGATAGCGACTTCAAACAACGTAAGCGAAGTGCGTCTCCATGTCCCAGTGCGCCGTTGCAAAGTGTCGGAAGAGTCGCAGAACGCCGTTCAATGGACTGTTGTCGCAGTGGGTAAGCCTTTCGCTCCCGCATAAAATACGATCAGTTTGACTGGAGCGTTATCGGTGTATCCACGATGAGCGCTTCCCACCATTTCAGGAAGCACGTCGCCTGCGTGCAGGGTCGTCTGATGATGGCCGTCCCTGCTTTCCACATGCAGATTCCCGCTTAGTACGTATCCGACGTTCGGCATTGGGTGCATGTGCCACGGTAGCGTCGTGTGGGCGGGAATGACAATTTTGAGAACGGTGAGTTGCGGCCGCCCCGCAGGATAGCTTTTATATAGTTTGCCATCCCATGAGCGCTCGGTCTTGAGGAGGACGGTCGACACCGGCTTCTCCGGACCACCAGCGGCCGCCGCCGCAGCGGGCGCTGTCAACGCCCGCGCGGTGATCAGGACCAGAGTTAGCGCGATTGCAGTTCTACGGACCAGTCGCATGGAACACACTCCTTACGAGTTAATTGGGGGGCGTGCGGAAGGACGCAAAACCTCGTGTGAGTTCGGCTTGGCTTCAAATTTGAGAACACTGGATTTTTCATCGTTGCCCTTAGCGCAATGATTCGATTGCGGCGGATCCTGTCGCATCGTGGCAAGACCCATGGGTTTTAATTGATAGATGCGTGGGTCCATCCGCACCACGTCACCGATAATCGGACGGAACGCCATATGGGAAAGCACGTCTCGTTCGATGTCGATTCCCGGCGCCACTTCAATCAGTTGCAGGCCCTCGGGCTGGAGCTTGAAAACGCATCGCTCGGTCACGTACAGCACAGACTGGCCTCTTGCCGCGGCAAGGGGTCCGTTAAACGTGATCTGCTCCACCGCTTTTACAAATTTGCTCGTTTGCCCTTCGGCTACGATTTGCAGTTCGCCACCTTCGACACAGCTGGCGCCTCCGTCTGCGGCAAACGTCCCGGCAAACACAAGCTGGCGCGTATTCTGGCTAATGTTGATAAACCCACCGGCGCCGGCAAGGTGAGAACCGAATCGGCTGACGTTGACGTTGCCCGCGCCGTCGACCTGAGCCATGCCAAGGCACGCGAGGTCCAGTCCACCGCCATCGTAGAAGTCAATTTGCTGATTTTGATGCAACAACGCCTGCGCATTGATGCCCGCGCCAAAATCGAGGCCGCCCTGGAGCAGACCGCCGATCACACCGGATTCCGCCGTTAAGGTTAACTCGTGGAGTATGTGCTCCTCCGCTGCGACTGCCGCCACTGACTCGGGCATGCCGATTCCGAGATTGATGACACCGCCCCGGGGTAACTCGAACGCACAGCGCCGCGCGATGAGCTTTCGCTCATTGAGGGGAAGTGCCGGCATTGCGTCGATGGGGACGCGGATCTCGCCTGAGTACGCTGGGCTGTAATCGGTGGCATAGGTTTGCCAATGGGTCGCACCTGGCGCTACCACAACGTAATCGACCAGCATGCCCGGAACCACCACGGTCCTCGCATCGAGCGAGCCGCTCGATGCAATCCTTTCGACCTGGGCAATGACTAGCCCGTTGGAATTCCTCGCAGCCATGGCAGCAGCCTGAGCGTCCAACAGCAGCGCCTCTCGCTCCATTGTGATATTGCCTTCGGGATCGGCAGTAGTGCCGCGAATCAGGGCGACGTCGATCTTGAAGGCCTTGTAAAAGAGCCACTCGTCGCCCCCGATCTGCATTAAATATACGAGATCTTCTTTTGTTCGTGAGTTAATCTTCCCGCCGTCTTGGCGTGGATCGACGAAGGTACCGAGGCCTACTTTAGTGAGTGTGCCTGCTTTGTGAGCGGCCGAATCGCGATAGAGATGCGAGATCGTACCTAGCGGAAGGTTATAGGCCTCGATCTGGTTGTCCATCGCCAGCTTCGCGAGCTTGGGAACGAGCGACCAATGGCCTCCGATTGCTCGACGGATCAGTCCATTGCGGGCGATCCTGTTCAGTCCGCGCTCCTTGCCGTCGCCACACGCGGCGGCAAAGACGAGCGTCAGATCGCGCGGACCTTCCGTTGAGACGAAACGTCGCTCCAGCGCCGCGATCAATTCCTCCGGCGTGCCGGTTCCGACGAAACCTGAGCAACTCACCACGTCGCCGTTGCGAATCAATGCAACAGCTTCATCAGCAGTTTTGACTTTGTTTTCCATGGTGATGTTTCGTTCGCCTTTGGCGATCAATGCAGGTGATAAGTGTAAGCATGGCGAACCGCCTTAAATTGGAAAGATGGGTTGAAGATCTTCCGATCGATGGCGTTGGCACATGCTCGCCGATTGCAGTGATTGGATAGTCAACCAGGGCCCATGGTGGACAAGGAACTGTCGAAGCAAGCGTCGAACGTCGCGAAACCCTGCTTGACGCATCCGCGCATGAGTTCCTCGCGACTTGCTTCCATCCGTTTTTCCTGCCACTTGCCCCACGTCGAATTGATGAGCGCGGCCGCAAATCCCTCCTCTCGAGGCAGGGCGACCTGCATTGCGGCGAACGCCAGTACCAAAGCGCATGCTAAAAGCGCGATCCGGCGAGTGCGGCGCCCCATTAACTTCTCGTCCGGTCGCGATTGAGCGACTTTTTTAACTTCAACCTGCGGATGTTCCATTTTTCGATACCTCGGTTGTCTTTGCGGCCGATTGTTGCATCTGACAATGAGTTGAGAATTAAGCCGATCGTTTGACAGGTGCCCCTATCGAAGCAGTTGACTCTCGCGTCGGTGCGCATATGCGGAACTCGGAGTCCGCGATATGCGGCACCCTAGATTTGAAAATCGACTGCGCGACGTTTGGCAGAACGCAGCTTTCACAATCGTTCGATTGACGAGCAGATGGCTGCCAGTTGGCGACTCGCGGACCACCGCGGGCGCGCTCGCGAGTCCGCGTTGCGTACGTCGTTGACTAAAGTCAGATGCTTGCACACCGGAGCGATCAGACCCTTGTGCGTCGAGCGCATTAGGTCAGACCTCGAACGGCGTTTGGGTTGGCCCGTCTATGATGTTATCAATGAACCAGCCCCGCCTCGAAGGAAGAAAAACTGCGCATTGTTGATGGGATCGGAGCGCAGTGCGCATGCGCCGAGCCGCCCACAGCGCGCCTTGCTGTCCAACCGATCCCCCGCACGTTTTCGATCAAATTGCGACCGAACCGTTTGCGCATCGAATGGATCAACACATCGAGCGCATTACTCTCGATCTCTCGCCCCCAACCGTAGATGCGCTCCTCCAGTTGAGCACGCGACAGGATCGCCTCCGGTCTTTCTAACAATGCGTGCATTAACGCAAACTCGCGCGCTGAGAGTGACGACGACACACCGTTGCATCGGAGCGTTCGGTGATCTAGATCGAGGCTGACTTGCTTATTGCCGATTCGTGAAGTGGCAGAGCCGGCTTGGCGACGCAGGACCGCACGAATGCGCGCTAGCACCTCGCGAACATCGAACGGTTTGGGCATGCAATCATCCGCACCAATATCGAGACTGTGAACACGTGCCTGCGGATCGCCGGAGGTAATGAAGGTCAGTACGGGCACCTTGTTGCCCGACTCTCGCGACCTTCGGAGAAGTTCCAGAGCGCCGCCACACATGAGACTCAAGTCAAGGAGGACAACAGCATAGTAGGCAGCGCCAATGGCGAGACTTCCAGCGCGCGCATCGCGCACCCAATCAACGTTGTAGCCCGCGTTTCTGAGCTCGCGGAACAAGTGTTGACCGCACTGCAAATCGTCTTTTACAAGAAGTACGCGCATGATGTCTCAACCGTGTTGCGGCCCTCTTTGGGCCTGAGGGACAAAAGAGTTCGCCCGGCTTTTCGATTCGGTATCCGAAGTGAAATGTAAGGCGTTTGAGGAACTGCTCGGTGATCTTTCTCTGCAGGGATCACCGAGCAGAAGTATCTTAAATTGATCAATTGTGCACGTCTGTCCTACTGAACTAGGACAGGGATGTCGCGGGTCAACTCATCAACGCCGTCAGTGCAACAAGTTCGCGCTGTGTCGCGATGCCCAGCTTTGCGAATGCACGCTGCTTGTAGGTAACAACGCTGGTCGGGGATAGCGAGAGCATCGCGCCTGCTGTCTTTGCCGTTTCACCGCGGCCGAGCAATCTGGCAACGGACCGTTCTCGTTCAGATAGCATCGTGTGCCACTTGAACGAGACCTCGCGGGAGACCCGAGGCGTTGTTAGCAGTCTGGTGTGGATGGATGCGAGCGCGGCCAGTAGGTCGGCAAATTCGAAAAAGTGAACTTTGTCCCTGTCGCTGAAAAGGCCCATCTCCGCCGAGCGATAAAAGCTCAGGAAGACTGTGTTGTTCGAATCGGGCACGATGAGTGAGAACTTGTCTACGAGCCCCGGTTCAACGAAGAAGCGCTCGTAGTAGGCTTCGTTGAATCGGCATTCGGGCATGAGCGATCGCAGGACCGGCTTATCCAACTCAGCGACTCTGGAGGTCACAAACTCCTGCACGAGTGGATCTTCGCGATAGCGCCCACCAATATAAGCTTCGGTCAGGTGTTCGCCGGCACCGTTGCGCCGGTTTGCAAACGCCGACAGTTCTGCGTGACGCGGCCAGACATTAACCAGGACACAATGGTCGACCTCAACGAGGCCTTCAATTGCTTTGAGGAGGCCGAAGCCGAATTCACTCGTGCCCGCGGCACGAACGCAGTTGGAAAATGGCAGAATTCCTGCGAAGTCTCGCGAGTTCATATTGGGCTCAGCCGTTGACACGGTTCCATGCGGATCGCGCTCGGAGAGCATCACTCGATTGCCGGCTGAGCGCCGGGCGGCAATCGGGGGAGCGGGCGACCGAAGTCAGAAACGGATAGCGCGCTCGGCTGTGAACTACGGCGTATTCGCCGCAGGTCCACTTAGATACCACTTAATCAGTCGACGCAATACTAAAGACGTCACAGAGGAGGTGTCTTGTCACTTTAGCACCCGTGGCGTGACGATTTCAGCATAGTGCCGAGATGCGTCTTAATGTTTTGGACATAGATTGGTACTACACTCAAAAACTTGTCCGAACGTTCGGTTCCATCGGTCGCTTTGCGTAAAACTCGCGTCGTTTCTGCGCTGGCGTGTCAGTTAAAGGTGCTGCATCTCTGTCGCGTGAGCCGGACCACATTGCAGCTTAAAACGACGTAAGCCGCGGATCGAACCAACCACAGTGAGTCTTCGGGCGGCACTGGCTTACGGCGCTTATAGTGGATGCGCTTTTTTGCCAGTTGCCGCGCCGTAGGCACTTTACGATTATGTTTTATCGGTATACACACGCAAAACTCGTCGCGTCGTTCACGTCGCCGCCGACAAACCGCGGCCACGCCGGATAACGGCAGAGCGGCCGTGTGCGGCCGAGCGTCGCCGTGTTGAGGTCGCTCATCTGCAAAGTATCGGGCGCGGTGCCTGATTCGACCCAGCGATCGAGCGCGGACAGCGAATCGATTGCCGGATGAAACGGCCCCGTCCCATGTCCAACGCCGGGCATCAGATAGAAGCGCACGAAGTCGTCGACCTTGCCGCGCCCGTAGCGCTCCAGCAGTCCGTTGTAGTATTCCGTGCTGGAATCCGTGCTGACAATCTCGTCAGCGAGGCCATGCGTCATGATGATCTTGCCGCCCTTGGCTGCGAACGCGCCGACGTCCGTGTTTGTGGCATCGCTCAGCGCCGAAACGGTCTGCACGCGCGAGCGGTAGGTGGCTGGATTGTATGGATCGAAGGTCAGCGAATCGAATGTCGGCACGCGGGTGACAAAGAACTTGACCCATTGATCGCCCGTCACCCACTGATTCGCGTCGTGCTTGCTCGCGGGATTCGACGGCGTTTTCGATTTGCCGAGATCGCGCGTCGTGAACGGTCCGGCGAACACGGAGCCGGCGAGAATGTTGTAGCCCGCATAGCGATGCACGCCGTTGGCGAGTGGATAAGGCAGCAGCAGGGGAGAAGCGATCGTGACGACGGTCGCGAGTTGCGGATCGGAGAGACAGCTATCGCCCGCATCCTTGCCGCCCGGACAACGCACCGACGCGAGCACCTTAAGCGCGTGCAGCTTGCAGGCATCGACGTTCGAGATGATTCCGTCGGCCACGCCGTCGAGCGTATCGCATTCCTTCATCACGGCGTTCTGCAGCAGTTCGGTTTTGGCGACATCGAGCCAGCCCGCGCCGTTGCGCAAATAAAGCGCGCGTCCCAACACGACGTTCGACAGACGCAAGCCAGTGTAATTGAGTGCGGGCCGGTTCACGACAATGCCGTCGTAATCGCCGGGCCAGCGTTGGATTTCCGTGAGGCCATCGCGGCCGCCCGTCGAGCTGCCGAAAAAGTAACTCTTCGCCGGCATCTGCGCGTAGCGCTTCCTGATGAGGAGCATCGCAACGTCGTGCGTCTTCTTCAGGCTCAGGCCGCCATAGTTGGCGAGCGCTTCGTCGTTGGCCGCGAAGGAGCCATTCGTGATGCTCGAACTCTGATGTCCCGAATCGTCGCCGAACGTGGCGTAGCCGGAAGCGAGCGGCGTCGGCGCGCCGGTGGGCGCCATGTCCAGCGCGGCGACGCCGGTGATGAGCGTGCCATCGAAACCGCCGCCGCCGTAATGCAGCGACTTGTGGTTCCAGTTGGTCGGCAGGTTCACCTGGAAGTTGATGGCGGGCGCTGCCGGATCGACGGGCGCGATGGCCCCGTTCACCTGGCAATACTCGCCGCTCGTTTGGACGAGCGTCGCGGTCGCGATCTTCGCACCGCTCGTCGGCGCGCCGATGGATGACGCCGGAATCGCCATGGCGGCGAGCGCGGCGCATTGTTGCGATGCCGTCTGAGTCTGAGTTTGCGTTTGCGCTTGCGTTTGCACGTTCCCGACGGCTGCGGGCGAGCCGCCACTATCGCCGCCGCATCCGGCAATCGTCATCGAAAGCGCTGCGCATAGCGCACCGAGGGCGAGCGTGCGCCCCGACGTTCTGCTGATCATGGTCGTCTCCTGTATCGGCACGGATCGAACGCCCGGGCCGGTTGAAAGTGCTGCTCTTATTCGCTTGCGCCGCCCACGTCGCCGGCGACGGATCGCACGAGCCGCGCATCATCGCCGAAGAGGGCGCGTATGCCCGCATCCGATCCGAACATCGCCTCGCCGCTATGACCCGCTTCCGGCACTTCGTGATAGCGATGCATCAACCCGTGATGCCGCGCCAGCAGATACGCGTAATACGCTCGGCCCCGGGCCAGCCGATGCGGACCCTGCGCATTCGCCGCGCACGTGCGATCGAGCGCGGGATGCAGCGGATCGCAATCGCGTTCGCCCAGCAGATAGGTCACGTCGCTGCGCGCGTAATGCGCTTCGAGATCGCGCGTGTGCGCGTTCTCGCTTGCGTAGCGCGGCAAGCGGGCGAGGCCGTATTTCCAGTCGTTCACGTCATCGCATGGAAGACTCGCCGGATAGGGCCGCGATGCATCGAAATACACATACGACGAGGGATTCGCGATCACATGACGCAGCCTCGCCGCGCCGCTCGATGCGCGTCCGACGATCGCATAGCGATGCGTCACCTGCGCGCCGCCCGAATGTCCCGCGATCACGATGTCGCGTATCGCCGGATAGCGCGCGCAATGCGCGTAATGCGCGATCAACGCGTCGAGCACATCGAACGAACTCAGCGCGTTCGGACCGCGCGCATCGAGGCCGCCCATCCATGCGGTCCACTCCCAATGCAGCGTGCCGGCATCGAGCGCGTGATGCTCTACATCGGCGGTCGCGAGAAATTGCGGCGCAACGAGTAGCGTCGTTTCGCGTGCCACGGACGATGCATACAGCGCGCGTTCGACTGTGCGCAGATAAGCATCGGCATCGCGCAGGCGACCGTGCAGCATGATGACGACGCGCTCGATCGACGCCCTATCCGATGCGCCGCCGAAGAACACCGGCACGCAGCCGGCGCCTCGCGGCGTCGAGATGCGAAAGCGCGCAGCGCCGACCACGTGCACCGGCGCTTCGTTGCGCGGACGCGCTCCGTTCTCGGGCATTGTCATGAATGCGCGCCGTCCTTCAGCCACAGATTCGGCTCGCGGCACAGCCGCCGTCCCGATGCACTCAGTCCCACGAGCAGCAGCGACACGATGCCCGCGAACATCAGATACCACGCAGGCACCATGCGCGATCCGGACACGCCGATCAACGTCGATACCGTCAGCGGCGCGAGCCCGCCGAACAACGTCACGGCGATGTTGTACGAAAGCGCGACGCCCATCGAACGCGTCGCGGTCGGGAACAGTTGCGTCAACATGCCGGGATGCGCGCCCGACATCAAACTCAATACGACGGTGGCGATCATCTGCGCGGCGAATACGCGCTCGGGCGTGGGCGCGGCGAGCACCCAGGAGAACAACGGCCACGCCGCGCAGATCCACAGAACCGTGATCGGAAAGAACAGCCGATATGCGCCGAAGCGATCCGCGAGCCTGCCCGCCAGCGGATAGCCAACGATGCCGATCAAACCTGAAATGGCCGTGCCGAGCAGTGCGTTCTCCAGCGGCAGATGCAACTGCCGTTCGACATACAGCGGCATATACGAATGCCACAGATAGTTGGTTGCCGTGCCGACGATGATGACGCCCATTGCACACAGCGCCGCATCGCCGCGTTCACGAAAGAACGCGCGCAACGACTGACGCGGCGCGTGGCAGAGTTGCTGTCGCAACTGCACGAATTCCGGCGATTCGGAGACCTTGTGGCGAATATAGAACCCGATCGGGCCGACGAGCGCGCCGAGCAGAAACGGCACGCGCCAGCCCCACGAAGTGAGCGCGTCGCTGGAGAGATGCGTCGTCAGCAGATAGCCGCATGACGACGACAGCAGCAGCGCGACCGCTTGCGATGTCATCTGAAAACTGCCGAAGAACATCTTGCGGCCAGGCGGCGCATATTCGGTCAGCATCGCGGCGGCGGTCGCGAACTCACCGCCGACCGACAAGCCTTGCAGCACGCGCGCGAAGAACACCAGCAAGGGCGCAGCAATGCCGATGCTCGCGTAACCCGGCGTGAGACCCATCAGCAATGTACTGGCGGCCATCAACAGAATCAGCATCGAAAGCGTCTTCCGCCGTCCGTGACGATCGGCCCACGCGCCGATCGCGATGCCGCCCAGCGGCCGCACGATGAAGCCGATCGCGAACGTCGCGAGCGTCAGTGTGATCGAGAGAAAGCTGTTACCGACCGGAAAGAACACATGCGCGACGGTCTTGGCGAAATAGCCGTAGATGAGAAAGTCGAACCATTCGAGCCCGTTGCCGATGACCGACGCCAGCACGGCGCGGCGCACTTGCGAGTTCGACATCGGCGGCGCGGCGGCGAGCGGCGTGCCCGTGTTCAACACGGTGTGCATTTTTGTCTCCCCTACCTTTTCGAGTGATGCAAGCATAAGAAGCGCGCCGGCAAATGTAAAATACATATCGGATAGGGTGACCATATCCAATGGATATATCACAGAGCGAATGCCATGAAATTGCGCCATTTGCGTTACTTCCTCGCCGTAGCGGAGGAGGGGCAGTTCACCCGCGCGGCGGCACGCTTGCACATGCAGCAACCGCCGCTGTCGCAGCAGATTCAGGAACTCGAGCAGGAATTAGGCTTCGCGCTGTTCCTGCGTCAGCCGCGCGGCGTGGAACTCACAGCGCCGGGCCAGGCATTTGCGGAGCATGCGCGCGCGGCCTTGCGCACCTTGGAGCAGGGCGTGGCGCATGCGCGGCGCGTGTCGCAGGGGCAAGTCGGGCGGGTGCGTATCGCGCTCACAAGCTCGGCGGCGTTTCATCCGCTCGCGACCACGGCGATCCGGGCATTCCGGCAGACGCATCCGGATATCTCGATCGAACTGAGCGAGGTCAACGCGGCAGGGATCATCGAGATGATGTCGAACGGGCAGGTCGACGCGGCGATATTGCGCAAGCCCACCGAAACGCCCGCCGATTTGCGTTTCGAACTGTTGGCGCAGGAGCGCATGCGGTTGGTGCTGCCACTTGGACATGTGCTGATCGGCGCGCGCGCGATAGCGCTGGACGCGCTCGCCGGCGAGCCGTTCATCTTCGTTCGACGGCCGGGCGCGCCGGGTATGTACGCGGATTTCATCCGTGCCTGCGAGGCGCGCGGCTTCACGCCTCGCGTGGTCGATGAAGTGCCGCGTATGGTAACCGCGATCAACCTCGTTGCGGCGGGCGGGGGCGTGACACTGGTGCCGGCGTCGATGCAACGATATCGGCAGGAAAGCGTGCGCTATTGCCGCGTCGCCGGCGACGATGCGTTTAGAGCGCCGTTGCACCTCGTCACGCGTTCACAGACGCAAAGTCCGGCCGCGTCGCGCTTTAGGGAGATGGTGCTCACGTTCGGTCACGCATCGGCTTGAAGATGCGGCCGGAGCCACAAAATCTCCAGAACATCAAACTTGATGGCTCCCGGTGACAATTCCTCTCCAAAATCTCACGGATCAGCGAGCGTGGGCAGGGGGGCGTATCAACGGATCAAATCCGATGCATGTGGGTAGTCGGAGCACTTCGGAACGAGCGCTTCTTCGTCGGGCATTCCGACCACCGAGCGGCCGCTTCTCGCTCGTGCCCATGGCCGTCGCAAGACGAGCACCTCGGAGCACAATCGTCGTTCCGAGAACTCGACGAGCCGCGGGTACTTGCCGCGCCCTGCGCGCGGCCAGCGTTCTGCCAGCGCGAGACATCATCGCTATCGCAACTGCACGGGCGTCTGGACTTTGGTGACTCCGTCGGGTCTCGTGCGAATGAAGGACGGATCGACGCATATCTCAGCCATATCGTCTTCCTTGTGATGTGGGAGGACCGGGGTGATGCTATGTAGCCGCGTGCGCCTGAAGCATCGGATAAGTGAAAAGGAGGAAATGCACGGCATTTAAGCCAAAGTGCGCGAGGATGGCGGCACTCAGGCCGCCAAGGCGATAGGCTAGGCCATAACCGACGCCCGCCACGCTTGCGAGTACGATCCATTGCCAGCCGCCGGCGAAGTGGGCCAGCCCGAACACGATCGCCGCGATGAACAGCGCAACGAGGTCCCCACGCGCGAAGCGCGCGAGCAGGCGTGACAACCCGCCTTGGAGATAACCTCGAAATAGCGCCTCTTCAGTCAACGTGACAAGCAGCAGGTTATTAAGCATGAAGAGCCAAGTCAACGAATGCCATCTTGGCTCCCATCTCACCAGCCCTAATGCCACGGCGAGAAGCAAGCAGGCGATGGTCGTACCAACGAAGCTTGCCATGCCTGCTTTCATCGACGCTTTCGCTTCGTAACGCGGGCGAATCCACGGACACACCAGCAGGAGCCAGAATCCAATGAGGGGCTTGTCAAGATTCAAATACATCGTGAACGGTACGGCATCGCCAGCTAGTCGCTGGGCGTCGATGACGCGCAGATTATGAAAGCCTGGCACCCAGTGCATACTTAGCGCAACGGCGAGCACAATGAATAGCGCATGTCCTGTGTAACGCACCCACGCTTCGCGATGTGGCGCGATGGAGAATGCTGCGATGACCAGAAGCGCGACCGGTAGGGCGGAGAGAACAGTCACTTGCCCGCTGGCCATCGCAAGCGCGTATCCGACTACGAGTAGAACGGGTACCAGCCGTTGGGCAACCGGCGTCCACAAAGCGGGTGCAGCAAGAAAAAGCGCAATGAACGGCGCGGCGAGCATGTGTTTCCTCGAACAGCGAAAGTGATAGCGTGAATGTAGAGGGTCGTCGGGTAGCGCCGTGTTAGTCACCCTGCGACGCACCAAGTGACGTTGGAAGTGTGTCTTCTCGGTAGAGAGCCAGCGGGCTCAGTCGCCAATTTATGCCGCGTTTCTTAGCCCGGAGTTACGCCGGTTTATGCGCTGTGCCGTCAGATGCGGCGTATGCGAGCCTTGGCCCTCGCAAGCGGGAATTTCTACACCGAGTGCATCGCCGGTGACATTGCCGTGACCCGACCAGCAAAAGAGAATGGACCGCGAGAAGTCCGAGTCTACATGCGCACCCGTACGCAGCGGCCGGACCTACGGATCGCGCCCGTGCGCAATACCTGGCCGCGCTCGTTTTGTCTCTAGGCCGATCCTGCTCGACTCGCCGAACCTCACATCCTGTCCCGTCCTATGACCTTGAAGGAGGCAAGTCGGCGATCCGTTTTACCGTTTCGAGACTTCGCATATCCGGCGCGTAGCCCTCTTTCGTCAGGACGCTTCGGAGCAACGTCGGTCCAAGCGCATTAAGAGCTAGATGCCGGCCTATCATCTGAGGTGCGGATCGTGGCGTGATCGCCTCTGCCGGCTTTTTGTTTTGCCTGACGGTTACTGGCGGACTGCAGCGTATCCTGCAACTGCGCAAGCGAATAGGGCTTGCGCAGCGCCGACCATTCGAATTGCAAGGTCTCTTGCTCCGGGAGGGTGTTGCCGGAAGCAAAAATAACCTCGAGGTCTGGTTTCATGGCCGCTGCGCGGCGCGCCAGTTCCAGGCCGGACATATCGGACATGACGACGTCCGTAAGAAGAACGTCAATGTCGCCGGCTTTGAGCACTTCGAGTGCTACGGCGGCGTCTTCCGCGCGCCGTGCGCCGATGCCCAGCAGGTGCAACAGTTCACAAAGCGCGTCGAGCGACGCCGGGTCATCATCTACTGCAAGCACCCGCAAATCTTCAAGGCGCTGGACCGGAGCACAAGGATCATCGTCGGACTCGGCCATCGGTTGTTCGATGACCTTGCGATCGCTTTCGCCGAGCACCTGCCGCACCTTCGTCGCAAGCTGCTGACGGCTGTACGGTTTGCTGAGCAGTTCCACGCCCGGGTCCAGCCGGCCGCCGTGGACAATAGCGTTCTGCGTGTACCCTGAAGTGAAGAGTACCTTGAGTCCAGGAAGCATCTGTGCGGCTTGCCTGGCCATGTCGGGGCTACGCAACGACCCGGGCATGACCACGTCCGTAAATAACAGATCGATGTGCACGCCGCTCGCGACGACAGCCAGTGCCTGCTCGGCGTCATTGGCCTTCAACACAGCGTAGCCGAGACCGGTAAGAAGCTCGACAACCGTCGATTGGACCTGCGGATCATCCTCAACGACGAGAATGGTCTCTTCGCCATGCTTCACACTGCCCCTCGCGCGCGGCGGGAATTCCACTGCCGTACCGGTCGAGCGAGGTAAATAGATCCTGACAGTTGTTCCTTCGCCGATCTCACTGTAGAGCTTGATGTGCCCGCCGCTCTGCTTGACAAACCCGTATGCCATGCTCAGTCCGAGGCCAGTACCTTCGCCTTCCGGTTTCGTGCTGAAGAACGGATCGAAAGCGCGCTCCATCACTTCCCGGCTCATGCCGGTCCCCGTATCCGTAACAGCCAGCATGACATACTGTCCGGCCTTGACGTCAGGGACCGTCGAGACGTATTCGTCATCCAGCGTCGCGTTGGCGAGTTCGAGCGTAAGCTTCCCTCCGTCCGGCATCGCGTCGCGTGCATTGATAGCCAGATTGAGAATCACGTTTTCCAGCTGATGCGGGTCGACTATGATGTTCCAGAGACCGCCCGCGACAACGGACTCGATTTCAATCGTCTCGCCCAGCGCCCGGCGCAACAGGTCGTCCAGTACGCGAAGCTGGCGCGCGGGATTAATGACAAGTGGCGCCAGTGGTTGCTGACGTCCGTAGGCGAGCAGCTGTGAGGCCAGTTTCGCGCCGCGATCCACCGCGTCGATCGCCTTGCCTAAACGCTCGGCGCTCCAGTTGTCCCGTCCGTATTTGCTTTCGAGCAGTTCCAAGTTTCCCCGTAGCACCTGCAGGACATTGTTGAAATCGTGTGCCACCCCGCCGGTCAGTTTTCCCAACGCCTCCATTTTCTGCGCCTGAAACAGAGCGCGCTGCGTTTGCTCCAGTAGTTCCGCGGCACGTCGGCGCTCGGTGATGTCCCGGGTGACCTTCGCAAAACCGACCAGCTCACCATTCTCGCGGATCGCGTCAATGACGACGTGTGCGAAGAAGCGGCTGCCATCCTTGCGTACGCGCCAACCTTCTGCCTCGAAACGGCCTTCGCGTCTTGCCGTTTCCAGCCCGCGAAACGGCACTCCGGCGGCGACGTCCTCGGGGGTGTAGAACCTGGAGAAATGCGAGCCCACGATCTCGCGTTCGCTGTATCCCTTGATCCGCCGGGCGCCGGAGTTCCAGCTTGTGACCCGGCCGTCGGGCGAGAGCATGAAGATGGCATAGTCGATGACACCCTGAACCAACAGGCGAAAGCTCCGCTCGCTTTGCAGCACCGCATCGTGCGCGGCCTTCTTATCGCTGACATCCTGAACCACCTTTCCATAGCCCAGGAGCTGACCGGCGCTGTCACGAAGTGCTGTCATGACGACATGGGCCCAGAACCGCGTGCCGTCCTTTCTCAGACGCCATCCTTCACTAACATAGCGACCTGAACTGGCCGCGGCTTCGAGTGCGGCCTCGGGCGCGCCCGAGGCGCGTTCGGTGTCTGTGTAAAACGCGGAGAACGACTGCCCTATAATTTCGTCAGCCCTGTAGCCTTGGATACGCTCGCCCCCCGGGTTCCACGTCATGACGATGCCGTCGGGCGAAAGGGCGAAAATGGAGTAGTCGTCAGTGGACCCGGCCCACAGTTGAAGCCATGCTGTGCCAAAGCTCGCGGCGCGGGAGATGTCGTTGCTCATGGGGAACGGTGCGCGGATGGTATGGACAAAAGTGTGTCATTGACGCATTTTTTATGCCAGAGCCGTTAAGGAACTCGCTTAGTAATTGGCCCAGTCTGCGGTCCCGTGGCGCGTCGCATCTATCGCGGAGGCTCAGATCCGCCGCCTACACGGTATTTCTGAGAAACGTCGGAGAAACCACGCAGGTTTGTGGTCCTTCAACGACTGCTCGGAGAAACTAGATTCGCCCCTCGCAGGCAGACAGTGTGAGCGCATTTGTTAACGAAGCCTGCAGCATACAACTCGGGCGACATCGGGACCAGGATGCACCACCTGTCATCGCTGGCGCGTCCGAAGCAATGCTTTTTTTCCCGCTCGGCGCTCAGCGTCTCGCGGGGCCTGCTCGGTCCTACCCTCGATAAATCATTAATGGTGGTCAAACAGTGCAATCTGCTTCGATTTGATCATCGAGCGAACCTTCGTCATGAACTTGGTCTGCGGGTCCTTCTGACATTCCTGCGCGACGGTGGCGGCGACGGGCTGCATGGTATCGACGACGGTCGTTTCGGTGCCTGTCACACCGAGCTTGTCGACGCCTGCAACCCAGTAAACGAGCGCCGGCTTATACGCTTCATCCACCTGAACGAAGTCCGCGCACGTCATCTTGGCTGGCGCGATTTTCTGTTCGGCAGCGCGGGCCACTGTGGACGCTCCGATGGCGAGAGCACATACGGAGGCTGCGATGCATTTAACGAGTGTCATTTAATACTCCTTGATGGTTATTGAGTTTAAGGCTGCCTGGGCATCGTATCGACGTTGAATTAGCGACAAATTATTCTCAATGAGAAGCCACTGCGCTCCTTTCCGGGGGTGCGCAAGTCATCGGATGGCTGAGTTGGACGTCCGGTCGATGCCACGAACGTTGCCAACTTATGTCGCTTCCAAAACACTTTCGCATCGAACCAAACAGCACTGTGACCTTGTTGATATGGGGAGGCCGCTGCGAACAGTCGCCTGCGCGACCTAAGACATCTTCGCCAGCAGGGGGAGTCGACCCTCCATACTTCGCGTCGCGCCAGCTCACTTTCAATGAACTTAAGCGGGCACGAAGCATCGGTGCACTGTCAATTGGTCTTGGATTGAATCCTGAGCCCGAAACCGGACAAAGGACTTCGCGACGGCAGCAATCTCATCCGCGCGCCACGTCAACGTTGCAGGTAGATCGCATAATTCTCTGCTAATTGAAACAAGGGAAACTCCATTCCAGACTTCTTCGGACGGTTTTGATCCGCACCGAACGAGCCTCCCCGATTCGGGGTATAAGGCCGCCCGCTGACATGGGCGGTCCTGGTCTGCCGAACGTATTCGGCGTTGCACAATCTAGAGAGGTGAATCATGTGGAATGAACTCAGTATGGGACAAACCGGTGGGGCAGTTGCGCAAGGCGCGCAGTTCGCTGCTTCAAGACCTCAGTCTGTAGATGATGCTGTCCGTCAAATTCAGACAGCAGTCGTAGGCGCCGCTGAGGGTGCCTATCCGTCGAGTTGGTTGTTCGCATCCGTCGGCGACAACTAACGATGGTGCATTGAGTCCACCGTGCTGCTCGATGCCGATACTGCATGCACGCGCTCCGAATGCAGTAGGCGTGACGGACGGGCAAGCACGGTGGTCCAGTGTGACCGAGGCTCTATCCCCCATCTTTTGTAAGGCATCGACCATGCAACGTCATCTCGAACAGCGCCCGCATGTAGCCGAAGGAATGCGCATGCTCATCCTCGACTATCTGAGGCTCGGCGCTGGCTCCAGACTACTCATACGCTGGAATCTGGACGCGGCCGATCTGGCGGCGCAAACAGCGCTTTCGGATTTCGTCGCCCTGTGTGGTCAGGAATCTGTCGATGTGAACGCTGAAGCGGTCGATGAGCAGTCGACCTTTTGTTTTGACGACATGGCAGGATACGATGTCGTTCTCTACGTCAGCAAAACCAAGAGCATTCATAGAAAGCAGCTTCTTACAGGTCTGCAAGACTATGTCGGCAGGACAACCGTGTACCGCCTATTCGATTTCGGATACGAATTGTTCGAACTATGTTTCCGTATGTCGAAAGACGAATTGCAGAATCTGAATACAAGAGTTTTGGCCTGCGCAAAAGCATGCTCGAAGATTACCATCACGAGCGACACGGGGACCGATCTGGTGGTGCGCCCTGATTCGCTGGCTAGTTGGACGAGCAATCATGGAGATTTTCGCGCACCGTTTCCCGGTGTGTTTCCCTGTGGCGAGGTCAGCACGTACTCGGCGGACATCGAAGGCGTCTTGGTCGCCGATGGTGCGATCAACATGAGCTATCCGTTCGAATTCGATCCGCGACTGGACGGTAGGGAAGTTGTTCTGCGAATAAGCGAAGGACGTGTGACTGATTACTCGTGCAAGGATGTTCTGATCGACAGTTTGTGCGAGAAGTTGTTTGAAATCGAGAACGCTAACAGGGTAGGTGAAATCGGCCTCGGTACGAACCAAACAATCTCACGTTTCGTTCCTTTCCGGTCGTTAATCAATGAGCGCGTTGCCGGATTTCATCTGGGCATCGGCTCACCCGTTAAGAAAGGCGCGTATCCGGACTGGAACTGCCGTTTGCACACCGATTTCATTCTCGCGCGACCGACGATCCGTTTCGATGATGAGATTGTCTTCAGCGACGGGAAGTGGACGCTTTCAAGCGGAATGACCGCCGAGGCGGATCTTTACGTGGATGCAATTTGAGCCGCGTGACGCCATACCCACGTAACAGTCTCAGCCAACGGCGCCAGCGCAAGGCTCCGGGACAAGTCGGTGTATCTTCCGTCGACCCTTTTGCAGGCCTTTTCGCCACCCACCGCGTGAACTACCCTCGGAAGGGCTCACGCCATGGTCTCGACCCAGCGTAGCGGAACCGGCCGCCAGCGGAAGCGATTACTGGCGGCGACCGAGGCCCGATGAAGGCGCTCAAGAACGATGCGTTGGAAGAAGTGCTTGCAACGGGATTGGCAGAGTTGCTGGGCGCCGACCTGGGCGCAGCGAGACGCGAAGCTGCTACCGCGAAACTCGAGCTGAGGTGGCACGGTGGGCGGCATAGCAAGTTATCAACGGCGCTGGACACCCCCGCGCTGGCGTGAGACGTGGTCCACCAGGAACTGTCGTTCGGCGGCTCGACCAGCATCATCGACGATTGACCGATCTGGCCACGCACTGTGGACCGATGTAGCTCGACTTCGGAACGGGGACAACTAGCCACGGCTGCCGATGCTCAGCAAACCAGCATAACTTGATCGGCGCACGAATCATTCGAGGAGAACCACCGACAGTTCTGCAGCTGATCCCGGACGCACCATCACGCATCTTCCGTGTACGAGCTCGCATAGGCCGCGACGCTGTCACATTGGTTCGGATGGCGCACGCGGTGGTGGCAGTCGAATCCGTCCGACTCAAGGATAGCCTGCGGATCAGCAATCTTTATGGTCTTGTCGCCCGAGCGGCAACGCTCAAATGTCGGGCATGGCGAAAGTCGCGTCGCCCATGAACGCAGGCCGTGCCTCGAAAGTAGAAGAGCCGTCGATGAACGCAAATTCCGATGCCAGGAATATCAAGCCAGCACGTTTTCTCGCTGCGGTGAATGCGAGGCGCATGAAGGTATTTTTGCCGTCTAGCGTACGCCGGTACTGCATTCGAACAGAAGTAATGAACGTCCTAGTAAGAACGTGTTCCTTGAATACATGAATTGATGTCGTCCTAATTGATTTGCGGAGCTCGTGCGGCTCGTCATCGACGATGAGCTCAGCAATTGCGAGAAAGGCGAGTTGGTTAAGGCAAAGCAGCGACTCCACGGCGTTGAAGTGACCCGTCTCAGATCCATAGAACGTCACAGGCACACACACTTCGGCGATTGTCACCAACGACTTGTCCTGCGTGACGTCCCGGAACGCCTCCTTAATATATACGCACTCCTGCTTGTAAGGCTCAAGAATGCTGTCTTTCAGGGATGAGGAAATGGGGCGAAAAAGATCAGTGTGTTTCAACTGGGACTGGAGCGGTCTCTGCGGAGCAAGCATGGTCGTTTCCTTTGGACTGGGAGATGAACGCAAACCCGAACATCAACGAATGGCGGTCCGATCGAGTGGTTAAGGCTGCTCGGTTCAGCGTGTCTAGGCAAGTGAAATGTAGGCGCAAAGAATTAGCCGAGGGTGAGCGCTCTCTTGCCCATTAAAGCTGCTTCGACCGGCGCGGCGCGCCGATGGTACATTCTGCGGCGCAAAGCTCAGCGGATGAGACCGCGTCTTGCCCGCGGACGAAATGGCTAATGCTTTAGCGGTTTAGGCTTCACTTAGCACTGGTGTCTGTGTACTGCTTGGCTGCACCAGTGCGACCGATCGCGCTTTCTGCCATTGCCGGCATTGGTGCTGGGTGCGGGCAAATTCGGCGGCCGAACGGATCGCCGACGTTACCGGCGCCTCGCGGCAGGCCCCACCTGAATGATCAACAAATTCATACACCCACAAGTGACACTGGCGCTATCCGGTGCGTCCATTCAGACGGGCTCGCGCGAGCGGGTCGTTAGCGAACCCCTTGCCGACATTCCTAAGGCGACGCTGGCAACGCCGCATAGCCGGTCACTGCCGACTCTTCACGCGACGATGCACTCGCTACTCCACAGGGCGACAAACGAGCACAAAAAGGAGTGCGAGCACGATAATCGCGGCGTCGCTCTGCAGCGTCGCCACGCTAATAGTGCACGTGCGGACAAAGTGGCCGGCACGGTTGGAAATATCCGCGTCGTGATCGCGAGCCCTATCGCGCCGATGACTCGCCAGGAAGGCGGCGGCGCTCTTGAAAGTTCGCGCCTATGCGGCGAGGCAAGACTTCGACGCTTCGGCTCGTCGCTCAACAGGTCATTGGGAAGCGCCGGACGGCGCGCGTCACCGGCCCAGACGTTCGAGGGCTTCGCGCATGGCGCGCGTCGATACCCGGATGACGCCATCGAGCGGCGTATCCATTTCTAGGATTACGAAAATCGCCCCGGATGCGCAGAGCGCGCAAATCAAAAATGCAAAGATGACGGTGCCGTTGCGCGGCGACAGCACACCGAAAGTCCCGAAGATCACCGCAAGCCAACACACGAGCACGAACATCAGCGTGCGCGGCAGTGTGCCTTCCCGCCGCAGCAGCGCTAGGGATCGCGCAGTGAAAACGTCATCGGCGATTTGTTTGGCGCGCGTTTTAAGATCTCGTTGAGTGTCGTTGGCCGCTTGAAGACTCTCGATGCCGCGGCCGAACTCTTCCATGCGCCCGATAATCGCGGGGCTGTCGAGCCGCGCGTCGCGCGTCGCGTCGTTCGATGCGATCAACGCGATCCAGTCCGCGTAGTTGCGCTTCAGCGTTTGCCGCAACGGCCCGGTTTCGGGTCCGTATTGCGAGAGCACACTGTCAAGGCGAATCATGTTCGCCGCGTTCTCGATCAGGGCGTTGTTGACCGCATCGAAGGAATTTTTCGCCGAAGAAATGAGCAGACCGAGGACGAGCGCCGCGATTGTCGCGACCAAGCCGATCGAGAGTTTGATGGCACTCATCGAGTCGTCGCTGAGATGGTGATCGGGCAAGCGCGTACTGACATAGAGACCGAGCAGCGCGCTAAGCGAAACGACCAAGAACACCAGCAACGCAACTATTGAATGAGACAATGCGCTTCTCCCGGGCGTTGTCCTGGCGTGCGAGTGGGCGATGTTATGCTGCCTTTGCAAACTGGCGACGCCCGCTGCGACAAGGCGCATGATAACCGAAAGATGCCCGCCCGGACGGCTACCGACTCGTCTGCGGTCACCGGCTTCTGTACTTCTTTGGCAACCGAGTCGCTCACCATCTCGCCTTCGAAACTCGGGCAATACGGTCTAAGGGCAAAGGATCCCGGAGGCCGGCTGGCGATCTGAGTCGCCCCGCTAGAGTGATCGCCGCTGCCACCCTTCCTGCTTTGCACGCCCGTACTAGCGGATTGAAGCGCATCCTGCAGCTGCGCGCGCGAATCTAGCCTTTCGTAGCGCCGACCTTCGAGATGCAGTCCTCTTGCCTCGGCAGCGTGTTTCCTAAGAAGCAACAATAAACCGGATGTTTGACTAGAGTCAGCTTTCCAAATAGCACGGTATGCGGTGGAAACCGACGCCTTCTACCGGAAAGGCGAACCGCTGTCCGGCTTGCAAGCAGATGACGTCGTGGGTGCGTATTGTTTAAGCAATGCGGCAGCCGCTAGCAAGTTCGGTTAGGACGAGCGTCATACAATGGGCCGAGATGCGATGCGAAAGAGTGGTGTTCGCGCGGGACCTTGTTGGAGACAACGTGATGCTTGCCGTCACGCTCGTTATTCGCGCGCCCGATGGCATAACCCGCGCAACCGCATCCTGGGCGATTTCCCGTGACCCATCGAAGGGCTCCGCTTCGTCTTCCTGTACGCAATGGCCGAAATCGATCACCGGCCGCTTCCTGGGGCAGAGTGGGCGGCGCAACAATGGTAGTCCGGCCGAGACGATTGGGGCGTGCCTCGGTATGCCAGTTCCAATGATCGCGCTTCCAATAAGTCCACTCCTTCTTGTTGATCTAACTCTGCCGTGCAGCAGAGGAACAGCGCACCGGCTTGTTTGCCGCTTCGGTTCCTGTGGACCCAATGACTGCCCGTCTCGGTGGCGAGCCGCGCGGCGGCGAGTCGGTGACGATCGATCAAAGTCCCCGCGTCGCTGAAGCCGACCACCGGCCGGCGCGGAGCACATGGCGATCTGCGGCACGGCTCCGCGATTACGCCCCATCCGGGGTATCGCGTGCGTCTAGTTCTTCAGCGGGTTCAATCGCTCGAGCATTGTTAGTAGGCCCATTCACGCCGAGTTCTTGCCGAGCGCGTTCCCAGAACTCCTCGGCTTGGCCTTCAGGGCACCCGGCTTCCTCCCAGAGCCGATAAGCCACAGTTCTAATCTGTTCTTCGGGGATGGACGATTGCATAGGTGCCTCGCGACGAAGGGGTTCGCATTCTGGGTACACCAATCATAGTAGATGACTTGAACAAGTGGACTTGCGATGTTTGCTTGCCGAGCAAGTCGTCTGGCCGGCCCCTTCTGCGGCTGCAATTCCTTCCATAGTGGCAGGCGCCCGGTCAACTTTGCTTGACACCGAAGCGCCACGGCAATCTCCACAGTCAGGAAAGAAAGCCGACGAGGCCTGATCACCAGCGCGAGGTGATCGAGGTGCCATCAGTACCTTTATTTGAGCCTGTCTACTTGGTGCTCGCGACGTTGACGGACGTACCTTCCAGAACCTGGGGTACGCTCGGCTTCGATTCTGCCTCGGTCAGACAGGCTTAGCACGCGCGTCCGACCGGCTGGAGGTCTTCACTTGCGGACCCCTGAGATCAGCGAGGTCGCTATTGATGCGAGGAGCGCCTCGCCCGTGCGGCGTTCCGAACCGGTTCCCGCGCACTATGCGGTGTCCCGGCCGTGTCCCGGGGATCTCCGCCTCTCTCCACCGTGCCATTACTTGGATCGGTTCTCGGCGGGACCGGATCGTGCGCCATCGCCGGCTTGAACGTGCTGATGACACTGAGTCGAGCGGAGTGAACAGACATGAACGACGACGAACTACGCCTCCGGGCGTACTGCATGTGGGAAGGGGCCGGTCGACCGGACGGCGATCCGGATCGACACTGGGCGCAGGCTCGTCGCGACGCGGGCCTGATCGATGAGGCACGGGAGGAGATCGTTGCCGATCGACTTGCCGACGTTCTGTCGCCCGAAAACCGCGCGGTTCTCGAGCAACGGATCCTGCCGAACTATCTCGCGCGGCGTCGCTGGTTCGCGACAAAAAAACCAAGCAATCCGATCGCTCAAGCTCGCCGACCCGGCCGCCATCGACGAGTTTGCTGTACTCGCCCAGATCGAAGTCGCACTCGACGCAGCGTTGAACGCTACGCCTTGCCGCTGGCGGTTTCATGGGACGGTGACGCTGGCGGTGACGCCGAGCGTACTCCGATGCGTGACATGGCCATCGTGGCGGTGCTTGGCGACGGGCGCCGTGGCATTCTGAGCGACGCGTTCTTTATGCCCGCGTTCATCCGTTCCCTGCTTGGCCAGACGAGTCAAGGAGCGGCGAGCGCTTCGGAGGAAAACGGCACGCTCGATTTCAGGCCGGAGCCCGCCGCGCGCGAAGTGGAGGTCGTCGGTGGGCGTCTGGGCGAGTTGCACGCCGTGCTGTCGAAGGCACATGACGACGCTGCCTTCGATCCCGAAGTTGCTCGCGGCGATCGAACAATTCGAGCGCGCAGTCGATGTTCTCTCGTCTTGCGATGATCCGCTCGTCTCCCGCATCGTTGATGCGCGATCGGAGATCGTCGAAGCCGTTCGCCGCGCGCAGTTCGGTGACTCGGGCGCATTGAAGATCCGCATCCACGGCGACTTCCATCTCGGACAGGTGCTGTGGTCGGGCACGGATGCTTACATCATCGACTTTGAAGGCGAGCCCGCGCGGCCGATCGAATCGCGCCGTGCGAAGTCAAGCGCGGTGAAGGACGTGGCCGGCCTGCTCAGATCGATCGATTATGCGGCGGCATTCGCGGCCAAAGAGGAAAATAGGGCTGACGGCGCAGCGATTCTCCATGCGCCGATCAGCGCTGCGGAAAAGGGCTTCTCTGCGCGCGTATCAGGACGCGCGCGGAACGGAGGTGACCGCATCCGTAATGAGTGACGCACCCGATCTCCTGAACTTGTTTGCGCTTGAAAAAGCGGCCTACGAGGTCTGCTATGAAGCGGCGAACCGACCGGACTGGCTTTTGATCCCAGTGCGAGGAATGGTACGCGCGCTCGCCGCTTTTACCGACGCAGTCAACGCTCCATGACACGACGCTCAGGTAGGTCCCGTTGTGCGGCCTACGGCCCGGCCGTTCGCTGCCGCTCCGGCCCCAAGAAACGGGACATAGATCTTCGGCACTCACGTGGACGGGCGGTGAATGTCAGCCCGCGCCCAGCGGGCCGTGGCGGACAGTCAAGCGTGAAACGAGCACCGTCGTGCTAGCGCCGAGACGACTGCAGGACACCGGTCGCACCGACAAGTGCGTTCAATGCGACTGCACGCAACGAGAAAAATCTCAACATGGACAGCGGGCCTCTACGACGACTGCTCATGCCTTGCAGTTCGACAGGGCGAACGCCGGCTGACAGGACAAACTCATGTGCGTCGCGCCTTAGGCCGAAATCAGCGCGGCAGAGTTTGAATCAAGATGGCAAACCACTAGTGGCCCTACTATGCACGACAACAAGTTCATGAGCGGCACCGAGGTACCCACTGCCTCTCCTTCGGCGCGCATCTCAATATCAACGGCAGGGGGATCACGGGACGCGTCCACAACAAGGGTATCCGCGCACGCGCTTTCGGCTTGGGGCGCCGTCGCTCCAACGCGTGCAAGGCGAGATTCAGCGAGCCGGAGCACCACGCCTGAACTCATCGAAATTGAACTCGCTGACGACGGCGGGTCCGAAGTGGAAGCCGACGCCGGGGCCGGGACGCTGTATCGATATTGTTTCGAGCGAGCTCGCCGCTCTCGATCTCGCGTCGCGCTTCCAACCGCAGGACGTGATTGGGCAAGCGAAGTCTTGAATCCTGACGCATACAACTGGAACAACGAGGATTGACAAGGGCGCCCGTGAGAAGAAACGGTGCTATACAAACGGCACGTCGGCGCGATGTGTGGCTATGCGGGCGCTACGCGCGTCTGCGGGAACTTGCGCAACTTGGCGTGACAACCATCGAACTGATGCCGCTCAACGACTTTTCCGGTACCGCAACTTAGGCCACGACGGGGTGCTGCCCTACGCGCGCGACTCGACCTATGGACGCACGGAAGAACTCAAGCAGCTCATCGACGCTGCGCATGGCCTGGCGCTGATGGTGGTTCTTGATGTCGTCTCACCACTTCGGTCCCGACGGGAACTACCTGCATGCGTAGGCCAAGACATTTTTCGGGGAAGGGGTGAACGCACCATGGCGTCCTGCGACCGATTTCCGCACTGCCGCAGGCGCGTGACTTGCTGTGTGACAAGATCCGATCATCTCGTCGCAAAGAGCTAGGCGCCGATAGCGGCGCGGCGTGTGATGCGGACCAAGCTGACGTCCTAGTGCACTAAGATTTAGGCACCGCCCTCAGCTGTGCTATGCGAGCCTTGTTTTCCAACCGATAAGCCGCGATTTTGCGAGGCAGACGATGAAGGATCCGATGTCCGACCGTTTGATCGCGCTGGCCTTGACGGTCTGCGGGGCAATCGCATTGGGCTCGCCGGATATGGACTTCTCAAGGCTCTTTTGACGTTGCTGCTCCTCCTCCATGGAGAACGCTAACTGTCTGGACGTCAAGCTGGGCCGCGACTAATTTCCGCTCACGCCTGCAGCGCTTAGGAGCGGCCGTGGTCTTCGAGGGCGACTCCGCCTTCCTTCAGGAACGTGGCGACGTCCCTCGCGAACCGGGAGTCGTCGTCTTTCTAGAAGCCGTCGAATAAGCGCAGACACCGTGTTGCCGCGAGCGTCCGAGACCTGCTTCGTCGCAATCGCGCTTCCCGACCTTGGTGAGCGACGCAGGACACATTTGCGTTCGCGCGCGCAATTTTCCATTGACGGAAAAGTCATTCCACCCATTCCCGTCTTATCAAAAGTTTCCGCCGGTCCGACACTTCTCCCATGCACTTCGTTTCACATCCAGCACGAACCACGGAGAAGAGCCATGAACACCCTCACGAAACAGCAATTTAAACGCGTTTGGTTTATCACCGGCGCATCCCGCGGTTTCGGCGCACTGATTGCGCAAGCCGCGCTCGACGATGGCAACGCCGTCGTCGCGACCGGCCGCAACGCCGCCGCGATCGCCGAGCGGCTTGGAGAGTCGCCTGCGTTGCTCACCTTTGCACTCGACGTGACAAACGAGGCACAGGCGAAGGCAGCGGTTGAAGCCGCGGTCGATAAGTTCGGCCGCATCGATGTGCTGGTCAATAACGCGGGCTTCGGGCTGCTCGCGGCGGTCGAGGAATCGAGCGATGCCGAGGTTCGCCGCATTTACGAGACCAACGTGTTTGGCTTGCTCAACGTCACACGCGCCGTGTTGCCTGTGATGCGCAAACAGCGTTCGGGGCATGTGATCAACACGTCGTCTATCGTCGGTTATCAGGCGGCGGCAGGCGTCGGCGTCTACAGCTCGACGAAATTCGCTGTGGAAGGTATCACCGAAGCGCTGCATGCTGAACTCAAGCCGCTTGGCATTCACGCAACAATGATCGAGCCCGGGTTCTTCCGCACCGACTTTCTGGATGCGTCGTCGTTGGCCGTCGGCAAGACGATCATTGGTGACTATGAAGAGACCTCGGGCAGGCTGCGGCGCCTCGCTGGCGAAATCAATCATAATCAGCCAGGCGATCCTGCAAGACTGGCAACCGCGATGATCAGACTCGTCGATGCCGAGACGCCACCACTGCGTCTGCCGCTCGGCACCGACACACTTAAGGCACTGGCCGAAAAGAATGCGTATGTAACGGCCGAAACGCAAACCTGGAAGTTGCTTTCCGCATCCACCGACTTCCCGGCCTGAACCGCAAAGAACTAAGGCAGACGGCGCGCGTGCAAGCGGCGTCTGCCCGATTCGTACAAGATGCGGGCATCGCCTATCGAGCTTGCGCGCAACATTGACATGAAAAAAATCGGTTTTTTATCGTTTGGCCATTGGTCTGAGTCGGCACACTCGCACACGCGTTCAGCTTCCGACGTCCTGCTCCAATCCATCGACCTCGCGGTCGCCGCCGAGCAACTCGGCGCGGATGGGGCGTTTTATCGCGTGCACCATTTCGCGCGTCAGCTCGCGTCGCCGTTCCCGCTGCTCGCGGCTGTGGGTGCGAAAACCAGCCGCGTTGAAATCGGCACAGCGGTCATTGACATGAGGTACGAGAACCCGCTGTACATGGCTGAGGATGCGGGCGCGGCCGACCTCATCGCCGGTGGACGCCTGCAACTCGGCATTAGCCGCGGCTCGGGCGAACAGGTGATCGACGGCTGGCGCTATTTCGGCTATGCGCCGGGCGAGGGTGAGACGCATGTCGATCTGGCGCGTCGGCACACGGAAGTGTTCTACGAAGTGCTGCGCGGCGAAGGTTTCGCCGAGCCAAATCCCCGACCGATGTTCGCGAACCCGCCGGGCCTGCTACGGGTGGAGCCCCATTCCGAGGGCTTGCGCGATCGCGTCTGGTGGGGCTCGGGATCGGACGCCACCGCGGTATGGGCAGCCGGGATGGGCATGAACCTGCAGTGCTCGACCTTGAAGAACGATGAGTCGGGCCGTCCTCTGCACGTTCAGCAGGCGGAGCAGATACGCGCTTACCGGCAGGCGTGGAAGGAAGCCGGACACGCCCGTGAGCCGCGAGTGTCGGTGAGTCGCAGCATCTTTCCGCTGATGAACGATCGCGATCGCAGGTACTTTGGGCGCGATGCGAACAACGACGACACGATCGGGCTGCTGGACGGCAACATCCGGACGGTATTTGGCCGCAGTTATGCAGCAGAGCCCGACGCGCTAGTCAGGCAACTCGGAGCCGACGAGGCCATTGCGCAAGCCGACACGCTACTGTTGACCGTGCCGAATCAACTCGGCGTGGAGTACTGCGCACACGTGATCGAATCGATCCTCACGCACGTCGCCCCCTCGCTCGGCTGGCGTTAGGACAAGATCGCTTTGGCTTCAGCGCAGCGGAAGCCAAAGCGGTCCGTGCCACGCTTTCAGCGCATCAAGAAACGCCTTCAATTTCGACGGCAAGAAGCGCCGCGTCGGATAAACAGCATGCACGAATATTTCCGGTGACGACCACTCGGGCAGCACGCGCACCAGTTCTCCGCTGGCAATGTGCGGATCGCAATAGCTCGACGGAAGCAGCGCGATGCCGTGCCCCCGGAGCGCGAATGCACTGACGATGTGGAAGTCGCGTGCTGCGACAGGCCCACTCACGTGCACCCTGGCCGTTTTGCGGCCGCTGACCAGGTTCCATTCCGTCTCATTGTTGCGGGCGTTGATCAACACGCAGGGGTGCTGGCTCAGCTCGTTGGGGCGAGAGGGAAGGGGATGGTTTCGCGCATAGTCGGCTGAGACGACCAGCTGCCGCACGCTCCTTCCCACTCGCTGTGCAACGAGACTTGAGTCCTGCAATTCTCCGAAGCGAATCGCAACGTCGACGTTTTCGGCGATCAGGTCGATGAACGCGTTGGTGAAATACAGATCCACCAAGATTTGCGGATAGTCCTTCAGAAATGCGGACAGGAACGCGTAAAACGGCTCCTGTTCGAGCATCACAGGACCGGAGATGCGTAGCACGCCCTCCGGCTTCTTCTGCGTCTGAGTAATGACGCGCTCCGCGTCGTACAGATGGCTCAGCGGCTCGCTGCATTGATCGAAGTAGGCGCGACCCTGTGACGTCAGGCTCAGCTTGCGCGTCGTGCGTTGCAACAGCGTGACGCCGAGCCGTTCTTCGAGCGCGGTTACCTTGCGGCTGACCGTTGAGACAGGCATGCCGAGCGCGCGCGCGGCGCGGCTGAAGCTCTCGAACTGTGCCACCCGCACAAAGACGGCGACGTCGTTGAGGTCGGCGAGTTGGGTCATGTGCAGCTCAGCGGTGATTTTTGCGGCGGTGAAAAAGACATTCCATATATTCCAGTCTACTCAAAAATCTTCGGTGGGACGAGACTGCTCCTCAAGCAGTCCAACTTCCTGGAGAGAAATCATGGCAAACAAAGTCGTCGTCATTACCGGTGCGTCGAGCGGAATTGGTGAAGCCACCGCCAAACTTCTTGCATCAAAAGGTGCTACTGTCGCACTGGCCGCTCGCCGCCTCGACAAGCTGCAACGCGTTGCCGCGGAAATCCTGGCGAAAGGCGGGCGCGTGTCGGTTCATCAAGTCGACGTGACGGATCAAGAGCAGGTCAACCGCTTGATCAGTAACGTCGTAGCGCAACATGGCCGACTCGACGTCATGGTGAACAACGCGGGTCTGATGGCGATCGCGCCACTGTCACTGCGCAAGACCGACGAGTGGGACCGGATGATTGACATCAACATCAAGGGCCTCCTGTATGGAGTCGCCGCGGCGCTGCCGGTTTTCGAAAAACAGCAGTCGGGCCACTTCGTCAACATCGCGTCGGTCGTGGGTCTAAAGGTCTTCAGCCCGGGAGGCACGGTTTATTCCGGAACGAAGTTCGCGGTCCGCGCAATCTCCGAAGGTCTCCGTCACGAAGTGGGCGGCAACATCCGCACGACCGTCATTTCACCGGGCGCGATCGACACCGAACTGAAGTTCGGATCGGGCCACGACGACAGCCGCAATTTTGTCGTCGACTTCTACAAGATGGCGATTCCAGCGGACGCGATCGCGCAAGCCATCGCTTACGCGATCGAGCAGCCTAGTTCGGTCGACGTCAACGAGATCGTGATTCGTCCCACCGTTCAGGACTTCTGAAGCGCGGCACTGCGGTGGCTGGGCGCCGACGGGCAAGAGGGCTTCGGACCCGTCCGCGCGACAGTCACGGCGAAGCCAGCGCGAATGACTTCATCGAGGAGTTGATCATGCCCGCAGCAGTGTTTTCTCTCGCATTTGCCGCGTTCGCAATCGGAACGACGGAATTCGTCATCGTCGGCTTGTTGCCCGACATTGGAAGAGCGTTCGGCATCTCCGTGTCGACGGCCGGTTTGCTGGTGAGTTTCTACGCACTGGCCATTACCGTCGGCACGCCTGTGGTCTCGGCCATGACCGCGCGCTTGCCGCGCCGCGCACTGCTGCTCGCGCTGATGGCTTTCTTTACGCTATGCAATCTGGCAGCCGGACTTTCGACAGCCTTTCCAGCGCTGCTCGTGATCCGGATCGTGATGGCGGTCGCGCACGGCGTGTTCTTCGGCCTCGGGACGACCGTTGCTATGTCGCTGGTGCCGTCCGAGAAGTCGGGCAGGGCCGTGGCGATCATGGTCAGTGGCCTGACGGTCGCGATGGTGACTGGCGTGCCTGGCGGAACGTGGCTCGGCGATCTGATGAGCTGGCGGCTGCCGTTCCTGGTAGTGGCTGCCATGGGCGCGCTGGCGACCATCGGTCTCTGGCGGTTTTTGCCCGCGCTTGCGGCTCAGCGCAGCGCCGGGACCGTTCTCTCGCAGCTCGCTTTGCTGAAGAGCCAGGCGTTGATGCCGCTCTATGCGATCGCAGCACTGGGTATGGGAGCGACGTTCGCGGTGTTCACTTACTTGTCGCCGCTGTTAACTCATACCACGGGATTCCGAAGCGAAGGCGTCACCCTCGGGCTGATGGTATTCGGACTCGGCTCTGTAGTGGGAACGATCAGCGGAGGGCGTTTGTCCGACCGATATGGCCCGAAGCTCAGCATGAACATCGCGCTGGCCGGCATCGCCGCGTCGGTCGCCACGCTCTTGCTCACCGCACACCACCCGGTGCTGGTGTTGGTCAACCTGTTTGTCTGGGGTGCATTCGCCTTCGCCGTTCCCCCCATCATGCAGGCGACTGTCGTGCTCGTGGCTCGACGCGTGGCACCCGAGGCAGTCGGTACGGCGGCGGGGCTCAACGTCGCAGCGTTTAACCTCGGCATCTCTGGCGGGTCTTTCGTCGGCGGACTGACGCTGGCAGGCGTCGACGTCCTGACGACGGTGTACGCCGGCGTGGCTCTGGCGGTGGTGGGACTCGTGGTTGTCGCGACGTATCGATGGTCGGAGCGTCCGGCGGTCGTGCGTGCTCGAGACGACCTCGGGCGGTGCAAGGATGCTGTTGTTTGCCGTGCCCAGCAGGCCGCGAGGAGTTCTAGCCTCGCTGGCCGCTCGCCATGAGTTCAGTCCACAGAACGATGGCCACGTTGCGCTTGGCTGGCAGTGACGATTACGCGCCTGTTCGGGTGATTGGGTCGCGCCCGACCGGAACGGGAACGTCGACGATCGCCTTAAATCGGTCCGCGGTAATCGATGTCATGCTGTCGCCCCGAGGTGGACGAAGCGGCGCGTCTCTTACCGCACGCGATGTGGAGCGAACTTCTTCTGAACTGCGCGGCCGCTGCGGTGCGCGCGGGGAAGAATTCCGGATGGAGTAGCGCGGCGAGGCGCTGCCCGACTTCCAGCCTACGTGGGCACGCCGAGCCGGCTTAGCTCGATAAGCTCGGTCAGCGATTGTGAAACGGTGCCTTCGGGCAGGCGCGAGCAGTTGCGCCGGCGCATCGGCACGGCCGTTGCTAAACAACTTTGGAAGCAATCGCATTCACACACTGCAGTCCCGATGAATGCACGTAACGACCCTCGTGGCGGGGCCCGCCGCGTCAAGCCAGCGCACTCTCGCGCTGAGGCTCGTAGCATCGACCGACTGTAAGTGACGTTCTGACGCTCCTCTCAGTCGCTGCGAGACAACCCAACTTTTCGGAAACGGCTTGCTGCGCTCACGCGCCGCAGGAAGACACGCGTCGTTCAACAAAGGAGTCAATATGCCAACGGTTACATCGGAAGGAAGTGTCGTTCACCGTAATCCTGTCGACTGGATCGCGGGCGCGCTCGTCATCATCGGCGCGTTGAACTGGGGCCTCGTTGGTCTCGCACAATTCGATCTCGTAGCGGCCATACTCGGCACGGGCTCGGCCGCCTCGCGCATCGTGTATGTGCTTGTGGGACTTGCCGGACTCTACATGCTGTTTCGCGCGTTTGTCTCGGCGCGCGGACCTCGGTTGGCGCATCGTTGAGCCATGCAGCGCACGCGTCTAGCTTCTTATGCTCAGCAGGACGCAGCATAGTTGCCCGACACGCGAGGAGCGGGTCCGTGCTCGAGACGGTGGTCCCGTTCCCGCGTATCGGCGGGGTGCTCGCGCTTGCAGCCCTAGGGGTGCATAAGAGCATGTCAGAAGCTCGTTTGTGGCTTGCAATACGTACCGCGCGGCGTGTTTTCGTGGGAGGCGCGCCGTGTTGGTGCTGCGGTCGTGTCGGTTCTGCGCCACCAAAACTCAAGGCATCCTATGCGCCTCTGTCAGTCGACCGCTTGCCGCTGTGATTCCAATCATTCGGCGACCCTACGAGCGAAGTCCGCCAATCCGCGCCAGTGAACGTGTTCAACCGCAACCAGCAAAGGAGCAACGAGCGCCAGCATTTTCGATTCGCTGACATCCGTAGGCTTAACCAGGTATGCGTTAACGCCTTGTTCGTAGCAGCGGCGCAGGTCGCGCGGTTCACGTGAAGAAGTCAACGCAACAACGGGTAGTGAGATGCCCGGCGTTCTGCGGATTTCCTGCAGAACAGCAAGACCATCGATCTTTGGCAGCTTGAGGTCCAATAAATCGAGCGCCGGGTCGTCGTTGAGGCGGTGTTTCCAGGCACCCTCGCGCCGCAGATACGCAAGCGCCTCTTCGCCGTCGCGGGCGATGGCCATTGCGCACGGTTCACAGTACGGCCCGAGAGCTATCTGCGCGAGGTCGAGGTCGTACGGATTGTCTTCGATGAAGAGAAGCGATTTCATGATGGCGGGCACGGTATCGGTCCAATATTGCACCAATGACCGATCCGATCGCGCTCGGCAGCCAAGCGAATGGTGGGCGGCGGTGACGGGTGTGCGCTCTGCGGTTCGCGCGGCATTGGACATGGAGCAGATTTTGCGTCACGTAGTCACGCACTAAAGGGCTCAACGTGCCCGAGTCGTGCCTTTCGCCATGGACAACAATAGCCTGCGCCGGCCCAAGCTGGTCTTCTTTCCAACGAAGCGCCCCGAGCCGACTGCTGGTCGTTCGGCGGAAGACTACCGCGTGTACGCGTCGTATCGTCCGGGCACCACAGGGCGCTTCATGGGTACATTGAAGGTCGTACGTGTGACGGACGGACGACTGCTCTTTCCTTTTGACGGCGCCGAGGAAATCGGTCCTTTCGAGACCAAGGAGGCGGCGAGAGACGCCGCGTCGCGTCGCGGTATGGAAATCGTCGAAGCGGACCTCCATTCACCAGAACTCTGACCGAATACATGGGGACGTCCGCAGGAGCGACTCGCTGTCTTGTATCAGGCAGAAGGCCGGCTGTCAGAACTGCTTTCGGAGGCCGTATGAAACTGATTCTAGGAAATGCCTGCCTGTGCGCGGTCACTGTCGTTGTAATCGGCGTTGCGCACGCGGCTGGAACGGAAGGGCAAGGGCCCTCCGCATCGAGCTCGAAAGAATCTGCAGCCTCGGGGCAGGGAGACGGTCGGGTGAGTGGACAAGGATCCGCCGGCGGCATGCAGCCGTCCACGCCGGGAGGCAATACCGGGAACACGGCGGATAGGGCCCGTTCTCCAACGCAAGAATCTTCGGGCGGTAGACAGCCCGTCACGCCTGCCACACCGTCGAGTGGTGCCAATCACAACGCGTCTGCCCGGAAAAGCAAGTCCGCCTCCGACTAGAACGCGTGACCCGCGACACAAGGCGACGTTTAGGTGCCGGCGGGCCCGACCGGCGCCATAAACTCGATGAGTTCGAACAGGCAATGCAGCGTGTTGCCTTTTCGGCAGAACGCGTCGATCTGCGCTTCTCTGCCGCGTTCGACAACCTCAGCTTCGTCGAGCGAGCTATAGGCGATGATAGGAACTGCCGCGAGGTAGGTCGATTCACGGATGGCCGTAGCCACCGCGAATCCATCACAGACTGGCATTTCAATGTCCAGGACAACAATGTGAGGTCTTAATGTTGGCGGCGTCCTCAATGCTTGCCGTCCTCCTTCGACGACCGTAGTTCGGAACCCCTCAAGCGCCAGCACAGCCGCAAGCGCCTCCGCCCCGGCGCGATCGTCATCGACAATCAAGACAGCGACGGGCGGAGTAACGCCCGGGAACGATCGGACGCTCCACATACCGGAAGGACGCGAAGAGCTGGGCTGCATGTTCGAAAAGAGGGAACTTTCCGAGAAAACAGCAACGGCTATGCCGCAGGTTCACTTGGTGGTTTTCGAAGAACCTAGCTTCCTGAGGAGCTTTTCGGCGTCGCAGCGGGCGGCTTCTTCGTTCGCGAATGCTTCCTTAGAATGAAGAAGCACGAGCGATGGCCCGCCGTCGGGATCGACCGCCAGTGCGATCCAGATCCAGCCGCCTGGCTGACGTTCAACCCGGATTTCCGGAGCATCGGACACGGTTAATTATCTCCCTCAGACATCACCGGAGTCGGCACTCTCCTTGCGAGTGTAGTCAAGCCTGCGATCGGCAGGAATTCAGGAGAACCGCAATGAATGAGGACCAAGTCAAAGGGGTCGGCGAAAAGGTGAAGGGAAAAATTAACGAGGGCGTCGGCAAAGTAACAGACGATCCCGCACAAGAAGCGAAGGGCGACGCACAGCAAATTGCTGGCGAGGCAAGAAAACAAGTCGGCAACGCCGAAGAGGATGCAAAAGACGCAGCCAATGAGGCGGTGGATCGTGACCGCGGCTCCGATGCACCGTAATCGACTAGTTCAAGAATGAGGGAAGCCGTGTAAGGCTCGGGAGAAAAACATGAATCGCATCTCAGCTCTGTTAAGCGTCCTCCTTGTAGCGGCAAGCACGAACGTGCCCGCGCAGACCACGCAAAAGGCTCCGTCACCAACGCCTCAGAACGGCGCCACGAAGAATCAAGTGACCGACAGCGCTTCCAGCGGGGCAAGCGCCTCGGGCGGCCCGACACTGATGCAGCAACGTGAAAAGGGCATGTCGCCGGATGGCGCTTCGGGGACGGACGCGACCGGCAAGGCGACTGGGAAAATAAAGCAATAATGCTCCACGCCCGTCTGCGACGCGGACCTGTCGGAGACGGGCTATCGAGTGCTAGAGGTCGATCCCGTAGCGGAGGACGGAGAGCGCGAACGGTTCGCTCTATCCAGCCGGGAGGCCCGCGACGCTCCCATCAACGAGACTCGTGGAATTGCGACAACCGCCTTTAATTTCCGACGGCCCTCTTATCGAACGATCGTGCGATAATCGGTATTATGTAAAACTAACGGCGCTCGACCACGCGACCCACCAAGCACGGCGATTCACCTTTCAGACACAGAGCGTCAAGATGAGCGACGTGCGTCATGGTTTGAAAGTGACGCGCCAAGCTGCCCGCGCTATCATGAAGGCATCTGAATGAGGTCACTCATGGGAAATATCTGGACTGAGCCCGCCGTCAGCGGGCACGACACCAAAGAAGAAGCCGAAGCCTACGACGAGTGGTTCCGCAAGGAAGTGCAACTCGCGCTCGACGAGGAAGGCGAAGACATTCCGCACGACGAGGTGGTCGCGACGCTTCGCGCCCGGGCCGCTGAGCGCAGGAAGGCGCGCAATGCGCGTTGAATGGCGCCCGCGTGCTGAGCGCAGACTCGACAAGATCCACGAATTCATCAGCAAAGACAGCATCGACGCCGCAGACTTTGTGCAGGAAGCGATTCTTGCGGCGGCCGCCACACTCCCTGACCACCCTCTCGTTTATCGGCAGGGTCGCGTGCCGAACACGCGTGAAATGGTCGTGCTGCCGAACTACATGATCGTCTACCGCGTGAAGCGCGATCGAATCCAGATCGTGAACGTGCTTCACGCGCGCCAGCGCTACCCCTGAAATTCCCGGAGCATGTCTGCACGGAGTGCTCCGCCTCTACCCTGCTGTCGATCCACACCATACGATCGTAGAGCGCTTGCAGTTCGGCGAACCTGCGCCCCGTCGGCACTTCCTTGATGCTGTCTTCCAGCCCGACAAGCGGCGCGGCCTGACCCGTCTCGTGGTATTCCCAGAACACGTAGTCCAGACGCAGGTGCCGCGGCTGGGCGCGCAGAATGTCCTTCGAACTTAGACGCGGGCATGCGCAACGCTTCCTTCCACCCGAGGATGGCCGTGTGATCGAGCGTGCCGTGGGTTCCGAGCGCGCAGAGCACCGCTTGCTTGCGAGTATTCGATAGCGGCGCGAGCAGCGTGCGCAGGTCGCCGAGTGTGCAATTCGTAAACTCGGCGTCTAGCTGGACTACAGCCCTGAAGCATGTAGGAGGCCAATTGCAAGCATCGTAAACACGACGACACACTCGGTAAACTGCCGCCTATATTGGTTGAGTCAACGAGTTGAAGGGAGTCGATCATGCGTGGACTGTCATTGATAGCTGTCCTGTCTTCTTTGACTTATTCGGCATTAGCCGGCGCGGCATGTCCGGGAAACGTATTGGACGGCCCTCACATATCGATCGTCGGAAATCCTGCGGGCAACTGGCATCAGACGCTTAACTCTGCAACAGGCCAAGCGCGAATATTCAAGGCAGACGCTCAAGCAACAGGCAAAGTCGGCAGTTGGCTTTGTGATGGAAACAACTGGTCAGCAACCATGGTTGGGATGAGTAATCAGCTGACCTACACTTGTTCAGGGACGATCAGCGGCAACAAGCTGAGCTCCGGGAAGTGCATGACTGAGAACGGCGGCTCAATTGACATTTCCGGCGGCGATTTTCTGACGAGTCAATAGCAATATCACCACAACCACGAAAATGCCGGCACATTGGCCGGGCATGAGGGTAAGTCGCGGGGTGTCGCGCGTTACGGGGGGTGCTTCGGCGCTCGCGGTTGCTAAGCTGATGCCTGCGACGCTTTCTGCACGGCGGCGGTGAGAATGCGCGCGATCGCGAGCAGCGGCACTTCGGCATTTGTTCGCGTCGATCATGCGGCACCCGCGCATGCCGTCGAAGTTCACTTGCGAGCGCCAGGGCGCCGGCGACGCGGCGAGGATCGAGGGAAGCGTTAGCTGCTCCACTTACGCCCCCTTCACTGCCGCGTCAAACTGCGCGATGACTTGCGCGAGCGTGTCCGGCTCGCTCTTATCGAGGCGCAGCCCTGCTTCAACCATGCGCGGCAGGAACAGCGAGTGCCGGTCATTGCTCTCGCTCGGCTTCATGACCGCGTTTGCGCGCACCCCGATGATACCGCGATGAACAATGTGCTCCACCATTCTCGATTCGGCCGCAAACTACTGATCGGTTCTCAGGCGAATTTCAATCACCCCGTCAACTACTCTGACGGGATATGTCTTCACCGCATCGACAATCGGTGCTGACCTCGGTGCCCCCGTTCTTAGATCAAACAATCCCTGATGGAGAGGGCATTCCACGCAGCCGCCCTCAACGAACCCTTCCGACAATCTCGCTGCACCATGAGTGCACAAGTCGTGCAGCGCAAAATATTCATTGTTCGTCGTAAAGAGCGCAACCGGTACTCCATCTATGGTCACGCCCAGCGGCGTATCTTCGCTGACGTCGGCGCAAACGGCCGCTCGGTACCATTCGGTCATAATCGGCCTCCTCAGATCGGCGTCGCGAGCAGTGTCTGGACGCGTAGAGTGTCGTACACCGCCACTTTTTTACTGTATTTTAGTGCGCCATTGAGACGCACCACAGTATCGTGATATGCGCCGGACTGATATACCGCACTTTCACCGGCTTGATTCGTTAGCACCACTATATAGCTACAACTTGATGTGATCTCCCCGTCCTTTTCATCGCCAATGACCAATCCGGATATCGCGTGACGATAGGTATGCTTTTCGTAGATATTTGCATGCCGCAGCGACACTACTCGGTCACGAAGCATCTTTTGATTAGTGCAATAAATGACGGACGCTCGTAGGCCCGCATCGTGATTTTCCCTTGGAATAATTTCATAATGACAATCCGGAGTGAAGAAATTGGGCCAGTCTTCGAGCCGGTCGTTGTCAAGCGAACTAATGTATTGATGCGCAAGCGAGTAAATCTCAAGCCACGTCTTCAGCTTTTCGTCCATGTTCTTAGAACCCCATGAGGTTTTGATACCCGACCCAGAATTTCCGAATCATATTTTCGGTTATGGCTGAGTTTTCCTCCGGTGGCACATCTCGCGCCATTCCCATGAAAGAAGTTACATACGAGTCCCGCGCCGTGGCGCGCTGAACTAGTTCTGTCGCTTCGGTGTCTTCCATGGAGATATAGCCTGCCGGTCCGACCAGATTCGCCTGTAACAGTCTCAACTCCCGCAGCTCAGGCGTGTCGTCCTCGTACCCGAAAAAGTGAAAGATCAATTCGAAGTTACCAGGTCCTTTCGGCAGAAGTTGCCTTGCGACAAGCGTGTTGTGAATCTGCTGGATCACGAGTTGGGGAAAGATGGTCTGGATGTTGTTCGTCGTGACCTCTTCGTACTCCTGGATCTGTGCAAGCAAAGACGGATCTTCAAGGAAAAAATTGCTATCCATTGTGCGAATCTTGTCGGCAGCATAAGCCGCGCTGGTATCTTCTTTAATTTGCGGCTTTGTTGACGTGAAGATGCTGTGTAACCCGTTATCCGCGACTTCGGACCTAACCTGCATCCCCACCCGGAAGATGTTGAATGTTGTGTGGAAGAGATGCAGCAAACTCGCGTGGTAACCGTCCTTCACATTCTCAATGTAAAGCTTCCAGTTGGACTTCGAATATTGGCGGGTGCACCCGAGGTATACGATCGGTTTATGGAAAATGCGGTCGATGTAGGGTCGCATTTTGGGGCCGATGTAATCGATCAGTGGCGGCGTTTCGCTGCTGAACGTCGCAAAGACAAGGCCTCGGTAGCATTCGACGCGCAGCTTCGTCAACCCGTGCTCAGACGGCACGAAGTCGGCGCACATGCCTGCCATACCTTTCTGCCCCCTACGAAACGGTACTCCCTGCAGATCTCCAGCGGGGCTGTAACTCCATTGATGATAAACGCACGTGTGCGAAGTTGCATTCCCCTTATTCTCTCTGCACAACTGCGCCCCACGATGTGCGCAGCGATTTACCCAGCAGGCAATTCCGTCGGTGGTCCGGGTTACTACGACTGGAGTGTCACCGACGAAAGTGCTTTTGAAATCCCCGAATTCGGGGATTTCGCATTCAAGCGCGACAAATGACCAGTAGGGTCCGCGAAAGATCTTTTCTTGCTCTCGCTCGTACACATCTTGAGAGCTGAATACCTGGTATGGAACCATCGACCCGTCATCACGGGGAAACATAGGCATACCGTGTGTTGCAGAGGTGTGTTGCATTTTTCACTCCGTCATGTCGGACTTCACAGAACGGAGTCTAAAAATACGAAAGACAGGACGATATCCAAAATCCGAATCGTCCGGGAAACCACCTATCCAGATAACGAAGATAACCCGTCATGCTCGCGTTCGATTCGGTTTGACCGAAGAACTTGAGGAGATTCTTTGCCTCGGCGAGTCTGACCGGCTGTCGCACTCGCCTTGTCGGTATGGATGGCGGGTGCGCCAGGACGTGATAGATAGCCCAGTCTTGGCGGAAGAACGCTCGCACGTTTCTTCTGCCTTCAGAGTCGACAAGCAGTTCAGATGCCTATTGAACGAGCAAGCCTCTGCCGCGACGCCGACGGATCCGCCGCGGTAACCGCTTTGCCAGGCGCCAGGGCAAAGAAAGACAGCTTACCCCACGCGTACACGCGAGAAATGTTGTGGATCGGCGTTCCTCGCAGCTTCCGTCGCCCAAATCCGCCTTCAATCGGTAGCTACGCCGTGCACAAATCTAACTTGATATCGGAAGAGGTCGGCTCGGATCGACTTGTGCGGACATGCCGCGGAAAGCTTTTGAGCTATTTGGGCGTCCGCGACACTGCCTTCGCATTTCGGCGCGTACATGTCTCGCTCGGCAACTCCCCAAATCGCTCCCGATAGTAACTTGAAAAGCGCCCTAGATGACCGAATCCCAGTTCGAGGGCGGTTTCGGTCACACTAACGAAGCTCGACGTTTTGAGCCGCCTGTGCGCTGCGTCCAATCTCATGTTGCGCAAGAGATCAGTTGGGCTGATAGCTCTCTCTCGTTGGCAGATCATTTGCAATGCGCGCGGGCTGACGCCTGCGGCATCGGCTAAGTCATTAATCGACCATTGCGCGCCAAGACGATCGGAAATCGCGTTTTCCAGGCGCTCGATGGGGAGTCTTTGCGGCTCGCAGGTAATTGCCTCATGTGCGGACGCCGTCTGCCTCTCTGATAGGTGTCGGCCACTACTTACGCCGCCGACGCCTATTAGTAGAAAATCGACCGCGAGCCGTTCGAGCTGGCCGACCCACTCGTCGTAGCCGTCCGTCTCTGTAGGCCCGGTTACCGTAGAAAGCAGCATTTGGACGAGCGCAAGCCATTGCCTTTCGAACCGTGCAGGAAGCATTCCAAAGGAGGGAAGGCTTTCGTTTCCTCGACCGCTGCTCACAAGGCTTTTTGGCACCTTTAGGATCAGTTGTTCCGAGCCGGCTTGCCAACGCATGTTCCATGAGCGGCGCGGGGAAATCCAACTCGTCTGCCCCGGTAGCAAGATAGCCCGCTGGCCGTCACATACCATTTCCACCAGCCCGCGAAGTCCCCAATGAACGACTACGAAATCGTTCGAAGGTCGTGGCGTGACCTCAACTTCGGCTCCATAACGTAGGCCGTAGACTTCGATCGCGCCCAGATCCGCCTTGTAAAGGACCGTATCCGCATCGCCTTCCCGCCAGCGAAGCCGATGTTCAGCGAGCTCCCGGGCTGTCTCTTCGTGAAAATCCACGCGGGAGGCGGATTTGAAGATGCAGCGGTGATATAACGGGGCTAAATTGACCGGGTATGCGTTCATGATGTGCTCCTCCCGTCCCTGATCGGCGCATCCGGCAGCTTAATTCGCCAAAATTCCGCTGCGCATCGAGGCGGTGGCGTGCTGGATCTCCTTGAAGAAGTCCGGAGTGAAGGAGGTCAGGTTAAGGACGGTCGCCGTCCATAAAACGCGTTGGCCAAAAGCGTTTCCAGAGCGTCCGATTCCAGCGCCCGGGGGTTCGGATACTGGTCCTTAAGTGCCAGGTCGCGCACTAGCGAGATGTCTTCCGTGCGCATTCCGATCTCTGCAAGGCTCAGCGGCGCGCCACAACGTTTTGCGAGATCGTAAAGCGCGCCGGGGACGTCATCATCGCCGACGACTCCTTGCAGCAACCGTCTCGCGGCCTCGGCGTTTGGCAGATTGTATGACATTGCGTGGGGCAACACGATGGCATGCGTTTCCGCGTGAGGCAAGTTAAGCGTTCCGCCGAGTGTATGGCAAAGCTTATGATGCAGGCCCATACCGAGATGAGACAGCACCGTGCCGCACAGCCATGCGCCAAAAAGCGCGCCAGTGCGTGCTTCGATGTCAGCGGGGTTCCCTACCAGTCGCGGAATAGCGTCGATCAACGCTCCGATGCCCTGTTTGCACATGCTCTCCAAAATCGGATTAAGTTCCGCCGAGTACAGGCCTTCCGCCGCATGTGCAATCGCGTTTAATCCACTGGTGACGGAAATCGCGGGCGGCAGTCCGATCGTAAGCAATGGATCGTATATCACTGTCTTGGGAAGGACCTTAGCGTCTCTGCCGGTTCTTTTCAGCCCGCCTTCTGTGATGCCCCATATCGTCGTCATCTCGCTGCCGGCATAGGTAGTCGGTATCACCAGACTAGGCACGCCGAGCCTCATCGAGAGGATCTTCGCGAGTCCAGTAGTCGAACCGCCCCCGACCGCGATGACTGAGTCCGCACCGCTCGCCGCAAACGCTCGCTCCGCCTCCTCCACTACCTCTACTGGCACATGCATCGTTGCCCTGTCGAAGTATCCAGCCACGACATCCCTTACCGGCCGAGCAATATCTTTCGCGACGTTGTGTTGATCTGGTGTACTTAACACCAGAAAGCGCCGCGTGCCAAACCGTTCAACTTCGTCTGGCAACGCAGAGAGGCAACCCGCCCCGAAAACGACCCGCGGACTAATGTAATCGAATGTAAATTTCTTCATGAGAGTTCCTTCAATGTTCCGAACAGCTCAAGCGTCCGCGCATTCGCTATACTCGTTGCCTCCCGGTCAAAGTTAGGACTCGACGGCCGCGCGAAGGAATGCCCGACCGGATACCAATGCAAGCTCAGACTGTCGTTCTTAGTAAAACTCTCGTCGAGAATTCGACGTGCCTCCTCCGTCACATAATGGTCCTTAGAGCCCATGTGAAGCATTGTCGGTCGTGTGATAGCCGATACAGACGACACTTTCTTTTCCAGTCCGACGCCGTAGTAGCCGACCGAACAATCTGCCAGCGACTGTGCGGCGACGTCGTACGCCAATGCACCCCCTAGGCAATACCCCAAGACACCGACCCGCCCATTGGAGAAAGGGAGCTCGCGGGCATATTCAATCGTGCACGCGAGATCGCCGACGCCGGCTTTCATGTCAAAGTCACGAAACAACGTGAGTGCTTGTTCCCGTTCTTCCGGTACATTCGCGTCGAGTTCGATAGCTGGTGCCTGCCTCCAGTACAAGTCCGGACACAAACAGCCAAACCCCGCCCCAACGAGCCAATCTACCGTATCCCTGATGAAAGACGTGATCCCGAAGATTTCCTGTGCGATTACGATAACGGGTGCGGTGATGGCCGTCGGCTTTCCGACATAAGCACCGAATCTCCCGCCAGCGCGCGACGCGATCTGAACGCCGTCTGTCAACATAACAACCCTCCAGTTATATTTGCGCAGCGCGGTCGGCGATTTGCTACTTTTGCGTGCGCTACGCTTTCTGCCTAGTTAATGCGTGCGTATCGGCGCACCTTCTCTTCGTCGAGCGTCATGCCGTGACCGATGCCGGTGGGGACCTGCAATTCGAAGTCTCGAATTTCGAGTGGTTCTTGGCTAATTGTGTCCGCAAGGACAAAGGGACCAAGCAGCTCGCAACCGTACGGAAGCGACGGAATCGTTGAGTAGAGCTGGAGTGCTGCGGAGGTACCTATCGTCGAGTCGAGCATCGTTCCGCCGTAGGAGGCAATTCCGCTTGCTTCTGCCACCGCCGCGACTTTCTGCGTCGCAGTCACGCCTCCCATATTGCACAGCTTTAGCGAGAAGACGTCCACGCTTCGGTCACGCGCGAGATCGAAGGCCGAGGTAAGAGTGCTCAGACTCTCGTCAGCCATGATTGCCACACGGTTGTTTTCGGATAGGCGCCTTAGGGCTCGAGTGTTTTCGCGGGCGACTGGTTGTTCAATTAAATCCACCCCGAGCGCCTCGAGCTCCGGGATATACGTGGACGCCACCTGCTCGTCCCACGCCATATTAACGTCTACACGAAGCGACGCCCTGGATCCCAACTCTTTCGACAGCGCCTCCATATGAATCAGGTCGTCAGCTGGCGAACGAAAGCCGAGCTTGATCTTGAAGTTGTTGTGCCGCCGCTTTTCGATCATTTCGATCGCAGCGTCGATGTCGCGCTTCGTGTCGCCGCTGGCTAGTGTCCACGCAATCGGGATTGAATTACGCAGCCTGCCGCCGAGCAGCTCGGAGATCGAAACCCCCAACGCACGGGCTTTGAGGTCAAGCAACGCCATCTCGAGCGCGGCTTTCGCCGACGCGTTCCCCGTGACCGCACGTGCCATGGTTTGCAGCGCGGCCGACAGGTTGAATGCGTCAGTTCCGACAAGATGCGGTGCCAGATACTGCTCGACGATCGTCTTTATCGTCTCCGCACACTCCGCGCTCCAGACAGGCCCCCCTACACTGCCGCCCTCGCCCACGCCGACGAGTCCTTCGGCAAACACACGGACGATGACATAGCTTTGCTGGTGAACTGTAGTCATTGACATTTGGATCGGCCGTCTGGTCGGCACGTCCACAATCAAAGCGTCGATAGCGTCGATCTTCATGTGTTGGCTCCGGAGCGCTCGAGTGCGGGTTCGATGACGAAGTCGATATTCATCACTCGGGCGCCCTCTTCCACCTTCTCGGGACTGATCAGACTCGGCTCGACACCATTGCAGCAATCGTCGCCCACCCAGTCGCCGCCTTCGAAGTAGTACTGAGTCGTCAGCGTTTCATAGCCCGGTGCCTTTACCTTGAAATGCACATGCGCAGGACGCCACGAGTGACCGCCCATGGTCTCGAGCAATGCACCGGTCGGACCATCGCTGGGAATCTGGTATGCAACTGGCATTGTCGTTCGCACGCTAAATTGGCCATCGCGACCGACCCTGAGTTTGCCCCGATAAAAATCGGTCGGAATCCCGTCATGGAATCCGCTGTACTTTCCGTCGGGAGTCGAATGCCAGACGTCGATCGTCACGCCCTCGGCCACACTGCCATCGACCGCCTTGACCGTTCCCTTGATGAGCAACGGCTTGTGGGCGTCGGTATCGTACGTTTTGAGTCGGTCGACTACGAACGGGGCGTCCTCACGATAGTAGGGTCCCTCGATCGCAGGCGTCGAGCCGCTGCTTAGGCGAGCCTTCGTCGCCACAACTGTACTGTTGAAGAACACGTCACAGAGCAATGCGATCTCGCGCTGTTCGGCGACCTTCATCAGGTAATGAAGCGCTGTTCGATATTCCGACTCCGTAATCTCCTTTTCATCGAGCACTCGCTGTACAGCCGATACGATCCCGTCCACAACATCCTTAACTCGCTTGTTCACCTCGCCTCCTTTCCAAAAAAGTCCGAGGACGGCAGCCGTCCTGAAATTATGATAGAAACGGCACGCCGATACCGTCCAATACCTTTCGTCTTCTCCGCCCATACGCAATCGGTATGTCCTTATTGCGCGGTATCGCGCCGATGCGCACAATCTCGAAGCGAACACATTCGGAGCCAAACCGTGGAAATGAGGCAGTTGAGATATTTCGTGGCTGTAGCAGAAGCCGGGGGATTTGGTACGGCCGCTGAAAGGATGCATATCTCCCAGCCGCCACTCACGCGTCAGATACAGGCGCTCGAACGCGACATCGGAGCCAAGCTTTTCGAACGGTCTGCACGTGGCGTTGAGCTTACCGCCGCAGGCAGAGTATTCCTTGAGGACGCACGTCAACTGCTAACGTTGGCCCAACGATCGTCGCGGCGGTCACAAGCAGCGGCAAGGGGCGAGTCGGGGGAGTTGAATCTCGTGTACTTCGGCACGCCCGTGTTCGAAACGGTGCCAGCCTTTACCAGGGCTTTCCGCGCGACATACCCGGACGCATCTGTCGCGGTTTCTCATATGACGAAGGAGGAACAACTGGAATCGCTCCTTTCTGGGGTCGTGGATATCGGATTCGGGCGATTCTATCCGGTGACTGACGGTGTGACGAGTTGGAACATCGGGGCCGAAAGTCTGCACGTTGCGGTAGCTGATCCCTGGGATGAGCGTGTGCGCGGTGCGCGAACGCTTGCAGATCTGATAGACGTGCCGGTCATCCTTTATCCCCGAGGCGACCGTCCAAGTTTCGCTGATAAGGTCGTTTCGCTGTTCAGGTCAGAAGGCGCCGAGCCGAAAATCGCAGCCGAGGTTGAAGACGTCCTTGCAGCCCTTGCGTTGACCGCCGCCGGAATCGGGGCAACGTTGGTTCCTGCATCAGTCGCACATCTACGGTGGCCCGGCGTGACCATACTAGCGCTTGTACAAAAAGCGCCGTCCGTACCTGTCAGCTGCGTTTTTCGCACACATCGCCGCGCCCCGATAGTCGAGTCAGCGCTACGAGTTGTCTCCTCGTTGATCCGAGACGGTGGAGGTCTCAAAGGCGAGATTCATCCGCCCAGTTGATGCAATGCCCGCTCGCTCGATCTCGGCATCGGCCAGCGTGGCCTGAGGGAAATCGATCTAGCTGGGTATTTTGCCGTTCAGATATCTCGAAGACGGAAATTGCGCATACCCGGTCATTTTTCAAGGCCGGTACTGCGTGAGAGCGCGGGACCATCGAACCACGATGCAAATCGTCGACCACGGCCGGAGCCCAACCCTTGCAGGGGTGCCCCTTCGTCACAGGGCGCATGCCCCGACGTCCGCGCGCTATTGGACAGAATTTTCGGTGTCGGTCCACTCGCCCAGCAGCGAGCCGAAGATATCAGCTAGATCGTGCGTACTTGCGGCTTCATATAAGGGTGACGAAATAATGATTGCCGCTCCTATCCATTGAATCAACGGCGGCGCCGGATTTGAGTCACTACGTTCCATAATTCTGCTTAGGATTTCGATACAAGTTTGTTTAAATCTCGCTAACGTCGCCCGTTTGAAAGATTCCATAGCTATCCTCTCGTCGCCTTGACAGCATCAAGAGCATCAAAAGCCCTTCTGTTTCTCTCAATGCCGTTGAAGCCGTTGAAGCTGCTGTTAGAACAAGTGCCGCAAACCGACCATCACCGCTGCTTGTCCAACCCCCGGCGCCGGCGATCCGCCGGGCCCTCCAGCGCTTACTCCGTAAGCAGCCTTGGAGCTGTTAAAGATGTACCCGCCTTGCACATACACAGCCGATCGCTTCGAAAGCGAATAAATCCCTCGCAATGTCGCAAGAGTCGCTCTCGTGTCGTGCTGAGCGTTGATGATCCGGAAGACCTCGCCGTCAATGGCCACTGCGGGCGTGACCAGATATCGCGCCCCAAGGAAAAACATATTCGAGGTGACGACTGGGGTACCAGAGTTCACGGTTTCCACGCGACGATTGAGCCAACCACCGGATATCGTCGCACCGAGTACCTTTGCGTAGGCGTCGATATAGAGCCGTGCATCGATTCCGTTGCTCGTGGAAAGTGGCGCCGGCGCGACGCCGTCAAAGAAATTCGCAGCCGCGTTCACACCTCCTCGTTCTTCCTCGTAGGACACTACCGCACCGAACCTGTCCGAGTCGTACTTCAACATCGCGGACCAGTCGCGGCACTGCGTAACCGCCCCCGGGACCTGCCCAGCGCATGTGCCTTGACCAGGAGAATTGCCAGTACCGGCGGAGTCTCGGCCAAACGAATAAGTGGCCAGAGCAGTTAAACCACGGAAATTGACTCGGTATGCAACGCTGTTATCAGCGCGGGCATTCGCGATGTAGGCATCGAGGGACGCAATGCCATATATAGCTGGTCCCATGATGTCATTTTCCAGCACTGCGATGTAGGTCGTCGTGTACTGTCGACCGAAGCTCAGCGTACCGTACTGCGACTCCAGTCCGATCCATGCCTGTCGCCCGAACAAGCGGCCACCCTGAGCCAAGGCGCCAGTGCTCGGACTGAATCCGCTTTCGAGAACGAATGTTGCCTTATAGCCTCCGCCAAGGTCCTCGCTACCCCGGAAGCCCCAACGAGAGGGTAGTGAACCGGTCGTTGAGGGCATACGAAACAGCCTATCGCCCGCCGGACCCGCGTGAGAGATGAACTCCACCCCGGTGTCAACGATGCCGTACAATGTAATGCTCGATTGAGAGTACGCTCGTGCAACGCTGCAACTTACGAGAATACAGATCAGAAATGCCTTCAGGTATCGCTTCATCGTTATCTCCGAACCCTGGTTAGGGTCTGTGGCATGCTAGGCGAGCACATGAAAAGATTTCGTCCATGATTTTCGCGATTTTCGCGGCGAATGCGTGTTTGTTTGAGGGCGAGTCTATGAAGGACGAAATTCGTCGAATAGCCATTTAGCGAATCCGACCTAGCAGGCCGCTGAAATACACTCGAGCTGAAGCGGCCTCGCTCCAATCACAAGGCTTTCGCCGCGAGGTTTTCGCAT